>NZ_JAENHM010000057.1 GCF_016595245.1 Azospirillum endophyticum
CTCCACCGAATCAGAAACTTCGACGTTCGTAAACCGCTGTTAACCCGGCTTCGGAGCCCTGCCCCCGAATCGCCCCCGATTGCCGGGCGGCGGCGGCTGGGGTATACAGTCCCCTTGCCGTTTTTGGAGTCAGTCCCGTGGCCGAAGCCCCCTTCAACAAGCATTTCCCGGTGTCCTGGGAAGAGCTCCACCGCAATGCCAAGGCGCTGGCCTGGCGCCTGATCGACCGCGGCCCGTGGAAGGGCATCATCGCGATCACGCGCGGCGGCATGGTTCCGGCGGCGATCATCGCGCGCGAGCTGGAAATCCGCATGATCGACACCGTCTGCGTCTCCAGCTACGACCACCAGCAGCAGCGCAACGCGACGGTGCTGAAGGGCGTCGAGGGCGCCAATGCCGGCGACGGCGAGGGCTGGCTGATCATCGACGACCTGGTCGACACCGGAAAGACGGCGGAAGTCGTGCGCAAGATGCTGCCCAAGGCACATTTCGCCACCGTCTACGCCAAGCCGGCGGGCCGGCCGCTGGTCGACACCTTCATCACCGAAGTCAGCCAGGACACCTGGATCCATTTCCCCTGGGACATCGAGCTGCAGTTCTCGCAGCCGATCGCCAAGCTGCGCAACGGCTGAGCATTCCCGGTCGCGGCGCGGCCGCCCGCATCCGGCGGGGGCCGCGCCCTATCAGGCGCCGCATCCCGGTTCATTACACAATAATTTACCGTTTGCGTCCCAAATGACGCGTGGCGGCGCGCCAGCGCCCGCCAGCGCCTTTCAACATCGCGTGGCGGCCCGCGCATGACCGACGAAATGACCGGCGACCTGCGCCCCTTCGACCCGCAGCGGGCCTTCGACCACCAGCGTGAAGAGCCGCACCAGGACGAGCTGCGGCAGAAGATCGACGCCCTGGTGACGCGGCTGCCGGCCAGCCTCGTCTACAGCCTGCTGAGCGAGATCGAAGGCATGGACAGCGAGCCGACCGACCGGGTCCAGCTCGTCCGCCAGTATGTCATCGAGTATCTGAACCGCCAGCGCACCAACCGCGCCCGGCGCCTGTTCACCAACCTGTTCGAAGCCTTCCTGATCGACGACGACGTGCTGTTCCACGGCGGCGTCGTCCTCCCCGGCATGTTGCAACGGGTCGACGTCGGCGCCCTGTGGGAGGCGCTGAGCCGCGACGCCTTCCCGCTGCTGGCGGTGGAGGCGCAGGAGACGCTGGACGAGATGGCGCGCGGCGACGTGATCGACCGCATCCTGCGCTCCCCCGTCGCCATGGTGATGAGGGAGCGGATGCGCGTCGCCTCGGTGAAGCATCTGGACGCCGTGCTGGCGAACAAGAAGGCGGTGGAGGAGCTGCTGGCCGGCATGTCGCGCAATCGGCCGCGCCGCACCCGCCTGATGTCGGGCTTCCTGGAAAAGACGCCGCACATCGACCTCGGCACGCTGCGGCTGATGCATCTGGTGCTGGCCAATGCCGAAGGGCCGCTGAAGCCGGTCGCCGAGCGGCTGGAGGAGTTCCCGGCCTCCTGCAGCGGCGAGGTGGAGGCGAACCGGCTGGCCGACCTGCTGCTGGACGCGACGGACCAGCTGCGCGACCGCTGCGGCGACGATCTGGCCAGCCTGCTGCCGCTGTCGGTCCTGTCGGTGAAGCGCAACTATCCGGTGGCCGCGCTCTATATCCGGCAGAGCGGCGTCGATCCCAGCCGCGGCGACGCCATGACCTCGGCGCTGACCGGGCATTTCATCGGCGTCACCCGCGCCCTGACCGCGGCGTTGACCGCCGTGCTCAAGCTGAACGACCGGGTCCCCGGCTCCGCCATCCGGCCCAGCGCCAAGGAGAAGGCGCGGCTGGAAGCGCTGGTGCAACGGCTGGACCAGCTGGTCCATGCCGCGACCTCCGCCGGGCTGATGGAGGACCGGCGCAGCGAGCCGGCTTTCCGCAACGCCTGGACCCAGGCGGCGAAGATCATCGGCGCGCGGGTCACCGCGGTGGCGATGGAGCGCTCGGCCCAGGCCGCCGCCGCCCGGCGCCAGCCGGTCATCGACCATGCCGACGTCATTTGGCTCGACCGGCTGCTGTGGCGCTGGCAGGCGATGTCGCGCGACTTCGGCTTCGAGACCTACGATCTGGTGAAGTGGCGCGAGACCCTGCTGGAGGAGCTGCGCGCCAACGTCGAGAGGGCGATGAAGTTCGAGGAGACCGACCCGCTGGACGAGCGGATGGAGCATCTCCTGCGCATCGACGCCATCGCCGGGGTGTTCGGCCAGCGCGTCAGCGCCTGGATCCCTACCTTCAGCCACAACATGACCCGCCTGCTGTCGCACCGGCTGGAGCGCGGCGGTACGCTGGGTGCCGAGGAGCAGGCGATCATCGACGACCTCGTCGCCACCGCCCGCACGGAAGTCGGCAAGTCGCGCTATTGGAAGAGCAACGAGCTGATGGACCTGATCGAGCTGTCGGAGCGGACGCGGCAGGTGGGGTGAGGAGGCGGGAATTTGAGCAAAGTTACCCCCCCACCTTAATCCTCCCCCGCTGGGCGGGGGAGGGGACTGGTGCTGATGCGGGAGAGTGGCGGCAGTCCCTCCCCCGCCCAGCGGGGGAGGTTAGGTGGGGGTCTAACCTCACCGTCCGCCTTCACAGCACCCCCGAAGACCGGTGCCGCGGATCGAGCCAGTCGCGCAGGCCGTCGCCCAGCATCGTCAGCCCCATGACGCTGAGCGCAATGGCGACGCCGGGGAAGACCGCCTGCAAGGGGGAATTGAACAGGTGGGTCTGGGCGTCGCCCAGCATCTTGCCCCAGCTCGGGCTAGGCGGCTGGATGCCGAGGCCGAGATAGCTCAGCGCCGCCTCGTTGACGATGGCGACGGCGAACAGGATCGTCGCCTGGACCACGACGATGCCGGCGATGTTGGGCAGCACATGGACCAGCGTCGCCGACAAAGGCCCCCGCCCCAGCGCCAGCGCCGCCCCGACGAAGGGCCGCCGCCACACCGCCAGCGCCGCGCCGCGGGTGACGCGGGCCAGCACCGCGGCGTTGAACAGCGCCAGCGCGACAACGACGTTGATCGCCCCCGCCCCCAGCGCCGCGGTCAGCAGGATCGCCGTCAGCACGGCCGGGAAGGCGAAGACCAGATCGCCCAGCCGCGCCACCGCCTCGTCCCCCCAGCGCCCCAGCGCGGCGGCCAGCAGACCGAGCGGCACGCCGGCCAGCAGGCCCAGCCCGACCGCCGCCGCGCCGACCGCCAGCGAGTTGCGGGCGCCGACCATGATCATCGACAGCACGTCGCGCCCGAAATGGTCGGTGCCGAGCCAATGGTCGGCATCGGGCGGCCTCAACCGGGCGACCACCCGCACCTGTTCCGCCGGATAGGGCGTCCACAGCAGCGACAGCAGCGCCATGGCGACCAGCAGCAAGGTCAGCGCAGCGCCGAAACGGAGGGAGAGGGGCAGTTTCCGCCTCACGACTCTCCGCCTTTCGGCCGCGGGTCGGCCAAGGCGCAGGCGATGTCGACCAGGGCGTTCACCACCACGACGAACAGCGCCAGCAGCACGACCACCCCCTGCACCACGATCAGGTCGCGCTGGCCGATGGCCTGATAGAGCAGCCGGCCCAGCCCCGGCAGGGTGAAGACATTCTCCACCACAACCGCCCCGGCGACGAGGAAGGAGATCTGCAGGCCCAGCACCGTCGCCACCGGGATCAGGGCGTTGGGCAGGGCGTGGCGCAGCAGCACCGCCATGCGCCCCACCCCCTTGGCGCGGGCGGTGCGGACATGGTCCTCGCCCAGCGTGTCGAGCACGGCGGTGCGGGTGACGCGGGCGAGGATGGCGGCCTCCGGCACCGCCAGCGCCAGCGCCGGCAGCAACAGCGCGTGCAGCGCCGGACCGACGCCGCCGCCCCAGCCGGGGAAACCGCCGGCCGGGAACCAGTGCAGGGTCAGCGAGAACAGCAGGATCAGCAGGATGGCGATCCAGAAGCTGGGCATCGACACGCCCAGCTGCGCGAAGCCCAACACCGCCCAGTCGCCGCCCCGCCCCCGCCGCGCCGCCGCCAGCAGGCCGAGCGGCAGGGCGGCGACGGTGCTGAGGATCAGCGACAGCAGGGCCAGCGGCAGGGTCACCGCCAGCCGCTCCGCCACCAGCTCGGCCACGGGACGGGCATAGGTCAGGCTGACGCCGAGATCGCCGCGGGCAAGATCGCCGGCCCAGTGCAGGTAGCGGGTCAGGACGGGCTGGTCGAGCCCCATCTGGCCGCGCAGCGCGGCCAGCGTGTCGGGCTGGGCGTTGACGCCCAGCATCAGCAGCGCCGGATCGCCGGGAACCAGCTGCAGCACCGCGAAGACCGCGATGCTGGCCAGCCAGACGGTGACGATCAGGCTGGCCAGCCGTCGCAGCAGGAACGCAAGCACGCGGGGGCTATCCTTACCTACTTGGCCTTACTTCCAGGAGACGCCGGTGACGTCGTTGGCCTGGACCGGGCGGTTCACCCACATGCCGGTGAGCTTCGCCTTCTGCACCGTCACCGAGGGCAGCATGAAGAGGAAGCCGTTGACCGCGTCCTCCGCCAGCACCTTCTGCTCCTCGCCGTAGAGGGCGTTGCGCCTGGCCGGATCCTGGATGCGGTTCAGCTCGTCGTTCAGGCCGTTGAAGCGCTCGCTCTTGTAATTGAAGTAGTAGTCGGGGCGGGCGTAGATGTCGATGTCCAGCGGCTCGGTATGGGCGATCATGGTCAGGTCGTAATCCTTGCCCTTGAACGTCTTCTCCAGCCAGGCCGCCCATTCCACCGGCTCGATCTTCGCGCGGATGCCGACCTCGGCCAGCATGGCGGCGACCAGTTCGCCGCCGCGCCGGGCGTAGGGCGGCGGCGGCAGGCGCAGCGTGGTGTCGAAGCCGTTGGGATATCCCGCTTCGGCCAGCAGAGCCTTCGCCTTGGCCGGGTCGTAGGGATACATCCCGGTCAGGTCGACATAGCCCTCGCGGTGCGGCGGAAAATGGCTGCCGATGGCGACGCCGTTGCCGTAGAGCACGCCCTCGATCAGCGTCTGGCGGTCGATGGCGTGGGCCATGGCGCGGCGGACGCGGACGTCGTCGAAGGGCTTGCGGGCGTTGTTGGTCGACAGGATCGTCTCGCCTTCCGTCGAACCGACCGTCACCGTGAAGTTCGGGTCGCTGCGGAATTCCGGCAGCGCCTCGTAGGTGCTGAACAGGGTGAAGGCGTCGATGTCGCCGGCCTTCAGCGCCGCCACCTGGGCAGCGGGGTCGCTGACGAAGCGGAAGGTGACGCGGTCGAGCTTCGGCTGGACGCCGTCATAGTCGGGGTTGCGGACCAGCACGACGCGGTCGCCGGCGACCCAGCGGTCGAAGCGGAAGGGACCGGTGCCGACCGGCTTCTGCTTGTTGGTCGCCGCCGATTCCGGGGCGACGATGGCGGCGTCGCCGCTCGCCATGTGGAACAGGAACAGGCCGTCGGGACGCGACAGGGTGACGACCGCCGTGTGCGGGTCGGGCGTCTCCACCTTGGCGATCGGGGCGAAATAGGCCTTCTGGGCATTCACCGAATCGGCGGCGCGGGCGCGGTCGAGCGTGAACTTCACGTCGGCGGAATCGGCGGCCGTGCCGTCATGGAACTTGGCATTCGGGCGCAGGCTGAAGCGGTAGGTCAGCCCGTCCTCCGACACCGTCCAGCGCTCCGCCAGGCCGGGGATCAGCCTGCCGTCGGCATCGACGCGCAGCAGCGGTTCGAACAGGTTGGCGTAGGTGACTTCCTTGATGGCGCCGGCCGCACCGGCGGTGGGATCGAGATGCGGCGGCTCCAGCGCCATGCCGACGACGAGGTCGGTGCGCGGCTGGGCCGTTGCCGTCAGGGATGTGGCGACGAGCGCCACGGCTACGGCGGCAGCCAGGGTGAAGCGCGGCTTGGCGGTCGGCATGGTTGGCAAACTCCCCCGTCTCGTCGTTACCGACGGTCTCTTTGCCGCGATGATGCGGTGCGGCGGAGAAGAGCGCAAGCGAAGCCCTGCGCCTATTCCACCCACCAGCTTTCCAGCATCGGGCCGTAGAGCGGGGTGACGGCGGGACGGTGCAGGGTCGCCCAGCGGGCGATGCGGTCGGCCGGGCTGTGGTACAGCGGGACCATGTACTGTCCCCACAGCAGAACCCGATCGAGCGCCCGCACCCGGCCGACCAGGGCGCCCCGCGTGGTCGTGGCGGCGATGGAGCGGGCGAGCGCATCGACCACCGGGTCGCGGATGCCGGCGAGGTTGCGGCTCCCCTCCTGCGCCGCCGCATCGGATCCGTAATAATAGAGCTGCTCGTTGCCCGGCGACAGGGTGGACGCCCACCAGCGCAAGGTCATATCGAAATCGAAATGCTCCAACCGGGCCTGGAACTGGGCGCTGTCCACCGTGCGGACGCGGGCCTCGATCCCCAGCGGTTCCAGCGAACGGGCGAACTCCAGCGCCACCCGCTCCTCCGACGGATCGGACAGCAGGATTTCGAAGGCGAAACGATTTCCCGCCGCATCCGCCAGCCGGCCGTCGCGCACCCGCCAGCCGGCCTGCTCCAGCAGTCTCAGCGCCTCGCGACGGTTGGCGCGCAGGCTGGTCGGGCCGTTGCCATTGCCGGCGTCTGGCAGGGTGAAGGGCTTGGTGAACAGGTCGGGCGGCAGGCGGTCGCGGAAGGGCTCGAGCGCCTGCAACTCCTCCCCCTCCGGCAGGCCGCGGGCGGCAAGCTCGGAGTTGGGGTAATAGCTGGCGGTGCGGGTCAGCAGGCCGTGGAACAGGTTGCGGCCGATCCAGTCGAAGTCCGGCGCCATCCCCAGCGCCCGGCGCACCCGGACATCGGCGAACAGCGGCCGCCGGGTGTTGAAGATCAGGCCGCGGGCCGGTTCGGGGCGGTGGTTCGGCACCTCCTCCCGGACGATGCGGCCGTCGCGCAAGGCGGGGCCGTCGTAGCCGGTGGCCCATTTGGCCGGATCGCTTTCGTAACGAACGTCTCCCTGCCCGGCCTTGAAGGCTTCCAGCGCCACCGAATCGTCGCGGTAATAGTCGAACTCCAGCCGGTCGGCGTTGAACTGGCCGACGCGGGAGGGCAGGTCGCGGCCCCAATAGTCGCGCACCCGCTCGTAGACGATGCGGCGGCCGGGATCGACCGCGGCGACGCGGTAGGGGCCGCTGCCCAGGATCGGCTCCAGCGTCGTGCGGCTGAAGTCGCGGCCGGACCAGTAGGCCTTGGAATGGATCGGCATCAGCCCCATCAGCAGCGGCATCTCGCGGTCGATGGTTCCGGCGGCGTCCGGAGAGAAGGCGAAGCGGACGGTCTGCGGGTCGGGCGCCCCGGCCGCCGCGACCTTGGCGTAGAACAGGCGGCGGTTGGGCGTGCCGTGCGTCCGCTGCGCCTCCAGCGAGAACAGCACGTCGGCGGCGGTCACCGGCGTCCCGTCCTGCCAGCGCGCCTTGGGGTCGATGTGGAAGGTGACGGACGAGCGGTCGTCGGCGACTTCCACCCGGTCGGCCAGCAGGCCGTAGAGCGAGAAGGGCTCGTCCCACGACCGCGTCAGCAGCGTCTCGAAGACGTAGCCGAGCCCCAGCGCCGGCACGCCCTTGACGATGTGCGGATGCAGGCTGTCGAAACTGCCGGTCACCGCCTGCCGGATGGTCCCGCCCTTGGGCGCCGCCGGATTGACGTAGGGAAAGGCGGCGAAGTCCGGCGGCAGGGCAAGGTCGCCATGCATGGCGATGCCGTGATGCGGCGATTCGGCCCGTCCCGGTTGGGGCGCCAGCAGGGCCAGAAGGGTGAGGAGAAGCAGGATCGGGCGGGTCATGACCGGCAGGGTTGCCGCTTTGCCGCACCTGCGCAAGAGCCCGCGCAAGTTCCTTGGACTCGCCCGGCGTTCCGCCTAAACTCCGGCCCCGCGTGGCGCCGGACCGGGCATCGGCGCCAAAACAAGAATGTGCCCTGAATACGCCAGTCGAAGGAACGCGATACATGGATCTGAGCAAGCTCGCCGCGGGCAAGAACCTGCCCTGGGACGTCAACGTCGTCATCGAGATCCCGATCGGCGGCCAGCCGGTGAAGTATGAGGTCGACAAGGACTCCGGCGCGGTGTTCGTCGACCGTTTCCTGCACACCGCGATGTTCTATCCCTGCAACTACGGCTTCATCCCGCACACCCTGTCGGGTGACGGCGATCCGGTGGACGTCTGCGTCGTCGGCCAGCACGGCGTCGTCCCGGGCGCGGTCCTGCGCTCGCGCCCCATCGGCGTCCTGTACATGGAGGACGAGGCCGGCGAGGACGAGAAGCTGCTGGCCGTTCCGGTCGACAAGCTGCACCCGTTCTACACCGACGTGAAGAACTACACCGACCTGCCGGCCATCGTGACCGAGCAGATCGCCCACTTCTTCGAGCATTACAAGGATCTCGAGAAGAACAAGTGGGTGAAGGTCCGCGGCTGGGGCAACGCCGAAGAGGCCGCCAAGAAGATCGAGGAAGGCCTGGCCCGCGCCCTGGAAGCCAACAAGGGCACCCCGGGTCCGGTGGTCTGAGGGTTGTTCTGTTTGGGCGAGCCGATGTCTGAAAAGGCATCGGCTCGTTCCGGTAGCCCTTCTCCCCTTGCGGGAACGCAATTGCATTCGGCGAGAATCGCCCTCTCCCGCCCCGGGAGAGGGAGGGGACCCACGAAGTGGGGAGGGTGAGGGGTAGGGCGAGAATCCGGAACCGCATGGTTCCTTGGATTACCCCTCACCCTTCCCACCGCTTCGCGGCGGGCCCCTTCCCTCTCCCGGGGCGGGAGAGGGAGCCTCATGCGATAGCTTTACGTTTCGGAAGAAGGGCTCTCCATATCCGACGATCAACCCAGCACAGCGGCCAATCCGGCCGTCGATGATGAAAACCAGCTACGATCCCGGCACCGACAGCCTGTATATCGAGGTTCGTCCGCTCCCCTCGAAACGGACGGACGAGATCGAACCCGACGTGATGGTCGATTATGGCGCCGACGGCGAGCCGGTCGGCTACGACATCCAGCATGCCTCAGCCAAAACCGACCTGATCGGACGCCTGATCCTGATGCCGATGGCTGCCGAATAACGTCCGATCGGGTTCGGGGCCGTCCGCCGGCTGCGCGGGGAGATGGCCCAGCCCTTCCAGCGTCCGGCGTACGGCCAGATCCAGCGGCGTGTGCGGTTCCTCGCCGAGGAAGGCCAGCAGGCGGCGGTTGTCGAGCCGCACCGGCCTTTGCCACAGATAGCGCATCTCGCTGATCTCGCGGAGCAGCGACACCGCCAGACCGCCCAGCCGCACCGCCCACCAGGGCATCCGCCGCACCGGCAGGCCGGGGTCCCCCAGCGCGCGGGCGATGGCCGCGACCATCCCGCCGCCGTCGGCATCCCAATGGCCGCCCATGTGGAAGACTGCGTCGTCGCCCAGCTCCGCCTCGCGGTCGAGCAACCGCATCGCCGTCTCCGCCACGTCGGGCAGATAGGCCCATTGATGGCCGATTCCCGGCCGCCCCGGCTGGTTGATCCGGGTCGGCGGCTTGCCGGGCGACAGCAAGCCCTGGCTGAACCAACTGCTGCCGGCTCGCGGGCCAAAGAAGTCACCACTACGTAGGATCAACAGCTTCGCCCCCTGCCCCGCCGCAAGATGCAGGCGGCGCTCCATCTCCACCCGGATGGCGCCCTTGCGGGTCGTCGGGTTCTGCGCCGCCGTCTCCGGGATCAGCGGGAAGACGTCGGGACCGTAATTGTAGACGGTGCCCGGCAGCAGGATGCGGGCGCGGTTGGCGCGGGCCGCGGCGATGCTGTTGTCGAGCATGGGTAGAACCAACCGGTCCCAATGCCGGTAGGCGGGCGGGTTGACCGCATGGACGATCAGGGCAGCGTCCTCGGCCGCCGCAGCCACATCGGCGGCGTTCATCGCGTCGCCGACGATCCAGTCGATGCCGTCCGGCCGCCCGTTGGGCTGCGGTTCCGCCGCCGGCTTGCGCCGCAGGCCACGCACCGACCAGCCGCGCGCCGCCAGCGCCCGCGCCATCTCGCCGCCGACCCCGCCGGTCGCCCCCAGGACCAGGGCGGTCCTGCCCGTGCCGGTCGCCTGCCCCACTATCGCCGCCTCCATCGCTGCCTCCATCGCTGTCCGCCCGGTGATGGCGTAAGGATGGGGCGGACCCCGGCTGAACGGAATTGTCGAACTCCGGCGGGTGGCTATACTGAAATCGATGACCTCACTTCCGCCGAGCTGGGACCTCTACCGCAGTTTCCTGGCGGTGATCCGCGAAGGATCGCTGTCGGCGGCGGCGCGCGCCCTGGGGTTGACGCAACCGACGCTGGCCCGCCATGTCGCGGCGCTGGAGGCAGCGGTCGGCGGCAGCCTGTTCGTGCGCTCGCCGCGCGGGCTGGACCCGACCGACGCGGCGCTGGCCTTGAAGCCGCAGGCGGAGGCGCTGGACGCCGCGGCGTCCGGCCTGTGGCGCACCGCCTCGGGTCTGGGGTCGGAGGTGCGCGGCACCGTGCGGGTCACCGCCAGCGAGGTGGTGGGCGCCCGCATCCTGCCGGCGATCCTGGCCGGCCTGCGCGCCCGCCATCCGGCGCTGGAGATCGAGCTGGTGCTGTCCAACACCATCGACGATCTGTTGCAGCGCGACGCCGACGTCGCCGTCCGCATGGTGGAGCCGGAACAGCAGGCGCTGCTGGTGCGGCGGATCGGCGTCATCACGGTCGGCATGCACGCCCACCGCGACTACCTCGACCGCCACGGTGTTCCGCAACACCCGGACGATCTGGCCCGCCACAGCCTGATCGGCTTCGACCGCGAGACGCCGGACATCCGCGCCATGCTGCGGCGGGCGCCGGCCATCGCCCTGCCCCGCTTCGCCCTGCGCTCCGACAGCCATCTGGCCCAGTTGGCGGCCATCGAGGCCGGGTTCGGCATCGGCATCTGCCAGGTGCCGCTGGCGCGGCGGAACCCGGACCTCCGGCGGGTGCTGGCCGACGCCTTCGACATGCCGATGGGCATGTGGGTCGCCATGCACGAGGATCTGCGCTCCACCCCCCGCTGCCGCGCCGTCTTCGACGGGCTGGCCGCAGGGCTGGTGGATCATCTGGGGTAGCGTCAACCGGTCTAGCCCACGCGGCGTCAGCCGCTCCAACCCATGCGTCGCTCGACGCCGTCGGCGGCCTCCTTCAGGATCTCGGCGCTGCGGCGCAGGGCGGTTTCCTCCTCCGCCGACAGGTTGGGCAGGATGGTTTCGTGCACGCCGCCGGCGCCGATGACGCGCGGTAGTGACAACACCACCTGCGGCACGCCGCAGACCTCGTCGGTCAGCATGGCGCAGGTCGCCACCAGCCGTTCGTCGGCGCCGATCGCCGACACCAGCCGGGCCAGCCCGCCGCCGATGCCGAAGGCGGTATGGCCCTTGCCGTTGATGATGCGGTAGGCGGCCCGGCGCACCCCCTCGTCGATGGCGGCGCGGTCCTCCGGCGTCAGGTTGCGGCGCAGCTGCCCGGCCGCCTGCTCGACCGGCAGGCCGGCGACGGTGGCGCTCGACCACAGCAGGACCTCCGAGTCGCCATGCTCGCCGACGACATGGGCATGAACGGAACGCGGCGTCACCGCCAGCTTTTCGGCCAGCAGGGCGCGGAAACGCGCGGTGTCGAGCACGGTGCCGGAGCCGATGATCCGGTTGCGCGGCAGACCGCTGATGCGGGTGGCGATCTGCGTCATCACGTCCACCGGGTTGCTGGCGACCAGCAGAACCGCGTCGGGGGCGGCCTTCAGCACTTCGGGGATGATGGCGCCGAACACCTTGGCATTGCGTTCCAGCAGTTCCAGCCGGGTTTCGCCCGGCTTCTGGGCGACGCCGGCCGACAGCACGACCACCCCGGCCCCCTCCAGCGCGGCGTAGGAGCCGGCACGGACGGTGACGGCATGGGTGAAAGGCACGGCATGGGCGATGTCCTGCGCCTGGGCCTGGGCCAGCGCCTCGTCCCTGTCGACCAGCACGACCTCGCTCGCGGCGCCGGTGGTCACCATGGCGAAGGCGGCGGTGCTGCCGACGAACCCCGCCCCGACGATTCCGACCTTCATGACATCCTCCCAAACACGGTCCGGGCGAATTGTGCTGGATCATTGATGGAAACAAAAGAACTCAAATAATGGCCGGGTGTGTGTCGCGGACTTCCTCCGCCCCCTGCCTGTCAGCCAGCATTCTCATCCGGGACTTTCCAGCCAAACGGGCAAGATCCTCTAAAATTGTAAGGATTGATCATCATGTCCACTGGATTGGCAAACAACAGCGTTTCTCATGCCGGTCACGACACCTCGCCGCTCGCTGCACTGATCGGCCCGGCGATCCTGCCCGACCGCTTCTCACCGGCGCTGCCGATGAACATGGTGCGCATTCTCCTGGGCCTGTTCTACACCCCGCACATCTATCAGAAGCTGAGCGGCATCGATGCCTCCCTGGGCTTCTTCGCCAAGGCCGGCTTGGAGCCGGCGCCGCTGTTCCTTGGCCTCGCCATCCTCTGCGAATCCCTGGCCCTGGTGACGCTCGTCGGCGGCTTCTTCACCCGCTGGACCGCTCTGCTGTCGGCCGGCTGCATGGTGGTGGCCGCCTATGCCACCTTCGCCACCAAGGGGGTCAACTGGTACTGGGCCAAGGGCGGGGTGGAGTATCTGGTGCTGTGGGGGCTGCTGTCGCTGGCGGTGTCGGCCGACGCGTGGCGCCGGTCGTCCCGCTGAGCGGAACGGGCACCGCCCGACCGGAACCGGCGCGACGAAACGCCTCTTGCCCAATGGTCATACCAGCCCTTAATGTTGCGTCGCAGCAAATGGCGGGGATGAAAGTCCGGGCTTGCGCTGTTCGTCATCAAAACCGTCGGTGTCCCGTGGCAGACTGGGACCGGCGCCTATCCCAGCACCGGATCCGGTCATGACCGTTCGCAACCTCGACAAGCTGTTCAAGCCCGCCTCGATCGCCCTGATCGGCGCCAGCCGCAAACCGGGCACGGTGGGCGCCGTGGTGGCGCGCAACCTGTTCCAGGCCGGCTTCGACGGTCCGGTGATGCCGGTCAACCCGACCGAACGCGCGGTGGAAGGGGTGCTGACCTACAAGACGGTGGACAGCCTGCCGATCACGCCGGATCTGGGCGTCATCTGCACGGCGCCCGATACGGTGGCGGCGACCATCGACGCGCTGGGCAAGCGCGGCACCAAGGCCGCCATCGTCATGACCAAGGGCATGTCGGCCGACCAGATCCAGACGATGCTGGAGACGGCGAAGCCCTATCTGATGCGGGTGCTGGGACCGAACAGCCTGGGCGCCATGGTGCCGGCCCGCGGCATGAACGCCAGCTTCGCGCCGGTGGCGCCGCGCAAGGGCGACGTGGCGCTGGTGGCGCAGAGCTCGATGGTGCTGACCTCCGTCGCCGACTGGGCGACCTCGCGCGGCATCGGCTTCTCGCATCTGGTGTCGCTTGGCGAGCGCGGCGACGTCGATTTCGGCGACCTGCTGGACTATCTGGCCAGCGACGTCACGGTGCGCGCCATCCTGCTCTATATCGAGAGCATCACGCATGCCCGCAAATTCATGTCGGCCGCCCGGTCCGCCTCGCGCCAGAAGCCGGTGATCGTCATCAAGGCCGGCCGGTCGGACGAAGCGCAGGAGGCCGCAGCTTCCCACACCGGGGCGCTGGCGGTGTCGGACGCCGTCTACGACGCGGTGTTCCGCCGCGCCGGCGTGCTGCGGGTGAACGATCTGGCCGAACTGTTCGATGCCGCCGGCACGCTGGGCACCGGGGTGCCGATCACCGGCGACCGGCTGGCGATCCTGACCAACGGCGGCGGCATGGGGGTGATGGCCACCGACAAGCTGATCCAGGCCGGCGGCCGGCTCGCCGCTTTGGCGCCGGAGACGCAGGAGGCGCTGGCAGGGCCGCTCGGCCCCCAGCCAGGCGGGGCGCCCTTCCGCAACCCGCTGCGCATCGGCGCCGACGCGACGCCCAAGCGCTATGCCGAGGCGCTGAACGCGCTGATGCAGGACACCGGCAACGACGCGGTGCTGGTCCTGCACTGCCCCTCCGCCCTGACCGACAGCGAAGCCATCGCCCAGGCGGTGGCGGAGACGGTGCAGGCCAACAAGGCGCGCCGCCATCCGGTGCTGACCAGCTGGATCGGCGACCAGTCGGCGGTGGGGGCGCGCAAGCTGTTCGCCGACGGCCGCATCCCGACCTACAGCGGCCCGTCGGACGCGGTGCGCGCCTTCATGCATCTGGTGCGCTACCGCCGCAGCCAGCAGCTTCTGATGGAGACCCCGCCGTCGGTGGCGGAGGATTTCCAGCCCGACGAGATCACCGTGAAGAAGGTGGTCTCCCGCGCCATGGCCGAGAAGCGCGAGTGGCTGAGCGAGTATGAGGCCAAGCGCGTGCTGGCCGCCTACGGCATCCCGGTGGTCGACACCCGCGTCGCCCAGACGCCGGCGGAGGCGGCGACCGCCGCCCGCGTCATCGGCGGACCGATCGCGCTGAAGATCCTGTCGCACGACATCACCCACAAGTCCGACGTCGGCGGCGTCGTGCTCGGCCTGACCAGCCCGGATCAGGTGAGGGAGGAGGCCGAGGCGATGCTGGCCCGCGTCGCCGAGCTGGCGCCCGAGGCACGGATCGAGGGCTTCACCGTGCAGGAAATGGCCGTCCGTCCCGACGCCTACGAGCTGATCGTCGGCATGACCGAGAACGAGATGTTCGGCCCGGTCCTGCTGTTCGGCGAGGGCGGCATCGGCGTCGAGGTGGTGGAGGATTACGCGCTGGCCCTGCCGCCGCTGAACATGAAGCTGGCGGCCGAGCAGATGAGCCGCACCCGCATCCACCGGCAGCTCCAGGGCTACCGCTCGCGCGCGGCGGTCGATCTGGACACGGTGGCGCTGACCCTGAACAAGGTCAGCCAGCTGGTGGTCGACTTCCCCGAGATCGCGGAGCTGGACATCAACCCGCTGCTGGCCGATGCCGACGGCGTGATGGCGCTGGACGCCCGCATCAAGGTGGGCGTGCCGGCGCTGCCGGGAGCGGCCCGGCTGGCGATCCGCCCCTATCCCAAGGCGCTGGAGGACCGCATCACCATCAAGGACGGACGCCAGTTCTTCGTCCGCCCGATCCTGCCGGAGGACGAGCCGCTGGTGCACCATCTGGTGGAGAACCAGACGGCGGAAGACCTGCGCCTGCGCTTCTTTGCGCCGCTGAAGCGGCTGTCGCATCAGGCGGCGGCGCGGCTGACCCAGATCGACTACGACCGCGAGATGGGGCTGATCGCCGTCGGCCCCGACCCGCAGACCGGCGACACCATCATGTACGGCGTGGTGCGCATCACCGCCGATCCCGACAACCGCCGCGCCGAATATGCGGTGATGGTGCGGTCCGACATGAAGGGCCAAGGGCTGGGCTATATCCTGATGAACAAGATCCTCGATTACGCCCGTTCGCGCGGCATCCGGGAAGTCTATGGCGAGGTCCTGCGCGAGAACACCAACATGCTGAACATGTGCCGCGCCCTGGGATTCGTCCGCAAGGAGAACCTGGACGAACCCGGCGTGGTGGAGGTGCGGATCGAGCTGGGCGGCGGGCTGGCGGCGTAAAGGTTCCTATACCGGCGGTTGATGGCGGCAGTTGACTACAGGCACGGATGGGGCAATATCAGGCTTGGCGGGCAGGGGGATTCCGCCCCCCTGCCCGCCAGCCCGATGCTAGCTGAAGAGATCAAGCAAATGCTTGACGATCTCCAACGCCAGGATCAGGAGTTGGAGGATTTCCTTCATCCTCTGTTCTCCTTGTGCGCAGCGGGGATGGCGGCCAGTCCGCCATCCCATCCGCGCCGCCACTGTGGCGCACGCATAGGTATTGCGGAAGCGCTTTCACTCGCAAAATCGGAAATTCCGGGGACTGCGGCTCGCCGTTGCGGAGGTCGCCGCTACGCCGGTTCCAGCACCACCTTCACGTCGGCGGGCGGACCGAAGAAGGGGGCCGAGGTGATCAGCAGGCGGCAGCCGGCCGCGGCATAGGCGGCGGCGTTCGCCTCGGTCACGCCGCCGGCCGGGGCCACCACCGGCGGCGGGGTCAGCCCGCGCGTCGCGTCAATCACCGCGCGGGCGGCGGCGGGCGGCAGCTTCTCCAGCTGGATGACGTCGGCACCGGCCTGTGCGAAGGCCACCGCCTCCTCCACCGAACCGACCTCCACCACGATCTTCTTTTCCGGGGCCTTGCGGCGGAGGGCTGAGATCCAAGCATCATGCCCTTCGGTCAGGAAGGCACGGTGTTCGGGGAAGACCAGCAGCGTTTCCGACAGACCCAGCCGGTGCATCACCGCCCCGCCCGCCTGCACCGCCTTGACGCTGAGATCCTTGGCACCGGGGAAGTTCTTGCGGGTGCAGGCGACGGTGACGCCGGGGGCGGCCTCGACGATGCGGCGAGCGCGGGTGGCGATGCCGGAGGCGTATTCGACCAGGGTCTGCGCCACCTTCCAGGCACGGTGCAGCGATCCGGCCGGGCCGTCGGCCTCCAGGAAGGTCACGGCGGCATCGATGGCGGTACCGCTGGGCTGGACGCGCAGGATATGGCCGCCCGCCTTCTCCACCAGCCGCGCCGCCTCCTCCGTCCCCGCCAGCACCATGGCACCGCGGGCGGCGAAGCTCATCCGCGCCGGGCGGGCGGCGATGCCGAGCGCGTCGGTGGTCAGGTCGCCGTAGGGAACATCCTGCGCCAGAAGCGCGTCGAGGGCGGCATCGGGCAGGAGGATCGTCATCGGGGTGTCCCTCTTGGAGTTGGGCCTACAGCCAGCCGCGCCGGCGGAAGTACCAGAGCGGGACCACCGCCGACAGCACCATCAGCAGGATGGCCATCGGATAGCCGAAGTCCCAGTCGAGTTCCGGCATGTGCTTGAAGTTCATGCCGTAGGCCGACGCGATCAGCGTCGGCGGCATCAGCGCCACCGAGACGACCGAGAAGATCTTGATGATGGCGTTCTGTTCGATGTTGATCAGGCCCAGCGTGGCGTCGAGCAGGAAGTTCGCCTCGTGCGCCAGGAAGCCTGCATGCTCGGTCAGCGAGCGCAAGTCGCGCGTCATCGTCTTCAGCGCGGTCTTCTGGTCCTTGTTCAGCCGGCCGCCGCTGACCGAGGTCATGAACACCACCAGCCGGTCGAGGCCGGCCAGGCTGTCGCGCACCTTGTGGGTCAGGTCGCCGGCCCGGCCGATGCCGCGCAGGACGTCCTGCAGTTCGTCCGGCTTCTTGGCCGCCTTGCCGAAGCCGCCGCCGTCCAGCGAATCGTCGAAGATGCGGGCCGACAGCTCGTCGATGCGGCCGCCGACCAGTTCCAACACGTCGGCCACCCGGTCGATCACCGCATCGAGCAGGCCGAACAGCGCGCTTTCCCCGGTCGCCAGCAGCTCCGGCTGGCGGACGCTGCGGGCGGCGAAGGTGATGACCGGCAGCGGTTCGGTGTAGCGCAGGGTGATCAGGTGGCGCGGGGTCAGGACGAAGGTCAGTTCGCCCTGCTCCGGATGGGGCGAGGTGGCGCGCGAGATGATCGAGGAGGTCATGTAGATCCCCTCCCCCTCGACGTAGAGCTGGCTGGAGGCCTCGATCTCCTTCATCTCCTCGCGCGTCGGCAGGTCGCAGCCGGTCAGCGCGCCGACATGGCCGCGCTCGGCTTCGGTCGGGCGCAGAAGATCGATCCAGACCGCCCCGCCCGGCAATTCCTCGCCGAGTTCCAGCGGCTGGCGCACCACCCGTCCATCCTCGGCACGGGCGTGGACGGTGATCAAAGGGCGGCCTCTTCCGGCACCGGCGCGCCGGCGGCGCGGCAGGCGGCGGCCAGCGTGTTCAGCATCAGGCAGGCGATGGTCATCGGGCCGACGCCGCCCGGGACCGGCGTGATGGCGCCGGCGACCTTCACCGCCTCGTCGAAGGCGACGTCGCCGACCAGCCGGGTCTTGCCCGGCTCCGCAGCGGCGACGCGGTTGATGCCGACCGCGGGAACGCGGTTTATACCAACGTCGATCACCGTGGCGCCCGGCTTGATCCAGTCGCCGCGCACCATCTCCGGCCGGCCGACCGCCGCCACCAGGATGTCGGCGCGGCGGCATTCGGCGGGCAGGTCGGCGGTGCGGGAATGGGCCATCGTCACCGTGCAGTCGGCCTGCAGCAGAAGCTGGGCCATCGGCTTGCCGACGATGTTGGAGCGGCCGAGCACCAGCGCCCGCTTGCCCTTCAGGTCGCGGCCCAGCGTGTCGCGGATCAGCAGCAGGCTGCCCAGCGGCGTGCAGGGCACGATGGCGCCCGGCTGGCCGGTGGCGAGCAGGCCGGCATTGACGACGTGGAAGCCGTCGGCGTCCTTTTCCGGGACGATGCGGGCCAGCACCTTCTGAGTGTCGATGTGCCGGGGCAGCGGCAGCTGGACCAGGATGCCGTGCACCGCCGGGTCGGCGTTCAGCCGGTCGATCAGGGCCAGCAGGTCGGATTCGGCCATGTCGGCCGGCTCGTGATGGTCGAAGCTGTTCATGCCGAGTTCGACCAGCGCCCGCTCCTTGGAGCGGACATAGACCTGGCTGGCCGCATCCTCGCCCACCAGCACGACGGCCAGACCGGGAGTGACGCCATGGCTGGCCTTCAGCGCCGCCACACCGTCCGCCACCCGCGCACGCAGGCCGGCCGCGAAGGCCTTGCCGTCGATGATCGTCGCGTCCGCCATGCTACTCTCCACCCTCGCTGCCCACATCGTCGATCAGGGCGGACAGCCGCGGCAGCAGTGCCGCCGGGTCGCCCGCCACATGCAGTATCTTGTTCCGGTCGGTGGCGCCGGCCACCACCGTCAGGCTGGTCTTGGGCAGTTTCCATGCCTTCGACAACAGTTTTATGACGGCCTCGTTGGCCTTGCCGTTTTCCGGCACCGCCGTGACCGCCAGCTTCAGGACCCGCTTGCCGCCTCCCCCCGCCCCGGACACGGCGGTGTCGGCCATGCCGGTCACCGCGTTGCGCGACGCCTTGGGCGTCACCCTCAGCGTGACCCGCACTCCGTCGGCCACCGCCTCGAAGGGAGAGGGGACCGCCATGGTCAGAAGCGCGGCCAGTACTGGGCCATCAGGTTCTGGATGAAGGAGATCGCCAGCAGCACGACGATCGGCGACAGGTCCAGCCCGCCCAGGTTGGGCAGGACGCGGCGGATCGGGCGCAGCACCGGTTCGGTGATGCGGTACAGGAAATCGCCGATCAGGTAGATCGCGCGGTTGCGCGTGTTCACCACGTTGAAGGCGACCAGCCAGCTGAGGATCGCCGACAGGATCAGGACCCAGAAGAACAGGTCGAGGATGGTGTTGATGAGCAAATACAGCGCGATCATGCCGGGCCAGCTCCATGGCGGTTTTTGCGGCGGTTTTCTGCGGCGGGCGCGCGCAGCGCACCGCGAAGCGGGCGCCAGCCTTTTCCGGGCACCCTAAGCATAAGCATGGAGACCTGTCCAGTACGGCGGCCCGCCGATCGTCCGGCCGGCCTGCGGCGTATCGGCCGTCCTACGCCGTTGCGCGCGCTCTTCATTTTTTCTGAATCGAGCGCTTGACAGCACCCCCCGGCATGGACAATATCCGCGCCACGCCGGGGCGACGAAGACGCAACGGTGTGAGTGTGGGGCCGTAGCTCAGCTGGGAGAGCGACGCGTTCGCAATGCGTAGGTCGGGAGTTCGATCCTCCTCGGCTCCACCATTTTCCCCTTCCCTGGAAGGGTGAGACAAGTCGATGGAATGACAGCGGGCGTTGCCGGGAACGGCATCTGGCCCGCTTTTTCGTTGTGTCTATCGGATCGGGTTCGGCCAAGGGCCAGGACCTCGACCCGGAACCGCCACGCGTCGCCATGGTCGAACAGAAACGTCACCGCCGCCGCGCCCTTCGGAAACGCCCGGGCCGAAGGGCGGCCCGGACGATGTGGTGACGGCTTCGGCCATGATGTCCCCCTCCTACCGGTGCGGCGGCCTGCCGCGTTGCGCCTGCGGCAGGCTTTCACGGATGTCGGGGACGCCGGCCAGGAAGATGGCGTCGGGCTGGTGGTTGACGTAGGCGAGGAAGATGTACTCGTTCCAGTGGTTGGCGGTCGGGCCGAACTTCAGCAGGGTTTCGGCATCCGCGGCTTTCCGTCCGCCGGCCGCGGTCATCCGGACGACCTCGCGGCCGATATAGTCCAGGAACCGCTGCTCCGTCCCGTCCAGCACCACATAGGGCGTGGTGACCACCACATGATGGCCGATGTCCGGGACCGGCGGGGGCAGCAGGCGGGTGTACCAGAGCTGGCCGGCTTCCCCGAGATACCCCGTCGCCGAGTGGCACCGCAGGACTCGGCCGGTCACGATGTCCTTCAGCAGCACCAGCGGGCCGTCCATGCCCATGTGGACGTAGAAACCCATGCGGGAGTCCTGCATCGGCCGGACGATGCCGGCGATCCAGCCCGGCATGCCGGTGGTTTCCGCCACCCGCAGGATGCAGGTTCCCATGGTCTCCCGGCTGGCCCCGAACTGGAGGTCGAAGAAGGCCCACATGTTGAAATAGCTCGCCGTCAACGGGCTGATCGGCGGGCCTTCCGGGATATACTCGTCCTCGGCCTTCGCCATGGCCTTGGCGTACCCCTTCGCCTCGGGCATGGCGGAGATCGCCTCGGCGAACATCGACACCAGCGTCAGCCCCTGGGCATAGAAGGCGAAGGCGGGGTCGTAGCCCTGCTCGACGAGGTCCTCGAAGCGGCTGCCGTCGAGACCGGCCTCGGCGGCCAGCTCCCGGCCCGCCCGAAACGCGGACAGGTCGATGACGTTCGAGCGGATCTGGGTCGCCACCTTGCGGGCGATCTTGTCGGCGACGCTTCCCATGAGGCTCCCGCGACCGGTTGGCCCACGCCTTTGTGCATGCGGACGTGGCAGGTATCAATAATATGGGCATGACGGTGCCGTGGACACCCGTGACGATGCCGGTGGGTGTACGGTTCGGTCAAGGTGGCCATCGTGATGGTACCGCTCGACCGACCTCGATGAAGGCACCGGACATTGTCCAGCCCATCGGTTGCCTGCAAAATCAAACCTTGATGGCAACCGAAGTGGAGGGGCTTGAAGGAACTCGGGCCGGCCATACGGACCATGGCCCCCGCCACCCTCAGGTCCCGCCGCCGCAGCACTTCTTGACCTTCTTTCCGGTGCCGAGCGGACATGGGTCGTTCCGGCCCAGCTTGGTCTTGAACATCGCCGGCAGAAGCTTCGGCCGGCCGGCGGCATCGCCGCCGATCTCATGGTAGAGGGCGACGTAATCGGCGATGAACTCGCCCGGCGTCGACCACCCCGCCGGCCGGCGGCAGGCCAGGCTGCCGCCGTGCTTCGCCCCCTCTACCAGCAGGCCGATGGCCTCTTCGGCACTCCCCCGGTATTCCGCAACCTGGGCGAGGCCGTAGTAGGCCTCGAGATAGGTCGGGTCGATCTCCAGGCAGCGGCGGAAATGCTGCTCGGCCGCCGTATACCGGCTGGCGTCGATGAACAGATTGCCGGCCGAGCGATGGGTTGCCGCATCGTCCGGATGGGCCGCGAAATGGTTCTCGTAGTCCTCGACGATGTCGGCGATCGACCGCCGGACACCGGCCTCGCTTTCGGCGTACCAGACCTTCAGGACCGACCAGCGCTCCCGGAAACGGAAGAGTTCCCAGCCTCCCGGGCGGAGCCCTTCGGCCTCCGCGCCGATGATGGCCAGGGCGTCCGGGGTGAAGTCGAAGTTCGATACGGCCCCGCAGGACGAGCAGGGGACGTCCTGGGCCAGAAAGGGCTTGGGGTCGGCCGGGTCGCTCGTGATCCAAATCCGCCGGATGTCGTAGGATGCGGTATGGCCGCAGGCCCGGCAGGCCAGGGGCAGGGACAGCGATGGGAACAGCGGCAGGGCATCGTCGCCGGTCTCTTCGCCTCGCAATGCCGCGGCCTGCCGCTTGGCCGCCTCGGCTTCGCGGCGCTCGACCCTGGCGACGAGGTCTTGGTGTTCCGGATCGCCGGCCCGTCCATGCAGCTTCGCCAGCACCACGAAGGCCCGGTCGATTTCCGGGACCTCCTCGCCGAGCCAGTCGCCCAGCAGGCGGTTCAGGGGTTCGGCATCCAGGACGGAGGCCGCCATCGCGACCCAATCCGCATCCTCGTCGACCAGCTCGGTGAAATGCTTCGCGATCAGGTCGGTTCCCGCTCCGGTGCCGAGCCGGGATGCCAGGCCGACCGCCGCGAGACACTGGTAGCCGCCCAGCCGGTCGAAATCGGCGTCCAAAGCCGCAATGGCCCGGTCGCCATAGCGCTCCAGGGCGGCTTCCGCGGCTTCCTGGCTGGGCTCGAACTCCCAGTCCAGGCCGGCGATCAACTCCGGCAGGAACTCGTCGTAGCCCAGCAGCCCCATCAGGACGGCGGCATGCCGACCGGCATAGGTGTCCTCGCCGCCGCGGGCGATCGCCGACAGCTTCGCCACCACCGTCTCGCGGGGAGCATCCTGCAGTGCCGGCAGCGCCGTTTCCAGGCCCGGCGGCAGGTCGATGTCGGCGGTGACGATCCTCCAGATCGTTTCCGGATCGGCCTGGGAGAGGTCCAGCCGCGGTTGCCACAGCGCCGTCAGAATCCCGCCGAGCCCGAAGACCTCGGCCCAGATCCGTTTTTCCTTCCAACCTTCCGGCTGCGGAATGCCCGCCTGCATCAGGGCGATGAAGTCATCCCAATGCCCCGGCGATTCGGCGGCTTCGGCGGGTCGCAGATGCTGCTCCAACAGCCGGACGGCCGTTCTGGCGTCATTCAGCGGAAGCCCCCGCAGGGCGTTGTCGATCTGGACCAGGGGGCCGTCGGGGTGGAAAAGCTCGCCGGCCAAGGGGGCGACGGTCTGGCGGGTGTGGCCGAGGGCGAAATCCCTGACGAAACCGATGCGGCTGGCATCGCCGAACAGCCATGTGCCGATTTGGACCAGGGCCTCGTGAAGCGGCTGATCGCCGGCAGCGGTCCGCCCGAGCCATTCGGTCGTCATCGCGATGCGGTCGGGATGCCGGGTCTTCAGGGCGGCCTCGGCCAGCATGGCGTGGTGCCAGACGGTGAAGCCCGAGCCGCGGTTCCTCCCGACGATGCCGGCAGCCGTCGTCAGCAGATCACGGGCATGGCCGCCGGCAAGATCGCGGAGGCCTTTGACGACGCCGAGCAGCTTCGGAACATCCGGCTCGACCGCTTCGGCGAGACCGGCGAGAAAGGTCCGGAACAGGGCGAGGGCGGCTTCCGGCCGGAACCGGGCGATCAGCGGGGCCGCCGACCCGGCCAGCGATCCGCTCCATCCCGGCCAACGCTCGGCCAGGAGATCGGCATGCGCAGCCCAGCGTTCCTCCGGCAGGTGCCGGAGGAACGCGGTCAGTTCGTCCCGGTCGAGGCCGTCGACGAGGCCGGCGAGGGCGGCCTCCGGCAGGACCGTGTCGAGAACCCGCTGCCGGATGGACGGCGACACCAGGTTGGTGTCGACGGCGACGTCGAGAGCCCAGCGGCGAAGCAGCGGGTCGTCGTGGAACTGCATGGCGAACCTCGGCATGGGTGAGGGAGGCGGGGCCGCGGCGGAGCGAAGGGTTCAGTCCTCCTCGCCGAAATCCGGATATTGGGGCGGGGCCTTGCCGACCGACGCGACCACCCTGGGATAGCGCTTGCGCGGTTCCCGCTTGCCCATGGCCAGGACCTCGACCCGGAACCGCCACTCGTCGCCATAGTCGAACAGGAAGGTCATCGCCTTCCTGACTCTCGGAAAGGCTTGGGCCACCGTCGTGTTCCGGACGCTGAGGGAGCCATCGCCCTCGCCCATGTCGGCGAAGAGTTCGTACCGGGGCTCGGCGTCGTAGATGTGGCCGGCGAGCTTGGGGAAGAACCCGAAGGCGTGGTCCAGGTCGAAGGCGTAGGCGCGGACGATGGCCGCGGCAAGATCGTAGAGGGAGCGGTCGCTCGGGATCTCGATGTCCCGGTAGAGATCGGGCTCAAGGGCGGCCCGGATGATGTGGGTGGGTGCTTCGACCATGCCGTGATCCTCCCATCTGTCTGGGGCCATCTGTCTCAGGCCATCTCTCTGGGGCCATCCGTCTGGAGGCGGTCCGCCTGCCTGTCGCCTCCGGTCTGCCGCATCCACGCCACGCGCAGGAAGCGGCCGCCTCCTCAGCCGTTCTCCGCCAGCACCGTACCGGCCAGATAGAGCGAGCCGCAGATCAGCACGCGCGCCGGCGTCCGCCGGCCGGCCACCAGATCGGCCAGGGCGGCGTCCACCCCATCGGCGGCGCCATGGTCGCGGATGCCGCAGAGCTTGGCGGTCTCGCAGGATTCCTCGGCGGTGAAGCTGGCCTCTTCGCCGGGGATCGCCACCGCGCGCAGGGAATGGGTGAAGGGGGCCAGCGGGCCGAGGAACTCGAACGGGTCCTTGCTGGACAGCATGCCATAGATCAGCAGCAGCGGCAGGGCCGGGTTGCCGTCCGATTGCCCGCGCGACCAGTCGACCGCCTGGCGGGCCAGAACCTCGCCCGCCGAGTCGTTGTGGCCGCCGTCCAGCCACAGCTCCCACCCCGGCGGCAGGCTCTCGGCCAGCGGACCCCGGGTCAGGCGCTGCAGCCGCGCCGGCCATTCGACGGCAGCGAGGCCGCGGCGCACCGCCTCGTCGTCCACCGCCAGCGGCAGATGGTCGAGACAGGCGATGGCGACGCCGGCGTTGGTGATCTGGTGGGCGCCGGCCAGTCCGGGCAGCGGCAGGTCGAGATGGCGCTTGGCGCTCTCGAAGCGGAAGCCGTTCGGCCGCTCCTCCACCGACCAGTCCTGGATCGGGGCGGCGATGGCGGTGGCGCGCAGTTTCAGCGCCTTCAGCGCGTCGGCCTCCGGTTGGGGGGCGAGGACCACCGGGACGCCGGGCTTGAAGATGCCGGCCTTCTCGCTGGCGATCTCCAGCAGCGAGTCGCCCAGGAACTGGCGGTGGTCGTAGGAGATGCGGGTGATCGCCGTCACCGCCGGCCGGTCCACCACGTTGGTGGCGTCGAGCCGTCCGCCCAACCCGGTTTCCAGCAGGACCACGTCGGCCGGCACGCGGGAGAAGGCGAGGAAGGCGGCGACCGTCGTCACCTCGAAGAAGGTGATCGGGTTGCCGGCGTTGGCGACTTCGCATTCCGCCAGCAGGGCGGCCAGATGCTCGTCGTCGATCAGCCGGCCACCCTGACTCGCGCCCAGCCGGATGCGCTCGTGGAAGCGCACGAGATGCGGCGAGGTGTAGACATGGACGCGATGGCCGGCCGCCTCCAGCATCGCGCGCAGGAAGGCGACCGTCGATCCCTTGCCGTTGGTGCCGGCGACATGGACCACCGGCGGCAGCTTCCGCTCCGGATGGTCCAGAGCCGCCAGCAACCGGCGCACCCGGTCCAGCGACAGGTCGATGACCTTGGGGTGAAGCCCCTTCAACCGGTCCAGCACCGGGTCGGACCGGCTGGCGGCCGGCCCGGTGGGCGGAGTGGCCAACGTCTGGGCCAACGGAAGGGAGGCGTCGGTCATGATCGTCTCTGCTGGAATGTCGAGGAACCGCCGGTCAGTCGTCGCCGGCCTGGACCGGCGCGGCCGGCTGGGCGGCGGGCGGCGTCGCGACCGGCTGGGCCGCCGTCGGCTGGGCGGCCGGCTGCGCAACCGGCTGTCCCGCCGGCTGGGGCAGCTGGGCCGGCTCGCCGTCGGCCGCCTGGGCGGCGGTCAGGTCGAGATCCTCCGGCTCCAGCGCATCGATGCGCGGGGTCATCAGCAGGCCGATGGTGCGGACCAGCGTCGGGCGCAGGTCGCGGCGGTGGACGACCATGTCGACCATGCCGTGCTCCAGCAGGTATTCGGAGCGCTGGAAGCCTTCCGGCAGGGTCTCGCGGATCGTGCTCTCGATCACGCGGGCGCCGGCGAAGCCGATCTGCGCGCCCTTCTCGGCGATGTGGATGTCGCCCAGCATGGCGAAGCTGGCGGTGACGCCGCCGGTGGTCGGGTCGGTCAGCACGACGATGTAGGGCAGGCCGGCTTCCTTGACCATCTCGACCGCGATGGTGGTGCGCGGCATCTGCATCAGCGACAGGATGCCTTCCTGCATGCGCGCCCCGCCCGAGGCGGGCACGACGATCAGCGGCGCGTTCTTCGCCACCGCCAGCCGGGCGGCGGTCAGCAACCCCTCGCCGACGGCGATGCCCATCGACCCGCCCATGAAGCCGAAGTCGAAGGCGGCGACCACGGCGGCATGGCCGCCGATGCGGCCCTCGCCGACGACGATGGCGTCGGTGCGGCCGGTCTTGGTCTGGGCTTCCTTCAGGCGGTCGGTGTAGCGCTTCTGGTCGCGGAACTTCAGCGGATCGGCGACCGACTTCGGCAGCTCGACGCCCTCATAGGCGCTGTCGTCGAACATCGTCTCCAGCCTCTTGACCGGACCGAGCCGCATGTGGAAGCCGCAATGCTGGCAGACGTGCAGGTTCTCTTCCAGCTCGCGGTGGAACAGCATCGACTCGCAGCTCGGGCATTTGTGCCAGAGGTTGTCGGGCACTTCCTTGCGGGCGTAGAGCGCGCGGATCTTGGGGCGGACGTAGTTGGTAAGCCAGTTCATGGAACGCCTTTCAACGACACGGCGATGCGCTCGATGTCCTTCGCGATCTCGGCCACATCAAGCGATTCCGTCAGGAGATCGCCGTGAGCGATCTTGTTGCGGGTTTCGTAAAGCTGTTTGGCGCGCTTGTAAACCGTCCCGCCCTTGTCGGTCAGCAGCGCCACGCGGTTCAGGAATGGGATGTTGCGAATGCGGTCGTCAGCGGCGTCGAGAATATCCCACGCCCGTCGCTGCTCCCAAGATGAGGAAGCTCGACGCTCACGGATCAATTCTTGGCAAAGGCGATTGATCTCAACCTCAAGCTGTCCGATCAATAATGCCAAATAGGCATTTGCATTCACTGCAATCAATCGATCTCGTTCTTGAACTCTCTCGGAGCTATCGGAATCATCAAGCGTCAGAGACCAATGTGGGATATATGTATTTGCAACCTCAAATGCAGTGACCACGTCCTTAAAGTGCTTCACTGTTCATCTCCAAGAGAAGAAAGAACCTCCCCTTCCTTCAAAAGCTCCAGGAATTTTTCCTTATTCCAAGGATCTATATCAATCTTCCAGTTTCCGTTTGTCCGGTATTTCCAGTCTGGATCACTTTCATCCGCGTCCGCTGCTTTTGCTAGAATCCGATCGCCAAACCGAGCTTTCCCAACAATGATGTTCACGCGTCCGCGGGTGAACAAGACCCATCTTCCATCCGGCTGAAACAGTAAAACCTGCTTGCCATTCCGCCGAATCTGTAGAAGAGGAATTTCGTAACCGGGAAGATTTAGAATTTTCAGCATGGACTCATGTCGGGAGAGCAACCGGGAGCGGTCGATTTCATAACCGCTCCCTTTGGGCAGCCAGCTGATTACCTCGTCATACAGCTCATCGACACGGCGCTTCCAGTCCGCAACTTCGGCCGCCGCCTCCTCGGGGGTGGGAAGCGGCGTCGGCTCGTCGTCAATGTCCAGATACGCCATGGCGATGTCTCCCGATCCCGATCACGTCTCCAATATAGTCACCCCTGCGCCGCGCGCACGCCCTTGGCCAGCTCGCCGACGAAGCCCAGGACGTCCTCGACCGTGCCCGGCTTGACCGTACCGGACGCGTCGAGACCATCGGCCAGACGGGTGACGATGGCGGAGCCGACCACCGCGGCGTCGGCGACGCGGGCGACCTCGGCGGCTTGGTCCGGCGTCTTGATGCCGAAGCCGACGGCGACCGGCAGGTCGGTGTGGCGCTTCAGCCGGGCGACCGCCGCGTCGATGGCGGTGTTCGAGGCGCTGGCGGTGCCGGTGATGCCGGCGATCGACACGTAATAGACGAAGCCCGAGGTGTTGCGCATCACCATGGGCATGCGCGCCTCGTCGGTGGTCGGCGTCGTCAGGCGGATGAAGCTGACGCCGGCCTTCAGCGCCGGGATGCACAGCTCCTCGTCCTCTTCCGGCGGCAGGTCGACGACGATCAGCCCGTCCACCCCGGCCTCGCGCGCGGCGGCCAGAAAGGGCTCCACCCCATAGGCGTGGATCGGGTTGAAATAGCCCATCAGGATGATCGGCGTGTCGGCATCCAGCTTGCGGAAGCCGCGGACCATCTCCAGCGTCCTGCGCACCGTCATCCCAGCCTTCAGCGCCCGCAGCGAGGAGGCCTGGATCGCCGGGCCGTCGGCCATCGGATCGGTGAAGGGCATGCCCAGCTCGATCAGGTCGGCGCCGGCGGCCGGCAGGCCGTTCAGCAGTCCTTGCGACACGGCGGGATCGGGGTCGCCGGCGGTGATGAAGGTGACCAGGCCGGCACGCCCCTCCGCCTTCAGCGCGGCAAAACGGCGGGCGATGCGGCCGTCGGCCAGGACGTCGGCAGGCTTCATGTCGGCACTCTCCACGGCGCTCACAGTTCCACTCCCAGATGCTTGGCGACGGAGAAGATGTCCTTGTCGCCGCGGCCCGACAGGCACAGCACCATCAGGTGCTCCTTGGGCAGGTTCGGTGCGCGCTTGATCACCTCGGCGAGGCCGTGGGCGGATTCCAGCGCCGGGATGATGCCCTCGGTGCGGGCGCAGAGCTGGAAGGCGTCCAGCGCTTCCTGGTCGGTGGCGTAGGCGTATTCGACGCGGCCCACGTCATGCAGCCAGCTGTGCTCCGGCCCGATGCCGGGATAGTCGAGTCCGGCGGAGATCGAGTGGCCTTCCAGGATCTGGCCGTCCTCGTCCTGCAGCAGGTAGGTGCGGTTGCCGTGCAGCACGCCGGGACGGCCGCCGTTGATCGAGGCGGCATGGTCGAGCGGCCCCTTCTCGATGCCGCGCCCGGCGGCCTCGACGCCGACCATCTGCACCGTAGGCTCGTCGAGGAAGGGGTGGAACAGGCCGATGGCGTTCGACCCGCCGCCGACGCAGGCGACCAGGCTATCGGGCAGGCGGCCTTCCAGCTCCTGCATCTGGGTGCGCACCTCGTCGCCGATCACCGACTGGAAGTCGCGCACCATGGCGGGATACGGGTGCGGGCCGGCGGCGGTGCCGATGATGTAGAAGGTGTCGGCGACGTTGGTGACCCAGTCGCGCAGCGCCTCGTTCATCGCGTCCTTCAGCGTGCCGCTGCCCGAGGTGACGGCGCGGACCTCGGCGCCCAGCAGCTTCATGCGGAAGACGTTGGGCTGCTGGCGGGCGATGTCGGTCTCGCCCATGTAGATGACGCAGGGCATGTCGTAGAGCGCGCAGACCGTCGCGGTCGCCACGCCATGCTGGCCGGCGCCCGTCTCGGCGATGATGCGGGTCTTGCCCATGCGCCGGGCCAGCAGGATCTGGCCGATGCAGTTGTTGATCTTGTGCGCGCCGGTGTGGTTCAGCTCCTCGCGCTTGAAGTAGACCTTGGCCCCGCCCAGCCGTTCGGTCAGGCGTTCGGCATAGTAGAGCGGGTTGGGGCGGCCGACATACTGCTTGAGCTGCTGGCGCATCTCGCCTTCGAAGGCGGGATCGGCGCGCGCGTCGCGATAGGCCTTCTCGACCTCCAGGATCAGGGGCATCAGCGTCTCGGCGACGAAGCGGCCGCCGAAAATGCCGAAATGCCCGCGCTCGTCGGGACCGGAGCGGTAGGTGTTCAGTTTGGTCATCGTCTGCGGCACTGCCTGAAGTCGAAGGGAAGCTGGGATCGTGAAGGCTCGGTCCTGCGGGCGGCATTTTCCGGTGCCGGCACCGGCCAAGCGCGTCACCATACCGGCGGGACGCGCCGATTTGAAGCGCCGGGCCGCCGAACTCCACGAAATCGGCCCGTCCGCATCCATTCCGCAAAGATGGAGCGGGGCTTTGCAGGGACAAGACCGAGCCCTTACACTGGCGCCTCCTTCATTGCGGAGCCTCCTTCCGATGACGCAGCGGACGCCGCCGTCGCTTCTCCCCACGGCCCCCCGGCCCACGGACCGCCAACAGGCGCCCTGCCGGATTCTGGTGGTGGAGGACAGCCCGCTGAACCAGATGCTGGTCACCGCCATCCTGGCCCAGGCCGGATACCGTGCCGACACCGCCGCCAACGGGCTGGAGGCGGTGATGGCGGCGCAGGCCGGCGGCTATGACCTGATCCTGATGGACCTGTCGATGCCGGAGATGGACGGGCTGACCGCCACCCGCCTGCTGCGCGACCTGCCGGGTCCGGCCGGCCGGGTGCCGGTGATCGCCATGACCGCCGATACCGACGACGCCGACCGCGTCCGCTGCCGGCACGCCGGCATGAACGACCATGTCGCCAAGCCGGTCGACCGGCTGCTGCTGCTGGAGACGGTGGAGACGTGGCTGCGCGCGCCGTCGCCATCGCCCGAAGCGTCGGCCGGCTTCGGCCCCTGCTCCCAGGCGGCCCCGGCGGCGGCGGGGGAGGTTCTGGACCTGGAGGTGCTGGCCCAGCTGGCCCAGGATCTGGATGCCGAGCTGCTGGCCGACGTGCTGCGGCAATTCGTCGAGGAGACGCGGGAACGGGTGGCGCGCATCGCGGAGGAGACCGACCGCGCCGTCCTGGCGCGCGAGGCGCACACGCTGAAAAGCACCGCCGGGACCTTCGGTGCCCTCGCCCTGTGCGGCGCCGCCCGCGCGCTGGAGATGGCGTGCCGGACCTCCGCGGCGGATGGGGACCGAACGGAAGCGGAGGGAGACGGGGCGGCGGACGCGGTGGAGGGGCTGCGCGGCGAGATTCCCCGGCTGGCCGGGGAGGTCGTCGCGGCCTACCGCGCCGCCGGGTATCCGGTATGAGCGTCCGGCCCGAGGGGCCGGTTCATCAAGTCAGCGCGGATCCGTCACTCGACGACGCTGATGTTCACCGCCGAATCCTTGCCGTTGTCGCCGCGCTCCACCTCGAACTGGACGCGCTGGCCTTCCGACAGCGCATGCAGGCCGGAGCGCTGGACCGCGGTGATGTGCACGAAGATGTCCTTCGAACCGGCTTCCGGCGCGATGAAGCCGTAACCCTTGGTGGTATTGAACCATTTCACGGTGCCGTTGGTCATGAGCCTCCCCCTTAGTCACTGCAAGACTGGTCTTTGCAACAAGATGGGTCCGGGATCGCCGACATCGGCTGCGCCATAAAGCCTGCCGGGCAAGCGGAACCAAGACAATGTGGGGCGAGGCTAGCCGCATGCTGTGGTTGCGGGCAATTCCATCTCACGGCATAGGACCAACGACGGCCAAGCCGGGAGTGGAATTACGACCAAGGCGACGGCGTTTTATCGAAGAGTATTAGCCCGTTTCTTGCCGTGTTCCGGGAGCCGGGGCAGGCTCCTTGCCGAAATAAAGGGTTAGAGCGCGTCGAACGGAAAGGATCCGAAGCGCGAACCCGATCGCCGGACGAGGCTACAGCTTCGTGCGTTTAATATGAAATGCACGAAGCTGTAGCTCTATGTTTGGCGATCGGATTCACGCTCCAAATCGATTCCGATTTTACGCGATCCGATCTAAAGCTTTCCCTCGGCCTGCCAGGCGAGGCGTTTGCGGTAGATCGTCGAGGCGCTGATCTGCAGCAGGGCGGCGGCGCGCGGGATGTTGCCGTCGCAGGCGGTGATGGCGTCCTCGATGGCGTCCTTCTCGACCTCCCACAGCGGCTTGATCGAGTCCGGCGTGAGCGGGACATGCGGGCGCGGGACCGGGAGGGCGCCGGCCGGCGCGGCGCCGGCCGCGGCGGCGACCGGCACCGGCTGCGGCGTGCCGAGCGGCGGCGGCAGCATTTCCGGCGTCACCGTGTCGCCGTCATGCAGGACGGTGACGATGCGCACGACGTTCTGCAGCTGGCGGACGTTGCCCGGCCAGTGGTAATGGCGCAGCGCCTGTTCGGTTTCGGGGGAGAAGCGGGTGAAGCCCTTCTTCTCCTCCTTGGCGAATTCCGCCATGTAATGGCGGGCGATCTCCAGCACGTCGTCCTCGCGCTCGCGCAGCGGCGGCAGGTGGATGGGGATGACGTGCAGACGGTAATAGAGATCCTCGCGGAACCGCCCCTCCTCCACCTCGCGCAGGGGGTCGCGGTTGGTGGCGCAGACGATGCGCAGGTCGACCTTCTCCAGCTTCGACCCGCCGACGGGGGTGAAGGTGCCGGTCTGGATGAAGCGGAGCAGCTTGGTCTGGAGGTCGGGCGCCAGCTCGCAGATCTCGTCCAGGAACAGGGTGCCGCCGTCGGCGCGCGCCGCCGCGCCCTCGCGGTCGGCCACCGCCCCGGTGAAGCTGCCCTTCATGTGGCCGAAGATCTCGCTTTCCATGAGATCCTTCGGGATGGCGCCGCAGTTGATCGCGATGAAGGGCTTCGAGGCCCGCTGGCTCTGGCGGTGGATCGCCTCGGCGCAGACCTCCTTACCGGTACCGGATTCGCCGGTGATGAAGACGGTGGCGCGCGACGAGGCGGCGCTGTCGACGATGCGGTAGACCGCCTGCATCGCCAGCGACGAGCCGATGAAGCCGTGGTAGCGGGCGCGGTTCAGGTCCTTCTCGAAGGTATCGACCAGCTGGGCCAGCCGCAGCCGCTCCATCGCGTTGCGGACGGTCACCACCAGCCGGTCGGCCGAGAAGGGCTTCACCAGGAAATCATAGGCGCCGTAGCGCATCGCCTCCACCGCCGCCTTCACCGAGCCGTGGGCGGTGATGACGATGACGGCGCAGGGCAGCGCCTGGGCGTCGATGCGTTTCAGCACCTCCATCCCGTTCATGTCCGGCAGCTGCAAGTCCAGCAGCACCACCATCGGCGCGCCGCCGTTCAGCTGCGCCAGCGCGTCGGCCCCGGTCTCCACCGAGATGACGGCGTGCGCTTCCTTTTTCAGGTATTCCGCATAGACACGGGCCAGCGAGGGCGTGTCTTCGATCAGCAGGACGGGGATGGAACCGGACGGCATGCTATCGGCAACACGCGAGAGATGGTGGCGGGACGGCTCTTATTGTCTAACAGATAATTCTGAAAATCCTACTCCTACGCGCATGCCCGCGCCGGCCGGCGCGTCGAAATCGCTTCCGGAGCGCAACCGGCGCCGCCCCGCCGCTTGCCGGGGACGGCGCGATGAACTATCAGCAGCGAAGACGACACCGGGGTCGGGAAGAGGGGGTTCGCATGGCCGATCACGCCATTCTGGCCGGCAAGCGCGTGCTGCTGGTCATCGCCGGCGGCATCGCCGCCTACAAGAGCCTGGACCTGATCCGCCGCCTGCGCGAGCGCGGGGCGACGGTCCGCGCGGTGCTGACCGAGGCCGGCGCCCGCTTCGTCACGCCGTTGTCGGTACAGGCGCTGACCGAGGATACCGTCTACCGCGACCTGTGGTCGCTGACCGACGAGTCGGAGATGGGCCACATCCGCCTGTCGCGCGAGGCCGACCTGCTGGTGGTGGCGCCGGCCACCGCCAATTTGCTGGCGCGCATGGCCGCCGGCATGGCCGACGATCTGGCCGCCACCGTGCTGCTGGCCACCGACAAGCCGGTGCTGGTCGCCCCGGCGATGAATGTGCGCATGTGGCGGAACGAAGCGACGCAGGCCAACATGGCCCTGCTGGAAAGCCGCGGCATGCGGCGGGTCGGCCCCAACGACGGGGTGATGGCCTGCAACGAGTACGGCCCCGGCCGCATGGCCGAGCCGATGGAGATCGTCGACGCCATCGCCGGCTTCTTCGCGGAGGAGGCGCACCGTCCCCTCGCCGGGCGGCGCGCCATCGTCACCAGCGGCCCGACGCACGAGCCGATCGACCCGGTGCGCTACATCGCCAACCGCTCGTCGGGCAAGCAGGGGCACGCCATCGCCGCGGCGCTGGCGACGCTGGGCGCCGACGTGACGCTGGTCAGCGGCCCGACCCGCCTGCCCGACCCGCCCGGCTGCACGGTCGTCGCCATCGAGACGGCACGCGAGATGCTGGCGGCCTGCGCGGCGGCGCTGCCCGCCGACATCGCGGTGTGCGCGGCGGCGGTGGCGGACTGGCGGGTCGACGGCGCGTCGGACCGCAAGCTGAAGAAGGACGGCGGCCGCCCGCCGTCCCTCGCCCTGACCGAGAACCCGGACATCCTCGCCACCCTGTCGCGGCCCGGCGAAGGCCGCCCGGCGCTGGTGGTCGGCTTCGCGGCGGAGACCGGCGACGTGCTGGCCTATGCCACCGCCAAGCGCGCCCGCAAGGGCTGCGACTGGATCGTCGCCAACGACGTCTCTCCCGGCACCGGCACCTTCGGCGGCAGCGACAACACCGTCCACCTGATCCGCGCCGACGGCGTCGAATCCTGGCCGACCATGGCCAAGGACGCCGTCGCCGCCCGGCTGGCCGAGGCGGTGGCGGAGCATTTCGCAGGGAAGTAGCGTCTACCTCCCCCATCCGCCGTCTCACACAGGAGTCACTGCATGCCCCCCACCGTCGCCTTCCTCCGCCTGCCCGGCAACGACGACCTGCCGCTGCCGTCCTACGCCACGGAGGGAGCCGCGGGGTTCGACCTGCGTGCGGCGGTGCCGGCGGACGAGCCCGTCCTGCTGGCGCCGGGCCGGCGGCTGCTGGTGCCGACCGGCTTCGCCGTCGGGCTGCCGGCGGGATGGGAGATGCAGATCCGGCCGCGCTCCGGGCTGGCGGTGAAGAACGGCGTCACGGTGCTGAACACGCCGGGCACCGTCGATTGCGACTATCGCGGGCCGGTCGGCGTCTGCCTGATCAATCTGGGGGACGAGCCCTTCGCCATCGCCCGCGGCGACCGCATCGCCCAGGCGGTGATCGCTCCGGCCCCCCAGGCGGCGCTGGTCGAGGTCGAGGCGCTGGACGACACGGCGCGCGGGACGGGCGGTTTCGGCTCCACCGGCGTGGCCTGACACCCCGAGATCCCACCCTCTGTGCGACTTTCTATGTCATGATCGGCGCACCGATGCGGGTATGACGCGGCCGGCGGAGTCCCGATCCAGCATGATCGGCCCAGCGCCATCGGCTGCGGCGGACGAGGGGGTGGGCATGTCGAGTCCCCGGCGGAGCGTGGCGTTCCGCATCCTGGCGGGATTGACGGTCATCGGCGGGCTGGCCGCGGCGACCGGCGGCGTCGCCGTCTCGCTGTTCTCGCGCTTCCACCAGGGCTACGAGCAGATCGCCACCGCCAAGGTGCCGGGGCTGGTCGCCGCCGCCCAGCTGGTGCAGCAGAGCGGCGCCGTCGCCGCCATCGCCCCTGCCCTGATCGCCGCCCAGGACCAGACCGCGCGCGAGGCGGTGATGGCGCGGATGGGCGATCGGATCGTCCGGCTGGAAGAGCTGATGGCGCGGCTGATCGCCCATGGCGGCGCCGTGCGCCACGCCGGCCCGGCTGCCGGCGACGGAATGGGGAACGGCAAGACCGAGACCGAAACCGGCTGGGCCGATCTGGCCGAACTGGACCGCCGCAAGAACGAGCTGGTCGGCACGCTGCTGACCCTGAACGCCCAGGTCCGGCAGCAGCTGTCCCTGATCGCCGAGACCAACGCCCGCGCCCAGGCGCTGGCCACCCTGGCCGGACGGCTGGGTGCCGCCGAGTCGCAGGAGGCCGATGCCCCCTGGCACATGGAGCTGCGGTCCGGCCTGCCGGACGCCGAGGCGACCGAACGCGGCCGCGAGGCGCTGGACCGCTGGCGCCGCGAGCTGGCCGGGGCGGCGACCACGCTGCTGGCGGCGGCGCGGGCCGAGCGCGACGGTCAGCTGGACCGCTTCCAGGCCGACGCCCGCATTGCGCTGGACAATGCCGCCGAGGCGCTGGCCCTCTTGCCGGCCGACCAGGCCGCCCGGCTGGAGCCGCTGCAGCGCGAACTGGTCGAGCAGGCCTTCGGCCGCTCCCCCCTGTTCGCGTTGCGCGAGGCGGAGCTGTCGCTGCAGCGGGCGATCAAGCGGTCGGCCGCGCGCAACCAGGCGGTTTCGGACCAGCTGGTCGGCATCGTGTCCGCCTATTTCCTGGCGGTGGAGCAGGACGTCGCCCGGCGGTCGGCCGAGTTCGAGCGGGTGATCCGCGACGGCGAACGGGCGGTGGTCGCCATGGCCGTGCTGTCGATCCTGGGGGCCGCCGCCATCTTCGCCTACATCCACCGCAACGTGGTGGCGCGGCTGCGCCGGCTGCGCAGCGCGATGCAGGCGGTGGTGACGGCGGATCCGGCGGCGATGCCCCATCTGGACCTGCCCGCCGCCACCCCGGCCGGCAGCCGGGACGAGATCGGCGAGATGGCCCGTGCGCTGGCCTATTTCGTCGACACCATCCGCGCCCGCGAATGCGCGCTGGCCGAAAGCGAACGCCGGCTGCGCACCATCCTGGAACAGAGCCCGGTCGGCGTCTCCATCGGCCGCGCCGACGGCACCGTCGCCTTCGCCAACGCCCGTGCCGCCGAGCTGGCCGGCCGTCCGCCGGAGGACTTCGTCGGCAGCCGCCACGCGCTGGCCCTGCCCGGTGCCAGCATCAGCCGGGGCGGAACCGGCCAGCAATGGGATGCCGGGAACGGCGGCGTCCTGGTGCGCGATGCCGAGGTGGCCGTCGACCGCCCCGACGGCAGCCGGGTCTGGGCCCTGCAGACGCTCCAGCGCACCAGCTTCGAGGGCGAGCCGGCGGTGCTGGCCTGGAGCTACGACATCACCGCGCGCAAGCAGGCGGAGGAGGCGCTGCGCGCCGCCAAGGAGCAGGCGGAGGTCGCCGCCCGGTCGAAGGCGGAGTTCCTGGCGACGATGAGCCACGAGATCCGCACGCCGATGAACGGCGTGCTGGGCATGCTGGAGCTGACGGCGCTGACCGCGCTGGACGAGGAGCAGCGGACCCTGGTCTCCACCATGCGGGACAGCGGGGCGGCGCTGCTGCGGATCATCGACGACATTCTGGATCTGTCGAAGATCGAGGCCGGAAAGCTGGAGCTGGAAGAGATCGATCTGTGCCCGGCCGAACTGGTGGAAGGGGTGGCGGATCTGCTGGCCCCCCAGGCCCACCAGAAGGGGCTGGCGCTGATCTGCGACATCGACCGGTCGGTGCCGGAGCGGCTGGGCGGCGATCCCGGGCGGCTGCGCCAGATCCTGTTCAACCTGGCCGGCAACGCCATCAAGTTCACCGACCGGGGCCGGGTGGTGCTGCGCGTCCGTGCCGATCGGGCGGTCCTCTCCGACCATGTCGGCCTGCACGTATCGGTCGAGGACAGCGGCATCGGCATCGGACCGGAAGGGCAGGCCCGGCTGTTCCAGCCCTTCAGCCAGGCCGACAGTTCCACCACCCGCCGCTTCGGCGGCACCGGGCTGGGCCTGGCGATCTGCACCCGGCTGATCGAGCGGATGGGCGGGCGCATCGGCGTCTCTTCCGTACCCGGCCGGGGGTCGATCTTCTGGTTCACGGTGGAGTTGCCGCGCATGGCCGGAACCGCGCCCGCGTCCGCTTCCCCGGCGCCGCTGGCCGGCCTGTCGGTCCTGGTCGCCGACGGGGACGAGGCGCAGAGCGCCGTGCTGGCCCGCTATCTGGAGCAGGCCGGGGCGACGGTGGCGACCGCCGCCACGGTGGCCGATGCCGCATCGAAGCTGGGGCACGGCGGCGTCGGACTGCTGGTGACCGCCACGGCGCTGGCCGGAGGACTGGAAGCGGCGGCCGGCGCCTGCGACCCCGCCCTGCCCCGGCTTCTGCTGGCCGACGGACGGGCGGGCGCCGCCGCGGTCGCCTCGCCCCACACGCCGGCGGGAGTGCCGACGGGGCCGGTGGCGGGGCTGATGCAGCCGGTCCATCGCGCCGCGCTGGTCCGTGCCGCCGCCATCCTGACCGGCCGCATCGCGCCGGATGCGGCAGAAGCCGTTCGGGGCGCGCCCCTGCCGGCGCCGACCCCGGCCGGCGGCCTGGAGGGGGCGGGGGAGGCGGACGGGCAGCCGGAGCCCCCTGCCCCGGATCCCATCCTGGTGGCGGAGGACCATCCCACCAACCAGCAGGTCATCCTGCGCCAGCTGCGCCGGCTGGGCTACCGGGCGGAACTGGCGGCCGACGGCGAACAGGCGCTGGCGGCCTGGCGCGGCGGCCGGCACCGGCTGGTCATCACCGACTGCCACATGCCGGCGATGGACGGCTACGAGCTGGCCCGCCGCATCCGGGCGGAAGAGGACGGACGGCGGCGCAACCCCATCGTCGCCATGACCGCCAACGCTCTGTCCGGCGAGATGGAGCGCTGCCTGGCCGCCGGCATGGACGATTACCTCGCCAAGCCGGTGACCCTGGCCCAGCTCTCCCGCGTCCTGGCCCGCTGGGCGGACGCCCCGCCTGACGTCCCCATGGCCGATATGCCCCTGCCGGCGGCGCCTGCCGCCGCCGAGCCTGCGATCGAAGAAACGCTTCCGGTCCTCGACCTCGACCATGTGCGGGAGACCTTCGGCGACACCGGGAAGGGCGGCCTGGATGCCGGGACACTCGACATGATGGACTTCTTCATCGAGACGACGCGGCCAACGCTGGAGCGGGTGCGGCAGGCGCTGGACTCCGGCGACATGGAAGAGGCGCGGGCCGCCGCCCATGCGGTCGCCGGAGCGGCGCGCACCGCGGGGGCGCGGGCGCTGGCCGCCGCCTGCACCGCGCTCGAACGCGCCGTCCTGGAGGCGCGCGCATCGGATGCCGCGCGGCATGCCGATGCGATGGCAGCGGCCTTCCCGAAGGTCGAAAAAGCGATCCACGACCTGCGCCACACGAAAGAGACGGTACCCAGCCCGGAAGAGAGCATGGCGTAACCGGACGTGTCGGAGCGAAATCTACCTGGGCGGGAGAGGAATTTCGAAAAGGCAGCAAGCCGCATGGGTGTGCGCTTGTCGGTGGGAAATGGCTGAACTACTCTGCGCATCTTGATTCATTTCGACAGACTCAGCCGGGCCCTTGCCAAGCCCCGGCGGTCCCGGGGGTGAAAAGCGTGGTCGGTCTCGCTGGCTTCTTTTGGAACAAGGAACCCCGGCGCCAAGCCGATCATGCCGCCGCGGATCGCTGGCGGGCCATGCTGGCCGCCGCGCCGCACCCCTGGTGCGCCTGGACCGACCAGGGCGAGAGCGCCCTATCGGACGAGGCGGCGGCCCTGCTGGGCATTTCCTCCGCCGACGCGCTCACCGGCTCGCCCGCCGGCTCGACGGCCAATGGCCTGACCGCACCCGATCTCGCGCCCGCACTGTCCCGCCTGCGCTGCGACGGCACCCCCTTCCGCTGCGAGGCGGCGGCACCCGGCGGACGGCGTCTGGTGCTGACCGGCCGGCGCGGACGGGCGGGCGGGACGCACTGCGACGTGGTGTGGATCGAGGATGTCACCATCGCCCGCGGCGCCGCACGGGACGCCACGCTGCGCCAGGAGGAGGAGGCGGGAGCCGCCCGTTCCCGCCTTGCCGAGTTGCAGGCGATGGCGGACGCGCTGCCGGTTCCGGTGTGGATGCGCGACCGATCGTTACGGCTGTCCTGGTGCAACCGCGCCTATGCCCGCGCCGTCGACGGCGATCCCGGGACGGTGGTGGCGGAGGGGCGGGAGCTGACCGCCGCCGGCCCGGCGCTGGCCGAGCGGGCGCGCAGCGGCGGCTTCGCCCAGTCCGACCGCGCCCCCGTGGTGATCGGCACCGAACGCCGACTGCTGGAGGTCACCGAGGCGCCGCTGCCGCTGACCGACGGCGGCGGCACGCTGGTGGTCGGCTATGCCCTGGACCTGACCCCGCTGGAGGAGTTGCGCGGCGAGCTGGACCGCCACCTGACCGCGCATGCGGAGGTGCTGGAACGGCTGGGCACCGCCATCGCCATCTTCGGCCCCGATACCCGGCTGACCTTCTTCAACCAGGCCTATGCCCGCCTTTGGGACCTGGACGAGGCGTGGCTGCGCAGCGAGCCGACCAACGCCGAGCTGCTGGAGGAGCTGCGCGCCCGCCGCCGGCTGCCGGAATATGCCGACTACCAGACCTTCAAGCGGGAAAGGCTGACCCGCTACACCCACCTGGTGGAACCGCTGGAGGAGATGCTGCACCTGCCGGACGGCACCACGCTGCGCCATCTGGCAGCCCCGCATCCGCAGGGCGGGCTGATCACCATCCTGGAGGACGTGACCAACACGCTGGCTTTGGAATCCTCCTACAACACGCTGATGGCGGTGCAGCAGGAGACTTTGGACAATCTGGCCGAAGGCATCGCCGTGTTCGGCGGCGACGGCCGGCTGAAGCTGTCCAACCCGGCCTTCGCCCGCATCTGGGATCTGGAGGACCGCGACCTGCACGGCGAACCCCACATCGCCGACGTCATCGAACGCATGCGCCCGCTGCTGGAGATCGTGCCGGCGGAGAAGGCGCCGGACCGGCCGGCAGAGGCCGCCACCTGGGAGGCGCTGAAGGAAGAGCTGGTCGGCGCCACGCTGGAGCGCAGCGTCCGCTCCGGCCGGGTGGAGCGCAGCGACGGGTCGGTGGTGGAATTCTCCACCCTGCCGCTGCCGGACGGGGCGGTGCTGAACAGCTATCTCGACGTCACCGACGGCGCCCGGCTGGAGACGGCGCTGCGCGCCTCCAACGCCGCGCTGGAAGCCGCCGACCAGTTGAAGAGCGAGTTCATCGCCAACGTCTCCCACCATCTGCGCACGCCGCTGAACGGCATCATCGGCTTCGCCGAAGTGCTGGCGAACCAGTATTTCGGCGAGCTGAACACCCGCCAGATGGAGTATGTGCGCAGCATGCTGGCGGCCGGCCAGCGCCTGCTGGAACTGATCGACGACGTGGTCGACCTGACCAGCCTGGGGGCCGGCGTCACCACGCTGGACCGCGGCGCGATCAACCTGCCCGACCTGCTCGACTCGGTCGCCGGCCTGACCCGCGACTGGGCGCGGCGCGAGGGGCTGCGGCTGGAGGTGGTGGCGCCCGAGGCGTTGGGCGAGATGGAGGGGGACGGCAAGCGGCTGAAGCAGGCGCTGTTCACCCTGGTGGTGGGCGCCATCCGCCACCCGCCCGCCGACCGCCGCATCCGGCTTGCGGGCGAAAGGCTGAACGGCAGCATCACCCTGTCGGTCAGCGGTGCGGCGGCGCCGGAGGCCGACCCGCAGGGCGCCGCCGCGTTGGGCGTCTCGCTGGCCCGCAACGTGGTGGAACTGCACGGCGGCCGGCTGGAACTGGACGAGACCACCGGCGCCGGCGTCTACCGCAGCGCCCATGTCCGCTGCATCATGCCGGTGCAGGCCCCGGTGAACGGGGTGAAGGCGGGGTAGGATTAACTCCCTCTCCCGCCCCGGGAGAGGGAAGGGGCCCATGCGCAGCATGGGAAGGGTGAGGGGTGGTGCAAGGAACCAGATGCCTGATCCTTGGTGTACCCCTCACCCTCCCCACTTCGTGGGTCCCCTCCCTCTCCCGGGGCTCTCAGCGGATCTTCGATCCGCCTGACGCCGTCAGCACAAACGAAGTTTGTGCGAAAGGCGGGAGAGGGCAGTCATTCACGCTCCGCCCGGCACGCCCTTCGAGGTGGAGTATTCGAAATGCAGCGCCTCGCCCGGATAGACCAGCGGGCGGATGGCGTGGGCCGCCTGGGCCGCCTCGGCGAAGCCGCAGAGGATCAGCTTCAGCTTGCCGGGATAGGTCGCGATGTCGCCGATGGCGAAGACGCCCGGCACGTTGGTGGCACAGCCGGGCTGGGCGACGGCGATGTGGCTGCGCTCCAGATCCAGGCCCCAATCGGCGATGGGGCCGAGATTCATCGACAGGCCGAAGAAGGCGAGCAGCGCGTCGGCCGGCAGCGCCTTTTCCTCGCCGTCCAGCGTGGCGACGCGCACCGCGGTCAGCCGGCCGTCCGCGCCGTCCAGGCCGGAGAGCTGGTAGGGCACCACCATCTCGATCCGCCCCTCGCGCACCAGCGCCTCCATGCGGGCGACGCTTTCGGGGGCGGCGCGGAACTTCGGGCGGCGGTGGACGACATAGACGCGCTCGGCGACGTCGGCCAGGGAGATGGCCCAGTCGACGGCGCTGTCGCCGCCCCCGGCGATCACCACCTTCCTGCCGGCGAAGTCCTGGCGGCGGCGCACCATGTAGAAGACCGACTTGCCCTCATAGGCCTCCAGCCCGTCGAGCGGCGGGCGGTTGGGGCCGAAGGCGCCGCTGCCGGCGGCGATGACCACCGCCCGGGCGTCGATCTTCGTGCCGATGCTGGTCTCCACCAGCCAGCGCCCGCCGTCCTGGCGGGTCAGCTTTTCCACCTGCTGGCCCAGATGGTAGGTGGGCGCGAAGGGAGCCGCCTGCTCCGCCAGCCGGTCGATCAGGTCGGCCGCCTCGATCGAGGGGTGGGCCGGGATGTCGTAGATCGGCTTTTCCGGATAGAGCGCCGTGCATTGGCCGCCGACCATGTCCAGCGCGTCCACCACATGGCAGCGCATCTTCAACATGCCGCATTCGAACACGGCGAACAGCCCGACGGGGCCGGCGCCGACGATGACGACATCGGTGGTGAGGACATCGTTGCTGGAGGCGGTCTGCGACATGGAAGCCAATTCCTTGGGACGGGGTGCCGGACGACGGGGTGATGGAGGAGCTGAACCGCCCCTCCATTGTCCGCATTTGCCGGCCGGGTCAACCCCCAGCAAGGGGAAGGCGCCGCCATGCCGCGCAGGGGAGTGGCGCGAGGAATGCGTTTTAACAATTTCGCGTAAATTCGTCTAAATTTGTTTATTGCACGCGGCGGCTGCAGGGCGGACAGTACGGGAACGCGGCGGATGGTCGGCCCGGATGCTCCTCGGCCCGGCCATCCCCAGCCCGACTGCCTGCCAGGTGGAGGCCCGGAATGAAGGAACTTCGGTGTCTGGTCTTCACCGACCAGGAGGTCGTGCGGGCGGTGCTGGACCGCCGGCGCCGGGTGAAGGATCCGTTGCCGGTCGGCACAGTGTCGAACATCGTCTACCACCGCAACGAGGGACCGGAGCCGGAAGGCATCGAGATCCGCCTGTCCGTCACCGACGACGACGGCGTGGTGACCGAGCTGGCGCTGGGCGACACCGAGGTGACGGCGGCGCTGGTCGGCTATTGCATGGGCCGGCGCATCCCCCTGCCGGTGGCGTCGGACAAGATCCTGCACCTGATCAACGGCGCGCTGACGCTGATGATCACCATGAACTTCAACAAGGCGCCGCGGCTGGTGGTGGCCGGCGGCGCGGACGGATCCGGGGCAGGCGACCGGCTGTCCTCCAAGCGCCGGGTCGGCCGTTAAATCGGCCGCTGGGTCGGCCGCCGACCCATCCTTCTTTACGGCCCCACCTTATACGACTTGCGGGCGGGCGGCGGCTTCGCACAGTATCCGCGCCATGTCGGACACGTCCCTCCATACCCTCGTCCTCCCGCTGCCTGACGAGGCGGCCACCGCGGCGCTGGGCCGCCGGCTGGCCATCGTCCTGCGGCCGGGCGACCTCGTGGCCCTGCGCGGCGACCTCGGCGCCGGCAAGTCGGCGCTGTCGCGGTCCTTGATCCGCAGCGTCACCCATGAGGACGCCGAGGTGCCCTCCCCCACCTTCACCCTGGTGCAGACCTACGACACCGCCATCGGGCCGGTCTGGCATTTCGACCTCTACCGCCTGTCCGGCCCCGACGAGGTATATGAGCTGGGCTGGGACGATGCGCGGGCCGAAGCGGTGGCGCTGGTGGAATGGCCGGACCGGCTGGGCCCGCTGCTGCCGCCCGACCGGGTGGAGGTGACGATGGAACATGACGGAGCGGATGCCCGCCGCGCCACGCTGACCGGCCACGGCGCGCTGGCGGCTCGGGTGGCCGCCGCCGACTGGACGCTGTGATGGCGGCCATACCGTCTGCGCGGGAGGTGGAGATCGCCGCCTTCCTGGACGCCAACGGATTGGCCGGCGCGGCGCGGGAGCCGCTGGCCGGCGACGCGTCCGCCCGGCGTTACGAGCGCCTCTGCAAAGCCGATGGAAGCACGCTGATCCTGGTCGACACGCCGGCCCCGGCCGAAGACCTCGGGCCGTTCATCGCCATCGGCGCCGAACTGGCGGCGATCGGGCTGTCGGTTCCCACCATCCTCGCGTCGGACGTGGAGCGGGGACTGGCGCTTCAGGAGGATTTCGGAAGCGAGACATTCTCCCGCCTGCTGGCGGACGGTGCCGATTCCTGGCCGCTCTACGGGATGGCGACCGACGCGCTGATCACCATCCACCGCGGCTGGCCGGAGGGGGCGGCAAGGCGGCTGGCCCTGCCGGTCTACGATCCGGCGCTGTTCGTGGAGCAGACCCGGCTGTTCCTCGACGCCTATGTGCCGGCGGCGCTGGGGCGGTCCCTGAACGACGGGGATCGGTCCGATTTCGATACGGCTTGGCGGATGGTGCTGGAGCCGGTCTGCACCGGGGCGCCGTCGCTTCTGCTGCGCGACTATCATGTCGACAACCTGATGCGGCTGCCGCGGCCGGGGGTGAAGGCCGCCGGACTGATCGACTTCCAGAGCGCCGGCTGGGGGCCGCGGGCCTACGATCTGGTGTCGCTGCTGGAGGACGCGCGGCGCGACGTGGCGCCCGATCTGGCCGGGGCGATGGTCGCACGCTATCTCGCCGCCTTCCCCGAGACCGATGCCGCCGCCTTCCGCCGCGCCATGGCGGTGCTGGGGGCGGTCCGCCACGCGCGGATCGTCGCCATCTTCGTCCGCCTGGCGCTGAGCCAGGGACGGCGGTCCTACCTCGTCCATCTGCCGCGGGTCTGGCGCCTGCTGGAAGCGCAGCTGGCGAAGCCGGAACTGGCGCCGGTCGCCGGCTGGTTCGACCGCCACCTGCCACCCGCCGCCCGTGCCGCCTTCGTCGTTCCGGAGACGCCCTGAGATGACCGTGACCATTCCAGAAACTGCGATGGTGTTGGCCGCCGGCCAGGGCCTGCGCATGCGCCCGCTGACCAACGATCGGCCGAAGCCGCTGATCCCGGTGCTGGGTAAGCCGATGCTGGACCATGCGCTCGACCGGCTGGCCGAGGCCGGCGTCGGCCGGGCGGTGGTCAACAGCCATTATCTGGGCGCGATGATCGGCGAGCATCTGCAGGAGCGGACGGCGCCGGCCATCACCCTGTCGCCGGAGGACACGCTGCTGGAGACCGGCGGCGGGGTGAAGAAGGCGCTGCCCCATCTCGGCACCGCGCCGGTCTACACCGTGAACGCCGACATCTTCTGGCTGGACGGGCCGGTGCCGGCCCTGCGCCGTCTGGCATCGCACTGGAACCCGGCGGAGATGGACGCGCTGCTCCTGCTGATGGCGACGACCAAGTCGGTCGGCTATGACGGGCCCGGCGACTATCACATGGACCCGCTGGGCGGCCTGACCCGCCGGGCCGAGCGCGAACTGGCGCCCTTCGTCTATGCCGGGGTGCAGATCGTCAAGCCGGAGCTGTTCGCGGCCGGCACGCCCGACGGCGCCTTCTCCACCAACCTGATCTGGGACCGCGCGCAGGCGGCGGGACGGCTGTTCGGCCTCGCCCATGACGGGCTGTGGTTCCACATCGGCACGCCGGCCGGGCTTCGGGAGGCGGAGGATCTGCTGTCCATCGGCGGCGTGCGGGCGGTGGCGCATTGAGGGCCGGGCCGAGCTATACTGGACGAGACGTTTCGCCCCCACCTTAATCCTCCCCCGCTGGGCGGGGGAGGAAACTACCGCCACTCTCCCGCCCAAGCACTTTCCCCCTCCCCCGCGATCGGATCGGCCTTCCGCCGACCGAGGGCGGGGGAGGGTTGGGGTGGGGGCAAGCGATACACGGACCTTCCATGTTTCCCGACAGCTCCACTCTCCCCAAAGTCTACAGCATCCCCGCAGGCGCGCCCTTCGTCGACATGCTGGCGGCGGGGATCATGGAACGGGTCGGCGGCGACCCGATGGCGCTGGCCGGGGTCACCGTCCTGCTGCCGACACGGCGCGCCTGCCGGTCGTTGCAGGCGGCCTTCCTGCGGCGGTCGGGCGGGCAGCCGACGCTGCTGCCGCGGATGGCGCCGCTGGGCGAGCTGGATGCCGGCGACCTCAGCCTGACCGAGGAGGAGCTGCCCGACCTCCCGCTCGACCTGCCGGAGGCGATCTCGCCGCTGAACCGGCAGATGACGCTGGCCCGGCTGATCCTGGGGGCCGAGGGGCTGTCGGCGACGACGGCGCAGGCGGTGCGGCTGGGCGCCGATTTGGGCCGGCTGATCGATGCGGTGTGGATCGAACGCGCCGGATTCGAGAAGCTCGAGTCGCTGGTGCCGGAGGATTATGCCGAGCACTGGCAGGTCACGCTGAAATTCCTGCGCATCATCACCGAGGTCTGGCCGGCCATCCTCGAGTCGGGCGGCGAGACCGACCCGGCCAAGCGCCGCAACCTGGCGCTGGAGACGCAGGCGGCGCTGTGGCAGGCGGCCCCGCCGCCGGGCATGGTGATCGCCGCCGGCTCGACCGGCTCCATCGTCGCGACGACGGAACTGCTGTCGGTCATCGCCCGGCTGCCGCTGGGGGCGGTGGTGCTGCCCGGCCTCGACACCGGTGCCGACGACGTGATCTGGGACGCCATCGCCGGGGATGAGTCCCATCCGCAGCATGGCCTGTCGCAGCTGATCGACCGGCTGGGCGTCACCCGCGCCGAGGTCCGGCCCTGGAGCGACGCGACGGAGCCGCGCGGCGCCCGCGCCCGTCTGATCGCCGAGGCGATGCGCCCGGCGGCGACCACCGAGGGCTGGCGCGAATTGTCGGGGGTGGAGGCGGCGGCGCTGGACGGGCTGACCCGCATCGACGCCGCCACCTCGGAAGAGGAGGCGCAGGTCATCGCCCTGCTGATGCGCCATGCGCTGGAAACGCCGAACAAGACCGCGGCCCTCATCACTCCCGACCGCAACCTCGGCCGCCGGGTCGCCATGGCGCTGGCGCGCTGGGGCATCCTGGTCAACGATTCGGGCGGCCAGCCGCTCGCCCACACCGCGGTCGGCACCTATCTGCGGCTGACGGCGGAGCTGGTGGCGAGCCGCGTCCATCCGCTGGCCCTGCTGGCGCTGGCCAAGCATCCGATGGCGGCGGGCGGCCGCGGCTCGGCGGATTTCCGCGCCGCCGCCCGCGCGCTGGAGCGGGTGGTGCTGCGCGGCCCCCGCCCGGCGGAAGGGTTCGACGGCGTGCTGGCGGCGCTGGAGCAGGCCGACCGCTTCGACCATGAGGAGCAGCAGGAATTCCTGCGCGGCTGGCTGGTCGATCTCGGCCAGCGCGCCGCGCCCTTCCTGGAGGCGCTGACCAGCGAGACGCCGCTGGCCGATCTCGTGCGCGCCCATGTCGCCTTCTGCGAGTCGCTCGCCGCCGACGATGCGCTGACCGGGGCGGAGCGGCTGTGGCGGCAGGACGACGGCGAGGAGGCGGCGCGCTTCGTCCACGACCTGCTCGACGCGGCCGAGGGTTTCCCGGCGATCCCGGCCAAGGACTACCCGGCGCTGCTCGACGCGCTGATGAGCGCGCGGGCGGTGCGTCCCCGCTACGGCCTGCATCCGCGCCTGTTCATCCTGGGTCCGATGGAGGCCCGCCTCCAGCATCTCGACCTGACCATCCTCGGCGGGCTGAACGAGGGGACCTGGCCGCCGGCGGCCGCCGCCGATCCCTGGATGTCGCGGCCGATGCGGCGCGATTTCGGCCTGCCCAGCCCGGAACGGCTGGTCGGCATGTCGGCCCACGACTTCGCCCATGCCTGCGGCGCGCCGGAGGTGGTGCTGACCCGAGCCGCGCGGGTGGAGGGCACGCCGACCGTGCCGTCGCGCTGGCTGCTGCGGCTGGAAACCGTGCTGAGGGCGCTGGATCTGGACGGCGTGATCGAAGCGCGCGGGGCCTGCTGGCTCGGCTGGGCACGCGGGCTGGACGAGCCCGAGCGGGTACAGCCGGTGGCGGCGCCGGAGCCGCGTCCGCCGCTGTCCGCCCGGCCGCGCAAGCTGTCGGTGACGGAGATCGAGACCTGGATGCGCGATCCCTACGCCATCTACGCCCGGCACGCCTTGCGGCTGCGGGCGCTCGACCCCATCGCCGCCGATCCGGGGGCGTCGGACCGCGGTCAGATCATCCACGACACGCTCGACGCCTTCGTCCGCGAGCATCCCGCCCTGCTGCCCCACGACGCGCTCGACCGGCTGATCGCGCTGGGGCGGGAGCGCTTCGGACCGCTGCTGCGCAGCCATCCCGACGTCTGGGCCTTCTGGTGGGCGCGTTTCGAGCGGGTGGCCGGCTGGTTCGTCGACCTGGAGCGCGAGCGCCGCCCCCGCCTGCGCCCGCTGGGAACGGAAGTGCCGGGCCGGCTGGAGCTGTCCGGCCCCGGCGGACCCTTCGCCCTGACCGCCAAGGCCGACCGCATCGACCGCGGCCCCGACGGGCTGGTGGTGATCGACTACAAGACCGGCACCCCGCCGAGCCCGCGCGAGATCGAGCTCGGCTTCGCCCCGCAGTTGCCGCTGGAGGCCGCGATTGCGGCGGCCGGCGGGTTCAGCGGCATCGACAAGGGCGAGGTGGCCGAGCTGACCTTCTGGCGCCTGTCCGGCGGCGACCCGGCCGGCGAGGAGAAGCCGGTGAAGGGCGACCCGGCGGCGTTGGGCGAGCAGGCGCGGGCCGGGCTGGAGGCGCTGATCGCACGGTTCGACGACCCGGCGACGCCCTACCGTTCGCGTCCACGCCCGGCGATGGCGCCGCGCTACACCGACTATGCGCATTTGGCCCGCGTCCAGGAATGGTCGTCGGGCGGCGGGGAGGGGGAGTGATGGGGAGTGGTGTCGGCGTGATTCCCCCTCTCCCCCCCGGGGAGAGGGTCGGGGTGAGGGGGGCGCATTGCGTGCCTGCCCCAAAGGTCCTGCGGTGCATCCCCCTCACCCTAACCCTCTCCCCGGGGGGGAGAGGGGATCTGTGGAAGCATCGCCCATGACCATGACCGACCTGTCCCCCCGTACCTTGCCGCTCGACCCCAACGTGGCGCAGCGGCGGGCGTCCGATCCGACGGCGTCGGTCTGGGTCGGCGCCTCGGCCGGGTCCGGCAAGACCAAGGTGCTGACCGACCGGGTGCTGCGGCTGATGCTGTCGGGCACGCCGCCGGCGCGCATCCTCTGCCTGACCTTCACCAAGGCCGCCGCGGCGGAGATGGCGATCCGCATCAACCGGACGCTCGGCCTGTGGGCCACCCTGCCCGACGAGGCGCTGGAGGACCGGCTGGCCGACCTCTGCGGCGAGCGGCCGTCGATGGAAGCCCGGCTGAACGCGCGGCGCTTGTTCGCCCAGGTGGTGGACTGCCCCGGCGGCATGAAGATCCAGACCATCCACGCCTTCTGCCAGTCGCTGCTGCGCCGCTTCCCGCTGGAAGCCGAGCTGGCGCCGCATTTCGACGTGATGGACGACCGCACCGCCGACGGGCTGCTGACCGAGGCGCGCGACGCCGTGCTGCATGCCGGCCGGACCGAGCCGGACAGCCCGCTCGGCCGCGCCATGGGCCGGCTGACCGGTGACCTGAATCCGGAGGATTTCGCCGGGCTGCTGGCCGAACTGGCGAGCCAGCGCGGGCAGGTGGAAAAGCTGTTCGAGCGTTTCCACGGGCTGGACGGGCTGATCGACGCCATCCACGGCACGCTGCAGGTTCCGGCCGGCGTGACCGAGGAGTCGATCCTCACCCACGCCTGCCACGACGACCAGTGCGACCCGCCGGCCCTGCGCGAGGCCTGCCGGGCGCTGTCGGGCGGCAGCGCCGGCGACCAGGAACGCGGCATCGCCATCCAGCATTGGCTCGACGCCGCCGACCGCCGGGTCCGTGCCTTCGAAGCCTACAAGCGCCTGTTCCTGACCGCCGAGGGCAGTCCGCGCAAGACGCTGATGACCAAGAAGCCGGCCACCGCCTACCCGCAGGCTCTGCTCTCCCTGCAGAAGGAGGCGGAGCGGCTGGTGGAGATTTCGGACCGGGTGAAGGCCGCCGGCGTCGCCGCCTCGACCACCGCCCTGCTGACCCTGGCGCAGGCGATGCTGGACGCCTATCGCGACCGCAAGGCGGCGCGCGCCTTGCTGGACTACGACGACCTGATCCTGGCGGCCAACCGGCTGCTGAGCGGCGACGGCAAGGCGCCGCGGGTGCCCTGGGTGCTGTACAAGCTGGACGGCGGCCTGGACCATATCCTGATCGACGAGGCGCAGGACACCAACCCCGACCAGTGGGCCATCGTCGCGGCGCTGGCCGGCGAGTTCTTCGCCGAACTGGAGGCCGCCGCCCCGGACGGCAAGATCCGCACCGTCTTCGCGGTGGGCGACGAGAAGCAATCGATCTTCAGCTTCCAGCGCGCCGATCCCGCCGAGTTCGCCCGCATGCGCCGGCATTTCCAGGACAAGGCGGAGTCGGCCGAGCGGCTGTGGGCGGGGGTCGACCTCGACATCTCCTTCCGCTCGACAGCGGCGGTGCTGGAGACGGTGGACGCCGTCTTCACGCTGGACCGCGCCCGCGACGGCGTGGCGTCCGACGCCAACCCGGTCATCCGCCACCGCGCCTTCCGCCGTGGGCAGGCCGGTCTGGTCGAGCTGTGGCCGCCGGTGAAGCCGGCCGAAGCCGTCGAGACGCCGGCCTGGGCGCCGCCGGTGGCGCGCGAATCCGCCGATTCGCCGTCGGCCCGCCTCGCCGCGGTCATCGCGGCGACGGTGCATCGCTGGATCGACGGCGGCGAGAGGCTGGAGGCCAAGGGCCGGCCGGTGCAGCCCGGCGACGTCATGGTGCTGGTCCGCCGCCGCACCGCCTTCGTCACCGAACTGGTCCGCGCGCTGAAGGACCGCGGCGTGCCGGTGGCCGGCGTCGACCGCATGGTGCTGACCGAACAGCTCGCCGTCATGGATCTGGTGGCGCTGTCCGACTTCCTGTTGCTGCCCGACGACGACCTGACGCTCGCCACCGTGCTGAAGGGGCCGCTGGTCGGGCTGGACGAGGAGGCGCTGTTCCGCGTCGCCCATGGCCGGCGCGGCACGCTGTGGCGCTCGCTGGTGGCGCTGGCCGAGACGGAGGCGGAGTTCCGCCCGGCCCGGCGCTATCTCGGCGACCTGCTGGCGCGCACCGACTTCTCCGCCCCCTACGAGCTGTTCGCCGGGCTGTTGAACCGGCCCTGCCCGGCCGACGGCCGCTCGGGGCGCCGGGCGATCCTGAAGCGGCTCGGCCCCGACGCCCAGGATCCGCTGGAGGAGTTCCTCGCCGTCTGCCTCGCCTTCGAGAAGACCGAGCCGCCGTCCCTGCAGAATTTCCTGGCCTGGCTGGCGGCCAGCGACGCCGAGATCAAGCGCGAGCTGGAGCAGGGCGGCGGCACCGTGCGGATCATGACCGTCCACGGCTCCAAGGGCTTGCAGGCGCCGATCGTCTTCCTGCCCGACACGCTGGGCAGCCCGACCCAGAGCCCGCCGATCCTATGGCCGGACGACGACTGCCCGGTGCCGCTGTTCGCCGCCCGGCGGTCGCAGGAGGACGGGCTGTGCGCCGAGGCGCGGGCGCGGGCCAACCGGCGGCGCGACCAGGAATACCGCCGGCTGCTCTATGTCGCGCTGACGCGGGCGGAGGACCGGCTCTACATCTGCGGCCACCAGGGCAAGCGCGAGCCGTCCGACGACTGCTGGTACCGGCTGGTCGAGGAGGCGATGCGCGACAACGGCGTGCAGCACCCCTTCGACTTCACCGGCCTCTGCCCCGACGGCTGGGCCGGAGAGGGCTGGCGGCTGGTCGGCGCCCAGACCGCCGTGGTGCCGCGCCATGTCGAGACGGAGGAGAGCACCGCCGCCGAGCCGCCGCCGCCGTGGATCGGCGAACCGGCACCGGGCGAGCCGGAGCCGTCGCGGCCGCTGACCCCGTCGCGGCCGGACGGCGAGGAGCCGGCGGTGCGCTCGCCGTTGGGCAACGACGACGGCCAGCGCTTCCGCCGCGGCCTGCTGGTCCACCGGCTGCTGCAGACCCTGCCCAATCTCGCCGAGGCGGCGCGGGACGCCGCCTGCCGCCGCTTCCTGGCGCGGCCGGCGCACAAGCTGACGCCGGACCAGCAGGACGCCATCGCGCGGGAGACGCTGGCGGTGCTGAGCCATGCGGAGTTCGCGCATCTGTTCGGCCCCGGCTCGCGGGCGGAGGTGCCGCTGGTCGGCGTGGTGGCGCTCGGCGACGGCAGCCGGGCCCTGGCCGGCCGCATCGACCGTCTGGCGCTGACCGGGGATACGGTGTGGATCGTCGATTACAAGACCAACCGGCCGCCGCCGCGGGATCTGGAAGACGTGCCAATGGTTTACCGGCGCCAGATGGCGGCCTACCGCGAGGCGTTGCGAGCGGTCTATCCGGGGCGGCGGGTGCGGTGCGTGCTGCTGTGGACCGACGGTCCCTACACCATGGAGCTGCCGCCCTCGGTGATGGACGCGGCGGCGGCCGGACTGGTCCCGCGGGCGGGGTGAAGAGCGGCCGGCGGGTCCCCCGAAAGATGGGGTGACTTGACCGGCCGGGCGCCTCCGCCCTACATTTTGCTCAATTCCACTGACGGGGCGATGCCCGCCGGGCTTTCACAACCGGTCCGCGGCGCTTCCGACTCAAGGCAAGAGGTCACATGAGCACCACCATCAAGGTTACCGACGACAGTTTCGAGCAGGACGTCCTGAAGGCCAGCGGCCCGGTCCTGGTCGATTTCTGGGCGGAATGGTGCGGCCCCTGCAAGATGATCGCCCCGGCGCTCGACGAGCTGGCCGGCGAGTATGAAGGCAAGGTCACCGTCGCCAAGCTGAACATCGACGAGAACCCGGGCACCCCCGGAAAGTACGGCGTGCGCGGCATCCCGACCCTGATGCTGTTCAAGGACGGCAGCGTCGCCGCCACCAAGATCGGCGCCCTGCCCAAGGGTGCGCTGTTCCAGTGGGTCGACTCGGCGCTGTAAGCCGGCACCTGGGCAGAGTTCAGGTAAGGAGAAGCCCCGCCCGCGGTCACCGCGGCGGGGCTTTTTCATTCTTCCGGCTGGGTGCCGAGGAATTCCAGAAGCTCGCGCGCCAGCTCTTCCGGCAATTCCTCCGCCATATGGTGGCCGCAATCCAGACCGCGCCCACGCAGATCCGGTGCCCAAGGTCGCCAGACCGCCAGAACATCGCCGTAAAGCTCCTCCAGATCGTCCCGCAATGACCACAAGGCCAACACCGGACAGGTCAGCCGTCGTCCGGCGGCTCGATCGGTCGCGTCATGGTCTCGGTCGATGCCCAGCCCGGCGCGGTAATCCTCCAGCATGCCGTGCACGGTGCCAGGATCATGGATGGCGGCGTGGAAATCCCGGTAGGCCTCCTCCCCCATTGCGTCTGCCGAGCCGCCATACCAGGCATCGGGATCGGCCAGGATGGCGCGCTCCGGCTTATCCGGCTGGGCGTAGAAGAACCAGTGCCACCAAGCGCGGGCAAAGCGGGCATCGCACCGCTCCAGAGCCTCCCAGATCGGTACGCCGTCGAGCAGCGCGAGGCGGGTGACGGCGACGGGATGGTCCATCGCCAGACGGAACGCGGTATAGGATCCGCGGTCGTGGCCGACGACGGCGAAGCGCTCAAAGCCGAGGTGCCGCATCAGGGCGAGGCAATCCAGCGCCTTGGCCCGTTTGGAGGAATTGGCGTGATCCGGCCGGTCTGCCGGCTTCGACGATTGGCCGAACCCTCGCAGGTCTGGACAGACCACACTGTGGGAGGCCGCCAGCAGCGGCGCCACCCGGTGCCAGGTCGCATGGGTGCGCGGATGGCCGTGGAGCAGCAGGACCGGACTGCCCTGCCCACCATGCCGGACCCGCAGAGTCGCGTCCGGCAGTTCGACGGTCTCCAGCGTGAATCCTTCGAACACCGTGCTCTCCCCGCCTTGCCTTTCCGACATTGAACAGGAAAACGGCGGCACGGGCGGCGAGGTTCCTCCACCGATCCGGGGAAGACGGCAGTAAGGCCGGACGGCAAAACGGACCGCGGAGGGACGTCGGCGGCCCGTACCTGCATCGGGAAAGTCTTGAGGTCAGGCGTTTTTTACCCCGGACGCCGACGGATATCAGGGAGATTTCGGCTTTGCCGTATCCTTACCCGCTTCCTTGCCCTTGGCCCCCGCGACCTCCGCCGTCCGGGCGAGATTGTCGGCGGCGGCGCGGCCCCAGTCGCTGTCGGGGGAAACGCGGCGGGTCAGCGCCCAGTCGTCGCGCGCGGCCGGCAGGTTGCCGCCCAGCGCCTTGACGTTGCCGCGCAGCAGGATCGCCTCCGGGTCGCCGGGCTTCAGTTCCAGGGCATGGTCGATGTCGGCCAGCGCCTGCCGGTAGTTGGACAGCGCCTTGTTGGCGGTGGCGCGGTAGAGATAGGCGTCGGCCCGCCGCGGGTCGCGCGACAGCGCGGCGTCCAGGTCGGCGATGGCGTCCCAGAAGCGCTCCCCCTCGGCGCGGGCGAAGGCGCGGTCGATCAGCAGGTCGGTGTCGCCCGGCGTCTTGTCGAGAGCGGCGCCGTAGAGCCGCTCCGCCCGGCCCTGGTCGCCGGCCCGCAGCCACGCCCAGCCGGCCCGGCCGAGCAGCGAGGCGGCGGCCTTGGGATCGTCCTTGCCCAGCGTCGGTACCAGCGCCTCCATCTGGGTGCCGGCCGCCTTGAACTCCCCGGCATGGAACTGCGCCAGCGCGTAGCAGAGCTTGGCGAAGTCGCCGCCGCCCTGCTCCTGCCAGCGCATCGCGTCGGCCTTGGCCCCGTCGGGATTGGCCTCCGCCTTGGCGGCACAGGCCTGGAGTTCGCGGTTGCGGTCGAGGCCGGAGGACGGACCGGTGGCGGATGCCGCGGGCGTGGCCGGCAAGCTGGCGAAAAGCCCCAGTGCGAGGGCAGCGGAAAGGTAGGGATTGCGTCGGGTCATGGTGGCTTTACACTCCGCCATCGCCGGGCAGGGCGCAAGCCCGCAAGCCCGTCCCCGCTGCTACACCGCTCCCCGTCCTCAACCGGAACCGCCTCCTGATGACCGATCCCCGCCTGTTCGTCTTCGGCCCCGGCTACAGCGCCCGCGTCTTCGCCGACGGGCTGCGCGCCGAGGGATGGCGCATCGCCGCCACCTGCCGCAGCGCGGAGAAGAAGGCGGAGCTGGAAGCCCAGGGCATCGAGGCCTTCCTGTTCGAGCGCGGCAGGCCGCTGGCCGATGCGCAAGCGGCGCTGGCCGGCACCACCCATCTGCTGGTCAGCATCCCGCCGGACGGCAAGGGCGATCCGGTGCTGGACCAGCATGCCGGCGATCTGGCCGACCTGCGCACGCTGGAGTGGGCCGGCTATCTCTCCACCACCGGCGTCTATGGCGACACCGCGGGCGCGTGGGTGAGCGAAGCGGCGTGGCTGAGGCCGACCGGCGAGCGCCAGAAGCGAAGGGTGGAGGCGGAACGCGGCTGGCTGAACCTGTACCGCCAGTATGGCGTGCCGATGCACCTGTTCCGGCTGGCCGGAATCTACGGCCCCGGCCGCAGCGCCATCGATTCCGTGCGCGACGGCATCGCCAAGCGGGTGGACAAGCCGGGTCAGGTCTTCTGCCGCATCCATGTCGACGACATCGCCAACACGCTGCGCGCGTCGATGGCCCGGCCGACGCTGGGGGCGGTCTACAATGTGGCCGACGACCTGCCCAGCCCGTCGCACGAGGTGGTGGACTATGCCTGCCGCCTGCTGGGGGTGGAGCCGCCGCCGCTGGTGCCCTTCGACCAGGCCGAGATGTCGCCGATGGCCGCCAGCTTCTACGCCGATTGCCGCCGGGTGAAGAACGACCGCATCAAACGCCAACTCGGCGTCACCCTGGCTTATCCCGACTATCGCGCCGGGCTGGACGCCCAGTTGGCGGCGGGCCTGTAGCCGAAGAGTCCGAAAAAGGTAAACCTAAGATCACAAAGCATTCGCCCGGCATATGCCGGTAGTCCTAATGATCGGCCGAATACACGCATGGAAATAGCAAAGGATATTTAATAATCTCCCGCGATCATGAGCGTCGGGCGACGATCATCCCGCGAGGTGTTGGGCGCATGAACAGCACGCCGACGGCCACGGCCTCCCTCCCCTCCGCCACCGCTGCGGCCGGCGGGGACGGCATGGGCTCCGCCACCTTCCGCCGCCAGATGGACGAGGTCGTCGCCCGCATCCCGATGCACGCCATCCGCTCGGTGCTGGATGCGGTCGAGGGGGCGTCCAGTCCGAACGGCGAGCGGGCACGGCATCTCCGCGACGCGCTGGTCGACCATTTCAACCGGCTGCGGCCGATGAAGGCGCGGCGCCTGTTCACCAGCCTGTTCGAACCCTTCCTGGTCGACGACCCGATCCTCTACCGCGCGCCGGAGTCGGTGCCGGCACTGCTCCAGCGGGTCGACATGGGCGGCATCTGGGCGGCGCTGGCCCGGTACGCCTTCCCCGGGCTGGCGGCGGAGGTGCAGGGCCGGCTGGACGAGCTGGCGCGCGAGGCGATGCTGGACGCCGTGCTTGCCGGCCCCGACGCGATGGTGATGCGCGAACTGATGCGCAAGGAAGCCCTGGACTTCCTCTATGCCATGGCCGGCGACCGCAAGCTGACCGACCGTTTCCTGGCGCTGGCGAACGACGAGGCGCACCACGACGCCCGGCTGCGCACCCAGTATCTCGGCCGCAAGGCGCCGATCGACGCCGACCTGCTGGGCTTCGTCCGCGCGCTGCTGGAGCACAACGATGTGCTGGTGCCGCTGACCCTGCGCATGCGCCGCGACATCGAGGAGATGCGGCGGGAGGGGATGCAGGACGCCTCCGACCCGCGCTCCGCCGAGGTGGACTGCCAGTCGGCGCTGATGGTCGGCTTCGTCCGCCGGGTGCGCGATCTCGGCCTGCCCTTCCGCGACCAGTCGCAGGTGCTGGCCTGGTTCGCCCCGCTCTACGGCCTGAACGTCAAGCGGCGCTACGACGTGGTGCTGCGCCATGTGCGCGAGCATGGCGGCCCGGCGGTGCGCGAGTCGCATCCCCTGCTGCGCGCCCTGCTCTGCCATTTCCACGCCGCCTGCGCCACCATCCGCGAGGCGGTGGACGGGATGTTCGGCGACATGGACATCCAGAACAGGGAGATGGGGGATGGCGGGGTCCTGTCGACCCCTGCCCCGGCCCGCGCCCTGCTGGGCGAGGCGGTGGAGCGGTTCGACCGCGGGCTGACGGCGCTGGCGGGCACCGGCTTCCTCGCCAGCCGGTCGACCGGCCCGGCCCTGCGGGCGGAGCTGAGCGCCGTCAGCCGCGAGCTGACCGGCACGGTGATGCCGGCGCTGGCCGCCCGGCTGCAGGCGGCGATGAACGCCCGCCACGCCCCGGTGCCCGACCATGAGGACATCGTCTGGCTGCTGGAACTGGTCTGGCGCTGGGGCCGCCATCTCGGCACCGCCGGCTACGCCAACCCGGAGCTGAAGTCGCTGCGCCTCTATGCGGTGGAGACCGGCCGCCTCGCCTTCCTCCAGGCGATGAAGGCCGAGCCGCAGGAGAAGCCGGCCCAGCGCATGGCCCACCTGCTGCGCATCCGCCGGCTGATGGCGGCGATGGACGAGCCGGTGGACGGCTGGATCAGCCCGGTCAGCCAGGGCCTGCACCGGGTGGTGCACAGCTATCTCGACGCGGCGGCGGAGATCACCCGGGATGAATGGGCGGTGATCGACGCCTTCGTCGCCAGCGTGCGCAGCGAGCTGAGCCGGTCGCGCAACTGGCAGAGCGCCGATTTCGTCGAAATCCTGCGGCTGCACGAGGCGAGACGGCGGGCGGCGCGTGATTTCACGGAGGCGTTACCCCCCACCTAACCTCCCCCGCTCTCAGCGGACCTACGGTCCGCCTGCCGCGTCAGCACAAAGCAAAGCTTTGTGCGAGAGCTGGGCGGGGGAGGGACTGCCGCCGAACGCCGACGAAAATCCAACTCCCTCCCCCGCCCAGCGGGGGAGGGTTGGGGTGGGGGCGTCGCGCAGGAACTCCCCCCTCGGCCGAAGGCCTTAGCCGCAACAATTTGGTTCGGTGCAACCATCGATGTGGTATGATGCGCGCCCGCTCGGGGCGGGACGGCCGGACGACGGCCGGCCTCCCGGCGGGCTTCGCAAACTCAGCCCCGCCGAGACGACGCCAGCATGAACATCACCATCGAACGCGCCGCCCTTCTCCGTTCCCTGGGTCACGTGCAGAGTGTGGTCGAGCGGCGGAACACCATTCCGATCCTCTCCAACGTCCTGCTGCGCGCCGGCGACGGCGAATTGTCGCTGGCCGCCACCGACATGGACCTGGAGATCGTGGAGACGGTGCCGGCGACGGTCGGGCGCCCCGGCGGCACCACGGCGCCGGCCCACACCCTGTTCGACATCGTCCGCAAGCTGCCCGACGGCAGCCAGGTGGAGCTGGACATCGCCGGCGACGGCACCGTCCTGACGCTGCGTGCCGGCCGGTCGCAGTTCAAGCTGTCCTGCCTTCCGGTCGAGGATTTCCCGCAGCTGTCCAGCGGCGACCTGAAGCACAATTTCTCGGTCGCCGCCGCCGACCTGCGCGGGCTGATCGACCGCACCCGCTTCGCGATCTCCACCGAGGAGACGCGCTATTACCTGAACGGCATCTATCTCCACGCCGCCAAGAGCAAGATGGGCAGCCTGGAGACGCCGGTGCTGCGCGCCGTCGCCACCGACGGACACCGGCTTGCCCGCGTCGAGATGCCGCTGCCGGACGGGGCCGAGGCCATCCCCGGCGTCATCATCCCGCGCAAGACCGTCACCGAGATCCGCAAACTGGTGGACGAGGCGGCCGACCGCATCGAGCTGTCGGTATCCGACAACAAGATCCGCTTCGGCTTCGACAGCGTCGTCGTCACCTCCAAACTGATCGACGGCACCTTCCCCGATTATGAGCGGGTGATCCCGGTCGGCAACGACAAGGTGATGGAGGTCGACGCCAAGCTGTTCGCCGCCGCCGTCGACCGCGTCGCCACCATCTCCACCGAGAAGAGCCGGGCGGTGAAGCTGTCGCTGGTCCGCGGCGCCCTGACCCTGTCCGCCACCAGCCCCGAATCCGGCAGCGCCACCGAGGAGCTGGAGGTCAATTACGCCGAGTCTCCGCTGGAAATCGGCTTCAACTCTCGCTATCTGCTGGACATCACGCAGCAGATCGAGGGCGAGGGCGCCCAGTTCACGCTGGCCGACGCCGCGTCGCCGACCATCATCCGCGACGTCGCCGACTCCACCGCGCTCTATGTCCTGATGCCGATGCGTGTGTGATGGGGCTGCGGGGATCCTCCCCGCCCCGGGCGGAACGGACCAGTTGCAGCACACGGCAGTTTCGATGAGCGGCGGCACCCCGGTGTCCGCCGCAACGCCGGTTTTGGCTCCGGCCCTTGCCGTGCGGCGGATGACGCTGACGCGCTTCCGCGGCTACGACTCCGCGCGGCTGGAGCCCGACCGCCGTCCGGTCGCCCTGATCGGCCCGAATGGCGCCGGCAAGACCAATCTGCTGGAAGCCGTCAGCTTCCTCGCCCCCGGCCGCGGCATCCGCGGCGCCCGGCTGGCCGAGGTGGAACGGCTGGGCTCGGCTCCCGGCGCCGGCTGGGCGGTGGCGGCGACGCTCGACACCCCGCTGGGTCCGGTGGAGATCGGTACCGGCCGCGAGCCTCATGACGGCAACCGGACATCCGACCGCGACCGCCGGCTGGTCCGCATCGACGGCCATCCCGCCAAGGGCCAGACCGCGCTGGCCGACCATGTCGCCATGGTCTGGCTGACCCCGCAGATGGACCGCCTGTTCCTCGAAGGGTCGAGCGGACGGCGGCGTTTCCTCGACCGGCTGGTCTTCGGCTTCGATCCCGCCCATGCCGGCCGGCTGTCGCGCTACGAGCATGCCCTGCGCGAACGCGCCCGCCTGCTGCGCGACGGCCGTTTCGACGAGGGCTGGCTCGGCGCGCTGGAGGACCAGATGGCGACCACCGGCATCGCCGTCGCCGCCGCGCGGCGCGAGGTGGTGCAGCGGCTGCGCGCCGCCTGCGCCCGTTCGGTCGGTCCCTTCCCCGGCGCCGACCTCGCCGTCGCCGGCACAGTGGAACGTTGGCTCGACGAGGGGCCGGCGCTGGCGGCGGAGGATGCGCTGCGCGAGTGCTTGCGCGCTGGACGCCGCGCCGATTCAGACGGCGGCGGCGCCACGGTGGGACCGCACAAGAGCGACCTCGCCGTCCGCCATGCGCCCAAGGACATGCCGGCGGCACTCTGCTCCACCGGCGAGCAGAAGGCCCTGCTGATCGCCATCGTGCTGGCCAATGCCCGGCTGCTGGCGGCCGAACGCGGGGCGGCGCCGATCCTGCTGCTGGACGAGGTGGCGGCCCATCTCGACCCCGAGCGGCGCGCCGCGCTGTTCGGCGAAATCCTCGCATTGGGCGCCCAGGCCTGGATGACCGGCACCGACGAGGGGGTTTTCGACCCGCTTGGACAGGATGCCCAGCGGTTCCGCATCGAAGACGCCCATATCCGCCCCGGATAGGGAGGAAAATCCAGGCCGAGGCCCGGAAAAAAAGCATGCTGACGCACGCGAAACCGCCGAATCCGCAACCGAATCTGTTATAGTCGACGCATGGCACAGGAAGCACTGAAGAACGACCTCCCGCAGTCGGAGCCCCAGCAGGCGGACTATGGGGCGGAATCGATCACCGTACTGCGCGGGCTCGATGCCGTGCGCAAACGCCCCGGCATGTACATCGGCGACACCGATGACGGCTCCGGCCTGCACCACATGGTGTACGAGGTGGTCGACAACGCCATCGACGAGGCGCTGGCCGGCTATTGCGACAAGGTCGAGGTCGTGCTGAACGCCGACGGATCGGTCACGGTGCGCGACAACGGCCGCGGCATCCCGACCGACATCCATTCGGAGGAAGGCGTCTCGGCGGCCGAGGTCGTGATGACCCAGCTCCATGCCGGCGGCAAGTTCAACCAGAACAGCTACAAGGTCTCCGGCGGCCTGCACGGCGTCGGCGTCTCGGTGGTGAACGCCCTGTCCGAGACGCTGGACCTGCGCATCTGGCGCGCCGGCCGCACCTGGACCATGCGCTTCCGCCATGGCAACGCCGAGGCGCCGCTGGCCGATGTCGGCGAGGCGCCGATGGTGCCGGAGAAGGGCAAGCCGCTGTCGGGCACCGAAGTCACCTTCATGCCCTCGACCGAGACCTTCACCAACATCGAGTTCGATTTCGCCACGCTGGAACACCGGCTGCGCGAGCTGGCCTTCCTCAACTCCGGCGTCCGCCTGTTGCTGACCGACGCGCGCGGGGTGGAGCCGAAGGTGCAGGACCTGCATTACGAAGGCGGCCTGGAAGCCTTCGTCAGCTGGCTCGACCGCTCCAAGACGGCGCTGCACAAGCCGGCGATCACGCTGAAGAACGAGCGGCCGACCGAGCATGGCGGCGTGGTGACGGTGGAATGCGCGCTGCAGTGGAACGACAGCTACCACGAGACGACGCTGTGCTTCACCAACAACATCCCGCAGAAGGACGGCGGCACCCACCTCGCCGGCTTCCGCGCCGCGCTGACCCGCGCGATCAACAACTACGCGACCGAATCCGGCATCGCCAAGAAGGAGAAGGTCAGCCTGTCGGGCGACGACGCCCGTGAAGGCCTGACCTGCGTCCTGTCGGTGAAGGTCCCGGATCCGAAATTCTCCAGCCAGACCAAGGACAAGCTGGTCTCGTCGGAAGTCCGCCCCGTCGTCGAGGCGGTGGTGGGCGAGGCGCTGGCCCAGTATTTCGAGGAACATCCGGCCGACGCCCGCCGCGTCATCCAGAAGGTGGTGGAAGCCGCCGCCGCCCGCGAGGCCGCCCGCAAGGCGCGCGACATCACGCGCAAGAGTTCGCTCAGCATGTCATCGCTGCCGGGCAAGCTGGCCGACTGCCAGGAGCGCGACCCGGCGCTGTCGGAGCTGTTCATCGTCGAGGGCGATTCGGCCGGCGGCTCGGCCAAGCAGGGCCGCTCGCGCCAATCCCAGGCCATCCTGCCGCTACGCGGCAAGATCCTGAACGTGGAGCGGGCGCGGCTCGACAAGATGCTCGGCTCGGCGGAGATCGGCACGCTGATCGCGGCGCTGGGCACCGGCATCAGCGACGAGTTCAACGCCGACAAGGCGCGCTACCACAAGATCATCATCATGACCGACGCGGACGTGGACGGCAGCCACATCCGCACCCTGCTGCTGACCTTCTTCTTCCGGCAGATGCCCGACCTGATCGAGCGTGGCTATCTCTACATCGCCCAGCCGCCGCTCTACCGCATCAAGCGCGGCAACGCCAAGGAGCGGTACCTGAAGGACGACCGGGCGCTGGAAGAATATCTGGTCGAGGCGGCGCTGGGCGACCTGTCGGTCCGGCTGTCGGACGGCACGCTGCTGATCGGCGAGCAGCTGGCCGGTCTGGTCGAGCAGGCCCGCACCGCGCGGCCGGCGATCGACACGCTGTCGCGCAAGGTCGGCAACGCCATGGTGGTGGAGCAGGCGGCGGTGGCCGGCACCCTGTCCGCCACGCTGGCCGACGACAAGGCGGCGGCGGAGGCTGCGGCCAAGGCGGTGGCGGAGCGGATGAACGCGCTGGACGCCGACGGCGGCTGGCGCGGCGAAGCCCTGCCCCAGGGTGGCTATGCCGTGATCCGCGCCCGGCGCGGCGTCACCCACCGCCACCTGTTCGACACCGACTTGCTGAAGAGCGGCGAGGCTCGCCGCCTGGACGGCTTGGCCGCCGACCTGAAGCGGGTGTTCGGCACCGCCGGCCAAGCCTTCGAGAAGCAGAAGGAAAGCCGCGCCCTGACCGGCCCCGTCGCCCTGTTCGACACGGTGATGGAGTTGGGCCGCCGCGGCGTCACCATCCAGCGCTACAAGGGCCTGGGCGAGATGAATCCGGACCAGCTGTGGGAAACCACGCTGGACCCGACCAAGCGCTCGCTGCTGCAGGTCCGCGTCAGCCACGCCGATCAGGCGGAGGAGGTCTTCTCCACCCTGATGGGCGACGTCGTCGAACCGCGCCGCGAGTTCATCCAGGACAACGCGTTGAAGGTGTCGAACCTGGACGTGTGATGCCGGCGGTGTGGTCGGTTAAGCAAAGGATGAGAAACCGAATCCTGAGTTTGAGACACTTTTAACCGCACTATCGTCAGAGACGGCGGGAGCCATCTCCGGAACCGGAGAGCGAGCAAAGAGGGCGGGGCCATAAAGGCTCCGCCCTTTCTGTTTGTGTTGCGGGTGGACTGGAGCGGCCGCGCTCCAAGTCGCTGATGGGGGACAGACCCCCTTGGCGACACGACCCAATTCACTGGCGTCAGCTTTCGAATGGCGCCCCGAGCAGAAGGTCGCACACATTCGGGATTTCAAGGCCAGGAACCAGGCGCCGGCCGATATCGGCCAGCCCTGTGCCGATGGCGGTGTGCGGCTTTTTCCTCGCGACCTCGGCGAGTGCCTCGGTGAACGCCTTCTTGAAGCCGAGACGCGGGTAGAGTGCGAGCGTATCGTCGATCAACTGTGGGGAAATCTCGTCCAGTCGAAGGCCCATGACATCCACATGGGCACCGAAATGGACCAGCGCCACTTCGGGCTCCCGACGATCGGCGATGTCGGCGGCCGAATGCAGCGCGATCGCATCCCAGACCAAGTCGATTTTTCCCTCCGGATAATCATGGTCATACAGGAACCTGCTTGCCGCGTCGGCCCCATCGACTTCGAAGCGCTTGTCCGCAGCGTAGTCATGCGAAAGGCCCAGATCATGGAGCAACGACGCGAGGTAAACCAGCTCGCGATCATATTTCAGCGCGCGCTTCCTGCCGAGGAATTCCGCGAACCACCACGTTCGGTGGAGGTGATTGACGAACGTCGTGCTGTGCGCCTGCTCTACAAGCGCGGCGGCTTTGCGGGCGAGTCCTGAGTCCGGCGCAACGATGCCACCAATGCTGATCGGAGTGTTCATGGGACGTCCTCAAAGATCTGGTGCGGGCTTAACCGTTTCCTGCCGGAAAGGTGGATTTTCGATCCCTTGGCAGCAATGACAAACGTCCCTCGATTTCTGACTCTGGATTTTTCCTTTATTCGAGTTCACGCCGATTCCGGCTGAGGCCATTCGCTGAAGGGTGCATGGCGCGGCAGCGCAGCCGGCCTCCCTCCCGACAGAACCAGGGGCTCGCGTCCGGGAGAGCTTCCGATCGACTTCAACTCACGCCGACAGGCGCCCGAATCGATTGCGATAGTCCTGAGGGGACACGCCATACGCCTTTACGAAGGCACGGCGCATGCGCTCGTCATCGCCAAATCCCGTTCGGCGGGCGACAACCTGGATGGGATCATACGCCGATTCCAAGAGTCGCCTGGCCGCTTCGATGCGGAGCTTCTCCACGGCTCGCGCGGGGCTTTCGCCGGTCTCGCGAAGATAGACGCGGGCGAAGTTGCGTGGACTCATTCGGGCCACCTCGGCAAGCGTCGGGACGGAGAGGTCCGCGTCGAGGTTGGTGCGGATCCAGTCGTGAAGGTCGTCGAAGCGACCGCGTGCGTCGCGCATCTGCCGGCGAAGCTCGATGCTGAATTGTGACTGACCACCTGGGCGCTTGAGAAACAGGACCATGGCGCGGGCGACCGTGAGGGCGGCCAGATGGCCCAGATCGTCCTCGATCATCGCCAGAGCCATATCGATGCCGGCGGAGACCCCGGCCGACGTCCAGATGTGGCCGGAGGTGACGAAAATCGCGTCCGGCTTGAGATGTACGGCCGGATACCGCCGTTCGAACGAGGCGCAGGCGGCCCAATGGGTCGTCGCGTCCCGATGGTCCAGCACCCCGAGCTGGGCCAGGATGAATGCCCCGGTGCAGATCGAGCCCAACCGGCGGGGACGATCGAGATAATCCGCCAGCCCGGCACGGACCGACGCCGTCATGTCCGGCGCCATGAGAAGGTCCCCGCCTGCCACGAGCAGCGTGTCGACCGCATCGGCCACCGTCCCATCCAGGCGAGCGGTCTCCAGTTTGACACCCGTGTCCGTAACCACGGGGCCTCCGGATGCCGACGCCAGAATGACCTGATAGGCCGGGCCGCCGCCCTCGAACGATGCTTCGCTGAAGGCCTGCAGAGGGCCGGATATATCCAGCAGCTTGGCGCCGTCATACGCGACGATGACGACTTTGCGGGGTCTTGGCCCATCGGTTCCGGCGGTTTCCTGCATGGCTCCTCGTTCTGTGTCCAGAAAACGCTGCAGCGTCCACTTCACCCTTCGCTCGCCGGCTCCGCTCCCCCATGTCATTGCTTGGTCAGAATCCTTTGCAGATGCTGCCGAATATCAGGGGGTCCTTGAGAAGGGGCGCCGTCGTGGGGGAGAGGGCGATCCAGATCCCCATGACCCAGAGAAAACCGGCGATCAGGGGCGTCAGCTTCCGGCCGTGCAGAAGGATCTTTTCGGCAAACATGAACACTGTCAGCAGTGCCATCCAGGTCAGGCTCATGGCTCCGACGGCGAACATCACCGCCATCAGCGCCCAGCAGCAACCGACACAGACCAGCCCATGCCGGAACCCCATCCCGACCGCCCCGGCGTCGCCCTCCCGCCAATGGCGCGCGAAAAAGGAAAGGGGCGAGCGGCAGCCTTTCAGGCAGGCGTGCTTCAAGGGGGAAACCTGATAGAGCCCCGCACCGATCAGGACTGCGCCAGCCAGATACGGCCCATCGCGGTACCATGCCGTCATCTCCAGGTTGAGCGCGCGAACGGCCGAGTCCAGGAGATAAGCCACCAGCCCGTAGCCAACCCAGGCAAAGAAGTAACCGGCGATGAATGACCGCACCCTGCGCCGACGTTCGACGGCGGGCCTGCCGCGCCCTTTGAGCAGCAGACCGAATGCTCCGACATAGGTGAGTTCGGATGGCAGCATCATCGCGGTCAGCATGACGATCCAACCGGCGAGAAACACCGGCAGTTCATGCAACGGTGTTCCCGGCCCCTGGTCCATCCCGCCCATCAGGACCAGCATGGCCAACCAGGCGGTAGCGCCGAGGGCCACCACGATCATCGTCCAGCCGGAGGTCGGCGAGCCACGCCCGAGCGCGGCGACCGCCGATCGGGAAACGGCCCGGGAAACAGCCAAGGTGCCCCTCATGGTCGGTCAGGTCCATGCCAGTCGAACGGGATGTGCTTGCTGGCTTGGCCGGCCGGGATGTTTGCCTCGAAGCCGAACGCCGCCCAGCGACCGCCCTGTCCCTTGCCCCAGGTCACCGGGGCTTCGGTGGGACCGACTTCGCTGCCGGGCGGGTTGAAACTCTGGAGGAGTTTCGTCGGATCGGAGGTCGGGCCGCTCATGGGGGCGCCACCGGCCTCGACCCGGTCGTCGACCGTGACGCTCCAGCGTTCGAGCTTGTCGCCGACCTCGACCTTGATGTCGGCGAACTCAATGCCGGTCACCCCTTTCACATGGGCCGGCACGAACTGCGACATCCAACTGCCGGCTTGCCCGGTAAAGATCTTCACCAGTGCCTCCCGCTGGCGTTCATCGGCCGCGGCGTCGAAGAAGAAGCCGCAATCGATCTTGGTGTCGGCCCAGAGATTGCCGTCGAACCCGGACAACAGGACGACGTTCAGGCCGGCAAGCGGCGTATCGCCGTAACGGCCCTCGGTGATCCGGTAAGCCCAGAGCACTTCGCAATGATTCCCGGTCGGGGCCTGGGCGAAGGTGCAAGGGCAGGGAGAATTGCAGGTGCACACATCGAACCAGTCGCCCTTGACGTGCCATTCGGGGATCGGGTCCACTCTGTCGCTCATCGACGTCCTCCCATGGTTTTCGCGCCGAGGCGGGCGCCTGCGCCCTTTCGACTGTTGTCCCTGCTTCCTATGCCGAGCGCCGGTCGTGCCGGAGATCATCGTTCCCCGATGCAGTCCGGGTCCGTGTGGACAGGGGGAAGCTTCGGCCGGCCGGCGCCTGAAACGGGGCACCGTGCGCCGCAACGCATGAGCGCACGCATGCCTGTGCCCTATGCAGGAATGTCCTTTACCACCTCGGTCAATTTCCCGGAATTGATCTCGTAGAAAAAGCCGTAGAGCTTGATGTTCTTTGGAACCGCCGGGCTGGCGCGAAGCAGTGCCACGTCATGCCTGATCGACTCCTCGAAATGCGTGATCGCGAGGCTGTCGTGATCGAACATCGCCGCGATATCGGCATGATGGTGATCGTGGAAGTCGCCGATGAGCGTGTCGGGCGCGAAGGCGGTCGCGCCGCAGAAGGAATGATGAACCACGACGACTTTCTGCACCTGGAACAGATAGTCCATGGTAGTGACCGACTGCAGGGCCGAAAGCGCCCGTCCGCCGGCGTTCGACACGGCGAACAGCGTTCGCGTGTGGCCGACCCGATATCCGTCTTCGTTGAGAATGTTCTCTCCGGGATAGACTTCATCCTCGAAATAATCAGCGACAGCCTTCGGGATTTCCGATGCCCGAGGGTCGAAACAGTGAACCACGATCGTCTTCATCGGGATAAAGTGACCAAATCCCTGGAAGTTGGATCGTTCGAACCAGGCAGGATCGAACCACTGCTGGGTCCTGAATTCGAATTCGCTGTATTTGGTCATTTCTGCCACTCCTCTGGTCGGTAACTTACCCACTGAAGCGTAAGAGAGCCGTGATCGGCCCCAAACATAGGACGATCGAAGGTTGTCCCAAATGACATCGGCCCCTCGATTTCTGCCATAGTCTCTTTGCCTGACGTCGCGAGGGGGGCCGCTCGGGACGTGACCGGCACGGTGCGACGCCCGCGCGGGCGGTCAAATCCGCACCGCACGACGGAGGGGCTCAAGCGCTCGAACGCCGGGGCTATCGGCTGCCGACACGCCTGTCGCGTGAGCCGAACAGCTCCCCGAGACGGACGGATCGTGGTGCCGGGGAATCACCCGCAAACGAACGCCAAAGGATCAGGGTCGGTGGTCTTTGCACAGGTGGTGCGCATGCCATGCGGAAAGCCGGAAGCGCCCCTATTCGTCGAAGGGCGCCCAGTCCAAGACAACCGGCGCATCCACGATGGTCAGCGGCGATCTGTTATGCGCAATGCGGGAGCAGATGTGGAACCAATGCGGGTATGGCTGCTTGCAATCGACTTCGTGGTTGAGCATTTCGTTGAAGGCGAATTTGAAATTCAGTCTCGGATAACGCCGGAGCACTTCGGCGACATCGGCGGGGTCGAGCCGTGCACCCTGCACCCCGGAGACATCGTAGGCGAGGCCGAGCTGCATCAGGCGGCTGGTATCGCCCCTGAATTGGTTCAGGTCCCAGGTGTGCAGCGCGATGTTGTCCCAAACACTCTGAGCACGATCCTCCGACACGCCCCGGTCCACGAGGAAGGTTCGAGCCGCCCCCGCGCCTTCAATCTCGAAGCGGTGCGGGCCGCAAGCATGGTCGGTAAGACCAAGATCGTGAAGCACGGCGGACAGGAACATCAGTTCGCTGTCGACCTTCCTGCCTTCCTGCTGCGCGAAGAGTTCGCCAAACCAGTAGCAGCGCATGACGTGGTTGAACAGCGTGTCATTGGATACTGAGCGTGCCAGTTCTTCCGCTTGGCGGACGATGCTGGAGTCTGGAGCCTTGATGTCTGCAATCATCAGAATGCCTCACAAGAGATGTCCATCCGATCTGTTCTCACCGAGGCTATGCGGCGCCTGCCAATCGCAGGAAATGACGATCAGCCCTCTTATCCGGCCAAGTTCATGACGAGGGCCGAGTCCATGATCCTGCGGCCTGAAAACCTGGCGGGTCTTATCCAGAGACGTGTGCGAGGGCTGCGCAGCCGACAGATCGTCGTATCAACCGGATCATAGAGCCGCGGCTGGATGGGGTATGGTTGGCAACGACCCTGGTTGGGATGATTCGACCGTTTGCGGCTGGAAATTTTACCAAGCCTTATGTTAGCTGGGCTTGTGAAAGCCTCTTGGCGCGGAATCGTGAAAATCGAGAGGGGACGGATCGAGCGAGGTTTCCCGTACTTGCCGACCGGGTCCCCTCGCGGTCGATGGGAAGCGTGGGGTGGTTCAGTCCGTCATCCGTGGGGGGCGCCATCCACGATACCGTCGGTTCTGAGTTCCGCCAGACCCTTACGGATTGCGCCGACTTGTTCCGCACCATTCAGCTCTTCGAACTTCCGCTGTGCCTCCCGCCAAAGTGGAGCGGCCCGGTCGTGCAATTGGTGTCCCGCTTCCGTAAGCCTGATCAGGCGGGTCCGTCCATCGCTGGATGACTTTTCGATGGTCACCAGCCCATCCTGTTCGAGGAAGCCCACCATCTTGCCCATTGCGGTTCGCTCGATATCCAGCCGCTCGGCGAGCGCATTGATCGCGGCGCATTCCACCTCGGCCAAGGCTGCCAGGGTCAGGAACTGGGTGATGCGCAGGCCCGTCGGCTCGAGATGCGCGTCGTAAAAGCGAGAGACCTGCCGGGCTGCCTTCCTCATGGTAAAGCAGTTGCATTGATCGACTCCGAGGGATTTGGTGACCGGCTGCATGTCTCGTCCTTTCGATCCTCGCCATCCGCGCGCCTCCGGTATCGGCGGAGTGCGCGGGTCGCCGCCCATGGCGGTCAGAAAAGCCCGGGAGGCGGTGCAATATAGCCGGGGACTTCATCCGCCAGCGTGCTTTTCAGCAGGATCGTCCCCGTGTCCGCCATGATCTCGCTCTTGCCGGCCCCGAGGGCGTCATAGGTTTGGCGCGCCACGTCCTCGGGACCGGCTTTTGGCACGTCGATGCCATTGGTCAGATCGGTGTCCATGAATCCGACGTGCAGGCCAAGGACGTGAATGCCGCTGTCACGCAGGTGGAAGCGAAGCTGGTTGGTGTAACTCCACACGGCTGCCTTCGATGCGGCGTAGGGGGTCAGATAGGGACGGGGCAGCCATACGATGTCGGAGAGCACATTGACGATGGCGGCGGATGGCTTGGCCGCCAAAACCGGTTCGAAGGCCCGGGTGACGCGGATCACGCCGTGGTAATTGGTGTCGAACATGTGTTTCGACTGCTCCTCGACGTCCACCGCCAACGGCCCGTCGATCAGTGCGGCGATCCCCGCATTGTTGATGAGCAAGGTCGTATCGGCGGCTATTTCAGCAGCCGCGGCGATCGTTGCCGGATCGGTGACGTCGATCCGGACGGGGACAAGGCCCGGTTCGTCGAAACCGCCGGTGTTGCGCATGCCCGCATAGATCTTCGTCGCTCCCCGACGGCGGGCTTCCCGCGCAAAGGCCAGGCCCAGGCCGCGGTTGGCGCCGGTGATGAAGACGGTGGCGTTCGCGACATCCATCGCGAGTCTCCTTTTTTGAGGTTCAGACGGGGGGCCGTTCGCGTCAGCCGCCGGCCCATTTGCCCGATTCAAGGGGAAAGCTTCCGCGGTGACGGCCTTGATTGCGTTTCCCGCAGAGGATCAGGGAAGGACCGGGAGTCACCCAGGAACGGATGGGGGAGATGGCCGTTGTCCGACTCTCTGTCCGTTCGGACCGGTGGTCAGGCAAAAGCGGCTCGATTCCGGGCGATGAATTGTTGGACGGAGAGCGCCGGAGTCCCCGTTATCTTCTCGACGGCATCATTGGTGCCGGAGAAGATGCCGTCACGATAGTTCTGGGCGACCTCAACCAGATGCTGTGTCAGGAACGGGGGAAATTTGTAAAAGTCCTCCATCTTCTGTTTGAATTCCGTGATCGACGTCGGCGCGTACTCGATCCTCTCGCCGAGGACCTCGCTCATGGCGGCGGCAATCTCGGTGTGATCCATTTCGACCGGGCCGTGGAGGGTGTAGACCTTGCCCTCGTGTCCTTTCGGATTGGCCAGAAGATGGGCGATGACACGTCCCTGGTCGTCGGTGCTGATCGGGGCGTGCCGTCCGTTCCCGAAGGGGAATTCGATCTTTTTCTTCGCCCAGATCTCCTTGGCGAAATGGGGATAGACGAGCCAGTCGGCGAAAAAGGTCGGGCGCAGATGTGTCGTCGCCACGCCGGACCAATCGAAGACCCGCTCGGAAACCCAGTGATCCTGCGCGGCATGGCTGGCAGACTCCCGGCGCGCGGAAATCTGCGACATGTTGACGATCGCCGTGACGCCGGCCTCCTTGGCGGCTTGGGCGAAATAGGCGGCGCCACTTATGATTCCCGGCGCGATCGGATGAAGGAAATAGGCAGAACCGATGCCTTCCATGGCGGCGCGGATGTCGTCGATGTCGGTGAAATCCCCGACGGCGATATCGACGCCACGCTGGCGCAAGCTGGCCGCCCGCCCGTCGTCGGAGCGCACGTAGGCTCTGACCCGCTTGCCCATCTTGAGCAATTCATCGATGGCGCTGCCGCCCGTCCGTCCGGTCGCGCCGCTCACAAGAATGTCCGCTTCGCTCATCGCTTCGATCCTCTCAGGATAAGAGCATATGCTCTGTATTCGAAGATAAGAGCATATGCTCTTATCGTCAAGGGACGATGCCGTGTTGCCCCGATGCCCTGGGCTGCGCCTCCGGCCTTGCGACCCGGATGCGGCCAAAAAACCGCCATCCCGCGAAAGGCACCGGGGCGGACGGCAACTCTCTCGTACCAAGCGCGCAGCAAGGGCAGCTTGGCCCAGTCCGGTTCCCCCCTGCTGGCAAAAGCGCTCGTGCAGGCCGCTATGCCCACCAGCGAGAACTGTCGCCGGCCATGTATTCGGTCCCGCTCAGCAAGCCTTCCGCTTGCCGGAGAACGCGTTCACCATGAGCGGATCATAGATCCGTGACCGGACGGGGGTATGGTAAGGAGTGGTCCTCGCTGGTACAATCCAGCGGTTTACAGGGACTTCTTACGCCTCATGTTGCCCCCTAGCCTGTGAGAGATCCTTGTCAGGGACTCTCTTGGGAGATCGTGAGGCGGCCGATCGAAGGGAGGCTCTCGTGCTTGCCGACCGGATTGCCTCTGCCATCGGCGAAAGCTTCAAGATTCCGCCGCCTCCGACCATCGCTGCACGCGTTGCCGGCGGGTCGGAAATCGCCTTCTCGCATTTCAAAAGCCAGGACGTGCAGTTTGGTCTATCCACGCCATCTCCCCGGCAAGAGGCCTTCGTCTTCAATATTCCCTTGATAAGCACGCGCTATCCGGTCGTATCCATCGACGGAAGACGACAGTCCGTCATTCAGGATCCGGGAAAGGCATATTTGTTCGATTTGTCATCAAAAAATGAAATTAGCCTTGAGACGGCCTATAACAGCGTTCGTTTCCATATTCCGCAAACGGCAATAGATCACATGGGTTATGAAAAGGGTTTGCCTCGAGTCGGTGGCCTCAGCGCCAAATTCCTTGGGCAGGATGATTTGGTACTTTATAATTTGGCTCTCACCATATTGCTGGCGATCCTTAAATCCACTCAGGTGACGACAGCCTTCGTGGAATACATTGCTCTCGCATTCCATGATCACGTTGTTCACACCTATGGCGGAGTTCGAAAATGTGGCTGCGCGGGAATGGGCGGTTTGGCCCCCTGGCAGATTCGTCGTGCTTGCGACTATATCGAGGCCAACCTCGTCAATGACCCATCAATCGCGATGCTTAGTCAAGAGTGCGGGTTATCAACGAGCTACTTCGCACGCGCATTCCGAACGTCAACGGGCATGACTCCGCACCAATGGATAACGAGAAGAAGGATCGAACGTGCAAAATCTTTGATGGCTCACACGACGGAGAGCTTGGCACAGATTTCCGTGATGTGTGGATTTGTCGACCAAAGTCATCTTGGGCGTCATTTTCTCAAACAGGAAAGCACCAGCCCTGCCCAATGGCGCCGCCGACAGTCTGGTCGGGCACTCTTCAAATCAGAAGATCTTGAAGTTTGACAGGGTGCCAAACCGCCTCCGTCAGGATGCTGGGTCAGGTACCATTTTCTGTCCTTTAAACTGCACATCATACCTCCAGTTCCCGCCATCAACGATGATACAGAACTTTTCCAAATAATTAATGTGTGTTTATTACAATTTCTCAACTTCGGAGCACGTCACGTCACTTTCACGAATACATAAGAAAGAATATCTGATTAACAAAAAATCTAAAAATAACCATATCGCGTTGGTAGAAAATTCCGCGCAGCACAATAATTTTTCCGCTTCTTATACTTCGAATTTCGGAAACAAATAGCGCGTTTTTTGGAATTTTTATTCCACATGTTAGAAATCGTTTCAAGTTGCCACCGCAGTTACACACTTTTCATGCTTCATTTTTAGCTTTCCAGGTCTAGGCTCCTCTTCAATCGATACATTCTACGGGACCGGCGTGTCCCCGCCAGAGGAGATGGGAGATGGCGTTCCAAAATCTCAAGATGGTTTACAAGGTACTGGCGACCCTGCTGCTCATGGCAGCCCTCGCGATCGGCCTGACTGCCAACGGCCTGCTCCAGTTGGACCGGCTGGACCGGCGCTACACGAGCCTTCTCGACCAAGACGCCACCGCAGCGACCTTGATGGCCCGCACGACCTCCTCGCTCAATGAAATCGGCCGGCTCGTCTACATGATGATCGTCGAGGAGGATGTGGCCAAGATGCATCGCCTCATGGACGCCATCGACAAGCAGGCGGCCAATTTCAAGGAACGGATCGCCCTGACGGCAAAGGCACAGCCGGCCCTGGCCGACGAGATGCGGCGCGAGACGGAGGATTTCGAGGCGCTGATGGGTCTCGGCCAGGAGGCGGAACGGATAGCGCTGACCAACGACAACGCGCGGGCGAACCGCTTCATGGAGGAGCGCTTCAATCCCAAGTTCCAGGTGGTTCTGGACAAGCTCCGCTCACTCATCGGCAAGACCAACATGACGATGGAGCGGAGCTCCGCCGAGGCGACCGAGACCTTCCATGCCGCCCGGCTGTGGACGCTGATCATCGCGGCGGCCGGCCTCGCCGGCTGCTTCGGTCTGGGCATCGTCCTGACCCGCCGCACCGTGTCCGAACCGATCCGGCATTTGACGGAGGCGATGCGGACCCTGGCAGGAGGCAAGCTCGACCAGCCCGTCACCGGCCAGGAGCGCGGCGACGAGATCGGCGGCATGGCCAAGGCGCTGCAGGTCTTCAAGGACGGCCTGATCCAGGCCGACCGGCTGTCGCGCGAACAGGCCGCCGAACAGGCCGCCAAGCAGAGGCGGGCCGAGACCATCGACCGCCTGATCCGCGGCTTCGAAGACAGCGCGGCGGCCGCGCTGCGCACGGTGTCTTCGGCCGCCTCGGAACTGGACGCCACGGCACAGGGCATGGCGGCGATGGCCCGGCAGACCAACAGCCAAGCCAGCGTGGTGGCGGCGGCGGCGGAGCAGACGAGCGCCAACGTGCAGACGGTCGCCACCGCGGCCGAGGAAATGGCGGCGTCGATCCGCGAGATCGGCGACCAGGTGGCGCGCTCCACCCGCATCGCCGGGCAGGCGGTCGACGAGGCGGCCCGCACGACCGGCACGGTGCGCGGGCTGGCCGACGCGGCGCAGCGGATCGGCGACGTGGTGAAGCTGATCACCGACATCGCCAGCCAGACCAACCTGCTGGCGCTCAACGCCACCATCGAGGCGGCCCGCGCCGGCGAGGCGGGAAAGGGCTTCGCCGTCGTCGCCAGCGAGGTGAAGAGCCTGGCGACCCAGACCGGCAAGGCGACGGAGGACATCTCCAGCCAGATCGCCGCGATCCAGGAGGCCACGAAGGGGGCCGTCCAGGCGATCGACGGGATCAGCGGGACGATCAACCAGGTGAACGACATCTCCACCGGCATCGCCGCCGCCATCGAAGAGCAGGGCGCCGCCACGGCGGAGATTTCCCGCAGCGTCCATCAGGCGGCGGCGGGCACGCAGGAGGTGTCCGGCAACATCATCCAGGTCACCGAGACCGCCCAGGAAACCGGAGCGGCCTCCACCCAGGTGCTGAGCGCCGCCGGAGAGCTGGCCAGACAGTCCGAAACCCTGCGGCGGGAGGTCGAGACCTTCCTCAGCGCGATCAAGGCGGCCTGAGACCGGCATCGACGATGCCGTCGCCCGGGCCGGGGCGGCTCCACGGGACCCTCCCCGTCGCTGAACCCCGTCCGGAGCCCGTCCGCAGTCCTACTGCTGCGCCTCGCGCGCCTTGCGGGCCATTTCGTTGAGCGTCGTCACCGCCTCGTCGAAGCGGTGCTCCGCCTCGGCCTGGCGCTGGAAGGCGACGCGCTGCACCAGGATCTCGCGCGGCGTCGGCTGCTGCTGGAACAGCGCCATCACGTCGTCGATGAAGTCGGCCAGCGGCAGATAGCCCGGACGGGTGGCCTGCCCGGGGGTGAGGTCGGTCTGGACCGCCGGCGGCACCAGCTCGATGACCTCGACCCTGCCCTTGAGCGCTTCGCGCAGGGCAACCGTGTAGCTGTGCAGGGCCGCCTTGGTCGCCGAGTAGGTCGGGGCCGACACGAGCGGCACGAAGGCCAGGCCGGAGGTGACGTTGACCAGGGCGGCATCGGGCTGGCGGCCCAGATGTTCGACCAGGGCGTCGGTCAACCGGATGGGGCCGAGCAGGTTGGTGGCGACCGTCGCCTCCGCGTCGCCAAGGTCACGGCGCCGGTCCAACGCCTCGAAGCGCATGATCCCGGCATTGTTGATCAGCACGTTGAGAGCCGGATGCTCCGCCGTCACCCGTCGCGCGAAGTCGGCGACACCCGCGGCGCTGTCGGCATCAAAAGCCATGGCATGCATGTTCGGACGGCCGGAGATCGCCTCCAGCAGCGCATCGGTTCGACGGCCGGCGACGATCACATTGTTGCCGAGATCATGAAAACGGTGGGCCAGAGCCTTGCCGATGCCTGAGCCGCCGCCGGTGATCAGGATGGTGTTACCTTGGGTCTTCATGAGAATGACTTTCTCCGTTGTCCGCTCGAAAGGTATCGCCCACACTCTCCAGCCAGAAGTAGGCACCGAAAAGATTTATACGCACCAAATGGAGAGTGTAGGATGCGCAAGGCGTCGCCCGACCCGCAGATCGAGGCACGGCGCAGGGAGCCGGTTCCCGAGACGGTCGATCCGGCCATCGAGGCCCTGGTCCACGACGTCATCGGCAAGGTGGCCGACAAATGGACCATGCTGATCCTCGAAGCCCTGCACGACCATGGCACCTTGCGCTTCACGCAGCTCGGCAAGGCGGTGGGCCGGATCAGCCAGAAGATGCTGACCCAGACCCTGCGCCAGATGGAGAAGGACGGGCTGGTGCGGCGGACGGTGCACCCGGTCATCCCGCCCCATGTGGATTATACGCTGACGCCGCTCGGTGAGAGTTTGGGAGCGGCGTTCTGCGGCGTGTGGATCTGGGCGGAGACGCACCACGCCGAGATCCAGCGGGCACGGGCATCCTTCGCCGAGCGCGAGGCGGCGACATCCCGCCTGATGGCGAGCGACTGATTTCCCAGGCCTCCGCGGCAACGAGCCGCTGGAGACGATCGGCCTTCTTGGGCTGAGGATGGCGTGGCGATGCCCCGGGCATGCGCCGCTTCCGCCGAGTCGCGTCCGCCAAGCCATCGCTGCCGTTGCCTGGAGGAGCCGGTCCGTATAGGGTTATCGCTGTATCTCATGGAATATAGCCAAGGAGAGGCCACCCACCATGCGCCCGCTCTTCCGCCGGATCGCCGTCCCGCTGCTCGGCTCCGCCCTGATGCTTGGTTCCGGAACGGCCTGGGCGCTGGAGGAGCGGGTCGTGGTGATGACCAGCTACCCGGACGACTTGGTCCAGCGCTACGAACAGGCGTTCGAACGCGCCAATCCCGGCACCGACCTGCAGATCGTCTGGAAGCCGTCGCGCGACGCCGCGGCGGAACTGGCCAAGCCCGACCAGGGCGGCGTCGACGTCTATTGGACGCCCTCGCTCGGGAGCTTTCCGCGGATGCGCGACGCCGGAGCCTTCCGCCCGCTGGCGGTGGACCGTGCCGTCCTGCCCGGCGTGGTCGACGGGCAGATGGTCTCCGACCGCCAGGGCTTCTTCGAGGCGTTCGAGGTCGCCGGCTATGGGCTGATCGTCAACCCGGCGGCGCTGGAGCGCGACAAGTTGACGCAACCGGCGACATGGCGCGATCTGGCGGCGACGCGCTGGAAGGGGCGGCTGGCCCTGCCCATCGCCGGACAGGTCGGCTTCTCCGGAGCGCTCTACGACATCCTGCTGCAGGCGGAGGGCTGGGAAGCGGGCTGGGCGCTGCTCGGCGAGGCGGCGGCCGACGCGACGCTGGTCGGCAGCGGCGGGCAGGTCAGCGAAAGCGTGGTGAACGGCGAGGCCGACGTCGCCGTGACGGTGGATTTCTTCGCCCGCAGCGCCATCGCCAACGGCCATCCGGTGGCGCTGGTCTATCCGCCCCGCACCGCCTTCCTGCCGGCCCAGGTGGCGATCACCAGGGCCGCGCCGCATCCGGACGCGGCGCGCGCCTTCGTCGATTTCGTCCTGTCGGCGCCGGGCCAGGCGCTGCTGTTCCATCCCGACATCCGCCGCTATCCGGTGCGTCCCGACGTCTACACCCAGGCGCCGGCCGGCACCGTCAATCCCTTTCAGAGGATCGGGGCCGAAGCCTACGCGTACGACATGGAGAAGGGGCTGAACCGCCACGGCCTGATCGCGGCGCTGTTCGACACCCTGATCGCCGAGCGGCAGGACCGGTTGAAGACCCTGTGGGGCGCCGTCCACGCCGCCGAAGCCGCCCTGGCCGCCAAGCCCGACCCGGAGCGCGCCGCCCTGGTGAGCAGGGCGCGCACGCTGGCCGGCTTCGTTCCGGTCGCCGGTGCCGACGCCGACCGTCTCGCTCCGAGCGTCCAGGACCGCCGTTCCAATCGCAACCCGGAGGAGCAGGCGGCCATGCGGAAAGACTGGTCGGCCCGCATCGACGCCGCCCAGGCCGAGGCGCTGGATCTCGCCCATCGGGCTCTGCCGACGCCATGAGACGGATTGTCCTTCTCGCCGCCGCCCTGTCGGTTGCCGCAATGCCTTTGCGGGCCGATGAGGCGGTGACGGCGCCGGTCCAGGGACGCGACGCCTTCTCCAGGCCGCTGCCGGCTCTCGACCCGGTTCACCGTGCCGCCTTCCATGCCGGCCGTTCGCTGTTCCAGCAGGTGTGGACCGTCGGACCGTCGGAGGTGCGGCCCGACCTCGACGGGCTCGGCCCGCTGTTCAACCGGCAATCCTGCGTCGCCTGCCATGCCAAGAACGGCCGGGGAGAACCGCCGGAGGGGGAGAGCGACAGCATGCGCTCCACCCTGGTCCGGCTGTCGGTGCCCGGCGGCGGGGCGGGCGCAGCGCCGCGACCGCATCCGGTCTATGGCGACCAGTTCAACCCCGACGGCATCCCCGGCGTGCCGGGCGAGGGCCGGGCGACGCTGGTCTGGTCGGAGCGCATCGACCGTCTGGCCGACGGCACGCCGGTCGCCCTGCGGCGGCCGGACCTGCGGCTGGGCAATCTCGGCTACGGGCCGCTGGGGCCGGAGGTGATGACCTCGGTGCGGATGGCGCCGCCGCTCGTCGGGCTCGGCCTGCTGGAGGCGGTGCCGGAGGCCGATCTGCTGGCGCTCGCCGATCCGGACGACCGCGACGGCGACGGGGTGCGCGGGCGGGTCAATCTGGTGTGGGATGCGGCGCGCGGCGCCTTCGCAATCGGCCGCTTCGGGTTGAAGGCCAACCAGCCGAGCCTGCGCCAGCAGAATGCCGGGGCCTTCGACGGCGACCTCGGCCTGACCTCGCCATTGTTTCCGCAGCATGGCTGCACGGCGGTGCAGACCGCCTGCCGGGCGGCGGCGGGTGAGGACGCGGGAGAGGCTGGGCCGGAGTTGAGCGACGAACAGCTCGATCTGGTGACGCTCTACACCCGCGCCCTCGCGGTGCCGGCACGGCGCAACACCGACGATCCCCTGGTGCGGGTAGGAGAAGAACTGTTCGCCGCCATCGGCTGCGCCGCCTGCCACGCGCCGGCCCTGCGCACCGGCCCGTCGCCGGCCCTGCCGGAACTGGCCGGCCGAACCATCCACCCCTACACCGACCTGCTGCTGCATGACATGGGCGAGGGGCTGGCCGACGGGCTTCCCGACTTCCAGGCGACCGGCGGGCAGTGGCGGACACCGCCGCTCTGGGGACTCGGCCTGACGGCGGCGGTCACCGACCGCCCGACCTATCTGCATGACGGCCGCGCCCACAGCTTGCTGGAGGCCATTCTCTGGCACAGCGGCGAGGCCGAGCCGGCGCGCGAGGCGGTCCGTCGCATGCCCTCGCTGAACCGCGAGGCACTGCTGGCCTTCCTCGACTCCCTGTAACGGCAGGTCCCACACGGTTTGGCTTGCTTGTGCAATGCACAACACCTCTGTATCCTTTTGGATATAGCGTATCCGCCGTCCGGGCTTGAAAGCGTGGAGAGCGACCGATGAAGCCACCCATCGTCATACTGGGCAACGGAGCGCCGTGGCTGCGACTCGGCCGCATCCATCTGACGGCTGGGCAATGCGGGCTGATCACCGGACCGACCGGCACCGGCAAGACCAGCGTGTTGCGGGCGCTCGCCGGTCTGCCGGGGCATGACGGACAGGTGATGGCGGTCGATGGCGGCATTGCGGTGCCGAGGGAGGCGGCCTGTCCGGTCGCCTTCGTACCGCAGATTCCCGACGTTCCGCTGCGCTCCGGTCCCGTCGAGGCGGCGGTGGAAGCGGCCAGTGTCGCCAGCCACCGCTTCCGTTCCCGGTCGGCTGCGGAAAGCCCGGTCCGGGTCGCCGACGCCTTGCGCGAGGTCGGGCTGGAGGGTGCCGTCGGCCGCAGGATCGAGACCTTGTCGATGGGCGAACGCCATCGCCTGGCCATCGCCGCCGCCCTGGCGGCCGATCCGGCGGTGCTGCTGCTCGACGAGCCCTTCGCGCTGCTGGATTCCGACGGCGTGCAGATGCTGCGCTCCGTCATCCGCCGGCGCCTCGCCATGGGGCGGATCCTGCTGATCAGCGAGCATCGGCCCGAGCGGATGACCGGCCTGCCCGCGGTCCATCTATGCATGCCGGCTCCGGATACCGGTACGGCGCCTGCCGTTCCGGATGAGGACAGCATGAGCGCGGAGCCGGGCAACTGGGCGCTGCCGGCGGCGCCGGTTCTGTGTGCCGAGGGGCTGCGGGTTCCGCGCGGCGACGGCACGCCGCTGTTCGACCGGCTGGCGATGACGCTGCCGGCGGGGCGGCGGTTCCATCTCAGCGGCGTCAACGGCGCGGGAAAGAGCAGGTTGCTGCGCTGTCTGATCGGAGCGGAACCGATGGAGGACGGCACCGTCACCATCGCCGACCTGCGCAATCCCAGCCCGCGCGACCTGCCGGGCCGCGTCGGCTTCCTGCCCCAGGACCCACCGCGCCATTTCTTCGCCGAGACGGTGCGGACGGAGATCGGCTTCGCCCTCACCCGTGCCGGCCTGTGCCCACCCGACCGGGCCGAGCGGGTCGACCGGGTGATCGCGCAATTCGGCCTGACGTCGCTGGCGGAGCGCTCTCCGCAGAGCCTGAGCGTCGGGGAGCGCCAGCTCGTCGCCCTGGCCGGGCTGGTGGCGGGACGCCCCCGCCTGTTCCTGCTCGACGAACCGCTGAGCGGGCTGGACCCGCAGCGCGCCGCCCATGCCCTGGCGGTGCTGGCCACCGCCGCCCGCCGTGACGGCTCCGCCGTCCTGCTGGCGAGCCACGGATCGCTGCCGGTTCCCGGCTGGGCCGACCGCAGCCTGCGCCTGGAGAATGGCCGCCTGCACGCCGTGGCGTGAGGCGGCCGCCATCGGGCGCTTGACCGGTTCGGTTCAAGCGCCCGGCCAGGATCAGAAGCTGTAGCGTGCGGTGACGAACATCGTCCGGCCCGGCTCCGGGAAGCCGTCGGCCAGCGAATAGTTGGCGTCGAACAGGTTGCGTACCCCGGCCGACAGCTGTGCGTTGGCGGTCAGGTCGTAGCTGGCCTGGAGATTGGCCAGGGCATACCCACCGTTGCCGAGGAACACGGTGCCCGCGGTGCTCTGGCTGTAGCGGCCGCTCGCCGCCTCGACGCTCGGGACGATGCCGAGCTGTTCGGTCGGCCGCCAGTCGGCATGCAGGAAGACCTTGTGGTTCGGCGTGCCGACCGCCCTCAAGTTCGGGATGTTGGGGTCGGACAGCGTCCGGATGGTCAGCGTGTAATTGCCGCCGACCTCCAGCGTCGGGGTCAGTCTGGTGGTGACGGCGACCTCGAAACCGCGGTAGAGGCCGGAGGCCATGTTGCGGCTCTGCGTCGTCGCCTGGCCGTTGATGACGATCGGCGCGTTGGCGATCACGTCGCGCAGGCGGCTGAGGAAGACGGCGCCCTCGACACGGGTGGACCCGAAGCGCTCCGAGGCGCCGATCTCGTAGTTGATCGCCTTTTCCGGCTTCAGGTCGGGATTGGAGGCGGTGCCGTTGAAGCGGGTGCTGAAGCGCTCGAAGATGCTGGGGAAGCGGCTGCGGGCGGAGATGCTGGCATGCGCCTCGCCGGTCTTGGAAAAGCGGTAGACCACGGCACCCTGGGCATTGGTGGCGTCGCTGTCGGCGCGCCTGTAGTCGATCATCGAGCCGGTGGCGGTGCCGTTCCAGTCCTGCGCCTCATGCAGGCGGCGCCAGTCGTGGCTGGCGCCGATCACGATGTCCAGCGCCTCCGTGGCATGGAAGCTGTTCTCCAGCGCGACCGACCAGGTGTCCTCCAGGTCCCGCTGCTTGGGCTCCAGGAAATTGCCGGGGTAGAGGCGCTGCCATTCCTTGTGGTCGTCGCGGCGGAAATGCAGGGCGCCCTTCAGCGTGTTCATCGGGATCAGGTCGGTGCCCAGTTCGGCGCTGCCGCCATAGGCCTTGTCATCATAGTAACTGCGGAAGGAGCGTGACGTCGCCTGCCGCGTCAGGCCGGCATCGTCGAAGGCGTAAAGCCCGTTCTGGAAGGTGTTGTAGTAGAGCTTGGTCTTTGCGTAGGACGCGCTGCCGAGCTTGGTGTTCGACAGCCAATAGACGCTCTGCAAATCCCAGTAGGGCCAGCTCCAGTAGCGCTGGTTGGCGACGCTGTCGTTCACGTTCAGCGGAGCGCCCTTCCTGCCCGACTGCTTCTGGACATTGATCGAGTATTCATCGGTGTCGTTGGGCGTGAAGCCGGCCTTCAGGTTGACCGACCAATCGGCGGTCTGCGACTGGTCGCGGTTGCCGCCATTCTCCGACGCCACCGGCTTGAAGCTCTCCGGCAGGCGGCTGTGGGTGGTCTCGGTCCTGGTGCCGCTGGCTTGCAGGTAGAAGCGCTCCTGCCGGGTGCCGGCCATGCCGTAGGTGGTGTAGCCGCCCAGGGCCGCCCGGTTGTCGAAGGACAGTCCCTGGCGCAGTTCCGCTTCGAAGGCGCGGGTCGGCTTGCGGGTGACGAGGTTGATGGCGCCGCCCATGGCGCCCGGTCCGTCCAGCACCGAGGCGTAGCCCTTCGACACCTGGATTTCCGACAAATCGGGGGTCAGCAGGCGGCCGAAATCGAGCCGGTTGTCGGCGGGAAGATAGATGCGCACGCCATCCATCATCACCGGAATCTGGTAGCGGTCGAAGCCGCGGATGTAGACCAGCCGTTCGTTGCGCTGCCCGCCGGTCGCCGACGACGTGACGCCGGGAATGATGTCCATCGCCTGATCGAGCGACTGCTTGTTGAAGGTCTGCATCTCGTCCGCCGACAGGCTGGAACCGCCGACAGGCTGCCCGGCCGCCTGGGCCGACACGTTGATCTGGCCGAGCGTGAAGACGCCGGCCCCGGCATTGACGGCCGGATCGCTGGCGGCATCGGCGGCGAACGCCCCACCACCGGTCAACACCCCAATCGTGAACGTGATATACAAATGGGAATTACGCATCTCGCCCCCAAGAAAAGCCGTTTCCGTCTCGCCGGCGCAGCAGGCCCCCTGCCAGCCCCACCTGCTATCCGCCGTCGATGTATCTGTACGGATATATCGACTGTGGCCGCCCTGTCAAAAGGCTCCCTGTCTCGGAGCAGGGTGATGCGTCACCTCGCCAGGGCGTGCAGCGATTCCGGGTGCGCTTTCAGCGCTGCCCCAAGCTGCCGGACCGATTTTCCATCACAAGGCCCCAGCGGGTTATCGGACCGCACCGGCATTTCCGGTCATCATGGCCCGTGCGGCCTCGTCGGGATGATGTCGCCATAGCAGTCGGAATAATGGGCGCAGGCATCGCAGACGGTTGGCCGGTCGGTGGGCCGGCCTTCGGCGTGGAGCCGCTCGTAGAAGAAGCGTTTCCAGCGCAGCTTGCGGGTGTTGGCGGACGCCAGCGGATGGAAATGGCGCCGGAGCAGGTCCGCCAGGGAGTTGCGCCCCGCCAGTCCGAGGGAGCGCCAGAGATGGTCGTTCTCCAAACAGGCCCGCGCGATGATGACGGCGAAGGCCGCGGCAATCGGCTGGTCCGTACTGCGGTTGCGCAGCAGCAGGCCGAGGAAGTCCTCCTCTTCGCGCTTCAACCGCAGGATCTCCGGCCGCAGGATCTCCGGCGCGGCCAAGTCGATGGAGACGAGGCAGGCGTGGTGATGCTCCGCGTCCGCGTCGGCCAGACGATGGACGTGCCGGGAGAAGCAGCGCCCCGGCGTCCAGCCGGCGGCGGCCTCCGGGAAGACGGTCCCGACCAGGGCGCCCAGCCTGTCCGGGGGCAGCCCCAACGCGCACGGGTAGGGTGCCGAAGCGTCGCTGCAGCGGCGCAGCAGCATGCGCCCGAGATCCTGCGTATCGGCAAGGCCGCCGGATACCGAGCACGCCATCAGGCGATGGTAAGCCGCCGAGTCCGTCACGTCCGCCTCTCAGTGATCGCGCTCATCCGTATCTAGCGGCAGATGCCCGCTCGTGCCAAGGGGAGGCTCTCGGGGCGGGTCATCCGCGTCGGTCAGGCGGGACCCGTCGCCTTGAACCGCGCGGCCTCCTCCGAGCCGCCGGTGGCGTTGCCGGCGCTGTAGGAGTGGGCACCGACCCCGGCCAACCTGCCGCCGTCGACGATCAGATACTCGTCACGGATCGACCGGCCTTCGAACCAGCATTCCAGGATCCCGCGGGTGCCGGCAGCGTAGCGGGTCTGCGCCGACAGCGAGGTGCCGGAGATGTGCGGGGTCATGCCGGTTGGTGCGGTGGGTGGCGAAGGCGTAGCGCTCGCGGTACAGCGACATGCGGCGGACATTGTCCAGCGGCTCGTTGTCGAGATAGGTCAGGCCGCCATCCAGCTCGAAGGCGTCCAAGCCTTGCTGGATGGCGCGCGAGGTCATCGACCGGATCTCGACGGTGGCGGCCGGGTGGGCAGCGGCGAAGCGGGCGGTCAGATAGGACACCGCCGGCATTGCCGTCGGCACCCCCCCAGCCCCAACGTGCCGGTCAGCCCCTGACGCAACCCCGACAGATCGGCGCGCAGGCTTTCGTAATCGGTGAGGATTTGCCGCCCCCAGGCCAGCACCGTTTCACCTTCCGGCGTCAGGCCGAGGAAACGGTGGCCACGCACCACCAGCGGCACCTGGAGATCCTCTTCCAGCTTGCGGATGGCGGCCGAGAGCGTCGGCTGCGCGACGTTGCAGGCGTCCGCGGCCCGCGCGAAGTGCTTTTCGCGGGCGAGCGTGACGAGATAGGACAGGTGACGAACCAGCATGCGCGTGTCCCCATCGGTCCGGACGCGCCGCCCGGCGCGTGGGAGCCGGCCCCTTCTGTCTGACGATGATGGCGTGGCGGGGATCGCGGTTACTTGTCGCGCTCGCACGCCGTCGGGGGACGTCCGCCCGGCGGTGCCCGCCACAGCGACACCCACCAGCGGTCCAGCGCGGCACGGTCGCAAGGCAGCCTGACGGTCAGCCCGTTGGCAAGATCGAGCCAGTGGGGGATCAATGCCTCGGGCACCGCGATGACCGCCGGCACCTCGCGCAGCATCGCGAGGTGCAGGACGTCGAGCAGGCCGGAGCCGTTGAGTTCCTGCCAGCCGAAGCGGTTCAGCACGACGATGTCGGGTCGCCCTTCGACCAGAGCGGCCAGCCGCCGTCCGATGTCGGCCAGCGCCTCGCCGCCGGGATCCTCATCGGGAGAGGGAGTGCCCTGGCCGGAAAGCAGGCGGAAGCCGTGCGCCGCCCGTCCTTCCAACGGTGCCTCCCGGCGGACCTGCACGATCCCCACCGCGTCGAAGCCCTCAGTCTGCAGGTCGAGCAGGAACCCGGAGAGCAGCCTGTCGGGATCGTCCGTGCCGCCATAGACGACCGCCGCGACGTCGGAGCGGTCGTCGAACGGGGGCCGGACCGGGGGCATGCCGGCGAGGGACGGGTGTCCGTGGAGGGGGCGGGGCATGGTCAGCGCTCCCCGTCCGACGGCAGGCCGACCGGGTCGAAACCGAAGCGCGCCAGCGTCGCCTGCCCTTCCGGCGACAGGATCGCCAGCATCAGCCCGACGGCGGCCGGCTTCTGAAGGCTGGTGATCGCCAGGCCATATTCGGGACCGGTGGCGTAGGGTGGCGGAACCGGCACCACCTGGAGGTCGGGCGTGGCCTGGCGCCGCTGCTCGGCGCCGCTGCAATAGGCGATCATGACGGTGATGTCGCCGCGCGCGAAGGCCGAGGCGATGGGGTCGGGATCGGACGGGTCGGCCGCGGTGCTGCCGCCGACGATCTTCTTCGCCTTGGCGTCGAGCGTGGCGAAGGCGCCGGGATGGTGCTGCCCGATCCGCTGGAACATCTCCCAGGTGTAGTCGCCGCCGGGGTCGGCCTTGGGCGTCGAGGTGCCGATCCGGACCGACGGGTCGAGCAGCCGTTCGGCGAAGGAGGCCGGCTCCAGCCTGGCGTCGGGTTTGGCGAAGGCGCACAGCCGGTTGCGGGTGAACATCACCGCGGCGGCGGCCCGCCCGTCCTTGCGCAGGGTCAGCGCATGCCCCATGTCGGCCGAGGTGAAGAGATCGACCGCCTCGCCCGCCTCGATCCGGTCGCGCATCAGGCCGGACGGTCCGAAGGCGGTGCGCACGCTGTTGCCGGTCGCCTTGGCATAGTCGGCGGCGATGGCGGTCATCGCGGCGCGCAGGCTGCCCGCCCCATAGAGAACGAGGTCCTCGGCACGGGCCGTGGACACAGGGGCGGCCGACATGGCGGCGGCAGTGGCTGCCAGCAGCGTCAGGGTGGCAAGGCGGCGGAGCGGACTCATGGATCCTCGACCTCGATCGGTGGGGCGGCGATGGCCGCGATGAAGCTGGCGATGCTGGCGCTGCGCAGCGGGACGAAGGGTTTGCCGGCCTGACGGCACAGCGTCTTGATGCGTCCGGCGGCGGCATGGCTGACGCAGTCCACCGGAAAGAAGGCGATGTCGGCCTGGCTGATCAGACCGGGCAGCAGGGCCGCGTTGTCCTCGACCCCGCCATCGTGGGCGAGCATCGTGCCGCCCCGCCGCTCGGTCAGCGTCCGCAGGGCGCCGATCAGGCCGGGCCGTCCGCCGACATAGAGCAGGCGCCGGCCGGCGAGATGGCCTGGGCCGGCATCCTCGCCGCATCCCCGCCCGCACGCGCCCTCCTCGGCCAACGCCGCTTCGAAGGCGGCCAATTCGGCCTGGAGCGCCCTTTCCCGTGCTTGCAGAGCGGCGATGCTCCTGGCCGCGGCCCGCAAGGACTCCTCGGTTTCCGCCAGCCGCGCGGCAAGGGCCGCTGCATGCGCCTTCTCGTCGTTCAGCTTGCGCCGCAAAACGTCGGCAGTATCGGCTGTGACCGGCACTGCGGCCGGTTCGTTTCTTGTCCGGGCGGCCAGGACCTCCAAGGCCTCCAGCCGGAGCAACACCCCGGCCCGCTCCTCCGCCGCTCTCTTCAGCCGCGCCTGCTGGCGGGAAATGGTGTCGTCACGCTCGGCCAGGGCCTGTTCGGTCCGGCGCAGCCGCGCGATGTCGAGCCGGTTCGAGGAACCGACCATGTGCGACAGCATATGGACCTCGCCGAACACCTCCTGCGCCAGGACGATGTCGGTGGCGGGGTGGGTCAGCACGGCCCAATAGGCACCGGGGATGTCGCCCTGCTCGAAGGACTGGAGCCAGAGCCGGCGGACCTCCTCGGCCGTGCCGGCCTTGGCGAAGCGGCGGACCGCCGTGTCATGGCGCCGGTCCAGCGTCTTGTGCAGCAGCTTGCCGGCCGTGCCGCGTTGCCCGGCCAACTGGACGCCACGACCATGCAGGGTGTGATCGGTTGCGGTGCGGGCGTCGGCCTCACCCAGCTTGACGAAGAACTGGCGCAGTTCGCCGGTGCTCAGGCAGGTGCCGATGACGGAGCAATGCAGGTTCGGCGCGATGTCCCAGATGCGGGCGCGCCGCGTGCCGGCCGGAAGCCCGGGCGGATCGGGAAAGGCGGCGGCCCATTCGTCATGAAGCAGCGCGCCGACCGCGCCGGCGGCGGACCTGCGAAGAACCGGGAGATGGACCATCGGCATGCCCGCACCTCTATATTCAAACGGATATAGCGTATCAGGCTCGGCAAGGGTCGGGCAATCCTCCTGTGGCATGTCCTTGCAGGCAGAGGCCGGGCTGCCCATTCCCGTCGCGACCGGCGACAGCCGCCGTTCCCTCACCGGAAAAAAGTCCGTGATAAGCCCAGTAAATCTATGGTTATATAGTATAACTATATAACCATATCCACGAGGTCGGCCATGCCGATTCGCGCCCAGCTATCCTTCGCCGCGGCCAACGCGTCGCCGGTCGGCGCGGACCGCATCCGGCTGCTGGAGGCGGTGGCGCGGGAGGGCAGCATCTCCGCTGCGGCGCGGGCGGTCGGCATCACCTACAAGGCGGCCTGGGACGCCGTCGACGCGATGAACAACCTGTTCGGCCGCCCCCTGGTCGATGGCAGGGCCGGCGGGCGCAAAGGCGGCGGCGCCGTCCTGACGCCGGAGGGGGCGCGGGTGGTGACGGTCTTCCACCATCTGGAGGGCGAGATGGCGCGGGTGCTGACCGCGATGCAGCCGGAACCGGACGGGAGCGGCCTGTCCGCGGCGACCTTGATGTGGGGGCTTTTCATGCGGACCAGCGCACGCAACGCACTTGGCGGAACGGTCACCGCCATCACCGACGGGGCGGTGAACGCCGAAGTGACGCTCGCCTTGTCGGACCAGGTGGCGCTGACCGCCGTCATCACCCGCGACAGCGTGCGCGAACTCGGACTGTTCCCGGGGCGCGAAGCGACCGCGCTGATCAAGTCGTCCTTCGTCATCCTCGCCCCGGCGGACGAGGCACGCCGCACCTCGGCGCGCAACCGGATCGAAGGCATCGTCGCCCACCGCGAGGACGGTGCGGTCAACAGCGAGGTGACGCTCGACATCGGCGACGGCAAGACGCTGGTCGCCATCGTCACGCTGGCGGCGGCGAAGGATCTCGGCTTCGCGGCCGGCGACCCGGCCTGTGCCCTCATCGACGCCTCCCACGTCATCCTCGCCACGAACTGACCGTTTCCAAGGCCGCCGGCAGCACGGCCCAACAGATGGGCACGTTATGAGCCACGACTTTATAACGCTATGAAATGTAAAGATATTTCCCGTTTCTCCATTGACGGATCGGGGAGAAGGAGCGCAACTTTCCGCCGGTTCCTGGCGCGTATCGAGCCTATCCCGTCACGATGGTCGGCGGCGGCGGGCAAGGCGCCGACACGGATTGACGAAAGGGAAGCTTCCCGATGACCGAAACGACGGCGGCGCTCGAAGCGCTCCTCATGCAGCGATCCCTGACCGACGCGCAGCTCGAAGCGGCGGCGGAGACGGCGGCGGACTTCCGCATCCTGCCGGATGCCACGGTGCTCAAGATCGGCGGACAGAGCGTCATCGACCGTGGCCGCGCGGCCGTCTATCCGCTGGTGGACGAGATCGTCGCCGCCCGCAAGGCCCACAAGCTGCTGATCGGCACCGGCGCCGGCACCCGCGCCCGCCACCTCTATTCGATCGCCGCCGGCCTCAACCTGCCGGCCGGCGTGCTGGCGCAGCTCGGCGCCTCGGTGGCCGACCAGAACGCCGCGATGCTGGGTCAGCTCCTGGCGAAGCACGGCATCTCGGCGGTCGACGGCGCCGGCCTGTCGACGGTTCCGCTCTATCTGGCCGAAGTGAACGGCGTGGTCTTCAGCGGCATGCCGCCCTACAAGCTGTGGATCCGCCCGGCCGCCGAGAGCGTGATCCCGCCCTACCGCACCGACGCCGGCTGCTTCCTGGTCGCCGAGCAGTTCGGCTGCAAGGCGATGATCTATGTGAAGGACGAGGACGGCCTCTACACCGCGAACCCGAAGACGTCGAAGGACGCCACCTTCATCCCCAAGATCTCGGTCGACGAGATGAAGGCGAAGGGGCTGCAGGATTCGATCCTCGAATTCCCGGTGCTCGACCTGCTGCAGCAGGCGCGCCATGTCCGTCAGGTGCAGATCGTGAACGGGCTCGTTCCCGGCAATCTCACCCGTGCGCTCGCCGGCGAGCCTGTCGGCACCATCATCACCGCGCGCTGAAGGGCCACCGCCATGTCCGATACCACCACCAGCATCAAGCATGTGGTCTCCCCGCTCGCGCGCCAGACCCTCCTCGACAGCGAGCTGACCCGTCCCGTCGCCGGGGTGCGGCCGATCCGGCTGCTGCCCTGGCTGCAGGTCGTCAAGATCGGCGGCCGCTCCATCATGGACCGCGGTGCCGACGCCATCCTTCCGGTCGTGAAGGAAATCCGCGAGCTGCTGCCCGAACACCGCCTGCTCATCCTGACCGGCGCCGGCATCCGCGCCCGCCATCTCTACGGCGTCGGGCTCGACCTCGGCCTGCCGGTCGGGTCGCTGGCGCCGCTCGCCGCGAGCGAGGCCGGGCAGAACGGCCACATCCTCGCCTCGCTGCTGGCGCCGGACGGCGTCTCCTACGTCGAGCATCCGACCATCGCGAACCAGCTCGCCATCCATCTGGCGGCGGCGCGGGCGGTCGTCGGCAGCGCCTTTCCGCCCTATCACCACCACGAGTTCCCGGGATCGCGCATCCCGCCGCACCGGGCCGATGCCGGCGCCTTCCTGCTGGCCGACGCGCTCGGTGCCGCCGGACTGACCATCGTGGAGGACGTGGACGGCATCTGCACCACCGACCCGAACGGTCCCGACGGGGAGACCGCGGAGCTGCTGCGCGAGGTAAGCGCCGCCGATCTCGCACGCTTCGCAGGCACCCTGCCGGTGGACCGGTCGCTGCCGGAGATCATGGCGAACGCGCGCCACCTCGAGCATGTGCAGATCGTGAACGGGCTTGTGCCCGGCCGGTTGACCGCCGCGCTGCGCGGCGAGCATGTTGGGACCATTGTCCACACCGGCATCCGCACCGGCGCCCAGCCGGCCTGACGGGCGATGATCGGCTGACGGAGCCGACAAGAGGAAAAATCAAGGGGAAAGGGCGGGGCCATGACGGCTCCGCCCTTTCTCTTTTGAGGCTTCTTTTGAAACCGGGGGGCAAAGACCCTCAGATGATCACGCCGTGATCCCTGCCGAAGGTCTTCAGCTTGTCGCGCAGGCTGTGGTCGGCGCCGGTGTAGAGCCCGCTCATGTATTGCCGCAGGGCGGCGACGTCGAGCGAGCGCAGCATGGTCTTCACCGGGCCGACCGACGGCGGCGACATCGACAGGGTGCGGAAGCCGACGCCGATCAGCGCCATGGCGTCGAGCGGCCGACCGGCCATCTCGCCGCAGATGCTGAGCGACACCTTGTGCCGGGCGCATTCGTCGACCAGCCGGCGCATCACGCACAGCATCGACGGCGACAGCGGGTCGTAGCGGGTCGAGGTGCGCGGGTTGCCGCGGTCGGCGGCGAACAGATACTGCATCAGGTCGTTGGACCCGACCGACAGGAAGTCCAGCTTGGGCAGCAGCGCCGGAAGTTGCCACAACAGCGACGGCACTTCCAGCATGGTGCCGACGCGCAGGCCGCTGGGCGGCGCCAGCCCTTGGGCCTCCAGCCGCTTCAGCTCCAGTTCCAGCAGGCGGCGCGCGCCGTCGAACTCGGCGACCTCGGCGATCATCGGGAACATCACCGACAACGGCCGGCCGGCGGCGGCCAGCAGCAAGGCCCGCAGCTGCTGGCGCAGCAGCGACGGGTGGTCGAGCCCGATGCGCACGGCGCGCCAGCCCAGCGCCGGGTTCTCCTCCTCGCCGCCGGTCATATAGGGCAGCATCTTGTCGCCGCCGACATCCAGCGTGCGGAAGACGACCGGCTTGTCGCCGACCTCGTCCATGATGCGGGAATAGAGGGTGGTCTGCGCCGTCACGTCGGGGTAGGAGGCGCGGACCATGAAGGGAATTTCGGTGCGGTAGAGCCCGACTCCCTCCGCCCCGCTGGCGGTCAGGTGCGGCAGGTCGATCAGCAGGCCGCAGTTCAGCTGGATGGAGATCGGCACGCCGTCGCGCGTCACCGAGGGCAGGTTGCGGATCTCCGCATACATCTGCTCCTTGCGGTGCTGCAACGCCACCGCCTCGGAGAAGGCCATCTGGATGTCTTCGGCCGGGCGGATGAAGACCTGCCCGTGGTCGCCGTCGACGATCAGCTGGTCGAGCGGCTCGATCCGGTTCAGCGCGTCGCCCGCCTGCACCACCGGGATGTTGAGCGCGCGGGCGACGATGCAGACATGGCTGGCCGGCGACCCTTCTTCCAGCAGCAGGCCGCGCAGGCGGGTGCGGTCGTAATCCAGCAACTCCGCCGGCCCCATCGAGCGGGCGACCAGGATCATGTCGTCCGGCAGGGTCGCGCCATCGGTGCCGTTGGTCTTGCCGGCCAGATGTTGCAGCAACCTGTTGGTCAGATCCTCGAAATCCATCAACCGTTCCCGGATGTAGGGATCGGTCAGATGGCTCATGCGGGCGCGGGTGTCGTTCTGCACCTGCTGCACCGCCGCTTCCGCCGTCAGGCCGACGCGGATCGCCTCGCGGATGCGCGACAGCCAGCCGCGGTCCTCGGCGAACATCCGGTAGGTCTCCAGGATGTCGCGCGGTTCGCTCAAGCCGGCCAGCGAGGCCGCCTCCAGCAGGTCGTCGATGGCGCTGTGCATGGTCTGCAGCGCGGTGTTGAAGCGCTCCAGCTCGGCGTCGGCATCCTCCGCCACCATCTGGCGGATGGTCAGCTGCGGCCGGTGGATCACGGCGAGGCCCATGGCCAGCCCGGCGCTCATCGCCGTGCCCGACAGGCGGGCCGGCAGCAGCACGGGGTCGCCGGTGGTGGTGACCTCCACCGGATTGACCAGCTCGCTCTGGGCCACCAGCTCGGCGACGACCATGGCGATGGTCTGGAGGGTTTCCACCTCCTCCTCGACATAGCGGCGGCGGTCCTTGTGCTGGATCACCAGCACGCCGCGCACCTTGCTGCCGCGCAGGATCGGCACGCCGGCCAGCGACTGGAACGGGTCCTCGCCGGTCTCCGGGCGGTAGGCGAAGCTGGGATGGGAGGGCGCATTGTCCAGCGCCACCGGCCGGGCGTGGCCGGCGATGTAGCCGACGATGCCCTCGCCGACGCGCAGGCGGGTGTTGTGGACGGCGGTCTTGTTCAGGCCCTCGGTGGAGAACAGCTCCAGCACCTCGCCGGCGCGCATGACGTAGCAGGAGCAGACGTCCGCCTTCATCTCCGCCGCGATCAGGGTGACGATCTTGTCCAGCCGGTCCTGCCCCGACCCCGACCCGGCCATGATGTCGCGCAGCCGGGCGAGCAGCCGGCGCGACGAGGTGCCGTCGAAGCGGGGCTGCATCCCCCCGCCCATACCACCGTCGCCGGTTGCCGTGTCGAGGGTGTCCGTCATGTCGCTACAGCGCTCCCACGGGCGGCTCGGCCATCAGGCTCCCCAATCCTGCCAACGATGCCTCATCCATCGACCGCCGGGCCAGCGCCGATTCGGCCTGGGCGATCAATTCGGCCAGAATGTCCGCCACCGGCTGTTCGCGGGTGACCAGCCCGACGCTCTGCCCGGCCATCAGGGAGCCGGTCTCCACGTCGCCCTCGACGACCGCGCGGCGCAGGGCGCCGGCCCAGAAATGCTCGATCTCCAGCATGCCTTCGTCGCGGCTCATGGTGCCGGCATCGACCCTGACGATGACGTCGCGCTGGAACTCCATGAAGCGCTTGGAGGCGTCGTTCGCCAGCGCCCGCACCGGGATGACGGGGAAGCGCGGGTCGATCTGCACCGAGGGCTGGGCATCGCGGGCCGACGCCCGGATGAAGGCCTGCTTGAAATTGGCATGGGCCACGCATTCGGTGGCGCAGACGAAGCGGGTGCCGACCTGCACGCCGGCCGCCCCCAGGTCGAGGTAGGAGAGGATCGCCTCGCCCCGTCCGATGCCGCCGGCGACGAACACCGGCACCTCGCGCAGGTCGGGCAGGATCTCCTGGGCCAGCACGGTGGTGGAGACCGGGCCGATATGGCCGCCGGCCTCGGTTCCCTCGATCACCAGCGCGTCGGCACCCTGCTTCACCAGCCGCCGGCCCGCCCCCAGCGTGGGGGCGAAGGCCATCGCCTTGGCCCCGCCGTCCTTGATGCGGCGCAGGGTGGCGCCGGACGGCAGGCCGCCGGCGACGACCACATGGCCGACGCGCTGCTCGCGGCAGACGTCGATCAGCTGGTCCAGCGCCGGGTGCATGTTGATGAGATTGACGCCGAACGGCCTGTCGGTCAGCGCCCGGGTGCCGGCGATCTCCACCGCCAGCTGGTCCGGGGCCATCGAGCCGCAGGCCAGCACGCCGAAGCCGCCGGCGTTGGAGATGGCGGAGACCAGATGCCGCTCCGACACCCAGCTCATGGCGCCGCCCATCACGGCGGTGCGGGTGCCGAGGAAGTCGCGGCCCCGCTGCCAGAGCCGGTCGAGCCGGGCCGATGCTGCCGCCGCGTATGATGTGGCGTCGGTCATGGCCGGCCCTCTCCTGCTGTTGCGGTCCCCGGCATCCGGGACCCACCTGCGCTCAGGCGGCGTCCAGGCCGTAGGCGGTGTGCAGGGCGCGCAGCGCCAGCTCCGCATACTCCTCGGCGATCAGGACCGAAATCTTGATCTCGGAGGTCGAGATGACCTGGATGTTGATGCCCTTGTCGGCCAGCGCCTTGAACATGCGCTGGGCGACGCCGGCATGGCTGCGCATGCCGACGCCGATGACCGACACCTTGACCACGTTGGCGTCCGACACGATGCGCTTGTAGTTCAGGGTGGACTGCGCGTCCTCCAGCACCTTCACGGCGCGGGCCAGATCGGCCTTGCCGACGGTGAAGGTCATGTCGGTCGACTTGCCGTCTTCCGACACGTTCTGGACGATCATGTCGACGTTGACGGCGTTGTCGGTCAGCGGACCGAAGATGGCGGCGGCGACGCCCGGCCGGTCGGCGACGCCGACCAGGGTGATCTTCGCCTCGTCGCGGCTATAGGCGATGCCGCTCACAACTTCCTTTTCCACGATCTCGTCCTCGTCAACAACCAGGGTTCCGGGAAGCGAACTGCCCGCAGCGGCTTCGAAGCTCGACAGCACCTGCACGCGCACGCGGTGGTTCATCGCCATCTCGACCGAGCGGGTCTGAAGCACCTTGGCCCCTTGCGAGGCCATCTCCAGCATCTCCTCGTAGGTGATCTTGTCGAGCTTGCGCGCCTTGGTGACGATGCGCGGGTCGGTGGTGTAGACGCCGTCGACGTCGGTGTAGATGTCGCAACGGTCGGCCTTCACCGCCGCCGCCAGCGCCACCGCCGAGGTGTCGGAGCCGCCGCGGCCCAGCGTGGTGATGCGGCCCTGCTCCGACACGCCCTGGAAGCCCGCGACCACGGCGACTTCGCCGGTCTGCAGGGATTTTTCCATCTCGGTGGTGTCGATCGAGACGATGCGCGCCTTGCCGTGGGTGTCGTCGGTGCGGATCGGAATCTGCCAGCCGGCCCAGGAGCGGGCGGGAATGCCGAGCGACTGCAGGGCGACGGCCAGGAGGCCGGAGGTCACCTGTTCGCCGCTGGCGACGACGGCGTCGTATTCGCGCGCGTCGTGCAGCTTGTCGATCTCGTTGCAGTATTTGACGAGCTGGTTGGTCACGCCGGACATCGCCGACACGACGACGGCGACCTGATGCCCCGCCTTCACCTCTTGCTCGACCTTCCGGGCCACGTTCTTGATCCGGTCGATGTCGCCGACCGACGTGCCTCCGAACTTCAGGACGATCCGCGCCATACCCCACACCATGTCTGGCCGCCCGGTCATGATGTCTCCAGTCATGCGGGTCGGCTGAGCGCACCCCCGCTCCACCGTTGCCGGCGCGGGGCGGCGTATCCATACTCCGTCGGTGGAAGCGAGGCAAGTTGCCCGCACCCGTCCCGCCTCACAGTTTACGGATTTTCACCATGACCGCGTCCTTCTCCGCCTTCCCGCACGCGTCCGCAACCGCCGCCGATGGCGGCAGGGCCGGTGCCGCCATCGGCGGCAGGGCCGGCGGAACGGTGGACCCGGAGGATGTCGCCCGCTTCTCCGCCATCGCCGCCGAATGGTGGGACCCGACCGGCAAGTTCAAGCCGCTGCACCGGCTGAACCCGCTGCGCCTGGCCTACATCCGCGACGGCGTCTGCAAGCGGCTGGGCCGCGACCCGCTGGCACCGAACCCGCTGGCGGGGCTGCGCGTCGTCGACATCGGCTGCGGCGGCGGGCTGCTGGCCGAACCGATGGCGCGGATGGGGGCCACGGTGGTCGGCGTCGACGCGTCGGAGAAGAACGTACACACCGCCGCCGTCCATGCCGCCGAGACCGGCACGGCCGTCGACTACCACGCCACCACCGCCGAGGCCCTGGCGGCCAGCGGCGAGAAATTCGACGTGGTGCTGGCGATGGAGGTGATCGAGCATGTCGCCGACGTCGACCTGTTCGTGAAGTCGCTGTCCGAGCTGCTGGCGCCCGGCGGCGTGCTGTTCCTGGCGACGCTGAACCGCACGCCGAAATCCTTCGCGCTCGCCATCGTCGGGGCGGAATACATCCTGCGCTGGCTGCCGCGCGGCACCCACAACTGGCGCCAGTTCCTGCGCCCGTCCGAACTGAACGCCGCCATACGCCCGTACGGGCTGGGCGTACGCGACCTGACCGGCATCACGTACAACCCGCTGAGCGACGAGTTCCGGCTGAACCCGCGGGACCTCGACGTGAACTACATGGGCTGGGCCGAGCGGGGTTGAGCGTCACCCCCGCCGTAACCTTTGATCGACGATCGGATCCACGCTTCAAATCGATTCCGATTTTACGCGATCCGATCCAAGTGCCGCCAGATAGGCGGCGGGCGTCAGAATTACGACATCATGATAAGGATGCAAGGTCAGCAGGTCATCATCGCTCGACACGATCGCCCAAGCCGACGATGCCAAGGCCAGTTCAAGATACTTGTTGTCCTTGGCATCCCGGCAATCGTTGACCGATAGAAGCGGAGTGTGGAAATCAGCCGCATCGCACAACAAGGCGATGAAGGCCGCACGTACGGCCGGCGTAAACACCCGCTCGAACTTTGGGCGGGCCAGTACCGCCGTAATCTCCTGCAAGGTTTCTTCCGACAGAACGATGCGATCGGCGATCCGGGCGGCGCGAAGCGCTTCGGCAGGTATCGAAAGAGGTTTCAGTGCAGCGCTGACCAGCACACTGGCATCAAACACGACGTTCGGCATTGTAGGCAGCCAGTTCCGCATCGATGTCCTGATCGGTCAGCCCCTCCTCCATCGCCTTGCGCCCGATCTCGTCAAGCAAGGCTGAAAGCGGGTCGCCGCCGCCACCTCGGAAGCGCCCTTGCCCAACCAGCGCACTCAGGATGGCCCCGGCTTTTCGACGTGCCACATCGTCGCGTAGCCAGGACGCCGCCTCCGCACTGACTGGAATCAGGATATCCACGATCTGCTTGCCCATGACGATTCTCCATCAGCTCTCATAAAGAGCGTCCAACGCGATCTCAAAACCAAGTCCGTCGAACGTCACGGAACCGTCCAGAACGATGTCTGCACTCCAGCAGACACCGTCCCGCCGGTAAACTTCCACATGGCGCTCGTTCTCGCTCACCAGGACAAACTCACATATGGACGGAGCCCTGAGACAGTTGGGACGCTTTTCACGCCGGTCGGTGGCTTCGCTTGCGTCGGACATCACCTCCACGACGAGGCAAGGCTTCCTGACAAAGGTCGGATCCGTGTCATCCGGCGCCAAAGTGACCAGCAGGTCCGGCAGATAACAGATATTGGCGATGTCCAGCCGCAAGGGCACGGTGCCGGCGTGAAGGCGCCCGCCACGAGCACGAACATGGTCCTGCAATGCCACAAACAGATTTCCGGCAATGGTGGCATGGCGACGGCTGGCAGCTTCCAGGATGAAGACCTCGCCATCGACATACTCGCGGCGCAGCCCGTCCGCAGGCCGTCGGGCAAGATAATCTTCGAGGCTCATCCTCGGCATGCGGGCCGGGCGATTCATACATGGATTGTAGCGCAGTTGCCACGCCACAACCATCGTTCCCCGCCAAAGAAAAAGGGCCGCGCACAGCCCGTGCAACGGCCCCTTCTGCCTACCGATCGCTACACTGGCGGCCCGTCAGTTGGACGGGGTCGGCTCGTGCTGGGTCAGAAGCGCGTACATCGCGTCGCCGGACTGGGCTCCGCGCAGCTTTTCGCACATGGACTGGTCGCGCAGCAGGCGCGACACGCGGGCGAGCGCCTTCAGGTGGTCGGCTCCCGCCTGTTCCGGGGCGAGGAGGAGGAAGATCAGATCGACCGGCTGCTCATCGATGGCGTCGAAATCGATGGGCCGCTCCAGGCGGGCGAAGACGCCGTGGACGCGGTCCAGGCTGGACAGCTTGCCGTGCGGGATGGCGATGCCATGGCCCACGCCGGTCGTGCCCAGCCTTTCGCGCTCCAGAAGCACGTCGAAGATCGCCCGCTCGTGCTGACCGGTCAGCTCGGACGCTTTGCGCGCCATCTCCTGCAGGGCCTGCTTCTTGTTGCCGGCCTTCAGGTTCGGGAGGATGGCGTGCGGAGAAATGAGGTCGAGCATGACGCGTCTTGACCAGGGAAGCGGGGTCGGCGCCGTCAGGCGCCGGCCTTCTCCGCCGGGTCGACCCAGCCGATGTTCCCATCGGCGCGGCGGTAGACCATGTTCAGGCGGCCATGCGCACCGTTGTGGAACATCAGGGCGGGGGCCTGCGCCAGCTCCAGGCGCATCACCGCCTCGCTGACCGACAGGGTCGCGATGCTCGTCTCCATCTCGGCGACGACCATCGGCTGATGGGCGCCGTCGGCGGCCGTCTCGACCTCGTCATGCTGCTCCTCGGCCTCGGCTTCCAGGATCTGGTAGCGGGCCGGCATCGCGGCGCCGTTCTCGGCCGCATGATGGTCGCGCAGGCGGCGCTTGTAGCGGCGCAGGCGCTTGGCCAACTTTTCGCAGGCGATGTCGAAGGCCGGGTAGGGTTCGGTGGCGTCGCCGGCACTCTGCAGGACGATGCCGCGGCCCACATGGGCCTGGATGTCGGCCTTGTAGAGATGCGCGTCCTTGGTCAGGATCACGTTCGCTTCGATCGGCTTGTCGAAGTACTTGCCGACCACGGCGTTCAGGCTATCGGCCACATGGGTGCGCAGAGCGTCGCCCACATCGAGCTGCTTGCCTTTGACAGTGAGTTGCATGGTGGAACGTTTCCAAAAATTGGTCCGCTGGGGACGGTGTAGAGACGACGTTCTAGGATGCCGGGTTCGAAGATGCTGGTCCGCCGCTTGCGGGCCGGGACGATAGGCAAGGGTCACTGGACTGTCAATCGAGCCTCCCCTGCCCGACCTGCCTACATGCGTGACATCTTGGCACGGCGCCGCTGCACCGATGACGGTATTTTCATCGCTTCACGATACTTCGCGACCGTCCTTCGCGCAATGTCGATCCCTTCCGCACGGAGAATCTCCACCAGTTTGTCGTCCGACAGGACATCCTCCGGCTTTTCGGCATCGATCATCGTCTTGATGCGGTGCCGCACCGCTTCCGCGGAATGGGACGCCTGGCCGTCGGCCCCCTGGATGGCGGAGGTGAAGAAATACTTCAACTCGAAGACGCCGCGCTGCGTCGCCATGAACTTATTGGTGGTGACGCGGCTGACGGTACTCTCGTGCATGCCGATGGCCTCGGCGATGTCGCGCAGGATCAGCGGCCGCAGGTGCGAGACGCCGTGGATGAAGAAGGCGTCCTGCTGGCGGATGATCTCGCTCGCCACCTTCAGGATGGTGGTGGCGCGCTGGTGCAGCGACTTGACCAGCCAGTTCGCCGACTGGAACCGTTCGGAGATGTATTCCTTGTCGGCCTTGTTGCGGGCGCTGTCGGAGATGCGGGCGAAATAGCGGTGGTTGACCAGCACCCGCGGCAAGGTGTCCGGGTTCAGGTCGATCAGCCAGCCGCCGCCGGGATTGGCGCGCATCAGGATATCGGGGGTGACCAGCTGGGCCGGCGTGTGGTCGAAGGCCAGCGCCGGCTTGGGGTTCAGCTTGCGGATGTCGACCACCATGTCGGCGACGTCCTCGGCGTCGACGCCGCAGACCTTCATGATGGCCGGCAGGTTGCGCGCGGCCAGAAGCTCCAGATTGTCGAGCAGCGCCGCCATCGCCGGATCCAGCCGGTTCTTCTCGCGCAGCTGGATGGCGAGGCATTCCTTCAGCGAGCGGGCGAAGATGCCGGGCGGGTCGAAACGCTGGCAGGCGGCCAGCACCCGCTCCACCCGCTCCGCGCCGCAGCCGAGCTGTTCGGCCAGCGCCTGGGCGTCGAAGCCGACCAGCCAGCCGGCCTCGTCCAGCATGTCGATCAGCGCCAGCCCGATCAGCTGGTCGCCGAGGTCGGGCAGGTCGATCTTCAGCTGTTCGGTCAGATGGTCGCGCAGGTTCTTTTCACTGGTCAGCGTCGCTTCGAGGTTGCTGTCGTCGTCCTCGAAGCCGCTGCGGCCGCCGCGCTCGCCGTAGGAGCCGTAGACCTCGCTGCCGCCGTCCGAGCCGTCGGAAAAGCGGTCGTCGCCGTAGACATTCTCGAAATCGGTGTCGAGCGGCGACTCCGACGAGGACGTCATCGTGTCCGACGAGGTCATCTCCACCGTGTCGCGGGTGCGCCCGTCGCTCGGGCCCAGGGCCGGACCGTCGTCGCGGCCGTTCAGCCCGTCGGCGCTGAGGCCGTTGGCCTCCATGCCGCCGGGGCCGTCCAGCCCGCCCGGCGCATCGCCGCCGTCCGCCGGTCCCGCCGGATCGCTGCCGCCGTCGGCCGGGCCGCCGTCGCGCTCCAGCAGCGGGTTCTGCTCGATCTCGCGGTCGACGAAGTCCGACAGTTCGATGTTCGACAGCTGCAGCAGCTTGATCGCCTGCTGCAGCTGCGGCGTCATCACCAGGGTCTGGGCTTGTCGAAGGTCGAGACGTTGAGCAAGCGCCATGGCTGTGGAACCGGGACCAGTGGGAACGGAGGGCTACAGACTGAACCGGTCGCCGAGATAGACCCGGCGCACGCCCTCGTGCGCCACGATCTCGTCCGGCCGTCCCTCCATTAGTACCACACCATCGTGCAAAATGTATGCCCGATCGACGAGGTCCAATGTTTCACGCACGTTGTGGTCGGTGATCAGCACGCCGATGCCGCGGTCGCGCAGGTGGCCGACCAGTTCGCGGATGTCGTTCACCGCGATGGGGTCGATGCCGGCCAGCGGCTCGTCCAGCAGGATGAAGTGCGGCTGGCCGGCCAGCGCGCGGGCGATCTCCACGCGCCGCCGCTCGCCGCCCGACAGCGCCAGCGCGGGCGAGCGGCGGAGATGGGTGACCGAAAATTCGGCCAGCAGCTCGTCCAGCATCGCCTCGCGCGCGTCGCGGTCGCTCTCGACCACCTCCAGCACCGAGCGGATGTTGTTCTCCACCGTCATGCCGCGGAAGATCGAGGCCTCCTGCGGCAGGTAGCCGATGCCGAGCCGGGCGCGGCGGTACATCGGCAGCGCGGTGATGTCCTGGCCGTCCAGGGTGATCGTGCCGGAATCGGCGGCGATCAGGCCGGTGATCATGTAGAAGCAGGTGGTCTTGCCGGCGCCGTTGGGGCCGAGCAGCCCGACCGCCTCGCCGCGCTGGACGCTGATCGAGACGTCGCGCACCACCGGCCGCTTCTTGAACGACTTGCCGAGATGCTGCGCCACCAGCCCTTCGGTCGGGACGGCGGCGGCGGAGAGGGTGCCGGCAGGGGCGGCGCCGGGCCCGTTGGCGGTCAGCACGGTCACGGCTTCTTGCCCGCGGGGGCGTCGGCCTTGGCGCCGGTCTTGCCGGCATCGGTCTTTTCGCCGGGGATCAGCAGGCCGCTGACCCGGCCGCCGGCGTCGCGGCCGGCGATGACGCGGTTGATCTTGGTGTTCATGTTCATCTCGGCGGCTTCGCCGTTCAGCTGGTTGTCGCCGCGGGTGATCTTCACGTTGCCGATCAGCACCGCGACGTTGTCGGCCACCGAATAGACCAGCTTGTCGGACAGCGCCACGTCGGTCGGCGTGGTGACGATGATGTTGCCGGACCCGTCGATCCGCTCCATCTGGGTGGTGCCGTCCGGCATCTTCTTCAGCCGGCCGATCAGCACGTCGGCGCGCAGCCGGTCTTTGCCGCGCACCGCCACCGCGTCGCCGCGCGCCACGGTCAGGTCCTGGGCCTCGTAATATTCCAGGCTGTCGCGGGCGGTGACCACGTCCTTGGTGGTGATCAGCTTCAGGTCCTTGCCGGTGACGACGGCGACCTGCTTGTCGACGTCATAGACGCCGTGGTCGCCGAACACCTGCTGGTTCGGGCTGACGATGCGGACGTTGCCGTCGGCCACCAGCTGGAACACCTCGTTCCCCTTGCCGGGCACCTCGCGGTAATAGGCGGTCAGCACGTCGGCGAAGACGGTGGAGTCGTTGCGCTTGGCCGACGCGTTGCCGCGCGCGACATAGGCGCGGACGTCCTGGTGCCATTCGATCGCCTGGTCGGCGTTGATCTCCACCGGCTGCTTGCCGCCCATGCCCGGCAGCCCTTGGGCGAAGGCCGGAGCGGAAACCGGCGGGGAGAAAAAGAAAAACCCGCCGGCCAGGACGGCCGACAGGGTCAGGACGGTACGGACTGGCGACCGTTTGGACGTCACGGCTTCTTGCTCCCGGGGCGCTCGGCGGCCTGGACCTCGGCCTTCGACTGGTTGAGGAAGACGACGTTCTTGCCGCGGTCCGTCATGCGGAAGCCGATGGCGTTGATCTCGCCCTGCGGACCCTGGCCGGTCACCGCCTTCTCGCCCCAGGCGTTGCCCTTGCGGATGTCGGCCTCGGCCTCGCTGGTGGTGAACTCGTTGCCGTCGTCGCGCAGGACATGGACGTTTCCGCGCATCAGCAGGATGCCGGTGTTCTGGTTGTACCAGCCCTTGTCGGACCGCATGGTCACCCAGGTGCCGGTGGTCTCGGTCATCTCCGCCTGCGGATCGTCGAGCAGGACGATGTCGGGCTGGTCGGCCGACTTGTCGGCCTTGGACGCCACCAGCGAGAAGGGCTGGTTGTGTTCGTCCAGGCTGAAATAGCGCGGCTTCAGCATCTCGCTCTGCCCGGCGTCGGCGGAGACGCGCGGGGTCGGCGGGCCGTTCAGCGACGGCCAGGCGGCCAGCAGCGCCATGATCGCCAGCGCCGCCGCCGGCAGCACGAACTTCAAGGCCGAGACGAAGCGGCTGTAGCCACGGCTGACCGGACGGGTGTCGCGCCGCCGGTGCGCCCGCAGCGCCGCCGGCGGCTCCGGCGGAGCGGATGCGAGACGATCGCCTGCCAGCAGGTCGCCGGCCGCCGGGGCGGATGGACCGCCGGCCGACTGCCTTCCGGAAGTCGGGGCGGGGGCGGGGCGGTCCGCTGCGGTGCGATCGGGGCTGCGCAGGTCGTCCAGGCTCAACTCTTCGTCCCTCCGTCTCGGCGCTCGGCTTTCATGATGGACAGGAACGGCGTCAGGCGGCGCCGGCGCGCAGGACATCGTGGATGTGCACGATGCCCAGCGGCCGGTCGGCCTCGATCACGAACAGGGTGGTGATCTTCTTGTCGTTCATCTCGCGCAGCGCCTCGACGATCAACGCCTTGGGGCGGATGGTCTTGGGCCGCGGCGACATGATGCTGTCCGCGCGTTCCGCCAGAAGCTCCGGCGTCAGATGACGGCGCAGGTCGCCGTCGGTGATGATCCCGACCAGCGCCCCGGCATCGTCGGTCACCCCGACGCAGCCGAGCCGCTTGGCCGTCATCTCGAAGATGACGTCGGACAGCGGCGAGTCAAGACGGCACAGGGGCAAATCGTCGCCCTCATGCATGATGTCGGTGACCTTCAGCAAGGCGCGGCCGAGCTGGCCGCCGGGGTGGAACTCGCGGAAATCGGCGGCGGAGAAGCCGCGCCGCTCCAGCAGCGCCACCGCCAGCGCGTCGCCCAGCGCCAGCATCATGGTGGTCGAGGTGGTGGGTGCCAGACCCAGCGGGCAGGCCTCCGGCTCCGGCGGGATGACCAGCGCCACGTCCGACTGTTCGGCCAGCGAGGAAGCGGCGCGCCGGGTCATGCCGATCAGCGGGATGCCGAAGCGGCGGGTATAGGCGACGATGTCGGCCAGCTCGTGCGTCTCGCCGGAATTGGACAGCGCCACCACCGCGTCGATCCTGGCGATCATGCCGAGATCGCCGTGGCTCGCCTCGCCCGGATGGACGAACAGGGCCGGCGTGCCGGTGGAGGCCATGGTCGCGGCGATCTTGCGGGCGACATGGCCCGACTTGCCCATGCCGGTGACGACGACGCGGCCCTCGATGCCCTGGAGGATGTCGAGCGCCCGCAGGAAGGCCCCGTCGAGGCTGCCGGCCAGCGCGACCAGCGCATCGGCCTCGGTCCGCAGCACGCGGGCGGCGCAGGCGAGATCGCGGTTCTCCACCTCGCTCGCCCCAGCCATGCTGGATTCGCTCGCGACGGTGGAGCTGTCGGTCAGGCTGGACCTGATAACACTGGTCAAGGCTGTCATGCCTTCCATTCGCATGGCCCGGGACGGGCCGTTCACAAACACGCGCCTGCCGGGATGTCTCCCGACAGGCGCGTCGTGCAGTATGCCCACCGGCGGGGGCCGGGTCAAATCCACGCCCGACCGCCTCCCTTTCCCCTGGGGAGAGGGGATTATCCGCGTCAATTGGCGCAGTGTCAGTGCGCCAGAATGTCCGGGGTTTCCCAGCCGCCGAGATCCAGCTCGCCGCGGGCGGGCAGGAAGTCGAAGCAGGCCTGGGCCAGATGGATGCGGCCCTCGCGGGCCAGCATGACGTCCAGCTTCGCCTTCAGGTCGTGGAGATGCAGCACGTCCGACGCGGCGTATTTCATCTGGTCGGTGGTCAGCTCCGGCGCGCCCCAGTCGGAGGATTGCTGCTGCTTGGAGATCTCCACCCCCAGCAGGTCCTTGCACAGATCCTTCAGGCCATGGCGGTCGGTGAAGGTGCGGACCAGCTTGGAGGCCACCTTGGTGCAATAGACCGGCCGGCAGTCGACGCCCAGATAGGCCTTCATCACCGCCACGTCGAAGCGGGCGAAATGGAACAGCTTGGTGACGCCGGGATCGGCCAGCAGACGCTTCAGGTTCGGCGCCTCGTAGCGGCCGGGGCGGAACTGCACCAGATGCACGGCACCGTCGCCGGCCGACAGCTGCACCAGGCAGAGGCGGTCGCGGTGGGGGTTCAGCCCCATGGTCTCGGTGTCGATGGCGACGCAGTTGTCGCGGGCGCCGGCGGCGAGGTCGAGGCCGTCGGGGAGGTCGCCGTCATGAAGGTCGATGGGCATGGTCGCGTCCCGGGGTGGTCAGGCCCCCGGCCATGGACCCTAAAAACGACGAACGCCGCTCTGCACGTCCTCCCTCATGATCGAAGGAGCTGTGCATGCGGCGCAGCCGGGTAGAAAGAAATGGTGCCCAGGAGAAGACTCGAACTTCCACGACATTTCTGCCACAGGTACCTGAAACCTGCGCGTCTACCAATTCCGCCACCTGGGCTCGGTGCTCGGTGTGTGGGCGGTTGTTTAATGATCCGGCCGGGAGGCGTCAACAGCTTTTTTCCGGCCCCTTCATTTTTTTGCCGCATCGCGGGTTTTCTCCTGCGGCCGGCGGGCGCGGCGATGCAGTCCCTAGCTTGGCGGCGGACCATTCGCTATAAGCATGCCCGCAGTTCCAGCAGTCCTCTATGGCGACACACAGTCGGACGACGCGCGGGGGCGCGCGCGGCAACGGGAAACCCGCCGCGCGAAGACCCCGGTTCCGGCGCGCAACGACACGGGAGACGGTCGATGTCCTATCGCACTCAGATTATCACGGTGTTCGGCGGTTCGGGCTTCATCGGCCGCCACCTGATCCGGCGCCTCGCCAAGTCGGGCGCCCTCATCCGCATCGCCACCCGCAACCCGGGCAAGGCCGGCTTCCTGAAGACCGCCGGCGCCGTCGGCCAGATCGTCCCCTTCGCCACCGACTGCACCGACGACGTGTCGGTCGGCCGCGCGCTGCGGGGGGCCGACGTCGCCATCAACCTGCTGGGCGTGCTGTACGAGCGCGGCAGCCAGAGCTTCCAGGGCGTGCATGTCGACGCCGCCGCCCGCATCGCCCGCCTGGCGGCGGCCAACGGCGTCAACCGGCTGATCCACGTCTCCGCCATCGGCGCCGACGCCGCCTCGCAATCCGCCTACGCCCGCTCCAAGGCGGCCGGCGAGCAGGCGGTGCTGTCCGCCTTCCCGGCGGCGACGATCCTGCGCCCCAGCATCGTCTTCGGGCCGGAGGACAATTTCTTCAACAAATTCGCCGCGATGGCGCAGAAAGCCCCGGCCCTGCCGCTGATCGGCGGCGGCAAGACCCTCTTCCAGCCGGTCTATGTCGGCGATCTGGCGGCCGCCGTCGTCGCAGCGCTGGAGACCGACTCCAGCCGCGGCAAGACCTATGAGCTGGGCGGCCCGCGCGTCTACACCTTCCGGGAATTGCTGGACCTGACCCAGAAGGACATCCAGCGCCACCGCCCGCTGGTGACCATCCCCTGGAATTTCGCCGAGTCGCTGGGCGGCATCCTGGAAAAGGTCCCGGTGCTGGCCCCGGCGCTGACCCGCGATCATGTGGCCTTGCTGAAGCAGGACAACGTCGCCTCCCCGAAAGCGCTGGGCTTCACGGATCTGGGCATCACCGAGCTGGCGACCTGCGAGGTCATCCTGCCGACCTACCTGTCGCGCTTCATCGTCGGCGGCAAGTACGGCGGCCAGACCAACAACGCCCACTGATCGGCTGACGCCCCCGGCGGGCAGTTCCGGTCCGCGACACCCGAAAGCCCCGGCCCGAGCGCCGGGGCTTTCGTTTTACCGGGCCCGCGGCGAAATTCCCGCCCGAAATTCCCGCTTGGCCCGGCATGGCACGCCTGCCCCATCGGCGCTTGAATTCTCATGCCCCCACCGTCATGTGGGCGGTTCAACCATGGCGGGAGCGGTGATGACGGGGGCAGAGGATATCCGGGGAGCGTCGGGGCGGCTGGCGGAGCAGGCATCGGCCGCGCGCTGGGCGACCGTCGTCGCCTTCTTGCTGAACGGCACCGTCTTCGGCGTGTGGGCGACCCAGATCCCGCTGCTGAAGAACCGGCTGGACCTCAGCCCCGCCATATTGGGGGCGGCGCTGCTGTGCCTTGCCGCCGGCGCCCTGACGGCGATGATCGCCAGCGGCCCGCTGCTTGGGCGGCTGGGCAGCGCGCCGGTGACCAGGGTGACCGCCCTGCTGTTCGCCGGGCTGCTGCCGCTGCCGGCGCTGGTGCCGGACGTGGCGACGCTGTGCATCGTGCTGGCGCTGTTCGGCGCGTCGGGCGGCACCATGGACGTCGCCATGAACGCGCAGGCCGCCCTGGTGGAGCGGCGGCTGGGCCGGCCGGTCATGTCGTCGCTGCACGGGATGTGGAGCCTCGGCGGACTGACCGGGGCGGGGCTGGGCGGGCTGATGCTGCCGCTGATGCCGGCGGCGGCCCAGGCCGGGCTGGTGTCGGCCGGGCTGCTCGTGCTGTTCCTGGCCTTGCAGGGCCGCTTCCTGCCCGACCGCAATGGCGGCGGCGGCGGGCTGGTGCTGCCCGACCGCAAGACCCTGCTGCTCGGCCTGCTGGCCGCCCTGTCCTTCATGGGCGAGGGCGCCATCCTGGACTGGAGCGCCATCCACCTGCGCGACGACCTGGGGGCGCCGGCCTCGACCGCCGGCATGGGGTTCGGCGTGTTCTGCGCCGCCATGGCGGCCGGGCGGTTCAGCGGCGACCGTCTGCGCCACCGCTTCGGCGGGGCGACGCTGATGCGCTGCGGCGGGCTGCTGGCCGCGGCCGGGCTGGGACTCGTGCTGGCGGGCGGCCTCGTCGCGGGGGGATCGCCGCTGTTGGCAATGGCCGGCTTCGGGCTGACCGGGATCGGCCTGTCGAACATCGTCCCGGTGCTGTTCAGCACGGCGGGGGCGGTGGACAGCGGCCATGCCGACCATGCGGTCGCCGCGGTGTCGACCATGGGCTATGCCGGCGTGCTGGCCGGCCCGCCGCTGGTCGGCTTCATCGCCGAGGCCACCAGCCTCGCCACCGCCTTCGCGCTGATCGCGCTGCTGGCGCTGGGAACGGCCGCCGCCGCGACCCGTGCGGTGCCGCGGCAGGCGGTTTGACTTTTTTTCCCTCAATCGGCGGGCGCGGCCATCCGGCCGCTTGCCTCCGCAGGCATGGGCCTGCGGGGCCGCAGTCGCGGCCCTAGGCCTGCGGCCATTACAGATAGAGGAAGGCCAGCATGCCGGTGCCGATGGCGATGCGGTACCAGCCGAAGGGGGCGAAGCCGTAGCGGCCGACGAAATCGACCAGCGTCTTCACCACCAGGGCGGCGGCGATGAAGGCGGTGACGAAGCCGACCAGGATCAGCAGGCCGCTGTCCAGGCTCATCAGCGACCAGTTCTTGTAGAGGTCGTAGACGGTGGCGCCGGCCATGGTCGGCACCGCCAGGAAGAAGGAGAACTCGGCCGCCGCCTTGCGGTCGACGCCCATCAGCAGGGCGCCCAGGATGCTGGCGCCGGAGCGCGACACGCCCGGCACCAGGGCCAGGCACTGGCAGAAGCCGATCTTCAGCGCCAGCGGGGCGGAGAAGTTCTCGATCTGGTGATAGCGGGCGACCGGGATCAGGCGCTCCACCAGCAGGATGGCGATGCCGCCGACGATCAGCGCGATGCTGACCACGGTGGGGTTGAACAGCAGCGTCTTGATGATGCCGTGCAGGCCGGCGCCCAGCACCATCGCCGGCAGGAAGGCGATCAGCACCGCCCGCACGAAACGGCGCGCGCCGGGATCGTCCTTCAGCCCTGTGGCAACGCGCCACAGCCGCTGGAAATAGACCACGCAGATCGCCAGAATGGCGCCGAGCTGGATCACCACTTCGAACACCTTGCCGGGCGGTCCCTGGAAACCCAGCAGTTCGTCCAGCATGATGAGATGGCCGGTCGAGGAGACGGGCAGGAACTCGGTCAGCCCCTCCACCAGCCCCATCAGTGTGGCATCCAGATATTGATCGATCATCATCGCGGCACACAGCCTTCGGCACGGTTGGATGTTGCAGCGCTTATAGCAGCCGGGGATCGGACTGGCGATGGCGAGGGGTCGGTACCCCTATTCGGGCGATAGTCACATTTCGGGACTAATTTTCTGTCGCGCTTTTGTGACACCCTATGGTCATGCCCACGCATTTCAGCCTTGCGGAAGAAAAGGTCAACAAACCGGACCTATCGGTGTTTTTGTGCTTCCGCGGGGTGGGCGCATGCGTTATATGACGAGCGTCCGCCACTTCGCGGATTTTCGATTTCAACCCAGCCGGTCGGTGTAGGCCACAGCCGCAGCCCCCGGTCAGGCCCAGCAAGGCGATGCCCCCGCGACAGCGGGCGGGGCCGCGAAGCAAGGAGCAGACGTCATGGCGAACCAGAAAATGTTGGGCTTCGTGCACACCGCGCAGACGATGCCCGACAAGCGGTCTGCCGCCGACCGCCGCCAGGACTTCGCCGAGATCTACGCCCGCTTCAGCGACGAGCGCGCCGGCGAGCAGGCCAACCGCTGCTCGCAGTGCGGCGTTCCCTTCTGCCAGGTGCATTGCCCGGTCTCCAACAACATCCCGGACTGGCTGAAGCTGACCGCCGAGGGGCGGCTGGAGGAGGCCTACGAGGTCTCCCAGGCCACCAACAACTTCCCGGAAATCTGCGGCCGCATCTGCCCGCAGGACCGGCTGTGCGAGGGCAACTGCGTCATCGAGCAGTCGACCCACGGCGCCGTCACCATCGGCTCGGTCGAGAAGTACATCAACGACACCGCCTGGGAGCAGGGCTGGGTCAAGCCGCGCAAGCCGGTCCGCGAGCTGGGCCTGTCGGCCGGCGTGATCGGCGCCGGCCCGGCCGGGCTGGCCGCCGCCGAGGAGCTGCGCGCCAAGGGCTACGAGGTCCATGTCTACGACCGTCACGACCGCATGGGCGGCCTGCTGGTCTACGGCATCCCCGGCTTCAAGCTGGAGAAGGACGTCGTCGCCCGCCGGGTCCAGCGTCTGGCCGATGCCGGCGTCATCTTCCATGCGAATTTCGAGATCGGCCGCGACGCCACCCTGGCCGAGCTGCGCGAGCGCCACGTCACCATCCTGATCGCCACCGGCGTCTACAAGGCCCGCGACATCGAGGCTCCCGGTTCGGGGCTGAAGAACATCGTCCCGGCGCTGGAATACCTGACCACCTCCAACAAGGTCGGGCTCGGCGACTCGATGGAGGCCTATGAGGACGGCTCGCTGAACGCCGCCGGCAAGAAGGTGGTGGTGCTCGGCGGCGGCGACACCGCGATGGACTGCGTCCGCACGGCGATCCGCCAGGGCGCCACCTCGGTCAAGTGCCTGTACCGCCGCGACCGCAAGAACATGCCGGGCTCGCAGCGCGAAGTGGCGCATGCCGAGGAGGAGGGCGTCGAGTTCGTCTGGCAGGCGGCGCCTGAGGCCTTCACCGGCACCGACGTCGTCACCGGCGTCCGTGCCGTCCGCATCCATCTGGGTGTGGCCGACGCCACCGGCCGCCAGACCCCGCAGGTGATCGAGGGCTCCGACTTCACCGAGCCGGCCGATCTCGTCATCAAGGCGCTGGGCTTCGAGCCGGAGGATCTGCCGGGCATGTTCGGCTCGCCCGACCTCACCGTCACCCGCTGGGGCACGCTGCTGGTCGACCACCGCACCAAGATGACCAGCCTGGACGGCGTCTTCGCCGCCGGCGACATCGTCCGCGGCGCCTCGCTGGTGGTGTGGGCCATCCGCGACGGCCGCGACGCCGCCGAGGCGATGGACGCCTACGCCCAGACCGTCGGCGCGCCCAAGCTGGCGGTCGCGGCCGAGTAAGACCGCTTTACCCGTGCCCCCACCCCGACCCTCCCCCGCTGGGCGGGGGAGGGAGCAAGTGCAAGGGCGGCGGAGTCCCCTCCCCCGCGATCGGACCGGCCTTCGGCCGGCCGAGTGCGGGGGAGGGTTAGGGTGGGGGCACCGCCTCCACGACCTTGTCTACCCCAGGGGGCCTTCCCTTCGGCCCTCCAGGTCAACGTCCAGACTGTGAAAGGGTCGTTCCATGACCGCCGAGTTTAACCAGGGCGAGTTGAACCAGGGTGAGCAGTTCGTCGCCGATTTCCGCGCCAACGCCGCGGCGCTGACCACTGCCCACGCCTACAATCCGGCCGACGAGCACGACGCCTGCGGCGTCGGCTTCATCGCCGCGATCGACGGCAAGCCCCGCCGTTCGGTGGTCGAAAAAGGCATCGAAGCCCTGAAGGCGGTCTGGCACCGCGGTGCGGTGGACGCCGACGGCAAGACCGGCGACGGCGCCGGCATCCATGTCCAGGTGCCGCAGAAGTTCTTCAAGGACCACGTCAAGATCATCGGCCACCTGCCGCCGGAGAACAATCTGGCGGTCGGCCAAGTCTTCCTGCCGCGCATCAGCCTGGACGCCCAGGAAGCCTGCCGCTGCATCGTCGAGACCGAGATCCTGGCCTTCGGCTACTACATCTACGGCTGGCGCCAAGTGCCGATCAACGTCGACATCATCGGCGAGAAGGCCAACGCGACCCGGCCCGAGATCGAGCAGATCATCATCGGCAACAGCAAGGGCGTGTCGGACGAGCAGTTCGAGCTCGACCTCTACATCATCCGCCGCCGGATCGAGAAGGCGGTGCATGGCGAGCAGATCAACGACTTCTACATCTGCTCGCTGTCGGCGCGCTCGATCATCTACAAGGGCATGTTCCTGGCCGAACAGCTCTCGACCTTCTACCCGGACCTGACCGACGACCGTTTCGAGTCGTCCTTCGCCATCTACCACCAGCGCTATTCGACCAACACCTTCCCGACCTGGCCGCTGGCCCAGCCCTTCCGCATGCTCGCCCACAACGGCGAGATCAACACGCTGAAGGGCAACGTCAACTGGATGAAGGCGCATGAGACCCGGATGGAGCATCCGGTGTTCGGCGCCAACATGGGCGACCTCAAGCCGGTGATCGGCGTCGGCCTGTCCGACTCGGGCGCGCTCGACAGCGTGTTCGAGGTGATGGTCCGCGCCGGCCGCACCGCCCCGATGGTCAAGATGATGCTGGTGCCGCAGGCGCTGACCAGCTCGCAGACCACGCCGGACAACCACAAGGCGCTGATCGCCTACTGCAACTCCGTCATGGAGCCGTGGGACGGCCCGGCCGCGCTGGCCATGACCGACGGCCGCTGGGTCGTCGGCGGCATGGACCGCAACGGCCTGCGCCCGATGCGCTACACCATCACCACCGACGGTCTGATCATCGGCGGGTCCGAGACCGGCATGGTCAAGATCGAGGAGAACCAGGTGGTCGAGAAGGGCCGCCTCGGCCCGGGCGAGATGATCGCCGTCGATCTCCAGGCCGGCAAGCTGTTCAACGACCGTGAGCTGAAGGACCATCTGGCCGCCCAGAAGCCCTGGGGCCAGTGGGTCAAGAACACCACGCATCTGGACGAGCTGGTGAAGACCGCCGCGCTGAAGGGCGAGCCGTCGGAGATGGAGAAGGAGGAGCTGCGCCGTCGCCAGATGGCCTTCGGCCTCGCCATGGAAGACATGGAGCTGATCCTCCACCCGATGGCGGAGGACGGCAAGGAAGCCGTCGGCTCGATGGGCGACGACAGCCCGATCGCCGTGCTGTCGGACAAGTACCGCGGCCTGCACCACTTCTTCCGCCAGAACTTCTCCCAGGTCACCAATCCGCCCATCGACTCGCTTCGCGAGCGCCGGGTGATGAGCCTGAAGACGCGGCTGGGCAACCTCGGCAACATCCTCGACGAGGATGAGAGCCAGACCCGGTTGCTGCAACTCGACAGCCCGGTGCTGACCACCGCCGAATTCCACGCCATGCGGGACTACATGGCCGACACCGCGGCGGTGATCGACGCCACCTTCCCGGTCGACGGCGGCCCCGACGCGCTGCGCGACGCGCTGCGCCGCATCCGCCAGGAGGCGGAGGACGCCGTGCGCGGCGGCGCCAACCACGTCACCCTGACCGACGAGGCGATGGGCCCGGCCCGCGCCGCCATCCCGGCCATCCTGGCGACCGGCGCGGTCCACACCCACCTGATCCGCTCCAACCTGCGCACCTTCACCTCGCTGAACCTGCGCACGGCGGAATGCCTGGACACCCATTACTTCGCGGTGCTGATCGGCGTCGGCGCCACCACCGTCAACGCCTATCTGGCGCAGGAGGCGGTGGCCGAGCGCCAGCGCCGCGGACTGCTCGGCTCGCTGTCGCTGGAAAAGGCGATGACGAACTACAAGAAGGCCATCGACGACGGCCTGCTGAAGATCATGTCCAAGATGGGCATCTCGGTCATCAGCAGCTACCGCGGCGGCGGCAACTTCGAGGCCATCGGCCTCAGCCGCGCCCTGGTCGCCGAGCATTTCCCGGCGATGGTCAGCCGCATCTCCGGCATCGGCCTGAACGGCATCCAGAAGAAGGTCCTGGAGCAGCATGCGCTCGCCTATGCCGGCGAGGCGCTGCCGCTGCCGGTCGGCGGCTTCTACCGCTTCCGCAAGTCGGGCGACCGCCATGGCTGGGAGGGTGGGATCATCCACACCCTGCAGCAGGCCGTCACCAACGACAGCTACACCACCTTCAAGAAGTATTCCGAGCAGGTGAACAAGCGGCCGCCGATGCAGCTGCGCGACCTGCTGGAGTTCCGCACCACCAAGGCCGCCGTTCCGGTCGACGAGGTCGAGAGCATCACCTCGATCCGCAAGCGCTTCATCACGCCGGGCATGTCGATGGGGGCATTGTCGCCCGAGGCGCACGGCACGCTGAACGTCGCGATGAACCGCATCGGCGCCAAGTCCGACTCGGGCGAGGGCGGCGAGGATCCGGCGCGCTTCCGTCCCGACAAGAACGGCGACAACTGGAACTCCGCCATCAAGCAGGTGGCGTCGGGCCGCTTCGGCGTCACCGCCGAGTACCTGAACCAGTGCCGCGAGCTGGAGATCAAGGTCGCCCAGGGCGCCAAGCCCGGCGAAGGCGGCCAGCTGCCCGGCTTCAAGGTGACGGAGATGATCGCGCGGCTGCGCCACGCCACGCCGGGCGTGACCCTGATCAGCCCGCCGCCGCACCACGACATCTACTCGATCGAGGATCTGGCCCAGCTCATCTATGACCTGAAGCAGATCAACCCGGACGCCAAGGTCACGGTGAAGCTGGTCAGCCGGTCGGGCATCGGCACCATCGCCGCCGGCGTGGCGAAGGCCAACGCCGACATCATCCTGATCTCCGGCAACTCCGGCGGCACCGGCGCCTCGCCGCAGACCTCGATCAAGTTCGCCGGCCTGCCCTGGGAGATGGGCCTGTCGGAGGTGCATCAGGTCCTGACGCTGAACAAGCTGCGCCACCGCGTGCGGCTGCGCACCGACGGCGGCCTGAAGACCGGCCGCGACATCGTCATCGCCGCCATGCTGGGCGCGGAAGAGTACGGCATCGGCACCGCCAGCCTGATCGCCATGGGCTGCATCATGGTTCGGCAGTGCCATTCCAACACCTGCCCGGTCGGCGTCTGCGTCCAGGACGAGACCTTGCGCGAGAAGTTCGTCGGCACGCCGGAGAAGGTGGTCAACCTCTTCACCTTCCTGGCGGAGGAGGTCCGCGAGATCCTGGCCCGCCTGGGCGTCCGCTCGCTGACCGAGGTGATCGGCCGCACCGACCTGCTGCACCAGGTCAGCCGCGGCGGCGCCCATCTCGACGACCTCGACCTCAACCCGCTGCTGGCCCAGGTCGATCCCGGCGAGAACGCGCGCTACTGCACGCTGCAGGGCCGCAACGAGGTGCCGGACACGCTGGACGCCCGCATCGTCGCCGATGCCCGCCCGCTGTTCGAGGAAGGCGAGAAGATGCAGCTCGCCTACAATGCCCGCAACACGCAGCGCGCCATCGGCACGCGGCTGTCGTCGATGGTGACGCGGAAGTTCGGGATGTTCGGGCTGCAGCCCGGCCACATCACGGTGCGCCTGCGCGGCACCGCCGGCCAGTCGCTGGGCGCCTTCGCCGTCCAGGGCATCAAGCTGGAGGTGATGGGCGACGCCAACGACTATGTCGGCAAGGGCCTGTCGGGCGGCACCATCGTCGTCCGTCCGGCGACCAGCAGCCCGCTGGAGTCGAACAAGAACACCATCATCGGCAACACGGTGCTGTACGGCGCCACCGCCGGCAAGCTGTTCGCCGCCGGCCAGGCCGGCGAGCGGTTCGCGGTGCGCAACTCCGGCGCCACCGTGGTGGTCGAGGGCTGCGGCTCCAACGGCTGCGAGTACATGACCGGCGGCACCGCGGTGATCCTGGGCAAGGTCGGCGACAATTTCGGCGCCGGCATGACCGGGGGCATGGCCTACCTCTACGACCCGGAGGACTCGCTGCCGCTCTTCATCAACGAGGAGAACGTCATCTTCCAGCGGGTCGAGGTGGTCCACTACGAGGCCCAGCTCCGCGCCCTGATCGAGGAGCATGTCGCCGAGACGCAGAGCCGTTTCGCCGCCGAGATCCTCAACGACTGGGAGCGCGAGCTCGGCAACTTCTGGCAGGTGGTGCCGAAGGAGATGCTGCACCGTCTGGCCGTGCCGGTGACCCTGCCGCGCGCCATCCCGGCGGAGTGATAATGCCCTCTCCCGCCCCGGGAGAGGGAGGTGAAGAGCGGATATGAAAACGGCGCGCCATCCGGCAGGACGGCGCGCCGTTTCCCGTTTCGACGGGCCGAAACGATGGATCGCGGCCGGCTCAGCCGGCCATGGTGCTTTGGACCGCCTCCAGGATGACGGCCGCCACCGCGTCGGGCTGCGACAGCAGGGAGAGGTGGCTCGCCTTCAGCTCGGTGGTCCTGGCGTTCATCCGCCGGGCGAACTCCCGTTCGAGCTCGACGCTGACGACCCGGTCGTCGGCCGAGACGATGTACCAGCTGGGGCGGCTCTCCCAGGCGGCCTGGGTGACCTTCTCGCCGAAGGTGCCGGCGGGCAGCGGCGGCTGGAGCACCGCGAGCACGCGGGCCTCGGCTTCGGGAAGGTCCGAAGCGACATCCTCGATCCAGCCCTCGACGCTGAGCTTGAGGTTGCCGGCGCCGTCATCCTGAATCTTTCCCAATCCCGGAGGCGGCGGATAGGCGCCCACCAGTTCGCCGAGCGTCTCGCCGGCCTTGGGCGCGAAGGCCGCCACATAGACCAGCGCCTTGACCTTGGGATCGTTGCCGGCTTCGGTGATCACCGCCCCGCCCCAGCTGTGCCCCACCAGCACGACGGGTCCCTCGACGGCGTCGAGCGCCTGCCTCGTGGCCTTCACGTCGTCGATGAGCGAACTCGTCGGGTTCTGCACCGCGACGACGGGAAGGTTCTTCTCAAGCAGGAGCGGGATGACCCGCTGCCAGCTTGAGCCATCGGCCCAAGCGCCGTGAACGAGGACGATCGTGGGCATCGGGGTCGGCGGATTGCTCATGCACAGGCTCCTTCGTGAAGTCCATGCTGCGGAGTTTAGGGGCGGCCCCGCTGAGCGCTCTTGCCGGATTCAGGCATTCCTGGTCGGTTCTGCCGCAGATCGCACGCTACAGGTTCCGCGCCATCACGATGCTGTCGAAGGTGTTGCCGGGCGTCACCTCCACCGTCAGCCGCCGCCCGGTCGCCACGAAGCCGGCCGAGGCATAGAACTCCTCCGCCACCAGACTGGCGTAGCACAGCATCCGCCGCGCTCCCGCCGCCGCGGCATCGGCAAAGCAGCGGTCGAGCAGCGCCCGCCCGACACCGCGGCGCAGCCAGCCGGGATGGGTGGCGAAATGCCGGACATGGGCCAATCCCGGCTGCGGCGGCCGCATCGGCTCGCCCGGCCAGTCGATGCTCCAGCCGCCGCAGCCGACCGGCATGCCGTCGCCGGTCTCCGCCAGATAATAGGTGCCGGCCCCCAGCAACGCCGGATTGGACCGGGTGATGACGGGCAGAACCCGCTCCATCACCGCCGGCGGATAGCCCGCCGCCATCAGGACCGGGTAGGAGGCGGCGAGCACCGAATCCACCGCTCCGGCATCCTGCGGCCGGGCCGCCCGCACCGTGAAGGCGGGACCGTTCACGGCTCGAATTCCCACGGTTCGGCCTTGGCGGCGGCGATCCAGTCCCGCATCGCCGGCAGGGCCATCACGGCGTCCATATAGGCGCGCGACCCGGGCGACACCGCGACGCCATAGGTCTCCAGCCGCGTCACCACCGGAGCGAACATCGCGTCGGCGATGGTGAAGGCGCCGAACAGGAAGGGGCCGCCCGCCGGGCTGCCGAAACGGCTGCGGGCATCGGCCCACAGCGCTTCGATCCGGGCGATGTCGGCGGCGGTCGCCTCGGTCATGCCCTGGCCCTTGCGGTCGCTCTTGAGGTCCATCGACATGGTGGTGCGCAACGAGGCGAAACCGGAATGCATCTCCGCCGACACCGACCGCGCCACCGCCCGCGCCGTGCGGTCCGCCGGCCACAGGGTGGCCTCGGGCGCCAGTTCCGCCACATATTCGCAGATCGCCAGCGAATCCCAGACGGTCAGCCCACCATGGAGCAGGGTGGGCACGCGACCCGACGGCGAATGGGCGGCGATGCGGGCGGCGGTGTCCGGCTGGCGCAGGGGGACGACGGTTTCGGCAAAGGAAAGCCCGGCCTGCCTGAGAGCCAGCCACGGGCGCAGCGACCAGGACGAATAGGTCTTGTTCCCCATCACCAGGGTCAAATCGGACATCGGGCTGCACCTCTCGCACGGGAGCGGAAAATGGAAGCGGCGGATCGCGCATCCACGCGACCGACCCTCCCCTTCTTACGCCGGCACGAGGCCGTGCGGAACCCTCGGCGCCTGCGCGACGCAGTTGCGTCCGCCGCGCTTGGCGTCGTAGAGCGCCATGTCGGCGGCATGGACGAGGTCGGGCCAGGTCTCTCCCAGCCGGAAGACCTGGGCGACGCCGATGCTGGCCGTCACCCCCAGGACGGTTCCCTGATGCTGGAACGGGATCGCCTGGATGGCTTCGCGGATCCGCTCCGCGACCGGCAGCGCATCGGCTGTCCGCAGTTCCGGCAGGAACAGCAGGAACTCCTCCCCGCCCATCCGCGCCAGCACGTCGTCGGAGCGCTTCAGGTTCCTCAGCGTCGCCGCTACGGCGACCAGGACGGTATCGCCGGCGGCATGGCCGAACCTGTCGTTGATCCGCTTGAAATGGTCGAGGTCGATGCAGAAGACGGTGTCGCCGGGACGCAAATGGCCGGGCACCATCCGCTCCAGCCAGCGGCGGTTGCCGATGCCGGTCAAGCTGTCCAGCTCCGCCATCAGGCTCAGCTTGCGCTCCGCCCGGTCGGTCGCGACGCTGTAGATCAGGATCGCGATGGCGAAATTGCCCAGGATCTGAACGAAGAACTCCAATGCCAGCCAGGGCACGAAGTCCGCGACGAAGAGGATGACCCCGGCCCCCATCAGGAACGACGCTCCGCTGAGCGCCAGGACCGCTTCCAGCGGCCGACAGGACGGCAGCTGCTCCACCCGCCGGAGCCGGGTCACGGTCCGCGCCGCCAGCATCAGGCAGAGCGCCGCATTCAGATGGAAGACGGTGGCGCGAAGCTGGTTGTCCAAATGGAAGCCGGTGAGACAGGCAGCGATCCACAATGGAATGGAACAGACCGCCAGCAGGCGCCACGCGCGGGGCAGGCGCCCGGACCTGAGACGCTCGATCCCCACCGCCAGCAGGCCATGCCCGGCCACACCGAGTGAAAGGCTGGCCAAGGTCCAAACCGTCTTCGGCAGCATGGCCTGCTCGCCGAAGCTGGCCAGGACACTGCCGGCTCCCACCAGGGAAAATGCCGCCGCCAGCGTGCCGAACCCCGAGGATGCGGAACGGCGATGCCGCGCGAGCAGGAACACGGCCGCCCCCACCAGAAGTGAAGACTGGTACAGGAACAGCACGGTGGCGATGTCGAGCACAATCATGGAATGCAACGCCGGTTGAACGGACCAAGACGTTATAGCGTGAACATGGCCATCGTTGAACAGGGTGATGACGGAATGGCAGAAGCTCCGAAATATCGGACGAACCGTTCAAGTGCTCCGAAAAAGATCAGCACATGCCGGTATTTTGCCAAATTCCCTTACACCATGAGGAAATATTCCACCCTTCGCGTATCCCTGATGTTTCCTTGCTTCGTTCAGAAAACCGCACCCGAGGCCATGCCCTCCGGCGGTCTTGCAACCACCGCCTTCTCCAGATGCGCCCCCGCCGGAGGCTTCTCCGAAGCCGAGCCGTTTCAAGCACCCCCTTTCCAGCCGGCGCCCGGCGCGCCATCCTTGGGGGACGGGCATCCGCATCGGATGCGCGACATGATCTCGTGAGAAGGATTTCCCGTCTTGCTCGCCACCCTGCTTGCCGTCGACGGCCCGGACACCGTCGCCCTCACCCCCGTGACCAAGGCCGGGCTGGCCGACTGGCTGTCGGCGCAGTCGCCGGCCGTCGCCTCCTGGGTCAAGGCGGTGGGCTTCACCGGCGAGGCCGGATCGACCGTCTTCCTGCCGGGACCGGACGGCGCCGTCGCCCATGTGCTGGCCGGCGTGTCGGCCGTCGACGATCTGTGGGCCTTCGCCGGCCTGCCGTCTTCCCTGCCGGCCGGCTCCTACCGGATCGACAGCAAAATCGAGGGCGCGCTGGACGCGCGGGCGGCGACGCGGGCGGCGCTGGGCTGGGCGCTCGGCAGCTACCGCTTCAGCCGCTACAAGAAGCAGCCTGAGAAAGGCTTCGCCAATCTGGTCTGGCCGGCGGAGGCCGACCGCGGCGAGGTCGAGCGGGCGGCGACCGCCACCTGGCTGGTGCGCGATCTGGTGAACACCCCGGCCTGCGACATGGGACCGGCGGAGCTGGCCCAGGCGGCGCAGGATCTGGCGGTGGAGTTCGACGCGGCGGTCGAGGTGATCGTCGGGCAGGATCTGCTCGACCGCGACTATCCCGCCATCCATGCCGTCGGCCGCGCCAGCCCGCGGGCACCACGGCTGGTCGACCTGCGCTGGGGCAACCCGGACCACCCGAAGGTCACCATCGTCGGCAAGGGCGTCTGCTTCGACACCGGCGGGCTGGACCTGAAGCCGTCGTCGGGCATGCTGATGATGAAGAAGGACATGGGCGGCGCCGCCCATGCGCTGGCGCTCGGCCGCATGATCATGATGGCCGGATTGCCGGTGCGGCTGCGCGTTCTGGTGCCGGCGGTGGAGAATGTCGTCTCCGGCGACAGCTTCAAGCCGCTGGACGTGCTGAAGACCCGCAAGGGACTGACGGTGGAGGTCGGCAACACCGATGCCGAGGGACGCCTGATCCTGTGCGACGCGCTGGCGGAAGCGGATTCGGAGAAGCCGGATCTGCTGATCGACTTCGCCACCCTGACCGGCGCCGCCCGCGTGGCGCTCGGCCCGGACCTGCCGGCGCTGATGTGCAACGACGACCAACTCGCCAACGACCTGACGGAAGCCGGGACCGCGGTCGACGACCCGATGTGGCGGCTGCCGCTGTGGGCGCCCTACCGCAAGGGGCTCGACAGCAAGGTGGCGGACATCAACAACGTCACCACCAACGGCTTCGCCGGTGCCATCACCGCCGGGCTGTTCCTGCAGGAATTCGTGTCGAAGGGCACGTCCTGGGCGCATCTGGACACCTATGCCTGGAACGGATCGGCCCGTCCCGGCCGTCCGGAAGGCGGCGAGGCGCTGGGCCTGCGCGCGGCCTATGCGGTGATCGCCAAGCGCTTCGGCTGACCTCCGCAGCGGCCCTCCACAGCCAAAGGGGGCGGAAGACGGGATGCGAGGCGGGGAATCGGCTAAAAACTGTCCCCGTCCTTCGCCCGCGAAGGGATGGAATGCCCGGGAGGATCGTATTACAACGGAAGAATCGAGAACCGGACGCGTAAGAATGAACCGCCCGCAGGTTCGACTTCGGCGGTGACGGCGGATTGGCGGAGGCGGACAGATGGCTTTGAAGGTTCGCGAGGACTACCGGACCCTCACCGGCCCGGAAAAGGCCGCCATCATGATGCTCGCGCTCGGCGAGGAGCATTCGTCCAAGCTGTTCGCCATGATGGGCGACGAGGAGATCAAGGAGCTGTCCCAGGTGATGGCGAACCTGGGCACCGTGTCGGCCAACCTGATCGAGCGCCTGTTCGTCGAGTTCGCCGAGCAGATGTCCGCCACCGGCTCGCTCGTCGGCTCCTTCGATTCGACCGAGCGCCTCCTGCTGAAGACCCTGCCCAAGGACAAGGTCGACCAGATCATGGAGGAAATCCGCGGTCCGGCCGGCCGGACGATGTGGGACAAGCTGGCGAACGTCAACGAGTCGGTGCTGTCCAACTACCTGAAGAACGAGTATCCGCAGACCGTCGCGGTGGTCCTGTCCAAGATCCGTCCCGAACATGCCGGCCGGGTCCTGGTCCAGCTGCCGGAAAGCTTCGCGATGGAGGTCATCATGCGCATGCTGCGCATGGAGGCGGTGCAGAAGGAGGTGCTGGACGACGTCGAGCGCACGCTGCGCACCGAGTTCATGACCAACCTCGCCCGCACCAGCCGGCGCGACAGCCACGAGATGCTGGCGGAGATCTTCAACGGGCTGGACCGCACCACCGAGCACCGCTTCATGGCGGCGCTGGAGGAGCGCAACCGCGACAGCGCCGAGCGCATCAAGTCGCTGATGTTCACCTTCGAGGATCTGTCGAAGCTCGACCCCAGCGGCGTCCAGACGATGCTGCGCACGGTGGACAAGCAGAAGCTGGGCACTGCGCTGAAGGGGGCGTCGGAAACGCTGAAGGACCTGTTCTTCACCAACATGTCGGAGCGCGCGGGCAAGATCCTGCGCGAGGACATGGCGGCCATGGGTCCGGTGCGCGTCCGCGACGTCGACGAGGCGCAGATGTACATGGTGCAGATGGCGAAAGATCTGGCCGCCCGCGGCGAGCTGGTCCTTGCCGAAAGCGGCGGCGAGAACGAACTGATCTATTGATCGGGGCCATTGATCGGAGGGTTGGCCGCTTGGCAACCCAGTGGCGCCCCATCAGCGGCGATCCCGTGACGGAGAGGATTCGTGGGTGAGAGTGCGGGGGAAAAGGGCGACTGGGTGGCGGTGCGCCGCGATGCGGAGACCGGCATCGAGACCATCCGCGCCCATTTCCGCGGCCATGCCTATGACCTGCACGACCATGACGAGCTGTTGGTCGGCATCACCGAGCAGGGGGTGCAGGCCTTCCGCTGCCGGCGGCGGCTGCACACCAGCGTTCCCGGCCGCGTCATCCTGATCGAACCCGGCGAGGCCCATGACGGCCACAGCCCGGGGGAGGACGGCTTCACCTATGCCATGCTCTACCTGCCGGTGCCGCTGCTGGCCGCGCGCAGCGATGCGCTGCGCAGCCTGATACCGCGGGGCTCGGGCGTGGCTCTGGGCTTCCGCGACACGCTGGCCGACGATCCCGGCCTCGCGGCGGCGATCCGGTCCGCCTTCCTGGCCCTGCACCGGCGCGAGGGGAAGCTGGCCCGCGACCTGTCGGTGGACCGGCTGGCGGCGAGGCTGGCCGGCCATCTGGAACCGCCGCAGGACCACCATCGGCCACCGCGTCCCGACCGTGCCGCCGCCCTGGCCCGCGACCTGCTGCATGCCCGGATGGGCGAGGATGTCGGGCTGGACGCGCTGTCCGAAGCGGCCGGCATCGACCGGTTCCGGCTGAACCGCGCCTTCCGCGCCGCCTTCGGCCTGTCGCCGCACGCCTATCTGGTCCGGCTGCGCCTGCGCGCCGCCCGGCGCCGGCTGGCGGAGGGCGAGGCGCCTGCCCTGGTCGCGGCGGAGGTCGGGTTCGCCGACCAGAGCCATCTCGGCCGCTGGTTCCGCCGCGCCTATGGCCTGACGCCGGCCGCCTACCGCGATCTGTGCACGAACGTTCCAGACTGAGGCGCGATCCTCCGGCATCAGGGATGGCGAAGGAGACACTTGCCATGCCCGACAGCCTGATGCCTGAAAACACCACCTCCGATGAGCCCATTCGCTTCGACACCAAGGTTGCGCTGGTCGTCCGCGCCGACCTGGCCGTGTGGCAGAAGCTGAACGTCGCCGCCTTCCTCGCCACCGGCATCGCCGCCGCGGCCCCCGACGCGCTGGGCGAGGCCTATGTCGACGGTGCCGGCCGCCGCTATGGCCGGATGCTGGGCCAGCCGATCATGATCTTCGCCGCCGACGGCGACCAGCTGCGCGCCGTCCGCGACGCCGCCCTGGAACGGGGGCTGACTCTGGTGCCCTATGTCGCGGCGATGTTCGCCACCGGCCACGACGCCGCCAACCGCGCCGCCTTCCAGGCCGAGGATGCGGCTGTGCCCGATCTGGTCGGGCTGGCCCTGCGCGGGCCGAAGAAGGCGGTCGACAAGACGGTGAAGGGGCTCGCCCTGCACGGCTGAGCGCACGTTCGGCAAAAGGCCGAAACACGGTCCGGTCGAGCGGTGCCGAAGCGTCCCTTTGTTGATCCGATCCAAACTCCCGGTTTTTCCTGTGCTTCACGCTTCAGTGGGTAGCGCCCGATGCGTCGGACTTCCGCCGGGCACGGTGCTGCAGGTAGCTGTCAGCGTCGCGCGGGTCGCGGTAGATCGGACATGTGCGGCAGGCGGCCGGGGGCTCGGCGGAGTTCACCGCCAGACGGAACGCCTGATAGGCCGGGCCGTTCCACAGCTCTTCCATGGATGTCTCCCGGAGGTTGCCCATCCGCGTCCCAGGAATGCAGCAGGCCATGACGTCACCGTTGCCCAGCACAACCGCCGAACGCCACGGTTCGGGGCAGGCCCCCCGGCCGGCACGTGCGGGAACCGCGTCGAAAGGCCCTTGGATTTCCAGCTTGATGCCAAGCTCGGCCGCCAACGCCACCGCCATCCCCCATATCTCGGCGTAGCGGGCCTGGTCGAACCATAGGGACTCGGCCTCCATATCCGCGGTGTAGGCCTCCAGATGGCGGCATTGGACCACATCGAAACCAAGCCCGGCGGCCAGCCGGATGAAGGACAGCAGTTCGTCCAGATTGCTGCGCATCAGCGTGAAGCCGAGGAGCAGTGCCGGCTGCCGGCGTGATCCGCGCGCGTCGGAGAGCCGGCGAAGATTGATCAGAACCTCGTCGAGCGGCGGCGCTCCGCGCCGGATGCGGCGGTAGGTGACGTCGGTTGCGGCGTCCAGCGATACGTTGAGAGACTGCAGCCTGGAAGCAAGCAGCCGCTCGCATGCGTCCTGCGACAGGTGTATGCCATTGGTGTTGACGTGGAACGGCACATTCAGGCCGATGATGAAGTCCAATTCGCCGCCGAACCGGTGGTCGGCCCAAAGGATGTCGCCGCTATAGTCGGTGTCCACCGCGCGTAGCCAGCCGCGGCGGCTCCATTCACGGATGGAGTCGCGCAGCTTGTCGTCCAAACGGGCGACCGAGGCGCGCGTTTCCCGAGAAATGCAATGGACGCAGTTCAAATTGCACTGTGTCACCGGGCTGAGCAGCAGACCGGGCGGAACCGGCCCGTCGGCTGACGGCGGCGAATGACCGAGTTCCGCCATCAGTCCGTACCCGCCCTGGTGCTCGCCATTGACGAAGCAGGCCACATGTCCAGCCAAGCGGCGCGCGCCGCTGTGCAGCCAGACCGTCAGCGCGTTGCCCATCGCCGCGTCGGGGGATTCCAGCACCAGCGCGAAGCTTCGCCCAGCGGCCTGCGGAATGGTGATCAGCCGGAAATCTTGAAAGGCGTTGTCAATGATCAGCGTGCCATCGAGATCCATCCGGCCCACGAGCCATGCGGCGGGCAGGTCGCCCATCGCCACCTCGGTCTCCCCGCCCGGAGGCAACGCATAGAGAGATAGGATCAATCGGCAATCGCGGACACCGGCATAAGTGGCCAGCAGCGGCGATATCGACGAGAGATGGTCGGCAGCGGGACGGAAGACCTGGACGACCTTGCGCCCACCAACGATTTCCCCGGCTGGACGCTGTTCCGGCAGGGTAGCCGCAGGTTCCAGAAACAGGCGACTGCGGCGGACCGCGGAAAGGATGTTGCCGATGACCCCCATGGACACTCTACCTCCGGAAGCGAAGCCGGAAATAAGATAGCGTCATGCAGGCAGAAATGAGAAGCAGGGGGGCGGACGGGCGGCCATGCAGGCAACCTCCGCCCGTCAAAGTTCCTGCGGCATGGTGATCGTCACCGTCGTGCCGGTCCCCGGCGCGCTGTCGAAGGCGATGCGGCCGCCGAGCGGGCCGGTCACCGTGTTGAACACCACCGCCAGCCCCAGCCCCTTGTGCCCGCGGCCGCGGGCGGTGGTGAAGAAGGCGTCGGTCAGGGTCGGCAGGTTCCTGGCCGGGATGCCGACGCCGCGGTCGCGGACGGTCAGGCTCCAGGCCGGCACCGCGTCGAGCGTCGCCGGTTCCACCGTGACCTCCACCATGCCGGGACCGCCGCCATAGCCATGGGCGGCGGCATTGGCGAACAGATGGTGCAGCACCCGCTCCAGATGCGGGGCATAGCCGATCCAGGGACAGGCGGCCCCCGGCGCGACCCCGATGGTCAGCGGCAGGTCCGGATGCTGGACGGCGAACAGGCCCGCCGCCTCCTCCGCCATCTGGCGCAGATCCAGCGCCTCCAACGGCTCGGCGTTCTGGCAGGCGGCGATGGCCGAGAAGGCTTCCACCAGTTCCACCGCGCGGGCGAGGTTGGCGCCGAGCAGGGCGGCCGGTTCCCGCAGATCCTCGGTGGCGAGCGGGCCGTTGCCGGCCCGGGCCAGATCCTGCAGGTGGCTGGCGGCGGTGACGCAGACGCCGAGCGGCGTGTTCAGCTCATGGGCCAGCCCGGTCACCGCCTGGGTGATGGCGCGCTGGCGGGCCAGCACCGATTCGGCGATGCGGGTGCGCCGCTCCAGATCCTCGCGCACCACCCGTTCCGACACCTCGCGGATCATGTGGCTGAGCTTGCGCAGCAGCTTCGCCAGCAGATCGGGCGACGGGGAGATCAGCGCCAGGAACAGGTCGCGTTCCAGCTCGAACACCGTCACCGCCGTGGCGGCGACCACCGAGGCCGACCGGGCGCCGCCGTCGATCAGCGCCATCTCGCCGAAACAATCGCCAGCGCGGCGGAATCCGACCTCCACCTGGCTGCCGAAGGGGTCGTCGCGCAGCACCCGTACCGTGCCGGCCAGCAGGACGTAGAGCGAGCCGGCGCTGTCGCCCTCGCGCATCAGCACCGTGCCGGCCGGGGCGTCGAACACCCGCCCCCGCAAGGCCACGGCCGCGCGCTCCTCCGGCGTGAAGGCCTCGAACAGGACGATGCCGTCGAGGATCCCGCCGGGCGAGGTGGTGCCGGTGGCTGCGCTGGTCATGACCGAAGGGTGCTCCGACTGGGCTTTGTCCCGGCAGCATAGACAAAGCAACCGGGGTGCAGCGACACGTTAACCGATGCCTTCGCGAATCGGAAACCCGCATTCGCGCGACAGGCGATCCAGCAATCCGCGCGCGCCGGCCTCGCACAGGTCGAGCACCTGCTCGAAACCGTCGGGCCCGCCGTAATAGGGATCGGGCACGTCCTGCCCGGTCTCCTCACAGCCTGCCGGCCCGGCGGCATCGTCCAGGAAGAGACGCAGAGCCGCGGGGGAACCCGGCGGGGCGATGCGGCGCAGCTGGGCCAGATGGCCGCTGTCCATCGCCAGGATATGGTCGAAACGGCTGAAATCGGCTGCCGCCACCTTGCGGGCGCGCAGGGAGGACAGGTCGATGCCGCGGGCCAGCGCCGCGCGCCGGGTGCGCGGATCGGGCGGCTCGCCGACGTGATAGCCGTGGGTGCCGGCTGAATCGGCGATCACACAGGCGCCGAGACCGGCGCGCTCGGCCAGATGGCGGAACACCCCCTCCGCGGTGGGCGAGCGGCAGATGTTGCCCGTGCAGACGAACAGGACCTTGACCACCTGCGGTATCCCCCTTCCTTGCGTTCAGCGGCTTTACTTCCGGGCGTGACGAGCGTACGCCGCAGCAGTGTTCCACATGACCGGTTTCCGAACCGCTAAGGAGATCCCATGCCCTCTCCCGCGCTGACCAACCGCCTGCGTCCGACCGACTCGATCGTCATCCTGACCGGGGCCGGGATCTCCAAGGAATCGGGGCTGGACACCTTCCGCTGCGCCGGCGGGATCTGGAGCCAGGTCGATCTAGAGGATGTGGCGACGCCGGAGGGGTTCGCGCGCGACCCCGCCCTCGTCCACCGCTTCTACAACGACCGCCGCCGCGGCCTCGCCGACCCGGCGGTGCAGCCCAACGCCGCGCACGCGGCGCTGGCGGAGCTGGAGCGGCGCTGGGCCGGCGACATCCTGCTGGTGACGCAGAACATCGACGACCTGCACGAGCGCGGCGGGTCCGGTGCGCCGCTGCACATGCATGGCGAGTTGCTGAAGGCCTTCTGCCTGCATTGCCGCACGGTGACGGAGGTGCGGGGCGACCTGTCGGTGCACGACCATTGCCTGGCCTGCGGGCGCAAGGGCGGCATGCGGCCGGACGTGGTGTGGTTCGGCGAGATGCCCTATCACATGGAGCGCATCCAGCGGGCATTGGAGGAATGCGACCTGTTCCTGTCGATCGGCACCTCCGGCCATGTCTATCCCGCCGCCGGGTTCGTGGCGGAAGCGCGGTCGACCGGCGCCTATACGGTCGAGCTGAACCTGGAACCGTCGGAGGGCGCCTCCTATTTCCACAGCTCGATCCACGGTCCGGCCACCCGGGTGGTGCCGGCCTTCGTCCAGGATTTGCTGACGCTTGTCTGATGAGATGGTCCCTGATGAACCGGGTCAGGCCGGTTCGGATCTCGACCGCCTGTTCGCGAAGGCGCGCGCCTGCACGCTGTGCGCGGGCGTGCTTCCCCACGGCTGCCGGCCGGTCCTGCGCGGCAGTTCCACCGCCCGCCTGCTGATCGTCGGGCAGGCGCCGGGCGCGCGGGTGCATGCCAGCGGCATCCCTTGGGACGACGCCTCCGGCGACCGGCTGCGCAAGTGGCTGGCGATGGAGCGCCCCGCCTTCTACGACGAGACGCGGATCGCCGTGGTGCCGATGGGGCTGTGTTATCCCGGGACCATGCCGAAGGGCGGCGATTACCCGCCGCGTCCGGAATGCGCCCCGCTGTGGCACCCGCCGCTGCTCGACGCGCTGTCGGGCGTCCGGCTGACCCTGCTGATCGGACAATATGCCCAGGCGCGCTATCTGGGCGAGCGGCGCAAGGCGACGATGACGGAGACGGTGGCGAGCTGGCGGGACTACGGCCCGGCCTTCCTGCCGCTGCCCCACCCGAGCTGGCGCAACACCGGCTGGCTGAACCGGAACCCCTGGTTCGAGGAGGAGCTGGTGCCGGCGCTGCGCCGCCGGGTGGCCGGGGCGCTGGAGGACTGAACGGCCCCCTGCCCTGCCCTTGTTCCGGGGGAATTTCCGGGGCAATCGCTTGAACGCGACGCGCAGGAGAAAACGATCGACACGGATTTCACGGATTGACGCCGGATCTCACGGAATCGCCCGGTTCGGCGCGGTCCATCCCGGTCGCCATCCCTATGGAGTGACGATCCGGATACGGCCTGATCCGTGCAATCCGTGTCAAAATCCGCGTAATCCGTGTTCCATCTCGCTTCCGACGCCGCGACGCAGCCTTCGGGCGGCAACCTTCGGGCGATGGCCATTCCCCGCCCTACTCCATGGTCTCGATCCGCTCCATGTCCTCGTCGGAGAAGCCGAAATGGTGGCCGATCTCGTGGATCAGGACATGGCGGACGATGGCGGGCAGCTCCTCCCCCGTCTCGCACCAGTAATCGAGGATCGGGCGGCGATAGAGGAAGATCATGTCCGGCCCGCCGCGCAGGTCGGCGACGCTTTGCCGCGTCAGATCCACCCCGCGGTAGAGCCCCAGCAGGTCGAATGGGCTTTCCAGCTCCATCTCCCGCTCGGTATCCTCGTCGGGAAAATCCTCGACATGGATGACGAGGTTCCCCACCGGGGCGAGCAGCTCCGCCGGGATGGTGTCGAGCGACTCTTCGGCCATGCGCTCCAGGTCTTCGACCGTGGGCGGAACCGTATGGGGACCTGAAGGTTTCCGTATCATGCCGCAGAAGGTAGCGAACCGCCGCCCGTTCGCCAAGAAGCTGCGGGCGGCAAAAACGTGACGGAAGAAAGGGAGGTCATCATGTCCGATCGCCTTGTCGGCGTGCAGCGCCAGACGGCACTGAAGGAACTGCACGGCTGGGCGGAGGTGCTGGAGCGCGACGCCATCCGCAAGACCTACCATTTCGCCGATTTCCCGGCAGCCTGGGGCTTCATGAACCAGGTCGCCCTGCTGGCCGAGAAGACCGGCCACCATCCCGAATGGTTCAACGATCTGGGCCGGGTCGAGATGATCCTCTACACCCGCAGCGCCGACGCCGTGACCCAGGCCGACATCGACTTCGCCCACCGGCTGGACCAGATGGCGCCGCCGCACGATCGCTGAGGGACCCAACGCCGGCCACCGGCGTTACCCTTGTCCCGCCGCCGACCGGACGGCGGGACACCCGACCCGTGCAGTGCGGAGCCGCCGACGATGCCGAAGCCCCTGACCCTGTCCATTCCCCACTCGCTCGGCCGGGAGGAAGCCAAGCGCCGGCTGGTCGACGGCATGGGCGAGGCGAGGGCCCGTCTCAGCGCCGTGTCGGCCAGCGTCGACGACAGCTGGACCGACGACCGCCTCAACTTCCGCGTCGTGGCGCTGGCCCAGACCATCGCCGGCCATATCGACGTGCTGGAGGATAGGGTCGAGATGGAGGTGCAGCTTCCCTGGGCGCTGGCCCTGCTGGCCGACAAGATCAAGAACAAGGTGACCCGCCAGGGCACGCTGATGCTGGAGAAGAAGTAGGGGTGGTGGGGGGCGTCGGCTTCGAGTGCCCCCTCCCCGACCCTCCCTCGCTCTCGCGGGAGAGGGAGCAAGTGCTTGATTGCTAAGGCGGCGGCAGTCCCTCCCCTGCGAAGCGCTGCGGCATTCACAGATCTCGCATCCGCGAAGAAAATGCATCCTCTGGTAGCGAGCGGCCCTTCTCCCCTTGCGGGGCGGGATCGGCCAAACGCCAACGGCGTTTT
>NZ_JAENHM010000058.1 GCF_016595245.1 Azospirillum endophyticum
GGAGGGGGAGGCGGCGGGGACGTCAGCGTCAGGAGGACCCTGTTGTTGGCGCTGTCATAGGTGAGGGTCGGCGTGAGGGTGGGGTCGCTTTCGGTGACCGAGGCGAAGGCGCCGGTGATGCTGGCGGCGGTGAGGATGGTGTGTTGGATGGGCAGCGCGTATCCGCTTCCGCTGGACACGACCGCGAGCGTGCCGTCCAGGCTGGCGGCCCCGCCGACCGCCAGCTTGCTGCTGTCCGTCGGGGTGGTGTGGATGGCCAGGGTGGCGCCGTTCGACTGGGTGTAGGCGCCGCTGACCGTCAGCGTGCCCGGCGCGCCGGCCGAGGTCGGAACCACCGTGGCGCCGCTCGCCGCGTTCAGGGCGCCGTTCACGGTTCCGGTGCTGACCAGCGTGCCGCCGTTGTTCACGGCCACCGCGCTGGCCAGCGTTCCGGTGAAGCGTAGGATGCCGCTTTGCACTGCGGTGTCGGTGATGGTGCCCGCGCCGTTGAGCGACCAGTCGGTTCCACTCATGGTGAGGGATGCGAAGCCGGAGATGGTTCCGCTGAGCGTGCCGCTCCCCTCCAGCGTCACGGCGTTGCTGCCGGTGACGGCGGACCGCAGGTTGCCGGTGATCTGGCTGCCGTCCTTGAGGGCCAGGATGTTGCTCGATCCGCTTCGGAAATTGACGGCGTTGTAGCCTGTTCCGGCCTGGATCATGCCGTAGTTCGTGATGGTCGTGGCGCCGGTCGTGGCGATGGCATCCGCCGTGCCGATGATCGTCCCGTAATTGACGATCGTGTTGGCGGCGGCGGAACCCCCGCCGATATCGATGGCGGCATGGCTGGCGCTCGGCGTCCGGTAGTTCCGGATGAGCGCCGACCGGTCGCTCGCCGACCCGTTCACGATGGAGGCGTTGTGCTTGGCGAAGATCGCCCTGTAGTCGGCGATGATGGTTCCCAAATTCGTGATCGGCATGAAGCTCACGCCTGACGAATTTCCGCTGTAGACACCGGAAGAGGCATTCAGCGCACTGATGAGCCCGGTGTTCGTCAGGGTGCCGGTGTAGGTGCTGTAGACGCCCGAGCCTTGCGGATAGACATGGAACTCACCCGATACCTTGATGGTCCCGTTGTTGGTGAATGTCCATCCCAGCGGAGATCGGATGCCTATGCCGGTATAGAGCTCGTTCGCCGACCCGGGTCCGTCGTCGCTGATCGCGCCCGTGTTGGTGATCAGGATATTGCTTTGCGTCGTATAAAGAGTGGTCGTGGTGCGGGTCGAAATGATCTGCTGGGCATCGGCCGCCGAACCGACCAGCGACACGCCAAGCGCGAGCGGCGCCGACACCATGACGGGCAGATGGCCTGCAACTCCAGGGCGGGTACGGCTGGGCTTGCGACTAGTCAGGGGCTTGCGCATCGACTTACCTGCAAAACAATTTGCTCGCAGAGGCGTCGATTGCACTACTAAAGGGAGAAATTCTTACCCGATAGCGGTATTTTCGCAACTTTCCTTGAGCCTCCCTTGAGAATTACTTCAAAACTTTATCGGTAGGCTGTGAGAAAAAGTGCCCAAGATCGTTCATATGCGTCTTGGCCTCTGGTTAGAATCGATTCATCTGTTGCAATGCGACATGTTGTTCTGAATTGTGACGAGTTATGTCGAAGATTTATTTCACGCGCCGCCTATCGATGAAGCGGCGGATGGGTCAAACTTGGACGAATGAAGGAACGCTGGCGCTCTATCGGTGTGTACGGCTTGCATTGCCCGGCCCAATTCCCCATCGTCGCCGCTGCGCTACGTCAACCGTGGCGGACTTCGCCACAAGAGACCGCGATTGCTCCAGGACCGTCCGCCCTTGCTGACCAACCCCGAGGATCTCTGTGGCTGCGGAAGCGGCTTGCGTGCAAGCCGGTGCTGCGACCTTTCGGAGGTCGACCTGCCGGACCCGGCGCCGGAGTGGATCTCGGCCGAGGCCGAACGTGCCGCCGCGGCGCTGCAGGACGGCGATACCGGCTCCGCGCGCAAGGCGTGCGGAGCCATCCTCGAGGCCGCGCCCGGCCATGCCGGCGCGCTGGCCCTGCTCGCCCAGCTTCTGCAGGCATCCGGGAAGACCGACGCGGCGGTCGTCCTGCTTGCCCGCATCCTGCGCCTGACGCCGGACGATCTGGCGGCGGTGCAGCAACTCGCCGGGCTGCTCCTGCAATCGGGCCGTCTGCCCGAGGCTGAGGTCCAGGCCCGCAACGCCGTCCGCCTCGCCCCCGACAACGCCACCTCCCATGCGCTTCTGGCGATGGTCCTGACGACCGGCCATTGCCCGCATATCGGCGAATTCCACTACCGCCAGGCGCTGGAACTCGCCGAACCGGACGGCATCACGCTGGCCAATCTGGCCTGGAACCTGAAGCTCCAGAGCCGCATCGACGAAGCGCGCGCCCTCTACCGGCAGTCGGTCGTCCTGGCTCCCTCCATCCATCTGACATGGCTGGGCTGGGCGAGAACGGAGGAGGCCGGCCGCGCCCTGGAGGATGCCTCCCGCTTCCTGGCGCGCGGGAAGCGGCTTGACCCCGACCGTCCCACCGCTGCTTTCGAAGCCGCATTGCTGGCCCGGCAAGGGGCGCCGGAGGCTGCGCTCGCCGTGCTGGACGCCGCCGCCCTCCGCCCCTCCGGCCCGACGTCGGACGAGTTGCTCGAAAAGGCGCGCATCCTGGATCGTCAGGGGCGTCCGGATGAAGCCTTCGCCGCCATGCTCCAGGGGAAGGCCCTGATCCGGGAAGCGGGCAAGCAGTATGCCGAAGCGGAGGCCGCGGACCTCACCACGCGCCTTGCCCGCTTCTTCATCGCGCCGCGGTTGCGTCGGCTGCCGCAGCCGGAAACGCGCCCGCTGGGAGCGCAGCCGGTCTTCATCGTCGGAGCCCCCCGGTCGGGGACCACGCTGGTCGAGCAGATCCTGTCCTCCCACCCGGCGATCGCCGCCGGCGACGAGCTGCCGGTGCTTTCGCAGCTCACCGTCGCGCTGCCGCGCATGCTCGGCAGCCCGCTGGCCTATCCGGAGGCCCTTTCGGAGCTTTGGATGGGCGACCAGCAGGATGGGCTGGACTGTCTGCGCGACGAGTATCTGCGCCAAGCCCGCAAGCTGGTGCCGATCGACGCCGGCCACCGGCTGTTCACCGACAAGATGCCCTTCAACGAGATGCATCTGGGGCTGATCGCGCTGATGTTTCCGGGCGCCCCGGTGGTCCATGTCCTGCGCCACCCTCTCGACGTTCTGGTCTCGATGATGTCGCAGGACCTGACGCACGGCTTCCAGTGCGCGACCGAGCTGGAGACGGCGGCGCGCCATTGCCTCCGCATGATCGAGCTCGTCGCCCATTACCGGCAGCAGATGCCGCTGCGCTATCTTCCGCTGCGCTACGAGGATCTCGTCGGCCGGCTCGAACCCAACGTCCGCCGGCTCCTGGCCTTCCTGGACGTCGGCTTCAACCGGCGTTGCCTGCGCTTCGAAGAGAACAGGCGCTATGCCCGTACCGCCAGCTACGCACAAGTCACGGAGAAGCTGCACAGCCGCTCCCTGTACCGCTACCGCGCCTACCTGCGGCATCTCGAACCGGTGCTGGCGTTGATGGAACCTGCCATCCGCACGCTCGGCTATGAAATCTAGGACGGCCCGGATCGGCATGACCCCGCCCCCCATGACAACCGCGCTGCGGGACCTTCTGAGCCGAGCCGGCGTGGCGTTGAACGAGGGCAGGCCCGCCGGTGCCGAGCCGGCTCTCCGCCATGCGATCGCCCTGGAACCGGCCGCTGCCGAGGCGCTCTGCCTTGCCGGGCTGGCTGCCCATCTGGCCGGGCGGCCGGACGGTGCCATCCGGTGGTTCGGGCGCACCGTTCGGCTGCAGCCGGGCAACGCGACCGCCCATAGCGGCCTGGGCGAGGAATTCCGGCGCGCCGGCCGGTTGGACGAGGCCACCCGGCATGGGCGCCTTGCCGCAGCCATCGAGCCCGGCGATGTCAACGCCCTCCACAATCTCGCGATCACCTCCTACGACCGTCTCGAGATCGGGCGGTCGGTCGCCTGCAGCCGGTGCGCTCTGCGGCTGGCGCCGCAAATGCCCGGCCCCCACTTCGAACTGGCGGAGGCCCTGCTTCTGTCGGGCCGCTTCGAAGAAGGCTGGGACGAGTATGAATGGCGCTTCCGCCTGCCCGGCGCCCCGCCGCCGCTTCCGCCTCACCTGCTGGAGGCGCGCGGCACCGCCCCGCCTCCGCAATGGGATGGCCGGCCGCTGCCGGATGGCGGCCGGCTGCTTCTCGTCGCCGACCAGGGGTTCGGCGACGTGATCCAGTTCGCACGCTACCTGCCCCTGGTCGAAGCCCTCGGCCCGGACCTGATCGTTGCGGCCAGCGCGGAGATGGTTCCGATTCTGCGGCAGCTTGTCGACGAGCACCGCATCCATGAGGATTGGGGCAGCCTGCCGGACTTCCAGGCCTGGTGCGCCCTGTCGGGACTTCCGCGGCTGTTCGGCACGACCCTGGAGACCATTCCGTCCGCGACGCCGTATCTCGATGCGGATCCCGAACTGGCCGCCTGGTGGAAACGGCGCCTGGATCAACTGGTTCCCCGGAGGTACCGCCGCATCGGCCTGGTCTGGGCCGGGCGGCCGACCCATGGCAACGATCACAACCGCTCCCTGGACCTGCATCGGCTGGCGCCGCTCCTGGATCTGGACGAGGTTGCCTTCGTGTCGCTGCAGATCGGTCCGGCGGCGATGGAGATCGGGCGCTATTTCGGCAGGGCGCCCTTGATCAATTTCGGGCCGGAGATCGCCGATTTCGACGATACCATGGCGATCCTTCGAGGGCTGGAGAGGCTGGTCAGCGTCGACACCGCCGTCGCCCATCTGGCCGGGGCGATGGGGGTGCCGGTGTCGCTCCTGCTGCCCTTCGCGCCCGACTGGCGCTGGCTGCTGGAGCAGGGCGACAGCCCCTGGTATCCGGTCGCCACGCTTCACCGGCAGACTGCCCCGGGCTGCTGGGACGAACCGGTGCGGGAGGTCGCCGCGCGGCTCCGGGCGGAGAGCCGACGGCGCGGCGCGGCCCAGTTTCCACCGTGAGGTCGGCATCGTTAGGCACACGTCATCACCGCCACGGCCTGACCGGCTGCGGAGTCCAGCCGATAGACGGCTTTGCCCGGTGCACCGCCCCCGGCCTCAGTATTTCATGGTCACCGTCATATCGATCCATCGGCTGCCGACGGTGGCGGGGATGGGAGGAAACGGGGTGGAGTGCCGGATCGTGTCCTCCGCCGCACGGTCGAGGATGTCGCGGCCGGAGCTCCGGACGACCGCTAGGTTCGTGACGCTGCCGTCGGCCATGATGTGGAAGCGCACCACGACGAGCGCCTGCCGCCGGTCCCGTCCGGGCTTTTCCGGGTAGATCATGGCGAGGGCGATCCGGGTCTTGATCAGCCCCGCATAGGCGTTGGGCAACGAGTCCAGCGGCGACGCGGCCGCCGAATCGGACGGCAGGGGCGGCGGGGACGGTCGAGCGGCATGCGCCGGCTTTGCCTCTGCCGGCTTGGTGGGTGGTGGCCGATGCGCGGGGGCGGGCGCCGGGGCGGGCGGTGGCGGCGCGGCGACGGGCTGCCGAGCGGGCTCGGCGGCGTCCGGGGCCGGCTGAGAGGTCGGCGGAGGGGGAGGCGTGTCGGCGGTCGGCCCGTCGGCAGATTGTGGCGGCGTTTCCGCGACCCTGTCGTCGTCTTGCGCCGGCAACGCCGCCGCCGAAGCCGAAGCCGGAGCTTCCGACGGTTCGGGCGCGGGGGCCGAAGCCGGTCCGGGCTCGATGAAGGTGACGTCGATCGGGGATGCGGGGGCATGGTACACGGGCGGTTCGGCGCCTGTCACGAGCAGCGCGACGGCACCGGCATGCAAGGCGACGGAGAGCAGCAGGCCCCAGCGGACCGCGGTGTTCGAGCCCTCCGGCGTGCCGGGCTGCCCGTTCCGCTCCAGGTCGAAGTCGGCCATCGTCGAGTGTCCCTTTTCGCGGCAACGCCCTGAGGGCTCCAATCCCATATCTGGGATGAACCTGCCATGCGCGCCGCCTTTCCATCCAGTCCGCTCTGTCTCGGCGCGCGGACTGCCGGCGGGCCTTCCCCGTCCGCCGTCCGCCTGCATCCACCGCCGCGCCCGCTTGTCCCATGGCGGAGCGCTGCCGGCTGCGGCATGCTGGGAAACCGGACCATCCCCGTGGGAGGATAAGAATGGACAGCTTCAGCCAGCCCGTGTCCCTGGCCGACGATGCCAAGCCGCTGAGCTTCCCGCCGGATTTCCGCTGGGGCGCCTCCACCGCCTCCTACCAGATCGAAGGAGCGCTGGATGCCGACGGGCGCGGGCCTTGCGTGTGGGACAGCTTCACCGCCCAGGGCCGCATCATGGACGGCAGCAGCGCCGCCGTCGCCTGCGACCATTACCACCGCTACGCGGAAGACATCGCGCTGATGAAGGCGGCGGGCTTCGACAGCTACCGCTTCTCCATCGCCTGGCCGCGCATCCTGCCGGCGGGAACCGGGGCGGTGGAGACGCGCGGCCTCGATTTCTACGACCGGCTGGTCGATGCGCTGCTGGAGGCGGGGATCACGCCGATGGCCTGCCTCTACCATTGGGACCTGCCGCAGCCGCTGGAGGATGCCGGCGGCTGGCAGGGGCGGGAGATCGTCGGCCCCTTCGCCGATTACGCCCGCATCGTCACCGCCCGGCTGGCCGACCGGGTCAAGACCTGGATGATGCTGAACGAGCCGAACGTGGTCGCCATTTTCGGCTATGGCGTGGGCGAGCATGCCCCCGGGCACCGGCTGGGCGAACAGGGCATCCTGCGCGCCCTGCACCACCAGAATCTGGCGCAGGGGGCGGCGCTGCGCGCCATCGCGGCGGAGCGGTCCGGCCTGACGCTGGGCACCGTCCTCAATCTGCAACCCGCCGTTCCCGACAGCGACCGGCCGGAGGATGTGGCCGCCGCCGCCCGCTGGGACGCGGTATGGAACCGGGTGGCGCTGGACGGCCTGACGCGCGGACAAATCCCGGCGCTGCTGGCCGAGCAGATGGCGGAGTTCGTCCTGCCCGGCGACGAGGAGGCGATCCGTTATCCCATCGACCTGCTGGGCATCAATTACTACTCCCGCATGACGATGAAGCATGAGGAGGGGCGGCCCTTCGCTGTCGGCTGGGGCGAGGCGCAGTGCCGGCGCTGGACCGGCATGGCGTGGCCGGTGCAGCCGGAGGGGCTGTACGACCTGCTGACCGAACTCCGCACCGATTATGCCAACCCCGCCGTCTTCATCGCCGAGAATGGCTGTGCCTATGACGACGTGGTGACGCCGGACGGCCAGATCCACGATGCCGAGCGGGTGCTGTTCTACCGCGAGCATCTGGAATCGGTGGCAAGCGCGCTGGCCGAGGGCTGCAACGTCACGGGCTATCTGTGCTGGAGCCTGCTGGACAATTTCGAATGGGCTTTCGGCCTGTCGAAGCGCTTCGGCATCGTGCGCGTCGATTACGACACGCTGGAACGCACGCCCAAGGACAGCTACCGCTTCCTCGCCGAGGTGGTGAGGACGGGGAGGCTTTGAGCCTTTCTTCACCCCTGCCCCTGTACTTTCGGCCTGTCACACCCTATTCGTCAGTTATACGGATGGTGAGGGATCGAGGGCGCAAGCCCCGGGATGGGCGGCATGACCGGCAAGACAGGCGGCGGTAAAAAGGGCGACAAGGCTGGCGACCGGGACGTCGACGCATCCGGCGGCGGCACGCCCGGCTTCGCCCGCCGTTTCCTGGCTCTCGCGGGCGGCTACTGGCACGGGCGGTCGCGGGTGACGGTTTGGGCGCTGACCGTCGCCCTGTTCGTGCTGACGGTCGGGCAGGTTTCGGTCCCCGTCCTGATCAACCTGTGGAGCGAGCGGCTGTTCGACGCGCTCGAACAGCGCTCCATGGACCGCTTCCTGACCATGATCGGTCTGGTCGGGCTGATCATCCTCTACAACATCGTCATCGTCGTGCTGCATCTGCGGGTGAAGCGCCGCCTGCAGATGGGCTGGCGCGACTGGCTGACCCGCAAGCTGCTGGAGGACTGGCTGCGCCGCGGCCGCCACCACCAGATCGCCTACATGCCGGGCGAGCACGACAACCCCGACGGCCGCATCGCCGAGGACATCCGCATCACCGCCGAGATGGCGATCGACCTCGGCCATTCGCTGACCTACTGCGCGCTTCTGCTGATCAGCTTCACCAACATCCTGTGGATGCTGTCCGGCACCCTGTCGGTCACGCTGCTGGGCACCGAGCTGTCGGTGCCGGGCCATCTGCTGTTCGTGGCGCTGCTCTATGCCGCGATGGGCACCACCATCGCCATGCTGATCGGCCAGCCGCTGGTCACGGCGGTCAACCGGCGCCAGGGCTACGAGGCCGATTTCCGCTTCGCCTTGGCGCGTATCCGCGAGAACGGCCAGACCATCGCCCTGCTGCACGGCGAATCGGCGGAGCGCGGGCATCTCTCCGGGCTGTTCGGCGGGGTGGTGCGGGGCTGGACCGGCCAGACCCGCGCGCTCAGCCACATGATGGTGTTCAGCGCCAGCTATTCCGTGCTGTCCGCCGCCTTCCCGATCCTGGTCGCCGCCCCCCGCTACATCGCCGGCACGATCACGCTGGGCGTGCTGATGCAGACGGCGCAGGCCTTCCAGCAGACGGTCGGCGCCTTGTCCTGGCCCATCGACAACCTGCCGCGCGTCGCCGAATGGCGGGCGTCGGTGGAGCGGGTGCTGAACCTGCACGACGCGCTGGTGCGGCTGGACCGCGATGTCTGCAACGTGCCGGACGGCCACATCCAGCTGGTGCGCGCCGACGAACACGCCACGCTGACCTTCCGCGGCGTCGGCATCGACGAGCCGAACGGCACCGCCGTCGTCCACCCCTTCGACCTGGAGGTGCGGCCGGGCGACCGCGTGCTGATCGGCGGCGACGCCACGGCGACCATCCGCCTGTTCCGCGCCGTAGCCGGCGTCTGGCCCTGGGGCCGCGGGCAGATCACCCTGCCGGCCCACACCCGGGTCTTCTTCATGCCCGAACGTCCCTACCTGCCGCATGCCAGCCTGCGCGCGGTGCTGGCCTATCCCGGTGCAGCCTCTTCGGTCGGCGACGGCCAGGCGGCCGACGCGCTGGCCGGCGTCGGGCTTCCCGATCTGGTCGGCCGGCTGGACGACCCCGACCATTGGGACGAGGTGCTGTCGGTGCCCGAGCGCCAGCGGCTGGGCTTCGCCCGGCTGCTGATCCGCCGCCCCGACTGGATCTTCCTGGAGGACGCCACCGACAGCCTCGACCCCCCGGCGGAGGAGGAGCTGCTGAGCCTGATGGAACGCGAGCTGCCGCATGCCACCCTGCTGACCATCGGCCATCACGCGGCGCTGGGCGCCCATCACAGCCGCCGGCTGGTCCTGGAGCGCACCAACGGCGCCGTCACCCTGCGCGAGGAGGGACGGGAAGTCCGGCCGGTGGCGGAAAGCGCGGCTTAAGGGGTTTTCCGAAATCTTGGAACCCTTCCGAAAAGCTGCCACACTGCGCGGCGGACACCGTTCGTAGTCACAACATCGCCGCCCCCCAAAAATCGCCCCGCCAATCATGGACATGAGCGTGAAGAAGACCGGCATCGACGCGGCATGGCGGGGGCTGGCGAACTGCCGGGGGTGCGGCATCCGGGACTCGGCGCTGTTCGCCGACCTGACGGAACCCGATTTCAACCTGATCCATCTGCCGATCGACGAGATGACGGTGGCGCCGGGGGCGGCGCTCTACCATGTCGGCGACGAGCCGGCGGCCCTCTTCACGGTGCGCAGCGGGCTGGTGAAGCTGGTGCAGTATCTGCCCAACGGCGGCCAGCGCATCGTCCGGCTGTTGCGCACCGGGGACACCGCCGGGCTGGAGGCGGCGCTGGGCGAGCCTTACCGCCACACCGCCATCGCCATCCATCCCGTCCTGACCTGCCGGATCCCCCGCGCGGTGATCCAGCGCCTGTCGGATGAGACCCGGCATCTGCACCGGCAGTTGATGCGGCGCTGGCATCTTGCGGTGGAGCGGGCCGACGCCTTCCTGGTCGAACTCGGCACCGGCAGCGCCCGGGCGCGGGTCGCCCGGCTGTTCCTGACCCTGGTCGACGACCGGGGCGAATGCGATTTCTTCGGGCGGGAGGATGTCGGCGCCGTGCTGGGCATCACCACCGAGACCGCCAGCCGCGTCGTGGCCGAGCTGAAACGGCAGGGCCTGCTGGAGGAACTGCGGCCCAACCGCTTCCGCTGCGACACGGCCGCCCTGCGGGAACTGGCGGACGGGCCGTAGCCCGTCTCCCGAAGCCCCGGCCTCAAGCCGCCCGCATCTCGCCCACCAGCACGTCGACCTGACCGGCCAGCGTCCGCAGCTGCTCCTGCACGGTGGAGGACGCCGACAGCACGCGGTTGGCCGATTCTCCCGACTCCCGCGCCGCGTTGGCGACGGAATCGATGTTGCCGCGGACATGCTGGGTGCTGTCCGCCGCCTCGCCGACGTTGCGGGCGATCTCGCGGGTGGCGGCGCTCTGCTGCTCCACCGCGGCGGCGATGGTGGCGGCGATCTCGTTCACCTCGCGGATGGTGCCGGCGATGGAGCGGATGGCGTCGACCGCCTCCTGCGTCACCGACTGCATCGCGGCGATCTGGGCGGAGATGTCCTCCGTCGCCTTCGCGGTCTGGGTGGCGAGGCCCTTCACCTCCGACGCCACGACGGCGAAGCCTTTTCCGGCCTCGCCCGCCCGCGCCGCCTCGATGGTGGCGTTCAGCGCCAGCAGGTTGGTCTGGCCGGCGATCGACTGGATCAGCCCGACCACCTCGCCGATGCGGCCGGCGGTCTGGGCCAGCCCTTCCACCGTGCGGTCGGTGCGCTCGGCCTCGTCGGCGGCCTTGCGGGCGATCTGGCTGGAGGCATGGACCTGGGTGCCGATCTCCTGGATCGAGGCCGACAGCTCCTCCGTCGCGGCGGCGACCGCCTTGACGTTGCCTTCCGCCTGCTGGGAGCTGCCGGCGGCGGTGGTCGCCTCGCCGGCGGTGAGGCCGGCGCTGCTGGTCATGCGTTCGGCCATGTCCTGCATCTCGCCGGCCGCCTGGGCGACGCGGTCCAGCACGCCGCGGACGCTGGTCTCGAAATTCCCGGCCATCTCGACCATGGCGCGGCGGCGCTCGCCCGCGGCCCGGCCGCGCTCCACCTCGGCCCGCGCGTTGGCGGCCTTGGCCTCGTTGGCGGTGTCGCGGAAGATCGTCAGGGCGCGGGTCATGTCACCGATCTCGTCGGCGCCGGCGGCGGGGATCGGCGCATCCAGCCGGCCCTCGGCGATCGCCCGCATGGAGTCCGACAGCGCACTCAGCCGGGCGACGATGTGGCGGCCGACCACCAGCCAAGCCAGCGCCACCGCGCCGATCAGGCTGCCGGCGGCGAACAGGATCAGCATCTTGCGGCCGGCGGCGATGGTGTCCCCGGTGCCGGCGACCGCCGTCTTCGCCTCGTCCCGCATCGCCGCGATCTCGCGATCCACGGTGGCGGCGAAGCGCTGGGCCAACTGGCGGCTCTCGGCGAGCATCCGCTCGGTTTCGGCCATCGCCGCCAGTTCGCCGCGGCGGAGCGCGATGACCCCTTCCTCGCCGCGGCCGAAGCCGATCAGCGCCTTCACCAGGGCGGCCAGCACCTCGGTGCCGGCGGCATTGTCGCCGGCCTGCCCGCGCAACGTGCCGATGCGCTCGAAGAGCGACGAGGACGCGGTGGCGAAGCGCTTCTCCAGCAGGTCGAGCCGGGCGGCATCGGGGGCCTGCGCCGCCTCGTTCAGGGCGCCGGTCAGGGCGGTGCCGTAGGTCGACAGCTCCAGGTTGGTGCGGAACTGCTCCAGCCCGCGGCCGAGCAGATCCTGCACCGCCTCCTGCACCTGGGAGCGGATGTCGAAATTGGCGCGCTTGATGTCGCTCTGCACCTTGCGCAGCGGTACCGACAGGCTGTCGATCAGTTGGGCGGCCTGGGTCCGGGCGGCGTCCAGCCGTTCGGCCAGCTGCCGGTCCGCCGCCGGTCCGCCGGTGCCGTCCAGGGCGGCGCGGCGCAGGTCGAACACATTGTCCTTGCCATAGCCGAACAGCAGCAGCGTCTCGATCTTCCCCCCGGTGTCGGCGGGCAGACGGTTGCCGAGCGTGCCGAGCGCGCCCGGCACCTGGGACGAGGCCTCCAGATAGGTCTGCTGCAGATCGCCGACGGCCTTGGCGTCCTGCGCCGTGCCGGCGCGGTTCATGGCGTCGAGCGAGCGGGCGACGGCGCCGCGCAGGTCGTAGAGCGCGATCATCGAGCGCACCGCGTCGGACAGGGCCCCCATCTCGCGGTCGGTGCCGCCGTCGAGCGCCATGCCCTTCTCCTGCAGGGCCTGGCCGGACCCCTCGACCAGCGGCGCCAGGGTCTTGAGGAAACCGTCATAGCTCTGGGCGAGGCGGGCGGAGGCGGCCTCGCGGCGGTCGTGCACCGACAGGCGTTTCGCCACGCCGTCGTTGATCCGGTCCAGCGTGGCGATCAGCGCGTTGCCGGTCTCGCGCACGTCCGCCAGCAGCGGGTCCTGCGGCCGGCGGGCGGCCAGCTCGTCCAACAGCGACAGGAAGCCGCGGGCACGCGCCTGCGCTTCCGTCCTGAGAGCTTCCCGCTCCTCCTGGCTGCCGGCGCTGTCCAGCATCGGGGCGGCCGAGGCGATGGCGCCGCTTTCGCCAGCCAGCCGGGTTGCCAGCCCCATTTCCGGCAGGCTGGTGTCGGCGATCTGCTCCATCGGCCGCTCGACCGCGGAGAAGGACATCAGGCCGACGGCGCTCGCCGCCACCGTCATCGCCGCCATGCCGGCGAAGGCCAGCATCAGCTTGGCCCGAACGCCGAGACGGCGCCCGGCACCCGGGCCGGAAGGGCCACCGGACGGAGCGGCGCCAAGCTGCGGGATGGCGGGTGCGACGGTGGTCATGGCATCTGTTTCCCTTGAGGGCGGCTGAGTTCGCTGGTCGTCCGGCACAGGAATGGCCCGGGCGCCGGCGGCTTCCGTCGACTGCAAGCCTGCATTGTGCGCAATCATGACAATGCAAGCTGCATGGGGTGCTTGCGACGATCGGTCACACCGGCTCTTGCATGTTTTTCGACCGGAGGACGTCTCGTCAATCCCTTTTCCGCAGCAGCGAAAAGATAGCACAACGGCTTCCGCTATACGGAAGAGTTACTCCGGAACGGTGGAAAAATTTCATATGCGGGAAAGCAGGGGACCGGCCGGCGGCTCGGCCGGACAGGCTCCGCATCCTGGCCCCCAAAGCCTTGCTTCCGAACCGCCAAGCCCAGGCCTATGCGTGTCGATCATGGCCATAGCAGGCAGCACCAAAGGCATCGCGGCCATCGACCGATCCTATCCCTATGCTTACCCCCACCGGCGAAAAAGCGATCACTTGGATAGCGCCGCGGCCATACCGATGCCGAGTGGAAGCACCGGGGTGGCGTGTCTAGCTTGGGATCAGCAAGTTTGCCCGAGGGAATTCGAGAATGCCGCAGGATGCCAGCCCGCCTTACGCCAATCAGTCCTTCCAGGGTTCCCTGAGCGCCGGGGCCGCCGGCCTCCAGGCTTCCGCAGCCGGTGGAGCCGCCGGCGGAACCGATGACGGCATGGTCGCCGGCATCCGCTCCGTCCTGGCGGAATGCGGTGGCTTGGCGGTCGATGCCGGGACGCTCGCCATCGACGACGACCTCTATTCCGCCGGCCTCACCTCGCACGGCTGCGTCGGCCTGATGCTGGGGCTGGAGGAGGAGTTCGACGTCGAGTTTCCGGAAAAGCTGCTGAACCGCCGCACCTTCGAGAGCATCGCCGCCATCCGCGACGCGGTGCGCGGCCTGGTCGACGGGGGCGCGGCGTGAACGCGGCCCCGGCCGCCCTGATCGGTCTGGCGCCGGTCTCGGCCCCGGCACCGGTCAACGTCGCGGCCCGCGCGCGCGCCGTCGGTGCGGAAATCGCCGCGCGCCATGCCGAAGCCGTCGACCGCGACGGCCGGTTCCCCGTCGAAGCCTTCGACGCCCTGCGCGAGGAACGGCTGCTGGGCGTCATGGTGCCGGCGGAGCTCGGCGGCGGCGGCGCCTCGCTGTTCGACGTGGCGGCGGCCTGCCACGCCCTGGCCCGCGGCTGCGCCGCCACCGGCATGATCTATGCCATGCACCAGATCCAGGTTGCCTGTCTGGTCAACCATGGCACCAACGGCTGGCACCGCGACCTGATGGCGCGCATCGCCGCCGACCAGCTCCTGCTCGGCTCCGCCACGACGGAGAAGGAGACCGGCGGCGACATCCGCAACAGCGTCTGCGCCGTCACGACGGATCCGGAGGCCGAGGGCGGCCGCTTCACCCTGGCGAAGAACGCCTCCGTCATCTCCTACGGCGACCAGTCCGACGTGATCCTGGTCACCGCGCGGCGCAACCCCGACGCACCCTCGTCCGATCAGGTGCTGGCGGTGGTGACCAAGGACGATTACCGGCTGGAGAAGACCTCGCTCTGGGACGCGATGGGCATGCGCGGCACCTGCTCCGACGGCTACCGGCTGGAGGCGGCCGGCGTCATCGACCAGATCCTGCCCTTGCCCTACGCCGACCTGTCGGCCCAGACCATGCTGCCGGTGACCCACATCCTGTGGAGCAGCACCTGGCTCGGCATCGCCGCCGACGCGGTCAGCCGCGCCCGTGCCTTCGTCCGTTCCGAAGCCAAGCGCAAGCCCGGCACCACCCCGGCCTCGGCCGTGCGGCTGGCCGAGGCGACGGCCAAGCTCCAGCAGATGAAGGCGGTCATCCTCACCGCCATCCGCCAGTACGAGCTGGCCTGCGGCTCGCCCGAGCAGCTGACCGGCCTGTCCTTCGCCACCGCCATGGGCACGCTGAAGGTCACCACCTCGGAACTGGTACGCGAGATCGTGGAGGCGGCGATCCGCACCTGCGGGCTGGCCGGCTACCGCAACGACACCCCCTACAGCCTGGGCCGCCACCTGCGCGACGCCCATTCCGCCGCGCTGATGATCGGCAACGACCGCATCATGTCGCATATCTCCACTCAGCTTCTCGTCCAGCGGGACGGGTTGGGGCCTTTCGAATGAACATGGTCGACATCACGGCCGCCCAGGCCGCCTATCGCGACGAGCTGGTGGAGTCCGGGCTGCTGATCCCCACCGGGGTGGACGGCCTCTATGGCCGCAGCGGCGTCTTCGAGGATGTGGTGGAGCGTTTCGACGCGCTGGTCACCCGCTGGGGCGGCCAGGACGGGGCGGAGGTGATGCGCTTCCCGCCGGCCCTGAACCGCCGGTATTTCGAGGAAAGCGAATATCTGAAGAGCTTTCCCCATCTCGCCGGCACCATCCACAGCTTCGGCGGCGACGAGAAGGCGCACCGCACCCTGCTGCGCCGGCTGGAGGAGGGGCAGGACTGGACCGAGGATCAGGTCGCGACCGACGTGGTGATGACGCCGGCCGCCTGCTATCCGGTTTATCCGACCATCGCCCGGCGCGGCCTGCTGCCCGGTGAGGGTAAGCTGATCGACGTCTTCTCCTACTGCTTCCGCCACGAGCCGTCGATCGACCCCGCCCGCATGCAGCTGTTCCGCATGCGCGAGTACATCCGCATCGGCACCCCCGATCAGGTGGTGGAGTTCCGCGAGCTGTGGCTGGAGCGCGGCCGCGAGATGATGGGGGCGCTCGACGTGCCGCTCGACGTCGACGTCGCCAACGATCCCTTCTTCGGCCGGGCCGGCACCATGCTGTCGAACAGCCAGCGCGAGCAGAAGCTGAAGTTCGAGCTGCTGATCCCGATCACCAGCACCGAGAAGCCGACCGCCTGCCTCAGCTTCAACTACCACCAGGACCATTTCGGCCATCTGTGGGACATCCACACCGCCGATGGCGGCGTTGCCCACACCGCCTGCGTCGGCTTCGGCATGGAGCGGGTGGCGCTGGCGCTGTTCCGCCACCACGGCTTCGACACCGCGCAGTGGCCGGGGGCGGTCCGCAAGGTCCTGTGGGGGTAACCGGCACCATGTGGACGCCGCGCCAGCCCGACGGCTACGACCGCCATCCCCTGCACCAGGGCGGCCAGGAAGAAAGGATCTGGCCGGAGACCAACTGCTACGTCGATCTGTGGATCGAGGCGCTGCATGCCCGCGGACTGGAGCCGCGGGCGATGCTCGGCTTCACCGTCACCCAGGATTTCGAGGGCGACCAGTTCACCTTCTTCAAGGTGCCGCTGGAAGATCTGGAGACTCTGTACGGCCTGCGCGTGCAAGAGCTGGCGATCTACGACAGCGTCGAGGCCCATGTGGCGGAGCAGCTGCGGCGGAGTCCGGCCGATGATCTTGGGGGCGGCGGGCTGGTGCTGGTGGAGGTCGACGGCTTCCACCTTCCCGACACCCGCGGCACCTCCTACGGCACCACCCATGTGAAGACCACGGTCGGCATCGTCCGCATCGACCCGGCCGCCCGGACCATGGACTATTTCCACAATGCCGGCTTCTACCGGCTCGACGGTGCCGATTACGAGGGCGTGGCCGCCGCGGCAGCCGGGCCGCTCTTCCCCTATGTCGAGTTCGTGAAGCCGGGAACGCCGCCGCTGGAAGGCGGGGCGCTGGTCGCCGCGTCGCTGGAGCTGCTGCGCCGCCATCTCGCCCGCCGGCCGGCCGGCAACCCGGTGGCGGCCTACCGCGCCGCCTTCCCGGAGCATCTCGACCGGCTGCTGGCCCGGCCGATGGAGTATTTCCACCTCTACGCCTTCAACCTGCTGCGCCAGCTCGGCGCCAATTTCGAGCTGCTGGGCGCCCATCTCCGCTGGCTCGACGGCCCGGCGGACGCGGTGGAGGCCTGCCGGTCGATCGCCGAAGGCGCCAAGGCCATGCAGTTCCAGCTGGCCCGCACCGTGGCCCGGCGCAAGGCGCCCGACCTGACCGACAGCTTCGACCGGCTGGAGCGGGGCTACGACACCGTCCTGGGCGCTCTGACCCGCCGGTACGGGTAAGCGGCGATGGCCCGCATCCGATCCGTTACGGGACAGCGGCGGACCCTCCTGGATCGAGGATGGTCGCTGACTGCCCTGACACCCGGCGATAATCGCCCTCTCCCGCCCCGGGAGAGGGAAGGGGCCCATGCGCAGCATGGGAAGGGTGAGGGGGCGGGCACGGAGCCATGCGCTTCGGGATTTTTGGATCACCCCTCACCCTCCCCACTTCGTGGGTCCCCTCCCTCTCCCGGGGCGGGAGAGGGAGTCGTACGCGAGGGCGTCCCCGCGCCGGTGCCCGGCACCGTGGCCCAGGCCCTCCAGGCAGCCGGCCTGTGGTCGTCCGAGGACCCGGCCCCGCTGCACGACAAGGATTTCGTCTACCGCACCCGCCTGACCGGCCATGGCCCGCGCCTCCTGCGCTTCCACGGCCTCGCCACCATCGCGGAGGTGCGGCTGGACGGCGAGCGCATCCTGACCTCCGACAGCATGTATCTGGCCCATGAGGTGCCGGTGACGCTGAACGGCGAAGCGGAGCTGTCCATCCGCTTCCACGCCCTGCATCCGGTGCTGGCGGCCAGGAAGGGCCGCGCCCGCTGGCGGCCCAAGCTGGCCGAGCCGGCGGGGCTGCGCTTCGTCCGCACTACCCTGCTGGGCCATATGCCGGGCTGGTGCCCGCCGATCCACGCCGTCGGTCCCTTCCGCCCGGTGGAGCTGGTGGAGGAGACCGGCCCCTGCCGCGTGCTCGCCGCCGACCTGCGCAGCGGCTATGACGGGCGGGACGGCCACCTCTCGCTGCGCCTGACGGTGGAGGGCGCGGCGGCCGGCACCGTTGGGTCGGTCGAGGTCGCCGGCCGGACGGTGCCGCTGGCCTTCGACGGCGTCGACGGTTTCCAGGCCGACCTGACCCTGCCGGGCGTGGAGCCCTGGTGGCCGCACACCCACGGCGAGCCGGTCCTGCACGGCGTGACCGTGCGGATCGGTGCCGTCGAGGTCGATCTCGGCCGCGTCGGCTTCCGCTCGCTGGCGGTCGACCGCGGGCCGGACGGCGACGGCTTCGCGCTGCTGGTCAACGGCGTGCGCGTGTTCTGCCGCGGCGGCTGCTGGGTCCCGGTCGATCTGGTCGGGCTGTCCTCGGACCGCGCCACCTATGAGCCCGAACTGCGCCGGATGCGCGAGGCCGGCGCCAACATGGTCCGCGTCGGCGGCACCATGCTGTACGAGGGCGACGCCTTCTTCGAGCTGTGCGACGAGCTGGGCATCCTGGTCTGGCAGGACGCCATGTTCGCCAATTTCGACTATCCGACCGACGCCGCCTTCCTCGACGGCGTGCGGGCGGAGATCGCGCAGCTGCTCGACCGCACCCAGGCCTCTCCCTCGCTGGCCGTTCTCTGCGGCGGCAGCGAGATGGAACAGCAGGCGGCCATGCTGGGGCTTCCCCGCGCCTCCTGGAGCCAGCCGGCGTTGGGCGCGGTGATCGCGGAGGAGGCGACCGCCCGCCGCCCCGACTTGATCCAAGTTCCGAATTCCCCCAGCGGCGGGCCGCTGCCCTTCATCGCCAATGCCGGTGTGACCCATTACTACGGGGTCGGCGCCTACATGAAGCCGCTGGAGGACGCCCGGCGGGCCGGAATCCGCTTCGCCAGCGAATGCCTCGCCTTCGCCAACCTCCCGGAGGACGATCCGCCGGGCGTCCCGGCGCTCCATCATCCGCACTGGAAGGCGCGGGTGCCGCGCGACCCCGGCGCTTCCTGGGACTTCGAGGATGTGCGCGAGCATTATCTGGAGACGCTCTACGCCGTCGATCCGCGCCGCCTGCGCTACGAGGATCCCGACCGCTACCGCAGGTTGTCGCGTGCGGTGACCGGCGAGGTGATGCAGGCGGTGTTCGACGAGTGGCGGCGCGCCGGGTCGACCTGTGCCGGCGGTCTGGTCTGGCAGTGGCGCGACCCCTGGCCCAGTGGGGGTTGGGGCGCCGGCTGGGGCGTGGTCGCCGCCGACGGCACCCCGAAGCCGGCCTTGTACGCCCTGAAGCGTGCCTTCCGCCCGCTGCGGGTGATCCTGACCGACGAGGGCGTCAACGGGTTGGCCGTGCATCTGGTCAACGACAGCGCCCGGCCGGTGGAGGCGCTGCTGCGGCTGACGGCTTGGCGTGAGGGCGGGCGCGACGGGTCGGTGCCGGTGCTGAAGGCGGAGCGGGTGGTGACGCTGCCGGCGAGGACGGCGATCACGCTGGCCGCGGCAGAGTTGTCCGACCGCTTTTTTGACACGACCTACGCCTACAGGTTTGGGCCTATCTCGCACGATGTGGTGACGGCGCAGTTGCTGCTGGCCGAAAGGGGCGCGGAACCAATTGACGAGTCTCATTATTTCCCCAAGGGACGCTCGCTGCCGCGTGCGGATCTGGGCCTGACGGCGGTGGCGGAGCGTCAAGGGGAAGACTGGGCCTTGCGGCTGGCGACAGGGCGGTTCGCCTGTTCGGTGCATGTGGAGGACGAGCGGTTCCAGGCGGAAGACGCCTGGTTCCATCTGCCTCCCGGCGTCGAGCGGATCGTCCGCCTGCGACCGCGGGCCGCTTCGGGGGATGGGTTTACGGACGGGACGGCATCGGCCGGACGATTGGTGCCGAACGGCGAGGTCCATGCGCTGAACGCGCTGGCGCCCGTCCGCTACAGGGGGAACGCATGAAGCCGACACCGGTGGTGTTCGAGGGTTGTTTCGGATGGCTGCACCCGGCGCAGGGCCTGCGCGGGGTGGTCCTGTGCGGCCCCTACGGCTACGAGGAGCTCTGCGCGCACCGCGCCTGGAAGAGCTTCGCCGAAAAATTGGCTGCGGCCGGTTTGCCGACGTTGCGTTACGACCATCCCGGATCCGGTGATTCGGCCGGGGACGATGGCGAGCCGGACCGGGTGCGCGCCTGGCTGGACGGCGTCAAGGCGGCGGTCCGCCGTCTGCGCGAGGACACCGGCGTCACCGAGCTGACCCTGGTCGGCTACCGCATGGGGGCGCTGCTCGCCACCGCGGCGGCGCAGGAACTGGCGGAGGAGGGGCAGGGCGTCGATACGCTGGTCCTGCTGGCGCCGATCACCTCCGGCCGCAAGGCGGTGCGCGAACTCCAGACCCTGTCGGCCATGGTGCTGCGCCCGGTCTGCAACCCGGAGCCGCCGGAACGCGCGTCCTGGCTGAATGTGATCGGCATGCCGCTGACGCCGGAGACGGCGCTGACGCTGGGCGGTCTCGATCCCTGCGACCGGCCGGCCCTGCCGGCGCCGCGCATCCTGATCGCCGACCGGCCGGAGGCCAAGGCGCCGGTGAAGCTGGCGGCGCGCTGGCGGGCCATCGGGGCGGAAGCCGAGCCGATGGGCGTCAGCGGCGTGATGGAGCTGATCCAGCAGCCCCAGGGCGCCCAAGCGGCCGCGGTTCTGGAGCCGGTCGTGCGCTGGATCGCCGCCGGCGAAGTCGCCCGCGGGGCGGCCCCGCCGCCGGACCGGCCGGCCGGCCTGATGATGCCGACCGCGGTCGAACGGCCGATCTTCTTCGGCGCCGCGCCGGAGCTGTTCGGCATCTATTGCACCCCGGTCCTCGCCGACCCGGCCGGCAACCGGCCGGCCATCCTGTTCCTGAACAGCGGTGCCACCCACCATGTCGGCTCCGGTCGCGCCACCGTGGTGCAGGCGCGGCGGCTGGCGGCGCGCGGCTACACCTCTCTCAGGATCGACGCCGCCGGCATCGGCGACAGCCCCGACCGCCCCGGCTTCCCCGACAACCTGCTCTACAACAAGGAGGTGATCGGCGACGTGCGAGCCGCGCTGAACTGGCTGGAGGAGCAGGGGCACGAGCGCATCGTCGTCATCGGCCTGTGCGCCGGCGGCACGCCCGCCCTGCATGCCGGCTTGGGCGACGACCGCGTGGTCGGGCAGATCGTGCTGAATCCCGGCCGGTTCGAGATGGGCGGTGGCATCGCCGTGTCGGAGCTGATGCGGACGGTCGCCTTCCGCTCCACCAAGGAATATCTGCTGGAGGCGCTGAAGCCGGCCCGGCTGCGCGCCAGCTTCCGCAAGCGGTCCCGGGTCACCGGGCTCGCCAAGCGTCTGGCCGGCCGATTCTTCCGCAAGCTGCTGATCCGCACCGGCCTGACCCGCCAGGCGCTGCGCATGTTCCGCCGTCTGTCGGCGGAGGGCCGGCGGGTGCTGGTGGTCTACAGCAGCGACGACATGACGCTGGCCGAATTCTACCTGCATCTGGGCGAGGGCGGCCGGGCGCTGGAGGGCCTGCCCGGCATCGAGGTGGTCTATCTCGACCGCTCCGACCACAGCCTGACGGTGTGGGAGGCCCGCGACCGGCTGAACCATCTGGTCGACCGCCATCTGGCCGGCCTGGACGCCGCCGCGCAGACGGACCCCGACTCATCGGAACTGACCGGCTGGAGCCTGGGCTTGCCCGGGGGCCTGCCGTCCGGCGAGCGGGTGGGGTAGGGAGCACATCCGGGAAGAGCACGGGAGTCGGATTGACACGGGCCCCGTCGGCGGCGGAACGTCGGCGGGAGACCCATGTCCTGCGGAGACCATTCCGATGCACCGGATTGAGCTTTCGGACGTTCCGGCCGGCTGCGCGCTGTATCCGCATCTTCCGACGGCGGATTTCCACGATTCCTACCGATTCCCCGTGCCCGATCCACGGCTGTCGGCGCTGGAACTCCTGATCGAGGTGCTGGCCGCCAGCCCGCCCTGGATCGAGCGGATGATGTGGCTGAGGAACAAGGCGGTCCGGTTGCTCGGGCTGAAGGATCTCGGCGCGCTCGGCGCCATCGATCCCGCCAAACCGCCCGGTTCCTATCTGCCCGGCGACAGGATCGGCATCTTCACGCTGGTCGAAAGCCGGGAGGACGAGGTGGTCGTCTGCGACCGCGACAGGCATCTGGACGTCTGGCTGTCGGTGCGCAAGCTCCCATCCGACGCGAACGGCGACTGGGCGGCGGTCACCACGGTGGTCAGGACGAAGAATCGGCTCGGCAGGGCTTACATGCTGGTGGTCAAGCCGATGCACCGGATGATCGTCCCGGCCTCGCTGCGCAGCTACCTCGCCCGCAAGGGCGGGTGACATTCGTGGATAGAGAGTGTGACTTACGGACTCCAACCCGGATCGCACCCCCAAAAAAGCACCCCCAAAAAAAGCAGAGGTGCTGCCTGGGTTTGTCCAGTTCCCCCTCCTTACCCCAGCAGTTCCGCCAGGGACCGCGCCACCACCTGGGTCGCCTTGCGCAGGTCTTCCAGCACCAGCTTCTCGTCGGCGCGGTGGCCGTTCGCTTCCAGCAGGTCGCGCGGGCCGGCGCCATAGAGGATGGTCGGGATGCCGGCCTCCGAATAATGGCGGGCGTCGGTGTAGAGCGGGATGCCGGTCTGGCCGACGGGCACGCCCAGGACCTCCTGCGCCTGGCCGGCGAACAGCGCCGCCAGCCGCGGCGCGTCGCCGACCGAGCGGAAGGGGCGGGCCAGCAGGATGCGGCGGATGGTGACGCGGATGCCCTCACGGCCTGCGGCGGCCCCTTCGATCAAGGCGTGCAACTCGGCCTCGACCTCCGCCGGGTTCTCTTCCGGGATCATGCGGCGGTCGAGGCGCAAGGTGACGCGGTCGGGGACCACGTTGGTGTTGATGCCGCCTTGGATCAACCCGACGGTCAGCGACGGGCTGGTGATGCCGGCGACAGCGGAGCGGCGCTTCGCCAGTTCCGGCCGGTGGGCGTAGAGGGCCGCCAGGATGCCGGTCGCCGCCTCCAGCGCATCATGGCCGGTGTCGGGGCGGGCGGCATGGGCGGACTTGCCGTCGACCTGGACCTCCAGGTGCAGGCAGCCATTGTGCCCGGTCACCACCGAATAGGCGAAGCTGGCCGACACCGCGTAGTCCGGCTTGGAAATGCCCTGCTCCAGCAGCCATTTCGGCCCGATCTCGCCGCCGGCCTCCTCGTCGTAGGTCAGGTGCAGCTCGACCGTTCCCTTCAGCGGCGCCTGGGAGGCGATCAGCGCCTGAAGCGCGAAGGCGTAGGTGGCGAAATCGGATTTCGACACCGCGACGCCGCGGCCATACATCACGCCGTCGCGGATCTCCGCGCCATAGGGATCGCTCGACCAGCCTTCGCCGGGCGGCACCACGTCGCCATGGGCGTTCAGCGCCACGGTAGGCCCATCGCCGAAACGGTGGCGGATCACCAGATTGGTGGCGCTGACCATGCCGTTGGCCCGCACCAGCTCGGCCGGCACCGGATGACGCTCCACCGCGAAGCCCATCCCCTCCAGCAGTCCGGCGGCGCGGACGGCATGGGGGGCGCAGTCGCCGGGCGGGTTGTCGGACGGCACCTTCACCAGCTCCGCCAGGAAACGGACCTCCTCGTCGAAGCGGGCGTCCACCGCCTCATCCAGCGTGGTGGCCAGGGTGGCGGCGAGGGAAGGGGACAGGTCGGTCATGGCAGGCGGTCCGTCACGGGATGGTGGGCAGGCTGGAAAGTCTCGACGAAGCGGGCGAGCACGCGGACGCCGGCCTCGGCGTCGGCGGCGGTGATCCGTTCGGCCGGATTGTGCGAGATGCCGCGTTCGCAGCGCACGAACAGCATGGCGATGTCGGTCAGCGCCGCCACCGCCATGGCGTCGTGGCCGGCGCCGCTCGGCAGTTCCGGCGCGTCCAGCCCCTCGGCCGCCGCGGCGGCGGCGAACTGCGCCATCAGCGCCGGGTGGCAGGCGACGGCCGGGCTTTCGTGCAGGGTCTCGAAGCCGATGGCGACGCCGCGGGCATCGGCGATCGCCTCCAGCCGGGCACGGACGGCGCCGACCCGCTCCAGCCGCAACGGGTCGCGGTCGGCGCGCAGGTCGATGGTGAAGCGGACCTTGCCGGGGATGACGTTGGTGGCGCCGGGCGACGCCTCGATCCGGCCGACGGTGCCGACCAGCCTGTCCTGGCCGGAGCAGAGCTGTTCGACGGCCAGGATCATGTCGGCGGCTGCCGCCAGGGCGTCGCGGCGCAGGGTCATCGGCACGGTGCCGGCATGGCCGGCCATCCCTTCCACCGTCACCGCCAGCCGGGTGGCGCCGGCGATGGCGGTGACGACGCCGACGGGGCGGCCCAGCGCCTCCAGCACCGGCCCCTGTTCGATGTGCAGCTCGGCATAGGCCAGCACGTCCTCGGGCCGGTAGGCGGCGCCGGCCCAGGCGGTGGGGTCCAATCCGAACGCCGTCATGGCGTCGGCCAGCCGCGTGCCGGCGGCGTCGCGCGTCTCCAGCACGGCGGGATCGAAGGTGCCGGCGATGGCGCGGCTGCCGATCAGGGTCGACTGGAACCGCGTGCCCTCCTCGTCGCCGAAGCCGATCACCTCGACGGCGAAGGGCAGGCGCCGGCCGCGTCGCTTCAGGCCGTCGACCACGGCGATGCCGCTCAGCACCCCCAGCATGCCGTCATAGCGCCCGGCGTCGCGCACGGTGTCGAGGTGGGAACCGATCAGCAGCGCCGGCAGGCCCGGCCGGTCGCCGTCATAGCGGCCGATGATGTTGCCGACCGCATCCTCCCGCACGCTCATCCCCGCCTCGCGCATCCAGGCGGCGACGAGGTCGTTGGCGCGGCGGTGTTCCGGCGTCAGGTAGAGGCGCGACAGCCGCCCGTCCTCGGCGCTGATCGCCGCCAGCGCGTCGATGCGGTCGAGCAGGAGCGGCCCGGACAGCGGGGAGTCGGACTGCGGGGAATCGGACATCGGCGGTTCCGGAATGCACTGGGAAAACAGGACGACGGCACCGGTTATACGCCGAAGCCACCGCTCCGCCCTAGCCCCCGGCCGGTGAAGACAGTTTCAAAGAATCCCGGAAAGGAGCCCCGCCTCCGCCTTCCGGACATCCCGCAACGCAAAAAGACAAGGGGAGGATTGTTGGGAGTGCCGAATAATGCGTACCTCCCTCTGGAATCGTCTTGCAGACTTCGTAAATGAAGGTGAACGAAGACAAGGGAGTGACGGCAGGCATTTGCTGCGGGTGCGAAATAAACTGCTTAAGGGGAGGTGCGTCGATGACGTCGTTCGATTCCGACATGCCCTTCGAGAACGCGACGCCGATTGGCCGGCCAAGCGGCGGCCTGTGGTTCAACGACCGGACCGAACTGGTCCAGGCCCGCACGCTGGCGGGATGGATCACGCTCCTGGCGGAAGACCGCGAGCTGGACGACCGTCAACTGGCGGTGGCGACCGGGCTCGACCTGGAAGACGTGCGCGCGGTGCGGGAGGGGGCGGTGGCGATGCTGCCGCCCCGGCTGCTGAACCGCGCCCTGGCCCGGCTGGAGGGCCGGAACGACGAAGGGCGGCTGCAATAGCTTGCCGAGCCGCCCTTCCGGACTTTTGAACTCTGTGGCCGAACGCCGCGGCGCCGTGTCAGGCGACGGCCAGGACGTCCACATACATGTTGGCAGGGGCCGACAGGTGGATGCGGTACAGCATGCCGGACTGGTCGACGATGATGTCGGCGACCGGATTCTTGGTCGACAGGTCGGTCACCGCGGCGCGGACGTTGCGCGGCAGTTGGTCAAGGTCGACGTCGCGGTAGCCGCCCTTGTTGGAAAGCTTGATGGTCTTGTTGCCCATGATGGCAGATGCTCTGTTCCAGAAGGCTTGAGAGGGGATACTCGATCAGCCGCGGGACAATGGTCCCCGCCGGTTAACCAAGGGTTAAGCACCCTCTCAGGCAATCCGGACACCGGTGCAGGGCAGCAGCGCACCCGGTGCAGGGGGCCGGCGCCCCCCGCCCGAGCCTTTGCTCTAGCGCCGGTCGCGCCCGCCGGTGCCGGCCAGTGCGTCACCGCGGCGCAGGGTGTCGTCCTCCGGCAGCGGCTGCTTGCCCAGCACCATCGAGCTGTTGTCGAGCGCGGCCACCATGGCGTCCCGCGCCGGGGCGCCGGGACCGGTCACGCTGCCCTCGCCCTGCGGGGCTGCCGGTTCCACCCGCTCGCCGATGCCCACCGACGTCGTCCGGCCCGGCGCGGTCCGGTCGGCGACGCGCAGGTCGTTCTGCACATGGCCGACGCCCGACACGCCTTCGGCGATGTCCTCGGCCCGGCGGCGGGCGCCACGGTCGGCGACGGTCCCGGACAGCGTGACCTCTCCCCCTTCCACCGTCACGCCGATGTCCGAAGCGTCGATATGGTGGTCGTCGGTCAGGCGCTCGTTGATGTCCTCCAGGATGCGCTGGTCGGAGCGGCGGTAGTTGCGCGGGCCGACGCCGCGATAGCGGGGCTCCAGGCTCATCTTCACGAACTCCTCGCTCCAGGGATGGCGATGCATCGCGGCCTCCATTTTCCAGATTTCGGGTTCTTCGCCCTTCAACAAAAGTCGTGGCGTGCCCGTTCCGATGTTTCACCCGAAGGCCAGCCTTGCACGGTGAATGGCGGTAACCGTCCGGGAATGCCGCAACCTTGACCGTGCCCGGCTGTTCGGTCCGAAAGGCTTTCGGTCGAGGTGCGTGCCATGAATCAGTCTGAAACCGGAGTTGCCCTCCGGACGGCGGGCCCCGCCCTCTGGGCGATGGTCGTCCTGCTGGCGATCCTCGGGCTCGGGGCGCTGGGCGGCGGTCTGTGGCTGGTCCTGCTGGGCGGGTCCTGGTATTACGCCGTCGCCGGCCTGCTGTTCCTGGCGACCGCCCTGCTTCTGGCGAAACGGTCGCCGGCGGCGCTGTCGGTCTATGCCCTGCTGGTGATCGGCACGCTGATCTGGGCCTTGTGGGAGGTCGGGCTGGACTGGTGGCCGCTGTCGGCGCGCGGCGACGTGATCGCGGTGGTCGGCTTCCTGCTGCTGCTTCCCTGGATCACCCGCCGCCTGGGCGAGCGCGAGCCGGTCGCCGGCCATCGGGCGCCGGGGGTCTATCCCGTCGGCGCCTTCCGCGGTGCCGGCATCCCGCTGACCGCCTCGCTGGTCATCGTGCTGCTGGTCGCCGCCGCCTCCTGGTTCACCGACCCGCACCGGATCGACGGCGCGGCTCCAGCGCGCCCGCAGACCGCGTCGGCCGCGACTCCGGCTGGCGGTTCCGCTCCGTCGATCCCGGACGGCGAGTGGCAGGCCTATGGCCGCACCGGCTTCGGCCAGCGCTACTCGCCGCTGACCGGCATCACGCCGGAGAATGCCGACAGGCTCCAGGTCGCCTGGACCTACGAGACCGGCGACCTGCGCGGCCAGCCCGGCGACCCCAAGGAGACCACCTTCGAGGTGACGCCGCTGAAGATCGGCAACCGCCTGTTCCTCTGCTCGCCCCACCAGCATGTCATCGCGCTGGACGCGACCAGCGGCAAGGAGGTCTGGCGCCGCGACCTGCAGATCGACCCCAAGCAACTGGCGTTGCAGCACCTGACCTGCCGCGGCCTGTCCTACCACCCGGCGCAGCAGTCCGCCGCTCCTGCGGCCGGCGACGCCTGTGCCGCCAAGCTGTTCATGCCGACCGCCGACGGCCGTCTGGTCGCGCTGAACCCGGAGGACGGGTCGGCCTGCACCGGCTTCGGCGAGAACGGCCAGATCAACCTGTGGGCCAACATGCCGAATGTCCGGCCCGGCGCCTATTATTCGACATCCCCGCCGGTGGTGACGGCGAGCCTCGTCATCGTCGGCGGCACGGTGCTGGACAACGTCTCGACCAAGGAACAGTCGGGCGTCGTCCGCGCCTTCGACGTGAACGACGGCCATCTGGTGTGGAATTGGGATTCGGCCAGGCCGGACCAGACCGCGCCCATCTCCGGCGGCCAGACCTACACCGTCAATTCGCCCAACAGCTGGTCGATCGCCAGCGTGGACGAAGCGCTGGGCATGGTCTATCTGCCGCTGGGCAACCAGCCGCCCGACCAGTTCGGCGGCAACCGCAGCCCGGAGGTGGAGCGTTTCTCCTCCTCCGTCGTGGCGCTCGACCTGGCGACGGGCCAAGTGCGCTGGGTTTTCCAGACCGTGCATCACGACCTGTGGGACTATGACGTGCCGGCGCAGCCCAGCCTGGTCGACCTGACCGTCGACGGCCGGACCGTCCCGGCGCTGGTCCAGCCGACCAAGCAGGGCGAGCTGTTCGTGCTGGACCGCCGCACCGGCCAGCCGATGCTGCCGGTGACCGAAAAGCCGGCGCCGCAGGGGGCGGCCGAGGGCGACCACAGCGCCCCGACCCAGCCGGTTTCAGCCCTCTCCTACGACCCGCCGCCGCTGGGCGGAGCGGACATGTGGGGGGCGACGATGTTCGACCAGCTCGCCTGCCGCATCGCGCTGAAGCGCCTGCGCTATGACGGCCGTTTCACCCCGCCGTCGTTGCAGGGTTCGCTGGTCTATCCCGGCAATTTCGGCGTGTTCAACTGGGGCAGCGTCGCGGTCGACCCGCAGCGGCAGGTCGCCTTCACCACGCCCACCTATCTCGCCTTCGTGTCCCAGCTGGTGCCGCGCCGGAACGACACGGACCTCTATGTCCAGGGCGGGGAGCGGCCGCAGTTCAGCCTGCCGGCGTTGAACGAGAATTTCGGAGCCCCCTATGCGGTGAAGCTCGCCCCCTTCGTCTCCGTCCTGGGCCTCCCCTGCCAGGCGCCGCCCTGGGGCTATGTCGCCGCCGCCGACCTGACGACCGGCAAAATCGTCTGGAAGCACAAGAATGGCACCACCCGCGATGCCGCGCCGGTGCCGCTGCCCTTCCGCATGGGCGTGCCCAACCTGGGCGGCCCGGTCATGACCGCGGGCGGCGTCGCCTTCCTGTCCGGCACCATCGACGATTATGTGCGGGCTTACGACGTGTCCAACGGCCGGCAGCTGTGGGAAAGCCGGCTTCCGGCCGGCGGTCAGGCAACGCCGATGACCTACCAGGGAGAGGACGGCCGGCAATATGTTCTGGTGGTCGCCGGCGGGCACGGCTCGCTCGGGACCAAGGGGGGCGATTCGGTGATGGCCTACGCGCTGCCGAAGTGAGGGGGAGCGCGTCTTTACGGAGGCGTTAGACCCCCACCCTAACCCTCCCCCGCTGGGCGGGGGAGGGGATTGGTGCTGATGCGGGAAAGTGGCGGCAGTCCCTCCCCCGCCCAGCGGGGGAGGATAGGTGGGGGCATTCGCCAGCCAGCCCCTCCCCGACGAAAACTCCTCAGCGCGTCGGCACCGGCGGCGTCTGCGAGTAGTCGTAGAAGCCGCGTCCGTATTTCTTGCCGATCCAGCCGGCCTCGACATACTTCACCAGCAGCGGGCAGGGGCGGTACTTGCTGTCGGCCAGCCCCTCGTACAGCACCTGCATCACCGCCAGGCAGGTATCCAGCCCGATGAAGTCGGCCAGTTCCAGCGGACCCATCGGGTGGTTGGCGCCCAGCTTCAGCGCGGTGTCGATCGCCTCGACGCCGCCGACGCCCTCGTAGAGGGTGTAGACGGCTTCGTTGATCATCGGCAGCAGGATGCGGTTGACGATGAAGGCCGGGAAATCCTCGGCCACCGCGGCGGTCTTGCCGATGGCCAGCGTCAGTTCCTTGATGGCCTCGAAGGTCGGCTCGTCGGTCGCGATGCCGCGGATCAACTCGACCAGCTGCATCAGCGGCACCGGGTTCATGAAGTGCATGCCCATGAACTTGGCCGGACGGTCGGTCGCCGCAGCCAGACGGGTGATCGAGATCGACGAGGTGTTCGTCGCGATCAGCGCCTCCGGCTTCAGGTGCGGGACCAGCTTCTTCAGCAGGTCGCGCTTCAGCGCCTCGTTCTCGGTCGCGGCCTCGATCACCAGATCGGACTCGCCGAACGCCGACAGGTCGGTGCCGGTCGTGATCCGGCCAAGGGCGGCGGTCTTCGCCTGCTCCTCCAGCTTGCCCTTCTGGATTTGCCGGTCGTAGTTCCGACCGATGTTGGCGAGCGCCTTCTCCAGGGCCGCGTCACTGATGTCGGACAGGACGACATCATAGCCGGCCTGGGCGCAGACCTGGGCAATACCACTGCCCATCTGGCCGGCGCCGATGATGCCAATCTTCTTGATCGTGGTCATGGGGGCTGTCTCGCGCAGGATGTGGGTAAAATGGTCCGCCGCGGCTGGCACCGGTTCCGGCCGGCACCCGCCGCGGCGGTCCGGATCAGCGCGCCTTTTCCAGTTCGGCCGTCAGCTCCGGCACGGCCTTGAACAGGTCCGCGACGAGGCCGTAATCGGCGACCTGGAAGATGGGCGCTTCCTCATCCTTGTTGATCGCGACGATGACCTTGCTGTCCTTCATGCCGGCGAGGTGCTGGATCGCACCTGAGATGCCGACGGCGATGTACAGCTCCGGCGCCACGATCTTGCCGGTTTGCCCGACCTGGTAATCGTTCGGCACGAACCCCGCGTCCACGGCGGCGCGGCTGGCGCCCACCGCGGCGCCCAGCTTGTCTGCCAGCGCCTCCAGCAGCGGGAAATTCTCGCCCGACTGCATGCCGCGTCCGCCCGACACCACCACGCGGGCGGCGGTCAGTTCCGGACGCTCCGACTTGGTCAGCTCGGCCGAGACGAAGCTCGACAGCCCGGCCGCACCGGCGCCCGCGACCTGCTCGACCGATGCCGAACCACCTTCGGCGGCGGCGGTCTCGAAGGCGGTGGTGCGGACGGTGACGACCTTTACCGCGTCGGATGACTGCACGGTGGCGATGGCGTTGCCGGCATAGATCGGCCGCTCGAAGGTATCGGCCGACTGCACCGCGGTGATGTCGGAGATGGCGGCGACGTCCAGCAGCGCCGCGACGCGCGGCAGGAGGTTCTTGCCGACCGAGGTGGCGCCGGCCAGGACATGGCCGTAGCCACCGCCCTTGACGGTCGATACCACCAGCGGGGCGACGTCCTCCGGCAACTGGTGCTCGTAAGCGGCATCGTCGGCCAGCAGCACCTTGGCGACGCCCGCCACCTTGGAGGCGGCCTCGGCGGGGCCTTGAGCGCCCTTGCCGGCGACCAGGATGTGGATGTCGCCGCCGATTTTGGAAGCGGCGGTGACGGCGTTCAGCGTGGCGGGCTTCAGCGAGGCGCCGTCGTGGTCGGCGATGACGAGAATGTTGGCCATGGTCAGATCATCCCCTCAGATCACGCGCGCTTCGGTCTTGAGCTTGTCCACCAGCGTGGCGACGTCCGGCACCTTGATGCCGGCCTGGCGCTTCGGCGGCTCCGTCACCTTCAGCGTCTTCAGCCGCGGCCTCACGTCGACGCCGAGCGCATCGGGCGTGACGGTCTCCAGCGGCTTCTTCTTCGCCTTCATGATGTTGGGCAGGCTGGCATAGCGCGGCTCGTTGAGGCGCAGGTCGGCGGTGACCACCGCCGGCAGCTTGAGCTCCACCGTCTCCAGCCCGCCGTCGATCTCGCGGGTGACGGCGACCTTGCCGTCGCCGGCGACGAGTTTCGAGGCGAAGGTGCCCTGGCCCCAGCCGAGCAGGGCCGCCAGCATCTGGCCGGTCTGGTTGCAGTCGTCGTCGATCGCCTGCTTGCCGAGAATGACGAGGCCGGGGGCCTCCTTCTCGACCAGGGCCTTGAGGACCTTGGCGACGGCCAGCGGCTCGGTCGTCCCCTCGGCCTGCACCAGGATGGCGCGGTCGGCGCCCATGGCGAGCGCGGTGCGCAGGGTCTCCTGGGCCTGGGCCGGGCCGACCGAGACCACGACGATCTCGGTCGCCTTGCCGGCTTCCTTGAGGCGCACGGCTTCTTCGACGGCGATCTCGTCGAAGGGATTCATGCTCATCTTCACGTTGGCGGTCTCGACGCCGCTGCCATCCGCCTTGACGCGGATCTTCACGTTGTAGTCGACCACTCGCTTAACGGGGACGAGGACTTTCATAACTCACCCTGGCTGCTGAGCGCGCGCCTGTTACGGCGAACACCGCGAAAATTGCTGTGGTTGCGAACGGACCATAGGATCTGGCAATACCACTGTCAATGACGCGCCGGACGCGCGGACGGCGTCGCTTGCCGGCCTCTTCGCCGCGGTCCGCGTGGCCGTCGGCGGGCAGCCCGGCCGGCCGAGTCAGCGGTTGGCGCCGGGGACCCACAGCACGTCGTCCGCCCCGTTTCGGTTCACCACCCGGCTCAGCACGAACAGGTGATCCGACAGCCGGTTGACGTATTTCAGTGCCGCCGCGGTCACCGGCTCATGCCGGGCCAGATCGGTCATCAACCGTTCCGCCCGGCGCACCACGGTGCGGGACAGATGCAGATGCGCCGCGGCAGGCGAGCCGCCGGGCAGGATGAAGGAGGTCAGCGGCGCCAGATCGGCGTTCATCGCGTCGATCTCCGCCTCGAGCCGGTCGACCTGGGCCTGGACGATGCGCAGCGGCGGGTATTTCGGGGCCTCCTCCTCCGGCGTGCAGAGGTCGGCGCCCAGATCGAACAGGTCGTTCTGGATGCGCCCCAGCATCGCGTCGGCCTGCGGCCAGTCCCGCATATGCAGGCGCGCCATGCCGATGACGGCATTCGCCTCGTCCACCGTGCCGTAGGCGGCGACGCGGCGGTCGTGCTTGGGCACCCGGCTGCCGTCGCCGAGCGAGGTTTCGCCGGCGTCGCCGCCGCGCGTGTAGATCTTGGTCAGCTTCACCATGGGAACCGTCAGCCTCGGGTCAGGATGGCGAGAACGAACAGCAGCAGGGCCGCGCCCTGCAGCATCACCCGCAGCCGCATCGCCTTGTTGGAACGGCGCGGATCGCCCCGGCCGCCGCGGGCCATGAAGAAGAGGCCGACGAACAGCGAGCCGACGACCGCCAGCATCGCCATGACCATCAGGATGGGGAAAAGCTGTTGCATGGATCCACTATATCCCAGCGGCCGGCCTGCGCCTATGGCGACGCTCGCCCTATCTGTTCGGCTGCGGCGTATCCGTTGGAATTGCCGCTCCGGGTAATCCCCCGGTTGCCAAAGCCGTTGGACTGCATAGAGTGCGCGGCGGCGGAGCACCGTCGTCGCTGTCGGCGGCGGAACCGGCGGAAGATGCGGAGATCCAGGCGATGCTGCGGCGGACTTTCCTGAAGACGGCCCTGAAGGCGACCGCGGTCACCGCGGCCGGCACCGGCGTCGTCGCGGCGCTGGGGCGCAAGGCCGTCCAGGCCGCCCCCGGCATCGCCGTTCCGTCGGTGAGCTTCCCCGCCGATTTCCTATGGGGCGTCTCCACCTCCAGCTATCAGATCGAGGGCGCCGTCGCCGAGGATGGGCGCGGCCCCAGTGTCTGGGACACCTACAGCCACTCCTATGGGCGGATCGCCAACGGCGACACCGGCGACGTCGCCTGCGACCATTACCACCGCTATGCCGAGGACGTGGATCTGATGGCGCGGGCCGGGATGAAGGCCTACCGCTTCTCCATCGCTTGGCCGCGGGTGATGCCGCAGGGCAGCGGGGCGGTGAACGCCAAGGGGTTGGACTTCTACGACCGGCTGACCGATTCGCTGCTGGCGCGCGGCATCCAGCCCTGGCCCTGCCTGTTCCATTGGGATCTGCCGCAGGCCCTGCAGGACCGGGGCGGCTGGACCAACCGCGACATCGCCGGCTGGTTCACCGACTACGCCCTGGCGGTGACTGCGAAGCTGGGCGACCGGGCGAAGAACTGGGTGATGCTGAACGAGCCGTCGGTGGTCGCCATCTTCGGCCACGGCACCGGCGGGCATGCCCCGGGGCTGACCGGCCGCGAGACCTGCCTGAAGGCGATCCACCACCAGAACCTCGCCCAGGGAACCGCGCTGGCCGCCCTGCGCCAGGCGGGCGGCAGGAACTGGCAGCTCGGCACCGTGCTGTCGCTGCAGCCGTCCTGGCCGGTGGGCGGGCTCGACTCGAACTATCCGGCCTCGCTGATGTGGGATGCGGTGTGGAACCGCTCCTGCCTCGACCCGCTGTTCAAGGGCCGTTTCCCGGAGCTGCTGGAGGCGGAGTTCGCCCGCATCGCCAAGCCCGACGATCTGGCGCGCATCAAGCAGCCGGTCGATTTCCTCGGCGTCAACTATTACAGCCGCATGCACCAGCAGCCCGACCCGCAGGGGCTGTTCGGCACCGGCTACGGCTCGGCGCCCGAGGGCACGCGCAAGACCGGCATGGATTGGCCGGTGGAGCCGGACGGGCTGAGCGAGATCCTGGCGGAACTCCAGGAGAAATATGGCAACCCGCCGGTCTACGTGACGGAGAACGGCGCCGATTACCCCGACACCATCGGCCCGAGCGGCCGGGTGGAGGACCGCGACCGCATCGCCTATCTGCGCGACCATCTGCTGGCCGCCGCCAAATCGATCGACGAGGGCTGCAACCTCAAGGGCTACATGGCCTGGACGCTGCTCGACAATTTCGAATGGTCGGAGGGTTACCGCCGTCATTTCGGCTTGGTCCAGGTCGACCGCAAGACGCTGGCCCGCACCCCGAAGGCCAGCTACGACTGGTACGCCTCCGTCATCCGCGACAACGCCGTTCCACTGGCCTGATCAAGCGGATAAAGTGCGGCGATGCCGTCCCCACGCCCGCCCCAGCCGACCCGCTACGCCATCCAGAAGGCGCGCGGCAGGGGGTGGAAGACGCTGGAGGTCGGGGAGGAGCTGGCCCACGCCAAGGCGCGCTTCGACCGGATGGTCGGCATCAACCCGCGGGCCTATTTCCGGCTGATCCAGCTCGATTACAACGCCGACTCCGCCTATGAGGGGATGGAGTTCAACTGGACGCTGATCGAGCTGCACGATCCGACCAAGGGGGGGCCGACCAAGGGGGGGCCGACCAAGGGCGGGCCGACCAAGGGTGCGAGCGTCCGGTCGGTGCCGAAGCCCGTCTCGTCGACCCCCCGCAAGCCGACGGGCAGGCGCAAGGCCGGGGAACCCGTCGCCCTGCCGCTGCGCATCTATCTGGCGGTGATCCTGATCGGCACGTTGGTGGGCGCCCTGGCCTACCTGCATTTCGCCGGACGGTAGGGCGTCAGAGGCTAGGCTCTAAGGCTTAGAGGCTGTTATCGGCCGTCATCCCCGCGAAGGCGGGGATCCAGGCTCCCGGTCCAAGTGCTCGAAACGACTGGATTCCCGCTTTCGCGGGAATGACGGCCGAGGAAGGTCGGGGCGGGCTTCGATGCGAAGCGGTTCAAACCTCAAACGTCTCCCGGCAGGACTCGCAAAACCCCGCAAACTCTCACTCCGCCGTGTAGCCCTTGCGGCGCATGCAGAGCGCGAAGATCTCCTTGCGATAGCCGAACTGCGGCGTTTCCGGCAGCGGACGCAGGGGATAGCCGCGCAAGCGCATGGCGTTATCCACCTGCTCGGTGCATTCGTCATAGGCGACGGTTGGCACGTCCGGGCTGGCGGTCCACTCACGGTAGGTGGGCGCGCTGCTGCATCCCGACAGCAGGGCGAGCGCGGACAGGCAGGCCAGCGCCGGCAAGGCCGTCAGAAGCCGCGGGCATGCGGCGGTGGACCCGGTCATGGCTTGCGTCTCGCTCCTTTTTCGCCCCCGATTTGACGCTACCACGACCGGCCCTTCCCGATCCATTTTCGCACACCATTTCCGGGAGCGCGCCTTTTCGGCAACGCTGCGCGGCTGACAAAGCAGACGCCCAAAAATCGCCGCCGGAAATGCGACGCAATCTGGTAACACGATCCTGGTTTCCCGCGATTCGCGGGGGCCTTGGTCCCCGATTGGGGGGAGTGTCGTGGCTCTGAAGTCGGTCTGGCGTCACGGACGAAAGGAAGAGGGAATGTCTGGGATTTCGCGGCGGGTGCATGGTGGCGCCGCGGTGGCGGCGATCGCGCTGGTGGTGTCGGCACTGACCATGGCGACGCCCGGCTCCGCAAGGGCCGAGGCGTCGGTCGCCGACATCCAGTGGGCGCAGACCATCCTGAAGGACAAGGGCTACAACATCGGCGGCCGGGCCAAGGGCCAGATGACGCCCGAAACCCGCTCCGCGCTCAGCGCCTATCAGAAGTCGGCCGGACTGCCCGCCACCGGCAACCTGGACCAGGCCACCATCGCCAAGATGATGAGCGAGCGCGAGAGCAAGGCCGCGCCGACCATGGGCAGCCTGTCCAAGAGCCAGGTCGGCCAGACCCGCCACGACAAGGAGGTGGCGCCGCGCGCCGCCCCGACGGGCCGGGTCGAATCCGGCAACGAGAGCGTCGGCGGCATGGCGCAGTTCGGCGGCGCCCCGGTGTCGTCGTCCTCTTCGCCCTCATCCTCGTCTTCGGCCAGCCACAACGCGCCCGCCGCTTCTCCGGCCGCACGCCCGTCGGTACCTGCGCCGGCCTCCAATGCCGTGGCGTCCAATGCGGCGACCCAGGCCGCGCCGCGCCCGTCGGCCGGTGCATCGGCCGGTGCGTCCGAAGGCCCGGCCCCGCAGGCGGCTCCCCGCGGCGCGGTGTCGGCGACCACGCCCGACGGCAAGCCGGCCCCGGTCGAGGAGCCGGCAGCGGTCGGTGCCGCCCCGTCGCTCTGGCAGTCCAACGCCGCGCGCGCCGGTGTCGCCGGCCTGATCGCCGCGACGCTGGGCGGCATCGGTTTCGCCTGGTGGCGCAGCGGCCGCGGCGTCGACCCGCTCAGTCGGGTGCCGGCCGGCGACGACCGGCCGCGCGACACCCGCGTCGAGCCCAGCTTCGGCACCCCCCGCCGCCGCGAGGAACTGACCACCGGCCCGCGTCTGACGGCGGAAGCGCGGCGGCGCTGAGCGCGGTCCCCCTCCCTAACCCTCCCCCTCTTCGAGGGAGAGGGGACTGCCGCCGCATTGCAAATCATCCCCTCTCCTGCGAAGCGGGGAGGGAGGGACCCACGGCGGAGCCGTGGGAGGGAGGGGGCACCCTTCACGCTCCGGATCCTCACATCATCATCGGGCAGCCACCCCCGCCGCAGCCGCCGGGTCCGCAGGCAGGAACTGGGGCCGGCTGGGACTTGCCGACCCGCGGCGCCATGATCGCCTTTGCGACCTCGGTGCCGCCGCAGGACGGGCAGGGGATGCCGATGGCCTTCTTGGCATCGTAATCGGCCATGTTGTCGAACCAACGGTCGAAATCATGGCCGCAGGCGCAGTGCAGGGCGTAGACGATCATTGCGAAGCCTTGAAAAGCGGGAATCCGGCCGCTCTTCTAGCGAGGCGACCGGCCCCCTGCCAGGATCTGCATCAATTGGACCAGCCGTCAGCGTGACTCGGTCACCCCCACCCGCGCACACATCGACAGCAGCGGACAGGCCGAGCAGCGCGGACGTTCGCCGGTGCAGATCCATTTGCCGAAGGGCACCAGCCGCTCGTTGATCTCCACCCAATAGCGTTTCGGCAGCACCGCCAGCAGGGCCGCCATCGTCTTCTCCGGCGTACGCGCCGACACATAGCCCCAGCGGTTGGTGACGCGGTGGACATGGATATCGACCGCCAGCGCCGGAATGCCGAAGCCGACGGCCAGTGTCAGCGCCGCGATCTTCGGCCCTACCCCGTGGAAGCGCATCAGCCCGTCCGGTGTGTCCGGCACCTCGCCGTCCAGCTCCTCGACGATGCGGCGGGACAGCTCGCGGATGTCTCGCGCCTTCGGTTCCGGGAAGGTGGCGCCGTACAGCAGCGCGACCAGCCGCTCCTCCGGCAGGGCGGCCATGGCGGCCGGGGTGGATGCGACGGCGAACAGCCGTTCGGAGACCTCCAGCGACGTTTCGTCCCGCGTGCGGGCGGAAATCAGGCTGGCGACCAGCTGCTGGAAGGGCGCGGAATAGCCGCGGTCGCGCAGCTCGAACATCGCCGCCTTGGGGTAGGGGGCGACCGCGCTCCGCAGGAGGCGGAAGACCTCGTCGATGTCGAAGTCCTGGAGGGTCGCGGGCTGCACACTCACTGGGGGCCACCTCCGGGGAACAGGCTGCGACGACAGCCCATTCGGAAACCGGCGAGCCCCCTTGGTTGTTCCGCGTTAGAGCGCCTTGATCTGCATCTTGATCGGCCCGTCCGCCCGGCCATGGACGAACTGGTCGACATAGGCGTTGCCCGAATCGTCGATGTCGCGGGCATGGCCGGTCCAGATGATGCGGCCCTGGTAGATCATGGCGATGCGATCGGCGATCTTGCGGGCCGACGCCATGTCGTGGGTGATGGTGACCGCGGTGGCGCCGAGATCCTTCACGCACTGCACGATCAGCTCGTTGATGACGTCGGCCATGATCGGGTCGAGGCCGGTCGTCGGCTCGTCGAAGAAGATGATCTCCGGCTCGTCGGCGATGGCGCGGGCGAGGCCGACGCGCTTCTGCATGCCGCCGGACAGCTCCGAGGGCGACAGCTCGGCCACGTCGGGGGTGAGGCCGACGGCGCCCAGCTTGGCGACGGCGATCTCCTTGGCCTGGGCACGCGGCATATGGGCGCCCTGGATCAGGCCGAAGGCGACGTTCTCCCAGACCTTCAGGCTGTCGAACAGGGCGGCGCCCTGGAACAGCATGCCGAACTTGTGCAGCAGCTTCTCGCGCTCGCGCGAGCGCAGCCGGGTCGTCTCCTGCCCATCGACCTGGATCGAGCCGGAATCCGGAGTCAGCAGCCCGAGGATGCTTTTCAGCATCACCGACTTGCCGGTGCCCGAGCCGCCGATGACCACCAGCGACTCGCCCTTCGCCACCTCCAGGTCGATGCCGTTCAGCACCTTCTTCGGGCCGAAATGCTTGGTGACGTTCTTGAGCGCGATCTTGGGGGTGCTCATCGGATGGCGCTCACTTGGTCGAGAAGAAGAGGCCGGTGATCAGGTAGTTCCACACCAGGATCATGATGGAGGCCGACACCACCGCGTTGGTGGTCGCCGCCCCGACGCCCTGGGCGCCGCCCTTGGAGTGGTAGCCGTGGTAGCAGCCCATCAGCGCGATCAGGAAGCCGAAGATCGCCGCCTTCACCAGGCCGGAGATCACGTCGACCGGCTGGAGGAATTCCCAGGTGCGGTTGATGTAGCTGGCGGCGTTGAAGTCCAGCCGGTAGACGCCGACCAGGAAGCCGCCGAACACGCCGATGATGTCGGCGACGATGACCAGCAGCGGCACCATGGTCAGTCCGGCGATCAGCCGCGGCGCCACCAGATACTTGTGCGGGTTGGTCGACAGGGTGGACAGCGCGTCGATCTGCTCGGTCACCCGCATGGTGCCGATCTCCGCCGCCATGGCGGCGCCGATGCGGCCCGCCACCATCAGCCCGGCCAGCACCGGACCCAGCTCGCGGGTGATCGACAGCACGACGACGGTGGCGATGGCGCCTTCGGCCTGGAAGCGGGAGAAGCCGCTGTAGCTCTGCAACGCCAGCACCATGCCGGTGAACAGCGCGGTCAGCCCGACCACCGGCAGCGAGTAATAGCCGATGTCGATCATCTGCCGCAGGATCTGCCGCGGATAGAGCGGCGGCCGCACGCAGTGCGACAGGGCGGACCCGGTGAACAGGGCAAGGCGTCCGGTCGCTTCCAGGAAGATCAGGAAGGCCCGGCCGGTAGCGGCGAGGAAACCCATCAGTCGGCCCGCATCCTTGGTGTGAATCTCATTTGGGCGATGCGGTCATAGCACCGATGAGCGCCGCGGTCATCCTTGGACTTCGCATTGGTAGGAAGCTGCGCAGATCGGTTGGCCGGTCCAACGGATCTGCGATCTTCAAGCTTTGAGGGCATGCCCGAGGCGAGGCCTGAGCTGGAAGAGAATCCAAAATTTACGGTTGATTTTTTCTTATGAAAGAATATTTTTGAATGAAAAATGAATCGGGTGATTGTGCAATGAGCATTCCTGGATTCGACGCCCGCAGCTATTTGGCGGCAAACCAAGATTTGTTGCGTATTGGCATGACGCCTGCGCAGGCCGAATCGCATTACACGACTTTAGGAATTCGAGAAGGCCGCATAACGACCTTCGATGGTGCGGCCTATTTGGCATCCTATAGCGATTTGCGACACGCGTTCGGCCAGGATTCCAATGCGGCCTTGCAGCATTACATCGATTACGGATGGCGTGAGGGGCGGACGATCACATTCGATTCAAAAGAATATCTGGCATCTAACCTTGATCTCTTAAACGCGAATATCACGGAAGGCGATGCAGCGCAGCATTATATTAAATTTGGTATCAGTGAAGGAAGAAGCATAAACTCTTTCGATGCAGAAAAATATCTATCAGCTAATGCGGATATAAAAAAGGCATTTGGCAATGCGTCCCAAGCGCTTCAGCACTACATTGCTTTCGGTTGGAAAGAAAACCGGCCTCTTGAGCCATCCGTAAATGTTCCGCCGACAACGGTGGTTTCGCCTCCAACTGTGGTTTCTCCGCCGGTGACTCCATTCATCGAATTGCATGGACACGCTGGGGGGTCCGCAAGCTCTCAAGGATGGTCTGCATCCAGCTTTCCATTGCAAAAGGGCCAGAGCTACCAAGCCGATGTCGTGATCACCGGTCGTGGCCCAAGTCGGCCATTCAATCCACTTCTGCAAGTCGGCTATTGGCATCAGACTGGCCCGACCACCGGGTATCTTGAGACATTGGCGTCCGATGACGACAGTGGTGGTGCGTTGCAGCCGAAGCTTATCTTTACGGCGCCGGCCACAGGGATGTTCATGTTCCAAGTCACCTCTTCCGATGGTTCGGAAGGCGTGTATACAATGACGGTCAATTCAATCTGAAAGTTGCGCGTATTCACTGTCAGGATTCTGGTTCCTGTAGAGCGGTCGCTGTTACCAGACATAAGATCGGAGCTTCGTGCGACTGATATGGAAACGCACGAGGCCTTTGTTCATTCACTCTGATAGACCCGATGATAGCGCCGGCCGAGCGAGGTCAGGATCTCGTAGCCGATGGTGCCGCCCTCCGCCGCCACCCGGTCGACCGGGCGGCTGGGGCCGATCAGTTCGACCACGCGGCCGGCATGCGCCGCCGACTCCGGCAGGCTGGTGACGTCGATGGTGATCAGGTCCATCGAAATGCGGCCGACGATGGGGGCGGCGACGCCGTCGACGAAGACGTGGCCCCTGCCGCCCAGCGCGCGCAGGTAGCCGTCGGCATAGCCGACGCCGATGGTGGCGATCCGCGCCGGGCCGGTGACCTTGTGGGCGGCGCCGTAGCCGACCGTCATCGGAACCGCGCAGTTGCGCACCTGCAAGAGTCGCGCATCGAGCCGGATGGTGTCCCGCATCGGGTTGGACAGGTGCGGCGTTGGGTTGACGCCGTAGAGGGCGCAGCCCGGCCGGGCAAGGTCGAAATGATGGTCCTTGCCGTGGAAGATGCCGGACGAATTGGCGAAGCTGGCCTTCGCCTTGGGCAGCCGGGCCAGCGCCGCGCGGAACCGCTCCAGCTGCTCCCCGGTCATCGGGTTGTCGAACTCGTCGGCGCAGGCGAGGTGTGTCATCCAGTAGCGGACGTCGATGCCTTCCAGCCACTCCAGATGGCCGGCGAGCGCATCCAGCTCGTCGGGGCCGAGGCCCAGCCGGTTCATGCCGGTGTCGATGTGGATCACCGCCGGCAGAACCTCGCCGCGCGCCGCGGCGAAGGCCCGCCACGCCGCGATCTCGCCCAGATGGTTCAGCACCGGCAGAATGCGGTTGGCGGGGAAGTCCGCCTCATGGCCCGGCGGCAGCCCGCCCAGCGAGAAGACCTGCACCTCCGCTTGGGCGTCGGGAGCGACCGGCTCCAGCGCCCGGCGGACGGCCAGCGCCTCCTCGAACTGGGCGACGACGAAGGTCCGGCAGCCGGCGGCGGCCAGGGCCGGCACGACGCGCGCCACCCCCAGCCCATAGGCGTCGGCCTTGACCACCGCAGAGCACTCCGCCGGCGCCACCCGGTCGCGCAGCTGCGTCCAGTTGGCAACGACGGCGCCCAGATCCACGGTCAGGATGGCGCAGGCGCTCAGGCTCGGGTCGGTCGTCACTCTGGTCACTCGTCGGTCTGGTGGTGCTGGTCGAGATCGCCGAACTTGGTGAACTGGCCGTCGAAGTAGAGGCGGACGGTGCCGATCGGACCGTGACGCTGCTTGGCGATGATCACCTCGGCGGTGTTGTGCACCTCGCCCAGGCGCTGCTGCCAGCGCTGGTAGCGGTCGTTGAACTTGTCGTCGCTCTCGTCGGGCCGGCGCGAAGGCTCGGCGCGCTCAAGATAATACTGTTCGCGGAAAACGAACATCACCACGTCGGCGTCCTGCTCGATCGAGCCCGATTCGCGCAGGTCGGCCAGCTGCGGGCGCTTGTCCTCGCGCAGTTCCACCGCGCGGCTCAGCTGCGACAGCGCCACCACTGGCACGTCCAGCTCCTTGGCGATGGCCTTCAGGCCGCGGGTGATCTCCGAGATTTCCTGCACCCGGTTCTCCGCCCCGCGCGACGACGAGCCGCGCAGAAGCTGGAGGTAATCGACCACCACCATGCTGAGGCCCGAGGTCCGCTTCAGCCGGCGGCAGCGCGTGCGCACCGCGGCGACCGACAGGGCCGGCGTGTCGTCGACGTAGAAGGGGCAGCGTGCCAGATCCTGGCTGGCCTGGACGAATTTCGGGAAGTCGGTGTCGCGGATCTCGCCGCGGCGGATCTTGTCGCCGGGCACCTGCACCTCGTCGGCGAGGATACGGGTGGCGAGCTGTTCCGCCGACATTTCCAGCGAGAAGAAGCCGACGACGCCGCCCTCCTGGCCGGAGGAGCGCATGTGCGCCTTGGCGGCGTTGAAGGCGATGTTGGTGGCCAGCGCCGTCTTGCCCATCGACGGGCGGCCGGCGAGGATGATCAGGTCCGACGGGTGCAGGCCGCCCAGCTTGCGGTCGATGTCGATCAGGCCGGTGGTGACGCCGGTGACGTGGCTGGACCGGCGGAAGGCCGCCTCCGCCGTCGTGATGGCGTGCTTGACCGACTCGCCGAAGGCCACGAAGCCGCCCTGCACGTCGCCGGTCGAGGCGAGGTCGAACAGCTGCTTCTCCGCCTCGCCGATCTGGTCGAGCGCGGTGATGTCGAGGTCGTGGCGGTACGCCTCGTTCACCATGTCGGTGCCGACCTCGATCAGCTGCCGGCGGATGAACAGGTCGTGGATGGTCTTGCCGTAGTCGCCGGCATTGACCACCGTCACCACGTTGGCGGCCAGTTCGGCCAGATAGGCGCTGCCGCCCTCCACCGCCAGTTCGGGATCGTTGTCGAACAGCGCCTTCAGCGTGACCGGGTTGGCGATCTGGCCGCGGTCGACCATCTTGGTGATGGCGGCGAAGATGCGCTGGTGGGCCGGGTCGTAGAAATGCTCCGGCCGCAGGAACTCGCCGACCTTCTCATAGGCCTTGTTGTTGACCAGGATCGCGCCCAGCAGCGCCTGCTCCGCCTCCTCGTTGTTGGGGGGCGTTCGGTACTCGGCCGTCGGCTTGACCGCGGCGGAGGGGCGGAGATCGAACAGCGAGGAGGTCTGGTTGCTCATGGGGGACACAATAGCAAAAACATAACGGGAACGCTCGGCGAAGGGTGGGGGACCCTCCACAAAAGCTGTGCACAGAAGTTATCCACAGGATGGGAAGTCTGGGGATAACCGTCGGAAGGGGCTTGTGCCGCTTCAGAGCTTGATCAGAGCTTGCCGGGCTGGACCGGCTGGGTGGGAGCCGGCATGGCGTCCAGCGCCGCGAACACCCCGTCGATCTGGTCGGCGACGCGGTAGAGGGCGGAGCGGTCGATGCGGGCGAAGCCCTGGGCGACCATGTGGTCGATCAGTCCCAGCAGCGGACGCCAATAGCCGTCGACGTCGGCGATGACGATCGGCTTGTCGTGCAGCTGAAGCTGTTTCCAGGTCAGGATCTCGAAGGCCTCGTCCAGCGTGCCGAGGCCGCCGGGCAGGATGACGAAGGCGTCGGACCGCTCGACCATCATGCGCTTGCGGGTGTGCATGCTGTCGACGACATGCAGTTCGGTCAGGCCGGTGTGCTCGACCTCGGCCGACTGGATGTGTTCCGGGATGATGCCGACCACCTCGCCGCCGGCGGCGATGGCGGCGTCGGCGGCGATCCCCATCAGCCCGACCCGGCCGCCGCCATAGACCATGCGGAGGCCGCGCCGTGCCAGCCCGTCGCCCAGCGCGTGGGCGGCTTCCTTGTGGACATCGGCGACGCGGGCGGAGGCGCCGCAATAGACGCAGACGGACGACAGGCTCTTCATCGCGGGTCACCCTTTCTCGCCACCGCCATCCATCGGGAGCGGGGCCGTAAAAAATCTGGCGAATGCCATGGAATATCGGATGGGGCGGTGCGTCAACAGCAGCACAAGCACCGTTTAAGCCACGGCATCATCGGGAGGGACCACATGAGCAACCGGGTCGTCAATGTCCTTGCGGCGGCATCCGTCGCCGGTCTGATGTTCACGCTGTTCGGCATGTCGGCCGGCGCCGCCGGCGCCGCCGATCCGGCCGAACAGGTCAAGGACAGGCAGCAGACCATGAAGAAGCTGGGGGGCGGCATGGGCGCCGTCGCCAAGTTCGTGAAGAACGAGGGCGCCACCGCCGAGGACGCCGCCAAGGGGGCGGAGGCCGTTCTGGCGGTGTCCAAGATGGATCCGAAGAAGATCTTCCCCGAAGGCACCGCCGTCGGCGTCGCCGACAGCGCCGCCAAGCCGGAGCTGTGGAAGAGCTGGACCGAGACGCAGAAGTACTGGAGCGCCGTCCAGCCGGCGGCCGAGAAGCTCGACGCCGCGCTCAAGGGTGGCGACCGCGCCCAGATCGCCCAGGCCCTGGGGGCGACCTCCAAGACCTGCGGCACCTGCCACGAGGACTTCCGCGTCAAGAAGAACTGACCGATGCGGCGTCTCCTGACCGCCGCGGCCCTGCTGCTGCCGCTCGCGTTCGCGGGCGGCGGTGCGCGTGCTGCCGGCGATACACCCGCCGGTGGAGCTTCGGCCGGGGAAGGTTCGCCAGGCGACGCCGTCAGCCGGGGCGCCTATATCTTCAACGCAGCCGGCTGTCTCGGCTGCCACACCAACCAAAAAGATGGTGGCGAGAAGGGCGGCGGCCAGCCGCTGGCCGGCGGACGGGCGCTGGCGACGCCCTTCGGCACCTTCTACACCCCCAACATCACGCCGGACCCGGTGAACGGCATCGGCCGCTGGAGCGACGCCGACTTCATCCGCGCGCTGCGCGAGGGCGTGCGGCCGGACGGCGCCAACCTGTTCCCGGCCTTTCCCTATGCCAGCTATACGCGGATGACCGACCGCGACCTGCTGGATCTCAAGGCCTATCTGCTCAGCCGCCCGGCGGTCGCGGCGCCGAACAGGCCGCACGACCTGACGCCGCCCTTCTCCTGGCGCTTCCTGGTGCCGGCCTGGCAATGGCTGTACCTGACCCCCGGCCCGGTGCCCGACGATCAGGCCAAGCCGGCGTCCTGGAACCGCGGGCGCTATCTGGTCGACGCGCTCGGCCATTGTGCGGAATGCCACAGCCCGCGCAGCCTGCTGGGCGGCATCGACCCCGACCGCTATCTCGCCGGCAACCCCGACGGCCCCGACGGCGACAAGGTGCCCGGCATCACCAGCGCCGAGCCCAAGGGGATCGGCGGCTGGTCGGACGGCGACCTGACGCTGTTCCTGGAAGCCGGCCTGACCCCGGACGGCGACGTCGCCGGCGGCGCCATGGGCGAGGTCGTACGCAACACCACCTCCAAGCTGACGGCCGAGGACCGCGCCGCCATCGCCGCCTATCTGAAGACGGTGCCGGCGAAGCAGTGAGCCTTCAAGGCAACAGGCGCCGATTTTGGTGCGGAATTCTGATCCGATGGGGCAACCGAGCCCGTTTGGCGGATGGCTCCGCACCAACGGCGCCATTCTTTTGGAACCTATCCTTCTGCTATAGTCAGCCATCCTGCCGTGGTGGCGGGCCGCCGGATGGGTGCTCAGGTGAAACGAAACGCGTTGTTCGCAGCTTTGGGCGTGGCTCTGGTGGGGGGAGCGGCGGCGGTCGCCCTGTGGCCGGCGGGCAAACCGGCGCAGGAGCCGGCGAAAACGGCCTCCGCTCCGGCGCCTGCCTCCGCTTCCGTCCCTGCGGCCGCCCCGGCTGCATTCCAGGCCACGGCTTCCCAATCTGCCCCGGCCCCGGCGAAGCCGGCGGCTCCCAGCTTCGACGTGGTGCGGGTGGCGCCGGACGGGGCGACGGTGATGGCCGGCCGCGCCGCGCCCGGGTCCGAGGTGACGGTCACCGACGGCGGCAGCCCGGTGGCGTCTGCCAAGGCCGACCAGCGCGGCGAATGGGTGATGCTGCCCGACAAGCCGCTGGCGCCCGGAAACCGCGAGCTGAACCTGACCGAGACGCGCCCGGGCGCCAACTCTCCGGTTCCCGCCGACAAGGTGGTGGTGGTGATGGTGCCGGAGCCGGCGGCGAAGACCGCCGCCCAAGCGGCCGCCCCGTCTGCGTCCCCTGCCGCGCCGGTCGTGGTGGCGATGCCGCGCGACGGGTTGGCCGGGGCGTCGCCGGCCATGGGCGGCAGTTCTGTGCTGCAGGCTCCGCCGGTCCCGGACAACGGCGCGCCGGCCCCGCCGGGCGGCGTGTCGGTCGAGACGATGGATTATGATCCCGCCGGGCGGGTGGCGCTCGGCGGCCGGGCGGCGCCCAACAGCGCGGTGCAGCTCTATCTCGACAACATCCTGGTCGGCAGCGCCCACAGCGATCCGAAGGGCAACTGGCGCCTGACGCCGGAAAAATTGATCGATCCCGGGATCTACACCCTGCGCGCCGACCAGGTCACGCTGGCCGGCAAGGTGGTGGCGCGGGCCGAACTGCCGGTCCAGGTCTCCGCCATGCCGGCGTCGACGACCGACGGACGCAACATCGTCGTCCAGCCCGGCAACAGCCTGTGGCGGCTGGCACGGCGCACCTATGGTGACGGCATGCTCTACACCACCATCTACACCGCCAACCGCGAGCAGATCCGCAACCCGGACATGATCTATCCCGGCCAGATCTTCGCGCTGCCGCAGATGAACTGAAGGCAGTTGATTTGACGGCGGCTGCACCTGATCCTGTTGCAATCAGGGGGTGTGGGTCTTCGGAGGACCGTATCGGACGTCATCCCCGCGGAGGAGTTTGTGAAGAAATCGGTGACTCGCTGAGAGAAGCCCCAAGTTCGAACCACATCGCGTTGGATCGCATCGTGCGCTTCTCTCGGCCGTCATTCCCGCGGAGGCGGGAATCCAGCCTTTACAAGCACTTGTGTTGGAAATCCTGGTTCCCCGCCTCCGCGGGGATGACCAGTGGGAGATGTGTACGCCTGCCAGATCAGGGCTTTCTCATATAAGTTCGATTTCTTCACAGGCTCCTGCGCGGGAATGACGTTCGAGAGAAGCTCATGGCGAGCGCCGATGCGAAGCGGTTCAGGCTTCAAGCGTCTCTCGACAGGACTGACGAGTCCTCAGTCCGGCGGCAGGCGGCCGATGGCGGCCCAGCCGAGCGGGGCGAGGCGCAGCACTTCCGGTCCCGCGCCGGCCGGGTTCGGGTCCAGAACCACCAGTTCGCGATTCTCGAACCACGCCCAGCGCGTCACCTCGGCGGTGGTGCCCGGCCAGCCGTCGGCCAGGCGCTTCAGGACCCCCAGGTCGGCCGACGCGATGGGGAAGCGCGGCTTGGGGACCGCCGGCTTCGCCGCCGGGGCGGGCTTCGTCGCGGGCAGCGCAGGGGCGTCGACCCCGGCACGGGCCCGGATCCAATCGGTCTGGTAGCCGCGGAGCGCCTGCTCCAGCTCCGTGCGCGCCGCCTCCACCGGGCAGCGCAGATAGGCATCCAGCAGGGCGTGCAGCGTGTTCGTCGCGTCGGTCATGTCCGTCACCAAAGTTCAAGCACGACCTCCCCGGTGGGAGTCCGGCCCGGGCATCGTGTCACAGCCATCCCATCCGCCGGAAGCGGACATACAGCCCGGCGCAGACCACGGCGATCAGCGCCAGCACCGCCGGGTAGCCGTAGCGCCAGTGAAGCTCCGGCATATGCTCGAAGTTCATGCCGTAGAGGCCGGCGACGGCCGTCGGCACGGCGAGGATGGCGGCCCAGGCGGCCAGCTTGCGCGTCACGTCGTTCTGCCGGGCGGAGGCCAGGATCATACTGGTTTCGAAGGCGAAGGACAGCACCTCGCGCAGCGATCCGATCTGTTCGTTGACGCGGATCACATGGTCCTGCACGTCGCGATAATAGGGCCGGATCGCTGGGTCGATCATCGGCAGGTCGAAGCGCTCCAGCCGCGAGCAGACCTCCAGCAGGGGCGAGGCGTTGCGGCGCAGCCGCTCCAGGTCGCGGCGCAGCTGGTGGATGCACTCGATCTCCGCCATGCTGGGCGGCCGGGCGATCAGCAGGGCGTCCAAATCGTCCACCGCGGTCGCCAGCTGGTCCAGCACCGGGAAGTAGCAGTCCACCACATAGTCCATGATGGTGTAGACGATAAAGTCCTCGCCATGCTTGAGCAGATGCGGCGCGCTTTCCGCCCGCGCCCGCACCGACGCATAGCTGGTCGATGCGCCGTGCCGCACGGTGACGACATAGCCGCGCCCGGCGAAGACATGGGTCTCGCCGAGAATCAGCTCGCCCTTCTCGAGCTTCGCCGTGCGCAGCACCATGAACAGGCTGTCGCCATAGACGTCCAGTTTCGGGCGCTGATGGGCGTGCAGCGCGTCCTCCACCGCCAGCTCATGCAGGCCGAACTGGCGCTTCACCTCCATCAGCAGCGATTCGTCCGGCTCCCACAGGCCGATCCAGACGAAATGGTTCTCCTTCGTCGCCCAGGCGCCGGCCTCGGCGATCGGCATGTCGGCGACGCGCCGGCCGTCGCAATAGGCGGCGCTCGCCACCACGGCGTTGCGTCCGGCGTCGGGAGAGGGGGCGGGGTCTGGCGGCAGCATCATGGAAGAGGAAACCGGGGGGAGGGCGGCAGGTCGGCGCCACTCTAAAGAGGTTCCCCGGCAGCGTCGACGGATCCGGTGCCGCCATCCGGGCGGACCGGCCGTCTCGCGCGTTGTCGCTGCCAAGGACCAGCTTCGGTGGCAAGGGGAGAGGGCGATGTTCCAGTCGGCGGCGCGCGGCATGTATTTTCTGGCGGCGGTGACGCTCGGCCTGTTCGCCCTGCTGTTCATCGGGCTGTCCGCCCTGACGGTGGTGGAAGGGGTGGTGGCGCTGGACAGCGCCGTCCTGACCGCGGCCATGCTGGACGGGGTGGGGATGATCGTGCTGGCCATCGCGGTGTTCGAGATCGCCAAATACCTCTACGAGGAGGAGATCGTCCGCGAACGCGAGCTGCGCCGCGCCGACGAGGCCCGCCGCACCCTGACCAAGTTCCTGACCACGATCATCATCGCCGCCAGTCTGGAAGGGCTGGTCCTGGTCTTCGAGGCGCGCACCAGCGAGATTTCCGCCATCATCTATCCGGTGATGCTGCTGGGCGTGGTCACGCTGCTGGTGGTCGGGCTGGGCGCCTTCCAGTGGCTGGCGCGCAAGGCCGAGAGCATCCATGTCGATCCCGGTGCCTCCGAAGCGGACGAGGCGGAGGCCGACAAGCGGCCGGAGGCGTGAAGCCGATACGGCGGGGCGGCCGCCCCGGCCTGTCCGCCTATCACCACCGGCCTTTTGCCATCATTGACCCGCCCATGCCGCCTGCGCCAAGCTCTCCGCCGTCCAAGGTGGTAGAGGGAGATGGGGCATGGCCCGCGATACGGGCAATTACACGGCCGTCTACGGCTTTCCGGAATCGGCCGATGCCGCGCGCCGTCTGGCCCAGGCGCTGGACCTTCCCTGCCACATCGCCGAATTGCACCGGTTCCCGGACGGCGAGAGCCTGGTCCGCCTGCCGGAGCCGGTGGAGCGTGCCATCGTCTACCGCTCGCTCGACCGGCCGAACGACAAGCTGGTGGAACTGACGCTCGCCGCCTCGGTCCTGCGGCGGCAGGGGGCGACCCACCTCTGCCTGGTGGCGCCCTACATGGCCTACATGCGCCAGGACGCCATCTTCAAGCCGGGCGAACCGGTCAGCCAGACGGTGGTCGGCGACTGGCTCGGCCGCTGCTTCGACTGTTTCGTCTGCGTCGAGCCGCACCTGCACCGCACCCACACGCTGGACGAGGTGTTCGTCGGCCGCCCCTCCGTCGCGCTGAGCGGGGCGGCGCCCATCGTCGAGCATCTGCGGGCGGCCGGCGTGGCGCCCGGCACCGTCATCGTCGGGCCGGACGAGGAATCCACCCCGCTGGTCGAGGCGGTGGCCGGACCGCTGGGGCTGACCGGGATCGTCGGCCGCAAGGAGCGGCGCGGCGACCGCGACGTGACGGTGGCGCTGCCGCCCGACGCACCGCTCCACGGCCGTCCGGTGGTGATCGTCGACGACGTCATCAGCTCGGGCGAGACGATCTTCTCCTGCGCCCGGGCGGCGCGGGTGCTGGGGGCCGGCACGCTGCAGGTCTACGGCGTCCATGCCCTGTTCGGCGAGATCGTCGCCGACCGCTTCGTGGCGGAAGGGCTCGGCCGCCCGCTGTCCTGCGACGGCGTGCCGCATCCGTCCAACGCCCTGTCCCTGAGCGGCCTGATCGCCGACGCCGTCAGGTCCTTCGTAAGCGAGTAGATCGGAAGCGGACAGATCGGACTGCGGAAGGCCCGGGGGAAATGAAGCCATCCTTTCCGGCGCTTCGTCGAAAGCGCGGGAAAGCATGGCCCATGCCTGGACCCTCGGGCTGCGACGTCACAGGGTCGGCCGGGGGACCGGCGTGCTGGCCGGGATCAGCTTGGCTCCCTTGGGCCTCTTGGGGCAATCGCCGGAAGAATACCAGCGCGTGATGACGCCGCCTTCGACTAGGAAGCGCTGTTCGCAAAGCGCGTAATCGGGAACGTACCCCCACTCTTCCGAGCGGCTCCCGTTCGTCAGCCACGAATATTGATAGCCGATCATCTTCGACCCGTTGTTCATCATGTGGCTGTTCTGCGGCGGGCCCCAGGAGAGAACCAGATCGTCTTCGGGCGATCCCACCCAGGATGCGGTGATGTCGGACGTGGTTTGATAACGCTGGCCCGAGACCAGATTCGACAAGGGCGAACCCGCGCATCCTTGAAGGGCGAGACAGACCAGGACAACGGATAGGCGTCGCATGTCGGATCCTTCATCTGGTGGGCGGTAGGCGGAATGACTTGCGCTGTACGAAAGACTCGATGGATGGCTTTGATCGGTTCAGAGTTCATCATCAATATTCGGATAGCGTCGAAACTTTATGGTGTCGTACAGATCCAGTCAACCCAAGGGCGATCCCTCTGAGAGCCTAACCCGAAGAGAGTAGGGGGGCGCCTGCCGGAAATTCCTTGCCGTCTTTTGTTATCGAAGGGCGGGTTCGTCGGCGTGGACGGGCGAGGGCCGGGCAGAATACAAGCCCGATGGTCGGCATTGTTCCGGATCACCCGTCAACGTCTTGGAGCGACTTCCTGGCGGCTGCTCCAACCAACCGGCCTCAGGCGGGGAAACTTAGCCATCCGGCGAAGTATTCGCTTGCACGAACGATGCCCCCGCGATACTTAGCGATATGGCTAAGCATGATCCCGATCTCTCGCTGCTCTTCCACGCGCTCGCCGATCCGACCCGCCGGTCGATCCTGGCCCGGCTTGCCGGGGAACCCACGCGGGTAACGGACCTGGCCGGTCCCACCGGACTGCGTCTGCCCACGGTGATGCGCCACCTTTCGGTGCTGGAGGAGGCTGGCTTGATCTCCACCTCCAAGGAGGGGCGGACACGGACCTGCGCCATCGTGCCGGAGGCTCTGGAGCCGGTGCGGACATGGCTGGATGAACAGCGGGCGCTATGGGAAGCCCGGCTCGACCGGCTGGATGCATTTGTGATGACCGTCATGAAGGAGCGCAAGGAATGACATCGACCCCGGATTCGACCGGCACGGCGCCGGACGACAGGAAGGACCGCTTTGCGACGCTGACTTTCGAGCGGGAGGTGGCCGCCCCGTTGTCGGTGCTGTGGCAGGCGTGGACGGCCCCCGCCGCCCGGATGGTCTGGGCCGCGCCTGCGCCCTCGGTCACGGTGGAGTTCCTGGAGGCCGACAGCAGGGTGGGGGGACGCGAGGTCTCGCTCTGCAAAGTGGAGGGGCAGCCGGACATCCGTTGCGAGGTCGGCTGGCTGGAGTTGCAGCCGGCGCTGCGCAGCGTGAACTACGAGGTGGTTTCGTCCGAGGGCATGACGCAATCGGCCGCGCTGGTGACGGCGGATTTCTCGGGCACGGACGCGCGCAGCCGGCTGGTCGTCACGGTGCAGCTTTCCTCGCTGGCCAAGGCCATGGAAGCCGGCTACCGGCAGGGCTTCGGGGCCGGACTGGACAATCTCGCCGGCGTGGCGCAGCGGACCATGGTGCTCGAGCGCGTGATACAGGCGCCCAGGAGCCTGGTCTGGGGGGCGTGGATGAATCCCGAGACCCTGCCGCAATGGTGGGGGCCGGACGGGTTCTCTTGCCGGACGACGCGGATCGACCTGCGGGCGGGCGGCGACTGGGTCTTCGACATGATCGCGCCGGACGGGACGGTCTTTCCGAACCACCATCGGTACGGAGAGGTCCTGCCCGAGGAAAGACTAGGCTACACGCTTCTTTGGGGCGAGAACGGGCCGAAACATGCCGACGCCTGGGCCGCGTTCGAGGACCGGGACGGCGCGACGAAGGTGACGCTGGGCATGGTCTTCACCACGGTTTCCGAGTTCCAGGAGGCGAAGGGGTTCGGTGCCGAGAAACTGGGGCAGCAGACGCTGGGAAAGCTGGACCGCTTCGTCGCATCCCGCTGAACCGCCGGGGCTTCGCGTCTCCTCGGCCTTGAATTGTCGAGGGGGCGTGCCCGGGAAGGCGGAAGGCTGCGAATGAATGCACGGTCGGTGGGGTGAGTGAGCTTCGTCCCAGGTCCGGTGGACATCCCGGCTTGGATCCGATCGGAGCGGGAAGACCTCCGATGACGAAGACGAGGCGGTTCTCCAAGGCCTCTGCCGCGCTCTCGATCCGAATATGCAGGCGCTTCCTCCGGAAACGGCTCCTTTGCTGGACGGTTGGTTACTGGCGCACCAGCAGGTCCAGCGGGACATGCAGTGCGGCGGCGATCTTCGCCATCGCGTCGAGGCTACCGGGCTTGCGGGCGTTCTCGATCTCCGAAAGATAAGAGGGTGCAACACCCGCGGCCTCCGCAAGCCCACGCGCCGTGAAGCCGCGATGCTCGCGGAAGACGATGACCGGGTGTTCGCCGTCGAGGATTCGTTCGGCCAGTTCGAAGGGAAACGCCTCCGTCTCGCCGGCGGTGAGGCGGGCTTTCACCGCGTCGGCGTCGGCAAGGTCTTGCGCGTCGGCGACCAGATCGGCCAGGGCCTCGTAATCGGTCCGGCTCAGCGTCACGGTGTCCGCCGTCTCCGCGATCGGCGTGATGGGCAGGGCGTTCATCGGTAGACCTCCTTGCGGTTCCCAACATTCAGCACGGTGATCACCAGCGCGTCCCCGTCGATGTGATAGACGGCGCGCCAGTCGCCATGGCGGATGCGCCCGCGCCCGCCACCGAACGCCTTTGCCCAGGGATGCGGATCGTAGGGGGAGGCGGCGAACGTCTTCAGCTTCGTCCGCAGTCCATCCGCATCGCCTTTCGGCATGCGGAGCAGGACCTTCAATGCGGTTGCCTCGATCACGAGCTTCATACACCCATGATCGCTGATGGCGAATACGCTGTCAAACGCCTATTCGCTATTGGCGAATGTGCTTCTTTTCTGGCTGCTCAAGCAGCCCTGCCGACATGTGGCCGTGACGCCGAAGCGAGGATCCGCTCCCGCTCCCGCCAATCACTTGCCGCCGGTGACGTCGAGGAAGGTGCCGGTGATGAAGGACGCCTCGGCGCTCGCCAGCCACAGGATCGCCCGCGCGACCTCCTCGGGCTGGCCGCCCCGTCCCATCGGGATCGAGTCCTTGACGCGATCCACCCGTCCCGGCTCCCCGCCGCTCGCATGCATCTCCGTGTAGATGTGGCCGGGACGGATGCAGTTGACGCGGATGCCGTCCCGCGCGACCTCCTTGGCGAAGCCGGTCGTGAAGGTCTCGAGCGCGCCCTTGGAGGCGGCATAGTCGACATATTCGTTCGGACTGCCGAGCCGGGCCGAGGCCGACGAGACGTTGATCACCACGCCGCCCGGCCCGCCATGGCGATGGGACATGCGCTTCGCCGCCTGCTGGGTGCAGAGGATCGGGCCGATCGCATTGACCGCGAAGACGCGCTGCATCCGCTCGAAGTCGAGATCCTCGGTCCGGCACTGCCGCGCGAGCATCGCGGCGTTGTTGACCAGGACGTCGATCCGGCCGAACTCCCGGTCGATCGCGGCGAACAGCTGGGCGACCTGCGCTGGATCCGCGCTGTCGGCGCGCACGGCCAGGGCCCGGCGCCCCAGGGCTTCCACATCCGCCGCCACCGCGAGGGCGGCGGACTCGTTGGCGACGAAGCTGATCGCGACATCGTAGCCCTGCGCGGCGGCAAGCTTTGCGGTCGCCGCGCCGACGCCGCGCCCTCCACCGGTTATCAGAATCAGCGGTGCCTGAGAGACGGTGTTCATTGGGAGACCCTTCTTGTGGTGGCGAGAGATCCCGCGCCGGAGTCGCTCAGATGCGGCCTCAGCGTCAGGACGAGCGGAACGATCAGGGCGGCGGTCGCCGCCGAGGCCAGGACGCCGACCGTCTGGCTGCTGTGGTCGGCGATCGCGCCGTAGAGGATCGGCGCGACGCCTCCGGAGCCGATCACGCTGGTGTAGAAGACCGCGAAGGCCCGGCCGGTATCGCCGTCGGAAAGCTCCGGCACGGTGCCGTACAGCACCGAAGAGGTGCCGTTGAGCACGATGCCGAGCAGCGGCAGCAGGATGAGCGTCGGCGTCAGCGGCGTGACCAGCGTCGCCACGATCAGCAGCGCCGTGGCGGCTTCGGTCACCATGACGCTGCCGACGACGCCGATCCGTTCCCCGAGCCGGCTGCAGGTTGCCTTGCCGAACGCGCCGCCGATGAACAGCAGGGCGAGGGCGAGGCCGACCGTGCCGGTGTCCCCGCCCTGTCCATGGATGAGGAAGGGCAGGAAGAGCAGATAGCCCATGCGAGTCGCCGTATCGAGCCCGCCGATCGCCGTCAGGATGCCGAAGCCGCCGCGGCCTTGGCCGGAAGCCGCCCCGGTCTTGGCGGTCCTGCCGACGGGAGCCGCCGGCGCCAGCGGCACCAGGGCGGCCGACAATGCCAGCCCCAGCACCGCCAGCAGCCCCAGCACCGGCTGCCAGCCGAGGGTCGGCAACAGCACGGCGACGAGGGCCGGCAGGGCGGCTTTGCCGAGATCGCCCGAGAAATTGTAGATGCCGAGCGGATGCCGGGATGCCGCGCCGTAGCTGGCGGTGACGAGCAGCGAGCCGCAAGGGTGCTGGATGCTCGATCCGATGCCGGCCACGACGAGGCCGACGCAAAGACCGGCAAAGCCGAATGGCGCCGCCATGATCAGCAGGCCCGCCGCCGCGAGGACGGTCGACAGGATCAGCGCCGTCCGCGGCGACAGGCCGCGCAGTGCCCGGTCGGCCGGGATTTGCAGGCCTCCCATCGTCCCGGAATAGAGGGCGCGGACGACGGCGAGCGCCGCATAGGACAGGCCGAACTGCGCCTGCCAGACCGGCAGGAAGACATAGAGGGCGTCGGTGTAGCCGTCATGCAGCGCATGGGCGAGGCACGCGCCCGTCAGACTCTTCTTTTTCCTGGTCCACCACTGTCCCGATTTCATCTTTGACGGCTTTCCCGGAAGCGCAATAGGCATTGTTCGGCTGGGTTCATTCCGACGACACGGTATACGCGTGAGATTTCGTCGACTAGTCTGCTTTGACTCACGGATACCGTTCGTTTTTCTCACGGATTGCCCTACGGATCGCCCATGCGCCGCCTTCCCCCCCTGAACGCCCTGCGCATCTTCGAGGTCGCCGCCCGGACCGGCAGCTATGCCGAAGCCGGGGCCGAACTCGGTCTCACCCATGGCGCGGTGAGCCGGCAGATCGCCGCGCTCGAAGGCTGGCTCGGGCAAAGGCTGTTCGTAAAGGACGGGCGCCGCATGGTCGCGACGCCGATGGCCAGGATCTTCGCCGCCGAGGTCGAGCTGTCCTTCGATCGGCTGGCCGTCGCGGCGGAAGCCTGCGGCCGGCCCGATGCGCGCCGCATCCTGCGTGTCAGCGCCCCGACCAGCTTCGCGATGCGCTGGCTGATCCCGCGCCTCGATCGCTACCACGCCGGCCATCCGCAGGTCGAAGTCGCAGTCACCACGGTTTCGACCGTGTTCGAGGAGTTGCGCGGCGGCGTCGACGTGGCGATCCGGCGCGGCGCCGCCCGCGAGCATGCGTGGCCGCAGCATCGCGTCGTCCCGGTGCTGGAGGACGTGGACACGCTGATCATGAGCCCGGCGCTGTTCGCGCGGCGGCCGATCCTGAAGCCCGCCGACATCGAGGGACATACGCTGCTCGCAAGCGAAACCCGGGCCGGCGATTGGACGGACTGGCTCGAGGCGGCGGGGCTCCAGCATCTTGCCGGCCGGCCCCGCCGGATATTCGACCATTTCTTCGTGACCCGGCAGGCGGTGGAGGATGGGCTCGGCATCGGCATCGGCCCGTTGCCGATGCTGGAGATCGACGTCGCCGGCGGAAGGCTGATGACGCCGCTGCCGGAGATCCGGGTTCCGAGGACGGGCTATGTCGCGCTCATTCCCCGTCAGGCCGATGCCGGAAACCTGGTGGCCGGCTTCGTCGACTGGCTTGCCGGAGAGGCCCGCGGACCGGGATGACCAAGTCCGGCGAAGCCCTGCGGCTTTTGGTCCGCCGGCGGGTAACACTAACGATCGGGATGGGATCTGGTGTAGCCTGGACGACGGAAGCCGGGGTGGCCGCCGGGGGTGGTGCGCCGGTTCGTCGACGATGCGCGAGGGCGGCCTGTTGAGCGGAGGCGTGTGATGTCGAAGGTGACGGACGTCGTGCTGCGGATGGCCCGCAAGCTGACCGAGGACATCGCGGCGCTTGGCCGCCTGCGTGCCGCCGGAAAGCCGAAGACCTTTCCGCGCTTCCGCGAGATTCGGGCGGCCTATCTGGACATCCAGGGCCTGATCTTCTCGATCCAGGAAAGGCTGGGAGCCGCCGGCCGGGAACTGCCGTCGAACTTCCCGCAATGGGTGATCCGGCAGAAGCTGAGCGCCATCGCCATCTTCACCGACATCAGCCATTCCTTCGTCAGCGACCCGCCGCTGGCGCTGACCGCTTCGCTGGGGGCCTTCGACGTCCTGGTGGCGGAGCAGAAGGCCTTCAACGAGACGCTGCACACCTTCGACAGCATGCTGCTGGAGGCCGGCATCGACGACAAGACGGCCGACGAACTCGACGCCACCCGCAGCAAGATCGAGCAGATCCTGGGGATGATCGAAAAGCTGCTGCTGACCAGTCCCAAAATTCTCGAGGAGTTCTGATGGCGGAACCGGCAGCCGATCCCATCGCGGACCGCCCGCCGGCCTCGGCTCCGGACACAGCCTTCCGTCGTTTTCTGCGCAATCTGCACGTGCTGCTGGCGCTTCCCCTGCTGGTTTTGATTGCCGGCGCCGGCCTGTCGCTGCTGGCGATGCGCCAGTCGGAACATCAGCTTCACCGCGAGGAGGAGCGGCGCTTTTCCGCGCGGGCGGAGGAGATCCACGCCCAGCTTGCCGACCGCCTCCGGGTGTACGAGCAGGTGGCGCGCAGCGCCGCCTCGCTGGCGATGACCTTTCCCGACCTGCATTGGGCCCAGTGGAACCGCTTCGTCGAGGCGCTGGACATGCCGCGGCGCTATCCCGGCATCATCTCCATCGCCTATGCCCGCGCCGTGACGGCCGAGCGGGCGGGCGATCTGGTGGCGTCGATGCGGGCGGCCGGCCTGTCGGCCTTCCGCATCTGGCCGGAAAGTGCCGGAGCGGAGCGGGTGGTCAATGTCTTCACCGCTCCGGTCAACGAAGCGAATGCGCGGGCCGTCGGCTTCGACATGATGTCGGAGGCGACGCGCCGCGCCGCCATCGAGCGGGCGCGCGACAGCGGCGAGCCGGCGGCCACCCGCGCCGTCACCCTGAAGATCGACGAGGCGGCGGGGGCCAAGCCCGCCTTCATCCTCTATCAGGCCACATACCGCGGCGATCCGCTGCCGCCGTCGCTGGAGGCGCGGCGCGCCTCCTTCACCGGCGTGGTGCTGACTCCGGTGAGGATCGGCCCGCTGGTGGACGGGCTGGTCGACGAAAGCCAGCTGGACACCGGGATCGAGATCTACGACGTGCCGCAGGCCGACGCCGAATTTCCGCTCTACCGCAGCCGCAGCCCCGTGGGGATCGCGTCCGACATCAGCCTGATGCGGGAACTGGTGGTCGGCGGGCGGGTCTGGACCGTCCGCTACGACAGCTTCCCGGACGGCCTGTTCTCCGTCCGCGACTGGGTGCCCGGGGCGCTGCTGACCGGCGGCATCGCGCTCAGCATCGCGCTGGCGCTGGCGCTGCGCATGGGGCTGGCGACCCACGCGCGGGCGGTGGAACTGGCCGACGGGATGACCGCCTCGCTGCGCCTGCAGGAGGCGGAGCGGCGGCAGCTGTTCACCCAGGCGCCGCTGGGGATCGCGTTGGTCGGCACCGACGGGCTGGTCATGGACTGCAACCCGGCCTTCGCCGCCGCCGCCGGGCTGCCCCGGCCGGAGCTGATCGGCACCGATGCGCGGCTGCGCTTCGGCGACCAGGCGTCGGTCGTCGCCCTGGAGGCGGCGCTGCAGGGGGAGAGCGGCAAGCTCGACTCCGACCAGCCGCTCCTGCTGGGCGGCCGGCGCAGCCATTTCAGCCTGCATTTCCAGCCGGTCACCGCGGACGGCGCGCTGAAATTCGTGCTGGCCTTCGCCGAGGACATCGGCGAGAAGCGCCGGGCCGAGCAGCACATCCAGTATCTGGCGCATTTCGACGCGCTGACCGGGCTGCCCAACCGGGTGCTGCTGTACGACCGCATCGCCCAGGCCCTGCGCGAGGGACGGCGCGACGACACCAAGGTGGCGGTGCTGTTCATCGACCTCGACCGCTTCAAGGTGATCAACGACAGCCTGGGCCACAGCTTCGGCGACGAGGTGCTGCGGTCGGTGGCGCGCCGGCTGCAGGCCGGCCTGCGCGACTGCGACACCGTCGGCCGGCTGGGCGGCGACGAGTTCCTGATCGTCCTGCGCCGGGTGACGGAACCGAAGGACGCGGCCTGCGTCGCGGAAAAGATCGTGGCGCATCTGGCCAGCCCCTTCGCGGTCGGCGGCCAGAATTTCGTGGTGACGCCCAGCATCGGCATCAGCCTCTACCCCGACGACGCCGACGATCCCGAAGGGCTGATCCGCTGCGCCGACATCGCCATGTACAACGCCAAGGAGCAGGGGCGGAACGGCTTCCGCTTCGTCACCCGCGAGATGGGCGCCAAGTCGCGCGAGCGCATGGACCTGGAAGGCAGCCTGCGCCGGGCGATCCGCGAGGGTCAGCTTTTCCTGGTCTACCAGCCCCAGGTCGACACCCTGACCGGCCGCATCGTCGGGCTGGAGGCGCTGGTCCGCTGGCGCCATCCCGAAGAGGGGATGATCCTGCCCGGCCGCTTCCTGCCGGTGGCGGAGGAGACCGGGCTGGTGCTGGCGATGGGCGATTGGGTGCTGTCCGAGGCCTGCGCCCAGATCCGGCACTGGCGCACCCGCTTCGGCCTGTCGATCCCGGTGGCGGTCAACGTCTCCGGCGCCCAGTTCCGCGACGGGCAGTTGCCGGTCAAGGTCGCCCGGGCGCTCGACGCCAACGGCCTGGAGGGGCCGGAGTTGGAGATCGAGGTGACCGAAAGCACCCTGATCGATGACGTCGAAGCCGCCGCGGAGACCCTGGCGGCGCTGAAGCGGCGCGGCGTGCTGATCGCGCTGGACGATTTCGGCACCGGCTATTCCAGCCTCAGCTACCTGCACCGGCTGCCGATCGACAAGCTGAAGATCGACCGCTCCTTCATCCACGATCTGTCGACCGGCGCCAGCGACGCCTCCGTCCCGCGCGCCATCGTCGGGCTCGGCCGCAGCCTGGGCCTGTCGGTGATCGCCGAGGGGGTGGAGACGCAGGAACAGTTGCAGCTTCTGCGCGACCTCACCTGCGAAAGCTACCAGGGCTTCCTGTTCAGCCGTCCCGTCCCGGCCGAGGAGGTGGAGCGGCTGCTGGAGACGGTGACCGCGGTCGAGCCCTCGCCGGCGGGGTGACGGCCCGCCCGGCCCGCCGGCGAACCGGGCGGCGCTGTGGCGTCCGGCGGCGGTCTATGCGACGCTCGCCATCGGTGCCGGCCCGCCCGGCCCGGGCGAAAGGGAAGCGTGCGATTGAACGATCCGAACCTGTCCGAATTGCTGGCCGATCCCATCGTGCAGACCGGCTCCCTGGCCTTGATCGGGGCTCTCGTCACCCGCGTCGCGCTGCGCCACCACCCGACCCATCGCCTTGTCGGCCAAATCCTGTTCTTCGCGGCCCTCACCATCCTGCTGCTCTATCACGGCATCGTGCCCTACGAGGCCGGCCCGTCGGAGCCCTTCGTCCTGCAGCGGATCCTCATCGGCTTCGCCAAGGTGGTCTGGTGGACGAACGCGGCCTGGGCCCTGGTGGGATTCGCCCGCGTCTTCCTCATCTTCGAACGGCAACCCCGGGAAGGCCGGCTGATCCAGGATCTGGTCGTCGGCATGATCTATGTCGGCACGGTGCTGTCGGTCATCGCCAACGTCTTCAGCATTCCGGTGGGAACCCTGATCGCCACCTCCGGGGTGTTCGCCATCATCCTGGGCCTGGCCATGCAGAGCACGCTGAGCGACGTGTTTTCCGGCATCGCGCTCAACATCGGCCGGCCTTACGCCATCGGCGACTGGATCGTGCTGAACGACGGGACCGAAGGGCGCGTCGTCGAGACCAACTGGCGGGCGACCTATCTGCTCAACGGCACCAACGACCTCGTCGTCCTGCCCAACAGCGATCTGGCGAAGGCCCGGCTCACCAATCTGAGCAGCCCGGACCGGAACCATGGTGGGACCTTGACGGTCCGCCTGCAGCTGACCACCGGGCCGGCGGCGATCTGCGAGGTGATGCGGGCCGTCCTGCTGAGCTGCAACGCGATCCTGTCCTTGCCCGAACCGTCCGTGCGGATCATCGCGATGGACGCCCACGCGATCGAGGTCAAGCTGTCCTTCTGGGTCGCCGAACTGTCGGCGATGACGGCGGCGCGCAACGAGATCTTCGACCTGATCTACCGCCACACCAAGGCGGCGGGGCTGCGGCTCGCCCAGCCCGCCGGCCTCCCGGGAGCGGACGGCGTGCCGGCGGCGGCCGCCGCTCCCCTGCACCGGCCGACATCCCTGCGGCTTCTCGATGCCCTTCCGCTCTTCGCCTCCCTGATGGAGGATGAGAAGACGGCGCTCGCCGAGACGATGACCCGCAGGACCTACCGCAAGGACGAGGTCGTCATCAGGGAGGGCGACGTCGCGGAGTCCCTGATGATCGTCCGCAGCGGCGTCCTCGCCGCCGTCCGGCACGAGCCGCGGCGCGAGATCGAGCTGACCCGCCTTGCCCCCGGCGACTGTTTCGGCGAGGGCGGGGTTCTGATGGGGGCCGGAGAGCCCGGGACGATCCGCGCCTTGACCTTCGTCGTCGTCTATGAGATCGCGAAGACCAGCCTGGCGCCGCTTCTGCGCGACAGGCCGGGGATGGTCGAGGAACTCGGCGCCACGCTTGCCCGCCACGCCGCGACGGGACAGCATCGTTTCCAGCCGGCCGACCAACCGGGCGGGAACGGATCGGTCGCCACGATGATGGTGGCGCGGATACGCCAGTTGTTCCAGATGCCTCATTGAGCCGGATGCCTCATCCTATGCTTGGCGAGGCCGGACGGACGAGGACCGGACGGACGGGGACCGGATCGGCGACGCCGGCAGCGGCGGCAGGAGGAACGGATGGGCGAGACGAAGATCATGGCGGTGTCGCTGGCTCCGCCCGGCGATCCGGCCATCCGCTGGGCCGGCCGCCTGCTCGCCATGGTGGGCGAGCTTCACAAGGTCGGGTACCAGCGGCTCAGGATCGCGCCCGGCATGGCTCCTTCCGGCTGCCACTGGCGCTGCCACGTCACCCCGGCGGGCAACGTGGCCCCGAACGGCTGGGAGCCGCTCGATTGGAGCCGGCGGGTCGCCAGCTACAGCACCGGGCAGAAGGACCGCTATTTCGGCTGGGAGGATACGACGCAGGATTCCGCCCGCCGCCTCGCCGCGAAGTTCATCGAGCGCTTTCCCGAGATCGCCCGCGACGGCCAGGGGGCGGACTGGGCCTATGCCGGCTGGTATGTCGCGATGCTGGGGGCCGCCGAGCATGGGACCTTCCCGGTCTTCTTCGCCGATTACCCGGTCGAGGTCGCTCCGGACCGGCTGCCCCCGCCGCCGTGAGCCGATTTTCCACGGCGCCTCACGGGCGCTTGGCCCTCACGGACATGTGAACGCTCCCCCGCCTTTCCGGCATGCGCGTCGGCTGGGCGGGATGCTAAGTTGCCGTGCAACAGCATCGGATATCGGGAAACGAAATGACCGCGATGACGAGGCGCACGGTAGCCGCCCTGTTCTCCACACTTGCGATCACGGCTGGCGTGATCATGGCCGGCGCGGCGACGGCGCAGACCATGCCGCCCTCCGGCGCCGAGCCGGTCCGGCTGCGCGGCACCATCGAGTCCGTTGCCGGCGATGCCCTGGACCTGACGACGCGAAGCGGCGGCGCGGTCCATGTCCAGGTGCCGGCGGGCACCCGTCTCACCTACATCGTCAAGAACAGCCTGGAGAGCATCCAGCCTGGCAGCTACATCGGCACGGCTGCCGTGCCGCAGGCGGACGGCACGCTTCGAGCCCTGGAGGTGCATATCTTCCCGCCGGGCATGCGCGGCACGGGGGAAGGGTCGCGCCCCTGGGATCTCGGTGGCGAGGGCGGCTCCATGACGAACGGCACGGTGGGCAGCCTGGTGAGCGCCAGCGGCCGCGTTGCCACCGTCAAGTATGGCAATGACGAGAAGCGGATCCTGATCCCCGACGACGTGCCGGTGGTGGCGTTCGAACCCGCCGACAAGGCGGCGCTGACGGCCGGGGCCAAGGTCATCGTCGTCGGGCGGCCCGTTGCGGAGTCCGCCGTGGTCGCCTCGTCGATCAGCATCGGAAAGGACGGCCTGACGCCGCCGATGTAGATCGCATCGCGTAAGATCGGACTCGATTGCGGGCGTGATTCCGATCGCCAAACTCAAGGCGATAGCCGTCCGCCGGCCCGGCCGCTGTCTGCTGGTGATAGGCCAGGAACAGGGGGCCGGCGTCACGGGCCCGGGGATGCCCGGCTCGTCCGCCACCGGCCATGCGAAGTCCAGGCCATGGCGCGTGCCGAACAGGAACTCCGCCGCGCCGATCCGCACCGGCCATCTGGCGTTCGCCTCCACATAGGCAAGATAGGCCGAGCGCTGGATCGCCTCCACGATGGCGATCGGAGCGGCATCGCCCGGCACCAGGACCGCTCCGCCGTGCGGAGCGTCGATGTCGTCCGCCATTCAGACGCTGTCCCGTGTCGGCGCTATCTCGACCAGCGCGTCCGGCACCGTCCGCCCCTTCTCGCGACACTCCGATCCACCCGGATCGGAGTGTCCGCTTCGCCACCCTTTGACGGACACGGCCTTTACGCTTCCGCTGTTGACCTAAAGCGGACCATTACTCACGCTCGCAAAGCGCCAGATTCTAAGGTTCATCTGCACAGAACTCGGAGCCATCACTTGTGCAGGCGCCTTTCGACCAAGGCGCGATCGTCGTGCCAAGCCGCGTCGCGGTCGTAGAAGCGCGCCAACTCGTTCAGTAACCGGGCGGTGAAGGGATACTCAGCCGCGACGGCTGCCGAGGCATCCCGATAGCCCTTCGCAATGTCGCGCTCTTGATCGCCGCCTCGACCACGCCACACCACGCCGCGGGCGTTCTTCTTACCGATCATCATGCCACTGGCCAGCCTGTCGGTGCCCAGGTCCTCAAGCACCTCTCGCACGGTCTCATGCGGCCAGAAGCCATCCGATCCGACCGGGCTATGGGAGAGAAGTTGTCCGATTTGGCTGTCGGCGATCTCGTCACGGCCAAAGTCGCGAGCCAGGGCGCGGGCGTTGACGATCCAGTCGCGCATCTTCTGGCCGTCGAGTTCGCCCTTGTCATTCATCCCGGGCAGGCGTCGCGCCTGGGAAAGCATGGTATAGGCAGACTGCGCTCGTTTCTGCGCCAGCTCCGGGTTATCGGTCTTCAGCTCCGGTGGGTCTTCTTCCTCGTCCTTGCGGCGGAATGTCAGGGCGAGGGCCTGCACGAACAACGAGGGCGACTCGGAAAGCTGACGTTCGAGGTTGCGGATGCCGTGCTTCGTGTCACTGAGACCATCAATGTACAGAAACTCCAGGCCGGCCAGGGCGTCAGGGTCGGCGTCCGATCGCTCGGACAGGACATCGAAGGCTTCCGACAGATCATGCTGCGATAGAGGGTAGTGCCCGGTCGGCTCGGCATCGATCGTGGCGACCTCGGTCAGTAGCCGCATCAGGCGGTCAGTTGTCAGGGTGCCAAAGGCCATGTGGACCGTGGCGAATGCGGCCCGCGGCCGGCGGGCATCCAGCAAGTGGCTGGCCGCTTGGTTGACCTCGTCGCCGTCCTCACGAAACAGCGGACGCGGGTTGACCTCGGCCCAGTAGCGAGCCCGCTCCTCAGTCGGGAACGCGTCTAGTCGCGACCAGGTTTCAGCCCCGAACGGCGAACGCAGCACGAGGCGGTGGAGGCCAGCCGCAGTGTAGCGATTGCCGCCGGTAGGGCGGCAGGCGGCATCGAAAACCCTTGCGCGATCATCCGAGGTCAGGCTCCAGAGCAGGCCCGACAGACACTGGTCCATCGCATGGTCGGCTGGCCCTTCCGCGAGCTCGGCAACGACATCGTCTATCTCAACCGGTGTCAGGATTTTCGTCAGGATGCTGCCGATGATGGACGCAGCGTCGCCGAGGCGACAAAGCTGACGAACGCCCTCAAGACCCAGCCCTTGCCACACCTCGGTCAGGGCTTCGCGCCTACGCTGCTCAATCCGCGCCTCCCGCTGGCGGAAGTCGAGATCCCCGTCGTGGAGCTCTTCAACGGACTCCCGCACCCAGTGCTGCGCAAAAAGCCACTGATGGCGCCAAATCAGATCGCTGGGCAGCAGTGCGTCAAACACCTCGCGCGCCTGTACTGACACAGGCGGTTCCCCGTCACGCGGCTGCTTCGGCGCGCGCACCATTGTGGAGCGGCGGATTTGTTCGCGTAGCTTGGACTTGGCCGCCTCTGGAGGCGATGTGGCCAGCCAAGCGCGGATGGCCGACCAGACCGCATTCTGGTCATCGGGAATCCCGTCCAGCCGTTCGACGAGATCGCCCAAGGTGTGCTCGTCGTGGTTCGGCCAAGCCAACGCGATGTCGAGCGCTCGCCTAGCTGTCTGGTAGGCTTCGTACCGTGAGACCGGCTCTCCGGTGCCGGCGGCGTCGGCGCGCCACTGCGGCCGGGAGCTGTGATGACCTATGGCGGCGCGGCGGTCAAACTGGTTGAGGCAGATGCGCCAGCCGATCGCGGGATGACGATGGCAGAGCCGTTCGAGTGCCGCGATCCTCGCCTCCACTGGCGCGGCGGTCTGCGGCATCCAGCACCGGAAGATGGAGGCGAGCGAATTCTCCGGCTTGTTGACCCAGTTGTCGCTGATCTTGATCTCCGCCAGCTTCGCCAGCAGTTCGACCACTTGGCCCAGCCGGTCAGGTTTCCAGGCTAGGGCCTCCAGTGCCCACAACAGACCCGTGCGGCCGGGCCAAGAAAACGGACCCGGCCCTGTCGGTTGCAGCAGTGCGTGAATCTTCGGCTCGGAACTGCGCAGATCGCCGTCGACCAAGCCGAGGAATACCTCGGGAGCGGCTTCCGCATAGCGCGGGAGGTCATGCTGTTGGGACTGCCAAGTCGCGCCGTCGAGGGGCGTCAACAAGTCCCGGATCAGCGCGTTGACTTGGCCGACCACGTCGACCCCCAGGCGCGTCCTGAAGAGGTTGTCGCCGTGCACCGACAGCAGGACGAGGGTTTCGCAGAGGCTCCGGCGCAAGGCCCCCGAGTGGCGCCGCGTCTTATCGTAGATCGCTGCGCACCACTTCTTGTCCTCAGGTAGGTCCAGGGCGGGATCGGCCTCCGACAGGACGACCCGGGCGACGTCGAAGAAGCGGCGGAGGTGCGCGGGCGTTATGTGGCGCTGCAGGGCATAAAAGGCGTCAGTCTTGGAGACCACGCCCCGCATCCGGCCGATGGACCACAATGGGCTGTCCGCCTCACCGACCCACTCAGCCACAGTGGCTTCTGCGTCGTCATAGGGCTGGGCAACCATGGCATCGACCACCGCCTGGTCGGCCGGAGAGCCCGAGTCCCAAGCGCCCACCAGCATCAACGGCACCAGCCGCCGCGCCGCGTTGGCATCATCCGCCCAGGGCGGCGACCGCAACGCAGGCAACTGCGCCAAGCGGCGGCGGAGAACCGTCAGGGACCGACCGGACTCTCGGTCCAGCCGTTCGACGTCGATGTGCCCGAACCCCATTTCACCAAGGCCCCCACGGAACGTCTCGTCCTCAACCAAGTCCATGGTGAAGTCGGCGCTGTCTTCGACGCCGTTGCGGTGGGTTACCACGATAGTGTGGTGGCGGTGGAAAACATCCTCGGCCTGCGACTCGACCGCCGTGGAATCGATGATCGCGGTGAACCCAGAGGTCGCCGCCATCAGCTTGGACAGCGCCGCAGGGCTCTTGACGACGACGGCGCGCTCGCGCGCGCGCCCGTCTTCAAGTGCACCGGACTCGAATGCACAGGCCAGAAGGGCCAGACCCTCCGCCGTGGAATCAGCCACCACCGTGAACGGCCGCTCGGGGGGGCTGCTAAGCCAGCTACTTAAGAGATAAGCGGCCGACGAGGCTACGGCCTTGAACAGGCTCTTGCTGAGCGGCGGCTCGGCGGCGTTGGCCCACCGGCTCCAGGCAGCTTTAAGATCGAGAAGATCGGTGTCCTGAAGCGGCAGGCGGTCGCCGAAAAACGCTTGGCCGGGGATCGAGGTTTCGACCCACTGCTCCAGATCGCTGGCGTCGTAAGCCCGGACTCCCCTCCACTTCATTTCAGCGGCCTTGGCCGCGACCCAGGCCGTCTTGCCGGCCCAGCGGCGTGGCGTCACGAAGACGAAGGTCAGGCCTGCCCGCTCGGCGGCGCCGAGCTCCTTGGTCCTGGCTGCGTAGTCGTGCTCGGCCTTCTGGGCAGGGTCTTGGTTGACCCCGAACTCCCATCCGGAATTGCCAAGGGGAATCCAAGGCGTCGCGGCGTCGGCCTGGACGAACCCGTCCCAGCCGTGTCGCTGTGCATTCTCAAACGCTGGAAAGTCGAGTTGAGTGAGGCCTTCGCCGGTCGAGTAGACCAAGCGGCGCAGGAGCGCCGCGAGTTCGTGGCGCGCATCAATTCTGTCGGCCCAGGCCTCGATCTGCATGGCCTTAATCGACAGGACGCTTGGTGCATAGGCGCGCACCGCAATCTCAGGCTCACGGGTCTGGGCCTGCGCTCGGTCGTAGGTGGCTTGGCGGCGCAGCAACTCTTCGCTGTCGCAGCCGAAGGTCTTCTGCAGCCTGACCGCCATTTGCGCCGACAAGGCGGCCTTGCAGTTCAAGAGATTGGACAGGGCTGGCCGACCCACGCCCAATTGCTTCGCCGCGGCCGTGACAGTTAGGCTTGCTGGCAGGACCTGCTGGCGGATGTAGATGCCGGGATGAGGTGCTTCAGACTCATTCATAATCATCATTGTATCGTGTAACGCTACGCGATACAATGAGTGCTGATTGCCGGGGATGGATCTGGTAGAAATCCGGCTGCTCATGTCCACTCCTAGCGCCAAACCGACTCTTGGTGAGCCGTCCGACAATCCGGGAAACCGCAGTTTGATGGCCAGCCGCCAAGCTGTCCGGAAACCCGCTTCGAGGATGGTTTCCCAGACACATAGTTTGTCGGACGGGTTTCCGGACAAGGAGAATAGGCTGCCCGAGAGAGAGCGACGACCTCCTTCGGAGCGGTCGCCGCTCCTTTTCCCGACACCCTTTGGACAGGCTGATTCTATCCTGCACGTCGCTGGACGAGCGAAGGCTTCGATTGCCGCCGTCCCGGCTGCTGTCTTCCGAAACAGGCATCGGCGGGAAGATCTGCTTTTCGAACACCGCGGCAGGACCGCTGCCATCAATGCAGGCCCTGCCCGACCGGGCGCGGACCTTCGCTCGATGGCCGGCGCGACGGGCCGCGCAGGGGGCGGTGTCCGGTTCCGGCCTCCCTCAAAGATTGTGCATCATCCTTACGGGATCACCTTCGGCCTGTACACGCCAAGATGGATGATGCCTGAGTGAGCGGATTGCGGGAAACGACCCTGCGGCGAAGATGTGCGCGCTTCTGCAATAATAAGCTGACGGAGCGCACGCATGGCGACTATCTGGGGTACCGCTGGGAACGACACCTTGACGGGCAATGCCGAAGACAACACCATCGGCGGCGGAGACGGCGATGATCTGTTGACCGGAAACAGCGGCCGCGATCTGCTGATGGGCGGCGACGGGAACGACACGCTCGCCGGCGGCGGCGGCAACGACTGGATGCAGGGCGGGGCCGGAAGCGACCATTTCGTCCTGGCCCCCGGCGGCGGCTGGGACTACATCGCCGACTTCCAGGCCGGCGCCGGCGGCGACGTGCTGGACCTGACCGCCTACACCGGCATCGCCGGCCTCCAGGACGTGCTGTCGAGAGCGACCGCCGAGGGCAGCGACACCATCATCACCTTCAGCGCTACCGCCAGCCTGCGCCTGCAGGGCGTGGCCCTGGCCAGCCTGACCGCCGCCAATTTCCGGCTGGCCGGCGGCGAGCCGTCGGGTCCGCTCCCCGCATCCAACACCATCACCGGCACCGCCGCGCGCGACCTGCTGAGCGGCACCGCCGCCAGCGACGTCATCATCGGCGGCGGCGGCAACGACTGGATGGTCGGCGGCGCCGGGTCCGACCACTTCGTCATCAATCCCGACGACGGCTGGGACGCCATCGGCGACTTCCAGGCCGGTACCGGCGGCGACGTGCTGGACCTGCGGGGCTGGAGTGGCCTGAGCTTCGAGGCGCTGGTGGCGTCTGCGACCGAGAACGCCGACGGGCTGAATTTCGTCTTCAGCGGCAACACCGGCGTGCAGCTGGTCGGCGTCACCAAGGCGTCGCTGACGCGCGAGAACGTGCTGCTGTCCGGCGGCACCTCCGGCCCGAATCCCGCCGGTCCGTCCGCGCCGCTGCTGTCCTGGGGACCGGCCGGTTTCGACGCGACGGCCATGTCGCGCATCGTCAAGAACAGCGACACCGGCAGCGCCGACCAGGCCGTCAACGTGGCGGCGATGTCGGCCGAGGGCCGTTACCTCGCCTACGGCGTCAAGTCGCTGGACGCCGCGACGCCGCAGCAGCCCTATGCCCACTACAGCGTCGACCTGTACCTGAAGGATCTGCAAACCGGTGCGGTGTCGAAGATCGACCGGGTGGGGGATTCCATCTACAGCACGCCGTTGTCGCTTGCCATGTCCGATGACGGATCGGCCATGGCCTATAGCGACATCCAGTATGGCGGGTATTTCGGGATGGGCGGCCCGAGCGAGGTGCGGATCCGGGATCTCGCCACCGGGAACACCGTCGCCGTCGGCAACGGGACCAGCGTACCTTTCAACCTCATCCTCTCCGGGGACGGGGATGTGGCCGCATTCCAGAGCAAGGCCTACCGTGGCTTCAATGGGCTGCCCACCATCCATTACGACACGGACACCGGCACGAAGACGAACCTCGGCGACACGCAGAACGGGCTGAGACCGCTCGGCACTCCCGCGCTGTCCGCGGATGGCAACACCCTGGTCTTCGCGCGCTACAACGACGTGCCGGCCGACGTGCCCGGCGGCATGCAGACCCGAACCGACCTCGTCGTCCGCAACATGGGAAGCGGCGCCGAAACCCTTTTCGAGGTGAGCGGCTATGTGGACCTGTCCGCCCCCATCGACCTGTCGGCGGATGGGCGTTTCGTCCTGTTCAGCCGGATACAGGGCGGCAGCGTCAACATCCTCGACACCGCGACCGGGGCCGTCGAGCTGGTCAGCGCGGCGGCGGACGGCACGGCGGCCAACGGCATCAGCAGCGCCGTGAAATTCAGCGCCGATGGGCGGTCGGTGGTGTTCTCCAGCACCGCGACCAACCTCGACGCCGGCGATACCAACGGGGTGGCGGATTTCTACGTCAAGAACCTCGACAGCGGCGCCGTCCGCCGCATCACCGCCGCCGACGGATCGGATCTGGGCACCGGTTACGACGTGCTCACCCTGACCTCCGACAGCGTCGCCTATCTCGGCACGAAGCACTCGACCGCGTCCGGCGAGGCGAACCAGGTCCGGGATGTCCTCGCCATCGACCTCGACCGGCTGCCGGAGGACAGGCTGGCCGGCAACGCGAACACCGTCGACCTGACCATCGGTGGGCTGGCCGGCGGCGGGCTTGCGGCCGGGGCGGGCCATGACGCCGCCGTCTCGGTCTCTGTGGCCTGGGGCGATGGGCAGACCACCACGCGGGCGGTGACGGACGGGGCCGGCAGCCTGTCGGTGAACCACCTCTATGCCGGCGGCACCTTCGCCGGCACCGTCACCCTGACCGACGCGCAGGGACGGACATCGGGCGCCGCCTTCCGTGCCCAGGTGGCCGACCCGTCCGCGGCGGCGGGCGCCGCCCTGACCGGTGACGGCGGCACCGACCTGCTGGTCGGCGGCCGCTTCGCCGACACCCTCACCGGCGGGGCTGGCGACGACTATCTGTCCGGAGGCCTGGGCGACGACTGGCTGAGCGGCGGCGACGGCAGCGACGTGCTGGTGGGCGGGGCCGGGTCCGACACGCTGACCGGGGGGGCCGGGGCCGACCTCTTCGTTTTCGGCGCGCGCAGCGGCATCGACGTCATCACCGACTTCGACGGAGCCGGCGGCGACCGCCTGCGGATCGGAGCCGGGCAGGCTTGGACGGTGGAAAGCCTGGGCGCCGATGCGCTGGTGCGATTCAGCCCGTCCGACGGCGTCCAGTTGGCGGGGATCCGGGCGGATCAGGTTTCGGCAGGCTGGTTCGTCACCGGCTGATCCGGGCAAAGGGCATCGCCGTTCCGCCCGACAGGCGGCGATGCCCGGGATCGGGATTCCACCGGGAAGCCGTCATCAGGCCCGTCGTGGCGCACGCCGCGGTCTCAGCGCCTGTAGGTCGGCCGTGGCAGCGGCAGGGGGGCCGGGTTCAACGCCACCCAGTCGACGGCGAGCGCACGAAGCCGGACGGTGTCGTCACCGATCCTGCCCTTCGCCTCGGCGATCGTCCGGTCGGCTTCCGACAGCGCGGACTCGGGCAAAGGCGTGGCGGAGCGGATGTGGTGCAGGAAGGCGTCGGCCATCTTCCGATACTCCGCATCCCAGTTGACGCCGCCGTTGCGTTCGAGTTCGTCGTTGATCCTGCCGGCGATGCGGATGACCTCGCCCTGGACGGTGGCCGCGGGACCGGCCGATGGCACCAGCAGGTCCCAAAGCTCCCGGTACCGGTCCTCCCAGCGGACCGCCGTGGCGACGACGGGCGATTTGCCGTCATGCATCACCCGGCGCGGAACCGGCGTCACGCCGAACAGCGCATAGAGCCGGTCCAGCGCCGCACTCGTCGCCTCGACGTCGTCGGGGTTGTACCCGGCGCGATGGAACTCGAACTGCTTGCCGATGCGCTCCACCAGCGCGGCGATCTCCGGCGTCGCCACGCTCCCGTCGTCATCGCCCTTGCCGAAGAGGCGGCCGAGCAGGGATTTCGGCTTGGCCGCTGCCGGCCGGCGTCCGGCGGCCACCAGCACCTGGGCGACGGCCTCCACCCGCCTGATGTCGCTGTTGGCGCAGCGCAGCAACGCATAGGCCAGCGGCGTCTGGCCGCTGCCATTCAGCGCGTCGACACGCGCGCCATGGGCCAGCAGCAGCTCGACCGCCCGCAGATTGCCGACCGCGGCCGCCTTGTGGAGCGGCGTGCCGCGGGCAGCCTCGCCGCTGTGCACGTCGGCGCCCAGCTCCAGCAGGATCTCGATCCGGCCTTGCCAGTGGCCGGAGCGTGCATGGAGCGGGGTGTCGCCGTAACTGTCGGGCGCAGAAACATCCGCGCCGTGATCGACGAGCCAGCGGGCGAGCGCGTCGGGACAGTCGTTGAAGGCGAGGGCGGTCTGCTTGAACACCCCGCCGCGGGCATTCATGTCGCAGCCGTCGAAAACCGCCTTCAGCGCCTCGACGTCCCCCGTCTCCAACAGGGTCTCGAAGTCCTTCGGCAGCGTCTTTCGTTTCGCCTTCGCCATTGCAACGCTCTCGGATCTGAAGCGGGACGGCAGGATGCCTGCACATCGGCCCTGCCGGTCGCCATTCATTTGCCGATCGCCGGCTTCCTGTCCAGGGGCCGCCGTCAGTTGCGTTCGATCACGCCTCGCCAGTGACGATGAAGCGCTGCGATGTCACCGCTGGTCAGGATCGGCATGGCATCCTGCAACTGGTCATCGGACCAGTCCCACCACGTCATCTCAAGCAGCAGCGCGACAAGGGAGTCATCGAAGCGCTTCCGGATCACTCTCGCGGGGTTCCCCCCGACGATCGCATAAGGGGCGACGTCTCGCGTCACCAGCGACCGTGTGCCGATCACGGCGCCGTCGCCGATCGTGATGCCGGGCATGATGATGGCCTCCGAGCCGATCCAAACGTCATTGCCGATCACCGTATCGCCTGCGGGCCGATAGCCGTTCTGCGCGCCAGCGAATGCCGGCACCTCGGGCATCCAGAAGAAGGGAAAGGTGCTGATCCAGTCGCTCCGGTGCCCTTGGTTACCCGCCATGATGAAGGCTGCGCCGGATCCGATCGAGCAGAAGCTGCCGATCATCAACTTGTCGACGCCGTCGTCCGGGAGAAGAAACCGGGCGCAGTCATCGAAACCGTGGCCGTGATAATAGCCTGAATAATAGCTGTATCGGCCGACCGAGATGTTCGGATTGGTGACCTGCATCTCCAGCCGGATGCCCTTGAAGGGGCTTTCAAAAAAGTTCGTCATGGAGTCACTCACTGCATCTGAGCCGCAGACCATGCGGCGTCCTGCCTGCGCGTGGGCGCAGACATCCAACGCGGGCCACCTTCGAGGGGGCTCGCGTCAAGGCTCTTCGCGTCAAGCGTGCGAGAGCGCGATGCAGATGGGACTTGGGGCCGCTTTCATGACGAGGGTGTATAGAAGGGATCGATCGGATCGCCAAGGGCGCAAGGGCAGTATGCAGGGTGCATGACAGCCCGAAACCGGCCCGATGTCCCACGCCGATGCTCAAGCCGGGCTGGCTGATCCCGCGGCGAAACGACTGATGCAGGCATCGAGCGACGCCGTGGTCACCTCATGATAGACTTCCGTTCCCGCTCGACGGACGACGGAAATTTCGCGGCGGTCGCCGAGATCCGCGATTTCGGCGACAAATCCACCCGCTATGGCAACCGCAACGCTCAACAAGGCACCCACGTCAAAGGCCCCCCTGGACAAGATGCCGCAGGGTGGTCCGGCCGAGTTAATGGTCGATGAACATACCTTGGTATGCCACCGCCTTACCCACAAATAGCCCAGTTCGTCAGCCTATCCATCATGATGGATGACTGGTGCCGTCGCGCGGAAACGCTGGTTGAAACCAGGCCGACGGCCCGAACCGACCCTTCGCCGCCGCCTGTCTCGCAAGGGATCGAAGTTTGGGACGGCGCGCGCAGGAGGCGGCATGCCCTCCGGTCGCTAAACCTCCTCCTCCTCCAACCCATCGTCCCCTTTCGATGCATCATAGGCATGCTGCGCTCTTTCCATCGCGGGGCCGTTGGCGAGCGACCAGTTGTAAAGGGCGGCGAAGGGTTCGCGCAGCGAGCAGCCGAGATCGGTGATCGTGTACTCGACGCCGATCGGCTGCGTCGGCAGGACTTTGCGGCTGACAAGGCCGTTGCGCTCCAGACGCTTCAATGCCTCGGACAAAGCCTTGTGGGTGATGCCGTCGAGGCGGCGCTTGAGGTCGTTGAAGCGCGCCGGCTGCGTGCAGAGGACGCTCAGGATCAGCACCGTCCACTTGTTGGCGATATGTTCGAGGATGGGACGCGTCGCGGTGACGTCGAGCGGCAGTTCGAGCACGTCTTTGGACATGGGTATACACCACGATATCTGAGCACCATCTGGTGCGTTCTCGTAATTAGATATAGGAATGATAGCCGTTCGTCATCACCAGCGATGTAAGGACGTATGGGCAGGCTTTCAGGAAAGATCGCCGCCGTGCGCTCGTTGGCGCGGACCTGGGCCAACGAGCTGGCGCCCCGCAACATCCGCGTCAACGTCGTGGCACCGGGACCGACCGACACCGCCATGATGGCGGCGGCGTCCGACGAGGTGCGCGAGACGCTGAAGACGCTGATCCCGCTCGGCCGTATGGGCCGTGCCGACGACGTGGCCTCGGCCGTGCTGTTCCTCGTCGGCGACCAAAGCAGCTTCATCACCGGGGTCGAGCTGCCGGTCGACGGCGGCATGGCGCAGGTCTGATCGGCACTGGCTGCCGAACGATATGATGCGGCCCCGGCGGGCGCTCGGCGCCGAGCGGCCCGATCATGGTCGGCGTCTCGAATCCGCTTGGCGACGTGGCGGGCGGCGCTTCGAAGTCCTACACCAGCTCGGCGAGCGCGGCGGCGTCGAAGTCCTTCAAGGCGCTGCTGTTGCCGGTCCGTACCTTCTCCACCCAGGCCGGATCGGCGATCAGGGCGCGGCCGACGGCGATCAGGTCGAACTCATCGCGCTCCATCCGCTCCACGAGTTTGTCGAGCTTGGCGGTGGACGAGCCCTCGCCGCCGAACGCGCCCATGAAGTCTCCCGCAAGGCCGACCGAGCCGACGCTGATCGTCGCCGCGCCGGTCAGCTTCTTGGCCCAGCCGGCGAAATTCAGGCCCTGCTCGCCATCGATCTCCGGGAACTCGGGCTCCCAGAACCGGCGCTGCGAGCAGTGCAGCACGTCGACGCCGGCCTCCACCAGCGGAACCAGCCAGTCGGCCATGAGATCGGGCGTCTCCGCCAGCCGCGCGGTGAAGTCCTGCACTTTCCACTGGCTGAGACGCAGGATGATCGGGAAGTCTGGACCGACGCTCGCCCGGACCGCCGCGACGACCTCCGCGGCGAAACGCGCGCGTTCGCCGATCGTGGCACCGCCGTAGCGGTCGGTCCGACGGTTGGTGGCGGCCCAGAAGAACTGGTCGAACAGGTAGCCGTGCGCCCCGTGCAGCTCGATGGTGTCGAAGCCGAGACGCTTCGCGTCGCCGGCGGCGCGGGCAAAGGCGGCGATCGTGTCGGCGATGTCGCCATCGCTCATGGCGACGCCGCGCTCGATTCCCGGTGCCTGCAATCCGGACGGGCTTTCGACGGGCGAGTCCGGCACCCACTCCGTCAGGAAGCTCTTGAGCGCCCCGGTGTGCCAAAGCTGCGGGCCCATTCTGGCACCGCCATCATGAACCGCATCGATCACGCCCTTCCAACCCGCCAGTGCCGCGTCGCCGTGGAAGAACGGGACGCCCGGGTCGTTCCGCGAGGCCGGCCGATCGATCACCGTGCCTTCGGAGAGGATGAGGCCCACCCCGCCGGCCGCCCGACGGCGATAGTAAGCCGCATGCGCCGCACCGGGGATTCCCTCCACTGCAAAGCTGCGGGTCATCGGGGCCATGACGATGCGGTTCGCCAGCTCCATGGCGCCGATCCGGAACGGGCGGAACAGGACATCAGTAGCAGTCATCAGAGACCATGCCTCCTGTGGAAAGACCTCCAAGATATACAGGGGACATTAGGTTACAAGAACGCACTTAGGGGCGCCTAGGTATATGCAAGTAAACCTCTCCAACGGCGTCCGGCCCGTCACCATGGGTATGGTGCTCCTGGTGAGGGCGGCGTCGTGGTCGATGCCGGGGTGTGCAGGACCTGGAGGACGCAGTGGCCGGCCGGGAGCGGCGGCTTGTGATGCAAAGCCGCCTCTGTCGGGGCTTCAGACAGGGGCCGCGTTCATTCGGGCAACCCAGCCAGTCTCAGCCCCTCCGCAAACCGCGCGAGATCCTCGGGCCGGTGGATCGGCAGCCACTCCTTGAGCGTGGAGACGCGCAAGGTCGGATCGAGCGCGCGCAGCCCCCGCATTGCCTGCACCGCGTCCGTTATCCGCCCGGCGAGGGCGTGGCTCGCCGCCGTCAGGGCGATGGCGACCAGCAGGCCGGGCAGGTTCCCCAGCGCCTTGTCCGCCCAGGCGGCGGCGCAATCGTAGCGACCGGCGAAGAAATGCGCGAGCGCCGTTCCCGCCTGCATCCGGAACATCTCCGGATCCAGCGGGCTCAAGCGGACGGCATGGGCGAAATGCTCGCTTGCGCTTTCCGTTTCACCGCGGAAGGCGCGCAGGTAGCCGCCGAGGAACCAGGCCGGGGCGAAATTGGGGTTGAGCAGCACGGCCCGGTCGATGAGCGCGATGCCGCCATCGAGATCGCCGGCGAAATGGCCAAGCGCGTGCCCGGCCCTTGTCAAGGCGACCGCGTCGTCGCGGCCGAACTCCACCGCCAGCCGCGCCAGCCGCACCCCCTCGGCGATCTCCCGGGGCCGGTCGGTCATCCAACCGTTCACCTTGCGCCAGAGATGGCACCAGGCCGCCCCGCCATAGGCCGATGCGAATTCCGGGTCGAGTTCGGTCGCCTTGTGGAACAACGGCAGCGCCGCGTCGATCGCCTCGCGGGTTCCGCTGTGCAGCTTCGCCATGCCGCGGAGATAGTAATCGTAGGCGTCCAGGCTTTCCGTCGGCTTGCGCTTGGCGCGCTCGATCTCCGCCCGCTCGAGCTGCGGCAGGATCGCGCCGACGACGCTTTCGGCGATCCGGTCCTGCAGTTCGAAAAGGTCGTCGAGCATGCCTTCGAAACGCTCCGCCCAGAGATGCGTCCCGCTCGTCGCGTCGATGAGCTGCCCGGTGATGCGCACCCTGTTCCCGGCCTTGCGGACGCTGCCTTCGAGCACGTAGCGGACGCCCAGCTCGCGGCCGACGTCCGTCACGTCCACCGCCCGGCCCTTGTAGGCAAAGCTCGAATTGCGCGCGATGACGAACAGCCAGCGGATGCGCGACAGGGCGGCGATGATGTCCTCCACCACGCCGTCGGCGAAATAGTCCTGCTCGGGGTCGCCGCTCAGGTTCTGGAAAGGCAGCACGGTGATCGAGGGCTTGTCCGGCAGGGCTGGTCCAGGCGGTGTCTCCCCGGTCGCGCCGCCTCCGACCGCGCCGCTTCCGATCGTGCCGCCTTCGATCGTGCCGACGAAGCGGAACCCCTTGCGGGGGACCGTGCGGATCAGGCGCTGCTCGTCGCCGCTGTCGCCGATGGCCTTGCGGACCGCGTTGATGTGGCTGGTGATGGTCGATTCCGAGACGATCCGTCCGTTCCACACCGCCTCCAGCAGGTCGTCCTTGCTGACGACGCGGTCGTGGTTGCGGACGAGATGCAGCAGCAGGTCGAAGACCTGCGGACCGACGCCCACGATCTGGCCGCGCCGGGTCAGTTCCCGGCGCTCCTGATCGAGCACACACTCTGCGAAGGTGAACCGCAAGGTCGCCATCTCCCCGGGGCCGATCATCCCCGGCTCCCTGTCCGGGGCGAGGGGCGATCGCTGCGTTCCAGTGATAGCACGGCGGCGCATTGCTTGGACGGAAAAGCAAGCGGTCTTGAAGGGCAATCCAAGCCCGCCGCAAGGACTTCCCCGGTAAGCCCGGGCACTCTCCATCCCATCGGCGGCGCTGGTTCCCGCCGGGAAAAGCGGAGAGACCCCATGAAGATCGTCGTCATCGGAGGCACCGGCCTCATCGGATCGAAGCTGGTGAAGACGCTGCGCGAACGCGGCCACGATGCGCGCGCGGCCTCCCCGAAGACGGGGGTGGACACCATCACCCGCGAGGGTCTGGCCCAGGCGATCGACGGCGCCGCCGTCGTCGTCGACGTGGCGAACGCGCCGGTGTGGGAGGACAAGGCCGTCCTCGACTTCTTCGAGACCTCGGGCCGCAACCTGCTCGCCGCCGAAGCGGCCGCCGGCGTCCGCCACCACGTCGCCCTCTCGATCGTCGGCAGCGAACGGCTTCCCGGCAACGGCTATTTCCGGGCGAAGGTCGCCCAGGAAAGCCTCATCAAGGCGTCCGGCATTCCCCACACCATCCTGCGCGCCACGCAGTTCTTCGAATTCGTCGGCGGGATCGCGCAGTCGGCCACCGTCGGCGGGGAGATCCGCCTGTCGCCGGCGCTGATCCAGCCGATCGCCTCCGACGACGTGGTGGCGGCACTCGCCGACGTCACCCTCGCGCCGCCGGCCGGCGGCACGCTCGAAGTCGCCGGTCCGGAGGCGATCCCGCTCGACGAGCTGGTCCGGCGCTTCCTGCTGGCGACGAAGGACGCGCGCAAGGTCGTGCCGGACATCCACGCGCGCTACTTCGGCGACGTTCTCGACGATCAATCCCTGACCCCCGGCCGGAACCCCCGCCTCGGCGCCATCCGCTTCGAGGACTGGCTCGGCCGGCAAACCGGGCGCTGAAGGACTTCGAAGACACCCCCGCGGCGGCCATGGGCCGGCGAAGCGGGAACCGCAACCGACTATATCCAGGAAAGGAAAAGGACATGGCACGCTTGGCTTGGCACGAGGTCGCGCCCGACGGCGCGAAGGCTCTGTTCGGCGTTCATCATTACGTGACGAAGAGCACCGACCTGCCCGAGGACCTGATCCATCTGGTGTTCCTCAGGGTCTCGCAGATCAACGGCTGCGCCCACTGCATCGATCTGCACAGCCGCGACCTCCGCAAGACGATGTCGGTCGACAAGGTCACGCTGGTGCCGGTGTGGGAGGAGGTCCCGCATTTGTTCTCCGATACCGAGCGCGCGGCCCTGGCCTGGGCCGAGGAGGTGACCCGTGTCAGCGAAACCCACGCGTCGGACGCCGCCTATGCGGCGGCAGCGGCGGCGTTCGAGCCCAAGGATCTGGTCGATCTCACCATCGCCATCGCCGCGATGAACGCCTTCAACCGGCTGGGCGCCCCCTTCCGTCTGCCGGTGGCCGCCAAGGCCTGAGCGGATGCGGCGGGGAGCGTCGGCGATCGGCGGCCGGTCACACCCAACAGGGACTGAGGAAATGGACAGGATCGAGGGCAGGGGGGCCGCCGTCGCCGACGCAAGCGCTGCCGACGCAAGCGTCGCCGGCGAGCGTTCCGCGGTCGGCGCCGACGCGGCGCCCCCCGGCAAAAGAAGGGCGGCCGGCGTGCTGCTCTGCCTCGGCGCCGTGCTGGCCGCGGCGGGCGGGTGGATCTGGGCCGGTTCGAACGGCGGGACGGCGACCGACAACGCCTATATCCGCAGCGACGTGACCTCGCTCGCCCCCAAGGTTGCCGGCTATGTCATGACCGTCGAGGTCGCGGACAACCAGACCGTCGGGGCCGGCGACATCCTGTTCCGGATCGATGACCGCGATTACCGCGCGCGGCTTGCCCAGGCGGTGGCCAACCGTGACGCCGCCCGGGCCCGGCTTGCCGACGTCGATGCGGAGACCCGGCTTCAGCACATCCTGATCCGGCAGGCCGAAGCCCAGGGACGGTCGGCCATGGCCGAGATGACCCTCGCGGCCAAGGCCTACGACCGCCGCCGCGACCTGATCCGCGGCAACGCCGTCAGCCAAGCCAACCTCGATGAAAGCGCCGCGGCGCGCTCGAAGGCGGAGGCAGGCGTGTCGGCCGCCGCGGCGACGGTCGAGGCCCAGCGGCAGCGCCTCGCCGTGCTTGCGGCGCAGCGCGACGCCGCCGTCGCCGCCGTGGCGCAGGCCGAGGCCGCGCGTGACCTCGCCCGCATCGATCTCGACAGCACCGTGGTGCGCGCGCCGGTCGGCGGCGTCATCGGCAACCGCCAGGTCCGCGTCGGCCGCCTCGTCGCGGCGGGCGCCTCCCTGCTCGACATCGTTCCGGTCGACGATGTGTGGGTGGTGGCGAACTACAAGGAAACCCAGCTCGAACACATCCGGCCCGGCCAGCGCGCCCGCGTCACCGTCGACGGCTATCCGGACGGGACGCTCGACGGCGTGGTCGACAGCCTTGCGCCCGGCAGCGGGTCGGCCTTCAGCCTGCTGCCCGCCGACAACGCGACGGGGAACTTCGTTCGCGTCGTCCAGCGCGTGCCGGTGAAGATCCGGCTTGTCGGCAACCGGCTGCCCGGCCGCCTCGTGCCCGGCCTGTCGGCACGTGTCGAGATCGCCAAGGGAGATGCCCAGGGAGACGACCAATGACCATGGCCTTCACCGCCGCGCCGGTCCGCGACGGGGCTGCGGCCGAGATCCTCCTCGTCGCCGGCATCCTGCTGGCCGCGCTGACGGAGGCGGTCGCCGGCACCGTCCTGTCGCTCGGACGCGGCGCCATCATGGGCGACACGCACGCGACCCCCGACGAGTTCGCCTGGCTGGACATCGGATACACCACCCTCAAGCTCATCGGCTTCCTGGCCGCCCCCTGGCTGATGACCCGAATCTCCCCGCGCGGCGTGGTCGCCGGCTCGACCCTGGTGATGGGCCTGGCCTGCGGCATCGCCGCCCTGACCGATCGGCTGGACCTGCTGGTCGCCCTTCGCGCCATCCAGGGCTTCGCCGGCGGCACGCTGCTCGTCGGGGGACAGGCGATCCTTTTTCTCGCCTGCACCCGGTCGCGCCAGCCGGTCCTTCAAGCCCTGTTCGCCATGGGAGCCGTCGTCGCTCCCGCAACCATCGCCCCCGCTTTCCAGGGATGGCTGCTCGACAGCCAATCCTGGAGCTGGATCTTCTTCAGCGTCGTTCCGCTGGCCTTGGCCGCCGCCGGACTTCTGCTGATCGCCGACGGGCCGATGCCCGCCGCGACCGCGCCCCGTCCTTTCGATGGGGTCGGCTTCGCCCTGGTCGCCGTCACGCTCTTCTGCGTCACCTGCGTCCTCAGCCAGGGCAGCCGGTGGGACTGGTTCGAGGAGCCCTGCATCCTGTGGCTGACCGTGACCGGCGCCGCCGCCCTGGCGGTCTTTCTGGCCCAGCAAGCCTCGATGAAGGGCCGGGGGCTGCTCGACGTCTCCCCCTTCGCATCGGACGCCTTTTCCTTCGCCTTCATCGTCAGCTTCGTCGCCGGAGCCGCCCTGTTCGGAAGCGCGTTCCTGATTCCGTCCTTCGCCCTGTCCGTCCTGGCCTTCACCCCCACCGAGGCCGGCCTGCTCCTGCTGCCGAGCGGCGGGCTTTTCATCGGCTCGCTCCTGATGGCCGCCTTTCTGATCCAGGTCCGCCGCGTCCCCCCCTTCGCGACGGTGCCCTTCGGCATCCTGGCGATCATGGCCGCCATGTGGATGCTGTCCGGCTCGACCGCGCAGAGCGGTGCCGGCGACATGATGGCGATGATCCTGCTGCGCGGCCTGGGCCTCGGCTTGCTGTTCCTGTCGATCACCTTGATCGCATTCGGCAGCCTCGACCGCCGGTCTCTCGCGGCCGGAATCGGCCTCTTCAACATGGGGCGCCAGCTTGGCGGCCTGATGGGAGTCGCGGTGCTCCAGACCCTGATCGACCATGACGTCGCCGCCAACGCCGCGGTCCTCGGCGCCAACGTCACCGCGGGAGGCGCCTTGCTCATCGAGCGGCTGACGACCAGCGCAGCCGCGCTGACGGCGAAGGGGCTGGAGGCGGCGGCGGCGGGCCGGGCCGCGACGAGCCTTCTGGGCCGATCGGTGACGGGTCAGTCCACGGTGATCGCCTTCGACACGGCGTTCAACGCCGTCGCCCTGCTCTTCGTCATCGCCGCTCCCGTGCTGATCGGCATCAAGATCGGCCTTTCCCGCCGCAGGATGGCGCGCGGCGCGTTATCGCCGCGCCGGCAATGAAGCCCGATAGTCGAGGCGAGCGCCGGCTGTCAGTCGCGCGCTATCGGCAGCCCCGCGAGACACGGAGCGTAGGCGGCGATCCTGCGGGAGATGAACTCCGTGAAGAGCCGGACGCGCTTCGTCTTGCGTGTCTCCCCCTGTGTGAGAATCCAGAGCGTTCCGTACAGGTGCAGGTCGGTACCCGGCACCCGCGCCAGCAGGGGATCGGCATCCCCGACGAAGCACGGCAATGTCGTGATCCCGAGCCCTTGCCGGACAGCGGCGATCTGCGCCGCGGCGTCCGTGATCCTGAAGGGAGCCCCCGTGGTGGGAACCTCGCCCTCGCTGGCCCAGTCCGGAATGCCATGCATGCTTATGACGATCCACCGAAGGGGCTCCGGCGCGCCCGCCCGCGATGCGGCCAGTCGCTCGCGGGACATGTAGACCCCGCCGAACAGTTCCGGTCCCTTCGAACCGTGAAGATTGAGCGGCAGGGTTTGGCGATCGTAGACGACGCGGATCGCCACGTCGGCCTCTCGGTTGGTCAGGTTTGCCAACGCGCCGGACGACAGGATTTCCATCTCGATGTCCGGATGCCGACGCGCGAAATCGGCGAAGTCCGGCATGAGCAGGTGTGTCGCGAGGATCGGTGTCAAGGTCACCCGTAGAAGCCCGCGCACGCCCTGGTCGCGCCCGAAGACGCGCGTCGCCAGCTGGTGCGACGATGCCTCCATCTGGATCGCGAGTTCGAGGACCTCCTCGCCCGCAGCCGTCAGGCGGTAGCCTGCAGGCAGCTTTTCGAACATCTGCGCCCCCAGGCGGTCCTCGAACTGGGCGATGCGTCGCAGTACGGTCGAGTGGTTCACGCCCAGCTGCCCCGCGGCAGCCCGCACCGAGCCCCCCCGCGCGGTGGCAAGAAAGTAACGAACGTCATCCCAGTCGATCATGGTGCATTTCCGCGCCGAGGGCTACGCCTTCCGGAGCCCGTTCTACCACGCCGACCTCCGGTCCGCACGATCGTCGCGGCGCAGGATCGTCCGGCTGGATGGTTTTCGCACCACCGATGTGCGCGGTTCCGCACTGACCTCCCGGCGACCGCCGGCCCATGTTGAGGCTCTCGGGGGAGCTGCCCCGTGCAGCCGAAGCCCTGGGAAGGCGCAACGAAGGATGCAGGACATGACCAGATTGAAGGGAAAGACCGCCGTCATCACCGGCGGCGCCACCGGCATCGGCCGCGCCGCGGCAAAGCGATTCATCGAGGAGGGCGCCGTCGTCTTCATCTTCGGCCGCCGCCAGGAAGCCCTCGATGCGGCCGTGGCGGAGCTTGGGCCCAAAGCCCGTGCGGTGGGGGGCTCGGTGTCGGATGAGACCGACCTCGATCGCCTCTACGCGGCGGTGAAGGCCGAACGCGGAACCCTCGATATCGTCTTTGCCAATGCCGGGGCTGGAAGCCCGCTTCCGCTCGGCCAGATCACCGCCGGCCATATCGACGAGACCTTCGACACCAATGTGAAGGGGACGATCTTCACGGTCCAGAAGGCGCTGCCGCTGATGGGTGAGGGCGGTTCGATCATCCTGACCGGATCGAGCGCCGGCACCACGGGCGCTCCGGGATTCACGGCCTACAGCGCGAGCAAGGCGGCCGTGCGCAACCTCGCGCGGAGCTGGGCGGCGGATCTGAAGGGCAGCGGCATCCGGGTCAACGTGCTGTCGCCCGGGGCGACGGCGACCGAACTCGCGAAGGAGGCGTTGGGCGAGGAGGGCCAGAAGGCCTACGGTGCGCTCACCCCGCTCCAGCGCATGGCCGATCCGGCGGAGATCGGGGCGGTTGCCGCCTTTCTCGCCTCGTCGGACAGCAGCTTCATGACCGCCAGCGAAGTCGCCGTCGACGGCGGCTTGGCACAGCTCTGACACGCGGATCCGGCCGGGCGTTCCGTTCGATCATCTGGTGCGCTCCGGTGTTCGGCAAATCAAGGGAGAAGATATGAGCTACGCAATCGTCGGCTTCGGCAATATCGGCCGAGCCCTGGCCAAGGCATTCGCCCGCAACGGCATCGACGTGGCCGTCGCGACCACGCGCGACCCCGCAAGCTTTGCAGCCGACGCGGCCGCGATCGGACCCGGCGTCATTCCCAAGACGCTGGCGGAAGCGGTCGAGGCGGATGTCATTTTTCTGGCTGTCCGTTTCGGGGCGCACCCGGATGTCGCGAAGGCACGTCCCACCTGGCAGGGCAAGACCATCGTCGACGTGACCAATGCCTATGGCGTGGACCCTGAGGATCTGGGAGACCAGCCCTCGTCCCGGTTCGTCGCGCAGGCCTTCTCCGGTGCGAAGCTGGTCAAGGGCTTCAACCACCTGATCGCTGCGAAACTGGCCCAGGATCCTGCCCTGCCGGGTGGAAGGAGGGTCGTGTTCCTGGCGAGCGATGATGAAGACGCTGCGAGGGAGATTGGGGCGCTGGCGGAGACGCTTGGCTTCGCGCCGATCGAGCTCGGCGGGCTTTCCGAAGGCGGACTGCTCGTGCAGGGGCGCGGAAACAGCTGGGGCCGGTTGATCTTCAAGGATCTGGTCGAACTCGACGGATGAACACGACCGTTCTGCGTAACTGGTCGATGAGTCGCCCCGGCGCGGACGCTCCCTTTCATGGCACAATGGCCGGCTCGCACCATTCCCAGAGCCGACGGGAGGGCGAGAACGGATTCCGTCCAGCTTTCCGTTCACGCTGAATCATCCGATCAGCCGCATGCATCAGCACAGGGTCCGGAGCACCGGCAGATGCCGCGACCGATTCCAGGTCGCTCGACCGGAACGAGCGACCACAATTCATCCTCGCCAGCGTCGCCGTCCCGACTTCCGCCGGCACGTTGCACTCCCCGCTCCACATCGATCCCTCTCCCTTTCACCACCTTTCAATTACCCACATCCGGCCGGGCGGCCGGTGATGGTGGCCTCCGCCTCGAACCAGGACGATCTCCAGCCTGTTGACATCGAACGATGCTCGGGAGGTGCCGATGGCCACGGGACCCAACGCCTGGATCGAGGATGAACTCGCCGGCTGCCACTTTGCCGACGAGCGGTTGGGGCGACGCTTGAGCACGTTGCTCGATCAGATGGCCGGGGCGATGGGCGACAGCATCCCCTTGGCCTGCCAGGACTGGGCCAACACCAAGGCGGCCTACCGGTTCTTCGCCAACGACCGGGTAAGCGAAGCGGACATTCTCGCCGGCCACTTCGACGCGACCCGCCAGCGGGTCGCCGCGACTACCGGCCCCCTCCTGGTGATTCAGGACACCACGGAGTTCTCCTTCCAGCGCGAGCATCCCGAGAAGATCGGTCAGACCGTCCGGGTGAACAGCGGTCAGGACCAGGAGGGACGGTTTCGAATGCACACCGTGTGTGGGCTGCTGATGCACGCGAGTCTGGCAGTCACGACCGAGGGCCTGCCGCTGGGCCTCGGTGCCGTCAAGTTCTGGACCCGGACCAAGTTCAAGGGCACCGCCGCATTGAAGAGGAAGATCAACCCGACGCGGGTTCCCATCGAGCAGAAAGAGAGTGTCCGCTGGTTGGAGAACCTGCGCCGGACCACGGAGCGGTTCGGCGATCCGGCGCGCTGCATCCATGTCGGGGATCGCGAGAGCGACATCTACGAACTGTTCTGCTTGGCTCAGGAGTTGGGCACCCATTTCCTGGTGCGGACCTGCGTCGACCGGCTCGCCCTTGGCGGCGATACGACCGTCGACGCCGTGATGGACGAGGTCGCCGTTCAGGGCGTGCATGCCGTCACCGTCCGAGATGGTCAGGGCCGTGTCGGCACGGCGGAGGTCGAGCTGACCTATCGCAGCCTGCGGATCTTGCCGCCGATCGGGAAACAGAAGCGCTATCCAGCACTCACCCTGACGGTCCTGCATGCCCGGGAACGGGAGGCGCCCGTCGATCGGCCGCGCATCGACTGGAAGCTCCTCACCGATCTGCCCGTCCTCACCCAGGAAGCGGCCATCGAAAAGCTCCGCTGGTATGCGGTTCGATGGAAAATCGAGGTCTTTCACAAGATTTTGAAATCGGGGTGCAAGGCAGAGGAGGCGAGGCTCCGAAGTGCCGACCGCTTGGTCAAATTGATCGCCGTCTATTGCCTCGTGAGCTGGCGAGTTTTCTGGATGACCATGATCAATCGATCGGCGCCGGATGTCGATGCAGGGGTCGTCTTTACAGAACGCGAGCAACTGATCCTGGATTTCCTGGTCCCGAACAAGGCTCCCAGCCTGCCCGGCAGCAACACCCTGGGCATCTACCTCACCAAAGTTGCCAAGCTCGGTGGCTATCTCGCCCGGGGCTCCGATCCACCGCCGGGGAACACGGTCATGTGGCGGGGTATGTCTCGCCTGATCGATATTGTCTTGGGTTCAGAGATCGCGCCGCAGCTTGTGGGTAATTGAAAGTTTCACCACAGCGTTACGAAGTCGAGGATATGCTTCCCACGGCTGCGATGACGGTAGCCCCCGATGGCCCGGGGCAGGAAGACCGCTGCGGCAGCGCTGTCCAGCACGGGAATGAGCTCCAGGATTGCCAAAGCGGCGTGACAGCGTGTGGTGGGCTCCACGTTGTCAGCGTTCCTTTTCGCGACATTCTGTTCCGCCTGGATCAGAGTGTCCGCTTCGCCACCCTTTGACGGACAGCATCGCGAACAAAAGTTCCTGCCCGGTCGGTCGATCAGCCTTTGCTCAAAAGGGCTTTTGCGAAGGGGGGGCCGTTGCCGGAGCGCTTTCCGCGTTGCCGGTTAGCAGCCGGTCGAGAGCTTCTCCAAGTTGCCGTGGGGTGACCGGCTTGTAGATGACATGGAGGCTGTGCGCCGTCGCGTCGTGCTCAGCCTCGCTCCCGGTCTCGCCGGTCAGGATGATGCCCGGTATGTCGGCACCGTATGCCTCGCGCACCCGCAGGATCGCTTCGGTCCCGATCTGCCCTTCACGCAGACGGTAGTCAGCGACGACGATGTCGGGTCGCCGTCCGTCCTTTCGGAGGGCGGCGAGCACTCCTTCGGTCGAAGTGGCGGCCAGCACCTTGTAGCCCCACGCCTCGAAGGTCGCCTTCAACCCGAGCAGCACGATGGCATCATCGTCCACCAGCACGGCGACCCGGCCGTTGCCTACCACCTCGACGGGCGCCACGACGGCCTGCTTCGGCCCGACCCGGCCGAGCGGCATGGCAATGGAGAACACCGACCCCTGGCCTGGCGTTGAGCGCACCTCCACCGGGTGCTCCAGCAGGGCCGAGAGACGCTGCACAATGGCGAGGCCGAGGCCAAGGCCGCGGTTGCGGTCACGCTCGGGGTTGCCGACCTGATGGAACTCCTCCCAGATCCGTTTCAAGTGCTCGTCCGGGATGCCGATGCCGGTGTCGGCGACTTCGATGCGCAGGGTGTCCTCCGTCTTGTGACACGCGATGGTAACGCGGCCCCGGTCGGTGTAGCGCAAGGCGTTCTCGACCAGATTGCGCACCATCCGCGCCAGCAGCGTTGGGTCGCTGCGTACCGCCGCCTCGCACTGAGTGACACGCAGATCCAGGCCCTTGGCCGCAGCGATTGGTGCGTAGGCGCTGCCGATCTGTTCAATCATCTGTCCCACATCGAAATCCTCGATGGCGGGCCGAACGATGCCTGCGTCCAGATGTGAGACGTCGAGCAGGCTGTTTAGCAGATCGCGCAGCACATCCAGTCCACGTCCCAGGTGTTTGAGTGCATCCTGCCCCCTGGGAGCGACATGCGGTTTCAGCACGTCCAGGAACAGCAGCAGCGACTGCATGGGCTGACGCAGGTCGTGGCTGGCTGCCGCTAGGAAACGCGACTTGGAGCGGTTAGCGTCCTCGGCCACCTGGCGCGCCTTCTCAGCCATGTCGTGCGCCGTCCGCAGAACCACTTCCGCTTTCGTGCGATCATGAATGTCGGTTGAAGCGCCGAACCAGCGGACGATCGCGCCGCTGTGGGGATCGCGATAGGGCTCACCGCGAACCAGGAACCAGCGGTAATTTCCGTCCTTCGAGCGGATCCGGTGTTCAACGAGATACGTGCCGCCGGTCCGCCGCGCTTCCTCGAACCGCTCCATCGTCAGTGCCACGTCGTCGGGATGGATGAAGTTGTCAGCGGTTTCGGCCGCTGTTGTGGGATTGTGGACAATCCCGGTGTAGTCCGACCACTGCTTGTTGAAGAACTCCACACGCCCCTCGGCGTCGGTGATCCAGACGATCTGCGGAACAGCGTCGGCCATCAGCCGGAACCGTTCTTCGCTCTCGCGGAGCGCCGTTTCGACCGTCTTGCGGTCCGTCACGTCACTGGCCGCCCCGAACCACTCCTCGATCTCGCCGTGTGGACCCAGGATCGGCACCGCCCGCGACAGCGTCCATCCCAGGGTACCATCCACCCGCCGGACGCGGTGCTCCAGTTCAAAAATGCCCTTCGTCGATATCGCCTCCCGGATCACCTCCCAGACACGCAGTTGGTCGTCGGGGTGGATGTATTCGGCCAACCAAGTCGTGCTCGGGCTTTGCGTATCGGTAAGGAAGCCCTGGCCATCGAGCTGGCGCAATTCTGTCCAGTCAGGATTCATCCGGTAGAGCACGTAGGACGTCGCGTTCAGCAGAGCCCGGAGCCGCTCCTCGTTGCGGCGCAGTGCGGCTTCGGCACGAGCCCGTTCCACGGACTGCCATGTCCGTTCTGCCACCTCTCCGGCAAAGGCAACGTCGGCCGCGGACCATCGGCGCGGCAGGCGGTTATGGACCGACATCAGCGCCACCAGTCGCCTCCCCTTGATCAGCGGCAGGCTCATGAAGGCGCCTATACCGGTCTGCGCGAAGCTGGCGACGGCGCTTGGCGTATCGGTGCGCGGGTCATGCCGGACGTCCTCGATGACGACCGTCTCGCCGTGCGTCAGGGCGGCGATGAACTCCGGCCCGAAATCCTCCATCCGGTGGCGGCCGACGTTGCGGGGCATGGTGCCGTCGTTCCATTCCCGCTCGATGGTGGCAAAGACACCGGCGTCGTCGACGTCGGCGTAGATCACCTGACCGGCACCCAGATGTTCGCCCAGCATCGCCGAAGCGGTTGTCATGACCTCATGCGGATCGGCAAGGCCGCGCAGACACTCGTCCAGCGCTCCGCGGAAGGCGGCGCGTCGATCAGCGAACACCTTTTCGGTGATCTCCACGCAGGCGGAGTAGACGCCGCTTACCTGCCCTCCCGGGGACTGGGCGTCGTCGGCGTCGCGCACGGGTGCGTAGAAGAATGAGAAGTGCGCTTCCTCCAGATACCCCTTACGCATCATGAGAAGCTGGAGGTCGTCCATGCACGTCGGTTCGCCGGCGTAACCGCGATCCATGATCGGCCCGACGCTGTCGACCAGTTCCGACCATACCTCGAAAAAGGGACAGGCGAGGGCTGCCGGATGCTTGTTACCGAGGATCTGGGCATAGGCGTCGTTGTAGAGCATCGCGCGCTCGGGTCCCCAGGCGACGAACATCGCCTGGTTGGCGGCCAGCATAAGGCTGGTCACCGTCTTTAGAGGTTGCGGCCACGCCTCCGGCGGGCCGAGGGGCGTGAGGGACCAGTCGTGCGCACGCATGCGCGCACCCATCTCGCCGCCGCCGCTCAGAAAAGCACGGCCATGGACAAGCGTGTGATCCGGCGGCCCGAAGGAGGCACCGGTCATCGGGTGCCGCCATCCCTGTAGTCGCGCCAGACACGCGCCCTGAGCGTCGCGGCCGCGATCCGGCGGTCGCCACCCTCCTCCCCCTCCAACCCCGGGACGTTTGCAGACCGCAGGGCCTCGAGCACCAGGGCGCGCACGGTCATGCCGCGTCGCACCGCCTCCGCCCGAATGGCATCACGCCCACCGGAACTGACCATCACGCAGAGCTGCACTTCCTGGGATGTCGCTGGGCCACGGCTTGCCCTGGTCGTTTGATCGCGCGCGGTCATGGATCTTCTGGAAGTTAGGATTTCTGGAAACCCTACCGAGTGTCGCCCCCGGACACACCACGTCATTGTAGGTAAACCCCGTTGGCTTTGGACCGACACCGTCCGCAAATCGGCCCTTTGACGGGCAATCGCCCAAGTGTCCGGAAACCCGCGTTGAGGATGGCTTTCCGGACAAACTGATCGTCGGACCGTTTTCATGACGACAGCCGGACGCTCCTCGCTGCAACACGTCGACGTGCGCCCAAACTCTGTCCGCTCCACCTGATCGAAGGTCGTGTCGGGCTTCCGCGCGTCTGCATCGAACTCGCTGCACCAACACTGCCCACAACGACTTGCGAATGATTATCAATATGGTTAGGCTTCCGGTCTGTTCCCCGATCCCGTGACCTGATGACGACCAATGCCATCGCCCTGACGCGCCTGCTCGTGCACGAGCGCCCGTTTCTTCTGCGGCTCGTGCAGCGGATCGTTGGGAACGCTCCGACGGCCGAGGACGTCACGCAAAGCCTCTGGTTCAAGGTCCAGCGCATCGACGACGACCCCCCGATCGTGAACAAGCGGGCCTATCTCTACCGGCTTGCCACCAATCTGGCCTGCGATTTCGCCCGCGCCGACCAACGTTACCGGAGCGTGTTCGAATCGGGCGAACTGCCGGAGGCGGCGGTGGCCCCGCTGCCGCCGGCCGATGCCGCCCTGATCGACCGGCAGAATCTCGACATTCTCATGGCGGCGCTCGACGAACTGCCGGAGCGGACCCGGACCGTCTTCATCCTGCGCAAGATCCACGAGATGCCGGTCGAGGAGATCGCGGCACGCTTCGCCGTGGGCCGGGACATGATCCTGAAGCTGTTGCGCGCGGCCGTCCTGCACTGTGACGCGAGACTCCACGATCCGCGCCGGTGATGCGCCCCGGTGATGCGCCCGAATGACCGGGGCCGTGACGCTCCGGCCTCGGACGCGACAATCCGCTTGCACCGCTTCCGGCCATCGTAGTCTATGAAATCGTCCAGGAAGACGTCCATGCCGTTGCACCCGCCGCCGGGCGGCGGGGGAAAGTGAAATTCTTGGCCTCGTCCGAACAGCCCATTCCCGAAAACATTCGCGAGGAAGCGGCGCGCTGGCTGATGGAGCGCGATGCCGACCCGCTGTCACCGCAGCAGCAGCGGGCGCTGGCCGCATGGCTGCGCGCCGATCCGCGTCACGCGCGCGCCTTCGAACGGCTGGAGCGCAGTTGGGACCTGATGGGCAGCGCGCCGATCGAAGCCCGCCTGCGCCAGCAAGGGCATGGGGGCAGGCCGCCTCCTTCCGCTCCCGCCCGGCGGAAAGCCGGCGCGCGGCGGTGGGCGGCACCGGCGATCGCCGCCGGTCTGGCGGCGGCGGTGTTCGGACTGGCCGACGACTGGCCGACCCGACTGCGCGCCGATGCGATGACGGCCATGGGGGAGCAGCGGACGCTGTCGCTTCCCGACGGCTCCTCCGTCCTGCTCAACACCGCGAGCGCGGTCGCGGTCGATTATCGCGGCGACGCGCGCCGCGTCCGGCTGCTCAAGGGCGAGGCGTCCTTCACCGTCGCCGCCGACCGCGACCGCCCCTTCACGGTCGAGGCGGGGGATGGAGCGACGCGGGCACTGGGCACGCGCTTCATCGTCCGGCGCGACGGCGGCGACACCGATGTCCTTGTCACCGAGCACAGCGTCCAGGTGGCCGTGACCGGAAGCGATCCGGTCACCCTGCGCCAAGGCGAAGGGCTGCGCTACGGCTCCGGCGGCGTGACGGCCCCCGGCCCCGTCGATGCGTCGGCGGCCGAAGCCTGGACGCGCGGCCGGCTGGTGTTCGTCGACCGACCGCTCGCCGAGGTCGTCGCCGAGCTGAACCGCTATCTGCCCGCCCACATCGGGATCGTCGGCGGGGATCTGCGGGAACGGCGGTTCAGCGGCGTCTTCGACGTCCGCGATCCGATGGCCGCCATCGATACCATCCAGCGCACGCTGCGGATCGAGTCGCTGCGGATCGCCAACCTCATCGTCGTCCTTCACCGCTGACCGCCGCCACTTTCCATTCCACCCCTTCGATTTCGAAACGTCATAGGAATGAGGCGCATTCGCAAGATGCGGTGCCCTCGCGCAAACTGATGTTCGGGGGATGGTGATCGTGATGATTTTGCGGGTCGAGAAGCCCAGTCTGGCGGGCTTGCGGGGTGTTCTGACCTCGGCCATGGTGGCAACGGCCCTGGCGGGCACGGCGGTGGTCGCCCTGCCGAGCCTCGCGCAGGCGCAGGAGACGCGCAGCTACGACATGCCGGCGGGACCGCTGTCCGGTGCGCTCAACCGCCTCGCCGAGCAGGCCGGCATCCGGCTGTTCTACGACTCCGCGCTGACCAACGGCCTGACGAGTCCGGGGCTGAAGGGCAGCTTCGGGACGAGCGAGGCCTTGGTGCGCCTGCTCGCCGGCACCGGGCTGATCCATCGCCGGACCGGCCCCGACTCCTTCACGCTCGAACCCGCTCCCAAAGCGGAGTCCGGGGCCGTCCAGCTCGACACCATGCAGGTCGAGGGGATGGCCGGCGGGCGCGAGACGGGAAGCAGCCCGGTGCCCAGCTACGGCGCCCGGCTGAGCGGCGTCGGCACCAAGACCGACACGCCGATCCTGGAGACCCCCCAGTCGATCTCCGTCGTCACCCGGCAGGCGATGGACAACCAGGGGGCGCTCAACCTGACCGACGCGCTGCGCTACACCTCGGGCGTGGCGCCGGCCGCCTACCTGAACGGCGACGGCACCAACTACGACATCTTCACCATCCGCGGCTTCGCCAACAGCAACAGCGGCATCCTGCGCGACGGCATGCGGCTGAACTACAACGTGTTCGACGCGGCGTCGGAGACCTATGGGCTGGAGCGCATCGAGGTGCTGAAGGGGCCCTCCTCGGTGATGTACGGCCAGTCGGGGCCGGCCGGCGTGGTGAACATGGTCTCCAAGCGCCCGACCACGACGCCGCTGCACGAGATCGAAGTTCAGGGCGGCAGCCTCGGCCGCCGCCAGATCGCCACCGACCATGGCGGGGCGCTCGACGCCGACGGGGTCTTCTCCTACCGGCTCACCGCGCAGGTGCGCGACGGCAAGAGCTGGACCGACTTCAGCCAGGACGACCGGAGCTACATCGCGCCGGCCTTCACCTGGCGGCCGGACGACACGATGTCGCTGACCCTGCTCGGCTACTACCAGAAGAGCGAGACGAGCTATTACTCCGGCGTGCCCTACCAGGGCAGTGTGCTGCCCAACCCGAACGGCCGCATCGCCCGCAACCGCTACCTCGGCGATCCCGACCTGAATTACTGGAACACCGAGGCCTATTACATCGGCTACCTGTTCGAGAAGCAGATCAACAAGGCGATCACCGTCCGCAGCGGCCTGCGCTACGGCGAATCCAAGCTCGACTACGGCTATCTCTATCTGGACCAGCTGCTGGCCGACAACCGCACCGTCACGCGCGGCGCCATCAAGCGGCATGACGATTCCGACACGCTGGTCGCCGACAACAACATCCAAGCCAAATGGAGCGGGCTGGGCGGCGAGCACACCACCATGGCCGGCTTCGATCTGGCGCGCAGCCATTACCAGCGGACCCGCTGGTTCGGAGCCGCCCGCTCGATCGACCTCTACGAGCCGGTCTACGGCAACCTCGGCACCATCGCCTTCGCCGCGCCCCGCATCGACGACCCGATCCGCTTCAGCCAGGCCGGACTCTACCTCCAGCAGCAGAGCAAGTTCGACGACCACTGGGTGGTGACCCTGAACGGGCGCAAGGACTGGGCCGAGACGGTGGTGACGGCGAGCAACGCGCAGACGCGGACGAAGGACGACGCCTTCACCTACCGCGCCGGCCTGACCTACCTCGCCCCCGGCGGCTTCGCGCCCTACCTCAGCTATTCGGAATCCTTCGAGCCCTCCGCCGGCAGCACCTGGGACGGCTCCCCCTTCATGCCGACCACAGGCCGCCAGTACGAGGCCGGCATCAAGTTCCAGCCCCATGGCAGCCGCACGCTGGTGACGCTCGCCGCCTACCACCTGACCCAGCAGAACGTCCCCACCCCCGACCCCGACCAGGTGGCTCATCCGGGCGCGCAGGTGCAGACCGGCGAGATCCGCTCGCGCGGCGTCGAGTTGGAGGCGCAGACCGACCTCACCGACAATCTGCGCCTGCGCGGCGCGCTGACGCTGACCGACGCCGAGGTGACCAAGAGCAACGTCGCGGCCGAGATCGGTCTGGTCCCGGTGGACACGCCGGCGCGGATGGCCTCGCTGTGGGCCGACTACAGCATCCGCGAGGGGCGCCTGTCGGGCCTCAGCTTCGGTGTCGGCGGCCGCTACACCAGCGGGACCTACGACGTCGCCAACACGGTCAAGCTTGCCGGGCGCACACTGGTCGACGCCATGGCCGCCTACGAGGTCGACCGCTGGCGGATCGCGCTGACCGCCAGCAACATCTTCGACCGGACCTACATCAACTCCTGCTACGGGAACTGCTGGTACGGGCGGCCGCGGACGGTCGATCTGACCCTGCGCTACAGCTGGTGAGCGGCCGCGCGGGAGGGGCTTGAGGGATGCCGCGCGGGCTGCGCGCCCTGCTGGTCCGGCTGCACCGCTGGGTGGGCCTCGCCATCGCCGCACCGCTGGCGCTGGCGGGGATCACCGGCAGCCTGCTGGCCTTCGAAACCGAACTGGACCGCTGGCTCAACCCGGATCTCTTCGTCGTCGAGGCCGGACCGGCGGCCGTCCGCCTGGAACCGGCCGAACTCGCGACCCGCATGGCCGCCGCCTTGCCGGGGGCGGAACCCCGCTGGCTGCCGTTGCAGGGCGGGCCATCCGACAGCGTCCGGGTCAGGATGGTGCCGGTCGCCGGGCCGCAGGGCGTCTCCCAAGGCGGGCCGCCGGCCGTCCTGGATCCCCCTGTCCTGGACTATGACGAGGCGTTCTTCGATCCCTATTCGGGCCGCCTGTTGGGAACCCGCCGTTCCGGGGAGTCGCCCTTCCAGCGGCGGACGGTGGTCGGCTTCGTCTACCGGCTTCACCAGAGCCTCGCCCTGCCGCCCGTCTGGGGGGCTCTGATCCTCGGGACCGCCGCCATCCTGTGGACGATCGACGGCCTGACCGGCGCGCTCCTGACCTTGCCGCTGCGGAGCGGGCCGGGTCGGGACGGGACGGGACGGGCAAAGGATGGTGGTCGCGCTGGAAGCCGGCCTGGCTGATCAAGCGGCCGGCCGCCCCCGCCCGGCGGATCCTCGACCTGCACCGCATGTCGGGGCTCTGGCTGTGGGGCCTGCTGGCCGTCTTCGCTTGGTCGAGCGTCATGCTGACCCTGGAGCCGGTCTATCGCGGCGTCATGACCCGCTTCGTCGCCTTTGACGAGCCCCGGCGCTCCTTGCCGGTCAAGCCGCCGGACCAGCGCGCGATGCGGCTGGGCTGGGGCGAGGCGTTGGACCTCGCCCGGCCGGCGATGCGCGAGGCGGCGGCGGGCGAGGGATTCCGCGTCGAGCGCGAAGGTGAGCTGGTGCGCGACCGGGCGCGCGACCTCTACGTCTATTATGTCCGCAGCGACCTCGACGTCCGTGACGAAGGGGCATCGACCGGGCTTCTCCTCGACGCCGCGACCGGCACCGTGCTGGCGGTGTCCCTGCCCCGCAGGGCCGGAGCGTCGGGCAATTCTATCAACCAGTGGATGTACGGCCTCCACATGGCCCAGCTTTTCGGCTGGCCCTACCGCGTGTTCGTGGCGGTGCTCGGACTGGCGGTGACCATGCTGTCTGTCACCGGCGTCCTGATCTGGTGGCGCAAGCGCAACGCTTCCGCCGGGGCGCGTCGCCGTTGATGTCGCCTCGCCGTCCCCCGTGGACTGTGAACCGAGTGGCTCACCTGTGGTCCATGATGCAGGAAAGACAAGCCGAGCCACAAGCGTTCCTCGATGTCACAGGTGACAAGTGAGCAACCGGATCGGCGTCGGACCCTGCCCTCGACGCATCGCGCTAACCCAGATCATCCACTGGCGCTGAAGCAGTTTCATCAAGGATCAACGGCGTTCACGCCCGCCATGGTCGAGAGTACCGGGGCTTTGCCCCGCTTATCAGCAGTTGCCGGCAAGCCGGTTCACGCCGCCTTCGATGGCGGCCTGCTGCTGCTGGCCGAGATCAACCGGCGGCTTGGGATCTGCGAGCGCTTGACGGCCTGCATCAAGGGCCCGCGTGCCCTTGAGCGCATCCAGCACACGCTGGTGAAGATGATCCGCTTCCGTGCTCTGTTGATCGACGCCGGGTACGCCGATTGCAACGACTGCGACACCCTGCGCAGCGATCCCGCCTTCAAGATGGTGGTCGGCCGGCTGCCGGAGAGCGGAGGTGCTCTGCTCGCAGCCGACCATCAGCCGGCTGGAGAACTTGCCTGGCCCACTGGCGGGACGACGCGACCCTCCAGCGTCTGCTCAATAGCATCGTGCTCTCACCGCCTTTGCGCCGGTCGTCTCCGATCAGCGATCCCAAGACTCGCAAGCTGATCCTCGGCATGAGCGAGAGAATCACCGTGCGCCTTTTCCCGTCTGCTCGAGGCGGCGGCGATAGGCCATCCGGTCCCAGCGGGAATGCATCGATTTCGACCTCCTCGACAGCGGGCTCGACATCCTTCTTCACCCAGGTGTTCGACATCCCGGCGGTGCTCACCGACATCGTCCAACCCCGTACCTTTGAGCAGGTGGAACAGTATGGCTTCGGCGAGGATGACGAGGAGGCTGTACGACCTGATGGTTGAGGCTCCGCCCCGGCTTGAGAATGCCAGAATCCGCACCCTTCCGCGACATCGAGGCCGCTGGCAGCCAGCCAGCGGCCTTCGCCGTTTCCGGGGCATGGGTCGACCGTTTGAGCGCAGTATCCTCGTTGCGCTGCTTTTCACCATGGTATCGCTCAAGCCGTCCAACCCCACCAGCGAAGCAACCAACGGCAGGTTTTGTAAAACCTCGCGTAAGGAGGAAAATTTTCCTGTAATCTCTCCGGCAAGTTTCCTCGCTTGTGGAGTTCCGCCATGCCCGTCGACAGCCGTACCCTCCAGAACGACCGTTTCCCCTGCTGGGCCGAAGAGCCGCCGGTGCCCACCGAAGGTTCGCTGGTCCCCGGCTCGCAGTTCCATGAGGAGCAATGGATCATGGCCGCCGGCATGCTGTCCCGCGGCAACAGCTTCCTCCAGGTCTCCCGCGCCATGGGCTGCAGCCGCACCACGCTGTGGCGCGCCTACTATGGCTCCAAGGACTTCCGTCACAGGGTGTGGTGGGAGCGGCAGGCGCTGAACCGCGAGGCCGAGCTGCGGCTCTCTTCGCTGCGCATCCTGGTGGCCGAACAGATCGAGCGGCTGGTCACGGCCGGCGATCCCTCCACCGTGCGCTGGCTGGCCGAACGGCTCGGCCTCTTCGCCGCCCTCGACCTGCCGGCGGCCCGGCCGCAAGCCTCCCAGCCCGGCCGCGCGCCGGCGTCCAATCCCCCGCCGGCCCCCAGGCCCGACGATCCCCCCGCCGTCACCGTCCCCGAACTCGACGACGACCTCCCCGGTGAACTGCGCGAGCGCACGCTGCCCGATCCGCGCGCCGTCGCCGCCATCCTCGCCCGCCCGGAATCCACCGGCCCGCAGGGTGTCTACCCCTGGACCGTCAACCAGCATGAGCCTTACCCCAACCTCACCCCCGGCCCGGTGAACCGCCGCGCCGCCGGTCCCTTCACCGGCCGGCGGTAGGTGGAACATCGGCCGCAGACCGTTCCACGCCGTTCCATCCGCCGCTCCACAACATAGGCCAAGTCCCGATGCCCCGATCCTGACGCCGGTTCCGGCACGCTCAGAAGCGCACCCCGTCATCGCCCCCCATCAGCCCCAGCGTCGCCAGCGCCATCACCTGCGCCGCCTGCACCATGTCGTCGATGCCGACCCATTCGTCGGGCTGGTGGGCGAGGTCGAGGATGCCGGGGCCGTAGGCGATGCAGTCCTTCAGCTGGCCGACGCGCACCACATGCTTCTGGTCGTAGGTGCCGGGGGAGACGACCTGCTGCGCCGGGCGGCCCAGCACCGTCTCGATGGCGGCGGCCACCGCCCGCACCACCGGCGCGTCGGCGTCGGTCATCGTCGGCAGGAAGGCCAGCACCTCGCTCAGCTCATAGTCGAAGCCGGGGCGGGTTCGGCGCAGATCCTCCAGGATGGCGACGATCTCGCCGCGCACCGCCTCGGGGTCCTCCTCGATCAGGTAGCGGCGGTCGATCACCATGCGGCAGCGGTCGGGCACCATCGGGCTGGGCAGCCCGTCATGGTCCTCGCGCTGGCCGCCATGGATGGCGTTGATGTTGATGGTGGACTGGCGGGCGCCTTCCGGCACCACCGGCATGTCGGTGCGCTTGGCGGCGAGGCGGGGGATCAGCTCGGTCTCGATCCGGTGCAGCACGGCGCCCATGTGGCGCACCGCGCAGTTGCCGAGGAAGGGCATCGAGCCATGGGCGACCCGGCCCTTGGTCTCGATCTCCGCCCACCAGACGCCGCGGTGGCCGATGCAGACGCGGTCGACGTTCAGCGGCTCGGGAATGATGACGTGGTCGACCCGGGGCCGGGAGAAATAGCCGAGCTTCGCCAGATGCCCGACCCCGCCATAGCCGCCGGATTCCTCGTCCACCGTGCCGGAGATCTCCAGGGCGCCCGCCGTCAGCAGCCCCTCCTCCAGCAGCGATTCCACCGCGATGATCGACGCGGCGATGCCGCCCTTCATGTCGCAGGCGCCGCGGCCATAGACCCGGCCGTCCTTCACCACCCCGCCGAAAGGATCGACGGTCCAGCCCTGGCCGGCCGGCACCACGTCGATGTGGCCGTTGAAATGGACGCAGGGCCCCGGCCGCGGCGCCTCGATGCGGGCGATCACGTTGGTGCGCGGATAGCGGTCGCTGTCGCCGGCCGCCCCCTCCGCCCGGACATACTCCACGCCGAAGCCGCGCGCCGCCAGCCGCCGGCCGATCAGTTCGGCGCAGTCGGTGTAGACGTCGCCGGGCGGGTTGACGGTGGGGATGCGGATCAGCTCCTGGGTCAGCGCGACCAGATCGTCGCGCCGCTGGTCGATCCGCCTGAAGAGCCGGCTGGTTGCGGCGCCGGTGGCTGCGGCCCCGGTGGTTGCGGCATGGGTGTCGGAACGCATGGCCTCTCCCGCGGCAAGGACCGCACCAGTGTCGCCGCATCCCGATGGTCCGTCCACCCCGCCTTTCGGGAGGCGCTGTTGTGCGGCGCACTTTCGCCGACCGGCCAAGGCCGCTACAGTCGCGGCGCCCCCCAGTGGGCCCCTCAGTGGAGAGCCTCTACCATGACCGTCACGCATCCCATCGGGCTGAGCGCCCCGACCCTGGCCGACCCGGTGATCGCCGAGATCGCGGCCCGCTTCGCCGCCGCCCGCCGCGACGCGGCCGGCCTTGCCGATTTCCCCGGTCCGCTGCCGGCCGATCTCGCCACCGCCTACGCCATCCAGGCGACGGCGACCGCGGCCTGGCCCGACGAGGTCGCCGGCTGGAAGGTGGCGCGGGTCCCGCCGGCGCTGGAGGAGACGCTGGGCGCCATGCGCTACATCGGCCCGATCTTCGCCGGCACGGTGAAGGCCGCCGGCGGGTCGCTGAGCTTCCCGGTCATCCCCGGCGGCTTCGGCGCCGTGGAGGCGGAATTCGCCGTGCGCATCGCCGCCGACGCCCCCGCCGACAAGCTGGACTACAGCCCGGCGGAGGCCGCGGCCTTCATCGCCGCCGTCCATGCCGCCATCGAGGTGGCGGGCGGACCGCTGGCGCCGGTCAACACGCTGGGGCCGACCGCCTCGACCTCCGTCTTCGGCAACAACGCCGGCCTGATCGTCGGCGAGGAGATCGTCGGCGGCATCGAGGGCGCCGACGCGCTCAGGGCCGAGGTGCTGATCGACGGGCAGAGCGTCGGCGTCGGCAGCGCCGCCAAGCTGCCGGGCGGCATTCCCGCCGCGGTCGCGGTGGCGCTCGGCATGGCGGCGCGGCTCGGCCGGCCGCTGAAGGCCGGGAACTGGGTGTCCACCGGCGCCCTGACCGGCGTGCACGCCATCGCCATCGGCCAGCAGGCGCGGATCGCCTTCACCGGCTTGGCGCCAATGGACGGCACCGCCGTCGCGGCCGGGGCCGCAGGGGGAGGGAGCGCCTGACGGTTCGGTCCCTTCACCATCAGCACCGCGGCTGGTGCAATCCAGGGTGCGGCGGCGGTCATGGCCGTCCGCCGCCTTGGTGGAAGCCAAAGGGCGGCGGGGATGCTTGAATGGCCTCCCTCCTCCAGCCGCCGGATTTCCCGCCTTGTTCCAGTCCAGCCTGTCTTCCGAAGCCGCCGCACCCGCCGGAAAAGCGACGAGCCTGCTGCCGCCGGCCCAGATGCTGGTCGGGCTGGGGCTCGCCGTGGCGGGGGTGATCGCCTTCTCGTTCCGGCCGGTCATCATCAAGCTGGCCTACCGCTACGACGTCGATCCGGTCACGCTGATCATGCTGCGCATGGTCTTCGCGCTGCCCTTCTTCCTGGGCATGGCGCTGTGGTCACGGGGCGGAAAGGGGGAGCGGGCGCCCATCGCCGGACGCGACCTCGCCCTGACGGTCGTGCTGGGCATTACCGGCTATTACGCCGCCAGCTTCTGCGATTTCCTCGGATTGCGCTACGTCTCGGCCGGGATGGGGCGGCTTCTGCTGTTCCTCTACCCGACCATCGTCGTGGTGCTGTCGGCGCTGTTCCTCGGCAAGCGGATCGGCCTGCGCGAGGTGGTGGCGCTGGTGGTCTCCTATGCCGGCGTCGCCCTGGTGGTGTGGTCGGAGATCGGCACCGGCCATCCCGACTTCGCGACCGGGGCGGCGCTGGTCTTCATGGGCGCCTTCCTCTATTCGATCTATCTGGTCGGCAGCAGCCGGGTGGTGCAGCGGATCGGCTCGATGCGCTTCACCGCCTATGCGATGACGGCGGCCTGCCTGTGCTGCATCCTGCAATTCCTGGTGCTGCGCCCCCTGGCGGCGCTCGACCTGCCGCTGCCGGTCTATGGGCTGTCGGCGGTGATGGCGGTGGCCTGCACCGTGCTGCCGGTGCTGATGACGGCGGAGGCGCTGCGCCGGGTCGGCCCCAATCTGGTGGCCTTGAGCGGCGCCATCGGCCCGGTCTCCGCCGCGGTGTTCGGCTATCTGGTGCTGGCGGAGCCGATGGGCTGGCTGCAGCTCGCCGGCGCCGCCCTGACCGTCGCCGGCGTCATGATCATCAGCCTGTGGAAGACCGCCTGATTTTTTCCGTGGGAATAACCGGCCGCCTGCAGTCGTCTCATCTTCCAACACGAAGGAAAAGGATATCCGAGATGACGAACTATGCGAGCACATCGGCCGGCTACGGTGCCGCCACCACCGGTCAGGATACGCTTCTGCTGGCGGCCCGGGTCCTGCTGGGCGCCATCTTCGTGCAGAGCGGCTTCGGCAAGCTGATGGCGCTCGGCGGCTTCATCGCCGGGATGGAGAGCCAGGGCGTGCCGATGGCCACGATCGTCGCCCCCATCGGCGCACTGATCGAGGCGTTCGGCGGTCTGGCCATCGTGCTGGGCGCCTGGACCCGGCTGGCGGCGTTGCTGGTCGCCGTCTTCACCGTCGCCGCGACCGTGATCGCCCACCGCTATTGGGAGGCGCCGCCCGACGCCGCGAAGATGCAGCAGATCCAGTTCATGAAGAACCTCGCCATCATCGGCGGCTTCCTGTCGCTGGTCGCGTCGGGTGCCGGGCGCTTCAGCGTCGACGGCTGGTTGTCCCGCCGCTGAGCCGGCTTACGAATCATACGCCATCAGCGAGATGCTGGGGACGTCGATGCGGTCGCGGCCGTTGAGGAAGGTCAGTTCCACCAGGAAGGCGGCGGCGCGGACGTCGGCGCCGACCTGGCGCAGCAGGTTGATCGCCGCGGCCATGGTGCCGCCGGTGGCCAGCAGGTCGTCCAGCACCACCACGCGCTGGCCGGGCTTCACCGCGTCGGCCTGCACCTCGATGGTGTCGGTGCCGTATTCCAGGTCGTAGGAATGGGCGATCTTGTCGCCCGGCAGCTTGCCGTGCTTGCGCACCATGATGAACCCGATGCCGAGCGCCAGCGCCAGCGGGGCGGCGACCAGGAAGCCGCGCGATTCGATCCCGACCAGCAGGTCGGGTTTGTGCGGGCGCACCGCCTCGGCCAACGCGTCGATGGCGGCCTTCCAGGCGGCGCCGTTCGCCAGCAGGGGCGAGACGTCGTAGAACAGGATGCCGGGCTTCGGGAAATCCGGGACGCCGCGGATATGGTCTTTCAGGGTCATCGGAGGTCGTGTCCGTCAAAAAAAGTCTCGTACCGGCATGAACGGTCCGCTGTGCCGCCCGGTCCCGCCGCCCGGCACTCTAGCGGCTGCCCGGCCGGGCGCAAAGACGGCAATGGAGGCTTCGGCGCTGCCGCCATGTGCCGGATGGGGTTGACCATCCGGCGCTGCTCCGCCACGTTCCAGGCGCACCGGTCGGTGTGCGGATGCGTGCGGCGGAGCCTGTGGCTGGGACCTTGGTGAAGGATGGAGCGGCGTCGGTCACGACCCGGATCGATGCCGGTCCGGCCGATGGCGGATGGCGGATCGGTGCCGCCGGACGCTGGACGCTGGAGGCGGCTTCGGCCGCGTCGGACGCGCTCGACCGCGCGCCGAAGCCCCAGGGGGGCGCCGCGGTGCGGCTCGACCTGGGGCGGGTGGAGGCGCTCGACACCGTCGGCGCCTATCTGCTGAGCCGGCTGGCCGATCGGCTGGAGGCGGAGGGCCATGCCGTCGCGGTGGCCGGGCTGCGGCCGGAGCATGCCGCCCTGTTCGGCGCGGTGCGCGACGCCGGCAAGGCGCCGCCCCATCCGATCGAGCGCGAGCATCACCCGATCCGCGACATGGTCGTCCGCACCGGCGAGACCACGGTGAACGCCGCCAAGGAGGTCCTCGACCTCGTCGGCTTCCTCGGCCTCGTCACCGTCACCTTCGGCCGGCTGATCCTGCGCCCGTCGCGCCTGCGCCTGACCTCCGTCCTGTTCCACATCGAGCAGACCGGGCTGAACGCCCTGCCGATCCTGGGGCTGCTGTCCTTCCTGATCGGCGTGGTGCTGGCCTTCCAGGGGGCGGACCAGCTGAAGCGCTTCGGGGCCGAGCTGTATGTGGTCAACCTGCTGGGCATCTCGGTCCTGCGCGAGATCGGCATCCTGATGACGGCGATCATCGTCGCCGGCCGGTCCGGCTCGGCCTTCACCGCCCAGATCGGCACCATGAAGGTGAACCAGGAGGTCGACGCCATCGGCACCATGGGCCTCGACCCGGTGGAGCTGCTGGTGGTGCCGCGGGCGCTGGCCCTGATGATCACCCTGCCGCTGCTGGCCTTCTACGCCGACGTGATGGGGCTGTTCGGCGGGGCGGTGATGGCCTACGCCACGCTGGACATCACCTTCGGGCAGTTCATCCGCCAGCTCCACAGCGCGGTCGGCATCAACACGGTGATCGCCGGCCTGATCAAGGCGCCGGTCTTCGCCCTGGTGATCGCCATGGTCGGCTGCTACGAGGGGCTGAAGGTCTCCGGCAGCGCCGAGAGCGTCGGCATCATGACCACCAAGGCGGTGGTGGAGGGCATCTTCCTGGTGATCGTCATCGATGCGGTGTTCTCCGTCCTCTTCTCCATGCTGGGGGTGTGATGGCCGGCGATCCCGTCATCCGCGTGCGCGGCCTCGTCACCCGCTTCGGCCCGCAGACCGTCCATGACGGCCTCGACCTCGACGTCGAGCCGGGGGAGGTGCTGGGCGTCGTCGGCGGCTCCGGCACCGGCAAGTCGGTGCTGCTGAAGGAAATCCTCGGCCTGATCTCCCCCGCCGCCGGACGCATCGAGCTGCTGGGCCACGACACCGCCGAGCTCGATCGGACGGAGCGCACGGCGCTCCAGGCCCGCACCGGCGTGCTGTTCCAGAACGGCGCGCTGTTCAGCTCGATGACGGTGGCCGAGAACGTGATGCTGCCGATGAAGGAGCATACCGGCCTGCCGCCATCGCTGATCGCCGAGCTGGCGCGGGTGAAGATCGCCATGGTCGGGCTGCCGCCCGATGCCGGCACCAAGCATCCGGCCCAGCTGTCAGGCGGCATGATCAAGCGCGCCGGCCTGGCCCGCGCCCTGGCGCTCGACCCCGACATCCTGTTCCTGGACGAGCCGACCGCCGGCCTCGACCCCATCGGCGCCGCCGCCTTCGACACGCTGATCCAGGGGTTGCAGCGCAGCCTGGGGCTGACCGTCTTCATGGTCACCCACGACCTGGACAGCCTGACCTCCATCTGCGACCGCATCGCCGTGCTGGTCGACAAGAAGATCCGGGTGGGGACCCTGGCCCAGCATCTGGCCGACCCGCACCCCTGGATCCACGACTATTTCCACGGACCGCGCGGCCGCGCGGCCCTCGACGCCAAAGAGCGCAATCACGCTCTGAAGCTTGCGAAAGGGTAGGGGCATCTCATGGAAACCCGCGCCAGCTATATCCTGGTCGGCAGCTTCGTGCTGGCGCTGGTCGCCGGCCTGCTGGTCTTCACCGCCTGGATCGCCAAGGTCCAGCTCGACGAGACGCGCGAGACCTACCGCATCTACTTCAGCGGCTCGGTCACCGGGCTGCAGCAGGGAAGCCCGGTGCGCTACCGCGGCGTGCCGGTGGGCACCGTGTCGGACATCCGGCTCGATCCCGACAACGTGACGCGGGTGCGGGTGACGATCATGGTGCAGAACGGCACGCCGGTCATGTCCGATTCCATCGCCTCGCTGGAAGTCCAGGGCATCACCGGCGGCGCCTATGTCCAGATCTCCGGCGGGACCATGGGGGGGAAGCATCTGACCGCCACCGATGCCGACGGCGTGCTCACCATCCCGTCGCGCCCCAGCTCGCTGACCGCGGTGGTCGACAGCGCCCCCCAACTAGTCAACCGCGCGCTGGAGGTCATCACCAAGCTGGGCGAGATGCTGAACGGCGAGAACCAGAAGGCCATCGCCGACATCCTGGCGAATGCCCGCACCATCAGCGCCGAGCTTGCCCGCGCCAGCGCCGGGCTGGAGGAGACGATGGCCCAGGCGCGGCGGACGCTGATCGGCTTCGAGGCGGTCGGGCCGCAGCTGGACCGCACGCTGGCCCAGGCGCACGACACGCTGGCGACGGTGGACGGTGCGGCCAAGCAGTTGGGCGGCGAGACGCGCGAGCTGCTGCGGTCGCTGAAGCGCACGTCGGACACGCTGAACGGCCTCGTCGCCGAAAACCGCGAGCCGGTGCGCGACTTTACCGCCACGGGTCTGTATGAACTGACATTGCTGATCACCCAGCTGCGCGATCTGTCCGGGCAGCTGTCGCGGGTGGTCACGCGGATCGAGAACGACCCGTCGAACTTCCTGTTCGGCGGAACGCGGCAGGGCGTGGAGGTGCGTGGGAAATGAGTCGGGCGACGATGGCGCGGAGCGGGCTTGCGGGGGCGGTGCGCAGGATTGCGGGAGGCGCCCTGCTGCTGGGGCTGACCGCCTGTTCGACGCTGAACCCGACGGCGCCGCATCTCTATACCCTGACCCCGCGGGCCGCCGTCGCCCCCGGCCCGAAGGCCGACTGGCAGCTGCTGGTCGAGACCCCGGCGGCGGCGGCGGGCATCGACACGCCGCGCATCGCGCTGGCGCGCACGCCGACCTCGCTCGACTACTTCGCCGACGTGTCCTGGGCCGACCGGGCGCCGAACATGGTGCAGGGGCTGATCGTCCAGACCTTCGAGGACAGCGGCCGCATCGTCTCGGTCGGGCGCGACACGGTAGGGCTGCGCTCCGACTATGTGCTGAAGTCGGAACTGCGCGATTTCCAGGCCGAATACGCCACGCCGGGCGCCGCCCTGCCGGACCGGGTGCATGTGCGGCTGTCGGCCAAGCTGGTCGCCATGCCGCGCCGGACCATCGAGGCCGGCGAGACCTTCGAGGCGTCGGCGCCGGTGCGCGGCCGGTCCTTCACCGACGTGGTCGCCGCCTTCGACGAGGCGCTGGGCCAAGTCACCGGCGAGCTGGCGACCTGGTCGCTGTCGCAGCGGTTCCGTCCTTCCGGCGGCTGATCGCCCGCAGAGGCGACGTCCGAAAAGACCTTGCCACGCCCAGATAGCCGCGTACGTAATAGGGGTGTTCGCGCGGCGCAGGATTGGGCGATGACGGATTTGTCGGACGTGTCCCCCGAAGAGTTGGAGGCGATGGCCGAGGCGGGACGCGAGGTGCGCCTGTGCCAGCGCATCCTTGCCAAGACCGGCGACACGGTGGTGGGCGAGCTTCTGCGCGGTCATGGCACGCTGTACGAGTGGAAGCATTATCCGCCGGGCGACGTCTACGACGCCGAATTCCATGCCCAGTACTATTATCACTGCCATCCCGAAGGCGAGCGGCCCAATGGCGAGCATGGGCATTTCCACACCTTCCTGCGCCCGCACGGCATGCCGCCGGGCCTGCGGCCGGCGCCGCTGGCCGACTTCCGGCCGCCGGACAATGACAACGATGCCCTGTCCCACCTCATCGGCATCGCCATGGACGTGGCCGGCCAGCCGGTGCGGCTGTTCACCACCAACCGTTGGGTGACGGGAGAGACCTGGTACAAGGCCGATGACGTGATCGCCATGATCGGCGCCTTCGAGATCGACCATGCCCGTCCGTCCTGGCCGGCCAACCGCTGGATCACCGCGATCATGCGGCTGTTCCGCCCGACCATCGTCGGCCTGCTGCGCGAACGCGACGACGCCATCCGGCGCTGGGCGGAGACCCATCCCGGCGCCTATGTCTACGAGGACCGCGGGCTGGAGGTCGCCTCGCAACGCCATATCTCGGTGGAACGGCAGATCGACGAGGTGGCGCTGCAGCTGCGTGGCGCCCGCCGGCGCCGGCCGATCCTGCCGGAACCGCCCAGCTTCGCCGACATGCCGTGAGCCACGCCTCCGCCCTTACGACCTATGACCGCAGGGCGTTAAGGAAGGCTCAATCGTTTCGGAAGATCCTTGTCCCCGTGGACAAGTCTCCGCCCACATCCGCGCGGGTTTCGCCTTTCCGCGACCGATATGGAGACGGACCAGGGCAGGAAGGGTCGGGGACCCATGAGTGACGGTTTCAAGTCGGGTCATCTGACCCAGGATGACGTGGCGCGGCTGCTGGCCGACCCGTCGCCGAACAGCCGGACCGATCTGGCCGCCAAGCTGGCTCAGCAGTTCGACAGTCCCGAGCTGTCGCAGTCGGAGCGCCGGCTGGCGGAGGACATCATCCGCGTGATGGTCAAGGACACGGTGCTGCGCGTCCGCCAGACCCTGGCCGAGAATCTGAAATCCAGTCCCGCCCTGCCGCGCGACGTGGCCTTGACCCTGGCCCGCGACGTGGAGGCGGTGGCCATCCCGGTGCTGAGCGTTTCCACCGTGCTGACCCCGGCCGATCTGGTCGAGATCCTGCGATCGGGCACCGACGCCAAGAGCACCGCCATCGCCCAGCGCCCGACGGTTCCGGCCGCGGTCGCCGACGCGCTGATCGAAAGCGGATCCGAACATGCGGTCGCGGCACTCGTCGCCAACGAAGGGGCGGAGCTTGGCGAGCAGAGCCTGGGCCGCGTCATCGACCGTTTCGGCGGCAGCGAGGCGGTGCAGGAGCCGTTGGTCCATCGCTCCAAGCTGCCGATCACCATCGCCGAACGGCTGGTGGCCGTGGTGTCGGAGCGGCTGCGCCAGCATCTGGTCTCGCATCACGAGCTGCCGTCGAGGATCGCGTCCGAACTGATCCTGCAAAGCCGCGAGCGGGCGACCGTCGCCCTGTTCACCGGCGAGAGCGACGAAGGGGCGCTGGACCGGCTGGTGACGCAGCTGGCCCGCACCGGTCGGTTGACGCCGTCGCTGCTGGTCCGGTCGCTGTGCACCGGCGACATCGCCTTCTTCGAGATGGCGACGTCGCGCATGGCGAATGTGCCGCTGACCAATGCCCGCCTGCTGATCCACGATGCCGGGCGGCTGGGGCTGAAGTCGCTGTACGACAAGGCGAAGCTGCCGGCGGCCCTGCTGCCGGCCTGCCGCATCGCCATCGATGTGCTGAAGGAGACCCCCTATGACGGCGAGCCCGGCGACCGCGAGCGCCACCGCCGCCGCGTCATCGAGCGCATCCTGACCCAGTACGAGGATCTGGCTCCGGAGGATCTGGAGTTTCTGTTGGCGAAGCTGGGCGACATGATGCAGCCGGAAAACGCCGCGGCGTGAGCGACGGGACCTTCCCCGCCGGCCCTGCGGACACCATCCGCCGGTTGGAATGCCGCATCGCCGAGTTGGAAGCAGCCCTGCGCCAGAGCGAGGCGAGGGCCGGCGAGGCACGCTTCCGCTCCCTGGTGCAGACGGCGGCCAGCATCATCCTGGTGCTGGGCGACGACGGCCGCGTGCTGGAGGCCAACCGCGAGGCCGAGCGCGCTTTCGGGCTGGAGGCGGGCGACGCCGTCGGCCGTGCTTGGGCCGAGGTGATGGGAGAGCGGCCGACCGGCGCCTTCGCCGCCCAGATCGCGGTCGCCGGCGAGGGCACGGAGGTCCGCAATTTCGAACAGGCGCTGTGCGAGAGGGACCGAACCGGCGAACGGGTGTTCCTGTGGAACCTGAACAGGCTGCCCGAGACCGACGGCGTGCCGGCGGGCATTCTCTGCGTCGGTCAGGACATCACCCGGCGCAAGCGGGCGGAATTGGCTCTGCGTCAGGCCCGCGATGAACTGGAAATGCGCGTCGCCGAACGCACCCGTGCCCTGATGCAGGAAATCCAGGAACGCCGCCGCGCCGAACAGGCGCTGATCCAGGCCAAGGAACAGGCCGAACTGGCCAACCGCGCCAAGAGCGAGTTCCTGGCCAACATGAGCCATGAGCTGCGCACCCCGCTGAACTCCATCATCGGCTTTTCCTCGATGATGGAGAGCGAGATCGTCGGACCGCTCGGCCACCCCAAATACCTCGACTATGCCAAGGTGATCGGCAAGTCGAGCCAACATCTGCTGGCCGTCATCAGCGACATCCTGGATGTCGCCAAGATCGAGGCCGGCAAGCTGGAGATGCATCCGCAGCCGATGGACGTGCGGGACGCGGTGGAAAGCTCGCTCCTGCTGATCGCCGAACGGGCCGAGGAAAGCGGCCTGATCCTGAGCCAGCATATCGCCCCCGACACCCCTCGCCTGCTGGGAGACCCGGTGCGGGTAAAGCAGATCCTGCTGAACCTGCTGACCAACGCCGTGAAATTCACCCCTGCCGGCGGCCGGGTCGCCTTGCGGGTCCGTCCCGAGTCCGAGCGCATCCTGATCGAGGTGGCGGATACCGGGATCGGCATGAGCGCCGAAGGCATCGTCGTCGCCCTGCAACCCTTCGGTCAGGTCGACAGCCAGCTGTCCCGCCGGTCCGGCGGCACCGGGCTTGGCCTGCCGCTGGTGCGGTCCTTCGTGGATCTGCTGAACGGCACCCTGGACATCCGCAGCCGGGAAGGGGAGGGCACGACGGTCAGCGTGCGCCTGCCGGTGGCGCCGCCATACGACGGTGCATGATCCGGAAATGAGATGGCCGTGATGCAGGAGCCTGCCATTGGTTCCTGCACACCAACATGCGCCGAGCGGTGGCGGTAAGTCTGGAGCTGCACAATACGAAGGCTCTCGCCGCCTTCGCACGGGAGCAGGCCCATTGCCCCTTCCGGCCGCGGACCGGCCGATAGCCGCTTGCACGGTGCGACCGGCCACGCCACCTTGCCTCTTTGAACGGATGACGGGCGGGGTGCGACATGACGGCGAGCCGGGACGATCTGAAGACGCGCATCGGACAGGCACTGGGCGAGGCGAAGGCCGATCTGGTCATCAAGAACACGCGCTTCCTCAATGTCGTCACCGGCGAGATCGCGGAGGGCGACATCGCCGTCTGCGGCGAAGTCATCGTCGGCACCTATGAGTCCTACGCCGGGGTGGAGGAGATCGACGGGCGTGGGCTGACCGTGGTTCCCGGTTTCATCGACACCCATGTCCATTGCGAATCCACCTGCGTCACCCCGCAGGAGTTCGACCGCTGCGTCCTGCCGCGCGGCACCACCACCGCCATCTGCGATCCGCACGAGATCTGCAACGTGCTGGGCGAGCAGGGCCTGCGCTATTTCCTCGACAGTGCCGGCGGAACGGCGCTCGACCTGTTCGTACAGCTGTCCTCCTGCGTGCCAGCGACGGAGTTGGAGACCTCCGGTGCCCGGCTGGAGGCGCCGGACCTGATCCGCCACATGGACCATCCGCGCGTGCTGGGGCTGGCGGAGTTCATGAACTTCCCCGGTGTCTTCCACAAGGTGGACGGGGTGCTGGACAAGCTGGCCGCCTTCGACGGGCGCCACATCGACGGCCATGCCCCGCTGGTGACGGGAAAGGAGCTGAACGCCTATCTCTCCTGCGGCATCCGCAACTGCCACGAGACGACCAGCGCCGCCGAAGCGATGGAGAAGCTGCGCAAGGGCATGCAGGTGCTGATCCGCGACGGGTCGGTGTCGAAGGACGTCCATGCCCTGGCCGAAGTCATCACGCCGGAAACCTCGCCCTTCCTGGGCTTCTGCACCGATGACCGCAACCCGCTGGACATCGCGGAGGAAGGGCATATGGATCACCTGATCCGCAGCGCCATCCGCCTCGGTGCGCCCGTCGCCCATGTCTACCGCGCCGCCACCTGGTCGGCGGCCCGCGGCTTCCGCCTGTATGACCGCGGGCTGGTGGCGCCGGGTCATCGCGCCGATCTCGTCCTGCTCGACGATCTGGAGGACTGCGCGGTCAACCGCGTCATCCGCAACGGCAGGGTCGTCGGCCCGCACAGCTTCGACGGCCGGCCGACGGTGTCGGCGGTGGGGCTCGATTCGGTGAAGCTGGAGCCGGTGGCGGACGAGGATTTCGCCGTTCCGTCCGGCGGGTCGGTGCAGTCGGTGATCGGGCTGGAGCCGGGCCGGATCCTGACCGAACACCGGCGGATCGAGGTGCCGACTGTGGGCGGCCGGATGGTGGCCGACCCGTCGCGCGACCTGCTGAAGATCTGCGTCTTCGCCCGCCATGGCAGCAACCGCAATATCGGCCGCGGCTTCGTCCAGGGCTTCGCCCTGACGGAAGGGGCGCTGGCGTCGTCGGTGGGGCATGACAGCCACAACATCTGCGTGGTCGGGGCGAGCGATGCCGACATGCGCGTGGCGGTGAACCGGCTGATCGAACTGCAGGGCGGCTTCGTCGCCGTGCGCAACGGGCAGGTGGTCGGCGAACTGGCCCTGCCGCTGGCCGGGCTGATGAGCCTGGAGCCGTTCGAAGCGGTGGAGGCGAGGCTGCGGTCCCTGCGCGCCGCCGTGCGGTCCATGGGCTGTCCGCTGGCCGAGCCCTTTCTGCAATTGGCCTTTCTGCCGCTGCCGGTCATCCCGCACCTGAAGATCACCGACCGCGGCATGGTCGATGTCGATCGCTTCGAACTGATTGCCGCCTGATCGGGCGATTTGCCTGGAAAAACGGCAACGGTTGCGGAAGCGGGCGGACAGGAATGGGGTGGTGCCCATTGCATGAGCTTGGAAATGGCGGAGCTTGGCCACTGGCACGGGCTTTGCCACGACGGCACGTCAACTGACGCCGCCATCGAGCGAGCCCGAGCCGCCATGACCCATCTGGCCCCGATGTTCCACCAGTCGCATGACCTGCTGCCGGTCCGGCCGCCGGAAACCGTGTCGATGCGGACGCGGGACGGCGTGCGGCTGGATGCGGACCTTTACCGGCCGGATGCCACCGGCAGTTGGCCGACCCTGCTCCTGCGCGTTCCCTGCGGCCGGCGCACGGCATTGACCAGCCATTACGCCCATCCGCGCTGGTATGCGGCGCGCGGCTATGTCGTGGTGGTGCAGGACATCCGCGGCTGCGGCACCTCGGACGGTCGCTTCCGCCCCTTCGAGGCGGAGCGGGAGGACGGGGCGGAAGCGGTGGCCTGGGCAGCTTCCCTGCCGGGATCGTCGGGAGCGGTGGCGATGTATGGCAGCGGCTATGCCGGCATGGCGCAGTGGCTGGCTCTGGCCGAGGCGCCTGCGGCGCTGCGCGCGGTGGTGCCGGCCTTCGCCGGCTGGGACGTCTTTTCCGACTGGGCCTACGAGGGCGGGGCCTTCCGCTTGGCCGACGCCATGGGCTGGGCATTGCGGACCGCTGCCGATGCGGCGCGGCGGGTCGAGGACGGCACCGGACACCGGCTGCTGTCGGATGCGGCGCGCAGCCTGCCGGTCGACGATGAAATTCCCTCGCGTCCGCAGGCGCTGCGGGATTACGCCCGCTATTCCCATTACGACGACTGGCTGACCAATCCGGTGCCCGGTCCGCCCTGGGCCGCGCTGTCGCCCAAGGCGATGCAGGAGGCCATGCCGGCCGATGTTGCGGTCCTGCAGGTCGGCGGCTGGTACGACCCGCGGCTGGCCGGCATGCTGGATGCCCATGAGCGCTTCGCGGCACGCGGCGGGCGAGCGCCGGTGCGGCTTGTGGTCGGTTCCTGGGGCGCCGATGGTCCCGCCGCGGTACCGGGGCAGGCACCGACGCTCGACACGCTGCAACTGGCTTGGTTCGATCGGGTGCTGAAGGGAGACGGCGGCGACCGCGGCGGTCCGGTCCGCCTGCATGATGTGGAGACCGGACGCTGGCACGACCTGCCCGGCCTGCCTGCGGCCGAGGCGGTGCTGCATCTGTCCAGCGATGGCCTCGCGAACCGGCAGGGCGGGCGTCTCGAGTTGGAGATGCCCGATCTGGAGGCGCTCGACGTGGTGGTGCACGATCCGCGCACGCCGGTGCCGACGGTGGGAGGCCATGCGGTGCCGGATGTCGCCGGGCGCTTCGACCGTGCCGCCGTCGACCGCCGTCCCGACGTCGCCACCTACACCAGCCTGCCGCTGGACGAGCCTTTGATGCTGGCCGGGCGGGTGGCGCTGGACGTGTGGGTGGAAGCCGACGCCCCGTCCTTCGACGTCAGCGCGGTGCTGTCGGTGTTGCGGCCCGACGGGCAGGTGCTGCCGCTGACCCAGGGCCATGCGCGGGTGGAGCCGGGAGATCCGACCCGTCCGCTGACCATCGCCATGCGGGCGGTCTGCGCCACCCTGGCGCCGGGATCGGCGCTGCGCCTCAGCCTGGCCGGGTCCTGCTTCCCGGCCTATCCGGTCAATCCCGGCACGGGGGCGGAGCCGGGCGAGACCCGCCGGGTCGATGCGCTGCCGATCACGTTGCTGATCCACAGCGGTCCGGACCGGCCGTCGCGCCTCCGCTTGCCGGCCGGATCGCCTGCCCCGGGCTAAGGGGCTTTCTCCCCGCCCGCCCCGTCTCCACCTTGACCCGCCGCCTCCAGGCAGAAGTCCAGGCTCTGGGACAGGAGGCGCATCATCAGGTCGCGGAAAGGCGTCTTGTCGCCGACCGACCAGGCCCGTTCGACGAGGTCGAGATAGAGGCTGCGGTCGTCTGCCTGCACCACCACCGGCGGATAGCCGGCGCGGTTCAGGATCAGGTTGCACAGCAGCAGCGCCGTCGTCCGGTTGCCGGCATGAAAGGGGCGGATGGCGCTCAGCCGGTGATGCGCCTCGAACGCCGTGTCGGGACCGGCATCCGACTTGCGCATCCAGGTCGACAGTGCCGACATCGACACGCGCAGCTTCGCCGGGTCGGGAGCTGTCTCCCCGGTGTCGTCCTTCGGCGGGCCGTCACGATATTTGCCGGCCTCATCCTCGATCCCGCGCTGGAGCACGCTGTGGAAGGCGGTGACGGTGCGTTCGGTGACGGCGCCGGATGGATCGAAGGACAGACGCGCCATCAGTTCCAAGGCCGCGCGGTGATTCAGGACGAAGCGCTGCTCGTCCACCGCGCGGTGGCGGAGGATGCTGCCGCGCTCCAGGATCGCCTTGACGTCGGCGCGCTTGACCGGGATCTCCTCCAACGCTACGGCGGCGACGGTCAAGTCCAGCTCGAACCGGTCGGCGATGCCGTGGACAACCTCTTGCGGCAGCGGCCGCGCGGCGTCCAGCGCCCTTTTCTTCTCCGCGATCTCGTCGAGCAGGGCCATCGGTCACTCTGTCGCTTATGGCTGGGGAGGGCGCCGGGAAGGGGCCGACAGGGGAAAGCATGGCGCGCCGTGCGTCTTGCCGGGCTCCCTTCGACGTCCCCTGCGGGGATTTGCCGCTTGGACGGGCACGGTTGCCGGTTTTAGGATCCCTGTCAAGATGTCCACAACCCAGCCATGGCCGGCGGTAACCGCGTTGTTTCGTGGGATGCGCCGGCGATCGCGGGGCGCCAAAGGGAGGTCGCTGCGATGAGCCACGTCGTCTGGGACGAATCCATGAGCGTCGGCGTCCCTGTCCTCGACGACGAGCATCGGCGCCTCCTCGACCTGTTCAACGGCCTTCTGGAAAGCGGGATCACTCCTGCCAACCGGGAGGAACTGTCCAGCCTTCTCACCAGCCTCCGCGATTATGTCGCCGTCCATTTCGCACGCGAAGAGGCGATGCTGGAGCATTGCGGCTATCCCGAGTTGGACGGCCATCTCGCTGCCCACCGGTATTTCGCCGACGAGGTGGAAAAGCTCGCCCGCGACTTCGAGGGCGACAATCCCACCATGCTGCGCATGGACCTGATCCTGCTGCTGAAGGACTGGTTCATCGAGCACATCCAGCAGACGGACAGCCTGTACAAGCCTTATGTGGGGGTGAAGGCGTAGGGCATGGAGTTTCTCTTTTCCAGGACGGGAGAGGGAGCTTCGGTCACTGCTTCGCGGCCGCCTTCTGGTCGGGAAGACCCTTGTCCAGCTTGTTCTGGATGGCCGCCTTGTCCGTGTCGTCGTCGGCGCTGCGCAGCGCGCGCATCCACTGGAAACGGGCCTCGTTGCGGCGGCCCGCCCGCCAGTAGGCGTCGCCGAGATGGTCGTTGATGGTCGGATCGCCCGGCTTCAGTTCCACCGCGCGCTCCAGCTTGGAAACGGCCGCTTCGTAGTCGCCCAGCGTGTAGAGCGCCCAGCCCAGGCTGTCGACGATGTAGCCGTCGCGCGGGCGCAGCTCCACCGCCCGCTCGACCATCGTCCTGGCCTTGTCCAGATGCTCGCCGCGGTCGATCCAGCCATAGCCGAGGAAGTTGAGCAGCGACGGTTCGTCCGGCCGCAGCGTCAGCGCCGTCTGCAGATCGGCTTCGGCCTGCGGCCACTGCTTGGTCTTCTCGTAGCACATGGCGCGGGCGTAGAGCAGCGGCCAGTGCCGGTCCTGCGGCGTGCCGATCCGCTCCAGCGCGGTCGTATAGGCGGGGATCGCCTCGGCGTAGCGCTTGGCGTAGCGATAGATATCGCCCAGGCGGGTGATCGCGTCGGTGCGCTCCGGCCGTTCGGCGGCGAGATCCTTGAGGATCGCGATGGCCTCGTCGTTGCGTTCCATGCGGGCGAGGCTATCGGCCTCGCGCATGCGGGCGGTCCAGCCCAGCAGCGGATCCGTCTCCAGCCGCTTGTAGGCGGCCAGCGCCTCCTCATGATGATCGCGCGAGGCGGTAATGTCGCCGATCATCAGATGGGCGAGCGCCAGATCGTCGCGCAGGTGCAGCGCGATCCGGCCGAACAGCAGCGCCGGCTCGTCGGCATTCTCGTGGTGCAGGGCGCTGCCCAGGTCGAATAGCGCTTCGGCGAGGCCGGAGCGTGCATCGGGGACCGGACGGGCGTCGGAGGGGGCGTTCGCCATGGCGGCCAGCGCCGGCTCCACCAGCAGCCCGTCGGGATTGGTGCCCTGGAAGGCTTCGTAGAGCTTGCGGGCCTCGTCCTTCCGTCCGGTGCGAGTCATGAAGTTGCCGACGATCTGCACCACCCGCAGCGGCGCGTCGGTCTCCGTCACCTTGGCATAGCGCGCCGCCGCCTCGTCGTTGCGGCCGGCGAGGTCGAGGATCAGTGCGGCATGCAGGCTGTAGAGCGCCTCGAAGCCTTTGGCGGTGGACAGCGGCTGCAGCGCCGCCAGCGCCTCGTCCGTCTTGCCGCGGGCGGCCGCCAGCCACGCGCGGGTCAGCGGCGTCAGGAAGCGACCGAGTCCATCGGCCGGCAGGCGGGCGGCATAACCGTCGGCCTCGTCCAGCTTGCCCTTGGCCAGCGCGTCGGCGGCCAGCAGGGTCAGCGCCATCTGCGGCTCCCCCTGCTCGTCGAGCAGCCGGCCGGCATAGTCGATCGCCGTGTCGATCCGCCCTTCGCCCAGCCGCAGCAGGAAGCTGCGGCGCAGCAGGGCGGGGTCGTCGGGATCGGCGGCCAGCGCCTGGGCGGTGAAGCGCGCCGCCGCGGTCCAGTCGTCCTGATGCTGGGCGTAGCGGCCGGCCAGATAGCTGCCGGTGGCGGAACCGGCGCCATCCGCGTCCGGGCCGGCGCCCGGACCGGCGGCGTAGGCGGGAGCCAGAGCGGGCCCGGCCATCAGGACGGCCAGGGAGATCGGCAGCAACCGGCGTCGGAAACTCGTCATGCTCTCGTCACCTCGTTTTCCGAGTCGGTATCCCATCATCTTCGGCAGGGCACGGGCAAGAGACTTTCGCCCGCTTCCCCTTTTCGCATCCGCTAACGCCACTCCCGCCGCACCTGTTCGATGCGCTCCGGGCGCAGGATGTCGGTGGCGTGGGCGTCCATATGGGCGCGCAGGATCTCGGGCATGCCTGGCGACAGGGTGGCTCCCTCGACCGACCAGCGGGCCATCCAGGACAGGGTGCGCAGCCAGGTCAGCCGGCGCAGCGGCTTCAGCCATGGCCGCACCTCGTCGGCGAGGTCGCCGGGCACCGCCATCGCCCAGGCTGCGACGAAGGAGTCGACGTCGGCCGGTGCCAGTTCCGCATTCACCGCCGGATCCCATTTGGTCGAGGTGTAGAGGCTGGCATGGGCAAGATCGCCGGCCGGGTGGCCGTATTGCAGCTTCTCCAAGTCGGTGAACCATGCCTTGCCATGGTGATCGATCAGGAAATTGCCCGGATGCACGTCGACTCCGACCGCGGTCAGCGGCACCGGGGTCGCAGGCGGCGGGGCGAGGTCGCCGGCACGGGCGGCGGCAAGCTCTTCCGCGATCAGGGCCCGGGCTTCCGGCGACAGGTCTGCCCGGTCGAACCAGTCCGCCTGCCGTTCGACCTGCGCCAGCAAGGCGGCGACGGGGTCGGGCGGGGCCGGAAGCGGTTCGTGGAAATCCGGTGGCGGCATGCGGTGCAGGGCGGCGAGCGCACGGGCGATGGCCGGCATGTCGTCGGGCAGCACGGGGGAACGCCCTTCCACCTCGCCGACCACCAGGCCGCCGAGCGGCAACCCCTCGCCCGGCGGCAGCAGGCCGGCGAAACGCGGCGTGTGTCCCGACATTTCCGCCCGCCGGAAGGCGGCGGCCTGCCGGTCCAGCGCCGTCCAGGCGTCGAGGCCGAGTTGGCTCCAGCGCGGAATGCGGGCGATCAGCCGCCGGCCGCGCAGCCGCACATGGTCGTGGGCGACACCCTTCAGCGGCATCGGTTCCAGCGCATCGGCGGGCAGGTCGGCAAGGCGCGGAAGCCGTATCAGGGCGGCGTGCAGCGCCTCCATCGAGAAGCTGGCAGGTCCGCTCACGCCATGTGCTCGCGCAGGCGGGGCATCAGCTCCACCAGGTTGCAGGGGCGGTGGCGGTTGTCGAGCTGCCAGACCAGGATGTCGTCCCAGGCGTCGCGGCAGGCGCTGGGCGAACCGGGCAGGGCGAAGATATAGGTGCCGTTGGCGACGCCGCCGGTTGCCCGGCTTTGGATGGTGGAGGTGCCGACCTTGGCATAGCTGAGGTAACGGAACAGCTCGCCGAAGCCGGGGATCGCCTTTTCATAGAGCGCCTCGACCGCTTCCGGCGTCACGTCGCGGCCGGTGACGCCGGTGCCGCCGGTGGTCAGCACCACGTCGATCTGGGGATCGGCGATGTAGGCCTGGACTTGGGCGCGGATCGCCGCGACGTCGTCCTTCACGATGGTCCGGGCGGCGACCTTGTGGCCGGCCCCGGCGATCCGTTCCACCAGCGCATCGCCGGACCGGTCGTCGGCGGCGCTGCGGGTGTCGGACACCGTCACCACGGCGATGTTCACGGGAAGGAAGGGACGGCTCTCGTCGATTTTCGGCATGGCGGCAGGCATGTCCTCATGTCGGGCCGGAGCCCGACATAGGCGCTCCGACGGTCAGGGTATCGGGCTGGCCTCTCCCCGCTCCGCCACCGTTTCCACCGGAACCGGAGTCGCCGGCTTCACCGCGGGCAGCGGATCCGGACGGGTCGCGACCTGGGCCGGGCGGGCCTCCACCGCGGTGTAGGCCGGCCATTTCCCATCGGCGACGGCAGTGAGCGAGGCAGTCTCCTGGCCCAGCCGCAGCCGGTAGATCCAGAAGTTCGCCATCACCTTCTCCACATAGTCGCGCGTCTCGCCGAAGGAAAGGCTTTCGATGAACAGCAGCGGGTCGGTGATGTCGTTCAGATCACGGCGCCAGCGCGCCAGCGTGCCCGGCCCGGCATTGTAGGCGGCGGCGGCCAGAAACAGGTTGCCGTCGATATCCGGCATGCCCAGCAGCTCGGACAGGTAGCGCTGGCCCAGTTCCATGTTGCGGGATGGGTCGAACAGCGCGTCGCGGTTGGCATCGTCGCTGCCGATGTCGGCATTGCGCTCGCGCACATGCTGGGCGGTGCTGGGCAGGATCTGCATCAACCCGGCCGCCCCGGCGGAGCTGACCAGCCGGGGGTCGAAGCGTGATTCCTGGCGCATCACCGCGAAGACCAGCGCGCGGTCCAGCGCGAAGCCGTCGCGCGGCTTCCAATGGGGCAGCGGGTAGAGTGCCGCGGCATAGGGGGCGCCGTCCGGACCGGCGACCGCATTGCCCAGCCGCAACGCCAGGGAAGCCACCCCGGCCCGGTCGGTCAACGCCACCATCGCCTGTTCGACCAGCTGGTCGCCCTGCGGATCGATCCGTTGCAATTCCATTCCCGCCAGCTCGCGCTGGCCGGCCTGGAGCAGGGCGATGGCACGGGCGCCTGCCGGTTTGGCCGCCATCGCCGCCAGCTGCCGGCCGGTCAGATCCGGCGCCTGCCAGCGCACCTCGCCCAGGCTGTCCAGGGTGCGCAGCGCGATCAGCCCATAGAAGGTGTGGGGGTAGCGGGCGGCGGCGGCGAGATGCGCCGCCGCTTCCTTCTCCTTGCCGCCCTTGCGGGCCAGCGCGCGCGCCGCCCAGTAATCGGCCGCGGCGGCCTTCCAGGGGGAGCGCGGTCCGGCAGCCGCCATGCCTTCGAAATGGCGGGCGGCGCGGTCGGTCTGCTTCAGCCGCCAAGCGGCGAGCCCGGCGATCCAGTGCGCTTCCGGCAGCATCTCGCCGGATCGCGCGGCGCTGGCCGAGGCCAGCGTCAGCGCCTGGGCTATATCGCCGGAATAATAGAGGGCGGTGGCGATGCGGGCGCGGGCGGCGTCATACTGCACGGTATCGAGCTTGCCGCCGAACTCGTCCTGGCCCAGCAGGCTCAAGGCGCCGGCGGTACGGCCGGACCGCAGCAGATCCTCCACCCGGGCCACCGCCGCGCGGTCGCTGCGGGCGCGGGACATGGTGCGGCTGCGCGGGGCAACGGTGACGCCGTCGTCGTCATCGTCTTCGCCGGCAGCGACGGTGCGCAGGCCGCCCAGCCGTTCCAACGACCCGACCAGGCGAACGCGCTCCTCCCCCCGAGGAGGCTTCGGTGCGCGCTGGCCGGCGGGCTGGCGTTTCTGCGCCAGGCTGTGCACCCGCTCCGCTCCGGCGAGGTCGCCGTAATCCTGCATCCAACGGGCGAGTTCCTCGTAGCTGGCGCGGCGGTCGGGGTGAAGATAGCGCTGGCGCAGGACATAGCCGATCAGCCGGCGGTCCTTCAGCTTCGCCACCTCCGCATCGGCGGCGTCCCATTCCGCCCGTTCCTGGGCTGCGAAGATGCGGCGGTATCGGGCGGCATCCTCGGCGTCCAGCTGGATGGCGCGGGCCTCGTCGTCTGCTGCGAGCAGCAGCGGCATGTCGGCTGGTCCGGGGGACTCGTCCGCCGCCGTATCCGTCGCCGTCGCGGCGGTCGCATCCGTGGCTGGGTCCGCCGCCGGTTCCGGTGCCGGTTTGCCGGCGGCGACGGAGCCGGGAGCCGGGAGGATGGGAACGGGAGTTTCGGGGAGCTCCGCGGCGGACTCGCTTGGCGCGTCACCGAAAACGGGGCTGTCGGGGTCAGGCACGGAATCCCAGCCGGGCGGGACGACGGCGTGACCGTCCGGCGCGTGGATGATGAGGGCAGCACAAGCGGGCCGGAGCCCGACCGCACCGTCGGGTCCCAGGGTGTAAGCCACCGCGAGACCCAGCACCCCCAGAAGGTTCCGCCGCAGCGGGGCCGCGATCGCGGCCCGGTATGCTGCATTGCAAAATATCCGGAGCATGGCTCCGGGATACCCCATGGTCGCGAGAACCGCAAGCAACGGATTTACGCGGATTGTGTCAAAGCCGGTGATCGGCAGATGTTACAACGGCTTAACAATCCTGGGAAAAAGGCTCTAGCTCGTTGGGAAGGAGCCTTTCGGCAAGGTCTGATAACATTTGTGCTGCGTGGCGGCGGCGACCATACGAACGATTTCGGCGACGCTGTGACATCGCCTCTATTACTAGGATTATTTGATCCCTTCTTCGCTCATCCTTTGTTGCAGCGCAAGCATGTCCCGCCACGCTTCCCGTTTTGCGATAGGGTTGCGCAGGAGGTACGCCGGATGGAGCATCGGCATCAGGGGGATAGGGGTGCCCGTGCCTTCATAGCTGCGCCATTGGCCGCGCAGGCGGGTGATGCCCTCCGCCCGGTTCAGCAGGGTCTTGGCGGAAACGCCACCCAGGGCCACCAGCAGCTTCGGCCGCACCAGTTCAACATGCCGTTCCAGAAAGGGCAGGCAGGCGGCGACCTCCGCCTGGGTCGGGCTGCGGTTGCCGGGCGGGCGCCAAGGCAGGATGTTGGAGATATAGACCTTGCTGCGGTCCAGTCCGACCTGGGCCAGCATCCGGTCCAGCAGCTTGCCGCTGACGCCGACGAAGGGCTTGCCCTGCCGGTCCTCGTCCTCGCCCGGTGCCTCGCCGATCAGCATGACCGGGGCCTGCGGGTTGCCGTCGGCGAAGACGGTGTTCATCGCGGTGGCCTTCAGCGGGCAGCCGTCGAAGCTCCGCAGAGCCGCTTCCAGCGCTTCCAGCGTTTGCGCCTCCCCGGCCCGGGCGCGGGCCTGTATCCCGGCCTCGCTGGCGCCCAGCGGCTGGTCGGGAGAGGCGAAGAGGGTTGCCGGCCGCGCGGCGGCAGGGGGCGCCGCGGCGGATCCTGCCGGGGCCGGTGCCCTGGCCACTGCGGGTCCCCGTGCAGTGGCGCCGCCGGGCGCCATGCCGGCTGCGGGCATGCCGGAAGCCGGCGTCCGCGCCACCGGCCGGGCGGTGAGGGCGGCCCAGTCGGTCGGCTCGTCGCCGATGGCCTCGTCGCAGCCGATGTCGGCATGCCAGCGCAGCGCGTCGAGGATGTCGCATACGTCAATCATCGTTTGACCTTACCACAGATCGTGTGGTCTTACATGTCCAGATACCCAATTTGGGTGCGGTGCAAACCGTGCTACAAGCACGCGCCCGCAAAAACACCATAGGGCGTCCCGAGGGAAACAGTACCAAAACAAGACGGTGGGGGAGTGTGGAGATGGAACGCGAACCGCGCGAGGTCATGGAGTATGATGTTCTGATCGTCGGCGCCGGCCCATCGGGCCTGAGCGCGGCGATCCGTCTGCGGCAGCGTGCGGCCGAGACCGGGCAGGAGCTCAGCGTCTGCGTGATCGAGAAGGGGTCGGAGGTGGGCGCCCACCTGCTGTCCGGGGCCGTCTTCGAACCGCACGCGCTGGAAGAGCTGATCCCGGACTGGAAGGAAAAGGGCGCGCCCCTCACCACCCCGGCGCGTGAGGACCATTTCCTCTATCTGACGGAAACGAAGGCCTACAAGTCGCCCTTCGCCCCGCCGCAGATGAACAACCACGGCAACTACATCATCAGCCTGGGCAATCTGGCCCGCTGGATGGGTAGCCAAGCCGAGGAGCTGGGGGTCGAGATCTACCCCGGCTTCGCCGCCGCCGAGGTGCTGTACGACGACAAGGGCGCGGTGAAGGGTGTCGCCACCGGCGACATGGGCATCGGCAAGGACGGCGAGAGGACCGGCAACTACACGCCCGGCATGGAGCTGCATGCCAAGCAGACCATTTTCGCCGAGGGCTGCCGCGGCTCGCTGACCAAGACCCTGTTCGAGAAATTCGACCTGCGCCGCGACTGCCAGCCGCAGACCTATGGCCTCGGCATCAAGGAGCTGTGGGAGGTCGACCCGTCGCAGTCGAAGCCGGGCCTGATCGTCCACACCATCGGCTGGCCGATGGATCCCAAGACCTATGGCGGGTCGTGGCTGTATCACATGGAAGGGAATCTGGTGTCGGTCGGCTTCGTCGTCGGCCTCGACTACTGGAACCCGCACATGAGCCCGTTCGAGGAGTTCCAGCGCTACAAGACCCACCCGGCGATCCGTCCGACCTTCGAAGGCGGCCGCCGCCTGGCCTATGGCGCCCGCGCCCTGTCGGAAGGCGGTTTCCAGTCGATCCCGAAGCTGACCTTCCCCGGCGGCCTGATCATCGGCGACGGCGCCGGCTTCCTGAACGTGCCGAAGATCAAGGGCAACCACACCGCCATGAAGTCGGGCATGGTCGCGGCCGAGGCGGTGTTCGACCACCTGACCGGCGGTGCCGACAACGCGGAAGTGATCGCCTATCCGGAGCGTCTGAAGCAGTCCTGGGTCTGGCCGGAGCTGCACGCCGTGCGCAACATCCGCCCCGGATTCCAGAAAGGCCTGTGGGCCGGCCTGGCCAATGCCGCCTACGAGACGGCGCTGAAGGGCAAATCGCCGTGGACGCTGAAGCACCACGCTGACAACACCACCCTGGTGAAGGCCGGCGAGGCGCCGAAGATCGCCTATCCCAAGCCGGACGGGAAGATCACCTTCGACCGCCTGTCGTCGGTCTACCTGTCGAACACCAACCACGAGGAAGACCAGCCGCCGCACCTGACGCTGAAGGACAAGTCGGTCCCGATCAGCGTCAACCTGGCGCTCTACGACGCGCCGGAGCAGCGCTACTGCCCGGCCGGCGTGTACGAGATCGTCCGCAACGACGACGGCAGCGATCCCCGGCTGCAGATCAACGCGCAGAACTGCGTCCACTGCAAGACCTGTGACATCAAGGACCCCACCCAGAACATCAACTGGGTCGTGCCGGAAGGCGGCGGGGGGCCGAACTATCCGGGCGGAATGTAACGGGGGCGCGGCCCCCTCTCCGATGGCGTCGTGGCGGGTCGGAGGGGGGCAGCGCGTGCCGAGAGCCGCATGCGGAAGGATGACCGGGGCCGGCCCGCGGGTGTCGGTTGCGCCGTGGGCCACTCCTATCTATAAGGCAGGCGGCAACCTTTCTGCGACGGCGCGATGATCGTTTCCTGTCCGACCTGTTCGACGCGCTACACCCTGTCCGACGAGTCGCTCGGCCAGGATGGCCGTAAGGTTCGTTGCGCCCGTTGCGGCCACACCTGGTGGCAGATGCCGGACCGGACCGAGCTCGAGCCGGTGATCCCGGACGCGCCGACGGAACTCCGGCCGGCCACCCCGGCAAAGACGGCCACCCAGTCTGGTGTCAAAGCCAAGGTCAAGCAGTCCACGGCCCCGCGCGCCAAGCCGTCGCGCGGCACGGTGATCGGCTTCGCCCTGCTGGGACTTCTGGTCGCCGGTTCCGCCGCCGGTGGCTATTTCGGCCGCGATGCCGTCGTTCGCAATTGGCCGCCCGCCGCCTTGCTCTACGAGACCATCGGCATGCCGGCCGAACCGCCGGGCTTCGGGCTGGAGCTGCGAAACATCCGCTCCGAGCAGAAGGTCGAGGGCGGGACGACCGTCCTGCTGCTGGACGGCGAGGTCGCCAACGGCACCGATGCCGAACGGACGCTGCCGCCGTTGCGCGTCATCACCTTCGGGCCCGAGCACAAGCTGCTGCAGAGCTGGACCATCGAACCGTCGGCAGAGACGCTGGGTCCAGGCGCGGCGGCGAATTTCCATCACAGCCAGCCCGATCCCGGCCCGGTGACCGAGGTGACCGTCACCTTCGGCGGTCCGCCGCCCGGCCTGGATGCACAGGCGGCCGGGAAGCCGGCCGAGAAGGTGCCGGAGAAGCCCGCAGCCGCCAAGCCGGCCGCCGAAAAGCATGCCGCTCCGGCCAAGCCTGCCGGCCACTGATCCCCTCGAAGACCGGTGGCGTCACCGTTCCGGGATGCCGTATTTCCGCAGCTTGTTGGCGATCATCGTGTGCGAGGTGGCGAGCCGCGCCGCTAGTTTGCGGCTTGACGGGAAGCGCGGGTAGAGCCGGCGCAGCAGCGTCCGCTCGAATCCCTCCACCGCGCTCTCCCAACTGTCGGCCTCCTCTGCCGGCAATTCGGCCGACTGCATGCCGGCTCCGGCCAGTTCCAGGTCGGCCGCGTCCAGCACGCCGCCGTCGCTCATGGTCACGGCGCGGAAGATGACGTTCTCCAATTGACGCACGTTGCCGGGCCAGCGGTTGGCGAGCAGCGCCGCCGCGGCTGCCGGGGTCAGGCGGCCGGGTGGACGACGGGCCTGGGCCGCGGCACGCGCGATGAAGTGACGGGCCAGCAGAAGGATGTCCTGCCCGCGCTCGCGCAACGGCGGGACGATCAGCGTCAGCACGTTCAGGCGGTAGAACAGATCCTCGCGGAAGCTGTGGTCGGCGACCATCGCCTCCAGCGAGCGGTGGGTGGCGCTGATGACGCGCACGTCCACCTTCTGCTCGCGTTCCCCGCCGATCCGGCGGAAGCTGCCGTCGTTGAGGAAGCGCAGCAGCTTGGCCTGGAGATAGGCCGACATCTCGCCGATCTCGTCCAGGAAGACGGTGCCGCCATGGGCCAGTTCCAGCAGGCCGGGCTTGCCGCCGCGCTGTGCCCCGGTGAAGGAGCCGGGCGCGTAGCCGAACAGTTCGCTCTCCGCCAGATTTTCCGGCACGGCGGCGCAGTTCAGCGCCAGGAACGGCTTGTCGCGGCGCGGGCTGGCGCGGTGGCAGGCATGGGCGATCAGCTCCTTGCCGGTGCCGGTCTCGCCCAGGATCAGCAGCGGCGCTTCCATCGCGGCGACCCGCGCGGCACGGGCCTTCAACGCCCGCACCGGCGGCGATTCGCCCAGGATGCGGGCGAAGCCGCCACCAGCCCCCAACTCGTCGAGGTTCTGGATCGCATCGAGACGCTCGCCCAGACGCGACGGGGTGAACAGGGTGACGACGGCGCCCGCGGCCTCGACATCGACGATGGGCGTCACCTCCAGCAGGAAGGGCTGGCCGTTCAGGGTCACCTCGCGGCCCGACATGCGGAAGCCGCCGGCAGTCAGGTCACGGGTCAACTCCGCTTCGCCGAAAAGCTCGCCGATGTCGAAACCGGCCAACTGCGATTCCGGCAGCCCGGCGACCTCGGCGGCGGCGGCGCTCGCCACCACCACCCGGGCCTTGCGGTCGACCGCCAGCACCGGGTCGGGCAGGGCGGCCAGCAGCGCGTCGAGATGCAGCCGCCGCCGCGTGCCCGGCAGCATGTCGATGGCGGCCACCGACCGCACCCCGGCGATGGCGCGCAGCGCATCGGACAGGGCCGGCAGCGCCGCCGGATCCAGCCCGGGTGCGTCGATGTGGATCAGCGGCGGATCGACCTCGACGCCCACCACGTTGAGGCGGCGGAGGGCCAGGACGGCGAGGATCTCATGGGCGATGCCGACGCGGTCGGCGAAGGTGACTTCGATGCGCATGGGAACGGGGATCGGGCAGGGAGCTTCCGGTGCTCACTGTACAGATATCGTTACGCCGTGTCAAAATCTTTACACCCGACCATTCCCTTGCCATTCAACGTTTTTTCTCCATGCCGCTTCGGTTGTGTAAACATCGGCATACACCCAGGCGCCGACCTCGTCGCCACAACCGCAGGAAATCCGCCATCCGAGCCTTTGGCATGCCCTTTGCTGTGTCTTCGGACAAGCGAAAGTCCTTCATCCCTCGGGGAGCCAGTCTCATGCGCGTGATCGTTCTGGGCAGCGGCGTCATCGGCGTCACCACGGCCTATTATCTGGCGCGCGCCGGGCATGAGGTGACCGTGCTGGACCGCCAGACCGGTCCGGCGCTGGAGACCAGCTACGCCAACGCGGGCGAGGTATCGCCGGGCTACTCCGCCCCCTGGGCGGCGCCGGGGCTGATGCTGAAGGCCGCCAAGTGGATGATGATGAAGCATTCGCCGCTGGTGATCCGGCCGAAGCTGGATCCGGCGATGTGGTCCTGGTGCCTGAAGCTGCTGGCCAACGCCAACGAGGCGAGCTACCAGCTGAACAAGAGCCGGATGGTCCGCGTCGCCGAATACAGCCGCGACTGCCTGAAGGCCCTGCGCGCCGAGACTGGCATCACCTATGACGAGCGTACCCAGGGCACGCTGCAGGTCTTCCGCACCCAGAAGCAGATGGACGCCGCCGGCTACGACATGGCGGTGCTGGAGCGCTACGGCGTTCCCTACAGCCTGTTCGACCGCGACGGCCTGACCTCGGTCGAGCCGGCGCTGGCCCATGTGAAGGACAAGCTGGTCGGCGCGCTGCACCTGCCGGGCGACGAGACCGGCGACTGCTTCCAGTTCACCGGCAAGCTGGCCGATTACGCCGCCAAGCGCGGGGTGGAGTTCCGCTACGGCGTCTCCATCCGCGGCCTGGAGAGCGACGGGCGCCGGATCACCGGCGTGCAGACCGACCAGGGCACGCTGACCGCCGACAGCTACATCGTCGCCATGGGCAGCTATTCGCCCAAGCTGGTGAAGCCGCTGGGCATCGACCTGCCGGTCTATCCGGTGAAGGGCTATTCGCTGACCCTGCCGATCACCGACGCCGCCCGTGCGCCGGAATCGACGGTGATGGACGAGACGCACAAGATCGCCGTCACCCGGCTCGGCGACCGCATCCGCGTCGGCGGCACGGCGGAGCTGGCCGGCTTCGACCTGACGCTGCGCCAGGGCCGCCGCGGGGCGCTGGACCATGTGGTCAGCGACCTGTTCCCGAACGGCGGCGACCTGTCGAAGGCGGAGTTCTGGACCGGCCTGCGCCCGAACACGCCGGACGGCACGCCGATCCTGGGGCCGACCCACATCCGCAACCTGTATCTCAACACCGGCCACGGCACGCTGGGCTGGACGATGTCCGCCGGCTCGGCCCGCGTGCTGGCCGACGTGGTCGGCGGCCGCCGGACCGACATCGACATGGAAGGCCTCAGCGTCGATCGCTATGGCCGCAAGCCGTCGGTGGCGGTGTCGCGCCCGGCGGCGGTGCGTCCGGCCTGACGGGACAAGGGGACCCGCGCCGCCCGGCGGACGCGGGTCATCGCCAGCTCGAGAAGGGCGGCGTCGGCGATCTCGGCCCCATCGAGCCGATGTCGCCCGCGCCGCCCTTCGCATTTCTCTACCCGGTGTCCGAGGCGCCGGAGATGCAGGATCGCCTCGTAGAGCCGGGTCGCAGGCTCGTTCGTCGAGCGGGCGGTCACGGGTGCACCACCAGGACGATCAGCCGCTTCGGGCCGTGAACGCCGTAGGCCAAAGTCTGCTCGATGTCGGCGGTCTTGCTGGGACCTGACACCAGCAGCACGTTGGTCGGCATCGCCTGCGCCCATCCCTGGTCACGCATGGCTTGCAGGAAGGTGTCGTAGAGAGCGTCGGTGCGCAGTAGCGCGATGTGGATATGCGGGACGAGCGAGAGGGTGCGCGGCTCCTCGGCCGTCGGCCACAGGATCAGGCTGCCGGTCTCGGCGATGGCGCCGCGGGTGGCGGTCAGACCGGCTTCGATCGACTCGAAAAGCTGCGGCTTGAGGTCTTCGAGGGGCCGGTCGTAGGGGATGAGGGTGGGGGCCGGCGTCCGTCCCCTCTCCCCCCCGGGGAGAGGGTTAGGGTGAGGGGGATGCGCGGCGGGACCTTCGGGGGAATCATGCGATGCGTCCCCCTCACCCCGACCCTCTCCCCGGGGGGGAGAGGGGGAATTGGATGCGGGAGAAGCGACGCCCCACCCCTCGACCAACTGCTTCCCCGCCTCCGTCTCCGGCGCGTAGACCAGCGACCCCACACCCTCCTGCGCCAGGAACTCCCGCAGCACCGCCGGCCAGTCGGCTTCTGTCGCGTCGATGAACTCCGTATGCACCGCCTCCATCAGGCGGCGGATGCGGGGCAGGCGCTCCTCGTCCGCCCAGCGCTTCGCCTCGATCGGCGCGAAGTCCGACGCGGGCGGGGTCAGCGGATGGACGTCGCGCGTCTTGCGCAGTTTCGTCAGGATCGAATCGCGGGCATCAGGCATCGGGAATCCCCTTGGCGCGGGCGAGGTCGTGCAGGGTACGGCCGGCGAAGCGCGGCTTGGTGCGGACGTTGGTCCACTCCTTCAGCATCGGCAGAGACGACGGCGCCGCGTTGCCGAGCCTGCTCATCGCCGCCGTCGCGATGCGGTAGGCGGTGGGCGAGGCGTTCATCGCCGCCCAGCCGCTCCACACCATCCTTTCCGCCCGGCTGGCCTTGGCGCCGCCGTCCTTCACCGCACCGCCGGGCTTTACCGCCTCGACCCGCAAACGCCCCATGATCTCGACGATCGGGATCTTCACCGGACAGATCTCGACGCAGGCGTTGCACATGGTGCAGGCGTGGGGCATGGCGCCGCGCTTCTCCAACCCCTCGATCTGCGGCACCAGGATCTTGCCGATGGGGCCGGGGTAGGGCGCCTCATAGGCATGGCCGCCGACCTTGGTGTAGACCGGGCAATGGTTCATGCAGGCGCCGCAGCGGATGCAGCGCAGCGTGTCGCGCAGTTCCGGGTCGGCGTAGATGCCGGAGCGGCCGTTGTCGAGGATGACCAGATGCACCTCGCGCGGGCCATCCTTCTCGCCGTCCTTGCGCGGGCCGGAGATCATGTTGACGTAGGTGGTGATCGGCTGGCCGGTGGCGGAGCGGGGCAGCAGGCTGATCACCGGCGGCACGTCCTCCAGCTTTTCCACCACCTTCTCCAGTCCCATGAAGGCGATGTGGACCGGCGGCACCGTGGTGCACATGCGGCCGTTGCCCTCGTTCTCGATCAGGCAGAGGGTACCGGTCTCCGCCACCGCGGCGTTGACTCCGGACATCCCGACATCGGCGGCCTGGAACTTGGCGCGCAGCACCCGGCGGGCGAGATCGGTCAGGTAGGCCGCATCCTCCCGGCTTTCGGCATCCTTGAGCTTGCGCTTGAACAGATGGGCGATCTGCTTGGTGTTCAGGTGGATCGCCGGCATGATGATGTGCGACGGCATGGTGCCGTCCAACTGCACGATGTATTCGCCGAGGTCGCTTTCCAGCACCTCGATGCCGTCGCTTTCCAGGACGGCGTTCAGGTGCATCTCCTCCGTCACCATCGACTTGCCCTTGACCACCAGCTTGGCGTCGACCCTGTGCAGGATGTCGAGCGCGATGGCGTTGGCGTCATCCGTCGTGGCGGCCCAATGGACGGTGATGCCGTTGCGGGTGCAGTTTTCCTCCAGCTTTTCCAACAGTTCCGGCAGCTTCGCCAGGGCGCGCAGCCGGACCGCGGCGGCCAGCGCCCGCACGCCGTGCCACTCGCCCGCGTCGGCGAACTGGGCGGCGCGCTTGCCCATCAAGCCGTCCATGGCGCGGCGGAAATTGCCGCGCAGCTGCGGATCGGCCAGCGCCGCGCGCGAGGCGGCGGCGAAATCCGGTGCGTTAGCGTCCATGGATGCGCTCCTTCAGGAACTGGGCGATGTGCTGGCCGCGCGCGGCCTTGGCTCCGGCCTCCAGCGCGCCGCCGATGTTCAGCAGACAGCCGCAGTCGCCGGACACCACGCGGGCGGCGCCGGTGCCCTCGATGTCCGCCACCTTGTCGCCGACCATCGCGGCGGAGATCTCCGGGTGGCGCACGGCGAAGGTGCCGCCGAAGCCGCAGCATTCCTTCTCCCGCTTCAACTCGACCAGTTCCACGTTGGCGAGCTGGCGCAGCAGGTCCTTCGGCTCATCGACCACGCCCATCTCGCGCTGGGCATGACAGGAGGCGTGCCAAGTGACGCGTACCGGCTCGCCCTTGTCGGTCAGGCGGACGTCCAGCACATGGACCAGGAACTGCGTCAGCTCCCACACACGCCCCGCCACCTGCACCGCCTTGGCCTCGTCCGGCTCGCCGCGGAACAGGTCGGGCCAGTGCTTCTTCATCATGCCGGCGCAGGACCCGGATGGCACGACGATGGGGTCGCCGCCGGGGAACAGGTCCAGCTGTGCGCGCGCCACCTTCAGGGCGTCGGCGCGGTAGCCGGAATTATACGCCGGCTGGCCGCAGCAGCTCTGCCCCTGCGGGAAGACGACGGTCAGCCCCTGGGATTGCAGCAGCTCGATTCCCGCCATGCCGGCATCCGGAAAGAACAGGTCGACCAGGCAGGTGCCGAAGTAATAGACGCGGGTGGGTTTGGGGGGCTGGTGGTCCATGGGCGTTTCATCACCGTGTCAGTTATTGCCTCCACCCCGACCCTCCCCCGCTGGGCGGGGGAGGGGGCAGGAGCTTGTCGGCGCTCTGGCGGCAGTCCCTCCCCCGCCCAGCGGGAGAGGTTAGGTGGGGGCAAGTGTCCCCCTCAAAAAGCCGGCTCGGCCACCCGCGCCTTCTCCTCCACCTTCGCCGTCGCGCAGGCATCGACCAGATAGACGATGGAGCGGTAGGGCACGCCCGCCGTGTCGGACAGGCCGATCTCGCAGGTGCGGCTGGTGGAGTAGCCCGACGCGCAGCCGTCCGGCACGGCGGCCGGCAGGTGGCGCAACGCGTGGGCGTTCAATTCCGGCGTGGTGAAGCCCTTGTCGCCGGCGAAGCCGCAGCAGCCGACATCGGGCGGCACCACCACCGTCTCGGCACAGGCCTTCGCCACCGCGGTCAGCGCGCCGTCCAGGCCCATGCGGCGGGTGGAGCAGGTGAGATGCAGCATCACCGGTTCCGCCGTCCTGGCGATGTCGAGGCGTGGCAGGGCGAACTCGCCGAGGAACTCCGCCACGTCGAGGATGCGCAGGCCCGCATCGGTCAGGCGCTTCTTCAGTCGCAGGGCGCAGGGGCTGGTGTCCATCACCACCGGGTAACGGCCGCCCCGGCTGGCCTTCGACAGGGCAGCCAGCATGGCGTCGGCCTTGGCGTCCGCGGCTTCTATCAAGCCCTTGCTTTCCAGCGGCATGCCGCAGCATTGGCCGTCCGCCGCCTCCGGATAGAGGATGCGGAAGCCGGCCTTGCGCATCACCGACTCCACGGCCTGCGGCAGCGGGCGCTGTTGCGGGTCGCTGGCGGCGGGGCCCATGGTCCGACTGACGCAGCTGGGGGCGTAGACCACCGTCGGCTGGTCGTCGCTCGCGTCCGGCTCCGATTTCAGCGCGAAGGTCGCGGCAGTGGGCAAGTTGTGCGACAGGGCCGGAAGGGCGCCGCCGGTCAGCACGCGCGCCGCTGCCTGGGTGGCGCCATGGCCGATGGTGCGGCGCGCGAGGTCGGCCAGACGCAGCCCGGCACGGGCGACGCCAAGCGTGCCTTCCATATGGTCGGCGACCAGCGCGCCCGCCTTGCGGGCCACCGCGCCGCGCCGCTCGCCGCGCATGGATTTGATCAGAAGCCCGGTCTCGATCCCCACCGGGCAGGCGGTGGCGCACAGGCCGCAGGCCGCGCAAGTGTCGATGCCTTCATAGTCATAAGCGGCGGCGATCTCGGCCAGGCGGGGGGCGTCGCCGCCGACGGCCTCCAGCCGGGCCATCTCGCGCCGGCCGACGATGCGCTGGCGCGGCGACAGGGTGAGGCGGTGGGACGGGCAGGTCGGCTCGCAAAAACCGCATTCGATGCAGGTGTCGACCAGCGGATCGGCCGGGGGCAGCGGCTTCAGGTTCTTCAGATGGGCCTGCGGGTCGCCGTTCAGGATGACACCGGGGTTCAGCAGCCCGTCGGGATCGAAAAGCTCCTTGATCTCCTTCATCAGCCCATAGGCCTGCGGACCCCACTCCATCTCGACGAAGGGGGCCATGTTGCGGCCGGTGCCGTGCTCCGCCTTCAGCGAGCCGTCGTAGCGCGAGACCACCAGCACGGCGACGTCATCCATGAAGCGGCGGTAGCGGTCGATCTCCGCCTGGGTGTCGAAGGCCTGGGTGAAGACGAAGTGCAGATTCCCTTCCAGCGCGTGGCCGAAGATGATCGCCTCGTGATAGCCGTGGCGGACGAACAGCGCCTGCAGGTCGCGCGTCGCCTCGGCCAGCCGGGGCAGGGGGAAGGCGACGTCCTCGATGATGACGGTGGTGCCGGACTGGCGGATGGCGCCGACCGCCGGGAACAGGCCCTTGCGGATCTTCCAGAAGCCTTCGCAGGCTTTGGCGTCGGTGGTGAAGCTCGTGTCGCCGATGGTGACGCAGCCGGCAAGCACCGCGGCGATCTCCGCCACGTTGGCGTCGAGCGCCGCGGCGCTCTCGGCGCGCGTCTCCACCAGCACCGCCGCCACCTCGGGGTCGAACCCCTTGATTTGCGGCGGCATGCCGGGCCTGTCCTGGATGGAGCGGAGCGAGGCGCGGTCCATCAGTTCGGCGGCATCGACCGGGGCGGCCTTCAGCAGGGCCACCGCACGGCAGGCCTCGGCGATGTCGGGGAAGAACAGCAGGGCGCTGGCCTTGTGCGGATGCTCCGGCACGGTGCGCAGCGTGATGGTGGAGATGAAGCCCAGCGTTCCCTCCGACCCGATCATCAGGTGCTGGAGGATGTCGACCGGGTCCTCATAATCCACCAGGGCGTTCAGGCTGTAGCCGGTGGTGTTCTTGATGCGGAACTTGTCGCGGATGCGGCCCGCCAGCGCCTCGTCGGCGCGGGTACGGGATCCCAGCGCCGCCAGCCGCCCGAGCAGGGCGCCGTGGCTGTCCTGGAAGCGGGCGCGGCTGGCCGGGTCGGCGGTGTCCAGCACCATGCCGTCGGCAAGCACCAGGCGCATCGACTCCAGCGTGCGGTAGCTGTTCTGCGCGGTGCCGCAGCACATGCCGCTGGCGTTGTTGGCGGCGATGCCGCCGATCTTGGCGGTGGCGATGGAGGCGGGATCGGGACCGATCTTGCGCCCCAGCGGGGCGAGACGCCGGTTCGCCTCCGCCCCGATCACGCCGGGCTGCAGGGTGACCGTGACTGCGGCCGGACCGATGGAGCAACCGCGCCAGCCGTCGCCCAGCACCACCAGTACGCTGTCGCTGACCGCCTGTCCCGACAGGCTGGTGCCGGCGGCGCGGAAGGTCACCGGCACGCTATGCCCGCGGGTGATGCGCAGCAGCCGCACCACCTCCTCCTCCGTCTCCACCAGCGCGACGATCTTCGGGATCAGCCGGTAGAAGCTGGCGTCGGTGCCGTAGGCCAGCGTGCGCAGCGGATCGGTGACCAGCCTCGCCTGCGGGAGGACGGACTGAAGCTCGGCCAGCACACGGTCGTAAGGGGCGGGCAGCATTGGCGGCGGCTCCTGCTTGGGGGAGGAGGACGTGGAGGTGGAAGGACCGGCCGATTAGCGGCCGATCACCATCAGCGTGAAGGGCCACAGATAAGCCTGCGCCATCACCAGCAGGCCGACCAGCGCCGTCAGCGCCAGCGAGTGCCAGATGACGAAGCGCAGGATCTTGCCCTCATGCCCATGCCACTTGGTGGCGACGGCGGCGACGACGATGCTCTGGGCGTCGATCATCTTGCCCATCACGCCGCCGGAGCTGTTGGCCGCGGCCATCAGTGTCGGCGGCAGGCCGAGCTGTTCCGACGACACCTTCTGCAGGCTGCCGAACAGCACGTTGGACGCCGTGTCCGACCCGGTCAGCGCCACGCCGAGCCAGCCCAGGAAGGTGCCGAAGAACGGGTAGAAGAAGCCGGAATTGGCGAAGGCGAGGCCCAGCGTGGTGTCCAGCCCCGAATAGCGGGTGGTGTAGCCCAGCGCCAGCATCGCCGAGATGGTCAGCAGCGAGTTGCGGATGGCATAGAGGGTGCGGCCATAGGTCTTCACCATCGCGACCGGCGAATAGCCCATCAGGAAGCCGGAGAGGACGGCGGCGATGAAGATGCCGGTGCCGGTGGCCGACAGCCAGTTCAGCGTGTAGACGGCGGCCTCCGGGTGGGCCTTCGCCACCACCGGGGGAACGCGCATCACCATGTTGTGCAGGCCGTCGATCGGGAACTTGAAGATCGACACGCCGTCGAGGAAGGCCTTGACCTCGGGGATGCCCCACAGGAAGACCAGGACGCTGAGGATGGCCCAGGGCGTCCAGGCGCGGCGGACTTCGGCGGCGCTGTAGCCGTGGCTGCGGCGCGCCTCGCCCTCGACCACGGCGGCACCGGCGGACTGCGTCATGGCGGAGGCGCCGCCGGCGGTGTGCCAGATCGCCTTCGGGTGCCAGACCTTCAGGAACAGGGTGACGCAGACCAGCGAGACGATGGCGGCGGCGACGTCGACCAGCCAGGGGCCGTGATAGTTCGACACCAGATACTGCGGGACGGCGAAGGACACGCCGGCGACCAGGATGGCCGGCCAGATCTGGAGCATGCCGCGCCAGCCGGCGAAGGCGACGATCAGCCAGAACGGCACCAGCACCGAGAAGAACGGCAGCTGGCGGCCGATCATCGCCGACAGGTCGAGCAGCGGCAGGCCGGTGACCGCCGCCAGCGCCAGAACCGGCGTGCCCAGCGCGCCATAGGCGACCGGGGCGGTGTTGGCGATCAGCGACAGGCCCGACGCCGCCAGCGGCGTGAAGCCAAGCCCGATCAGCATGGCGCCGGTCACGGCGACCGGCGTGCCGAAGCCGGCCGCGCCCTCGAAGAAGGCGCCGAAGCAGAAGGCGATCAGCAGGAGCTGGAGCCTTCGGTCGTTGGTGATGCCGGTGATGCTTTCCTGCAGGATCTTGAACTGCCCGCGCTGCTCGGTCAGGTGATAGAGGAAGATGATGTTGACGACGATCCAACCGATCGGCAGCAGGCCGTAAGCCGCACCCAGCAGCGCGGTCTTTCCTGCCATCGCCACCGGCATGCCGAACACGGCGACGGCGACCGCGAGCGCGGTCGCCAAACCCAGCAGGGCGGCGCGGTGCGCCTTCATGTGGAAGATGCCGAGACCGCCCAGCATCACCAGGACCGGCAGCGACGCGAACAGCGTCGACAGCCAGATGTTGTTCATCGGGTCGTAGACTTGCGACCAGCTCATCGTCAGGGGTCTCCTTCTCGGGGAGTGATGTCGGTCCGAACGGTGTGCCGGGCAGGTGCTGGCCGCGTTTGCCCGTGCCCGGCCTTCCTGCGCCGGATTGGCGGCGCGGGTGGAAGGCCGGGCGTTCGGCAAAGCGGAGGCGTTCACCGCCGCCGGGGTTCTGCGGCCCCAGTCTTGCGGTGCGGATGCGCCCTTGCGGGCTGCTGGTCCGTCCTGTCCCGGTACGTGTGGATGCACTTTCCGTCCCGGCGGCTTTGGGGAAGACCCCTTGCCATACGGCGGCGGTGGACATCTCTTATCCATACGGTGTGCGTTGGATAAAATATTTTACCAAACTGTGCAACGGCTGAATCGTTTGCCAATCGACCAACTTTGGTAGGGGGGGTGTTGCTCCCGGTCGGCCGCCGCTCTGGACGCCTGTTGCGTCCATCGTTATTGAAGAGGATCGAGACGTGCAGGGAGAGGCCGCCTACCCAATGCAGGGAACGATCAAACCGGCCAAGCTGGCCGACGCCATTGCCGAGCATCTGGAACGGTTGATCCTGGAAGGCGCGCTCCGTCCGGGCGAGAAGCTGCTGGCCGAACGCGAGCTGGCGGTGAAGCTGGACGTGTCGCGCCCGTCGCTGCGCGACGCGATCGCCAAGCTGGAGGAACGTGGCCTGCTGGTCACCGGGCGCGGCGGCACCCATGTCGCCAGCTTCCTGTCGCAGATCGCCGATCCGCTGATGACGCTGATGCGCAACAAGCCGGATGCGTCTTTCGACTATCTGGAGTTCCGCCGTTCCATCGAGGCGGCGGCGGCCGGGCTGGCGGCGCAGCGGGCGACCGATCTCGACCGCGACGGCATCCGCGCCATCATCGCCCGCATGCAAACCGCCCATGGCAAGGACGACAGTTCGGAAGAGGCCGACTCCGACGCCGACCTGCATCTGGCGATCTACGAGGCGGCGCACAACGTCGTCATGCTGCACATCATGCGGACCCTGTCCGACCTGTTGCGCAACGACGTGTTCTACAACCGCACCGACCTCTATTCCCGGCCGGGGGTGCGCGAACTGCTGCTGCAGCAGCACCTCGCCATCGCCAATGCGGTGCTGGCCGGCGACGCGGCGGCGGCGAGCACGGCGGCGGAGGCCCATGTGGAGTTCACGCTGCAGACCCTGCGCGAGATCCGGGAACACAATGCCCGCGTCCAGGTCTCTCTGCGCCGGATCGGACGGACCGACCTCATCGACAGCGGAGTGTGAGGGAAAGGGCGCCGTTCCATCTGCGTTCTGCCCCGAAAGTCATATGCGGGTAGGTTAAACCCGACTGGCTGCATGGGAATAGCCGGGGTACAGTGTGCGGGAATTCCCCCGTCATCGACGGCTCCGCTCACCGCCCATCCGAGTGCCGCCCCCGTGTCCTCCTCCAAGGTGTCCTCTTCCAAGCTGTCCTCTGCCAAGACGCGCCGTGTCCTGCTGATCGAGGACATGGCCCCGCTCGCCAAGCTCTATGTCGAGTTCCTGCGTGCGGAGGCCCTCGAGGTCGTACAGTGCACCCGCGGGGGGGAGGCGCTGGACGCCGCCGCCGCGTCGTCGCCCGACGCGGTGATCCTGGACCTGAAGCTGCCGGACATGGACGGGTTGGAGGTGCTGCGGGCGTTGCACGCCCGTGATCCCGCGGTGTCGGTGGTCATCATCACCGCCCACGGCTCCATCGATCTGGCGGTGGAGGCGATGAGGCTGGGCGCTTTCGACTTCATCGTGAAGCCTTTCAATGCCGACCGGCTGAACCTGACCCTGCGCAACGCGCTGGAACGGCGGACGCTGGCACGGATGGTGGAAGGATACCGCAAGGACCTGGACCGCGGGCGTTTCCATGGCTTCATCGGCAGTTCGCCGGACATGCAGGCGGTCTACCGCACGATCGAAAGCGTTGCGGCGAGCCGCGCCAATGTCTTCATCACCGGCGAAAGCGGCACCGGCAAGGAAGTGGCGGCCCAGGCGATCCACCGTGCCAGCCCGCGGCGCGACGGCGCCTTCATTGCGCTGAATTGTGCCGCAATTCCAAAGGACCTGCTGGAATCGGAGATCTTCGGCCATGTGAGGGGCGCTTTCACCGGGGCGACGGGCGACCGGCCGGGGGCGGCGCTGCAGGCCGACGGCGGCACGCTGTTCCTGGACGAGATCTGCGAGATGCCGTTCGACCTGCAGAGCAAGCTTCTGCGTTTCGTCCAGACCGGCACGGTCAACCCGGTCGGCAGCGGGCGGGAGGAGCGGGTGGACGTGCGCTTCGTCGCCGCCACCAACCGCGATCCGCTGGCGGAGGTGCAGGCCGGCCGCTTCCGCGAGGATCTCTATTATCGTCTGCACGTCATTCCGCTGGCCCTGCCGCCGCTGCGTGATCGCGGCGGCGACGTGATCGAGATCGCCCGCTCCTTCCTGGTCGACTATGCAAGGGAGGAGGGGAAGGCGCTGACGGCCTTCTCGCCGGAGGTGGAGGCGCGGCTGCGCGCCCATGACTGGCCGGGCAATGTGCGGCAGTTGCAGAATGTCGTCCGCCATGTCGTGGTGTTGAACGACGGACCGCAGGTCACGCTGGACATGCTGCCGCCGATGGGTGGTCCGGAGACAGGCGCCATCCCCCGTGCCGGCGGGGTTTTGCCGGTTGCCGATACTCTGGAGGAGGATGGCGCCGTGCGGCCGCTGTGGCAGGTCGAAAGGGACATGATCCGGAAGGCGCTGCGGCTGTCCGGCGACGATGTGCCGCGTGCCGCCCTGATGCTGGAGATCAGCCCGTCCACCATCTACCGCAAGCTTCAGCAGTGGCGCGCTGCCGAACGTGGCGGTGCCGGCGAGGAGGCCGCATGAGCGGGGTATCCAAAATCCTGGCGGCGGGCGCGGTACCCGCGGCCCTGCCGGCCGACGAAAGCCTGCGGCAGGCGGTTCTGGACTCCTTCCGCATCCTCGATACCCCGCCGGAACCGAGCTTCGACAACATCACCCGGCTTGCCCGGCATTTCTTCCGCACGCGCATCGCGCTCGTCTCCCTGATCGACCGCGACCGCCAATGGTTCAAGAGCCGGATCGGCCTGGAAGCGGCGGAGACGCACCGCGACCTTGCCTTCTGCGCCCACGCCATCCTGCAGGATAGCGTGCTGGTGGTGCCCGACGCGACGCTGGACCCGCGCTTCGCCGGCAATCCGCTGGTCACCGGGGCGCCCGGCATCCGCTTCTATGCCGGCGCGCCGCTGGTGGCGGACGGCCGGAGGATGGGAACCCTGTGCGTCATCGACGACGCGCCCCGTGCCGGTTTCGATGCCCGCGACGCGGAGACGCTGGCCCAGCTCGCCCGGCTGGTGATGGACGAACTGGCGCTGCGCCGTGAGGTGAAACGGCGCGAACAGGCGGAAGCGGAGCTGCGCGACCGCTCGCGCCTGCTGACCCTCGCCGAGGAGATCGGCCAGTTCGGCCATTGGTACATCGACTTCGTCACCGGTGCCCGACGCTGGTCGGACGAGGTCTATCGCATCCTGGGCCTGACGCCGCAGCAGGAATTGCCGACGGTCGAGTTGTCGCGCGCCTGCTATCATCCGGACGACCGCCCGCGTCTGGCCGACCTGGTCGAGCGGGCGCGGACGACCGGCGAGGGGTTTTCGGTCGAGGCGCGCGTCATCCGGCCGGACGGGGCGATGCGCCATGTCTTCGTCCGCGGCGTGACCGAATGCGGGGACGACGGCCGGCCCTCCGGCCTGCTCGGCGTCGTCCAGGACATCACCGAAGCCAAGCGGGAAGAGGCGGAACTGCGGTCGAATCGCGAGCTTCTGGACCTGACGGTCCAGGCGACGCGGGACGGCATCTGGGATTGGAACCTGGAAAGCGGCGGGATCTGGTTCTCTCCCACCTGGAAGGAACAGCTCGGCTATCGCGACGGCGAGCTGGAAAACAGCCTGGACATGTGGGCCGGCCTGATCTTCGAGGAGGACCGGATCGCGGCGCTGGAGATGGTCCGCGCCTACAATGCCGGGCTGGTCCCGAAGTTCGAGGCGGTGCAGCGCTTCCGCCACAAGCAGGGCCATACCGTCTACATCCTCAGCCGGGCCATCCACATCCGCGACCCCGACGGCCGGGTCGTGCGCATGGTCGGCGCCCACACCGACATCACGCGCGAGAAGCTGACGGAAGAGGAACTGCGGCTCGCCAAGCAGACATTGGACGACGCGATCGAGGCGGTGCCGGAGGGGCTGGCCTATTTCGATGCCGGCGACCGGCTGATCCTGTGCAACGAGCGCTACCGCGAGGCTCATCCGCTGACTTCGCCGCTGCTGACCCCGGGGCGATCGTTCGAGGACATCCTGCGCGCCGCCATCGCCAACGGCGAGTTCGCCGGCAACCCGGACCGCGTCAGCGACGAGGCCTGGATCCAGGCCGAATTGACCCAGCACCGCAATCCCGGGCCGCCTTTCGAGCGACAGTTGCCTGACGGCCGCTGGATCGTGGTGGCGGAGAACCGCACCGCCAGCGGCGCGCTGGTCTGCACCCGCACCGACATCACCGAACGCAAGCGCTTCGAGGCGGAGCTGCAGCGTCAGGCCGCCGACATGTGCGCGCTGGCCGAAGGGCTCGACGCCGCCCGCGAGGAGGCCGACGCCCTGCGTGCCCGCGCCGAAGCGGCGACCCAGGCGAAGTCGGAATTCCTGGCGGCGATGAGCCATGAGATCCGCACGCCGATGAACGGCATCATGGGCATGACCGAATTGCTGTTCGATACCGCCCTGACCGAGGAGCAGCGGCAGTTCGCCCAGGCCATCCGCAGCTCCTCGAACGCGCTGCTGACCATCATCAACGACATCCTCGACATCTCCAAGCTGGAGGCCGGCCGCGTCACCATCGAGACGTTGCCCTTCGACCCGGCCGATCTGGTCGAGGGTGTGGTGGAACTGCTGATCCCGCGCGCCCACGAGAAGGGGATCGAGATCGGCTTTTACATCGATCCGCCGCTGCGCCGCACGCTGCTGGGCGATCCGACGCGCATCCGGCAGATCCTGGTCAACCTGGTCGGCAATGCGGTGAAATTCACCGAGCACGGTTCGGTGGCGGTGGAGTTGGAGGTGCTGGACGCCACGGACGCCCATCTTGTCCTGCGGATCACGGTGACGGACACCGGCATCGGCATCCCGGCCGAGGCGCTGCCGACGCTGTTCAATAAATTCCAGCAGGTGGATGGGTCGATCACCCGCAAATTCGGCGGCACCGGCCTGGGGCTGGCGATCTGCCGCCAGCTGTCGGAACTGATGGGCGGCGGCATCTCCGTCGACAGCAGTCCGGGCGCCGGCAGCCGCTTCCTGGTCGATCTGCCGCTGGCCTTGCCGGACGAGGTGCTGCCGCCGGCCGAACGACCGCTGGCGGGGCGGCGCGCCCTGGTGGTGGACGATCTGGGGGTGAATCGCCGGGTGCTGGCTTCGATGCTCGACAACCTGGGCGCCCGGCCGACGGCGGTGGAGAACGGAGCCGACGCGTTCGAGGCTTTGAAACGCGCGGCGGCCGGTGGCCGGCCCTTCGATGTGGTGCTGGCCGATCAGACGATGCCCGGCATGGCCGGCGACGCGCTGCTGGCGGCGGTCGCCGGCGACCCGGCGCTGGCGAAGACGCAGCGCGTGCTGATCGTCATGCCGGGGCCGGCGGCGCGAACCGACGGCGGACCGGCGCCCGGATCGAACCCCGGGGTGATCCATGCCACTCTGAACCGGCCGTTGCGCCAGAGTTCACTGGCGCGCTGCCTGAGCGGACTTTTCGCCATCGCTGTTCCCGCTCCCCCGACCGCTCCGGCCGCCGGGCGGCAGGAAGAGGGGCTGCGCCGTGGCCGCATCCTGCTGGCGGAGGACAACCGCACCAATCAGCTGTTCGCCAGCACGCTGCTGCGCAAGCTCGGCTACGCCGTCGATGTCGCCGAGGACGGCGAGCAGGCGGTGGTGGCGGCTTGCCGCGGCGGCTTCGATCTGGTGCTGATGGACGTTCAGATGCCGGGGATGGATGGGCTGGAGGCCGCGCAGGCCATCCGGGCGCGCGGCGATGCGCTGGCCGTCCTGCCGATCATCGCCCTGACCGCCGATGCCATGCCCGGCACGCGCGAGCTGTGCCTGCGCGCCGGCATGAGCGATTATCTGACCAAGCCGATCAGCCGTGCCGGCCTGCTGTCGGCGCTGGACCCCTGGTTGGGAGAGAAGGCCTCTCCCGCCGCATCGGCGGAGTCCGTTGACGGCGATTGCGGCGGTGGGGATTGCGGCGACGGCGGCGAGGCGCTGGACGAGGCGGTGCTGGCCGATCTGGTGGAAACGGTGGGTGCCGACGATCTGGCGCCGATCATCGACAGTTTCCTCGACGACGTCTCCCGCCGGTTGGAACGTCTCTCGGCGATGGCGGAGGCCGTAGCGGCCGGCAGCGCCGATCTGCGCGCGCTGGCGGGCGAGGCGCATGATCTGTCCAGTCTCGCCGGCAGCTTCGGCGGGATGGCGGTCATGCACCTCGCTTGGCGGATGGAGGTTCTCTGCCGCAACGGCGACAGGGACCAGGCTGCCCGGCTCCTGCCGGTGCTGCTGCGCGGTGCCGTCCGGCTGGAACGCGCTTTGCGCGATCACACCGGCGTAGGGCTGCCGGCGGCCTGAGCGCCCTGCCGGCCGCCGTCAGCCGGTGCCGGGCTGGGTCGAGCCCTCGGTGTCTTCCGCCCGCTCCAGCAATTCCTTCGACGACAGGCCGGCCGGGGTGGCGTCCTGCAGCGTGCCGTCTCCGGGCGTCTTGGTCAGGTCCTCGCGCGGGGAGCGCTCGCCGGCCGGCGTCTGGTCATGGGTGTCCGCGCCGGATTTCTTCGGCTGGGGCATTCCTTCGGAGGGGGTGCGTGTTTGAGGTGTGTCGGTCATGATGTCCTCTGCTATCTTCTGGAGGAGTCAACGACCAGGACGGGTGGGGGTTCCGCTCCCGGGCTCTGTCCTTGCGTCGGACCGGGAGAAGACGGCACCGCGCCGCAGGATGCCGAAGCACGTCTTCCTGAGCGCGCCGAAGACGGGCCAACCACCAAGGTCCGGCAGCGGAGGCCGCGAGCCGCCGCCCAGCCGGCCAGCAAGGAGTGTGAAAAGGTCATGGAATCGAGCAAGCACGCGCCGCATGGCGATGTGACACAGGTCGGCACCGTCACGCTGACCGATGACGCCACCGGCAAGACGCTGAAACTGCCGCTGCTCGGCGGGTCCACCGGTCCCAATGTGATCGACATCCGCAAGCTCTATGCCGAAACCGGCTATTTCACCTACGATCCCGGCTTCACCTCCACCGCCGCCTGCGATTCGGCGATCACCTACATCGACGGCGACGAGGGCGTGCTGCTGCACCGCGGCTATGCCATCGCCGATCTGGCCGAGAACTGCGACTTCCTGGAGGTCTGCCACCTGCTGCTGAACGGCGAACTGCCCAACCCGCAGCAGAAGGCCGATTTCGAGCGCACCATCACCTACCACACGATGGTGCACGAGCAGCTTGCCAAGTTCTACAGCGGCTTCCGCCGTGATGCCCACCCGATGGCGATCATGTGCGGCGTCGTCGGCGCCCTGTCGGCCTTCTACCACGACTCCACCGACATCTTCGATCCGGTGCAGCGCAAGATCGCGGCGCACCGCCTGATCGCCAAGATGCCGACCATGGCCGCCATGGCCCACAAATACACGGTCGGCGAACCCTTCATGTATCCGCGCAACGACCTGTCCTATGCGGAAAACTTCCTCTACATGACCTTCGGCACGCCGTGCGAGGACTGGAAGGTCGATCCGGTCCTGTCGGAGGCGATGGACAAGATCTTTATCCTGCATGCCGACCACGAGCAGAACGCCTCGACGTCCACTGTCCGTCTGGCCGGCTCCTCCCATGCCAACCCCTTCGCCTGCATCGCATCGGGCATCGCGGCCCTGTGGGGTCCGGCCCATGGCGGTGCGAACGAGGCCGTGCTGAAGATGCTGGAGGAGATCGGCTCGGTCGAGCGCATCCCCGAGTTCGTCCGCCGCGCCAAGGACAAGAACGACAGCTTCCGCCTGATGGGCTTCGGCCACCGGGTCTACAAGAACTACGACCCGCGCGCCAAGATCATGCGCGAGACCTGCTATCAGGTTCTCGACCGCCTGGGCATCCAGGACGAGCCGCATCTCGCCATTGCGATGGAGTTGGAGAAGATCGCCCTGTCGGACGAGTATTTCATCGAGAAGAAGCTCTATCCGAACGTCGACTTCTATTCGGGCATCATCCTGAAGGCGATGGGCTTCCCGACCAGCATGTTCACCGTGCTGTTCGCGCTGGCCCGCACCGTCGGCTGGATCAGCCAGTGGAAGGAGATGATCGAGGATCCGGCCCAGAAGATCGGCCGCCCCCGCCAGCTCTTCACCGGCTACGCCGCCCGCCCCTTCGTCCCGCTGGACAAGCGTTGACGGCAGTAGCCCATCTCCGCCTCCAATCCCCTCTCCCCCCCGGGGAGAGGGTTAGGGTGAGGGGGATCCATTTCAGCATCTTTGCGAAGGTCCCGCCGTGCTCCCCCCTCACCCCGCCCCTCTCCCCGGGGGGGAGAGGGGGAATGGCAAGTGCGCCGTGACCCAGCCCCTCCAGCTCGGCCTGTCGGTCGCCGTCGTCGCGGTGACCGGCGGGACGCCGCGCGTGGTGACGGTGCGCAGCGGCTTCACCGTGCCGGAAGATCACCGGCGCGGCGACGAGCCGTTGCCGCATCGCGACGCGCTGCCCGGCGCGCCCTTCGAGCCCGAGCGTTTCCGGACCTTGCAGGATGGTGTCCGCGCGGTGGCCGAAGGCTCGTCGGGATTGGCTCTGCGCTATGTCGAACAGCTCTACACCTTCGGTGACCGCCACCGCGACCCGCATGAGCTGTTCGGTGGTCCGCGCTCGGTGGTCGTCGGCTACCTGGCGCTGGTCCGCGACGGCCCGCTGGGCGGCGACGCCTCGGCCGAATGGCGCGACCTCTACGATCATTTCCCGTGGGAGGATTGGCGCGACCAGCGCCCGCCGCTGCTGGATGGGGTGATCGCCCCCGCCTTGCGCGGCTGGATCGCCTCGGCGCCCGATGGCGAAGCCCGCCTGCGCCGGGCCGAGCGTGCCCAGATGGCCTTTGGGCTGGACGGCGCCGACTGGGACATGGAGCGCGTGCTGGAGCGGTTCGAACTGCTCTACGAGGCCGGGCTGGTGGTGGAATCCTTCCGCGACCGCGATCTCGCGGCACGGATCGACCCTTCGGTGCCTGTCGGCGGACCGATGCCGCGGGCTCTCGGCCGGCCGATGGCGCGCGACGGCCGGCGCATCCTGGCGACGGCGCTGGAAAGGCTGCGCGGCAAGCTGCGCTACCGCCCCATCGTCTTCGAACTGCTGCCGCCCACCTTTACCTTGCACCAGCTCCAGCTGGTGGTGGAGGCGCTGTCGGGCGAGCGGGTGCACAAGCAGAATTTCCGCCGCCTGATGATCTCCGGCGGTTTCGTCGAGCCGACCGGCCGGTACGAAAGCCAGACCGGCGGCCGGCCCGCGGAGTTGTACCGCTTCCGCCGCCAGGCCATCCACGAACGCACCAGCGCCGGTGCCATTCCGTCCGCGGACGGATGAGGGACAGCTCAACCGGAAGCACCCGTCAGAAAGATCGACGCGCGGCATTGGGCGCAGTTGTCAAGGTGCGGTTGCGGGAGGATACTGCTGGAATGGTTTTAATCCCGGACTGTCCATGTCTCACCGCATTCTGATCGCCGACGACCATCCGCTGATGCGCACCGCCCTGACCCAGACCATCGGGCAGGCGATCCCCGGCGCCGAAATCCTGGAGGCCGCGCGCTTCGATCAGATCAAGCCCCTGTTGGACGCGGGCGAGCCGCCGGACGTCATCCTGCTGGACCTGCACATGCCCGGGATGAGCGGGCTGATCGGGCTGATGATGCTGCGGTCCGAGCATCCGGCGATCCCGGTGATCGTGGTGTCGGCGTCGGAGGACCCGGTGACGATCCAGCGCGCCATCGACTATGGCGCCTCCGGCTTCGTGCCGAAATCCGCTCCCAACGGTCAGATCGTCGAGGCGATCCACGCCGTTCTGGACGGCGAGCTGTGGCTGCCCGAGATCAACGGTGGCCCCGAGACCGACGCCCCCGACCCGGCCCGGCGCGCCGCCACCCTGACGCCGCAGCAGCTCCGCGTCCTGGCCGGCATCGCCGAGGGCAAGCTGAACAAGCAGATCGCTTACGAGATGAACGTCGCCGAGACGACGGTGAAGGCCCATGTCACGACGATCCTGCGCAAGCTGGGCGTGCTGACCCGCACCCAGGCGGCAGTGCTGGCGAGCCAGCTCGCCTTGTCCGCCGCGCCGCCGCCGGTGGAGTGAGTGTCGCCTGTCCGCGGAGTGGGGGTCTCACCCCGCCATCCGCTGCCCTTCCGCCAGCAATTGCCCCAACAACGCCCTTAGTGCCCCTGGACGTACCGGCTTGTAGAGCAGCCGGCAGCCGGCAGCCTCGATGTCCTCGCGCACGGCGGCGTCGCGGTCGGCGGTGACGACGGCGGCGGGGATGTCGCTACCCAGGGACGCCCGCAAGGTCGCCAAAGCCTCCACGCCGGTCAGGCTGCGGTCGAGGTGGTAGTCGGTCAGGATCACGTCGGGAATCCGCCCCTCCAGCTTCGCCAGGGCGAGGTCGGGGGCGACCGCGGTGACGACGCGGCAGGACCAGCTCGACAGCAGATCCTCGGTCGCGCGGGCGATGGCCGGTTCGTTTTCCAGGCAGAGCACCAGGACGCCGCGCAGATCCCGGCCACGCGGGCGGACCACCACGGCGCGGGCGGCCACCGGTTCGTCGGTCAGCGGCACCAGCACGGAAAAGGCGCTGCCCCGCCCAACCTTCGAGCGCACTTGGACCGTGTGGCCGAGAATGCCGGCCAGACGCTCGACGATGGCGAGCCCCAGCCCCAGCCCCTTGCCGCGGTCGTCGCCCTCATTGTCGAGCTGCCGGAACTCCATGAAGATTTCCGGTACCTTGTGCTCGGGGATACCCGGCCCGGTGTCCCACACCTCGATCGACAGGTAATTCCCCCGCCGCCGGCAGCCCAGCAGGATGCGGCCGGTTCGGGTGTAGCGCACCGCGTTGGCGAGGTAGTTTTGCAGGATGCGCCGCAGCAGGGTCGGGTCGCTGCGCACGATGGCGGAGCAGTCGACCACCCGCAGTCCCAGCCCGTGCCGGCTGGCCAGCACGGTGAATTCCTCGCCCAGCGGCTTCAGCAGCTCTTCTATCCGCATCGGCACCGGGTTCGGCTTCACCACGCCGCTGTCGATCTTCGACACGTCTAGCAAATCCCCCAGGATCGTTTCCACCGAGCGCAGGGAGGCGTCGATCTGGCGGATGGCGCTGTCGCCGTTGCGTTCGGACAGGGCGGACAGGAACAGCCGGGCGGCGTGCAGCGGCTGCAGCAGGTCGTGGCTGGCGGCGGCCAGGAACCGGGTCTTGCCGCGGTTGGCGCGCTCGGCCTCCGCCTTCGCCTCCGACAGGGCGTGGGTGCGCTCCTCGATGCGGCGTTCCAGCGTCTCGTTGGCTTCACGCAGGGCAGCGGCGGCGCGGTGGCGTTCGGTGACGTCGGTGTAGACGGCGACGAAGCCGCCACCCGGCATCGGCCCCGGCATAGGGTTGGTGGCGATCTCCAGCACCGTGCCGTCGGGCCGCACCCGCTCGTAGACGTCGGGCTTGCCGCGGCGGCGTGGGTCGGAGCGGCGCTCCAGCAGGGTCTCGATTTCGCCGTTGCGACCGTATTCGCCGCGCCGCGCGATCAACCCGACGATGTCCTGCAACGAGGTGCCGACCTGAACGAAGCCGTCCGGCAGGTCCAGCAGGACCAGGAACTGGTTGTTCCAGGTGGCGACGCGCCAGTCGTCGTCGAACACGGCGATGCCCTGGGGCACATTCTCCACGGTGGCGCGCAGAAGCTCGTGCTGCTTCAGGATGGCGCGCGATGCCTCGTCGATGATCGACCGCGCATCGGTCCGCGACAGCCGGCGGTCCGACAGCAGCCCGGCCACCACCACGCGGGCCGACGCCGAGCCGACGGCGCCGGCCAGCAGCCGTTCGGTCAGCTGGATCGCCTCGCCGTCGGTGCGGGTCAGCAGGGCGGTGCGCAGGTCGCCATCGGCCACCCCGGTGAAGCGGCGGAAGGCGGCGTCGGCGCGCGGCTGCCCGACATAGCGGACCGCAAGGTCGTGCAGGTCGGCCAGCGTGGCGCCGCGCGGCCCATGCGGCTCGCCGTCGGAGGCGCGGCGCAGGCTCATGAAGCGGGCGGCCTGCTGGCGTTCCAGCGTCGACGGGCGGGTCAGCAGCGAGACCAGCACGAACAGCAGGATGTTCGGCCCCAGGCTCCACAGCGCGGCATTGGTCAGCGGATCGATGCCGGCGATGCCGGCCAGCGCCACCGGGCTGAGGCCGGTCAGGCCGAACGGTCCCTCGCGCAGCGCGCTGGACGCCAGCCAGCCCGCATCGGCGAAGGACGGCAGCAGCATGGTGTAGGCCCAGCCGAGGAACCCGGCGCAGATCCCGGCGAAGGCGCCGCTGCGGCTGGCGCGGCTCCAGACCAGGCCGCCCAGCAGGGCGGGGGCGAACTGGGCCACCGCGGTGAAGCTCATCATGCCGATGGTCGCCAGCGGGAAGGCCGGGCCGATCAGCCGGTAGCAGCCATAGGACAGCAGCACCAGCACGATCACCGCTGACCGCCGCACCAGCAGCAGGATCCCCGCCGGATCGTCGCGCAGCCGGCGGTCGGCCGGGCGCAGCGCCATCAGTAGCGGGACGGCGACGTCGTTGCAGATCATGGTGCTGAGCGCCACCATCTCCACCAGGATCATGCTGGTGGCGGCCGACAGCCCGCCGATGAAGGCGGCCAGCGCCAGCCACGGCCAGCCCTGACTGAGCGGAATCGACACCATGAAGGTGTCAGCGTTGGTGGTGCCGTCGGGGAACAGCATCAGCCCGGCCAGCGCCACCGGCAGCACGAACAGGTTGATGGCGACCAGATAGGCCGGGAACAGCTTGGCCGACGACCGCACGTCGCCGCCATGGGTGTTCTCGACCACCGCGACGTGGAACTGGCGCGGCAGGCAGAGGATCGCCAGCCCGGACAGCAGGCAGGCCACCCACCAGTCGGTGCCGATTGTGTCGATCCGGATCAGTTCCAGGAAGCCCGGATGGCGGACGGCGGCGTCGACGAAGGTCGCCGGGTTGCCGAAGACGGAGAAGGCGATGGCGCCGCCCACCCCCAGTGCCGCCGCCAGCTTCACCACCGATTCGGCGGCGATGGCCATCATCAGCCCGCGGTGGTGCTCGTTGGCCGACACGCTGCGCACGCCGAACAGGATGGCGAAGGCCGCCATCAGCAGCGCCGCCATCAGCGCCGTCCCGCCGGGCATCTGGCTGAGATCGGTGCCCAGCGACGCACCGGCCAGGATTTCGAAGCTGACGCTGATCGCCTTCAATTGCAGGGCGATGTAAGGCAGCAGTCCGATGACGGCGGCGATGGTGACGAGGGCCGCCAGGCTCCGGCTCTTGCCGTAGCGGGCGGACAGGAAGTCGGAGATCGAGACGACGTTCTCCGACTTCGCCACCCGGACGATGCGGGCCAAGATCGGCCAGCCGAGCCCGATCATCAGGATCGGCCCGATATAGATCGGCAGGAAGTAGAAGCCCCCGGTGGCTGCCCGGCCGACCGCCCCATAGAAGGTCCAGGACGTGCAATAGACGCCGAAGCTCAGCGCATAGAGCCAGGGTGTGCGCCGCTCGCCGCCATGGCTGCCGGTCCGGTCGCCGTACCAGGCGATGGCGAACAGCGACAGCAGATAGGCCATCGACGCGGCCAGGATGAACCAGCTTTCCATGGGGCTTTTCGCATCCCGCTTTTGGATTTCTTCTCCCTATGGCGGTGGATGTTATCACAAAATTGCGTGGACGGGCGGAGGGAAACCCTCCGCCCGCCATTTCAGCCGGACCTCAGTCGGAGCGCAGCCGAACTCAGTCGTGCTCGTAGATGTCCACGTCCTTGGTCTCGCGGACGAAGAGCACACCGATCACCAGCGTCGCGGCGGCGATGACGATCGGGTACCAGAGGCCGGAGTAGATGTCGCCGGTCGCCGCGACGATGGCGAAGGAGGTCGTCGGCAGGAAGCCGCCGAACCAGCCGTTGCCGATGTGGTAGGGCAGCGACATCGAGGTGTAGCGGATGCGGGTCGGGAACATCTCCACCAGCATGGCGGCGATCGGGCCGTAGACCATGGTCACGTAGATGACCAGCACCGTCAGCAGGGCGACGACCATCACCGTGTCGATGCGGGCGGGATCGGCCTTCGGCGGGTAGTTGCCGGCCTTCAGCGCGTCGCCCAGCCCCTTGTCGAAGGAGGCGCCGGCCGCCTTGGCGTCGGTCGGGGTGGCGGCGGTGGCCGGGCCGTGGCTCAGCGACACGGTGGTGTTGGCTTGGGGCAGGGCGGAATAGCTGGGGATGACCGTGCTGCCGACCTTGATCGAGGCGACGGTGCCGGCCGCGGCCGCTTCGTTGGTGTAGGGGATGCCGCGCTTCACCAGGGCGCTCTTGGCGATGTCGCAGGAGCTGGTGAACTGGCTGGTGCCGACCGGGTTGAACTGGAACGAGCACTCGTTCGGATCGGCGACCACGACGACCGGCGCGGTGGCGATGGCTTCCTCGAGCGCCGGGTTGGCGTAGTGGGTGATGCCCTTGAACAGCGGGAAATAGGTCAGGCAGGCGAGCAGCAGTCCGGCCATGATGATCGGCTTGCGGCCGATCCGGTCGGCCAGCGTGCCGAAGATCACGAAGAAGGGGGTGCCGATCAGCAGGGCCGCCGCGATCATCAGGTTGGCGGCCTGGGCATCGACCTTCAGCGTCTGGGTCAGGAAGAACAGGGCGTAGAACTGGCCGGTGTACCAGACCACGGCCTGGCCGGCGACGAGGCCGAACAGGGCGAGCAGGACGATCTTCAGGTTCTTCCACTCGCCGAAGGACTCGGTCAGCGGCGCCTTGGAATGCTTGCCCTCATCCTTCATCTTCTTGAAGGCCGGCGATTCGTTCAGCATCAGGCGGATCCACACCGAAATGCCGAGCAGCACGATGGAGATCAGGAACGGGATGCGCCATCCCCAGGCGTTGAAGTCCTCCGGCGACATCGCGACGCGGCAGCCCAGGATGACCAGCAGCGACAGGAACAGTCCGAGCGTCGCGGTGGTCTGAATCCAGGAGGTGTAGTTGCCGCGGCGGCCATGCGGCGCATGTTCGGCGACATAGGTGGCCGCACCGCCATATTCGCCGCCCAGCGCCAAGCCCTGCAGCAGGCGCAGACCGATCAGGATGATCGGGGCGGCGATGCCGATGGAGGCGTAGTTGGGCAGGATGCCGACGATGAAGGTCGACAGGCCCATGATGAGGATGGTGACCAGGAAGGTGTATTTGCGGCCGATCATGTCGCCGAGACGGCCGAAGACCAGGGCGCCGAAGGGCCGGACCGCAAAGCCGGCGGCGAACGCCATCAGTGCGAAGATGAAGGCGGCGGTCGGGTTGACGCCGGAAAAGAACTGCGCGGCGATGACCGCGCTGAGCGATCCGTAGAGATAGAAGTCGTACCATTCGAAGACGGTTCCGAGCGAGGACGCGAAGATGACCTTCTTCTCCTCGCCTGTCATCGGTCGGACGGCGTCGGCCGTCGAAGCCGCATAGGCCATTGTTTCACCCTCCCAAGTGAAAGTTCCTGCATTTTGGTCGGCTTTTGGCGAGCGGTGCTTTCCGGTCTTGTGGACTGTCGACCGGGCCCGGCTCTTGCTTATCCGACGCATTGTGTGGTGCACGAACAATTCGCGTCACCCCGACCATGGTCGGGGGTACGGGGAGCTGCGGTAATGGGCTACACTGATCTTTTGTGCAGGTCAGGCGAAGCTGTCGTTCAGCCCCAGCTTCTTCAGAGGGAAACCGGCGGCTTTGCACGTCTCCCGGATCTCCCGCACGGCGGCGGAGAGTTCGCTGCTGAAGCTCGTCCTTGGCGGCGTTCTCATGATCTGGTGGAAAAGCTCCTGATGGGCGGCCTTGAACGTGAAATCGTTCGAGGTCCCCAGCATGTGGAGGCAATACATGTCGTCGAAGATGCCGGCATCGACCTTGCGGCCGCTGGAGGTGGAGACCCGCTTGAACCAGCTCATGCTCTTGGCCAGTTCGGAGTCCTGCCGGACGGTGTTCATCCGCCCCATCAGGCGGCTGTAATTCTCGTCCTTCTCGTTGCCGTTGCCGAGGAACATGTCGAAGATGCAGATCGCCTTGGTCTTGGTCGGCGAGCCGCGGAAATCCCTGACCATCCAGGGAAACAGCACCATCTTCAGCCGCTTCAACGCGGTCTGCACCGGGTCGGCAGCGAAGTAGAGCCGATCCATGGCGGTGATCCCCTCTCCCAGCTTGACGGCCGGCATGGGGCGGAGGGCGGCATAGACGATCGCCTGCCGGACGTCGTCGGCCGCAGAAGCGACGATCTGGGCATAGTTCTTCAAATGATCCTCCAAAGGGTGCCGGCGGTACGGCCCGCGGTGGCCGATCCTACCCCAGTATGGGGTAATCCGCTTCGGCAGCAAACCATGCAAGACGTCCCGGGATGATCGGCCCGGTGTCCAGGGCAAGAGATCGGCCTTCGGTCGGCGATGGGTTTTCCGGCATGTGCCGAGGGTGATTTCTCGTCCTGCCGGGTTTCCGCTACTGGAACACCGGGGCATAGAGCAGCCCACCCTGCGTCCAGGGGCGGTTCGGCCCGCGTTCCAGCTTGAACGGGGAGCGGGAGCCCAGATTGCGCTCGAAGATTTCGCCGTAATTCCCGACCTGAACCACCGCCTGATAGGCCCAGTCCGGGCGTAGCCCGGCCTTCGCCGCCACGTCGGGCAGTCCGGACAGCAGGCGCCGCATCTCGCTGCTGCCGGTGATGCGCTGGAAATTGGCGTTGGCACCGGTGACGCCGGCATCCTCGGCCAGGAACAGGGCGAACATGGTCCAGCGTACCGCCGCCATCCACATGCGGTCGCCGTTCGGCGTCATCGGGGCCAGCGGCTCGCGCGAGGGCAGGGGGGCGTCGGCGATTTCCAGCGCCTCCTGCGGCGCGTCGAGCATCGGCAGCGCGGTGGCCAGCAGGGCGCGGTCGGCGCTGAGCGCCGCGCAATCGCGGCTGAGAAAGGCCTCCAGCGCGTCGGGCCAGCCGGGAAAGCTGCGGATCTTCCAGGGCCGCTTCCCGCCCGCGATCAGGGTTTCCAGCTCGGCCTGCGTGGTGGTGCCGGCCGGCACGCAGATCGTCAACTCCCCGCCGTCGAGCGCCGACCGGCCGTCGGCCAGCCGCCAGGCGGCGATCCCCTGGACGTCGTAGAAGATCGGCGGCCCGAAATCGACGGCATAGGTGGCGTCGCGGGTCAGCGTCCAGGAGGTCTGCGCGAAGGAGACATCGACTTCGCCGTCGGCGACGGCGGCGAACTCCTGCGGCTTGGACAGGCGGCGGATCTCGATGGCGTCGGCCTTGCCCAGCACCGCGGCGGCCAGCGCCCGGCACAGATCGACCATGAAGCCGACCGGCCGGCCGCCCCCGTCGTTGGCGGCGAATCCGGGATTGAAGGATACCCCGCAGCGCACGACCCCGCGCCGTTCGATTTCCGCCAGCACCGGCCGGTCGCCGGCGCGCGCGGAGCCGGCGTCCGGCTGTGCCGTGGCAGCGTCGGCAGGCGACAGCCGCCACAGCGCGAGCAGCAGGCCGAACGCGACGGCAACAGGCTTCAACCCCATCCTTCTCCCCTTATCCGACCGCCGGGCTATGATACGCTGCCGGCGGCATCGCGCAAATGATCGGGGCGCCCCGAGCAGGTAATCGAGGCCGGAGAAGCAGGGATAGGAATGGCGGACGACGGTGGGGCTGGCGATGCTGGAACGGGCAAGGCCGGCGTGGTGAGGATCGGCGTCGGCGCACGGCTGTTCGGGGCGCTCGCCTTCAATGGCCTGGTCGCCTTCTTGATCGGGCTTGGTGCCTACATCGCCTTCGACGGGCTGCATGCCGGCATCACCAAGGTCACGTCGGAGCAGTTTCCAGCCGTCGTCGCTTCCGCCAAGCTGGAGCGCCAGCATCAGCGGATCATGCGGACCCTGGAACAATTGGCTCTGTCGGACGAGAATTTCGGACGCGAAACGATCAAGCAGGGGCTGGCCGATCAGCTGAACGGCTATGATCGGTTGCTGGCCGAGATGGCAGGCTCCGATAGCCGGCAGGCGCAGCGGATCGCCGGGCTGAAGCTGCAGCGCGACGAAATCCTGCGGTTGCGCGATGCCATCGACCAGGGCGTTGCCGCCCGCATCACCGCCCGGCGCGCCCTGGCCGACCGCACCCGCGACGTGCGGCGGATGGCCGACGCCCTGGCCGAACCGGCCTTGCGTGGGGTGGAGGACGCCGGCGTCCAGCGCTGGCTGGCGATGGCGGAGCGCCTGCTGTTCCTCATCGCCTCGGTCCATCAGGCGGAGAACAGCTTCGCCCTCGCCCGGCTGGCCGACAGTGCCGCGGCACAGCTGGCGGCGCTGGCCGGATCGGTCCCGGCCGGCGGGGTGGACGCCGTGGCGGACGGCATATCGGACCGGCTGGCCCGCTTGGCCGAGGGCATGCGGTCGGTGGTGGAAGGCGACCGGTCCGTCTTCCGCCAGCGGCAGGCCGAGCTGCAGGCGTCGGAAATGTTGAACGGGCTGGTCGACCGCGCCAATCAGGTGTCGCTGATCAACACCGGCCTCAACACCGGCATCTTCGTGGAGCAGACCAAGGCGGCGGAGGAGAGCCGCCAGCAGGTGATCGAGGTGTCCACCACCTACACCCGGCTGTTCTTCGCCTCGGTCGGCGTGGTGGTGCTGGGAATGGTGCTGTCGGTGCTGTATGTGCGGCGCAAGGTGCTGGCCCGCCTGTGGGCGGTCAGCGAGGCGATCCGCGATCGCACCGGCGGTGGCCAAGCCGAGGTGCCGGTGACCGGCGCCGACGAGATCGGACAGCTCGCCCGCGCCCTGCGCTTCTACATCCAGGAGACGGAGGACAAGAGCGAGGCGCTCCGCCGCAACGAACAGTGGCTGCGCACGGTGCTGGAGGCCGCACCGGTCCCGCTGGTGATCGCCGGCCGCGCCGACGGCCAGATCCGTTTCGTCAACCGCCGTGCCGCCGACCTGTTCGAAGTGGAGGAGGCCGGCGAGCTGCTGGGCCGCCCTGCCGCCAGCGTCTGGTACGTCCCGCAGGTGCGGGAGGAGTTCGTTCGCGACGTCTTCACCAGCGGCTCGGCCCTCGATGTCGAGACGGAGCTGGTGACCCGGTCGGGACGCCGGCTGTGGGGCCTGCTGTCGGGCATCGCCTTCGAATTCCAGGGGGAGGAGGTGCTGCTGAGTTCGGTGGTCGACATCACCCGCCGCCGCGAGGCGGAGGAGCTGCTGCGCCGGACCCAGGCCTTCCTCGACGCGGTGATCGACAATGTGCCGAGCGTCCTCTATGTGCTGGACGGCGACAGCGGCCGCGTCGTCCTGTGGAACCGGGCGGCGGAGGATTGCTTCGGCACCCGCCGCGCCGACATCGAGAACCGCACCCTGGCCGAGGTGCTGGGGCCGGAGACCGGCCGCGCGCTCGCCGGCGGCGATCCCGGATCGATGCGGTCGCTCGGGGTGGAGGAGCTGGTGCTTCCCCGCAACGGCGAAAATGCCGTGTTCGCCCTGCAGCGCCACCCCTTCGAATGGTCGGGCGACGGGCGCTGCCGCATCATCTGCGTCGCCAACGACATCACCGCCTCGCGCCGGGCACGCGAGGAACTGAGGCAGGCCAAGGAGCGGGCGGAGCGGGCCGACGCCGCCAAGACCGAGTTCCTCGCCACCGTCAGCCACGAGATGCGCACGCCGCTGAACGGCATCCTCGGCCTCTGCCGGCTTCTGCTGACCGGGCAGCTTCATGCCGGCGAACGGCGCTATGCCATGTCGATCATGCGCTGCGGCCATGGGCTGCTCGATCAGGTCAACGACATCCTGGATCTGCGCAAGATCGAGGACGGCAAGCTGGACCTCGATCCCGCTCCCTGCGCCCTGCTGCCGGTGCTGGAAGAGGTCGTTGCGACGGTGGAAGGACTGGCGAACGAGAAGGGGATCGACCTCGACCTCGACATCGCGCCGGAGGTGCCGGAGCTGGTGGTGGTCGATCGCCAGCGGTTGCGCCAGATCCTGGTGAACCTCGTCGGCAACGCGGTGAAGTTCACCGAGCGCGGCGGCGTGGAACTGCGCGTCGACATCGAACCGGCTTCGGAACGGTCCGGAACCGGAATGATGGAGGAGATGCTGCGTCTGGCCGTGCGCGACAGCGGAATCGGCGTGCCGCCCCATCGCCGTGCCGCCATCTTCGAAAAGCTGGAACAGGCCGATCCCACCATCGCCCGACGCTTCGGCGGCAGCGGGCTGGGGCTGGCCATCGTGCGCCATCTGCTCGACGCCATGCAGGGCAGCATCCGCGTCGACAGCGTCGAGGGGCTGGGCAGCGTCTTCACCGTCGCCATTCCCCTGCGGCGGGTGCAGGAGCCGGCCCTGCCGGCCCGGCCCGGCCGGCTCCTGCCGATCAGCCGGGTGCGGTCGCTGGCGCTGCTGCTGGTGGAAGACGATGCGATCAACCGCGAAGTGGCGCTTGGTCTGCTGTCGGACGCCGGCCATCGCATCACCGTCGCCGAAACCGGCGAGAAGGCGCTGGAACTGGCGACACGGCGTCGGTTCGACGCCGTCCTGCTGGATATCCGGCTTCCCGACATCGACGGACCGGAGGTGGCCCGCCGCATCCGGGCCCTGGCCGACCCCGATCGGGCGGCGGTGCCGATCGTCGCGGTGACCGCCAACGTCTTTGCCGCCGACCGCGTCCGCTATCTCGCCGCCGGGATCGATGCGGTGATCGAAAAGCCGATCTTCCCGGAGCGCTTGATGCACCTGTTGTCGAACGCCGTCGACTTGCGGTCCGACGATGGCGAGGAACCGGAAGCCGGAAGATCGGCGGAACCGCCGACGCGGCCGCCGGTGATGGAGGACGACGTGAACGAGGAGATCCTGGAACGCTATATCCGCTCCCTTGGCCCGGCGCGTTTCGCCACCATCCGAGGCCTGCTGCTGGAGTCGGCCCAGGAGGGGCTTCCCCGTCTGACCGCCGCCGACATCTCCGACGACGAGATCGAGGACATCGCCCACCGGCTCGCCGGTGCCGCCAGCCATTTCGGTCTGACCGGCTTCGTCGGCCTGATGCGGGCGGTGGAGGACGGCATGCGCGAAGGCCGCCGGGCGGAGGCCCAGGACTTGGCCGCCACCGCGGAGTCGGCGTTCAGCCGCGGACTCGCGGCGATGGACACGGCGCGGGGGATGCTGGAGGGGGTTTGAGGCGGGGGGATGCCCCGCCTCGCGTCAAGTCCTCACGCCGCCTTGGCGGCGCGATAGGCTTCCATCAACTGGCGCCCGGCGGCGAGGATTCCCTCGCGGTCGCCCTTCTTGACCAGGGTCTCATCGACCAGCTTGCCGCCGGCGCCGACGCAGGCCACGCCGGCCGCGACGTAGGAAGCGACGGTGGTGGCGTCGATCCCGCCGGTGGGAACGAAGCGGACCCCGGGGAAGACCGACTTCAGAGCCTTGATGTGCGCCGGGCCGACGGTGGAGGCCGGGAAGATCTTGATGGCGTCGGCGCCGGCCGAGATGGCGGCATGGACCTCGGTCGGAGTCAGGGCGCCCATCAGGCAGGCCACGCCATGGTCGCGGCAGGCGGCCGCCACCTTCGGCAGGACGCAGGGCGACACGACGTAACGGGCCCCGGCCTTGACCACGTCAGCGACGGCGGCGGGGGTCAGGACGGTGCCCGCGCCGATCAGGGCGCCGCCCTCCGCCGACAGCTCCTCGATCAGGCCGACGGCGCCGGGGGTGGTCATGGTGATCTCGAAGGTGCCGTAACCCGCTTCGCGCAGCCAGGTCACGGCGGTGCGGGCCAGATCGGCGGAGCTGTTGCGGATGACGGGAACGACGCCGTAGGCGACGAGCTGGTCCAGGATTTCGGCGGGGCTCTGGGTGGCGGACATCAGGATTCCTCGATGTTTCTTGGAGGGATGTTCTTGAGGGTGGTGGAAGGCGCTGGCGTGGAAAGGGGAGTTGGCCGTTCCGGCACGCGGTGGTGCCCGGCCAGCACGGCCTTGATGCGCGCCAAGCGGCGGTCGAGGCCCGGCGGGGCCTGCAGCCCGACGGCGACGGTCAGAACGTCGATCAGCGCCAGCTGGGCCAGCCGGGAGGCCATCGGGGTATGGACGGCGGTGTCCTCGTCGACGTCGACGGTCAGGCGGATGTCGGCGCGCTCGGCCAGCGGCGTGGCCGAAGCGGTGATGGCGATCACCGTCGCCCCGCCGTCGCGGGCGATGGCGGCGACGTCGAAGATCTCGTCGCTGGTGCCGGTCTTGGAGATCGCCAGCAGCGCGTCGCCGGGGCCGAGCGTCGCCGCCGCCATCGCCTGCAGATGGGCGTCGGTGCTGGCGGTGACCTGGGGCAGCAGGCGGAACAGCTTGTGATGCGCATCCAGCGCCACCGCGCCCGACGCGCCGACGCCGACGATCTGCACCCGCCGTGCGTTTGCCAGGACGCCGGCCGCCTTCTCAAGCGCCATGCTGTCGAGCCGGCTGCGCAGGCGGACCAACGCGTCGATGGACCGGTTCAGCACCTTTTCCGCCGCACTGGCGACGCTGTCGCCGGGGGTGAGGTCGCGCACCAGCGGGGTCGGGCGGTCGCCGGCCTCCTCCCGCGCGGCGGAGGCCGCCAGATGCTGGGCCAGCGAGATCTTGAATTCCTGGAAGCCGCCGAAACCGGCGGAGCGGCAAAAGCGCAGGACCGACGGCTCGCTGACCCCCGCCTTGCCGGCAAGCTGCGCCAAGCTGTCGCGGACCGCCGCCTGCGGATCGGCCAGCACGGTGCGCGCCACCGCGGCTTCCGCACGGCGGAGGCTGTCGAGTGAGGTGGCGATGATGTCCAGCATGGAAGGGCCAGCGTGGCTGCCGAAGGGACGATTGGAACCGAATGTAGTTTTACTACAGATGCGCCGCCTTGTCGACCGATCTGTGAAGGAATGCTACAATTGGTTCGCGCGCGCCCTTATAGGTTCCGCGACCTCCGGTCAGGATCGGCAGGCGCCGCCGTTCTGCCGGGGCCGACATCCTGTTCCAAGCTTTCAATCAGGAAGGGTTTTCATGAAACTGCTGCGCTACGGCCCGCCGGGCCAGGAAAAGCCGGGCCTGCTGGATGCCGAAGGCCGCATCCGCGACCTGTCCGCCCATGTCGGCGACATCGCGGGCGAGACGCTGCTGCCGCAGGGGCTGGACCGGCTGCGGGCCATCGACCCGGCGTCCCTGCCGCTGGTGGAGGGCGATCCTCGCCTCGGCCCCTGCGTCGGGCAGGTGGGCAAAATGGTCTGCATCGGCCTGAACTTCTCCGACCATGCGGCGGAGACGGGGATGGCGGTGCCGCCGGAGCCGATCATCTTCATGAAGGCGACCAGCGCAATCGTCGGCCCGAACGATCCGATCGAGTTGCCGCGCGGCTCCGAGAAGACCGATTGGGAGGTCGAATTGGCCTTCGTCATCGGCAAGACCGCCAAATATGTCTCGGAAGACGAGGCGATGGACCATGTCGCCGGCTATTGCATCGTCAACGACGTGTCCGAGCGCGCCTTCCAGACCGAGCGTCAGGGCCAGTGGACCAAGGGCAAGAGCTGCGACAGCTTCGGCCCGACCGGCCCCTGGCTGGTGACCCGCGACGAGGTCGAGGATCCGCAGAGCCTGAAGATGTGGCTGGAGGTCAACGGCCACCGCCGGCAGGACGGCAGCAGCGCCACCATGGTCTACGGCGTGCGCTACCTGGTGTCGTACCTGTCGCGTTTCATGAGCCTGCAGCCGGGCGACATCGTTTCCACCGGCACCCCGCCGGGCGTCGGCATGGGGCAGAAGCCGCAGGTCTTCCTGAAGGCCGGCGACGTGGTGGAACTGGGCATCGAAGGGCTGGGCACCCAGCGCCAGACGGTCGTCCAGGGCTGAGAAAAAAGAAGCCCCTCTTTCCTTTCGGAGGAGGGGCTCTTTCGCAAGAGGAACTGCGGCCCGCCTCAGGCCGACCGCACCTGGCTGAGGAAGCGGTCGATCTGCTGCTGGAGGCGGCCGGTCTGGGTCGAAACCTCCTGGGCGACCGACAGGACTTCCTGTGCCGACTGGCCGGTCTGGCCGGCGGCGGTCCGGACCTGACCGATGTTCTGGGAGGCCTGGGCGGTGCCGCCCGCCGCCTGCTGGACGTTGCGGGCGATCTCCGAGGTGGCGGCGCCCTGTTCCTCCACCGCCGCCGCGATGCTGGCGGCGATGTCGTTCAGGCGGCCGATGGTCAGGCCGATGCTGCGGATGGCGTTCACCGCCTCGCCGGTCGCCTGCTGCATCGCGCCGATCTGCCCGGCGATCTGGTCGGTGGCCTTCGCGGTCTGGCTGGCCAGCTGCTTGACCTCCTGCGCCACCACGGCGAAGCCCTTTCCGGCCTCTCCGGCGCGGGCCGCCTCGATCGTCGCGTTCAGCGCCAGCAGGTTGGTCTGGCCGGCGATGTCGGAGATCAGGTCGAGCACGGCGCCGATGCGGCTGGCCGCCTCGTTCAGGTCCCGCATGGTGCTGTCGGTCCGATCGGCCTCGCCGGCGGCCTTGGCGGCGATGGTCGCCGATTCGGTCACCTGCCGGGCGATTTCGCTGATCGACTGCGACAGCTCATGCGCGGCGGACGCGGCGCCGTCGACATTCACCGACGCGGTCTCCGCCGCCTCGGCAGCGCTGCCGGCCTGGCGGGAGGTGTCGTCGGCGGTCGCCACCATGCCGGCGGCGGTCTGGTGCATCTGGGTGGCGGCGGCGGACACCGTCTCCACCACCGTCTTCACGCCGTTCTCGAACTGGTCGGCCAGCGACAGCATGGTCTGGCGGCGTTCGCCGGCGGCCCGCTGGCGTTCGGCCTCCGCAGCGGCGCGGGTGGTCTCCACCTCGCGCGCAGTGTCGCGGAAGACGAGCAGGGCCGCCCCCATTTCCGCGATCTCGTCATGGCCGGTCAGCGTGATCTCGGCATCCAGGTCACCGGCGGCGATCCGACCCATGCCGGTCTTGAGCGCCATCATCCGACGGATGACGACGCGGCCGATATAGAGCCAGACCACCAGGATCGACACCAGGATGCTGACGCCTGCGACGGCGATCTGGGTCAGGCGGCTGTTGTCCAGCATGCGGGTGGTGGCGCCGCTGGCGTTGGCGATGTTGCTCTTCTGACCCTCGACCAGGGTGGCGATGCCATTGGACAAGGTGGTGGTCAGGGCGTGGTTGCTCTCCAGAAGCTGGATGAAATAGCCCTGGATCGTCAGTTCCTTCTGACGGAGGGTGACCAGCGACGTCTCGCCGGTGGCGAAGCCGCTCAACAGCTCCGCCTGCTTGGTGGCGACGGCGGCCAGCCGTTCCGGCAGCAGCTGGGCACCGTTCGAGAGGCCGGCGAGCGACACGCCGACGCGCGTCTCGATGATCGCCAGCCGCTGGTCGTCGCTGGTGGTCGCCGCTTCCATCAGCATGTTGCGGACATTGGCCGCCTCGGCCGTGACGGCGTTCAACGGCTTCTTCTGGGACATGACCCGGATCAGGGTGGCCGCCGCCTCGCGCATCGTGGCAGGATCGGCGTCCGGCTCGGCCAGGATGGAGCGGGCCTGCTCCTCGTCATTGTTCAGGACGGAGGTCCAGGGGGCGGCGAATTTCTGGATTTCCGCCTCGGCCGCCATGACCTTCGGGATCGTCGCCGCCCGTTGGGCGCCGAGCGCCACCCGCTCGGCCGCCGCCTGGTCGAGCTGCACGAGGTTGCCGAGCAGCCCCTTCGACGCCTCTTCGATGGCGGCGAGCTGCGCGCCGGCGGAACCGGTGGCGCGCAGCCGGGCCAGCCGCGTGTTGAACTCGTCCTTGGCCGTCGCGATCCGGGCGGACACCGCCTCACGGGCGGCGGCGCTGTCGGCGGAGGTCAGGGCAGGGGCCAGCGCCACCAGCCGCTCGGCCTGCTGGGCCACCGCCATGCCCTCGGTCATCGCGGGCACGGCTTCGCCGACGATGGCGTCGATGGTGGTGCGGACATTGGCATATCCGATCAGCGCCACGGCGGCGGCGACCAACGTGCCGGACAGCACCACGCCGATGGCGATCATCAGCTTGGCGCGCAGGCCGGAATACCAGGCGCCGCCCCTCGCGGGCGCGCCCTGGGGCGTCGTGCTCTGGCTATTCTTCAACATTCCGTCCTCCCCCTCGGTGCTCTCGGGCACCACACTCCATGCGTCCCGGCGGCTGGCCGTTCCGGCTCTCGCCACACAATCGCTTTCTCCGTCCCCATCCCGGGACGGCCGTCGGCGATGTCACGGGAAAGGAACGATTGCAAATAATCCTACCGTTCCAGGATTAGGAAAGCGCCAAAATCGCTAAGAAAGAAATAAGGAGAATCCACGATTCTTCCCGATGGCATGGCGCAACATGCCGCAGCGCAGTGAATGGCAGGCATGCGCCATGAGACAAGTTGGAGGAAGATGGCGCGTCCCACCGAACGCCGAACCGAATGACGGCACTGGGCGGTGCCGGCCGCATATGGATTAGGTGATATACCAGATTTACTCGCAACCGGCGGACGCGGTGGCACTGGATGGGGCGGGTCAATCAAAAAAGAGGCTGGCAAAAAAGAGGCTGGCAAAAAAGAGGCCGGCCTTGCGAAAGGCCGGCCCGTCGAGTTGGAGGCAAGGCTTGAGTCGACCCCGTGTCAGGCGAGCGCTTCCCGCGGGCCGAAGAACTCATGGACGATGGCCGATTCCGGCAGGCCCAGCGCGGCCAGCGCCTTGACGACGGCGGCCATGAAGGGCTTCGGACCGACGACGTAAGCGGCCACGCCCGGTTCCTTCGGCAGCAGGTCGGCCAGCCGCTCCTGGTCGAGAAGGCCGACCATGTGCGGCTGGTCGCCCGGCTGCGGCTCGGCATAGCAGTAGACCGGCTTCAGCGCGTCGTTCAGGGCGGCCAACTGATCGACCTGCCGGCGGAAGGCGTGGACAGAGCCGTTGAGGGCCGCATGCACATAGATCACCTTGCGGCCGGCGGCCAGCGCCTGCTCGGCCAGCGGCAGGGCAGGGGTCTGACCGACGCCTCCGGTGATCAGCAGCAGCGGGCCGCCGCCCTCGCGCAGCACGAATTCGCCGGCGGGCGGATAGGCGTCGATCTCGTCGCCGACCTGCACGCGGTCGTGCAGGAAGCCGGAGACCAGCCCATGCGGCTCCCGCTTCACCGAAATGCGGTAATCCCGGCCGTTGGGCGAGGCCGACAGGCTGTAGTTGCGGTGGACGGTATCGCCGTCGACGGTCAGGCGCAGGCCGAGATATTGGCCGGGATGGAAGTCCATCACCCGCCCGCCGTCCACCGGGGCCAGCCTGAACGAGGTGATGACCGCGCTTTCCGGCGTCTTCTCGACGATCCGGAAGCGGCGGGCGCCGCGCCAGCCGCCGGTCAGCGCCGCCTTGCGGGCATATTCCTTCTCCTCCGCCGCGATCAGCAACTCGGCAAGCTGCCAGTAGGCCGCTCCCCAGGCGTCGGCGACCTCCGCCGTCACCGCGTCGCCGAGGACCGTGCCGATGGCTTCCATCAGGCAGGTGCCGACGATCTTGTATTGGTCGGGGGTGATGTTGAGCGAGACGTGCTTCTGCACGATCCCCTCCACCGCCGGCCCCAGGACCTCGAGCCGGTCGATGTTGGAGGCATAGGCGATGATGGCGTTGGCCAGGGCTTCCGGCTGGGCGCTGCTGCGCTGGTGGCTTTGGTTGAAGACGGCGCGCACTTCGGGGAAGCGCTCGAACATCAGCGGATAGAAGGTGCCGGTGATCCGATTCGCATTGGCGGCGACGGCCGGGGCGGTGGCCTTGATGACGGCGATCTGGGCAGGCGTCAGCATGAAGAGGGCAATCCTTTTGCGCGTCACGATGTCGCAACCGAATGGCAAACCCTGTGCCAAAGCGACGCAGCCTGGGATTCCGCGCCGGATGGAAGGGGTGTTGTCAAAAAGACTGCGTCGGGTATGATGTCGAATGGACAACGATGTAGTCATTTCGACAGCGCTCCTTCCGTTGGACGAGGTTGGGGCACTGCTGCGGGCATTGGACGACCCATTCCGGCTTTGGCCCCTGCTGCTCGACCTGATGGCGCGCCATTTGCCTTGCGATGCCTGCGCCCTGCTGCGGCGGGACAGCCGCTTCGACGGCGGCAAGGCGGGGGAGGGGCTTCTGGTTCCGCTCGCCACGCGCGGGCTGAGCCCGGATACGCTCGGCCGGCGCTTCGAACTGGAGGAGCATCCCCGGCTGCGGGCGATTGCCGAGGCGGAGGGCGGGCCGCTGCGCTTTCCCACCGGGTGTGAGCTGCCCGATCCGTATGACGGGCTGATCCCCGACCTGCGCCAGCGGCTGCACGTCCATGATTGCGTCGGGGCGCCGTTGAGCGTGGACGGACGCCCATGGGGCATGCTGACGCTCGACGCGCTGAACGAGGGGCGGTTCGACGGGTGGGAGGGGGCGATCGCCGCCTGGGCGGGACTCGCCGCCGAGCTCGCCGCCGCGGTGGAACGGCGCGCGGCACCGGGCGGCAATGATGGCGGCACGGCATTGCGGAGTCTCGACGATCCGGCGCAGGGGCTCGACCTCGACCCGATCGGCAGCAGCCCGGCGATGGCGGCCCTGCTGGCGGAAATCGACACGGTGGCGGCCAGCGATCTCGTCGTGCTGGTGCTGGGCGAGACCGGGGTGGGAAAGGAATTGGTGGCGCGCCGGCTGCATGCCCGCTCGCCCCGCGCCACCGGGCCGCTGGTCCATGTCAATTGCGCGGCCCTGCCGGACGCGCTGGTGGAAAGCGAGCTGTTCGGCCATGTGCGCGGCGCCTTCTCCGGTGCGGTGGCCGACCGGCGCGGCAAGTTCGAACTGGCCGGCGGCGGCACCCTGTTCCTGGACGAGGTCGGCGAACTGCCGCTGGCGGTGCAGGCCAAGATGCTGCGGGCGCTGCAGAACGGCGAGATCCAGCGCGTCGGCTCCGACCGCCACATCACCGTCGACGTGCGGGTGATCGCCGCCACCAACCGCGACCTTGCGGCGGAGGTGCGGGAGGGTCGCTTCCGCGCCGACGTCTACCACCGGCTCAGCGTCTATCCGCTGCGGGTGCCGCCGCTGCGCGACCGCGGCACCGAGATCCTGCGGCTGGCCGGCCTGTTCCTGGAGCGCAACCGGGCGCGCCTGGGCCTGCGCAACCTGCGCCTTTCCCCGGCGGCGGAACAGCGCATGCTGGCCTATCCCTGGCCCGGCAATGTGCGCGAGTTGGAGCACGCCATCGGCCGCGGTGCCATCCGTGCCCGCGTCGCCCACCCGCCCGACGGCGGCGTGCTGACCCTGACGCCCGCGGATCTGGGTTTGGCGGATTTGGGTTTGACGGATCGGGGGCCGGAGGAGGGGAAGGCCGGGTCCGCGGCAATGCCGGCGCAGCGCGCCAACCGGCCGGGGCTGCCGGAGTTGCCGGACCTGCCGTTGCGTGATGCGGTGGAGGATTTGGAACGCCGGATGATCCGCGAGCATCTCGCCCGTCATGACGGCAATTGGGCGCAGGCGGCGCGGTCGCTCGGGCTCGACCGCAGCAACCTGTTTCGCCTCGCCCGGCGGCTCGGGTTGCGCGAATGACGGCCGGCTGCTTTTCCTGGCGGGCGGACATCGATGCGCTGGTGTTCCGCCCGCAGGAGCATGACGGCTGGTGCGCGGTCCACCGGCTGGCCTTCCGTGCCTTGCTCGGTCGGCGGGAACCGGCGCCTGAGGATTGCCTCGCCTATGCCGCAACCCATGCGGCCGCGTTCGAGGCTGCCGCGGCCGGCAAGATCGCTCGGCGCGGCTACGACGCCGTGGCAAGCCTGCATCTGACCAGCCGCGACGTCGCCCGCTTGCTTTAGAACCCCATCTGCCGCGGCATCCACAGCGCCAATTCCGGAAAGACGATCACCGCCACCACCACCAGCAGCATGGTGACCAACGGCCACATCACCCAGCGAAGTGTGCTTTCCATCGTGCAGCCGGTCATCCGGCAGGCCACCATCAGGTTGACCGCCATCGGCGGGGTGAACTGGCCGACGGCGATCATTAGGGTCAGGATGACGCCGAACCAGGTCAGGTCCCACTTGTAGGCGGTGGCGATGGGGATCAGCAGAGGCAGCAGGATGATGAAGATCGAGATGCCGTCCAGGAAGGTGCCGACGATGGTCAGCATCACCACCAGCAGGGCCATCACGCCATATTCGCCCAGGCCGGAGTTGATGATGGCATCGGCGATGGGGTCGATCACCGACAGGGTGCTCAGCGCCCAGCCGAACACGCTGGCAAGTGCGATCACCGTCAGGATGATGGCTGAGATCTCCGCAGCCTCCACCAGCATGGAATAGAGGTCGCGGAACCGGATGGTGCGATAGACCACCATGCCCAGCAGCAGGCCGTAGGCGACCGCGATCACCGCCGCCTCGGTCGGGGTGAAGATGCCGAGCCGCAGGCCGCCCAGGATGATGACCTTGGCGAACAGGCCGAGTGCCGCATCCCACAGGCTGCGCCAGAAGGGCGGGCGCGCCTCATGCGACAGCTTGGCGCCCAGATTGTGTTTCCGCGCCAGCCAGAAGACTGGAATGATCAGGGCCAGGCCGGCGAGCGTGCCGGGGATGATGCCGGCGGCGAACATCGATGTCGTCGGGGCGGCCGGCACCAGGACGCTGTAGATGATCAGCGCCACCGACGGCGGGATCAGGATGTCGGTGGCAGCCGCCGCGGCGATGACGCTGGCGATGTAGGGGCGCGGATAGCCGGCGCGGATCATGCTGGGCGCCATGACGCCGCAGACCGCCGCGGCGATGGCCGGACCGGAGCCCGAGATGCCGCCCATCATCATCGCCACGACCACGGCGATGACCGCCAGCGCGCCCTTGCCCTGGCCGACGATGGCGGTGGCGAAGCGCACCAGCTTCTGCGCCACGCCCGACCGGTCGAAGATGGTGCCGGCCAGCACGAACATCGGGATGGTCAGCAGCGGATATTTGGCGATGCCGGTATAGACGCTGGTCGGGACCGAGATGACGCCGAGATGGGCGAAGGCGATGGCGGCGGTGCCGGCCAGCCCCAGGGCGGCGGCGATCGGCACGCCCAGCAGCATCATGACCATGAAGGAACCGAAGAGCAGGGTGGTGATCACGGCTCCCCCTCCGGGATATGGCCGGTTTCGAGCGGCTCGGTGCCATTGTGGATGCGGATCATGCGGCCGACCGTGCGGGCCAGCACCACCAGCGACAGCACCGGCAGCCAGATCGTATAGATCCATTGCGGCAGGCCGAGTGCCGGAGAGGTCACCTCGAACCGGTAGTCGTCCCAGGTGGTCCAGGCGCCATAGACCAGCAGCAGCCCGTACATCAGTGCGACGCAGGCCATGGCGAACTGCTCGGCCCGGCGACGGTTCGCGGGCGACATCTTGTCGGTGATGAAGGTGATGCGGATGTGCCGGTCCTTCACCACCGCGGCCGAGGCGCCGAGGAAGGTCAGGATCACCATCAGCGCAATCGAGTATTCCTCGGTGAAGGCGAAGGAAACGTCGGTCAGGTAGCGCACCACGACGTTGGCGAAGGTGATCAGGGCCACCACCGCCATGGTGATGGCGACCAGCACCTCTTCGATGCCCAGGGGGACGCGGGGTTTCGGCACCGGCCGGACGACGGTGGGGTCGTGATCGCTCATATTGCCAGGGTCCAGATGGAGGGAGCGGGATTATTCCCTTCACCGGTCAATCAATGCAAGAAACGATCTCTCGGACGGATTAGTCCGCAGACATGCCGGCCATCCCGTCTTGGCAGAGCGCCACTTCGCAGAGCGGGAGCCGCAGCGTGAAGACGCTGCCCCCACCCAGCCGGCTGTCCGCCGTCACCATCCCGCCATGCAGCGCGGCGATGCGGCGGACCATGTTCAGCCCGACGCCGCTTCCCGCCGCCGCCCCGGTGTTGGAGGCGCGGAAGAAACGGTCGAACACCCGTTCCAGCTCATCGTCCGGGATACCGATGCCCTGGTCGGCGACCGACAGCGCCAAATGCGATCTTCCGTCCGGTTCGCCCTCGCTCCATGCCCGCAGCCGCACTGGGGTTCCGGTGGGCGAGTATTTCAGCGCATTGTTCAGCAGGTTGTGGACGCACAGCTCCAACAGCGGGCCGTCGCCCGTCATCCGCTCCGGACAGTCGCCCAGGTCGAGTTCGATCCGCCGGCCGGGAGCGGCGTCGCTCTGGGCCGCGGCGGCGGCGCGCAGCAGGGCCGGGACCTCCAGCCGGTCGCGCCGCAAGGCGAAGCCCGGGTCGTTCAGGCGATCGTCGGCGAGGCAGGTTTCCAGGATATTGACCTGACGGCGGACGGCGCGGCGGATCTTCTCCAGCCGGGGCAGCATTCCGGGAGCCTTCACCTCCGCATCCAGCAGCAGGATCTGGGCGGCACCGTCGATGATGGCGAGCGGCGTCTTGAACTCGTGCGCCGCCATCGACAGGAAGCCGTTCAGCGCCCGTTTCGCCTCCTGTTCCGCCACCAGCCGTTCCTCCGCTTCCAGCCGGGCGATGTCGAGGCGCCGCACGGTGTCCTCCAGGCGCATCTCGGCCTGACGGCGATGGGTGACGTCGCGCAGCATCAGGAGACGGCCGACCTTGCGCCCGCCGCCGCCCGCCGTCAGCGGCACCCACGTCACCTCGAAGCTGCGCGGGGTGCCGCCGCAGTCCAGCGTCAGCGATACCGGGGCCGATATCGCGAAGGCCATGGTGGAAAGGGCGGACAGCCCGGGCAGGTCGGCCAGCCGCCGCCCGATCGCCGCATGGTCGCCGGCCAGCGCCTGCGCCGCCGGATTGGCCTCCACCACGGTGCCGTCGCCGTCCAGCACCAGCACCGGATCCGGCACGGCGTCCAGCAGCGCGTCGCGGGCAACCGGCAGCAGTTCGAACAGGCGTCGCCGGGTGATCAGCCAATAGAAGATCCCGTCCATCATCAGGAAGCTGAAGGCGGTCGGATCCAGGTCGAACAGGGTCAGGTTGCCGAAGACATAGCCGGCATTGGCGGCCCACGGCACCGCCATCACCACCAGGAAGCCCAGGTAATGGGTACGGTAGGCCGGCGTCGCCCGGTGGATGCCGCTGGCGGTGACGACGATGCTCATCACCATGAAGGCGTAGATGTAGACGGTGATGGCGTAGAACAGCAGCCCGTGGCTGTAGACCAGCGCGGCGCCCGGCTCGGCGTCGACCGGGCGGATCGCGGTGTAGAACAGGTGATGGGCGTCGTTGGTCAGGGCCGCGGCCCAGGTAACCAGTCCGACCCCCACCAGCACCAGCCGCCAGCGTGCCGGCAACTCGCCCCTCGTGTAGGACCACAGGAAGAAGGCCCACAGGCTCGGCGTGCAGACGATGCCCATCCAGGCCATTTCGGCCCAGAATAGCTTGTCGGCCGGGGCCGGAACCATGCTCTCGACCGCCACGGCCGTCGACCACCAGGCGGCCGAGAGCTGCATGAGCACGAAATCGGTACGGCCGGGGAAGACGGGGAGGGTCCAGCTGCGGGCGGCGATCCAGAGGGTTGCCAGGACCGCGCCCAGAAGCAGGACGGACGGCAGGCTCATCGCGAAGAGGTCATTGCGGCAGGCTCGGCAAGGGAAAGGGAGCGGCCGAAGAATGAACCCTCCGGCCGAGCCGGCGCAAGGCCGCACCACGAAACGGACAAGCGCGGCACGGTTGCGGTTGCCGCCGTAGCATCCGATAACGGGGCGTCCGATAACGGGGCATGATCGAACTGGACGAGGACGAACGGCGTGGCGGATCGGGATGACGGACGCTTTCTCGACGCGGTGCCCGACAGCGTGGCCCTGCTGCGCAGCCGGGCGATCCCCTCGCTGTTCGAGGCGCTGGAAACCCAGTCCGAGGGCACCGTGGCGGTCGACCGCGATGCGCGGGTGGTGTGGATCAACGCCAAATACGCCCGCATGCTGGGCATCTCCGATCCGGCCGAGGCCATCGGCCGCGAGGTGGAGGAGATCATCCCCCATTCGCAGATGCGTCAGGTCCTGGCGACCGGCCAGCCGATCCTGCTCGACCTGATGTTGTTCGGAACCCAGCGCCTGGTGGTGACGCGCTTTCCGCTGACCGACGATGCGGGCGCCGTGATCGGTGCTGTCGGCTTCGTCCTGTATGACAGCCTGCACCGGCTGAAACCCCTGCTGGCCGAGCTGTCGCGCCTGGAGGCCGAACTGGCGGCGACCAAGCGCCGGCTCGACGAGGGGCGCCAGCCGCGCTACACGCTGCAAAGCTATGTCGGCGACAGCCCGGTTTGCCTGGAGGTCAAGCGCAAGGCCCGCGTCGCCGCGCGCACCGACGCGCCGATCCTGCTGCTGGGCGAGACCGGCACCGGCAAGGAGCTGATCGCCCAGGCCATCCACGGCCTGTCGGCGCGCAGCGGCCGCTGCTTCGTCGGCGTCAACGTGGCTGCGATCCCGGAGACGCTGCTGGAGGCTGAATTCTTCGGTGCGGTGCCCGGCGCCTATACCGGATTGGATCGCCGCGGACGGGAAGGGCGCTTCAAGACCGCCGATGGCGGCACCCTGTTCCTGGACGAGATCGGCGACATGCCGCTGGGTCTGCAGGCCAAGCTGCTGCGCGCCCTGCAGGAGCAGGAGATCGAACCGCTGGGCTCCGACCGGCCGGTCAAGGTCGATGTCCGGGTGATCGCCGCCACCAACGTCGATCTGGAGCGGCGGATCCGCGATGGGCGCTTCCGCTCCGACCTCTATTACCGGCTGAACGTGCTGCCGATCCGCTTGCCGGCCCTGGCGGAAATGGCCGGCGGACTGGAGGCCATCGCCGAATCCATCCTGCAGGAGATCGCCGCCCGCACCGGTCAGCCGCTGCGCGGCCTGACCCCGGAAGCGGTCGAGGCGCTGGGCCGCCACCGCTGGCCCGGCAATGTGCGCGAACTGCGCAACGTGCTGGAGCGCACGTGTCTGCTGACCGACAATCGCCGCCTGACCGCAGCCGATCTGCACGAAGCGTTGCCTGATTCGGGTGAAGCCGAACCGGCGGGAGCACTGCCGATCCCGGCCCCGGTCCCGGTCCGGGCGGAGCAGCCCCCCCCGCCCCTGCCCGGCTATGACGAGGCGTTCGACGAGTTCGAGCGGGCGCTGCTCGGCCGCGCGCTCGCGGGCAGCGGCGGCCGGGCGACCGAGGCGGCACGGGCGCTCGGCATCTCCCGCGCCGCCTTCTACAAGAAGCTCGCCCGGCTGGGGATGCGCGCCGGCAGGTGAGGCCGGCGCGCATTCATCACACCGGCAGCCGCTTCATCGCCGCGACGGCGGTCATCACGCCACGGATTTCGGCCAGGCCACGCAGGCGGCCGATCATCGGATAGCCGGGGTGGGTCGGCTTGCCGACGTCATCCAGCAGCTCGTGGCCATGGTCGGGGCGGAAAGGCAGGCGCCAGTTGTCGTTGCCGGCGTCCTGGCGGCGCTTCTGCTCCTCCAGCAGGGTGGTGACGACCGACACCATGTCGACGTCGCCGCCGAGATGGTCGGCCTCCTCGAAGGAGCCGTCCGGATCCTTGGCGACGTTGCGCAGATGGACGAAGTGGATGTCCTCGACGAAGCGCTTGGCCATCGCCGGCACGTCATTGGTCTGGCCGGCGCCCAGCGAGCCGGTGCAGAAGGTCAGGCCGTTGTTGGGCGACTTCACGGCGTTGATCAGGTGGGCGAGGTCGTCCTCGGTGCTGACGATGCGAGGCAGGCCGAACAGCGGGCGGGGCGGGTCGTCGGGGTGGATCGCCATGCGGATGCCGACCTCTTCCGCCGTCGGGATCACCTCGCGCAGGAAGCGGGCCAGCGTGTCGCGCAGACCGTCGGCGGACATGCCGTTGAAGCGCGCGATCATCTTGCGCAGGCCGGGGATGTCGTAGCGGTCATAGGCGCCCGGCAGGCCGGCCATGATGTTGGTCAGCAGCTTGGCCCGGTCGCTTTCCGACGAGCGGTCGAACCACTCCTTGGCCTTCGCCAGCACCTCGGGGGAGTGGTCTTCCTCCGCACCCGGCCGCTCCAGCATGTAGACGTCGAAGGCGGCATGCTCATGGGCGTTGAAGCGCAGCGAGGTGCCGCCGCCCGGCAGCGCCGCGGCGAGCTCCGTCCGCGTCCAGTCCAGCACCGGCATGAAGTTGTAGCAGATGGTGGTCACGCCGCAGGCGGCGAGGTTTCGCATCGACTGTCGGTAGTTGTCGAACAGCTCGGTCAGGTCGCCCTCGCCGATCTTGATCGCCTCGTGCACCGGCAGGCTTTCGGTGACCGTCCAGCTGAGGCCGAGCTCCTTGTCGGACTCGATCATCGCCTTGCGCTTCTGGATCTCCTCGACCGACCAGACGACGCCGTAGGGGATGTGATGCAGGGCGGTGACCACGCCGGTGGCGCCGGCTTGGCGGATGTGGTTCAGCTTGATCGCGTCTTCGGGGCCGAACCAGCGCCAGGATTGTTCCATGGCTGCAAACTCCTTGGATGAGAGGGGCTTTGGACTTGGGTGGTTGCCGACGAGCGTCAGCGGAAGAGCAGGCTCGGCAGCCACAGCGACAGGGCCGGCACGTAGGAGACCAGGAACAGGATCAGGATGTTGCAGAGCAGGAAGGGCCAGATCGCCTTGGTGATCGCCCCCAGCGAGATCTTCGCGATGTTCGCCGCGACGAACAGGCAGACGCCAACCGGCGGGGTGGTCAGGCCGATCATCAGGTTCAGCACGGCGAAGGTGGCGAAATGGATCGGGTCGATGCCGACCTGGGTCGCCACCGCCAGCAGCGGCGGGAACAGGATGATCAGCGCCGCGATCGTCTCCATGAAGGTGCCGACGATCAGCAGCAGGATGTTGATCAGCAGGATGATCAGGTACTTGTTGGTGGTCAGCGCCAGCATCGAGGCGGCGATGGCCTGCGGGATCTGCTCGCTGGTCAGGATCCAGCCGAACACGTTGGCCAGCCCCACCAGCAGGATCAGCCCGCCCGAGCCGATGGCGCTTTCCAGCAGGATGCCGGGCAGCTGGCGCAGGGTGAAGCCCTTGTAGACGAACAGCCCGATGACGAAGGCGTAGATCGCCGAGACGATCGAGGCCTCGGTCGGGGTGAAATAGCCGCCGACGATGCCGAACAGGATGATCGCCGTCATCAGCAGCGCCCAGAAGGCACCGCGGCTGGCGCGGACCAGCGCGCCGAAGCCCTGCCAGGGCTCCCGGGGATAGTTGCGCGCCCGTGCCAGGATCCAGACCGTCAGCATCATGCCGAGGCCGAGCAGCAGGCCCGGAACGGCGCCGGCCATGAACATCTTGCCGACCGACAGGCCGGTCAGGGTGCCGACGATGATCATCGGCACGCTGGGCGGGATGATCGGCCCGACGGTGGAGGCGGCGGCGGTCACCGCGGCGGCGAAGGGTGCGTCATAGCCCGACTTGCGCATCGCCGGGATCATCACGGCACCGATGGAGGCGGTTTCCGCCACCGCGGTGCCGGAGATGCCGGCGAACACCATCGATCCCGTGACGTTGGCAAGGCCAAGGCCGCCGCGGATATGGCCGACCAGCCGGTTGCTGAACAGCACGATCTGGTCGGTGATGCCGCCGCCGTTCATCAGGTTGCCGGCCAGCACGAAGCCGGGAATGCAGAGCAGGACGAAGCTGTCCATGCCCGCATACATGAACTGCGGCACCACCGCGAGGTCGATGTCGCTGCCGACCAGATAGACCGCCGACGCGCCGCCCAACGCGATGCCCACCGGCGCGCCCAGGATCAGCAGGATGGCGAAGGTGAGGAACAGTGCGGTGACCATCAGACGGTTTCCCCATGGCTGGGCGGCGCGGAGTCGCGCCCGAGCCCGGCCAGCCGGGCGATCGAGAAGAAGGCGAGCGAGACCGGGATGATCAGCGTCACGACATAGACCCAGATCATCGGGACGTTGATGGAGCGGGCCCGCTCGCCGATGCTGCCGACGACATAGTCCCAGGCGCCGGGGATGATCGCGACGGCGAAGACCAGGATCGCCACGTCGACCAGCCGGGCGACGGCGGTCTGCAGCGGCTTGGGCAGCAGCAGGATGAACATGTCGACGTTCACCAGCTCGCCGCGCAGCAGCGCCAGCCCGCAGGAGAAGGCGACGAGATGGACCAGCGCGAAGCGGGCCACCTCCTCCGTCCAGGGCGGCGAGGGGAAGCCGGGCACGCGGCCCAGCACCTGGATGGTCACGACGAGGATGAGGACGCCGATCGCCGCCAGGGTTCCCCAGCGGCAGAGGGCGGAGACGGCCGAAACCGCGGCGGCAAAGGCGTTGCGCATTGGAAAGGCTCTTGCAGTTGGAGGGAGGAGTACACCCTCTCCCGCCCCGGGAGAGGGGAGGGGCCCGCCGCGAAGCGGTGGGAGGGGTGAGGGGTGATCCAAGGAACCATGCGGTTCGGCAGTCTTGGATTTCCCCTCACCCTCCCCACTTCGTGGGTCCCCTCCCTCTCCCGGGGCGGGAGAGGGCTAGGGTCTCTCCCCTCACTTCACCGCGAGGATTTCGTCGTAGATCGGCTTGATCTCCGGCGACAGCGCCGCGACGACCGCCGGGCGGCCCTTCTCGGCGAAGGCAGCCTTGTCGACCGCAATGAACTCCATGCCCTTGGCCTTCAGGTCGGCGGCGAGCTTGGCCTCGTCCTCGATGAACAGCTTGCGCTCGGCGGCCTGCGCAGCCTTGGCGGCCTCCATGATGGCGGCGCGCTGTTCGGCCGGCAGCTTGCCCAGCTTTTTCGAACCGCCGACCAGATAGATCCAGCTGATGACGTGCTCGGTCAGGTTCACGTATTTCTGGACTTCGTAGAAGCTCGCCGACTTGATGAGGGCCAGCGGGTTCTCCTGCGCCTCGATGGTGTCGTTCTGCAGGCCGGTGAACACCTCCGAGAAGGCCATCGGCGTCGGCTTGGCGCCCAGACCCTGCCAGAAGGACACGAACAGCGGCACGTTGGGAACGCGCATCTTCAGGCCGTTCAACTCGTCCGGCGACTTGATCGGGCGCTTGCTGGTCAGGTTGCGCGGGCCGCGGGCGAAATAGGTCAGCGGGACCAGCTGGGTCTTCTGCTCGATGGCGTCGGCGATCTTCTTGCCCGGTTCGCCGCTGACGACCTTGTCGAGATGGTCGAGGTCGCGGATGGCGTAGGGGACCGCCAGCAATGCCGCGGCCGGCGCCCAGTTCTGCAGGGATTCACCGGTGATGGTGAAGTCGATGGTGCCGAGCTGGATGCCCTTGATCAGGTCGGTTTCCTTGCCGAGCTGCTCGTTGGGGAACACCTTGACCTCGACCGCGCCGTTGGTGCGCTTGGCGACTTCCTCGGCGAAGACCAGCGAGGCCTTGTGCCAGACATTCTCCTCGTTGGCGAGGTGGCCGAGCTTCAGCGTCGTCTTGGCCTGGGCACGGACAATGGCCGGAGCGGCGATGCCGCCCAGCAGCGTCGCCCCGGCGGCGATGCCGGCACCGAGACCGATGCTCTTGGCGAGCGTGCGGCGGGAGATCGGGGTCTTGCTGTTCATCCTGGTGTTCCTCCGTTTGGGGCGGATCGGACCGCCCTTGCTTGCACTGCTGTTCGGTCGATCGGTGGATTGCGGCCGGCGGTCAGCTTTCGAAGTCGAGTTGGACCTTGATCGTGCTGGACGGATCGGTCTCGATCAGCGAGAAGGCGCTCGCCGCGTCGGCGATCGGGAAAACCTGGGTGATCATCGCCGCCGGCTTCAGCTTGCCGCTTTCGAGCCAGTCGATGACTTGCGGCAGCAGGCGGCGGTTCAGGCGGGACCCGACCAGCGTCAGCTCCTTCTTCACGATCTCCTGCTGGCTGATGTTGCAGGGGGCGGGCGAGAAGCCGAGCAGGCCGATGCGCCCGGCCGGGCTGGCGAGGCGGCAGGCCTCCTCCAGCAGGGCCGGCACGCCGGCGCCGTCGATCACCACGGTCGGGCCGAGCCCGTCATTCTCGTCGCGCACCGCGTCCGGCACCGACACCCGCGCCGAATTCAGGACGACGTCGGCACCGAATTCCTTCGCCCGCTCCAGCCGGCTGTCGTCCAGATCGGCGACGATGCAGCGGGCGCCGTGCAGCTTGGCGACCTGCACCACCGTCAGCCCGACGGTGCCGGCGCCGTAGACCAGCACCGTGTCGTCGGCACCGATCCCGGTGCGCGACAGCACGTTGGCGGCAATGGAGAAGGGTTCCGCCAGTGCGGCGATGGAGAAGGGCAGATCGGAGCGCACCTTCACCGCATTGGCCGCCGGGACCAGCACATGGTTGCGGAATCCACCGTCGCGATGGACGCCGAACACCTCCAGATTGGCGCAGACATTGGTGCGCCCGGCCCGGCAGGCATAGCAATGGCCACAGGACACCACCGGATCGACCACCACATGGTCGCCGGCCGCGACATTGGCCACGCCCTCGCCGACCGCCTCGACCGTGCCGCTGAACTCATGGCCGATCACGCGCGGATAGACCGCGAAGGGGTTGGAACCGTGATAGATGTGCAGGTCGGACCCGCAGATGCCGGCACGCTGGACGCGGACCAGCACCTCTCCCGGCTTCACCGCTCCGGCGGCGGGGGCGCTGTCGGAGCGCAGGGCCAGCACATGCGGCTTTTCGACGGTCAGGGCAACCACGGGAACACTCCCTCTAGAAGACGATGCTGTGAAAGCGGGTTCAGGCGGTGACGGCGACCACGGCGCGGGCGCCCTCGGCGAACAGGCGCTTCAGTGCGGCGGTAACCGGCCCGGTGAAGCGCGGGTCGCGCGGCAGATCCTCGCCGAACACCGCGGTCAGGCCGAACAGCGCCTCGGCCAGCCGGTCGGGGTCGCCGGCGGTGGAAGCGGCGATCTCCGCCAGCCGGGGCGCCAGCGGATCGCGCACGTCGATGGGCTGGCCCGTCTCGTCGGTGCCGGCGACGTAGCGCATCCAGGCGGCGACGGCCAGCGCCAGCCGGTCGATCGGCTGATCGGCGGAAAGCCGGTCGCGAATCGGGTTCAGCAGGCGCTGCGGCAGCTTCTGCGTGCCGTCCATGGCGATCTGCCAAGTGCGGTGACGCAGCGCCGAATTGCGGAAGCGGGTGATCAGCGCGTCCTTGTACTGCGCCATATCGGCGCCGGGTGGCATGTGCAGGGTCGGACCGGTCTCGCGGTCCATCAGGTTGCGGACCAGCGTGGCGAAGGCTTGGTCCGCCATGGTGTCCGACACCGTCTCGTAGCCGGCCAGATAGCCCAGATAGGCGATGGTGGAATGGCTACCGTTCAGCAGCCGCAGCTTCATCGTCTCATAGGGATGGACGTCGGCGACCAGTTCGACCCCGACCGTCTCCCAAGCCGGCCGGCCAGCGGGGAAGCGGTCCTCCACCACCCACTGGGTGAAGGGTTCGGTCACCACCGGCCAGGCATCCTGCACGCCCAGCGCCTGGGACACCCGGGCGCGGTCGGCTTCGGTGGTGGCAGGGACGATGCGGTCGACCATGCTGTTGGGGCAGGCGACGGTCGCCGCCACCCAGGCGCCGAGGCCGGCATCGCGCAGTTCGGCGAAGCGGTGCAGGATGCGGGCGACGGTGTCGCCGTTGCTCGGCAGATTGTCGCAGCTCAGCACGGTGAAGGCCGCCAGCCCGGCAGCACGGCGGCGGGCCAGAGCCTCCACCAGGAAGCCGATGGCGGTGCGCGGTTTGGTCGGCTGGTCCAGGTCGTGGCGGATGTCGGGATGGTCTTCGTTCAGCGCGCCGGTCGCCGGGTCGTGGCAGTAGCCTTTTTCCGTCACCGTCAGGGTGACGATGCGCACCGACGGACGGCACATCCGCTCCAGCACCGCCTCGGGATCCTCATGCGCCACCAGCAGCTCCAGCAGGCAGCCGATCACCCGCAGCCGCTCCCCTTCCGCGTCGCGCACGGCGACGGTGTAGAGCCCGTCCTGCGGCTCAAGCGCGTCGCGCGTGTCGGGGCTGCGCAGGCTGACGCCGGCGATGCCCCAGGGCCCGAATTGCGTCTCCAGCACGGCCTCGGTGTAAGCCGCCTGGTGAGCGCGCTGGAAGGCGCCGACACCGAGATGGACGATGCCGATCTCGAGATTTGCACGGTCATAGGCCGGCTTTTCCACTGCCGCCGGCAGGGTGGGCAGGCTGGCCGCGGTCAGGCGTTTGACGGAGGCGGCGATAGGCATGGGTATGGTCCTCCCTGGCAAGCCGAAGCCCGCATTCTTGTATGGTAGTATGCCAATACGAGCAGGGCAGGGCAACCCGGATTGTTCTATCCGTGAATCAAATGCGGCTGATCAGCGCAGGGCGGCGGCACGCGACCGGCTGCGCGACGGGGCCTTGGACGGCATTTTCGACGGAAGCGGACCGGCGCCGTCCTCAGCCGCGAAAAGGTCGGGGAACTTGCCCTCGAGTTCGGGCAGCGACGTCAGGATCTCGCGCAGGTGCAGGCCCATCGCCGCTTCGGCCTTGACCGGGTCGCGGGCGACGATGGCATCGAGGACGGCTTGGTGCTGGGCGATCAGCCGGCGGATCGGTGTGGCGTAGGGCACGCTGAGATAACGCACCCGGTCCATCTGCGCCTTCGTCTCCTCGACGATGCGCCAGGCGTAATCGCACTCCGCTCCGATGGCGATGGTGCGATGGAAGGCCTCGTCCAGTTCCAGGAAGCGGACGGGAACCGGCTCGTCGGCAATGTCCCACTGCGCCTTGATGTTGTCGCGCAATTCGGCGAGACCGGCGGCGGTGATGGTCTCGCAAGCCTTGCGGACCACGGCGGTTTCCACCGCCTCGCGCACGAAGCGGGCGTCGAGCACCTGCTTGACCGAGATCTTGACGACGAAGGTACCGCGCTGCGGCCGGATGGTCAGCAGCCCGGCTTCGCTCAGCTTGATGAAGGCCTCGCGTACCGGCTGGCGGCTGACCCCGAGCTGATCGGCGATTTCCTGCTCCGACAGGGCTTGCCCGGGGCTGAATTCCATCGTGACGATGGCCTGCCGCAGCACCCGGTACACGCGGCGCGCGATCGGTTCGCCGGAGTCGACATCGATCTTGTTCAGCATCGGCACGTCATGGTTGGTGGCGCCTCGAAGCTAGCCCGAAGGAGAATCCCTGATCAATCAGGATACTACCATACCAAAGTCAAGGCAAGAGTATTTGTCGCCGGTCTGGATGGATAGGGCGTCGCATCGTTCAGAGTAAGCACGATCAGGATAAGAACTATAGACCAGAGTTCCACAAACGACTTCCGGTTACACGGCCGGTAGGTGGCAACGAATTCTGACCGGGGACCGCCAATAACTGTCTGGTTCTCGACGGTCCGCCCATATCCGGCCGGCCGGGAAGGCCGTGGTCAGGACGCGGGGCGCTTACCCCGTCCGACGATCTGCGTCGGGTTGACGAAGCGCAGCGCGACGATCAGCCAGACCAGCGTCGTCACCATGTAGATGACCGCCATGGCGTCGATCGACTGCACCGCCCGCACGCCGGAGGCGAAGACGGCGTAATAGAGTGCCACGACCAGGGTCTGGCTGCCGGGTCCGGAAACCAGGAAGGTCAGCTCGAACATGCCGATGGTCCGCACCAGCACCAGCAGCAGCGCCGCCAGAACGCCCGGCATCAGGACTGGAACCAGCACATGGACGAACATCTGGAAGATGTTGGCGCCGAAGACGCGGGCCGCCGCTTCGGTGCGGGGATCGATCTGCTCGATGAAGGGGATCATCACCAGCACGACGAAAGGCACGGTCGGCACCAGGTTGGCCAGGATCACGCCGGTCAGCGTGCCGCCGAGCCCCGCCTTGTAGAGCACTGTCGCCAGCGGGATGCCGTAGGTGATCGGCGGCACCAGCAGGGGCAGCAGCAGCAGCAGCATCACGAACCGCTTGGCCGGGAACTCGCGCCGCGCCAGCGCATAGGCGGCCGGCACCCCGAGCAGGCCGGACAGCACGACCACCGCCCCGACCGCCTGGAAGGTGACCCACAGCACGTCGCCCAGCTGGAACTCGTCCCAGGCGGCGAAGTACCAGCGGGTGGTGAACCCCGCCGGCAGCCAGGTGCCGAGCCAGCGCGTCGCCACCGAGGAGGTCAGCACCGAAGCGATCAACCCCATCAGATTGATCAGGAACAGCCCGATCATCGCCCAGACGGCGAAGATCCACAGGCGGGACATCACGGATTTCTGCATCGCCGCTTCCCTTCAGCCTTTGGCGCCCGCGGCGGGGCCGCGGTAGAACAGTGACCGGCAGCCCAGAACCGCGACGACCACCAGCAATTGCACCGCCCCCATGATCATCGCGATCGCCGAGGCCATGGAGTAGTCGTATTCCTCGAACGCCGCCTGATAGGCGGCGATCGAGATGACGCGGGTGACGTTGGCCGGATCGCCGACCAGCACCGCCGACGGCAGCACCGAATAGGCCTGGACGAAGGACAGGCAGAAGGTGATGGCGAGGCCCGGCACCAGCAGCGGCAGGAAGACCTCGCGGAAGCGGGCGGCCGGCCCGGCTCCCAGCGTCGCCGCCGCGTTTTCCAGCGACGGGTCGATGCCGCTGACATAGGACAGCGTCAGCAGGAAGGTGAAGGGGAAGCCGGTCAGCACCAGCGAGATGAAGACGCCCCAATAGCCGTTCAGCACCGAAACCGGGGTGGACAGCAGCCCGACCGCCATCAGGCTGCGGTTGAACCAGCCCTGCGGCCCGAAATAGAACAGCATGCCTTCGGCGACCAGCACGGTGCCGAGCGTGATCGGCAGCACCAGGAGTGTGGTCAGCAGCCGCTGGCGCCGCAGCAGCCTGACCCGGAAGGCGATGGGGATCGCGATCAGCAGGTTCAGCAGCGTTACCGGGAAGGCCAGCCGCAGCGTCTTGAAGATGGTGCCGTAAAGGAAAGGTTCGCTGAAGAACCTGGCATAGTTGCCGAACAGCGAGCCGTCCTTGGGCTCGAAGGACAGCATCAGCCCGTAGAGGAACGGGTAGATGAACAACCCCAGGATCAAGGCGACGCAAGGCAGCACCAGCAGGGTGGCGCCGTCGATGCCGCGGGCGGCCAGTCGCTGGCGCAGGGTCGGCCCGTCGGCGCGGCCTTCCATGACGGCGCTCATCGCGCGTCCCCGAACACCAGGACGCGGCCGGCATCGGCGCCGAGCCGGATGGCGGCGCCCCGCTCCAGCGGATGGGGCGAGGCGAAATGCAGTTCGGTCCCCGACGCGGTGACACCGACGCCGTGGAAGCCGCGGCCGCGATACTCCACCGCCTCCACCCGCACCGGGATGCCATCGGCGGTGCCGGTCGGTTCGAGGTCGTCGGGTCGGATCGCCGCGACGGCGGCCTTCCCGGCGGCAGCACCGCCTGCCGGCGCCGTCCGCATCCGGCCGCGGATCACCGTGCCCTCGATGTCGAGCAGGGCGTTTTCACCCTCCATCCCGACCAGTTCTCCGTCGACCCGGTTGCGGAAGCCCATGAAGTCGGCGACATCGAGATGGGCCGGCAGGGCATAGAGTTCCGCCGGGGTGCCGACCTGCCGGATGGCGCCGTCGCGCAGCACCACGATGCGGTCGGCCAGCGACAGCGCCTCCTCCTGGTCGTGGGTGACGTAGATGGTGGTGGAGCCGAGCGACTGGTGGATGCGGCGGATTTCCTGCCGCATCTCAAGCCGCAGCTTGGCGTCCAGGTTGGACAGCGGTTCGTCCATCAGCACCAGCGGCGGCTCCACCACGATGGCGCGGGCGATGGCGACGCGCTGCTGCTGGCCGCCGGACAACTGGCCGGGCAGCTTCTGCGCCTGCGATTCGAGGCGCACCGCCGCCAGTGCGGCGTCGACGCGCTTTTCCAATTCGGGCTTCGGCACGCCGCGCATGCGCAGGCCGAAACCGATGTTCTTGCGCACGGTCATGTGCGGGAACAGGGCATAGTTCTGGAAGACCATGCCAAAGCCGCGCTCTTCCGGCCGCAGCACGTCGACCCGCCGGTCATCCAGCATGATGCGCCCACCGCTGACCGGCAGCAGGCCGGCGATGCAGTTCAGCGCAGTCGTCTTGCCGCAGCCGGACGGACCGAGCAGGGCGATGAACTCGCCCCGCTCGACGGTCAGGTCCAGCCCCTTCAGCGCCGTGAAGGCGTCGAATTCCCGCCTCACTCCCTGAAGATGCAGCTGCTTGAAGGTGGTGGATCCGACGGTCATTCCGGTGTCCTGTGGCTGGATGAGGCTCTGTCGCCGAAGGTTCTTCCCCCGGTACCGGTCTCCCGATACCGGGGGAAGGGCTTCTGCCTGTCACGTCGTGGGCTGGGTTGCGGTTACCGGGTGGGAGCGCCGATCACTTGCCCTTGCGCCCGCCGATCTCCTCGTCCCAGCGGCGGAAGGCCTGGACCAGCTTGTCGGCGGCGAGCGGAAGCTCGATGGGATGGTCGGCGATCAGCTTGTCGTAGGACGGGCGGCCGAACTCGGCGATGGCGTCCTGGCTTTCCTTCGGCGCCATCGCCAGCGTCACGCCCTTCACCGCCGGACCGGGATAGAAATAGCCCTCGTCATAGGTGTAGGCCTGCTGCGCCGGGGTCAGCAGATGGTTCATCAGGTCGAGCAGGACGGCCAGCTTCTCCGCCGACACGCCTCTGGGAATGCACATGTAGTGGGCGTCGGCGACCCAGCGGAAATTCTCCACCGCGAAGACCTCGGCCGACTTCGGCACCACGCCCAGCACGCGCGGGTTGATGTCCCAGCCGGTGGTCGACACGATGATGTCGAGCGAGCCCTCGCCCAGGGCCTTCATGGTCGGGGTGGTGCCGGCCGGATAGGCCTCGACGGTCTCGCCGAGTTCGCGCAGATAGGCCCAGGTCTTCTCCCAGCCGTTGACAGGATCCTTGGGATCCTTGTCGCCCAGGATGTAGGGCAGTCCCATCAGGAAAGTGCGGCCGGGGCCGGAATTGGCCGGGCGGGCATAGGCGAAGCGCTTCGGGTTGGCCTTGGCCCAGGCCAGCAGTTCCGCCGCCGTCTTCGGCACCTGCTTCACCCGTTCCGGCGCATATTCGAACAGCGGGCCGGAGGGATAGTAAGTGACGACGACGCCCTGACCCTCGGCGAGGCCCTGCATGCGGGCGGCCGGCTCCAGATAGATGTCGGACAGCTTCGGCAGGTCGCCGGCGCGCTCCGGCAGCAGATTGACCCATAGCTTCTGGTCGATGCCAGCCGACAGCACGTCGGTGCCGGTCAGCACCAGATCGATGTCGACCCGGTTGGCATCCTGCTGCGCCTTCAGCTTGCCGGGAAGTTCCGGCGCCGGGGCCTTGGAGAAGACGATGCGCGAGGCCCAATCGGGTTTGGCCTTGCGGTAGTTCTCGATCGCCTTCTGGGTCAGCGCCAGGTTGCCGGCGACATCCACCACGTTCAGCGTGACCGGGCTCGCCGGCTTCTGCAAGGCCGCGAACACCGGCCGGCCGGCCGCCAGCAGCCCGGCGGTCCCGGCGGACGCCGCGAGGAAGCCGCGTCGTGAAATCCCGTGGTCGATCATAGGTTTCCTCCCGTTTTTGCGCATTTCAAACTGCGGTGGACATACTGAGGCGGCCGGGGAGCCATGGCGGTTTGCCTGACGGGACCGGACGATGAGCAGGTTCGCGGTAGATGCGGATAATTGGTGACTAGGCCGAATGCTAGTATGGTAGTTCCAGGTCCGCAAGCGGAAACTCGTATGGTAGTCCATGGCGAGTTGGGCACGGCAGGGAAGGGTGCTCTGCGACACCGATGGAACATGGAGCGACGGCGGCTTGAGCCCCGTGGCCGCCTCACAATGTCAAGCTGTGAAGACGACTCCATGCCGGCACATGAATGCTCCGAATTCATGTGCCGGCATGCTATGGTTAAGTTTCCGGCCGATTCGAACCTCGACACGATGGATGAGTTGGATTTCCGGAACAGATAATGAGTAAGATATTTTTGGAATATCAGGTCTTATCAAGAAGAAGTTCACATGAATTTAAATATCAAATAGAAATAATTATGTTAGCTTCATGTTGTAATTTCTGCTTAGTTCATAAACTGAATGAACGGATAATTCTATCGCAAGGCTTACATCGCCCGATATGTCGCCATTTTTATTAGTGACATGTTTCAAAATTCTGCAGACCGGATTAGAATAAATGAACGCAATACCAAAAATAAGTAGCGCAAAAATAGAGAATTCTCTCGGAAAATTAAGGAGAATAATCGGGAAGCAATCAATAAATGTTCTTTTCTTCACAGAGAATAAATTTCTGATATCTCATGATTTCCACAAAGATTTTTCCAACTCTTACTACAATATCGTTGTATCATCCGACCTATCGATAATTGAAGGAGAAAATTTTGATTTTGATATTATAATTCTCTGCGGTCACTTAAAGAACGAAGAGATATTTTCCTGGAAACTGCAAACCATTCCAAGACAACCTTTTGTCGCGCTTTGGGCATGGGACAATCATCATGAACCGATTCTCAATATCCAAGCGGCCATGATAGCCGACGCGGTGTTCCCTGCCCATTGGTTCGCACATGATGACATGGCGAATGCAGCCACCCTCATAGCGCCGCATCTTCCGTTGTGCATCACGCAATGGAGCAGCGATTTCCTGACTTCGATGGAGCAGAGGATCGTTTCTGCGGAACGATGCGATAAGCTGTATGGCGGATTTTTCAACCATGCAGATGCGGCGGAACGAGAGGAGTTGATCCGGTCATATCGAGTTCGGTGTCCGGAAGAGCATGTATTCACCCTTAGTTTGGATAAAAGGTCGATATATTTTTCATATAGTCCAGAACAGAGGCTGTTCGACTGGGCCTCTCACAAGGTCAGCCTTAATCTGCCATTGAAAAATGATATCTCGCAACGTCTGTTTGACGCCCTGGCATGTGGTCTTGTTCCTGTCGTTCCGCCTGATTTCCCCGACCTTGATTTGGTCATTCCACGACACGATCAACACTCCCTTCCAATCCTTCGGATGGAGAGCTATTCCGTTGAGGGTATCGTCGATGCCCATACCCGTGCATTGACGCTGTTCGACCGGGACGGCAAACAAGGCGTGATGCGCAGGCATCGGTTCGCCCGCAACAATCACGGATTGCGCAACAGAATAGATCGGTTGGTCGGCCTGTTCCGTCCAGGCACCGCGCTCTCAAGAATTCGGATCGAATTCGAACGCGGCATCCACGTTTACTTGACATAAACTGGATCAGGATCTATGAAAATCGAGGAATTTTTAATGAAATCCTCAGCAATATGTGTCCAACCGACCTTCTGCACGCAGCGATGACCTTCACATGATCATTCTTCTGACGACGCCGGAACATCAATACACGCTTCGTAGCGTCGCCGAAGGCCAATTCGGCGTGCCGGTCCCGGATATCCGGTCCCTGACTTACGATCAAGTCTTTGCCGCCTCCACATTGCCGAAGGCAACTTATATCTTTGCGGACCTGGAGAGGCTTTCGGCCTCCCGCCTGAGACGCGCCGCCGGCCTGTACCGGAAACTGCGCGACCTCGGCGTGCGCTGCCTGAACGACCCTGCCTGCGCGATGAGCCGGGTGGAGCTTCTGATCAATCTCGGCGAAAAGACCGGCAATCCCATCCAAGTCCATCGGGCGGACATGTGCCCCAGGCCATCGCGCTTCCCCGTCTTCCTCCGCCTCGAAGATGAGCATGAGATGCCGTCGGACGCCCTCTATTCCAACCAAAACGAACTCGACGAGGCTCTCGCCGCCCAACGCCGGAATGGCGTGCCCATGCGGGGCCTTGTGGTCCTGGAAAAAATCGATGCGAAGTACGACGACACCCTCTGGGCCAAATGGGGCAGTTGGCGGATCGGGGACCGGATCATCGTCGAACATGTCGCCGTCGAAGATCGGTGGATGGTCAAGTACGGCCGCCATGACTGCCTTACGGAGGATGTCGTTTCCGATGAGTTCGACGCCGTATCGGACAATCGGTTCGAGATGCAGCTTAGGCCGGCGTTCGAGATCGCCGCGATCGAGTACGGACGCGCAGACCATGCCGTCACGCCGGATGGAACCGTGGTGTTCGAGATCAACACCAATCCCTTTCTCGGCAATTATGTCCCGGATCCCTGGCTGAAGCGCCGCGAGACCCAGATGCTGGCGAGACGGCGCTGGAGCGAGGCGATGCAAGCGATCGATACGCCGTGCTGAGAGGCCGATTGAAAGGGCTTCGGCCCCGAGGGAGCCGAGTTCAAAACGCTTGTCTGGGAAGCAGGCTGTCGTCGTCTGCAGTGCCTATGACCGAACGGGTCTGAAAAAGCACGGCCACCCTTCTTGACTTCAACGGCGAGCCGGATCAGCGGATCCGATATGCAACCGGACGCCAACCCTGCATTCAAATAGTGAGGCCATGGCAAAGCCATGGCCCACAACCTCAGCCTGCATATGCGAGGAGAGGAAAGTCAGAAGATGGAACTATCAAGCAGAAGGGGGAAACGGCGGCGGGGGAGGGGGGCCAAGAGGCAGATCGTCTTCAATGGTGAAAGACATATTTTTCATTCCTCAGTTACAGGGCAAATTCAGGCGAAGGCTTGACAGTAATATCCTTCAAGGCCAGGATAATCACCGTTCCAAATGTTCACGTCAAGTTTCCGTCTTTGGGATTAGGCGGAAATTCGCGGGGCATTTTCATCACGGGAGCGTATCCCAATCCGCAACATCCGGTTTAACCGGATGATAGATCATGTTCCTCCGGCCGAACCGGCTCGGATCCTCGGCGAAATAGCGCGGCCAGGAGGGCCGCCATATCAGCGTACCCGGCTGCAGGCATTCGTCCTGGGGGGTGTTCTCATAATTGGCTCCAAGCCGGGTGGAGGGGCAAGCCGGGCCATACCCGCCGATGTCTTCGACGGTGAAGCCGCCGGCGAACGCAACGGTCGGCAAGGTGAACTCGTAATGGCCGCGCCAGCCGGAAATGGACATGACCAGCGCATAGGTCCGCGCGAAGTGGCGGGACAAGCGCATGATCGGGTGAAACGCCCGGTGGACGAGGTCGGGACTGACCGATGCCGGAATGGCCGCCGACTGCCAATAATACCAGCCTCGACTGGCCGCGAGCGGCTGGACGGTCGTCGTCAGGAGATCGGCCGCGTTTCCACTGAACTGATCGAAAAGCTGTGTCCAGTCACCGGAATAATCGACGTCATATTCCACCACCCAGACGAAATCGGCGTCGAGGGCCAGGACGCAGGGAATGATCGCCACATCCAAATAGCCCCGCTGCACGCCACCATGCGCCTCCATCTCGCGATGGCGGGCCGGGATGCAGGCTTCCGACGGCCGATAGGCGAAATCGACTTGCGGTTCCGCCCGGTTGTCCGGATTGAACATGAAATGCCAGTCGATCCTGTGCTTCGTCTGATCGACGAGGCGCTGGAAATGTCGCTCGATCCGTTCGGAACGGACATGACAGACGAACAGCCCGGCGACCTTGAAGGGAGGAGCGGGTTTCATCGTTTGCTTTCGGCTTTCCGGTCGGTAGGTCGGCGGGTGCGGGACGGGGAGCACCGAAACCTGCGCAACCCTGCCGTTCAACAGTAGGAGCGGAGGGCCGGGCATTGAAGGAAAATCATGGATTTGGGCAAACAGCGCGAACGATCCGGCCTCTCGCCATTCCGGCGAAACGGGCCGGAGCGGGCATGGCTTATGCGACGTCGCATTTCTCAGCGCTGCGACTTATGGAAATCATTTCGCACCAGCACACGGACGGTTGAAACTTTCGACAGAATCGGCATGCTGTCGCCGATGGTCTGACCACGTCGCGTGCAGGGGGCTCTCCTGCCCGGAATTTGATCATCCCCGTTCGCGCATCGACCCGTATCCGTCCATCCTCGACCAGGAAACCGTCGCCCATGTCCGCCATCCTGCTGCAGGAAAATTCCGAGACGAAGGACCAGCCGCTCCGCGAAGACATCCGCCTGCTGGGGCGCATCCTGGGCGACACCGTGCGCAGCCAGGAAGGGGAGGCGGTGTTCGACATCGTCGAGCGCATCCGCCAGACCTCCATCCGCTTCCACCGCGAGGAGGACCAGGGCGCCCGCAAGGAGCTGGAGGCCATCCTGAACAGCCTGTCGCCGCCGCAGACGGCGCGGGTGGTGCGGGCCTACAGCTTCTTCTCGCATCTCGCCAACATCGCCGAGGACCAGCACCACATCCGCCGTACCCGTGCGCATGCGCTCGCCGGCTCGGCGCCGCGCGAAGGCACCATGGGCCATGCGCTGGACGAGGCGGCGAAGGCCGGGATCACCACCCAGCAGCTGAAGGAGTTCTTCGACGGCGCGCTGGTCAGCCCGGTGCTGACCGCCCACCCGACCGAGGTGCAGCGCAAGAGCATCCTCACCGTGCAGATGACGGTCGCCAAGCTGCTGGCCGAGCGCGACCTCGGCCCGATGACGGCGGAGGAGGAGGAGACCAACCTCGAATCGCTCCAGCGCGCCGTGCTGACCCTGTGGCAGACCGCGATCCTGCGTCCCACCAAGCTGGCGGTGACCGACGAGGTGGCGAACGGCCTGACCTTCTACGACTACACCTTCCTGCGGGAGATGCCGCGCTTCTACGCCCAGCTGGAAGACCATCTGCGCAAGACCGACCCGTCCTGGGCGACGACGGAACTGCCGTCCTTCCTGCGCATGGGCAGCTGGATCGGCGGCGACCGCGACGGCAACCCCTTCGTCACCGCGCCGGTGCTGCGCCAGGCGATGCGGATGCAGAGCACCCGCGCCCTGCAGTTCTATCTGGAGGAACTGCACACGCTGGGCGCCGAGCTGTCGCTCAGCACCCGGGTCATCGACGTGTCCGAGCCGCTGCGCCAGCTTGCCGAACGCTCGCCCGACCCGTCGCCGCACCGCAAGATGGAGCCCTACCGCCGCGCCATCTCCGGCATCTATGCCCGGCTGGCCGCGACGATGCGCAACCTGGACGGGCTCGACGCACCGCTTCACGCCGTCGGCGATGCGCCGGCCTACGGAACGCCGGCGGAGTTCGGCGCCGATCTCGATGTCATCGACCGCTCGCTGACGGTGAACGGCTCGGCGGCCCTCGCCAAGGGCCGGCTCCGCCACCTGCGCCGCGCCGTCGACCTGTTCGGCTTCCATCTGGCCAGCATCGACCTGCGCCAAAACTCCGACGTGCATGAGCGTTCGGTGGCGGAACTGCTGTCCTTCGCCGACGCCGGCGTCGATTACACGGCACTGTCGGAGGACGAGCGGATCGACCTGCTGGTGCGGGAACTGGAAACCAACCGTCCGTTGGCCTCCGGCTATGCCGATTATTCGGAAGAGACGGGCTCGGAACTGGACATCCTGCGCAGCGCGGCCGATGCCCGGGCCCGCTTCGGCGCCGATGCGGTGGTGAACTGCGTCATCTCCAAGGCCGACGGCGTTTCGGACATCCTGGAGGTCGCAGTCCTGCTGAAGGAAGCCGGACTGCTGCGGCCGAAGGATGGCACGCTCGACCTCAACATCGCGCCGCTGTTCGAGACGATCGGCGATCTGCGCAACTGCGCCGCCACCATGGACCGGCTGCTGTCGATCCCGACCTACCGGCGCTTCCTGGAAAGCCGCGGCAATCTGCAGGAGGTGATGCTCGGCTATTCGGACAGCAACAAGGACGGCGGTTTCCTCACCTCCGGCTGGGAGCTGTACAAGGCCGAGATCGCGCTGGTCGAGGTGTTCGCCAAGCATGGCGTGCGCCTCCGCCTGTTCCACGGCCGCGGCGGCTCGGTCGGCCGCGGCGGCGGTCCCAGCTACCAGGCGATCCTGGCCCAGCCGGCCGGCGCCGTTCAGGGCGCCATCCGCATCACCGAACAGGGCGAGGTCATCGCCGGCAAATATTCCAACCCCGAGGTCGGCCGCCGCAACCTGGAGACGCTCGCCGCGGCGACGCTCGAAGCCACGCTTCTGCATCCGGAATCGGCGGCCCCCTGCACCGACCTGTTCCTGCAGACCATGGAGGAGCTGTCGGAGCATGCCTTCAAGGCCTATCGCGGCCTGGTCTACGAAACCGAGGGCTTCGAGAAGTATTTCTGGGAATCGACGGTGATCGGCGAGATCGCCAACCTGAACATCGGCAGCCGGCCGGCCTCGCGCAAGAAATCGACCAGCATCGAGGATCTGCGCGCGATCCCCTGGGTGTTCAGCTGGGCGCAATGCCGCCTGATGCTGCCGGGCTGGTACGGTTTCGGGTCGGCGGTGAAGGACTATCTGGCCCAGCATCCGGACGGGATGGAACGGCTGCGCGCCATGAACCGCGATTGGGGCTTCTTCAGCACGCTGCTGTCCAACATGGACATGGTGCTGGCGAAATCGAACATCGCCATCGCGTCCCGCTATGCCGGGCTGGTGTCCGACCCTGCATTGCGCGACGCCATCTTCTCGCGCATCCGGGCGGAGTGGCAGGACAGCATCGACGCCCTGCTGGCGATCACCGGACAATCGGCCCTGCTGGAGAAGAATACGCTGCTGGCCCGTTCGATCCGCAACCGCTTCCCCTATCTGGACCCGCTGAACCATGTCCAGGTCGAGTTGCTGAAGCGTCACCGCACCAGCGACAGCGGCGAGCAGATCGCCCGCGGCATCCATCTGACCATCAACGGCATCGCCGCCGGCCTGCGCAACAGCGGCTGACGCAGTATCGCACTGCAGCGCCGGGCGGCATTCCGCCGCACCGGCGCCGATAAGAACGCCCTTCCTCCGCCTTGAGGAAGGGCGTTTTATATTTTTGGCCGAACGGCTTGGTCCGCCTTGCCCTCTTCTTGTGCGCCGCACGCACAACTCTTCGGCACCGCAAAACAAATGAAGGTCTTCCCGTGTAAATCCCAAATAAGTCACGACGGATCGGCCGAAAATCACAGTTGATCCGCTGCGAATATTTTGATACCTCATGCCTCCCCGAGAGGAGAAATGGTATGACCACTCAGTCCCAACAGCAGCAGATGGCCCAGCAGCAACAGGCGCGGGCCGCCACCGGCACCCAGGGCGGAACCGCGACCACCCAGGGCGGCGCCACCGACGTTCAAGAGGAATTCTTCGGCGGCGCCTGCGGCGCCGGTGCCGGCGCAGCGGTGATCTGGCGGCCGGTCACGGTCGAGACGCGGCGTTAAGCGACGGCTCCCGTAAAAGAAAGGGCCCTCTCCCGTAAAACGGGGAGGGCCCTTTCTTTTGCGATCACGCCTTCGGCTGGGCCATCAGCCTGCCCGCATGCGGCTGACCAGGCCGTCGACCTGCGAGCCCAGCGAGCGCACCTCGTCGGCGACGGTGGAGGAGGCGGTCAGCACGCGGGTGGCGGATTCGCCCGACTCCGCGGCAGCGCGGGCAACGGAGTCGATGTTGCGCCGGACATGCTGGGTGCCGTCGGCGGCCTCGCCCACGTTGCGGGCGATCTCGCGGGTGGCCGAACTCTGCTGCTCGACGGCGGCGGCGACGGTGGCGGCGATCTCGTTGATCTCGCGGATGGTGCCGGCGATGGAGCGGATGGCGTCCACCGCATCCTGCGTCACCGCCTGCATCGCCTGGATCTGGCTGGAGATCTCCTCCGTCGCCTTGCCGGTCTGGTTGGCAAGGCTCTTCACCTCGCTGGCGACCACGGCGAAGCCCTTGCCGGCCTCGCCGGCACGGGCGGCCTCGATGGTGGCATTTAGCGCCAGCAGGTTGGTCTGGCTGGCGATGTCGTTGATCAGCTGCACCACTTCGCCGATCTTATTGGCGGATTGCGACAGCCCCTCCACCGTACGGTCGGTGCGCTCGGCCTCCGTGGCGGCCTTGCGGGCGATCTGGCTGGAGGCATGGACCTGGCTGCCGATCTCCTGGATCGAAGCCGACAGCTCTTCCGTCGCCGCGGCAACGGCCTTGACGCTGCCTTCCGCCTGCTGGGAGGTGCTGGCGGCGGTCGCGGCCTCGCCGGTGGTGGCCTCGGCGTTGCGGCTCATGCGCTGGGCCATGTCCTGCATCTCGCCGGCGGCGCGGGCGACGCGGTCCAGCACGCCGCGGACGCTGCTTTCGAAATTCTCGGCCATCTCGACCATGGCGCGGCGGCGTTCGCCGGCGGCGCGGCTGCGCTCCGCCTCGGCCCGGGCATTCGCGGCGCTCGCCTCGTTGGCGGTGTCGCGGAAGACCGTCAGGGCCCGGGTCATGTCGCCGATCTCGTCGCGGCCGGCGGCGGGGATGGGTGCGTTCAGGTTGCCGGCGGCGATCGCCCGCATGGCATCCGACAGCTGGCTGATGCGGGCGACGATGTTGCGGCCGACCACGAACCAGGCCAGTGCGGCGGCACCGATCAGGCTGGCGGCGGCGAACAGGATCAGCATCTTGCGGCCGGCCGACAGCGCGTCCGTCGCTCCGGCGGCGGCGGCGTCCGCTTCCTGCTTCATCGCGGCGATCTGGCCGTCGACCATGCCGGCGAACTGCCGGGCGATCTGGCGATTCTCGGCCAGGACCTTCTCATTCTCGGCGGCGGCGTCAAGCTCCGACCGGCGCAGCTTGAACAGGCTGTTGTCACCCTTGCCGAAGCCGGCCAGCGCCTCCGCGCTCGTCATCAGCTTCGGCAGGCCGATGTCGCCCCCGCCACGGAGCGCCTTCAGCCGCTCGTCCATCGCCTTGGCGGCGGTGGAGAAGCGGGTTTCCAGCATCGCCAGCCGGTCGGCGCTGGGGGCCTGCGTCGCCTCGTTCAGCGCGCCGACAGTCGAGGCGGCGTAAGTGGACAACTCCAGGTAGCTGCGGAAGCGGGCCAGCCCGTCGCCAAGCAGATCCTGCATGGAATCTCGGGTCTGCGAACGGATATTGACGCTGGCCAGCTTGATTTCCGCCTTCAGCCGCATCAGCGGCGATTCCATCTGATCCAGCAGAGCCGTCTGGCGGCGTGCGGCGTCGGCCAGGACATCGGCCGTCTTCTGGCGCAGCGTTTCCTGCTCGCCAGCGCCGGCCGGCAGCTCCAGCGCCTTCCGGCGCATGTCGAAGACCCCGGTGGCGCCGTCGCCCAGCTGGAAGAAGGCGTCCAGCCCGTCGGAGGTCTCCTTGCTCAGGCGGGTGCCGACCTGTGCGGTGGCGCTGACCATGCGGGCGGCGGCTTCCAGATAGTTCTGCTGGAACTGGGTGACCGCGAAGGCGGTCTCGGCGCTGCCGGCGCGCGTCAGCGACTCCGATGCCACCGCCAGGTCGCCGCGCACTTCATACATGGTGATCAGCGAGCGGACGGCATCGCCCAGCGCGTTCATGTCGCGCTCGGTGCTGCTGTCCAGCGTCTCGCCCTTGTTGCGCAGGGTGGTGCCGGCCCGCTCGGTCAGCGGGGCGAGCTCGGTGAGGAAGGCATCATAGGATTTCGCCAGATCGACGGCCATCGCCTCGCGGGTGCCGCGGACCGACAACCGCAGGTTGGCTGCGGCGTTGCCGCGCTCCAGCGTGGCGATCAGGTCGCGGGTCTTGCCGCGCAGCTCGCCGATCCGCGGGTCGCCGGACCGGCGGGCCGCCAGCTCCTCCACCAGGGTGCCCAGCGTCTTGCCGTTGCCCATGATCTCGCCATAGACGCGCTCGCGCTCGCCCTGGTTTTCCGCGGCGGCCAACACCGGGGCGGCGGCGGCGATGCCGCTGCTTTCGCCGGACAGGCGCTTCGCCAGTTCCATCTCCGGCAGTCCGGTGCCGACGATCTGCGTCAACGGCCTTTCCACTGCGGAGAAGGAGATCAGTCCGACCCCGCTGGCGGCGACCGTCATGCCGGCCATGCCGGCGAAGGCGAACAGGAGCTTGCCGCGGACGCCCAACCGGCGTCCGTTCCGGGTGCCGTCCTGGCGGCCCGGCATCGAGGTGTCGTCGCGCACATCCATCGTCATAAGGGTCCAGCTCCCCGGAAAATGCGTCAGGCCGGGCTTCTTGCCCGTTTTGTTCATTCCTGCCGGCCGCGCGAGGGGATCCCCATGACGGGAATTGATTCCGACCCACACTGCTTGGCAGACAAACCATACTGCAGTGTGGTTGACAGATCCTTACGGGGGAACTCCAATTTTCTGCCGTGTCCCGGCATAGACATTTCAGCGTAACGGTACCGAAAATAGCCTGCGCATGCACCGCCGCCATTCCTCACAGCCTGGAGGGTTCAGGGGGCGGAGAAACCGTTCCACCCCCCGAAACCGGACCTAGACCCAGGAATCGTCCCCGCCGCTGCCGCCGTCGTCGAAGGATGCATCGTCATACGACACGTCGTCGGCCGGCGGCGGGTCCGGATCATGGGAAGCGTCCTGGGCCGCGTCCGGCGCGGAGTCGCCCTGCGGCCCCTGGTCGTCGCCATAGTAATTGTTGTTGATCACCGTCTCGTTGATCGTTTCGCCGCCCAGGGGCTGGGCCATCGCCGTTCCGAAGGGGCCGGGCGAATGATTCAAAAGCGAGGAAATGGCGCTCGCCGCCAGCATGCCGCCGGCAACCCCCGCCGCGGTCTGCGCCGCCCCGGCGAAGAATCCGCCGCCGCGCGGAGCCATGCCCGGCTGCGGGAAGGGGGATGGGCTGTATTGTTGCGGCGGATAGGCGGCACCGGGCGCGGCAGCCCAGGGGCTGCGGCCCGCAGGCTGCTGGACCTGGGCGGGCTGCGGTTCGGACGGCCGTGGGGCAGGGGGAGGTTCGGCGCCGCGGCCCCACGGGCTGCGGCCGATGCCGAGCGCATTGGACAGGAAGCTGCCGCCGGACTGGGCCGGCTGGGCCGGACGGTCCCGCAGCTGCCGTTCCAGCTCCTCGATCCGGGTCTGGGCCGCAGCCAATGCCTGCTGCTGCACCAGCACCGTCTGCGCCATGTAATAGGACGACAGCGGCTGGTCCTGCACCGACCGGCGGATGAAGTCCTCCGCTTCGGCGTCGCGCGGCTGGGACTCCACCTCGCGCAGGCGGCGAAACAGATCGGACAGAAGCGTGCGTTCCTCGGGAGTCATCGACGTCTCCTAAACTTGGCACCCGTCGCGCGGGCGCCATTCCTGATGTGGAGTCACCGCCCCTTGCCGGACAAGTCCCCGTGGGATGGCGCGACCGCATTTTCCACCCCGGCCTTCTCCTCTGTCCATACGCTGGAGCCGGTATTTCTGTTCCGGGTTTCCAGCAATATCGCGCAAGGCCGGCGGCGATGTATTGAAGGTTCCGAATGCGGCTCTTTGGACGGCGGATGTCGGCCTGACCATTGTGGGAATAGGGGGCGGCTATATCGGCTATGGCGTCGTCGGCTTAACATATGACATTGACGGGGGTGCCTTTTTCCAGACCGATAGGCCACATTCGTGGTGCGACCGCCCGGCGGCGCCGGTTGGGAAGCCGAGACCAAGCATGAACAGGCGCCGAGAGATGGTGGAACTGACCGACCTGGAGCGCGATGCGCTGACCGAGTTGGTGAACATGGGGGTCGGCCGCGCCGCCACCCATCTCAGCCGCATGGTCAACGACCAGGTCCTGCTGTCCGTGCCGACCGTGGACATCGTCAGCCGGCAGGAGGCGTCCGACTTCCTGACCGCCCGCGAGCGCACCGGGCTGGTGGCGGTGGAGCAGCAGTTCCAGGGCTCCTTCGACGGGCGCGCCATGCTGATCTTTCCCGAGGCCAACAGCCTGGAACTGGCCCGGGCGGTGCTGGGCGGCGACCTGACCCTGGCGGAGATCGTGGATCTGGAGCAGGATGCCCTGGCCGAGATCGGCAACATCATCCTGAACGGCTGTCTCGTCATCGTCGCCAACGCGCTGAAGGACCGGCTGACCATCTCGTTGCCGGCGGTTCTTCGCGGCGACGGCGCCAACATCCTGAAGGACAAGGGCGGAAGCTCCGACGAACTGGTGCTGTTCCTCTACATCGATTTCACGATCCGCAGCCGCAGTATCCGCGGTTACATTGCCCTGTTGATGGGGGTTTCCTCCCTGCAGTCGCTGAAACAACTGATCCATGCCTTCATCGAAGGCATCGCGTCCGAAGAACCCTCATCCGCCGGAACGTCGTATGGCTCCCAGAATGCCTGAACAACCCACCTGGGCCCTCGATGTCCTCGGCGCGCTGGATGCCGGCATCCTGCTTCTCGACCGCCATTGCCGAGTCCTGTATTGGAACAACTGGATGGAGCAGGCCTCCACCCTGACGGTCCGGGAAATGCTGGGCCACGACCTGTTCGACGCACTGCCCAATCTGCGCGAATCCCGTCTCCACATCGCGGTGCGCGATACTTTGGCCACCGGCGCGCCCGGTGTGCTGTCGCACACGCTGAACCCGATGCTGTTCCCCCTGCGGCTGCCGGACGGACGGCGGATGGTGCACAACGTGGTGATCCGCCCGCTGCCCTCCCATGCCCAACCGGCCTTTTCGCAGTCGGCCCACGCCCAGCAGGCGGGCAGCGAGGCGCGGTGCCTGATTCAGGTGACCGACGTGACCGCGTCGGTGAACCGCGAACGGGTGCTGCGCGAACAGCGCGACGCCCGTTACCGCGCCATCGTCGACACCGCGCCCGACGCCATCGTCACCACCGACACCCGCGGCATGGTGCAATGGATGAACGGGACCGCGACCCGCCAGTTCGACTACCACCCGAACGAGCTGATCGGCCAGAATGTCGCCGTGCTGCTGGGCGACGACGCGCCCGACTGGGTCGCCATGGCGGAGCACAGCGGCCCGGCCGAGTCCGGCGGCCCGGAGGCTGCCACCCAGCCGGTGGAACTGTCCGGCCGTCGCCGTGACGGCAGCCACATCGACCTTGAATTGTCGATGGCGCGCTGGGAGTCGGAGGGACGAAGCTTCATCACCGGCATCCTGCGCGACATCACCGAACGCCGCCGCACCCGCGAGGAGTTGCGGACAAGCGCGCTCGCCATGCGGCAGCTGGCCGAACAGACCAAGGCGACGCTGGACGCGCTGCCGGCCTTCATCGCCGTGCTCGACCGCTCCGGCCGCATCGTCTCGGTCAACCGCGCCTGGGCGGAAGCAGGGCCGGAAACCACCTTCCTCGGACAGGGCTGCATCGTCGGCGACGATTACCTCGACCATTGCGGCCGGGGCGAGACCGCCGACCCGCGGGCGGACAGCGTGATGGAGGGGCTGCGGACTCTGCTGAGCGAGGGCGGCCCGCCGGTCTCGGCCGAATATGTCACCAACAACCAGCATTGGTACCGCTGCCTCGCCGCCCCGATGCCGGCCGGCCCCTTCGGCGGCACCGTGCTGATGCACATCGACGTGACGGAGATCAAGTCGATGGAGGCCGCCCTGCGCAAGCTGGTCGGCCAGAAATCGACCCTGCTGCGCGAGGTCAACCACCGCGTCAAGAACAGCCTGCAGCTGGTGTCGAGCCTGCTGACCCTGCAGACGCTCAGCCTGCCGGACGAGGGGATGCGGGTGCATTTCCAGGATGCCCGCAGTCGCATCGAGGCGATCGCCCGCGTCCACAACCGGCTCTACCAAGCCGACCAGTTCCAGACCATCGAGTTCGGCACCTACCTGAACGAGCTGTGCGAGGATCTGGCCCGCGCATCGGGCGGCGACAGCATGTGTGACATCGTCGTACGGTCGGACGTGATCGATCTGCCGATCGATCATGCCGCACCGCTCGGCCTGATCGCCAACGAGTTGATCACCAACGCGGTCAAGCACCGCGGCAACGGACCGGCGCGGGTGACGGTGACCTTTCGGCGTGCGGCCGACCAGCTTGCCCTGACCGTCTCCGACCGCGGCCCGGGCCTGCCGTCGAACTTCGACATCCGCAAGAGCCGAAGCCTGGGCATGCGCCTGATCTCAAGCCTTGCCGGCCAGATCCGGGCCAGTGTCGACATCGACACCACGCCGCAGGGCACCACCTTCCGGATCGAGCTGCCGGTGCCCGACGCGGTGCCGCTGCTGGAAACCTCCTCCACCGAGGAGATCGAAGGATGAAGATCCTGCTGGTCGAAGACGAGGTGCTGATCGCGCTGGAACAGCAGCTCTACCTGGAAAATGTCGGGCACAGCATCATCGGTCCGGCGATCACCGCGGCCGAAGCGGTCGAGATCGCCCTGGCCGACAAGCCCGACTTGGCTCTGGTCGACGTGCATCTGGGCTTGGGCTCCAACGGCATCGACGCGGCGCGGGGGCTGACGAAGATGGGCGTGCCCTGCCTGTTCATCACCTCCTTCCGGGACGAACTGAAGAAGGACGGCCCGCTCACCGGCATCGGCTGCCTGCCCAAGCCCTTCACCCAGAGCGGCTTGCTCGCCGCCGTCGACGTCGCCCGCGCCATACTGGCGGGGGAGACGCCGCGCAACGTACCGCAGACGATGGAGCTGTTCGTCTGAAAGACGATGGAGTTGCTCGTCTGAAAGACGATGGAGTTGCTCGTCCGGCGGCCTGACCCGGGGCGGCGTCCCTACAGCAGGCGGCGCACGGACTGGATGTCGAAGGTCCCGCCGCCGTCGGTCGTGATGACCTGGGCCCAGATCTGCCATTGGCCGTTGACCCGGACGCCGACGACGGTGGATTGCCCGGTACCGCCCCCCATAAGGCGGTAGTCGTTGCGCATGTAGCGCCCGGCATAGCCGGACAGCGACTGCAGCATCGCCCCGTTGTCGGTGGCGCCGTTCGCATCCTGGATGTTGTGGTGGGCAACCCGGACGATGCCGTTTCCGGCGCTCCAGCCGAAGGAGCAGCCGTTCATCATGGCATTGAAGAACAGGGTGGCATTGGCCCCGATGGTCAGCGAATACCCGCTGTCGACGTTCCATGGCAGGAAATAGGCCGTGCCGTCGCCATTGTTGTCCGGCCTGACCTGATACATGCTGCCGTTGGCGTACCAGCCGTAAAGGTATCCACGGTACCGGACGTTCACGGCATTGACATGCTCGACGCGGAAATAATGGGGCCGGTGCACCCCGCCGCCGACGGTCGCCCCGCCGTATCGTTGGCTCCAGTCGCCGACGCCGATGCCGTCCGGCATGTAGAAGGTGACGATGTTTTGCCTGAGGAATGCCCCCGGATCGTTGGCGAGCGGCTGCGCAATCACATTGGCTTGGACGATCGGCATAATGTCCTCGTGCTGACTTTGGCAGGACGGGTACTGCTGATAGGAGTGTGGAGCGGCGGAAATCTCCTCTCAAAAGTGGTATAGAGGCACTCTGGTTGTGGGAAGGTCATCTTTTTCCCTTGATCGTCATTTCCTGCTTGACAGCTGCTCCCCCGGTCAACCGCCGATCAGGCGGACCGGAGCCGGTGCGGACTGTTGTTCGAACAGGCGGCGATAGAGTCCGCCGGCCCGATGAAGCAGGGCGGCGTGGCTGCCTTCCTCGACCACCCGGCCCTGGTTGAAGACCAGGATACGGTCCAGCGTGCGCACCGTGGACAGGCGGTGGGCGATGATGATGGCGGTGCGGCCCTGCATCAGCCGTTCGATGGCTTCCTGGATCAGCGCCTCCGATTCCGAATCCAGGCTGGAGGTCGCTTCGTCCAGGATCAGGATCGGCGCGTCGGCCAGGAAGGCGCGGGCCAGCGCCACCCGCTGCCGCTCGCCGCCCGACAGCTTGACGCCGCGCTCGCCGACCAGCGTCGCATAGCCCTTCGGCAGGCGGGCGATGAAGTCGTGGGCGTTGGCGAGTTCTGCCGCCCGCTCGATCTCCGCCATCGATGCGCCGGGGCGGCCATAGGCGATGTTCTCCGCCAGCGTGCGGTGGAACAGGATCGGCTCCTGCGGGACGATGGCGATCTGCGAGCGCAGCGACTGCTGCGTCGCCCCCGCCACCTCCTGCCCGTCGATCAGCACGCGGCCGCCGGTCACGTCATACAAGCGCTGGATCAGCTTGACGAAGGTCGTCTTGCCCGATCCCGACGGGCCGACCAGACCGACCCGTTCCCCCGCCTTGATCGTCAGCGACAGGTCGCGGTAGAGCGGCGTGGTGTGGCCGCCATATTGGAAGGTGACATGGTCGAAGCGCACCTCGCCTGCCTTGATGCGGATGGGGACGGCATCGGCCCGGTCCTCCACCCCCAGCGGCTCGGCGTGGATCGCCACCAGCTCCTCCATCTCGTTGACCGAGCGCTGGAGGTGGTTGATGTGCATGCCGATGTCGCGCAGATAGCCATGCACGACGAAATAGGTCGTCAGCACATAGGCGACGTCGCCCGGCGTCGCCTGTCCCCGCCACCACAGCCACAGCGCGGTCGCCACCACGGCACTGCGGATCAGCAGCAGCACCACCAGCTGGACGGTGCTGTGGCGGGTGTGGCGGGTCCAGGTTCGGTGGGTGCGGCGGCTCCATTTGCAGACGATTCCGGCCAGCCGGTCATCCTCGCGCGGCTCGGCGCCGAAGGCCTTGACCACGGCGTTGCAGCCGACGGCGTCGGCCAGCGTCCCGCCCAGCTTGGTGTCCCAGGCATTCGACAGCCGGGCGGCGGGCGCGATATAGAGGGTGGAGAACATCACCGTCATCGCGATGTAGACGGCGGTGCCGAACGCGATCACCAGTCCCATCACCGGCCAATGCAGCCCCAGCGTCACCATCGTGCCGATCAGCACGACCAGCGACGGCCACAGCGCCAGCAGCAGCGTGTCGTCCAGCGTGTCGAGCGCCCACATGCCGCGGGTGATCTTGCGCACCACCGACCCGGCGAAGCTGTTGGCGTGCCAGTCGGTGGAGAAGCGCTGGATGCGGTGGAAGCTGTCCTGGCCGACATCGGCCATGATGCGCAGGGTGAAGGGGATGATGCCGCTCCAGGCGAGGTGCCGCATCACCACCATTCCGACGCCCAGCCCCACCATGGCGCCGAAGGCGGTCAGCGCCGCCTGCAGGGCCGCGTCACGGTCGCCCGGCAGCAGGGTCAGGGCGTCGACCAGCCGGCCGGCGAACAGCGGCATGAAGACGTCGGCCAGGGTCGACAGGGCGATGGCCCCGGCGATGCCGACGGCCAGCGGCGTCTGGCGGCGCCAGTGACGGAAGGTGAAAGCCAGAACGCTGCGGATGGCGTTCGGGCGCGGGGTGCGTTTCGATCGAGCCATGGGAATCCAACCGGGGCAGGGCCGGCCACGCAGGCGGCGGCTCTGCCAAAGGAGCCATCGAAGAATGCGGCGTTAAATTCCCTCTCCCGCCCCGGGAGAGGGAAGGGGCCCATGCGGAGCATGGGAAGGGTGAGGGGTCAGGTACGAAACCATGCGCTTCGGGATTCTTGGGTCACCCCTCACCCTCCCCACCGCTTCGCGGCGGGTCCCCGCCCTCTCCCGGGACGGGAGAGGGCAATTCGGAGGCTTACGTCAGCGTTACCGCCCCTTCAGGTTCGTCTGGCGCGGCTTCATGCCGGAGGGCTTGCCTCCAGCCGCGGCCGGCTTCGCCCCCGGCGCCTTGCCGACCGGCGGCACGACGCGGCGGCCCTGGCCGGCCTGCTGGGTCAGGAAGGTCTTGCCCCCCTTGTCCCGCGGCTTGGCGGTGGCACCCACCGGCTGCCAGGCCGGGATCAGATGCTCCTCGCCCGCGCCGATCAGATCCTCGCGACCCATGCGCTTCAGCGCCTCGCGCAGAATCGGCCAGTTCTCCGGATCGTGGTAGCGCAGGAAGGCCTTGTGCAGGCGGCGCTGCTTCAACCCCTTCGCCGACGACACCATCTCCGACCCGACACGCCGCACCGGGCGCAGCGGATTGCGCTCGCTGTGGTACATGGCGGTCGCCAGCGACATCGGCGAGGGCAGGAAGGTCTGCACCTGATCCGCCTTGAAGCCGTTCCGCTTCAGCCACAAGGCGAGGTTCATCATGTCCTCGTCGGTGGTGCCGGGGTGGGCGGCGATGAAATAAGGGATCAGGTAGAGCTTCTTGCCCGCCTCCTTCGCCGCCTTCTCGAACATCCGCTTGAAGTCGTCATAGGCGCCCATGCCGGGCTTCATCATCTTCGCCAGCGGCCCCGGCTCGGTGTGTTCCGGTGCGATCTTCAGGTAGCCGCCGACATGGTGGGTCACCAGTTCCTTGACATATTCCGGATTGCGGACGGCGAGGTCGTAGCGCAGGCCGGACGCGATGTGGATCTTCTTCACCCCCGGAACCGCGCGGGCCTTGCGGTAGAGCTGGACCAGCGAGGAATGGTCGGTGTTCAGGTTCTTGCAGATATCGGGGAAGACGCAGGACGGGCGGCGGCAGACCGATTCCGTCTCCTTGTCCTTGCAGGCGAGCCGGTACATGTTGGCGGTCGGCCCGCCCATATCGGAGATGACTCCGGTGAAGCCCTTGGTCTTGTCGCGGATCTGCTCGATCTCGCGCAGGATCGACCCTTCCGACCGGCTCTGGATGATGCGCCCCTCATGCTCGGTGATCGAGCAGAAGGAACAGCCGCCGAAGCAGCCGCGCATGATGTTGACGGAAAAGCGGATCATCTCCCAGGCCGGGATGCGCGCGTCGCCATAGGACGGGTGCGGCGCCCGGGCATAGGGCAGGTCGTAGACGCCGTCCATCTCGTTGGTTTCCAGCGGGATCGGCGGCGGGTTCAGCCAGACGTCGCGGTCGCCGTGGCGCTGGACCAGCGCGCGGGCGTTGCCGGGATTGCTCTCCTGGTGCAGCACGCGGCTGGCATGGGCGTAGAGCACCTTGTCAGCCGTCACCTGTTCGAAGCTCGGCAGGCGCACCGCCATGCGGTCGGCGCCGGCAGCGCGCGGCGACACCGGGGCGGACGGATCGTCGATGGAGCTGCTGTCCACCACCGTCCAACCGTCCGGCAGGGACGAGCGCATGATGGCGGTGCCGCGGATGTCGGTCATCGCCTTGGGCGATTCCCCCTTCAGCGACCGCTGGGCGATCTCGATGATAGCGCGTTCGGCGTTGCCGTAGACCAGCATGTCGGCCTTGGAATCGACCAGGACGGAGCGGCGGATCTTCTCGCTCCAATGGTCGTACTGGGCGATGCGGCGCAGGCTCGCCTCGATGCCGCCCAGGACGATGGGCACGTCCTTGAAGGCCTCGCGGCAGCGCTGGGAATAGACGATGACGGCACGGTCCGGCCGCTTGCCGCCCTCGTCGTTCGGCGTGTAGCTGTCGTTGTGGCGCAGGCGGCGGTCGGCCGTGTAGTGGTTGACCATCGAATCCATGTTGCCGCCGGTCACACCCCAGAACAGCCGCGGCTTGCCGAGGATCTTGAACGGCTCCGCACTGCTCCAGTCCGGCTGGGCGATGATGCCGACGCGCAGACCCTGCGATTCCAGCAGCCGGCCGATGATCGCCATGCCGAAGCTGGGATGGTCGATATAGGCGTCGCCGGTGACGACGATGACGTCGCACTGGTCCCAGCCGAGCCGGTCCATTTCCGCACGCGACATCGGCAGGAAGGGTGCGGCCTTGGGGCGCACGCTCCGGTCCGGGCGGTGGGCGAACAGGTTGGCGGCCGCGAGCATCGCGTTCTCCGGGTCTCGATCAACAATGCGGATGGATAAGCCGACAGTCTTACCCTGTCGGCCGACAAATTCCCACCGCTGATAACGCAGCGGAGCAATGGGACATTGTGCGGGCCATTGGACACGGTGGCGCGACAGCTATGTGGGACGCCCCACAGCCGGTGCAAGGGCCGCCAGCCATGGGACGGGTCGCAGGGCAGGGTGGCCGCGTCAGGCCGCGACGCCGTCCGCCCCGACGGTCCGGCCGTTGCGGCGCGCCACCACCCAGCCGGTCAGCGCGCCGGCCAGCAGCACCAGCGCCGCGATCAGGAAGGCGGAACCCGGGTACGGGAACAGCGGTTCGTTGCCCACCGACGCGGAATAGACCGTCCCGAAAAAGACCGGCGACAGGATACCGGCGACGCTCGCCACGCTCATGTTGGCCCCTTGCAGCTGGCCCTGCTCGGACGGCGAGACCCGTTGCGTCATCAGCGACTGGATGGTCGGCATCGCCAGCCCCCACAGCGCGTTGGGCACGACGGCGAAGGCGAACCAGCCGCCATCAGGCGCCAGCCCCATGCAGGCCAGACCGAAGGCCCCGCCGAACAGGCCGGCGACCATCGTGCCGCGGTCGCCCAGCCACTTCACCACGCGCGACACCACCAGCCCCTGCATGACCATGTCGAGCGCCCCGACCATCGCCAGCAGAAGCCCGACATCCCAGGCGCTCCAGCCGTAGCGATGCCCCGCATAGAGCACGAAGACGGCCGAGAAGACGTGATGGGAGAAATGCAGCATGAAATTGACCAGCGACAGTCCCGACAACTCGGGATGAGAGCGCAGCAGGCGTAGCGCCCCGAACGGGTTGGCCCGGCGCCAGGAGAAGGCCATGCGGTTTTCGGGCGCCAGCGATTCCGGCAGAACGACCAGCCCATAGAGGAAGGCCAGGCCGCTGAGCAGCCCTGCCGCCCAGAAGGGAGCGCGCGGCGACAGTTCACCCAGCAGCCCGCCCAGCAGCGGGCCGGCGATGAAGCCGGCGCTGAAGGCGGCCCCGATCAGCCCATAGGCGCGTGCGCGCTGCTCCGGCGGGGTCACGTCGGCCATATAGGCGAAGACGGTGGTGAAGCTGGAGGAGGTGACGCCGGCGATCGCCCGGCCGATCACCAGCCACCACAGGTTCGGCGCCACCGCCATCAGCACATAGTCTGCCGCGAGGCCGAGTGTCGACAGCAGGATCACCGGCCGCCGGCCGAAACGATCGGACAGCGACCCGATCACCGGGGAGCAGAAGAACTGCATCAAGGCCCACAGCGCCACCAGCGCCCCGTTGATGGTGCCCGCCTGCGCATCGGCCCCGACGAACTGCTCGATCAGCGACGGCAGCACCGGAATGACGATGCCCATCGCGACGATGTCGAGCGCCGCGGTGACGAGGATGAAGGCCATGGCGGCCTTGCGCGGACGAAGGACGGGAGACATGGGGGACCTTGGAAGACCGGAACGGGAGGACAGGAAGCGCAGCCGGAAAGAGCAGGCCGACGCCGAAACACCCAAGCCGCACATATAAGCGTCCGGGCCGAAGATCGCAAGCGGAATATTTCCGATATCGGATGCTTATCCGATTGTCCCACCATTCCATTCCTTCGCTCCGTCATTCCTCCAGGATGCGTTCGATCCGCCGGTCCGGCACCAGCCACAGCAGGATCACCAGGACGTACAGGACGATGGACAGCCATTGCAGGATGAAGGCAACCGGAATGGCCAGGGCATAGAGCGCCAGGCTGATCTTGCCCTTCCGATCGGTCCCGATGGCGCGCGCCACCGCCGAGTCACCGCCGCCGCAGGCGATGATCGCGCGTTCGGTCAGGCTGTAGCCGATGGCCGCCATGCCGAGGACGACGCCGTAGGATGCCGTCGCCACCGGCGAGAAGTCGCTGGCATCGAGCCAGCGGATGACGAAGGGAACCAGCGACAGCCAGAACAGCAGGAACAAATTGGCCCACAGCACCCGCCCGTCGATCCGCGTGGTCGCCTGCAGCAGATGATGGTGGTTGTTCCAGTAGAGCCCGACATTGATGAAGGACAGCACATAGGCCAGCAGGATCGGGACGCGCTCCGCCAGGGCGGCGAGGCTGCCGTCCTCCGGTACCTTCAACTCCAGCACCATGATGGTGATGGCGATCGCCACCACCCCGTCGGTGAACGCTTCCAACCGGCCGGTCTTCATGGCCCGATCCCCAGTCTTTGCAGAGGATGCCGTGCCGGGGCGGAGAAGCCCCGGCACGGCATCGGTTGCGGTCAGGCGGCGTCCACCATGACGATCTCGCTGTCCTCCAGCGCCGTCACCGTCAGGGTGTCGAGGTCGGCGATCGCAGCACCATCGCGGGCGTTCACCCGCACCCCGTCGATCTCGACGGCACCGCTGGCCGGGACGAGATAGGCGCGGCGGTCCTTGCCCAGCGGGTAGGACGCCGTCTCGCCGGCCTTCAGCGTCGCTCCCAGCACGCGAGCGTCGGTGCGGATCGGCAGGGCGTCGCCGTCATCGGCATAGCCCGAGGCCAGGGTGATGAAATTGCCGCCGCGATCGCCCTTGGGGAAGGGCTTGCTGCCCCAGCCCGGCTTCTCACCGCTGCGGGTCGGCATGATCCAGATCTGGAAGATGCGGGTGGTGACGTCCTCCAGATTGTATTCGGAATGCGCGATGCCGGTGCCGGCGGACATCACCTGGACGTCGCCCGCCTCGGTACGGCCCTTGTTGCCCAGATTGTCCTGGTGGGTAATGGCGCCCTCGCGGACATAGGTGATGATCTCCATGTCGCGGTGTGGGTGCGGCGGGAAGCCGGTGTGGGGGGCGATGGTGTCGTCGTTCCAGACCCGCAGGTTGCCCCAGTTCATCCGTTTGCCATCATGATAGTTGGCGAAGGAGAAGTGGTGCTTGGCATCGAGCCAGCCGTGGTTTTCGCCGCCCAGAGTGTCGAAGGGACGCAGTTCGATCATGGTCCGTCTCCTGAGTGTGCGGCCGAAGGGTCCGTACCGCGTCGGCCGCCGTGTTTCGCTTGAGAGGACAATAGCGCTTGGCGCCTTTCAGGTTTACCCCTATAAATCGGCACAAGATGTTCAAGAAAGTTGAACGACGAAGTTTGAGCGATGACGAACCCCGGAACTCCCAGCTTCGACCAGCTCAGCATCTTCCTTGCCGTGGTCGATGCCGGCAGCTTCGCCGGGGCGGGGCGGCGGCTGAACCGGGCGGTCTCCGTCATCAGCTATGGCATTGCCAACCTCGAAGCCCAACTCGGGCTACCGCTGTTCGACCGCGAAGGGTCGCGCAAGCCGACGCTGACGGCCGCGGGGCGGGCGCTGCTCGCCGAAGCCCGGACGATCGCGCAGGGGATGGACAGCCTGCGCGCCAAGGTCAGGGGCCTGCATGACGGGCTGGAGGCGGAGGTCGACCTCGCCGTCGACGTGATGCTGCCGGCCGAGCGGCTGGGCCGGGTGCTGCGGGACTTCGCCCGCGACTACCCGACGGTCTCGCTGCGCCTGCATGTCGAGACCCTCGGTGCGGTCGCCGCCCTGGTCCTCGACCGCCGGGCGGTGCTCGGCATCTCCGGCCCGGTGGCCGCCGGAATGGACGGGCTGGACCGGACGACCGCCGGATCGGTGCCGATGGTGCCGGTGGCCGCCCCCGATCACCCGCTGGGCCGCATGGCGCGGATCGCCCCCGGTGCCGGACGCGACCATGTGCAGCTGGTCCTCACCGACCGGTCGCGCGCCACCGAAGGGCAGGATTTCTCGGTGATGAGCCCCCGCACCTGGCGGCTCGCCGATCTGGGCGCCAAGCACGCGCTGCTGCGCGAGGGGATCGGCTGGGGCAACATGCCGCTGCCGATGGTCGAAGCCGACCTCGTCGCCGGGACCCTTGTGCGGCTCGCCATGCCCGACCATCCCGGCGGCACCTATCGCTTCTCCGGCGTCTGGCGCCGCGACACCCCACCCGGCCCGGCCGCCTCCTGGCTGCTCGCCCAGTTCGTCCAACTGGGAGCCGGCGACCATGAGGAGGATGGCTTCACCGACCTCTGACCAACCCCGCCGCTACCGTCAGGCCGCCGCCGGCGCGGTCGAGGCCGGATGAAGCGCGCAGAGCGCGGTGCCGGCCAGCACCAGGGCGCCGGCGACGACCAGGGGAAGCACCAGCCCGCTCTGCATCACCAGGACGGCGCCGACGGCGGCACCGAGGAAGATCGCCGCCACGCTGGCCATCCGGCGCCGCGCGTTGGGATTCGCGCCGCCGGCCAGGCTGGAATCGGCGGCCAGTCCGGTCAGGGTCAGGGTCAGGACCGTCGTCGTCAGGTCGGGAACCTTCATCTGCCGGACCGTGGCATTGCGGAAGCCCATGGCGAAGCCGGTCAGGACGATGATCGCATACAGACCGGTTGCGGGGGCCTGCGCGCCGACGTCGAAGCCGGTGGCGACGGCTGCGGCGATCCAGAACAAGGCCGTTTCGAACAGGGCGGCGGACAGCAGCCAATGCCGCATCGGCCGGCCGGCGAAAGTCTTGCCGAGCCGGCCGGCGATCAGGGCGCCGGTCAGGAAGGACAGCAGCGCCGCCACCGCCGGCAGGACCCGGAAGCCCGGCGTGCCGACGGCGGCGAAGCCGAGAAAGACGATGTTGCCGGTCATATTGGCGGTGAAGACCTTGCCCAGGCCGAGAACGCTGATGGCATCGACGAGCCCCGTCGTCACCGACAACAGCAGCAGGAGCCAGGGCAGGGGAGAGGTGCCGGATGCGGCCGGTGCGGACATGGCTGTCGTTTCCTGCTGTTCTTCTTGGGTGAAGGAGCAGTATCGGCGACCGCCGTGGCCAGGGTCTTGTCGCTTCGGGACCGGGTTGGACAATTCTGCACATCCCGTCGACTTCGCCGGACCGCGTTGACGATCTCCCGCCGGGCACATAATCTGTCGGACGGCTTCCGCGGCAAGCGCCCGACATCCGCGACGGCGCCACGGGATCCGGCAGGCTGGCGAAATCATCCGTCCTTATCGTCCGTCATCGCGATGAACGACGACATCCGCTTTTCCCAATCGGAATTGGAAGACCGCCGCCCGGTCTGGGATGCGCTGTCGTCGATGTACCTGGACACCGACGTGTCTTCGTCCCGCGACTGGCGCGTCCGGGTTCTTGCGGCATCGCGCTACAGCCTGGATCAAATGGACTCCATCCTGCGGGACGAGGTCCACCCCATATGCCTCCCGAACCTGCTCCACCCGACCGGCGAATGGGCGGGTTTCGATCCCGCCTGGCTGGAGCAGGCGATCTGCAGCCATCGGAACCGCCGGCTCTCCAGGCTTCTGACGACGATCGGCCGAACTTTGATGGACGGCTTCCCAACGGACGAGTGGACTGCCACGCGCCGGGGGATCGTCTCCCGGCGCGGACAGTACCGCCCACCCGGCGGCGCCCGGTGATCCAACCCGGTGAACCGGCGGAGACCGACCGCCTTGGTCAGCCGGAGAACGCCTGCAGCGTCTCGATGGTCGTGGTCGCTCCGCCGCAGACGATCGCGAGGATCTTTTCGAACGGCTGCAAAGCGGCATGCCCACCATAGGCCAGGGCCAGCGAAGCACCGCAAGCCGGCTCCACCAGCACGCGGTGGTCGTGCAGGAAGCGGAGGCAGGCTTGGACGGCCTCGCCGTCGGTGACCACCACGCTGACCACCGGATGGTCCATGGCAAGATCGAACGCCCTGGCGCAGACTTGCCGCGCGCCCAGCGAGGTCGCGATGCTGGTGATGCGGGGCAGTTCAATGCGGTGTCCCGCCGCGACGGATTGAGCCAGGGACTCCGCGCCATGCGTTTCGACGGCGATCACCGGCACGCCCGGCCAGCCGTTGCGGCGAAGCCCCTGGATCACGCCGGACATGAGCCCGCCGCCGCCGACCGACACCACCACCGCGTCCGGGCGCCATCCCGTCCGTGCGACCTCGTCGATCATGCCGGCATGCCCGTCCCACAACAGCTCGTCGTCGAACGGATGCAGGAACGCGTCATGGCCTCCCATCAGCGATTGGGCATGGGCATTGGCTTCCTGCCAGGAGGGGCCATGCACGACGACGTCGGCCTCCTCCTGCCGCAGCAACGCCACCGCGTGGTCCGATGTCGTCTCCGGCACCACGACGGTCACCGGGATGCCGAGCCGGCGGCCGGCATAAGCGACCGCGATGCCGGCATTGCCCCCCGACGAGGAGACGAAGCGCGTCGCTCCCCGCCGCGCATGGTCCTGGCAGGCGCGGCCGATGCCACGCAGCTTGAACGATCCGGACGGCTGCGCCGCTTCCATCTTCAGCCAGACCCCACGCCCGGCATGGGCGGAAAGCGGGCGGGACTCGATCAGGGGCGTCTCGATATGCAACGGCTTCATCGTGGTTCCGGAGCTTGCGTGGGGAGAATTTGATTTTCTGACGATTCCGGCAGGCGACGGACGCGAGCGGTGGCGATGGTCTCTATCCCTATTTTTCAATCCAAGGCTGAAAACGCATAACCTCGATTATGGAAATATTGCTTTGCGGACCCTCACGCGTCCACGGGTCTCGCCTCGGCTTCGGAAATGGAGCGCAGTTTCTGATAAAGATCGGGCTCTTCGCTGGTGCAGACACAGATGGCACGGGCCGGTTCCTCGCCGGCGTTCAGATAGGCGTGTCCCATGCTGCTGTCGAGATAGATGCCGTCGCCGACCTCCAGGATCGCCGGCTCGTAGAATTCGGTATGGACAGCGACGCGGCCGGACGTGACATAGAAATATTCCTCACCGGCATGCCGCAGGAGCGCTCCGAACTCCTCCAGCGTGCGCGCCCGGATCTCGGCCAGGATCGGTACCATCTGCTTTCCCACCAGATCCGTGCATTGATACCGGTAGGAATAGAAGGTCGTATCCACCAGATGTCCCTGTCCGGCCCGGCTGATGCTGCGGCGGGCCGTGACGACCTCCCGGCGCTCCGGCCGTGAGCCGGCCGGTTCGAACAGCTCGGCGATTTCGATCTTCAGTCCGGCGGTCAGCTGCAGAAGCTTGTCGTAGGTCAGCGACATCTGACCGTTTTCCACCTTCGACAAAGTCGACAGCGCCATTCCGGTACGTTCCGCCACCTGCTTCAATGTCAAGCCCCGCGCCCGGCGGGCGGCCTTCAGGCAAACACCCAGCCGCGACGTGGTGTTGGCCAACCCATCGTGATCCTGCATCGCCCCTTCCCGCTTCCCTGCCACCGGTGCTGCCAATTTTCCAGGCAGGCTTTATTGCATACGCTAAACAGTTTTCACGGACCGTTTCAGCAAGCCGGCCGCCGAGTTCCTGTTTTGCCACATGTTTGCGCAGTGCAGCAAGACAGGCGCCCATTTGCTGATCATATAAACTATTTGACCGATGCGCTAAATCCTGTGACGATATGTCAAATTGAAGACGGACGGATGTCTCCGCCATGCCCGATTTGCCCAAACCCGATCTGTCCACGGCCAGCCTTGCCGATCTCTCCCTTCTGGAGATGCGCCGCCGGATCGCCGGGAAAAGCCTGTCGCCGGTCGAATTGCTGGAAGCCTGCCTTGCCCGGATCGATCTCGTCAACCCGGCGGTCAACGCCGTCGTGGCGCTCGACGTCGACACTGCCCGGAAGGCCGCGGAACAGGCCGAGGCGGCGATCCGTCGTGGCGACGATGTCGGCCCACTGCATGGCATCCCGCTTCTGGTCAAGGACACCCAGGACACCGCCGGCCTCCGCACCACCTATGGCAGCCCACTCTTCGCAAACCATGTGCCGGCCGCCGACCAGGGATCCGTCGCCCGGCTGCGCGCCGCCGGCGCGATCATCGTCGGCAAGACCAACACGCCGGAATGGGCGGCGGGGGGAAACACCCGGAACCCGGTCTACGGCGCGACCGGCAATCCCTTCGACCCGTCGCGCTCGGCGGCAGGCTCGTCGGGCGGGTCGGCGGTGGCGCTCGCCTGCGGGATGGCGCCGCTGGCGACCGGATCGGACACCGGCGGCAGCCTGCGCAACCCGGCGGGCTATGCCGGGATCGTTGGGATGCGTCCCTCCCCCGGGCTGGTCGCCAGCGAGCGCCGGGCCATCGGCTGGTCGAACCTGTCGACCGACGGCCCGATGGCCCGCAACGTGGCTGATCTGGCCCTGATGCTGTCCGTCATGGCCAGCGACGACAGCCGCGACCCGCTCGCCTACAGCCTGCCGGGCGAACCGGTCCGCGGCCGGGCGGAACGCTGGTTCCCCGTCGGTCCCGCCGACCTGTCCCGGATGCGCATCGCCGCGACCGAGGATTTCGGCTTCGCTCCGACGGCGCAGGACATCCGCCGCACCTTCCGCGACCGGGTCGGCCACATCGCGCCGCTCGCCGGCGCTTGCGTGGACGCGACGCCGGACTGCACGGGCGCCGACGACGCCTTCGCGGTGCTGCGGGCCTCGGTGTTCCTGGCGATGCATGCCAGGACCTTCCGCGAGCGCCCCGACATGCTCGGCCCCAATGTCCGCGCCAACATCGAGGAGGGGCTGGGTTACAGCCTGGAGGACTATACCCGTGCCGCGACGACCCAGACGCGGATCTATCGCTCCTTCCAGTCCTTCTTCGAGACCCACGACCTGCTGATCAGCCCGACCCTCACCCTCAGCCCGCGCCCCTGGAGCGAGCTTTACCCACGGGAGATCGATGGTCGGCCGACACGCTCCTATTTCCACTGGCTGGCCCTGGCCTATGGCGTGACGCTGGCCGGCCATCCGGCAGTGAGCCTGCCCGTCGGGCTGGATGAATCCGGAATGCCCTTCGGTCTGCAGATCGTCGGCCCGCGCGGCGGCGACGCGCTGGTGCTTTCCGCGGCGGCCGCGCTGGAGGCGGCCTTCGCCGACGATCCGGCCCTGTGCCGGCCGGTGCCGGACCTGCGGAAGCTGGCAGCGGCGCCACCCCTGTCCGAGACCCCCGGCTTCCGCGCCTGGGACTGAGCGGCCCTTCAGCCGAATCTTCTTCGTTCCGACGTCGATCGCCGACCCGGCTGCCGGCAATCCGCCCCGCCGCAACGCCCGCCCCTTGCCCCCGCTTTGCCTGCCGCTCCGGCAAACCCCACCGAAAACCGATGGAGCCGAGCTTCCTCTACATCTGACGGAGTTCTCGCATGTCCGCCCTCAAGACGCATAAGACCAGCATCATCGGCTTCTCGCTCCTCTATCTGGCATTCTGCATTTCCTACATCGACCGGGCGGCGATCTCGATCGCACTGGGGCAGATCGGGAAGGACTTCAATCTCCAGGCCTCCGAGCTGGGCGTGGTGATCAGCGTCTTCTTCCTCGGCTACTCGCTGATGCAGATTCCGGGCGGCTGGCTGGCCGACCGCTTCGGCTCCAAATACGTGATCGTGATCTCGATCGCCCTGTGGTCCGTCTTCACGGTGTCCACCAGCTTCGCTTGGTCCCTGGGGTCGCTGATCGCCATCCGGCTGGTGTTCGGCATCGCCGAAGGCGGCTTCCCGCCGGCCGCCATCAAGGCGGTGGCGGAGATGTTCAGCAAGGACAACAAGCCGAAGATGACGGCTTTCCTGACCTCGTCGAATTATGCAGGCAGCATGATCGCGCCGCTGGTGATGGCGCCGCTGATCCTCGGCCTTGGCTGGCGCCATGCCTTCGAAGTCATCGGCTTCGCCGGGATCGCCTTCGCCGTCGCCTATGTCCTGCTGGTTCCCAACGATCCCAAGTCCGAGTCCGGGCAGGGGTATCGCCATGCCGCGTCGGCCAAGCGGATCGACTGGGCCACCACCCGCATGCTGCTGAAGACTCCGTTCCTCTGGCAGTTGGTCGTCGTCTGGTTCGGGTTGAGCTGCGTGAACAAGGGGCTGGATTCCTGGATGCCGCTCTATCTGCTGCAGCAGCGCGGCCTCGACCTCAAGTCGGTCGGCGTTCTCGTGCCGATCCCCTTCCTGCTCGCCACCATCGCCACCGCCATCGGCGGCTGGGTGATGACCCGCTTCTTCGCCGACCGCGAAAAATACCTGCTGGTCGGCAGCGCCCTGCTGACCGGGATCTTCCTCTTCGCCATGTACCGGTCGGAGACCGTCGCGGCGCTGATCGTCTTCCAGTCCTTCGTCTACTTCTTCAAGTCCTTCGTCCTGGCGACCGTCATCGCATTGCCGACCAAGGTGCTGCACGAAAGCCAGATCGGCACCGGCATCGGCATGGTCAATCTGGGCGGGCAGATCGCCGGGTTCGTCGCGCCGATGGTGATGGGTTTCCTGGTATCGGCCAGCGGATCCTTCGACACCGCCTTTGGTTTCCTGATCGTCATGACCGCCCTGTCGGTGGCGGTCGCCTCGACGCTGCGGACCGGCCAGCAGCGCCTTGCCGCCAGCGTCGCCTGACGCAGGTCAAGAAACCGCACGCCCCTCTGAAAATCATGGAGTTCATCTTGCCCATCCCCACCCTTCCCTTTTGCAAGGCCTGTATCCGGATCACCGCGACCGCCAAGGCCCAGGCGTGACGTCATGAAACAGGCACTCGTTCTCGGCGCCGGCATGGTGGGGATTTCCACCGCCCTCCAACTCCGCAAACGGGGCTGGACGGTGACGGTGGTGGACCGCCGCGGTCCGGGCGAAGAGACAAGCTATGGCAATGCCGGCATCATCCAGTGCGAGGCGGTCCGCCCCTATCCGATGCCGCGCGATATCGGCACCCTGGCCGCCGTCGCGACGGGACGGACCAACGACGTCCATTACCATGCCGCAGCCATGCCCGACCACGCCGAGGCGCTGGCCCGCTACTGGTGGCATTCCGCCGAAAACCGCCACGCCCGCATTTCCGATGCCTATGCGCGGCTGATCGTCCAGGCGACAGCCACGCACGAGGACCTGATGCGGGACCGTCCGGCCGACGGGGACATGGACGGTCTGGTGCGGCGCGACGGTTACCGGACCCTGTTCCGGCGCGAGTCCCTGTTCGACAAGGCGCTGGCCGCCGCCGAAGAAAACCGGAAGCGCTGGGGAGTCCGTTTCAAGGCCCTGACGTCCGGCGAACTGGCACGGGCCGAGCCGGCCCTCAAACAGACGGGCGTCGGTGCCATCCACTGGCTCGACCCCTGGACGGTGTCGGACCCCGGCGCCCTGGTCGCCGCCTACGGACGGCGCTTCGTCGAGGCCGGCGGCCGGCTGCTGGAGGGGGATGCCCGCAGCCTGACGGCCACGCCGCAGGGGGGATGGGCCGTTGAAACCGCGGACGGACGGCTGGAAGCCGACGCCGCCGTCGTGGCGCTGGGACCCTGGTCTCCGGAGCTGCTGCGGCCGTTCGGCCTGCGCTTCCCGATGGTCCGCAAGCGGGGCTATCACCGCCATTACACCGGCGGCGGCCTGTCGCTTCCCCTGCTGGACACCGGCTTCGGTTATGTGATCGCCCCGATGAAGCGCGGCCTGCGCATCACGACGGGCGCGCAGTTCACCCATGCCGACGCTCCCGCCGACCCGGTCCAGCTCGAACGGGCGGAGCTGGGGGCCGAGGGGCTGCTCGACCTGGGCCTGCCGGTCGAGCCGCAGCCCTGGCATGGAACGCGGCCCTGCCTGCCCGGCATGCTGCCGGTCATTGGCGAGGCGCCGGGGCATCGCGGCCTGTGGATGAATTTCGGCCATGGCCACCAGGGCTTCACGCTGGGGCCGGCGACCGGCAGGCTGCTGGCCGAACTGATGGGCGGCGAGACGCCCTTCACCGATCCCGCCGCCTTCCGCCCGGATCGGCACTGAAGGCGGTGACGCGAAACGAAACGGCTCCCGCCACCAGTCGGTGACGGGAGCCGTTTCGCTTTGCCGGGCTTGGCACCGATGGCGTCAGCCGAACCGGCCGGTGATGTATTCGGAAGTCTTTTCCTTGGTCGGGTTGGTGAAGATCTCTTCCGTGTTCCCGAACTCGATCAGCTCGCCCAGATACATGAAGGCGGTGAAGTTGGAGATGCGGGCCGCCTGCTGCATGTTGTGGGTCACGATGGCGATGCAGTAGTCGGAGCGCAGCTCGTCGATCAACTCCTCGCACTTGGCGGTGGAGATGGGGTCGAGCGCCGAGGTCGGCTCGTCGAGCAGCAGGACCGACGGCTTCACCGCGATGGCGCGGGCGATGCACAGGCGCTGCTGCTGGCCGCCGGACAGGCTCATGCCGTTCTGGCGCAGCTTGTCCTTCACCTCGTCCCACAACGCGGCGCGGCGCAGCGAGAACTCGATCCGCTCCTCCATCTCGGCGCGGGACAACTTCTCGTACAGCCGCACGCCGAAGGCGATGTTGTCATAGATCGACATCGGGAACGGCGTCGGCTTCTGGAACACCATGCCGACGCGGGCGCGCAGCAGGTTGAGGTCCTGCTTGGGCGACAGGATGTTCGTGCCGTCCAGCAGCACCTCGCCGGTGGCGACCTGCTTGGGATAGAGGTCGTACATCCGGTTCAGGATGCGCAGCAGGGTCGACTTGCCGCAGCCCGACGGGCCGATGAAGGCGGTGACCTGACGGTCGTACAGCGGCAGCGAGATGTTCTTCAGCGCCCGGTAGCCGTCATAGAAGAATTCCAGGTTGCGGACGCTGATCTTCTCGGGCAGGCCGGCACCGGCGATTGCGCGATCCGCGGCCGTCCCGGCGAGCATGCCGGGGGGCATCGGGTGGCTGCCGTGGGCGGGGCTGTTGGCGTCCATGTGGGTCATCGTCATGGTTACTTTCTCGTCGTGCCGAGACCGGCCAGCAGCCGGGCGCCGATGTTGAGGAGCAGGATGGCGACCGTGATCAGCAGCGCGCCGCCCCAGGCCAGCTGGCGCCAGTCCTCATAGGGCGACATCGCGTACTGGAAGATGACCACCGGCAGGTTGGCCATCGGCGCGTTCATGTCCGCGCTCCAGAACTGGTTGTTCAGCGCGGTGAAGAGCAGCGGCGCGGTCTCGCCGCTGATGCGGGCGACGGCCAGCAGCATGCCGGTGATCATGCCGTTGCGGGCGGCACGGTAGGCGACCAAGGTGATCACCTTCCACTGCGGCGCGCCGAGCGCGGCGGCGGCCTCGCGCAGGCTGTTGGGCACCAGCTTCAGCATGTCCTCGGTCGTGCGGACGACGACCGGGATGACCAGAACCGCCAGCGCCATGGCGCCGGCCCAGGCCGAGAAATGGCCCATGCGGACGACCAGCACCTCGTAGACGAACAGGCCGACCATGATCGACGGCGCGCTCAGCAGCACGTCGTTGATGAAGCGTACCACCTCGGCCAGCTTGGTGCCGCGGCCGAACTCGGCCAGGTAGGTGCCGGCCATGACACCGACCGGCGTGCCGACCGCGGTGGCGACCGCGGTCATGACGACGCTGCCGAAGATGGCGTTCAGCAGGCCGCCCTCCCCGCCCGGCGGCGGGGTGTTCTCGGTGAACAGGCTGAGGTTGATCGCCGACAGCCCGTTGTAGAGCAGCGTCCACAGGATGGCGACCAGCCAGAACAGGCCGAAGCCGGCTGCCCCCAGCGCCAGGGACAGCGCCACCTTGTTGGCAATGCGACGGCGGTGGTAGAGCCCCCCGATGGGGGTCGCCAGCGTCGCGGAATTGGACATCGTCATGGGCCTCAGACTCCGGCCTTGCGCTGCAGGCGCAGCAGCATCAGCTTGGCGATCGACAGGACGGCGAAGGTGATCAGGAACAGGATCAGGCCCAGCGCCACCAGCGACGAGGTGTAGACGTCGCCGACCGCCTCGGTGAACTCGTTGGCGATGGAGGCCGAGATCGTCGTTCCGGGCGCCATGATCGAGGAGCTGATGCGGTGCGCGTTGCCGATGACGAAGGTCACCGCCATCGTCTCGCCCAGCGCACGGCCAAGCCCGAGCATGACGCCGCCGACCACGCCGGTGCGGGTGTAGGGCAGCACCACGTTCCACACCACTTCCCAGGTGGTGGCGCCCAGCCCGTAGGCGGATTCGCGCACCATCGGCGGCACGGTCTCGAACACGTCGCGGGTGATGGAGGTGATGAAGGGCAGCACCATGATGCCGAGGATCAGGCCGGCGGTCAGGATGCCGATGCCGTAGGGCGGCCCCATGAACAGGTTGCCGATGCCCGGGATCTGGCCCAGCGTCGCGATCAGGAAGGGCTGGATCGTCGACTGCATGAAGGGGGCGAAGACGAACAGGCCCCAGATGCCGTAGATGATGCTGGGGATGCCGGCGAGCAGCTCGATGGCGACGCCGAGCGGGCGCTTCAGCCAGGCGGGGCACATCTCGGTGATGAACAGGGCGATGCCGAAGCTGACGGGAATGCCGACAGCCATGGCGATGATGGAGGTCAGCAGCGTGCCGTAAATGGGGGCGAGCGCGCCGAACTGTTCGGACACCGGGTTCCAGACTTCGGTACCGACGAAGCCGAAGCCGAACATGCGCAGTGCCGGAAGCGCGCCGTCGATCAGGGAAACGGTGACGCCGCCCAGGATCAGCAGGACGAGCAGCGCGAATGCGAGGGTGGCGTTGCGGAAGGCCGCATCCTGCAGGCGCTGGCGGCGAGCCCGTCGGGCGGTGGAGGCGTGTGCGTCGGTCAAAGTCAGCGCGATCTCGGTCATGGCCGCTCCGTGAGGCGTGCGATGGGGACGGCGCAATTTCCGTCCCCACCGGCGATCATGCCCCCGGGCGCACCGACCAGCGGCCCGCCCGGGGTCGGTTGGCCGTCGTTACTTGGCCGACGCGGTCCAGACCGGCTTGCCGTCGGCCTGGATCGTCTGGGACCAGGTCTTCTGGACCAGCGACACCACCGCTTCCGGCATCGGGACATAGTCCAGCTCGGTCGCCATCTTCGAGCCGTTCTTATAGGCCCAGTCGAAGAACTTCAGCGCCTCGGCCGAAGACGCCGCGTCCTGCGGGGTCTTGTACATCAGGATGAAGCTGGCACCGGTGATCGGCCAGCTCTCCGCACCCGGCTCGTCGGTCAGCAGGACGTAGTAGCCCTTGCTGTTGGCCCAGTCGGCGTTGGCGGCGGCGGCCTGGAAGGCCTCGATCTTCGGCGAGACGGTCTTGCCGTCCTTGTTCTGCAGGTCGAGGTGGGTGATGTTGTTCTGCTTGGCGTAGGCGTATTCGACGTAGCCGATCGAGCCGTCCGTCTGCTTGACCATGTTGGCCACGCCCTCGTTGCCCTTGGCGCCGATGCCGGCCGGCCACTGGACGGAGGTGTTGGCGCCGATCTGGGTCTGGAACTTCGGGCTGGTCTTCGACAGGTAGTCGGTGAACAGGAAGTTGGTGCCCGACCCGTCAGAGCGGTAGACCGGGGCGATGGCGGTGTTCGGCAGGTTGACGTTCGGGTTCAGCGCCTTGATCTGCGCATCGTTCCACTTGGTGATCTCGCCCATGTAGATGTTGGCGAGAACGGTGCCCGACAGCTTGACCTCGCCGGCCTTGATGCCCTTCAGGTTCACGACCGGAACCACGCCGCCCATGATCATCGGGAACTGGATCAGACCGGCCTGCTCCAGCTCTTCCGGCTTCAGCGGCATGTCGGAAGCGCCGAAGGTGACCGTCTTGGCCTTGATCTGCTTGATGCCGCCGCCCGAACCGATCGACTGGTAGTTCAGGCCCGTGCCCGTCTCCTTCTTGTAGGCGTCGGCCCACTTGGCATAGATCGGATACGGGAAGGTGGCGCCGGCGCCGGAGATGTCGGCGGCCGAGGCGACCGACAGCGGGGCGACCGACACGGACAGAACGGCCAGGGCACCGAAGGCGGCGCAACGAACGAACGCCGAGGTCATGGTTTTCACGGCTAAACTCCCGATAGGTTTGGACGGTGTCGTTGGGTTTTGGAAAAGCCCGGCCTTGGCCGGAGGTCGTAACCCGCCTTCTTCGTCGCGGTGACCATAGCCGCCGCCGGTGACGGGTTTGTTTTGTTTACGTGTCAGTTTTATGAAACCGACCCGTTCTTGCCCGGGGCAGCGCCGATCATCGCGCGGCCCGGATTTCCTGGAGGAACAGATGCACGGCGGAGCCGAGATTGGTCGCCTCGTGCGACAGGCTTTCCGCCACCTGCAGCACGTCGCCGGCCTGGGTGCGGACCTTGGCGGCGGCTTCCGACAGGCCGGCGACATGGTCCGACGCCGCCTGGGTGCCGACCGCGACGCGGTGGGAACTGTCGACGATGCTCGACGTGATCACCGCCTGTTCCTCCACCGCCGCGGCGATGGCCGAGGCGTTGGATTCGATGCGCTGGACGCTGCCGGTCATGGTCGCCACCACCTCCGCGGTCTGCCGGCTCGCCGCCTGGGTCGCGGCGATCTGGCGGGCGATCTCGGCGGTGGCCTGGGCGGTCTGGCCGGCGAGCGCCTTGACCTCGCCGGCGACGACGGCGAAGCCACGGCCCGCCTCCCCCGCCCGCGCCGCCTCGATGGTGGCGTTCAGCGCCAGCAGGTTGGTCTGGCCGGCGATCTCGTCGATCAGCCCGACCACGGTGCCGATCTCCCCCGCGGTGCTCGACAGGTCGGCGACGGTGGCCTTCACCTGCTCCGCCCCGGCGGCGGTGTCGCCGATGATGCGGGCCGACTCGCCGGTGCGCTTGCTGATCTCGGCGATCGACTGCGAGATTTCCGACGCGGCTGTCGCCACCTGCTGGATCCCCGCCGCCATCTCGCCGGACAGTTGCATCGCGGCGTCGGCGCGGTCGTTGGCGTTGGCGGCGATGTCGGTCAGCGAGCGGGCGCGCGCCGCCATCACGCGGGCGGCATCGGCCAGAGTCTCCACGCTGCTCAGCACGTTGCGCTCGAACTGGTCGGCGATCTCCAGCATGCTGGTCCGGCGGGCCGTGGCGGCGTTCCGGCGTTCGATCTCCACCTTCTCATGCGCCTCCTCCATCGCCTTGGCGTTGGCGATGAAGACGAGCAGCGCACGGGCCATGTCGGTGATCTCGTCGTTGCCCTCGGCCTTCTGCTCCACCGTCAGGTCGCCGTCGGCGACCCGGCGCATGGCGGCGGCCAGGGCCTCCATCCGGCCGACGACGCGGCGGCCGACATAGAGCGAGACGATCAGCCCGGCCAGCAGCACGCCGGCCGTCGCCAGCAGGAACTGGATTTCGTTGGTGCGCTCCAGCGCGTCATGGGCGGCGGAAGCGCCGTCGGCGGTCGCCCGTTCGGCCGACTGGACCAGCCCGTCGACCATGGCGGTCAGGGTGGCACCGGTGCTGCGGTTGCTGTCGATCAGCGCCGCATTCTCGGCATAGGCGGCAAGCTCGCCGGTCCGCAGCGCCAGGATGCCGTCATTGCCGAAACCGAGATCCAGCAGCCGCTCCGCCAGCCGGCGGACCTCCGCGCCCAGATCGTCCTGCGAGTCCTGCAGAGTGCTGCGCATCGTCGCCGCCAGCGGGTCGAGCGTGCGGCGGGCTGCGGCCAGACGGGCCGGCGTTTCCGCATTGCCGGCCTCCGCCAGCTTGCCGGCCAGCAGGTTGGCGTCGGCCATCAGGCCGCTCAGCACGGTGTAGCGGTGCTGGGCCGCCGGAACGGTGTTGGTGGACAGATCCTGCATCCGCTCCGCGATGGCGTTGCCGGCCTCGGCGATGCGGCCGCGCGAGTTCAGCATCAGCGGCAGCATGCGGGCGTTGGCATCGCGATCCAGTTGGATGATGTCGTCGACGCTGGCGGCCAGCGACTCGGCCAGCTTGCGCGCCTCGGCCTCCGGGATGCCGGGGGTGAGCTGGCGCACCCGGCGGGTGTAGACGCTGTGGTCGCCGTCGCCGAACCCCGCCAGTTCGTTGATCGTCGACACGACCGGGGCCGCCGCCTCGCTCTTCGCCAGCGGGCGCAGCGCGCCCTGCAGGTCGGACAGGGCGGAATCGAAGTCGGTGGACAGCGACATCACCTTGGACCGCTCGGTCTCGAAGGCGCCGATCAGCAGCGATTTGGCCAGGGCGGCTTCCGCTCCGCGCAGCTGGAACAGCGGGATCACCGTCTGCCCCAGCTCGCCGCCGATCACCGCGGAGGATTGCGAGGTCGCCTCCACCATCGCGGAGATCGCCTGGGCCAGCTGCTCGCGCGAGGCCTGCATGTCGGGTTTCAGCGCGGCGAGCAGGCGGGCATGGGCGTCGCTCAGCTCCACCAGCCGGCCGCTGCGCCGGTCCTGCAGGGCGAGCCGCTGGCCGGTCGCCTTGCCCAGCGCATCGATGGTGCCGAGCAGCGAGCGGGCTGTGTTGGTCAGCTCGGCAAGGCGGCCGGCATCATCGCCGGCGGTACGGTCCCCGGTATTGCCATACCCGCCGGCCAGCTGGGCGAGCTGGCCGTTCAGCGCCCCGCGCTGCGCATCCACCGCGCTGCGCAGCCGGGTCAGATCCTCGTCGGAGGACGCGGCGTCGATCAGCGGTCCCAGCGCCAGCACCCGTGCCGTCGTCGTGGCGAGGCCATGGGCGGCGCTCAGCACCGGAACCTGCGTGCCGGTGATGTCGGCGACATGGTCGCGGACCGCGCCGTAGGACATCCACCCGACCACGGCCGCGATGCAGGGCAGCGCCGCAACGACACCGAAGGCCATCAGCATCTTCGACTTGATGCCGGACCGCCGTCGCTGGTCGATAGGCTTTGCCATATGGGCCACCCATGGCTTGGAGGTTGTCCGTACCGCGCCCGCGGTTCTCCGCGAGCCGGCCGACGCCATGGGTAGCCCTTCTGGTTGGATGAATTGGTGACGGTTGGATGAAGTTTTCGCGACGCACAATCGAAAGAATGCTGCGCGCGGGAAATCACCTCTCCGGGCCGTGGTCAGGAGCCGGCAACCGGGCAGTTATGGTGAATCGAAGGTAAACCGCGGAGAAGTCAAAAACGGCGCCCGACCATGCCGGGCGCCGCTTTACTGGGCGTCGTCACTGCAGGGCATCGGCCTCGCGGACGGCGTTACACCGGCGGCGCCGTCCGCTGCAGGCTCTCGCGTTGGGACGCCTTTGCGAACCAAGCGGAAAGCCTCGGCCGGCCCTCCCGCCAATCTTCGTGACCGAAGCGGAAGTCGAGGTAGCCGAGCGCCACCAGCACCGACAGGCCGCCGATGGTGGCTTCCCCCTCCAGCGACGCCGCCTCCGCCTCCAGAAGGTCGAGCGAGCGGGCGACCGCCTTGCGCTGGCGCTCCATCCAGTTGGCGGATTTCTCGCCGTCGGGCCGCATGGATTCCAGCCGGCGCAGGATGGCGGCGTCGCAGATGCCGTCGGCGACGGCCTGCAACCGCAGCGCCGTCCAGCGGGCCGGGCCGGCCGGCGGAAGCAGCGGCGCCCGGTCGCCCAGCGAATCGAGATATTCGACGATCACCGGGCTGTCGAACAGGGTGGTGCCGTCCTCCAGCGTCAGGGCCGGCACCTTGCCCAGCGGGTTGTCCGTCGGCAGATCGGTGTCGGCGGACCAGGGATCGGTCGCCACCCGCTCCACCCGGTCTTCCAGCCCGCGTTCGATCAGCATCACCATCACCTTGCGAACATAGGGCGAGGTGGGGCTCCAGCGTAGCTTCAGCATGAACATTCCTTCGGCTTTTGACCAGTCGACAAGACACTGACGTGGGTAAGGGTTGCCGGTCCACCACCCGGCCGGCAACCCTTACCCGCGGAAATGGTCCTTGCGCCGACGCAATTCGGCGAAGACCTCGACCGCCGGCGCGCCGGCCATGCCGATGGCGGCCTGGACGCCGGGATCATCGGCGCGCAGGAAGGGGTTGGTGCGGCGCTCCATCCCGACGGTGGTGGGGATCGTCGGCTGGTTGCGCTCGCGAAGCGCCGCGACCTCCTCCATCCGCCGGTGCAGCGCTGCGTTGGCCGGATCGACGGTCAGGGCGAAGCGGCCGTTGGACTGGGTGTATTCGTGCCCGCAATAGACGCGGGTCTGGTCGGTCAGCGCGCGCAGGCTCTGCAGCGACTCCCACATCTGCGCCGGCGTGCCCTCGAACAGCCGGCCGCAGCCCAGCGAGAACAGGGTGTCGCCGCTGAACAGCGTCTCGGCCGCCTCGAACCAGAAGGCGATGTGGCCGCTGGTGTGGCCGGGGACGGCGAAGACGCGGGCGGTCTGCTCGCCGAAGACCGTGCGGTCGCCGTCACCGAGCGCCACGTCCAGGCCGGGGATGCGGTGGGCGTCGGCACGGGCGCCGACCACGCTGGCGCGATGGCGGGCCTTCAGCTCCGCGGCGCCGCCGATGTGGTCGTCATGATGGTGGGTCAGGAAGATGTGGGTCAAGGACCAGCCGCGCCGCTCCAACTCGGCCTGCACCGGGGCGGCCTCGCCGGGATCGACCACGCCGACCTTGCCGGATGCCGCGTCGCGCAGCACATAGATATAGTTGTCGGCGAAAGCCGGAACGAGAATGACCTCCACGGCAGCGGACTCCCTGCTGTTGCGATACGAAACCCGTGTTACGGTTGGGATACCATGTACACAGATATCGTCGATCTGAGGGAGTTCTACGAGTCCGGATTGGGGCGGACGGCCCAGCGCATGATCCGGCGGCGCATCCGCACCATCTGGCCCGACGTGCGCGACCAGATCGTGCTGGGCGTCGGCTACACCACGCCTTACCTGCGCCCCTTCATGGGCGAGGCGGACCGGGTGGTGGCGGTGATGCCGGCCAGCCAGGGCGTCAGCTTCTGGCCGGCGGAAGGGCCCGGCATGGTGGCGCTGGGCGACGAGGCCGACCTGCCCTTCGGCGACAACACCATCGACCGCGTGCTTCTCGTCCACGGACTGGAGGGCACCGAACAGCTGCGGCCGATGATGCGCGAGATCTGGCGCGTGCTGGCCGGCGGCGGCCGGGTGCTGGCGGTGGTGCCGAACCGCCGCGGCCTGTGGGCGCGTGCCGACTGGACGCCGTTCGGCCATGGCTTCCCCTACTCCGCCTCGCAACTGAAGCAGGTGCTGCGCGACACCATGTTCGTGCCCGAGCGCACCCGCCACGCCCTGTTCATGCCGCCGCTGCGCTCGCATTTCCTGCAGAAGACGGCGCCGGCCTGGGAAGAGGTCGGCGGCCGCTGGTTCAAGGCCTTCGCCGGGGTGACGATGATCGAGGCATCGAAGCAGATCTTCGCCGGCGTATCGCGCCGGGCGGCCCAGCAGCCGGTCAAGCGCCGCCTGATCGTGCCGCTGCCGGGCGGCGCGGCGCCTGCCGCCCGAAGCGCCAGCACCCGCACCACGATCGCCGGCGGCGACTCCGTGGATTGCCAGCAGCCTTATCCGCGGACCTGATCGGTCCCGAGGGAACACCTCTGCGCATCGCCCAAGAACAATGAGTTGAAAAGAATGACCCAGCCGACCGTTCTGGTGCTTCCCGGCCTTGGCAACTCCGGTCCCGATCATTGGCAGACCTGGCTGGAAGGCCGGCTGCCGGCACTGTCCCGCGTCGATCTCGGCAATTGGGACGCACCGGAACCGGACCTGTGGGTGGCGCGGCTCGATCAGGCGGTGCGCGAGGCCCCCGGCCCGGTCGTGCTGGTCGCGCACAGCTTGGCCTGCATCCTGGTCGCCCGCTGGGCGGTGGCCACCGATTCGGCCGGCAAGGTCGCCACCGCCCTGCTGGTCGCCCCGCCCGACGTCGAGGCGCCGGACCTCGTGCCGGTCGAGGCGCAGCGCTTCGCCCCGGTGCCGACCGATCCCCTGCCCTTCCCCGCCGTGGTGGTCGGCAGCCGCAACGATCCCTACTGCACCGCCGCCCGCGCCTGCGGCTTCGCCGCGCTGTGGGGCGCCGACTTCATCGATGCCGGCGAGGTTGGCCACATCAACGGCGCCAGCGGCCACGGTCCCTGGCCGATGGGCGAGACCCTGCTGAAGGATCTGCTGGCGCAGCTCTAACCGCCCCCTTGCCGCTGCGGACGAAAGGGTGCGACACAGGGGACGTCGTCGCGCGCGCCAGCGGATTGGATCTTATGACCGGCACTTCCATCGTCGAGGCCGCCCCGGCCAAGCTGAATCTCTACCTGCATGTCACCGGCCGGCGCGCCGATGGCTATCACGAGTTGGACAGCCTCGTCGCCTTCACCGAGTTCGGCGACGGCCTCGCCCTGACGCCGGGTGTCGCGCGGGTGACGCTGCGCGGGGCCGATTTGCCGCCGGCCGGCCCACGCCTGGCCATCGCCGGCCCCTTCGGCCCAGCCCTGATGACCGAGAACCCGGCGAACAACCTGGTGATGCGCGCGGCGCATGCGCTGGCCGCCCGGCTCGGCCGGCAGGCGGACGTGATGATCGCATTGACCAAGGCGCTGCCGGTCGCCTCGGGGATCGGCGGCGGATCGGCCGACGCCGCCGCCTGCCTGCGGGCGCTCGCCCGGCTGTGGCGGGTGCCGGCCGATGACCCGGCGCTGTTCGCGGTGGCCGCCGGCTTGGGTGCCGACGTGCCGGTCTGCGTCGCGGGGCGCAGCTGCTATTTCGGCGGAATCGGCGATGTGCTGGACGAGGCGCCGGAACTGCCGGAAACCCATGTGGTCCTGGTCAACCCGAACCTGCCGGTGCCGACCCCCGCGGTGTTCAAGGCGATGGCCGCCGCACGGGCCGCCGGCGGCGGCGCCTTCTCCACCCCTGCCCGCTTCACCCGCGGGCCGGCCGATGCCGCCGGCCTCGCGGCATTGCTGATCGAGCGGACCAACGACCTGACCGCCCCCGCCCTGACGGTGGCGCCGATGATCGCCGACGTGCTGGCGGCACTGGAGCGCAGTGCCGGCTGCCTGCTGTCCCGCCTGTCCGGCAGCGGCGCCACCTGCTTCGGCCTCTACGCCACCGCGGCGGCGGCGGAGTCCGCGGCCCAAGCCATCGCGGCGGCGGCGCCCGGCTGGTGGGTCAGGCCGACCCGCCTGCGCCCTACCCCGCCCGGCGCACCCGCCCTGCCGCGCGGCATCGTCGCCGACCATGCTGCCGCAGTCCCGCCGCCGGCCGCGCCCTTCCCCGACACCGGCGGCTGGGGCATAGGCTGACGCCGGCTCACGCCCGCATGTAGCCCCAGCCTTCCGCCTGCGCCTCGGCGATGTCGAGGACGCCGGCGGCGACCACCGTCAGCCCGTCGGCGGTCCGGCCGGTCTTCGCCAGCGTGTTGCCGCACACGCGCAGAAGCCGGTCGGTTTCCGCATCCGGGCCGTCGAGAGCCGCCGCGACGGCAGCCGCATTGACCACGATGCGCACCTCGGCATCGGGGCGGATCTTCAGCAGGTTGCGGGCATTGTTCCGCGCCCGCTCCAGTGCGCCGGGGGTCGGGGCATGGATGACCAGCCGCAGGGGAGAGGTGATCGTCGTCATTTCCGGGTCGCCGCGTCATGGAACGAGAAGTCGAACAGCGCGTCGACATCCACCGGCTCGGTGATCTGGTCCAGCGATTGCTGGAAGGCCTGCATCCGCTTGGTGGAGTCGAGGATCACCCGCGGGTCGTCGACGAAGGTCGTCGCGTCGGAAGTCAGCGCCGCCCGCATCACGTCGCGCTCCACCAGCCCCTTGCCGATGATCTCGGTCACCAGTTCCGCCGTGCGGTCCGGATTGGATTTGGTGAAGGCGGTCGCACGGACATGCAGCTTGACCAGGGCGGCGACGGCATCGCGGTTGCTGGCGATGGCCTCCTCGGTCACCGCCAGCACGGCGCCCGGCTGCTTGGGAAACATGCTGCCGGCCTTGGCGATGATCGCGGCATCCTGCAGCCGCGACTGCACCAGCGTCAGGATCGGTTCCAGGATCGAAGCGCCGTCGATGGCCCCGGTCAGCAGCGCCTGCTGCAGGGGCTGCTCGCCCATGCCGACGATTTCGATGTCGTCGGAGGCGATATGGGCGACCTCCGCCATCCAATAGCGCAGCACGATGTCCGGCACCGAGCCGGCCGGCAGCGAGCCGATCTTGGGCCGCCGGCCGTTGGCGGCGCGGAAGGCCTTGATGCCCTCGGCCGGGGTGGCGGCACCGGTCATCGCCTTCGCCAGCGGACCGCGACCGATCAGCGCCACCTGATCGATGACGTTGGCGGCGACCACCTTCAGCTTCACGCCCTTCGACCGGGCGATCAGCGCCGGGCCGATGCCGACATAGGCGACATCCAGCGTGCCCGACGCGAGCGCCTGGATCATCGCCGGTCCCGACTGGAAGCTGGTGGTCTGCAGACTGAGGCCGGCATCCCTGGTCCAGCCCTCGCCCGTGATCACGTAGAGCTGGGTCATCGGAATGATCGGGATGTAACCGACGCGCAGGCTCGTCGCGGCGAAGGCCGGCAGCGGCAAGGATGCGGTGGCGGCGGCGACGCCAAGGGCTGCGGCCCCCACCAGAACATCACGTCGTGTGACCGGGTGGGCAATCGGTTGGGTGAGATCGAAACGCTGCCTGGACGGCGGGTTCTGCGGCATGAAGAGCCTCCTTTTGCCGCACAAGCCTAGTGCGCCCGGCGGCGGAATTCAATTCACGCCGAGCCCAATCAGACAAGCCATCCAAACCACACTATATTCTTGCTTTATCAGCCGGCCGGCAGCCGGCGGCGGCGGACCGGGCGGACCAGCCACAGGTTCAGCGCCAAGCCGACCAGGGCACCTCCCCCGATCACCCCCGCCATCGGCAGGGCGGTGCCGTCCGCCATCAGGCCGACCATCCAGCCCGACACCGCGCCGCTGCTGAACTGCAGCATGCCGGCGAGCGCCGACGCCGTACCGGCCATCTGCGGGAAGGACTGGAGCGCGCCGGCCATGGAGTTGGCGAAGCAGAAGCCGGTCAGCGACATGAACAGGAACAGGCAGCCGACCAACCCCCACAACCCGCCCCAGCCGGCCAGGACGCAGGTGACCAGCAGGATGCCGCTGGCGGCGGACAGCCAGACGCCGATCCGCAGCATGACGTCGGAACCAAAGCGCATGACCGCGCGGCTGTTCAGCGTGTTGACGATGATCATGCCGACGATGTTCAGCCCGAACAGGAAGCCGTAATTCTCCGGCCGCACGCCGAACAGTTCGATATAGACGAAGGGCGAGCCGGAGATGAAGGCGAACATCCCCGCATAGAGGAAGGACGACCCCAGCGCATAGCCGAGGTAACGGCGGTCGGTCAGCAGCTTGCGGTAGGACTCCGCCAGCACCATCGGTCGCAGGCTGGTCCGCCGCGTCTCCGGATGGGTTTCCGGCAGGCTGGCGAGCGCCAGCATGGCGATCAAGCCGAAGGCCGCCTGGGCCCCGAAGATCCAGCGCCAGTTCGCCCAGATCAGGATCTGGCCGCCGATCAGCGGCGCGATGATCGGGGCGGCGCCCATCACCAGCATCATCATCGACAGCACGCTGGCGGCGCGGTCGCGCTCGAACACGTCGCGGATCATGGCGCGGACCAGCACCGGCCCGGCGCAGGCCCCCACCGCCTGCACGAACCGCCAGGCCGCCAGATGGCCGACATCGACGGTCAGCGAACAGCCGACGCAGCCGACGGCATAGAGCAGGATGCCGGTCGCCACCGGGATCCGCCGGCCGAAGCGGTCGCTCAATGCCCCCCACAGCAACTGGCCGACGCCGAACCCCAGGAAGAAGGCCGACAGGGTCCATTGCACCTCGTCCTGCGCCGCATGCAGTTCGCGGCCGATCGCCGGCATGCCGGGCAGATACATGTCGGTGCCCATCGGCCCGAACGACATCAGCACGCCGAGCGCCGCGATGAAGAACGGGCTTTCGGCAGGCGAACGGGAACGGACGGCGGCAAGGCGCGCGAGCATCAGAAAATCCGGATATGAGGGGAGGGGGGAATCGGCCGGACGGAGTCCGCAGCTTTTAAGCTGATCCGTCTCCCGTCCGACGCAAAGTCCTGTCTCGGCATGGCAGCCCTGAGCATGACGCGACGTCGGGACACCGCGACGATCCGTGCGGTGCGAGGATTCCAACGGCTTCAATGCGGCCATTGGCCTGGGCGCAACAAAATTCTGGTTCAAGCCACGGAAGCATGGCTAAAATTAGATCCGGACCATGGTCTTACCCAGCCAGAGGCCGCGCCATGCCGCACCCCACCCGCCGGTCGATCCTGTCCCTCGGTGCCGCGGGGACCATCCTGGCGCTGCGGCCGCAACGCTCTCAGGCGGCGGCGATCCAGCCGGGACTGCTCTATGCGGCAGGACAGAAATTCGACAAGAGCTTCAACGAGGGTGCCTTCGCCGGGGCGGAGCGGTTCAAGGCGGCTACCGGCATTCCGGTCACCGAATATCTGCCGTCCAGCCCGTCACAGTTCGATCAGGCCGCGGCATCGCTGCTGCGGCGCGGAGTGACCGACCTGGTCGCCATCGGCTTCTACTATGCGACGCCGCTGGCCCGCCTGGCGCCGGCCCACCCGGCGGTGCGCTTCACCCTGGTCGATGCATTGGCCGAAGGGCCGAATATCCGCTGCGTGACCTTCAAGGAGCAGGAGGGATCCTTTCTGGTCGGCGTGCTGGCGGCGTTGGCATCGAAAAGCGGGACCGTCGGCTTCGTCGGCGCGCTCGACATCCCGCTGATCCGCAAATTCATCGCCGGCTTCGAACAGGGCGCCCGCCATGCCCGCGGCGACATCAAGGTGCTGGTGAATTTCGTCGGCACCACGCCGGCCGCCTTCAACGATCCCACCGCCGGGGCGGAGGTGGCGCGCAGCCAGTTCCAGCGCGGGGCCGACGTGGTGTTCGCCGGAGCCGGCGTGTCGAATTTCGGCATCTTCGCCGCAGCCAGCGAGGCCCGACGGCTGGCGATCGGCGTCGACAGCAATCAGAACTATCTCTATCCCGGCTCCATCCTGACCTCGATGCTGAAGCGGGTCGATCTGGCGGTGGAATCGAGCTTCGAGGCGGCCCGCCAAGGCAAGTGGAACGCCGGAACCGTGGCGCTCGGGTTGGCGGAGGGTGCCGTCGACTATGCGCTGGATGAGAACAACCGGACTCTGCTGACCCCGGCGATGCTGGAGGCGGTGGAGGACGCACGCCGCGCCATCGTCGCCGGCCGCATCCCGGTGACGGACGGAAGCTGATCGGGCCGCTCAACCGAAAGCCTGGTCGCCGTTACGCCGGCGCCACGGAAGCTTGCCAGCCGCGGGCGGCCGACAGGTCGGCGCCCTTCAGCGTGGCGAAGCTGGTCTTGATCGCCGTCAGGTCGGTGCCGCGCAGCACCACGCCGGCGAGACTGGCATCGCGCAGGTCGGCGCCGTTCAGCCGGGCCCTGGCGAAGCTGGTCGGCCACAGCCGGCTGCCGTCGCCGCTGAGATCAACCTTGCGGAACTTGGCCCGCCAGAGCTTGGCTCCGGCCAGATTGGCGCCTTCCAGGTTGCAGCCCGACAAATCGGCGCTGGTGAAGTCGGCATCGCGCAGGTCGCTGTAGGACAGATCCGCCATCATCAGCTTGGCGCCGGAGAAATCCGCCCCGCGCAGCCCGCAGAACCGCATCACCGCCCCGCACAGCAGCTGGTTGGCGAAATTGTAGCCGCGCAGGTCGACCCGCTGCAACTCGATGCGCTCCCCGCCCTTGCCCAGCTTGTCGACCCAGCTCTGGTGCTCGGCGATCAACTCGCTCATGCGGGCCGCGGTGGTGGTCAGTCCGGTGCCGTCGACGTCGATCCCATGCCGCTCCAGCGCCGTGCGCAGTTCGTCGTTCAGCCGGGCGCCGCACATCAGCACGCCGTCCAGCGTCGCCTTGCGCATGATCGCACCGGTCAGGTCCGCCCCGATCAGGATGGCGCCGCTGAGGTCGCTGCCGCTGAAATCGACGCCGGACAGGTCGCTGCCGCTGAAGTCGCACTGCGCCATCCGGCAATCGGTCAGGACCGCCTTGGACAGGCTGCAGCCGACGAAGGTGGTGCTGCCGTCGCTGTTGCCGGCCGCGCGGAATTCGCCGCCGTCCAGCACCATGCCGCGCCGCAGGTCGGCTCCCTGCAGGTTGGCGTTCTGCAGCCTGGCGCCGTCGACCCTGGCCCCGCGCAGGTCGGCGCCCTGCAGTTGCGCATCGGTAAGGTCGGCCTTCGACAGGTCGGCGCCGTAGAGGTCGGCCTTGGACAGCAGGGTACCGGCCATCCGCGCCCGCGCGAGGCTGGCCCCGGTCAGCTTGGCGCCCGACAGGTTGACGCGGTTGAGGCCGAGCCCGGCCAGATCGTAGAAGCTGAGGTTGGCACGCCGCCCCCGCCCCGCCGGATCGCGCAGCAGCCATTGCTGGTGCCGCACCAGCGCGTCGCGAACCGCCCGGAGGTAGCGTTCATCCATCATGCGGCGCGCGTTGCCCCGGCATTGCGGTCCCGGACACGCTGTCCCGGACTGTTGGCTGCCGGGATGTTACCGAAACCGGTTGAATTTCGGAAGGCATGAGCCGTCGCACCTTCGTCGGATCGGCAATAATCTTTTGTTGCAGGGGCTTTTTCGATCCGACATAGGCCGACTCGCCGGTCACGACCGCGTGATCGCCGCCGCCGCGGCTTGGGAGGAGCCGGTCGCCGACCAATATAGTGGGCTCACGACCTCGACCATCAGCATGGGAGACCGGCGGCATGCCCGAATCGGATAGGACTCAATCGGACCGGAGCGAGCAGGATTGGAAGCGGGACCTGTCACCCAACCAGTACAAGGTGCTGCGCGAGCACGCGACCGAATACCCGGGGACCAGCCCGCTCAACGACGAGAAGCGGCAGGGCGTCTATCACTGCGCCGGCTGCGGCCAGCCCCTGTACGCCAGCGACACCAAATATGAAAGCGGATCGGGCTGGCCCAGCTTCTGGGAACCGCTGCCGGGAGCGGTCGAGACCTCCACCGACCATAAGCTGGCCTACCCGCGCACCGAGGTGCATTGCGCGGCCTGCCACGGGCATCTGGGCCATGTCTTCGACGACGGGCCGCAGCCGACGGGCAAGCGGTATTGCATGAACGGGGTCGCCATGACCTTCGACCCGGCGGCCAAATCCGACTGACCGGCAGGACTATGACCGGGCGCCGGCCCTATCCGGCCTGTCGGGCGCCCGGTCATAAACCCTTCTGAAAAAGGTGGGTTTACCCTTATTTCGGCTAAAAATGACAACCCTGACACGGGAGCGCGATGGTATGATCGCCCCCGTGCGGCGGGTCGCCGCGAGGGCATTCCTGCCCTTCGCCGACCGTGGCACCACGCGCCGTCATGCCGGTACAGGCAATTGGCGGCACGGGCATTCGGTGCGGCTGGCGGAGGGCCAATGGTCATTTCGACCGAATTCCTGGGGATGCTGCTGCTGATCGCCAGCGCCGCCGCGCTCGGACTTTCCATCGTCGTCGATGTCGGCCGCGTCAGCGCCGAAAAGACACGGGAAGCGATGAACCAGCGCCAGTACGACAAGAAGCGCGCGGCACTCGCCGAATGGCGCCAGAAGACGGAGCGCAAGCGCGTCGACCTGACCACGCTGCAGGCCCGCCTGACCGAGTTCAACGGCCGGCGCCAGAAGGCGATGACCGAACTGAAGGCGCTGGAATATTCGAAGATCGAGCTGGTTCACGAACTGGGGGACCAGGATGGTGACGGCGACGTCTATTGGGCGCAGCTGGCGGCAGGGCCCAACTTCAACGAGCTGGATCGCAAGGACATCGTCTTCTCCCGCCAGAGCTGGGAATACCGCAACGTCGCGCACATCACCGCCCCGTCGGCCGAACTGGCCCATGCCACGGTGCGGGCCAGCTTTTCCCAGCGCAACGGCCTGATCTCCTCGCCGGTGGTTCCGCTGGCGCTCGCCCCCGACCCGGAAATCGAGGCCACGGCGGCATGACCGGCATGATGCTGTATTTCGCGCTGGGCTTGATGGTGCTGACCGTCCTGTCCAACCGCTACTGGCGCCGTCAGCTGGTCCTGACGCGGGTCGCCATGTCCAAGCTGAAAGAAAAGGTGGAGGACGTGACCAGGGAGGTCGCCGACATCGCGTCCGACTATGCCCAACTGGCACAGCACCAGGCGGAGATGGAAAAGCGGGTCCAGAAAGCGGAGGTCGACCTGCAGGCCGCCATCGTGGAATTGGACCAGAAGAAGTCTGCCGCCATGGAGCGCTATTTCGTCTTCGACCGCAATGAGCCGCGTCCCGGCCGGTTCTGGGAGATCGCGGTCCGTTTCCACTCCTCCGGCGTCAGCCTGTCCGATCAGCGCGGCTATCGCGGCTGGATGGGAATCCGCCGTTTCCTGCTGGTCGCCGACAACGACCGCGAGGCACGCGAACGGGTCGCCGCCCGCTATCCCCGCAAAGCCGGATTCGAGATTCTGGAGGTTGCCGGCTGCCGCCTGAACGGGCTGACCGTCAACCGCATCTCGGAACTCAGCACCTTCCGCAAGCCGGGCAAGCCGGAAGAGGACGCCACGGTCGGCCGCCCGCAGCGCCGGGCCTCGCCGGCGCAGTCCTGATCGCCGCAGTCCTGATTGCCCACGAATGCCGGCCGGGACTGCCGATCAGTCCACGGCACCCTGGAACATGTACCCCATGCCATGCACGGTGACGATGCGGGTGGGATCGGCGGGATCCGGTTCCACCACACGGCGCAGGCGACGGACCAGCCGGTCGATGGAGCGGTCGTACGGCACCGAATCGCCGCGCAGCGTCAGGTCGAGCAGATCGTCCCGGCTCAGCACCCGTCCCGGATTGTCGACGAAAGCGGCGAGCAGTTCGAATTCGGCGGAGGTCAGGCGCGCGTCCTCCCCGCCGGGGTCGCGCAGCCGGCGCTTGTCCAGATGCAGCTCCCACCCGTCGAACCGTTTGACCCGGCCGCCGGCCGGCCGGGCCGGCTTGGCGATGCGGCGCAGCAGGCTGCGGGTGCGGGCCAGAATCTCGCGCGGTTCGAACGGCTTGGTGATGTAGTCGTCGGCCCCCAGCTCCAGCCCGATCAGCCGGTCCATCCGGTCGGACCGTCCGGTGATCAGGATGATGCCGATGTTGGAGGCCGCGCGCAGGTCCCGCGTCACCGACAGACCGTCCTTGCCCGGCAGCCGGATGTCCAGCAGCAGCAGGTCGACCCGCCCGCGCGCCAGCAGCGCCGACAACTGGTCGCCGTCCCGCGCCAGCATCACCCGGTAGCCCTCCCCTTCCAGGTAGGCCTTCAGGGTCTCGCGGGTGATGGGATCGTCGTCGACCACCGCGATGGTGTGCATTGTCCCCCGTACCGGACTGCGATGGGTGGCGGATTGTCTGCCACGCCCCACACCGAAGCTATCGGTTCCGCCAATTTGACACAAGGTCGTGCGTAACGGACTTGCGCAGGGACGTTGCACATTGTGCCGGCAACCGAAAGTCATCAACGGTGACAATCGCGCGGAACTTGCCAGTGCGTCGGGACAATGCCACATTTGTCCCCATGACAAATTGGACCCCGAACTTGGAGGGCCGTCCCGGCCCGCTCTATCGCCTCATCGCCGACGCACTGGCCGACGATATTGCAGAGGGAGCGCTGCCGGTCGGCACGCGGCTGCCGACGCACCGCGACCTCGCCTTCCGTCTCGGCGTGACGGTGGGCACGGTGACGCGCGCCTATACCGAGGCGGAGAAGCGTGGCCTGATCGGTGGCGAGGTCGGGCGCGGCACCTTCGTCCAGGGCCAGCGTCCGCCGCCGACGCCCCTGCCGCTCGGCTGGCCGCCGGCCGGCGAGATCTCAGCCGGTCCCGCCATCGTCAACATGACGACGGTCCATCCCGAGCATGCCGTGGCCGTGCAGACCTTCGGCCAGACGCTGAGCGCCATCGCCGCCTCCGGACACGCGGCGAGGCTGATCGGTTACGGTCCGCATGCCGGCCTGCCCGACCATCGCGCCGCCGCCGCCGCCTGGCTGGAACGCCAGCACCGGGTGAAGGCGACGGCCGATTCGGTGCTGCTGACCACCGGCGCCCAGAACGCGCTGGCCGTATCGCTGGCCGCCATCGCCCGTCCCGGCGACGTCATCCTGGCGGAACGGCTGACCAACATCGGCACCAAGGCGCTGGCGGCGACCCAGGGCTACCATCTGGAAGGAGTCGCCATCGACGAACACGGGCTGGTGCCCGACGCCTTCGACAGCGCCTGCCGCCGGCTGGGGCCGAAGGCGGTCTATCTGGTGCCGACCCTGCAGAATCCGACGGCGGTGGTCATGCCCACCGCCCGCCGGCACGAGATCGTCGAGATCGCCCGCCGCTATGGCGTGATGCTGATCGAGGACGACGTGTTCGGCTTCATGGTGCCCGATGCCGTGCCGATTCAGACCATGGCGCCCGACATCACCCTCTATGTGTCCAGCGTGTCGAAAAGCCTCGCCGCCGGGCTGCGGCTGGGCTTCGTCGTCGCCCCGCCGGAACTGCGCACCCGTGTCGAGACCGCCATCCGCGCCCTGCAATATTCCGCCCCCGCCCTGCCGGCGGAGGTGGCGGCGCGCTGGATCCAGGACGGCACCGCCGACCGCATCGTCGCCACCCAGCGGGAGGAGGATCTGGCCCGCCAGCGGCTCGCCCGCTCCATCCTGCCCGCCGAAACCGTCTATGGCCACCCGGCGGCCCAGCATCTGTGGCTGGTCCTGCCCGAGCCATGGCGCCGCGAGGATTTCATCGGCGAGGCCCGCCGCCGCGGGGTGATCGTCACCGGTGCCGACGCCTTCGCCGTCGGCCGCGCCAGTGCGCCCCATGCGGTGCGCATCGGCCTGTGCATGCCGCGCAGCCGCGACGAGGCCGCCCGTGGCCTGCGCGCGCTCGCCGACGCGATCGATGCGCCGGCGGCGGCGATGCTGTCGATCGTCTGAGCATCGCGGGCTTCCGGCGGTCTCCCCTTCGGAGACCTGGGGATCCGGGTGAAACACTTGGCTTGCGCACGGGAATTCCGACTTCCCTCTCCTGGTTTCTCGCGTATATGATTGCAGGACGATGCATTTCATCAACCGAGAGAACGCAGCGCAACGATGGCTTTTCTCCCGGCCCTCATCGCCGCCCGCGACCCCGGCTGCGCCGCGTGGCTTGACGCCGCGCTGGCGTCGCCGCCCTTGCCGGGCACCCCCGCCTTCATGCGCGTCTTCGCCGCCGCCGGCCGCCGGCTCCGCGACGCTCCGCCGCCGGGGGGCGACGAGGTGCCGGCCCTCATGGCGCTCGGCATCGCGACGCCCGCGCTGTGGAGCGGGCCGCGACTGCTGCGCGCCGCCCTGCTCGCCGCCGCCGTCGAGGCCGCGGGCGGGGAGGCGCCGGCCGGGCTGACCTCGGCCTTCCGCACCTCGGACACCGAGGAGAGGGCGACGATCCTCCAGGCGCTGATGCTGCTGCCCGATCCGGCGCGCTTCACGGCGTTGGCCGCGGACGCCTGCCGATCCAGCGTACAGCCGGTGTTCGAGGCGATCGCCGGCGACAACGGCTTCCCGGCGGCCCATCTGGCCGAGCCGGTCTTCAACCAGATGGTGCTGAAGGCGGTGTTCACCGGCATGCCGCTCGCCCGGATCGTCGGACTGGCGGAGCGGACCACCCCCGCCCTGCGCCGCATGGCCGGCGATTTCCGCAGCGAACGCCGCGCCGCCGGTCGCGTGGTGCCGGCCGACCTCGACCTTCTTCTCGACGCCCCTTCCCTCGACGGAATCCCCACGCCATGAAGCTGTTCGATCCGCACATCCACATGACCTCGCGTACCACCGACGATTATGCCGCCATGCGGCGGGCCGGCATCGTCGCGGTGACCGAACCGGCTTTCTGGCTGGGCCAGCCGCGCACCCATGCCGGCAGCTTCGAGGATTACTTCCTGTCGCTGGTCGGCTGGGAGCGCTTCCGCGCCAGCCAGTTCGGCATCCGCCATTACTGCACGCTGGGCCTCAACCCCAAGGAGGCCAACAATCCCGACCTCGTCGATCCGGTGCTGGACCTGGTCGACCTCTATCTGGAAAAGGACGGCGTCGTCGCCGTGGGCGAGATCGGCTATGACGACATGACCCCGGCCGAGGACGACATCCTGTCCCGCCAGGTCGAAATGGCGATGCGCCACGGCCTGCCGATCATGGTCCACACCCCCCACCGCGACAAGAAGGCCGGCACGCGGCGCACCATCGACCTGCTGCGCGAGGCCGGGGTGCCGCCGCACAGGGTGCTGATCGACCACAACAACGAGGAAACGCTGCCGATCACCCTCGACAGCGGCTGCTGGGCCGGCCACACCATCTATCCAGGCAGCAAGATGGACGAGCCGCGGATGGTCGGGCTGGTCCAGGCCTATGGGGCCGAGCGGATCATGGTCAACAGCTCGGCCGACTGGGGGATCAGCGACCCGCTGAAGGTGCCGAAGACGGTGGCGGCGATGGAGGAGGCCGGCATTCCCGCCGCCACCATCGAAACCATCGTCTGGCGCAACCCGATCGCCTTCTACGCCCAAAGCGGCCGCCTCGACCCGGATGAGCTGGAACGGACTCTGCCGGTCGACCAGCGCCTGCTGTTCGAGGGCAACACGGTGCTGCGCGGCCAGAAGCCCATGGTCGAGGCGGCGCTTTCAGAATCGGCGATCCGCGAACCGGCGATGCCCGGCTCGGCATGACGATCACCCACCGGACCCTGGTCCTGAACGTGGTCGGCCTGACCGCCGACCTGCTGCCCCACGCCCCTGCCCTGTCGACGCTCGCCGCACGCGGCGTCCGGCCGCTGGTGCCGCCGCTGCCGGCGGTGACCTGCACCGTCCAGGCCACCATGCTGACCGGACGGACGCCGTCGGGCCATGGCTGCGTCGCCAACGGCTGGTACGACCGCGAGCTGTCGGAGATCCTGTTCTGGAAGCAGAGCAACCGCCTGGTATCCGGCGAAACCCTGTGGGACGAGGCACGCCGGCGCGACCCGTCCTTCACCGGGGCCAAGCTGTTCTGGTGGTACAACATGTATTCCGGAGCGGACGTCAGCGTCACCCCGCGCCCGGTCTATTGCGCCGACGGCCGCAAGCTGCCCGACATTTACAGCCGCCCGGCGGGATTGCGGGACGAGTTGATCCGGCGGCTCGGCCCCTTCCCGCTGTTCCGCTTCTGGGGACCGGCGGCCGACATCGTCTCCAGCCGCTGGATCGCCGACTGCGCGGCGGAGGTGGAACGGCGGATGCGTCCCAGCCTGTCGCTGGTCTATCTGCCCCACCTGGACTACGACCTCCAGCGTTTGGGCCCCGACGACCCGCGCATTCCTGCCCAGGTCGCCGCGGTGGATGCGCTGTGCGCCCCGCTGATCGACCGGGCGGAACGCGAGGGCATGCGGGTGATCGTGCTGTCGGAATACGGCATCACGAAGGTTGCCGGCCCGGTCGCCATCAACCGCGCCCTGCGCCAGGCCGGGTTGATCGCGGTGCGCACCGAACAGGGTCGCGAACTGCTCGACCCCGGCGCTTCGGAGGCCTTCGCCGTGGCCGATCACCAGATCGCCCACATCCATGTCGCCCGTCCCGACCGGGTGGCGGAGGTGCGGGATCTCGTCGCCGGGCTGGACGGGGTGGAGCGGGTGCTGGACCGCGCCGACCAGCACGCCGCCGGCATCGACCATCCGCGTTCCGGCGATCTGGTGGCGGTCAGCCGGGCCGACCGCTGGTTCAGCTATCCCTATTGGCTGGACGACGGCCGCGCCCCCGATTTCGCCCGCACGGTGGAGATCTTCCGCAAGCCCGGCTACGACCCGGCGGAGCTGTTCATCGACCCGGCGATCCGCTGGCCGAAGCTGGCCATCGGCTGGCGGCTGGCCCGCAAGGCGCTTGGCTTCCGCACCCTGATGGACCTGATCCCGCTGGACGGCGGGCTGGTGAAGGGCTCCCACGGCCGCCCCACCGACCGGGCGGAGGCAGGACCGCTGCTGATCTCCTCCGACCCTGCCCTGCTGCCGGACGGGCCGATCCCGGCGGAAGCGGTCAAGGGGCTGATCCTGGCCCACCTGTTCGACTGACCGCGCAGGGCCGGGACGAGGACAGGGGCGGGGGCAGGGGCGATGACGCCCCTACCCTCCCCCCGATTCACTTCACCGGAATGCCGCCCCAGGTTCCCGGAACCGGCGTGACCGTTTCGACCGCCGTGGCGGCCCCGCCCGCCGGCGGGGGCGCGTTGACCACGGCGGTGGCCGGCGGATTCTCGGCCGGACGGTTGAACAGCTCGCAGTTCGGGATCTCGCCGACGCACATCTTGCCGATCAGATCCCAGGTCTTCGCCGGATCCGGACGGACTTGGGCGAAGTTGGCGAAATTCTGGCTGACGATCGGCGCGTCGGGCAGCGCCGCCGCCTGTTTCGGCACGCCGGAGAAATAGAAGGATTGCGGCTTGCGGTAGGGCTCGGCCGAGGCGCCTTCCGACGGCACCGGCTTGCCGGGCTTGGCCGGGGGGACGTTGGGCGGGTAGCGGTAGGGCTCGTCGGTCAGCCCTTCGGTATCCGGTACCGCCTTGGCGTTGAAAGCGTAGCCGAACATGATGCCGCCGTTGGCGGTCTGGTCGGGGCTGACGCCGGTCTGCGCCGGGCCGCCGTTGGTGCCGACCCAGATCGAGTAGCCCTGGATCCGGTAGTCCAGCCGGGCGCTGTCGCCGGTGCTGTAGGGCAGATGCTTGATGAAGTCGCGGCGCGGCGGGTGGTTCAACGGCGAGAAGCTGCAGCAGGGTGGCATCCCTGCCGGCCGGTCCTGCTCGTAGGTCAGGAAGAAGGCGCGGTCGCCGAGCGAGACGAAGGAGCAGGTGAACTGGTTGCTGCCGGGAAAGATCGGCAGGCAGCGCTTTTCGTAATGCTCCATCATCGCGCCTTTGCCCATCGGGCCGGCCATCGTGCTGTCATAGTAGGTCGAGCCGTAGGAGACCTCGTAATCCTCGCCCTCCTTCAAGGCGGCCGGCGGCTTGCCGTCATAGGGCGGCGGGTTCTCCGCATATTTGTTGAAGACCCGGTACATGGTCCAGTTGGTCGACCAGAAGACCGGATACAGCGGGTCGGTCGGCTCGCCGGCGGTGCGCGGGACGACGCAGCCCTTCCAGGGGCAATTGCTGACCCAGGATGGGTTGTGGACGCCGAAGGTGGCATAGATGTTGCCGAAATCGCGTGCCTGGGCGGCGCCGGCCAGGGCGGTCAGCCCCAGGATGGCGGCACCCGCCGCAGCGGCACCGGCCGCGATGGTGCGGAGGAATCCGGTCATGTCGAATGATCCTTGGTGCGTCGAAACAGGGTCAGGGGACATATTGCCAGGTCGGCGCCGCGCACTTGCCCGACCCGTCGTCCAGCGGCGTCTGCATCAGGCTCTTCGCCTGGATCTTCAGATCGAACATCAGGGCGATGGCGTCGTTGATCTTGTCGGGATTGCCGTTGAACGACAGGTGCAGCGCCTTCAGCAGGTTCGAGTAATAGGTGTTGAAGGATTGCGACTGGATCGCCGCCGCCGAACCGGGGGCGTAGTCTTCCTGCCTGGGGTCGTCGGGAATGTCGGCGACGCCGGTCGGGTCGAAGGGGATGGTCTCGTCGGTGAAGACCCAGTCATCCCCCTGCTTGGCGATCTTCCGGCCCTTGTAGATCTCGTAATAGGTGTAATAGTGGGCCATGTCGCCGGTGCCGTCCTCGGTCGGCTCGGTCGGCGTGCCCTCGCCCTCGACGATGATCCGCTCGATGGCGGCCTGCGCGTCGGCGAGGCCGAGGATCGGCTTGATGCCGAACATGCCGTAGACCTGCCCGTCCGGCTTGCCGGAGAAGACGCCGTCGCCCAGGCCGGCCAGCGCCTTGGCGATGTCCTCGTAGAATTCGCCGATGGTGCGGTAGTTGTCCTCGATGTCGGAGGCCGCCCTCAGCAGCCCGGTATCCTTGATGTCGACCGGGTCGGCCGGCTCCTCGATCACCATGAAGCAGCTCTTGATCTGGTCCTTGGAGAAGGGACGCAGATGCACGACGAACTCGGCCTGGCCGGGCTGGGTCCCGATCTCCTTGGGCAGGCCGCCGGGATAGCTGGGCACGAATTTCGGGGCGTCGATGGCCGGATGGCCGCCGACGGCGACCAGGATGTTGGCGGCTTGGCAGAAATGCTCCATCTCCTGCATCGCCACGCCGATGATCATGTCGGCGATGACGCCGTTCTTGGCGTCGTCCAGCGAATAGGCGGCCTGGAGATAGACCGGCAGGGTCGCATGCTCCAGCTCGACCGCGAGCTGGAGGTTGTAGCGGACATCCTCGATCGTGACCGGCCGCTTGGCCCTCACGAACAGGGTGTTGGAGGCGGGCTTGGCGATGTCGGTCGCCTTGGTGCCGGCGACCGGCACCGCGACGGCCTCCGCCTGGCTGGCATCGGTGGTCATGGCATGGGCTCCATCGGGCGGAATCGGGGGCGGAATCGGGGATGGTGCGTCATTTGCGCAGGAAAGGCGGCCTGATCGGCTTGGTGGCCAGCCAGCTCAGCGCCTCCTGCACTTCCGGCGAGACCGCCGTCGGCCGCGGCGGCAGGGGCGCCTTCCCCTCGCCGCGGACCGGGTCGGCCGCCCATTTCAGGACCGCCTCTCGCTTGGCCGGCGACAGGTCGCGCACGACCGGCATGTAGTTCGGATCCTCGACCGGCAGCGACATGGCGGTCTGCAGCGAATAGAGATGCTTGCGGACACTGTCATAGTCGGCCATGTCCAGCACCGGCAGCATCACCGGGTAGAGGTTGGCGTACTGGAACAGGATCGGCTCGATGTCCTGCTCCCAGATCGGCGCTTCGGGCACCGCATAAGGGCTCCACAGCAGGACGCTGATGAAGTCGTAGGCATCGTAGTAGGACAGCGGCGTGGCGTCGGCGAAGGCCGGCCGGACGCCGTAGACCTGGCCGTCGATGTCGTCGGCCTTGCGCGGCTCGCCGGGGTCGCCGCCGGTCAGCACCAGCTCCGCCCTGCCGTTCGCATCGGTGGTCAGCGTGCCGGGAAAGGTCAGCGCGTTCTCCGGCACCCCGACCGCCGGCGAGCCGCCATAGCCCGACAGCCCGGTCGGGTCGAGCGCCACCGCGATCTGCGCCCCCACCAGCGGCTTGCCGAACTTCGTCGCCCACAGCGTGACCGGCGCCTCGTCGCCGGGGCTCATGCGGAAGACGAACTCGTCGGCCTTCACCACCCGGCCGTCGGGGGATTCCTGACCGAGGATCGTCTTCAGGGCGGGCGAATAGACCGCCAGCGGGCTGGAGCCGACGGCGGCGAGCTGGTCGTCGGTCAGCGCGACGTCGACGATGCCGGCCGTGGTCTCGTACCACGCATTGCCCGGCGTCACGTCCGCCAGCTTGACGAAGCTCTGGGCATCGCCGAAATAGCCGACCTGCAGTGGCGCATCGACCATCGCGCCGCGCCATTCCTTGAACGGAATGGAATTGCCGAGGTCGATGCTCAGCCGTTTGGCCGCGTCGTCGACCGCGGCGCTGGCGTAAGAGAAGGGCACCGGGCCGCCGGCATTGCCGTCGCTGATCACCGGCTGGATGCGGCGGCCGAGCGCGAAGAAGCGCGGCTCGTCCTTGCGGGCGACGCCGATGCTGCCGGTCAGCACGCCGGTGGTGAAGTCCGGCGGGTTGGGAAGGTAGCGGATGTTGTCCGGCGGGTTGACGCCGTAGCCGGCGTTGTAGCCGGTGACGTTGAACTTGATCGACAGCAGCCCGTCGGCCGCCGCCTCCTTCAGCACGGTCAGGAAGGCGGAGGCGGAGACGTCGCCCCACGCCAGCTCCCGCAGAACCGACTGGAAGCTGGCGCCGAAATAGGCCGGCGGATGCGGCGGGTGCTCGAAGCTCTTGCCGGGCGACCAGTTGCGCGCCCACAGGTCGGTGAAGGATGCGACGTCGAAATCGCCGCGCAGCAGCTCCACCCCGTCCGTCCCGGTCAGCCGCACCAGCAGGCCCCAGATCGCCGAGACCATCTGCTGGTCGGTATCGAGGTCGACCATCTTGGCCGGCGGGCGATCGTTGGCGTCGGTCACCGCCATGCCGATCACCGGATCACCCGAGACCGGCCGGCCGTCCGCCGTCACCGCCCCGGTGACCCGGCAGTCCGTCAGCCGCCACACCCCGGTCCCGTAGGGATTCCAGTAACCGATCTTCCAGCTGGCGTAATCCTCCGCCGTGTAGCGCTTGTCTTCCTTGTACGCGTAGTCGTGGTTGTTCACCGTCGAGACGTCGGCGATGAATTTGCCCGTAAAGGCCAGCCGAGGCCCGGTCAGATAGGACATGCGGACGCTCCTCCATGCCGGCGCGCAAGAGCGCGGCGTATGAATCAATTCGTTTCAGTCATTACAGGATGAAAACAGAGTATACGTGCTTGTTCGCTGCCGCATTGTTCATGCTGCATACGCAGATATTCAGTCTTCCATTGCCCTACGGCTGCACTCTTACTGCTGCCGCGCAGGCAATAGTCTGTATCAAAGACAATATGATTTGAACAGATTTATTGCGACCGCCAGGATGCACCGCTAGAGTCCATCGTCCCATAAGGCGCATTTCCCGTCAGAATATCGCGGAAATGGAATGGCAACACCATCCACGGCAAGGCGGAGCATATGCAGATGCCCATTCCGACCACGCCCCCGGCGGATGCCGGGAGCAGGCCCGACAGCGGGCAAATCCACCGCCAGCGCTTCACCGTCGCCTTCGACTATGCCGTCGCCTTCACCCGCGACGCCTTCGATCCCGCCAACGGCGCCCTCGCCTCGGTGATGGAAGGCCCCGCGATGGGGGACGGCGCGCCGCGTCCGCGCTGCGTCGCCTTCGTCGACCTGGGCGTGCTGTCGGGCCATCCGGAACTCCCTGCCGCCATCTCCGCCCATTTCGCCGGGCGCGACGATCTGCCGCCCCTGGTGCGCGCGCCCGTCGTCCTGCCGGGGGGCGAGGCGGTGAAGAACGATCCGGCGCTGATCGGGCAGATGCACGACGTCATCCTGGGCGCCGGCATCGACCGCCACTCCTACGTGGTGGCGGTCGGCGGCGGCGCCTTCCTCGACGCGGTCGGGCTCGCCGCCTCCACCGCCCATCGCGGGGTGCGGCTGGTGCGGGTGCCGACCACGGTGCTGGCCCAGAATGATTCGGGCGTCGGGGTGAAGAGCGCGATCAACCGCAACGGCGCCAAGAACCAGATCGGCACCTTCGCCCCACCCTGGGCCGTGGTGAACGACTCGGCCTTCCTCGACACGCTGCCGCCACGCGACCGGCTGGCCGGCATGGCGGAAGCGGTCAAGGTGGCGCTGATCCGCGACGGCGCCTTCTTCGACTGGCTGGAGCGCTCCGCCGACGCGCTCGCCCTGTTCGAGATCCCGGCGGTGGAGCATCTGATCCGCCGCTGCGCCGAGCTGCACATGCGTCAGATCGCCGAAGGCGGCGACCCGTTCGAGCAGGGCAGCGCCCGTCCGCTCGATTTCGGCCACTGGTCGGCCCACAAGCTGGAGACGCTGACCCGCAACCACCTGCGCCACGGCGAGGCGGTGGCGATCGGCGTCGCGCTCGACACCCGCTATTCGGTGCTGGCCGGCCTGCTGCCGGAGGGCGAGGATCTGCGCGTCGCCGTGCTGCTGGAGCATCTGGGATTCCGCCTGTGGCATCCGGCCCTGGCGCGCCGGGGCGAGGACGGCCGGCCGCTGGTGCTGGCCGGGCTGGAAGAGTTCCGCGAGCATCTCGGCGGCCGGCTGACCATCACCCTGCTGGCCGGCATCGGCCACGGCGTGGAGGTGAACGAGATGGACCCGGCATTGGTCGAACGCGCCATCGGCTGGCTCGCCCTGCGGGAGCAGGGCTGATGCGGGAGCGGAACCGATGAGGTTGCCCGGCGGGCGCGGGACGCTCGGCTACTGCCTGAACGTCCATCCGACCCAGACCCTGGCGGAGGTGCGCGCCGCCCTGCTGGGACCGGTGCGGACGATCAAGCGCCGGCTCTGCCCGGACGCTCCCTTCGCCGTCGGCCTGCGCCTGTCGGCGGAGGCGGCAGCCCGGCCGGAGGCGGCGGCACAGCTGGCCGCGCTCTTCCGCGACGAAGGCTTTGCCGCCTACACCATGAACGGCTTCCCCTACGGCCCCTTCCATGGCGTGCCGGTGAAGGAGGCGGTCTACGAACCGGACTGGACCACGCCGGAGCGGCTGGCTTATACGCTGGATCTCGCGGCCATCATGGCGGCCCTGGTGCCGGCTTGGGAGAAGACGGGGGCAGAGGCTAGGGGAGCGGTGGCGACGATCAGCACCGTGCCCGGCGGCTTCGCCCCGCGGACGCGCGGGCGGGAGGCCGCGGTGGCCGACGGGCTGCTGCGCGCCGCCGCCGGGCTGGTCCGGCTGGAGCGGGAGACCGGCCGCCGCGTCGCCCTGGCGCTCGAGCCGGAACCCTTCTGCCTGCTGGAGACCACAGCCGACGCCGTCGCCTTCTTCGGCAGCCACCTGTTCACCCCGGCGGCGGCCCGGCGGCTGGCGGCGCTGACCGGGCTCGGCGCCGGCGAGGCTGCGGATGCCCTGCCCCGCCATCTCGGCCTCTGCCTCGACGCCTGCCACATGGCGGTGATGTTCGAGGAGCCGGAGGCGACCCTCGCCGCGCTGGCCGCGGCCGGCATCCCGATCCACAAGATGCAGGTCAGCGCCGCCCTGCGCATTCCGCGGCTGGACGCCGATGCGCGGCGGCGGGCGGCGGCCTTCCAGGACGGCGTCTATCTGCACCAGACGATGGCGCGCGGCACCGACGGCGCGGTGCTGCCTTCGCTCGACCTGCCGCAGGCGCTGGCGCGCGGCGCGGCCGCGGACGGTGAGGAATGGCGCATCCACGTCCATGTCCCGCTCTTCGCCGATCCGGCGGCGCCGCTGGCTTCCACCGCCGATTCGCTGGAGCGGCTGCTGTTCCTCCATCGCAACCGGCCCTTCACCCCCCATCTGGAGGTGGAGACCTACACCTGGTCGGTCCTGCCGCGGGAGATGGGCGGCATCGACGTCACCGAGGGTATCGAAAAGGAATTGCGATGGGTGCTTCAACGGCTTGGCTGATCCGGCCGCGGGCCGCGCTGGTGCTGGGACGCGTGTCCAACCTGCCGACAATGGTCAGCGACGCGCTGGCCGGGCTCACGCTGACCGGGGTCGGCATGTCGGGCGGGCCGCTGCTGGGGCCGCTGCTGGAAACGTCGGTGGCGCTGGCTCTGTTCTATGTCGGCGGCATGTATCTGAACGATGCCTTCGACGCCGCCGTCGATGCGCGGGAACGACCGGGCCGGCCGATTCCGAGCGGCGACGCCTCCCGCATCGCCGTGTTCGTCGCCGGCTTCGCGCTGCTGGCGCTGGGGGTGGCGCTGGCGGCGCGCAGCGGCCCGGCCGGTGCGATGAACGGCGCGGCGCTGGGGGCGGCGATCCTGCTCTACGACGTGGTCCACAAGCGGACGGCGCTGGCCCCGGCGATCATGGGCGCCTGCCGCTTCTTCGCCTATTCCACCGCAGCCGCGATGGCCGGCGCCCCGGCCGGGCTGGCGCTGGTGCTCGGGGCCGGCGGGCTGTTCGCCCATGTCGTCGGGCTGACCTATGCAGCCAAGCAGGAGGCCTACGACCGGCTGGAGCGCGCCTGGCCGCTGGCGGTGCTCGCCCTGCCGCTGCTCGGCACGCTGGCCGCCACCTTGTGGCTGCGCGGCGGCGACTTGGCCGGGCTCGTGCTGTGGCTGGTCTTGCTGGGCGCGGTGGCGGTGGCGCTATTCCGCCTGTTCCGCCGCTCGCCGGGCGACGTGCCGAAGGCGGTCGGACTGCTGATCGCCGCCATCGCGCTGTACGACGCGGTGCTGGTCGCCGCGGCCGGCGCCACCGGCTGGGCGGTGCTGCTGGCCGCCCTGTGCTTCCCGGCGACGCTCGCCCTGCAACGGGTCGTGCCGGGGACGTAATCAGCCCATCGGCGCGGCCGCAATGGGAAATTCCTGCCGTTCGATGCGGAACGGCAGGGCCAAAGCTGCCGCCCGGCAGCTCTTCCCCACCTGTAAAGCCTTTATTCACCAACGGAACGCTTCTGGCCCGCATCCTGCAAACGTCTCGATCGCGTTCCTTGACGGGAATGCGGAACGAGAGGAGCGCGTCATGGTCGGCCTGTCCAGTTACTCCGATGTCGGCAGCATGGCCCAAAGCCTGCAGCAGTCGATCGATGCCGCGGTCAAGCGCGTGCAGCAGCAGGCGGCGGGCAATGGCGGCGCGACCGGCAAGGTCCAGGAATACGAGCAGAACGTCAACAAGTCGGCGATGAACGCCGCCCCCTTCGCCACCAGCATCGGCACGCTGGTCAAGGACACCAGCCGGCTGAACGTCTTCAGTTCCCTGGCTTCCAACGACCCGGCCGACTTCTACAAGTTCAACGTCACCACCTCCGGCGCCGTGACGCTGGGAACGGTCGGCGACGCCGGCGTCCGGCTGCAGCTGATGGACCGCGGCGGCAAGATCATCGCCGACAGCAACAAGGATGCCGGCGCCAGCTACGACGCCTTCCAGAAGCTGAAATCCGGCCAGATGACGCTGGACAAGGGCGACTACACCCTGCGCGTCGCCCGCGACAAGGACGTCCCGGTCAAGGATGCCAAGAGTTACGGCGTCCAGCTGCGCATGGGAAACTACAGCAAGGACTACGACACCGTCGCCAAGCAGCCGGCCAAGGGCGACAACCCCTTCGGCGGCAACACCAAGCTCCAGGGTCTGGCCTCGATCCTCGGAGCCGGCAGCGCCTCGCTCAACCCGGCCTCGATGCTGCTGGGCGGATCCGGCGGCAGCTATGGCGGCCGCGGATCGCTGCTGAACGCCATTCTGTAGACGCGTCCGCCATAACTCCACCAGTCATGGCGCCGGCCGGTCACACCAGCCGGTCGCGCCCGGTTTCCTTGACCAGCAGGACCGCCTGGGTGCGGCTGCCGACCCCCAGCGCCTTCAGGACGCCGGTGACGTGGGTCTTCACGGTGGACAGGTTGAGCCCCAGCCGCTCGCCGATCTCCTGGTTGGACAGGCCCTGGGCCAGCAGGTCCAGCACCTCCAGCTGGCGGCGGGTCAGCCCGTCGAAGATGCCGGGCGCCCCGCCCCGCGCGGTCGCGCCGGCGGCGGGGGCCGGCGCCCCGGGCATGCCGAGCACCGGCGGCACATAGGACCCACCGGCCATCACCAGCCGCAGGATGTTCACCACCAGCACGTCGTCGGTCGATTTCGGGATGAAGGCACGGACACCGCGCGACAGCACCGCGCGCATCTCGTCCGGCGACTCGATCATCGAGAAGATGGCGACCGGAACCGGCGCCACGCGCTTGACCAGCGCTTCGACATCGTCCAGCCCGCCGAGCCCGGGCATGCGCAAATCCATTATGATGAGGTCGAACGCGGTCCCCTCGTCTCGCACGGCCCCGTCTTGCACAGACGTGTCGAGGATGGCGTTCAACTGGCTGAAGCTGGTGGCGGCCACCACGGTGGCCTGTTCGTCCAGTTCGCCCACCAGATGGGTCAAGCCGCTGCGGACGATGGAATGATCGTCGGCGATCAGAACCTGCATGTAACGTCTCGGACCCAAGATGCCTGCGTACCTTACCGTCATACGCTGACGCAACGGTCCGCGCTACCTCCTTCGCACGCCGGGCCGGAAGGGTCACGGGCCGTCGCCAAGGGAGAGGCACCTGCCCCTCCCCCGGCGACGGCCATCCGGGAGATGCCGGACCGTTCGGCCGATGATCGTCAGGAGATCTTGATCATGATCTGGGCGCGGCGGTTCGACGGCTCGCGCACGTTCGGACCGGTCGGGACCATCAGCTGGTTCTCGCCGACGCCTTCGATCGAGATGATGTTGGCCGGCGTGCCGTGCCTGACCAGCGCTTGGCGCACCGCCTCGGCCCGGCGGAGCGAGAGGCGCTGGTTGTAGGACGGCGCGCCGGAGGTGTCGGTGTGGCCGATCACCTGGATGCGGACGGCGCGGGCCCGGCTGGCGCCGTCCGCGGCATCGGCGATGATCTTGTCGGAATTCGGCGTGATCGCCGACTTGTCCCAGTCGAAGAACACCTGGTACTCGCCCTGCGGCTGGGCGACCATCGGCGGAGCGGCCGGGGCGGGCGCGGCGACCGGCGTGGCGCGCGACGGTCCGCCGAAGGTGTAGCGCAGGCCGGCCAGGATGGTGTGGTTGCGGTACTCGCCCTTCGAGGTGACCGGACCCAGCTCGAACTCCGGATCGACGGTGGCGAAGTAACGGTAGTCCAACGTCAGCGCCACATTGTCGTTGATCGCATAGGACGCACCGACGATGCCTTGATAGGCGAAGACCCAGTCGCGGTCGCTGGCGCCGTTCAGCGACTGCTTCACGCCGGCGATACCGGCGCCGGCGCCGATATAGGGGGTGATCGGCAGGCCGATGTCGATGTCGTACAGCAGGTTGCCCATGAAGGCGATCGAACTCGTCCTGCCGCCCAGACCGTTCGAGCCGGGGGTGGCGCTGCTGGTGCTGTCGATGCTGTTGCGCCAACGCCAGGCGGCCTCCAGCTCGGCGCGCAGGCCCATGGCGGTGGCGTAGCCGACCGACAAGTCGCCGATGCCGCCGATCTTGAACTCTTCCTTCAAGCCCAGGCCCGGGGCCGGATAGCTGCTGAGGTCGGCATCCTCGGTCCAGTTCACGCCGGCCCCCGCGCCGACGTAGAAGCCTTCCGTACCGGCGAAGGCGACGGCCGGAGCGGCCAGTGAAGGAATGGCGACGGCCAGTGCCGTGCCCAGCAAAATCCCACGCATCGTCATGTTCTTGTTCCCATGGTTGACGGCGTTGGCGGATCGGGACATCCCGGCCTGCGGCGGTTTGCGCGCCAGAACGGGCTCCAGCCCCGACAATGGAATCCGCCGCCACGGCTTCCAATCCCGGGCGCGCAAGCCCATGTATCCTGTTGCAGTTTTGCCTCAGGGACGCCGAAGGCATTTTCTCACACGATAACAATGAGTTGGACACACACCCCGATGCCTTCTACCCCGGACGACTCGGTTGATTACCCCTTCTGCACCACACCGGAGCCCGGCAGCTGGCAGGAGGTGGCTCCCGGCGTGCTGTGGATCAGGCTGTCCCTTCCCTTCCAGCTCGACCATATCAATGTCTGGGCGCTGGACGGCGGAGCGGCCGGCTGGACGCTGGTCGACTGCGGGCTGGGCGATCCGCGCAGCCTCACGGTCTGGGAAGCGTTGCTGCGCGATGCGCTGGGCGGACGGCCGGTGGAACGGGTGGTGGTCACCCATTTCCACCCCGACCATATCGGCGCCGCCGCCTGGCTGGTGGAGCGGACCGGGGCCGATTTCGCCACCTCTCTGACCGAATGGCTGGTCGCCCGCACTTTAACGGCCGGCGGCGGCGACGCCACCGAGGCGGTCGCCGAGCGCTTCTATCGCCGCTGCGGGCTCGAACCGGATGCGTTGGCCGCGCTGCTCGCCCGCAAGGGAGCCTACAGCCGCGCCGTACCCGGCGTGCCGGCGACGCTGACCCGCCTGCGGGCAGGCGACCGGCTGCCGGTGGGCGACCGCCACTGGACGGTGATCGGCGGCAGCGGCCACACGGTGGAACCGGTCAGCCTCCACCGTCCGGCCGATGAGAATGGTCCGGACCTGCTGATTTCCGGCGACCAGATCCTGCCACGGATCAGCCCGAACATCAGCGTCTGGCCGACGGAGCCGGCTGCCGATCCGCTCGCCGACTATCTCGACAGTCTGGAAGGCTGGGCCCTCCTGCCGGCGGACACGCTGGTTCTGCCCTCCCACGGCCGGCCCTTCCGCGGCCTGCACCCCCGCGCCCGGGATTTGGCTTTCCACCATGCGGAGCGGCTGGCGGAAATCGAAGCCCTGTGTGCGGAACCCCGGACCGCGGCGGCGGTGACGCGGGCATTGTTCCCGCGCCCGCTCGATCCGCAACAGCTGCTCTTCGCCGTGGGAGAGGCGGTGGCGCACCTCAACCACCTCATCCGCAAGGGACGGCTGGAACGGATCCCCAGCCGAGTTCCCGGAATGCCGGCCGGGGAGCCGGCAAGGGGGCCGGCAAGGGAACCGGTCGTCGACCTGTACCGCCGGACCGGCGCCCCGGCGTCGGCCTGACCAAGCTCACTCGGTGACGATCTCGAACTCATGGGGATCGAGCAGGGTCGTCACCGACAAGGTCTTCAACGTCTTCGGATCGTCGGTGCGCTTCATCTGGGCATGCTGGGTGCCCATGCCGTCCTTGCGGATGGCGATTACTTCCCAATAGCCGCCGCTGGGGGACAGCTTGCGATAAATCTGTCCCTCAACCACCTCGCGCTTCCTGCGCATTTTCGTTCTCCAAAACCCATCCCGTACCGGCGGCCGTCACGGCCGCCGCGAAGGGCGCCATTGAAGCACAAAACACCCCTGCCGTGGCGAGTGTCCGTTCGGTGACCCTTTACCGATGCTGCATTCGCTATGCTGCGACGCGGCACGACGGGGGCACCCCCGATGACCCTTTGCCGCACTGCGGTTTCAAGCTGGAACAATGGCCCTCGCTGTGGGTTCATAGAGGTCATGAACACCGATCTCGACGTGCTTGTCTTCGCGACCCGCCTGGTTGATGAACTGGGCGAGACCGCGATTCGAATGAGCCGTGTTCGTCTTGTCGAACTCACGGCCGCCAATCACACCCGCGCCGCCGCCTTCTGGCGGGATGTGATGCGCACCTCCGAACGGTTGCTGAGCGAACGGTCCGGCCGGCGTCTGCCGGCCGGGCTCTCCGCCTCGACGATTGCCGCAGCGCAACCGACCGGAACTCTGCACAAGGTCGCGCATGTTCCCCGACCTATTCCCTGACCCGGTTTCCGGCAAGCCAATAGCGGCACCGCCGGAAACCGGGCCAGCCCGCGAACGGATTTTCAAACCCCATTGAAAAAGGGCCGGCACAGCGTGCCGGCCCCCTTTCGCGGAGCGCAGATGCGTTTCGCTTACTTCACTTCGGCATACTGGCCGTTGTGCCACTTGTACCAGACATAGGCCGGGCTGGTGACGTCGCCCTTGGCGTCGAAACCGATCTTGCCGATGACGGTCTCGTAGCTGCCCTTGCGCATCACATCGGCGACCTTGGCCGCGTCGGTCGAGTTCGCCTGCTTCACCGCGTTGGCCCAGATCTGGAGCGCGGCATAGGTGTACAGGGTGTAGCCTTCCGGCTCGTATCCGGCCTTGCGGAACTTCTCGACGACCGCCTTGGCGTCCGGCTTCTCGCGCGGATCCGGGCCGAAGGTCATCATGGTGTCCTCGCCGGCGTCGCCGGTGATGGCCCAGTACTCGTTGGTCACCAGCGCGTCGCCCGACACGATCGGGGCCTTCATGCCCTGGTCCTTCATCTGGCGGGCGAGCAGGCCGGCCTCGGTGTGGTAGCCGCCGACATAGACGACGTCGACGTTCGCCTGCTTCAGCTTCGACACCAGGGCGGAATAGTCCTTCTCACCGGCCGTGTAGGCTTCGTAGATGGCTTCCTTCTGGCCGCCGCCGTTCAGCGCCTTCTGCGTCTCGTCGGCCAGGCCCTTACCGTAGGCCGACTTGTCGTGCAGGATGGCGATGTTCTTGCCCTTGTACTTCTCCAGCAGGTACTTGCCGGCGATCAGGCCCTGCTGGTCGTCACGGCCGCAGACGCGGAAGACGTTCTTCAGGCCCTGCTCGGTCAGCTTCGGGTTGGTCGAAGCCGGGGAGATCTGCAGCATGCCTTCCTCGGCATAGACCTGGCTGGCCGGGATCGACGAGCCCGAGCAGAAGTGGCCGGCCACGAACTTCACACCGGCCTTGGCCAGCTGGTTGGCCACGGCGACGGCCTGCTTGGGATCGCAGGCGTCGTCGCCGACTTCCAGCTTCAGCTTCTGGCCCAGGACACCGCCGGCGGCGTTGATGTCCGCGACGGCCTGTTCCATGCCCTTCTTCATCTGCTCGCCGAAGGTGGCGTACTGGCCGGTGATCGGACCGGCGGTGGCCACCGAGATGTCGGCCTTGGCGGCCGTGGCGGAGAGCGCGGTCGCCGCGATGGCGGCGAGAAGGGACAGCTTGAATTTCATGGGTGTGCTTCCCTGTTCTGTGAGTGGTCCCTGTTGCAACATACCCCCGGCCCTTGCGGGCCTTGCCGCCGGGTCCCCTCCGGCGGTTTCCAGATTACCATACCCCAAGTGGCGCAGTGTGCGACAGTTTCGCGGGCACCAATCAGCTGTACGGCCTATTCCTGTTGTCTTATTCGCCGACTCCGGCTCCGCTGCGGTCGCGCCAGGCGAAGGGGCCGGCGCGCTCGTAGAGCCACGGGTACTGGTTGACCATGCGGCGGGCGATGGCGATGCGGTGGGCGGTGAAGGTGATCAGCCCGATCACCAGGGTGTGGACGATGAAGCCCCACACCGACAGCAGCTGCTCGCCGAACAGGCCCCAGGCCAGGAAGCGGTCGCCCGCCCCCAGCAGCAGCGAGTAGGCCGCCACGCTGGACACCGGCTTCCAGCCCTCCGCCAGCGTCTGCCCGGTCAGCACGCCGCAGCCGCCGAACACCAGCACCGTCAGGAACACGAACACCGGAAGCGAAGACCCCAGGATCGTCTCCATCTCAGTGTCCCCCTTCCAAGTACGCAGACCGCACCTCCGGGTCGGCCAGCAGCTGCGCCCCCGTCCCCGTCATCGTGATCTTCCCCGTCACCATCACATACGCCCGGTGCGCCAGCTTCAGCGCGTGGAAGGCGTTCTGCTCGACCATGAACACCGTCATCTTCTGCTCCCGGTTGATCTCCCGGATCACCTGGAAGATCTGCTTCACGATCAGCGGCGCCAGGCCCAGCGACGGCTCGTCCAGCAGCAGCAGGCGCGGCTGGCTCATCAGCGCCCGGCCGATCGCCAGCATCTGCTGCTCGCCGCCCGACATCGTCCCGGCGCGCTGGTTGATGCGCTCCTTCAGACGCGGGAACAGCGTCAGCACCCGCTCAAGCTCGCGCTCGAAGCTGCCGGGCTGGGCGACGATCGAGCCCATCTGCAAATTCTCCAGCACCGTCATCCGCGGGAAGATGCGACGGCCTTCCGGGCTTTGCGCGATGCCGCGCCGCACGATCTCGTGGGTGGGGAGGTCGGTGATGTCCTCGCCCTCGAAGAACACCCGGCCCTGGCGCGCCCGCGGGCTGCCGCAGATCGTCATCAGCAGCGTCGACTTGCCCGCCCCGTTGGCGCCGATCAGCGACACGATCTCGCCGGCGCCGATCTCGATGTCGATCCCCTTCAGCGCCTCGATGGCGCCGTAGAAGGTGTGGACGCCCGATACCTTCAGCATGGCTCAGGCTCCCTTCTGGGCGAGGTTGAGGTCGGCGGCGACCTCCGGCGGCAAGGCTTCGTCCTCGTCCTCGCCGAGATAGGCGCGGATCACCGCCGGGTCGTTCTTCACATGCTGCGGATCGCCGTCGGAGATCTTCCGGCCATAGTCCAGCACCACCACATGGTCGGAAATGCGCATCACCACGCTCATGTCATGCTCGATCAGCAGCACCCCGGTGCGGTGGCCCTGCGGCGTCTGCACGTCGCGGATGAAGGTCAGGATCTCGGCCAGCTCCCCCGACTCGCGCGGGTTCAGCCCGGCCGCCGGCTCGTCCAGGCACAGCAGCACCGGCTCGGTGCACATGGCGCGGGCGATCTCCAGCCGGCGCTGGGCGCCATAGGGCAGATTGCCGGCCCCCCAGTCGGCGAACTCGGTCAGCCGCACCCGGTCCAGCCAGTATTTCGCCAGCTCCACCGCCTCATGCTCGGCCTTGCGGAAGCCGGGCAGGCCGAGCAAGCCGGCGATGGCGAAGCCCGACGCCCGCATCAGCTTGTTGTGCTGGGCGACGATCAGGTTCTCCAGCACGCTCATGCCGCCGAACAGCCGGATGTTCTGGAAGGTGCGCGCCACGCCGGCCAGCTGGGCGATGCGGTAGCCCGGCATCCGCTCCAGCAGGAACTCCTTGCCCTCCGGGTGGCGCAGCGTCAGCCGCCCCACGGTGGGCGTGTAGAAGCCGGTGACGCAGTTGAACAGCGTCGTCTTGCCGGCGCCGTTCGGGCCGATCAGCGCGGTGATCTCGCCCGCCCGCGCCTCGAAGGACACGTCGTTGTTCGCCACCAGACCGCCGAAGCGCATGGTCAGGTGTTCGACGCTCAGCAAAGGCTTGTCGGTATTCATCGCGGCGCTCATTTCGCGGCTCCCGCGGCGGGCTTCTTGCCGCCATGCAGGAGGATGGTCGGGTCGCGGTGGGCCAGCAGGCCGCGTGGACGCCACAGCATGATCACCACCATGCCGGCGCCGAACGCCAGCATGCGGTAGTCGGCCAGCTCGCGGAACGCCTCGGGCAGGCCGATCACCAGCAGGGTGGCGACCACCACGCCGATCTGGCTGCCCATGCCGCCCAGCACCACGATGGCCAGGATGATCGCCGACTCGATGAAGGTGAAGCTCTCCGGGCTGATGAAGCCCTGGCGCGTGGCGAAGAAGGACCCGGCGAAGCCGCCGAACATCGCGGCGATCGCGAAGGCCGCCAGCTTCATGTTGGTGCGGTTGATGCCCAAGGACGCGCAGGCGATGTCGTCCTCGCGCAGCGCCTCCCAGGCCCGGCCCAGCGGCAGCTTGCGCACCCTGAGCGTGAACAGGTTCACCACCAGCGCCAGGGCCAGGATGAGGTAGTAGAGGAAGATGATGCGGTGGAGCGGCGAGAATTCCAGCCCGAACATCTCGTGGAAGGCGGCCATGCCGTCGGCCGGGCTGCGGGAGAAGTCGGCGATGCCGAAGAAGCTCGGCCGCGGGATGCCGGAGATGCCATTCGGGCCGCCGGTGAACTGGTACCAGTTGACCAGGATGATGCGGNGAGCGGCGAGAATTCCAGCCCGAACATCTCGTGGAAGGCCGGCATGCCGTCGGCCGGGCTGCGGGAGAAGTCGGCGATGCCGAAGAAGCTCGGCCGCGGGATGCCGGAGATGCCATTCGGGCCGCCGGTGAACTGGTACCAGTTGACCAGGATGATGCGGATGATCTCGCCGAAGCCGAGCGTCACGATGGCGAAATAGTCGCCGCGCAGCCGCAGCACCGGGAAGCCCAGCAGCACGCCCGAGCAGGCGGCAAGCAGCCCCGCCAGCGGCAGGCAGAGCCAGAAGCTCAGCCCGAAGTAATGGGCGAGCAGGGCGTAGCTGTAGGCGCCGACGGCGTAGAAGGCGACATAGCCGAGGTCGAGCAGGCCGGCGAGGCCGACGACGATGTTCAGCCCCCAGCCCAGCATGATGTAGGTCAGCAGCAGGATGCCGATGTCCAGCAGCATGCGGTCGGCCAGCGGGGTCAGCGGCAGGATGGCGGCGAAGACCACGGCGACCGGGCCGATGTAGCGGCTGGCGTGCTGCACCTTGGCGGCGACGCGGTCCATCCGCTTGTCGCGGTCGGCCTGGCTGAGCTTGGAGCGGCCGGTGGCGACCGTCATGGCGGCGCGCAGCGCGATGACGCCGCCGCCCAGCACCAGCACCAGGCGCAGCACCTGGGTCGGCATCGGCAGCACCAGCCCGACGCCGGCGCAGACCAGCGCGACGACCAGCACTGGCAGGGCCAGGCCCTGGCGGATCAGCCCGAGGCCGAGGCGGCCGAGGAAGACGAGGACGAGGGAGGCGATGACCTCCTCCGGCCGGGCCTCGATGCCGAGCCCGGTGGGGCGGTCGACGGTGCGCAGGCCCACCAGCGGCACGGTCAGCAGCAAGGCGACGAAGGCGGCGAGGCCGGCGTCCTTGATGGTGGCGGCCCAATCGACGCCGCGCGTCTTGGCGCTCCCGGCAGAGAGGGTGTTGGAGTGGCTGGTCATGGCGCTTACACCTTCTCGATCTCGGGCCGGCCGAGCAGGCCGGTGGGCCGGAAGATCAGGACGAGGACGAGGATGGAGAAGGTGGCGACATCCTTCCATTCGGAGCCGACATAGCCCGACCAGAAGGCCTCGATCAGGCCGATGACCACGCCGCCGAGCATGGCGCCGGGCAGCGAGCCGACGCCGCCGAGCACGGCGGCGGTGAAGCTCTTCACCCCGGCGAGGAAGCCGATGTAGAAGTCGATGACGCCGTAGATCAGCAGCACCATCATGCCGGCGACGGCGGCGAGTGCTGCGCCCATGACGAAGGTCAGCGAGATGACGCGGTCGACGTTGACGCCGAGCAGGCCCGCCATCTTCTTGTCCTGCTCGCAGGCGCGTTGGGCGCGGCCGAGCGAGGTGCGGTTGATCAGGATGGTGAAGCCGACCATCAGGACGAGCGTGATGACGATGGTGGCGAGGCGCACGTAGCTGACGGAGACGGCGCCGTCCATCAGGGTGAGGTTGCCGGGGAGGATGGGCTGCAGCGGCTTGGAGCGGGCGCCCTGGAGGATCTGGATGTAATTCTGCAGGAAGATCGACATGCCGATGGCGGAGATCAGCGGCGCCAGGCGGGGGGAGGAGCGCAGCGGCCGGTAGGCGATGCGTTCCACCGTCCAGCCATAGACGCTGGTGAACAGCATGGAGGCGACCAGCATGATCAGCAGAGCCAGCGGCACCCAGGTGATGCCGAGCGCGCCGATGGCCAGGAAGGTGATCAGCGCGACGAAGGCGCCGATCATGTAGATCTCGCCATGGGCGAAGTTGATCATGCCGATGATGCCGTACACCATCGTGTAGCCGATCGCGATCAGGCCGTAGATCGCACCGAGCGACAAGCCGTTGATCAATTGCTGAAGAAAATAGTCCATGTCCTCATCCCACCTTCAGCACGGCGCAAAGGCAGGGTGCGGCGGCACGGGCACACTCGGCACACCGGTCTCGCAACAGCAGCCCCCCTGTCTGGTGCACTCTGTCTGGTGCAGCCCGTCCATTCACCAAACGGAATGCCGTATCATCGGGATTTCCGTCTATTGGCCTGACGGACCATGATTTTTCCTGTTCGAAGGAGGCTCCCGCGATCCGGCCGGGCCGTCGTGCAAGCGCCTCTCCTGACCTTTTCGGTAGTACCAGCCTGACGGATTTTTGCAAGACAGATTTGTGTTGTCCGCATGCGTGATCGGCCGGGACAACCCAAGGCGACCAAACCGGGGCGCGAAAAACGAAACGCCCCGCCGGGGTTGCCGGCGGGGCGTTTCGTTGGGTGGACGCTGGAGAGCGGAAGCGTCAGCGGACGGCGACGGACTGCTTGGCCGGGACGGCGGCGACCTTCTGCTTCGGCTTGGCCGGAGCCTTGGCCGGCTTCGCCTTGGCGGTCGTGGCCTTCGGCGTAGCGGCCGGAGCGGCCGACGCGACGGCGATAACGGGGTCCGGATTGCTGACCACCTTGACGTCGCAGAGCGGACGGCTGGCCAGATGCATCAGGCCGGCGCCCTTCTCGTCGCTCGTCAGGGTCCGCAGGTCGTCGGCCGTCAGGTCCTTGGCGGCGGCCGAGCGGTCGACGAAGTTGGCGCAATATTGCGGGATGCCGATGGTGGCGGCGCGGCGGCTGATCTCGTTCGCCAGTTCGGTCCGGAACATGTCGAACTGGCGCGTGGCGTTGCCGCCGGCGCCCGACCGCTTGTAGAAGGCGATCAGCGACGCTTCCGAGCTGGACAGCAGGGTGCGGTTCTTGACCGAGAAGTCCTGGTAGAGGTCGAAGGGCTTCTTGTCCGGCATCACCGTGCGGCAGGTCAGGCCGACCACCATCATCTCGGTGTGCATGCGCATCAACTGCTCGGCCGCATGCTCAGCATGGTTGTAGCAGGCGGGCGTGGCCGGGCCGCTCGACTTGGCCGGGCGGGCCTTCGCGGCGGCCGTCTTCGCCGGCGGCTTCGCAGCCTCCTTGGCGGCGGCGCTGGCGGGCACCGGCAGGGCGAACAGCGCGCCGAGGACGGCGGCGCCGGTCAGGGCTTTCAGGGAAAGGCGGAGGGCGGCGCGCTGGCGACTCATCAGGGGCTCCGGTGGCGCGGTACGACAGGACGGGTTCGGGCGGGGATCGGCGTCGCCCGACAGTCGGCGACCTTCTACCCGAACGCCGTGACGGGTCAATGGGATTTGCCCGCTGCTTGCGTTTTGTCCCATCACCGCAGCGGGGGAGCAACGACTCTCCGGACACCGGTCCGCGACAGGGTCATGTCCCTTCGGGCAGTCGCCGCTCCCGCCGCTGGACGGCGCTGGTCCGGCGACGCTATGGATGGGTCCCAGGCAATCGGACAGGTGACAGGGCATGGCAGCCACCGGATCGCAGTCGGCCGGCACGGGGGCCGGAACAGAAGCCGCAACAGGCTACGCGAGCGGGCACCGCATCGGCATCGATCTGGGCGGCACCAAGACCGAGGGCATCCTGCTCGACCGACAGGGAAACCAGTTGGCGCGCCACAGAGTTCCTACGCCGAAAGGTGATTATGGCGGTACCGTGGCGACGATCCGCGCTCTGGTCGACCGGTTGGAGGGCGCAATCCCCGCCGGTGGAAAGGCGACGGTCGGGCTCGGCATACCGGGCGCCATCTCGCCGGCGACCGGACTGGTCAAGAACGCCAACTCCACCTGGCTGAACGGACGCGACTTCACGCGCGACCTGACGCAGGCGCTCGCCCGGCCGGTGCGGATCGAGAACGACGCCAACTGCCTGGCGGTGTCCGAGGCGACCGACGGCGCCGGGGCCGGATGCGGCGTGGTGTTCGCGGCGATCCTCGGCACCGGCTGCGGCGCCGGCATCGTCGTGCATGGCCGGGTGCTGGGCGGACGCAACGCCATCGCCGGTGAATGGGGACACAATCCGCTGCCCTGGCCGACCGACGCGGAGCGGCCGGGACCCTCCTGCTATTGCGGCAGGTATGGCTGCCTGGAGACCTTCGTGTCCGGGCCGGCGGTCGCCGCGGACCATCTCGCGAACACCGGCGAGAGGCTGGACGCCGCGACGATCCTGGCCCGCGCCGCCGATCCGTCGGGCGACGCCGGATGCCGGGCGACGGCGGACCGGCTGGTCGGCCGGCTCGCCCGCGGTCTGGCCGCCGTCGCCAACCTGCTGGATCCCGACGTCATCGTGCTGGGCGGCGGATTGTCGAACGCGGAACTGCTCTACCAGCGGCTGCCGGCGGCGATGCAGCCCTGGGCCTTCAGCGACCGGCTGGACACGCCGGTGCGCCGCGCCCGCCACGGCGATTCCAGTGGCGTGCGCGGCGCCGCGTGGCTGTGGCGCCCCGGGGAGCTGCCGGGAGAGTTGCCGAACGCAAGCTGACGAGCGGAAGGGCGACGCTGCCCTATTCGGGCCGCGCCGTCCGCGGAGCCGGCGGGGCATCGGCGCTGCGCGGCGCTGCCGCTCCCCGCTTGGCCGCGGCGGGATCGACCGGCGGCGGAGTCAGCGAATGGGAGGCCGAATAATGCTGGCTCGTCTTCTTCACGTCGGTGCCGTAGCGCGTCATGCCGGCGCGGTCCTTGCCCGCCTTGGTCGCCCCCCAGTGGGACGGCGCCGGACCGGGAAGCGGCTGGGCCTGATCCAGATTGCGCAGGAGGGGCCCGGTCGGAACCATCTGATCGTACACCCAGGGTGCATATTCCTGCTTCTGGGCATGGGCAGGCAGCGACAGGGCTACCATCGCCAGGGCAGAGGCGACGGCAGCGACGGCGGTCCTGGCGATGGTCTGGGCAGAGAAGGCAACGCGGGTCATCGAACAGACACCTTTCGTCCGGGAAAACGGATCCGAAGGCTCAGTCGAGCGGAAAGCGCCCGCGCCGTCCAATGCGGAGGCGCGTTACCCACCCCGGTCGCCACATCCCCAAGCGGGGCATGCCCGGGTCCTTATGATACAGGCCGGGGAACAGGCCGAACGTCGGGCATGGTCATGGGGCAGGCAGACGGTAGAGCGTCAGGTGGAGGCGCTTGCCGGTGTTGTAGTTGAAGCCGGACAGTTCGGCCAGCGGCAGCGGCGTGGCGACGCCCAGGCCGTCGAGGAAGGCCGGTGCCTCCCGGTCCTCCACCAGGGCCAGCCCGCAGGCCCGGTCCGCCGTCAGATGCGCCGCGGCACCCGCTCCATGGACAAGCTTGGTCGGCGTGCCGAGGAGGAAGACCAGGCTCGGTTCCGAATATCCGGCAGCGGCCACAACGCTGTCCGGACAGGGACGGACCTGCGCCGCCGCACGGGCGGCCTGCCGGCTGATCCACACGCCGTCGATGTTCGGCAGCACGGCGGCATAGGTTCCGGCATAGAGCAGCGCCGCGGCGCCGACCCCGGCCGCGAGGCCGGTCCGCCGCTCGCCGCGCAGCAGCGAGCGCAGGGAAAGGGCGAAGAGGCCGCCCACCGCCGGCACCAGCGCCACCCCAACCGGATCGATCCGGCGGTCGACCAGCCAGGGGATCACCGCTACCGCCAGCGTCAGGGCGCCGAAGCCGATCACGCCGAGCGCCACCGCCGCCGCGACCAGCCAGCGGCGCGGCTTTTCGCGGCTGCGGTCGAAACCGTCGAGCAGGGCCGCCGCGGCGACGGCGGCGACGGCCGGGAAGACCGGCAGGGTGTAATGGAGGAGCTTGGTCGGCACCGCCTCGAACACCAGCCAGCTCGGGACGATCCAGGCGATGCAGAAGCGGACGGCATCCAGCCGGCGCCGCGCCCAGACCCAGGGAACCGCCAGCAGGGCCAGCAGCGACCAGGGGGCGAAGGTCACCCAGAAGGTGCCGAGATAATAACCGGGCGGCAGCCCCTTGCCCTCCTGCCCGCCCGACACCTTGCCCAGCATGTCGTGGCCGACGGATTCGGCGAAGAAGGCGCCCTTGCTCTTGATGGCGATGGCGATCAGCCAGGGGGCGGCGATGGCGGCGACGATGCCGAGCCCGGCCAGCGGCTTCAGCCGCTTCAGCCACCCGGCCTCGCGGTCCCAAAGGGCCAGGACCAGCGCGGTGCTGCCGGAGACCAGCAGGACCATCGGCCCCTTGACCAGCACGCCGATGCCGGCGGCGATCCAGAAGACCAGAGGGATGGTCCAGGCGGCACGCCCGGCGGGGGCAGGGTCGCGGCGGCCGAGATAGAGATGGGCGAGCGCCGCCTGCCCGACCACCACGGTGGCGAGCAGGACGGCATCGGTCTTGCCCATCCGCGCCTCGACCCCCAGCACGACGCAGGACGCCATCATCAGCCCGGCCACGAAGCCGGCCGGGCCGCCGAACAGCCGCGCCGCCGTCCAGGCGCTGGCCAGCACGGCGAGGATCGCCCCAAGGAAGGACGGGATGCGGTAGGTCCAGATGACCTTCTCGGCCCCGACCGGAACCCCGCGCAGCGCATCGGCCGCGGCGGTCGCCGCGGTCTGCAGCCAGTAGATGCCGACTGGCTTCTTGTAGCGCGTCTCGTCCTGGAAGCGGATGTCGACGAAATTGCCGCTGTCCAGCATCTGGGAGGACGCCTGGGCGAAGCGCGCCTCGTCCCGGTCGAAGGGCGGCAGGACGGTGAAGCCCGGCAGGAACAGCACCGCGGCGATCAGCGCCAGCAGCGCATAGGCCCAGATCGGAAGGCGGCTCCGCGGCAGGGAAGGCACGGTCACGATTTGCTCGGCACCGCGTCGCCGGCGGCCTGCGACCGCTTGTGGGACCAGACGAAATAGACGTTGCGGGCATAGATCACCAGACCCATGCCCTGCCCCAGCATGAAGACCGGGTCGAAACGGTAGAAGGCATAGGCGAACAGCAGGACGCCGCCGCCCAGCGAGAAGTACCAGAACATCTCCGGCACCACGCTGCGGCGCGCCTTTTCGCTGGCGATCCACTGCACCAGGAAGCGCATGGTGAACATGATCTGGGCGAAGAAGCCGATGCCGACCCAGATCAGGTCGGTGGTGCTTTGCCCCTGGAACCACGCTGCGGCGCGCTCAAGCATCTTGAAATCCTATCCCGAATTGGGTCGCTAAAGGTCGGTCAGAGGCGTTCGGAAACCGGCGATAGCTTGGTCCGCCGCTTCAGCCAGTAGACGCCCAGCAGATCGACGACGCCGATCAGCCCGCGCCGCCAGTTGTTGTATTTTGACACGCCGCGCTCGCGTGGGCGATGGTTCACCGGCACATAGGCCACCGGATGGCCATGGGCGCGGAACAGCGCCGGCAGGAACCGGTGCATCGCCCCGAAGAAGGGCAGGTCCAGGAAGGCGTCGCGGCGGAACAGCTTCAGCCCGCAGCCGCTGTCGGTGCAGCCGTCCTGCAGGAAGGACTGGCGCACGGCATTGGCGATCCTGGAGGCCCAGCGCTTGGACAGGGTGTCCTGCCGCTTCCGGCGCAGGCCGCCGACCAGCACCGGCGCCCCGGCCTCTCCCGCCGACACCAGGGCATAGAGCGCCGGAATGTCGGCCGGGTCGTTCTGGCCGTCGCCGTCGAGCGTCACGACGAATTCGCCGTGCGCCGCCTTGACGCCGCTGCGCACCGCCGCGCTCTGGCCGGAGCGGCGGAGGTGGCGCAGCACGCGCAGACGGCCGGCCTCCACCGCGGGAACGAGACGCGCCTGCGTGTCGTCCTCCGACTGGTCGTCGACGAAGATGATCTCGAAACCGCCGACCGGAACCAGCGCCCGCTCGATCTCTTCGAGCAGCGGCAGCACATTCTCGGCCTCGTTGAAAACGGGGACAACGACCGACAGCCGCACCGGCTGGCCGCTCTCCGGATAAATGCTCACGGTTTGCCATCCCATTCGCCAAACGGGCGGCAAATTACTCTCGCGGCGCGGCGAACGGTAGCGGAAAAGGATGGGACGGAAGCGGGGCAGATCCCCGCTTCCGTCCCATCCGGTGCTTGGGTGGCGGGATTACCCCTTCCGCCCGTCCAGCGGAAGCGGGACGTAGCGCAGGTCGCCGCCACGGCTGACCAGCATCAGCAGGGTCTTGCGTCCCTGCTCCTTCGCCTTGGCGATGCGGGTTTCCAGATCGGCGGCGGTCGCCACCGGCTCCTGTCCCGCCTCGACGATGACGTCGCCGAGGTCGAGCCCGCGCTGCGACGCGGCGCTGTCGCGATCGACCTCGGTCACCACCAACCCGTCGATGTCCTCGGCAATCGAGAAGGTCTGGCGCAGACCCGGGGTCAGCGGTGCCAGCTTGAGCCCGAGCGACGATTTGCTCTCCTCCGGCTGGGCCGAGCGGGGGGCGCCGCTCGACCCGGACATCGCCAGCTGCTGCGGCTCGTCGCGCAGCTCGCCGACCGTCACCTGGATCGACTGCTCCTTGCCGCCGCGCAGCAAGGTCATCGGGACGGTCCGGCCGATCTCGGTGGAGGCGACCAGGCGGGGGAGCTGGCGCATCTGTTCCAGCGGGTCGCCGTTGAAGGCGGTGATGACGTCGCCCTGGCGCAGGCCGGCGGAGGCGGCCGGGCTGTCGGGCGAGATGCTGGTGACCAGCGCGCCGCCGGTGCCGTCCGCCCCCAGGCTTTCGGCGATGTCGGGCGTCACCCGCTGGACCTGGACGCCCAGCCAGCCGCGCCGCACTTTCCCGCCGTCCTTCAACTGGTCGATGATCGGCTTGGCGAGCGACGACGGAATGGCGAAGCCGATGCCCACCGATCCGCCTGTCGGCGAATAGATCGCGGTGTTGATGCCGATCACCGCACCGCCGGCGTCATAGAGCGGGCCGCCGGAATTGCCGCGGTTGATGGCGGCGTCGGTCTGCAGATATTCGTCGTAGGGGCCCTGCTGGATGTCGCGGGCGCGGGCCGACAGGATGCCGGCGGTCACCGACCCCCCGAGCCCGAAGGGATTGCCGATGGCGACCACCCAGTCGCCGACCTCCACCGATTCGCTGTCGCCCCAATGGGTGGCGGCCAGCGGCTTCGCGCTCTCGACCTTCAACAGCGCGAGATCGGTCGGCGCGTCGGATCCCAGCAGCTTGGCCGGCAGCTTGGTGCCGTCATGCAGGGTGACGGCGATCTCGGCCGCGTCGGCGACGACATGGTTGTTGGTGACGATCAGACCCGCGGGATCGATGATGAAGCCGGAGCCGAGAGCCATGCTCGGCAAGCCCTGCGGTGCGTCGGGCGAGGCTCCCTCCTGACCGCTGCCCGGACCATTTTCTTGCCCGCCTCTCTGCCTCTTGCGGAATTCCCGGAAGAATTCCTCCAGCGGCGAGCCGGGCGGGACGTCCATCCCTTCCGGCAAACGGCCGCCGGCCGACGCCTGCGGCGCCTGGGTGCTGGAGATGTTGACGACCGTGTCGATCTGCGTCCGGGCAAGGTCGCGGAAGGATGGCGGCGAGTAGGTCCTGCTGGCTCCCGGCTGAGAACCCGCGGCGACGGTGTTTTGTGCGGCGTCCTGTGCGGCTGCCGGCGATACCGGCAAAAGGACTGCTCCGGACAGCAGCGCGCACAGCGCCGCGGCCGGAAGGCGCCGGAGGGGAGGATACGAACGCGGCACGGACGCATGCGGCATGGACGGTCTCCGCAAAAAACGGTTGGGCCAGGACAGAATGGGCAGATGCTGGCCGGACCAGCGGCCAACCCCCAGGCGACGGCTCCCGGCGGCGGGTGCAAGGCCCTGGCCGGGATTGTTCTGCAACTGGAAACACCGGAACCCCCGTCCGGGGTCCATGGCATGTTTTTAAAAGGCGGTGACGAAAAAGGTCCACCACCATTGGTTTGCTGCCGACTGCGGTTTTTAAAAGCACGGGCTTCCACCAAGCATCGTGCCTTGTTGTGACACCGGGTACAAAATCACGATTCCACGCAAAGTTATGCTGGCATTTTTGAGAAGAGTTTCCGATAGTCGTCCGTACCGAAAACATCGCCCGCCAGCGTGAAGCCTCGATGCTGCTGACGCACGCGCCCGCGTGGTCCCGCGTCGGAAGCGTGCGGTCCGGGTGGACATGCTGACGAATGACTGAAAATTCACTTTGGCAACCGAGCGATATAATGAACGCAGAAACCGGGAGCGAACCGGAGTCTCCCAAGAAGCGTGGGCGCATTCCGCAGTCGGCATGGCCCCAAATTCTTGAACGTTACCGCAGCGGAGCAACGCTTTCGGCCATCGCGCGCGAATTCGAATGCACGCCCAGCGCGATCTCCTACATCATCAAGAAGGCCGAGGCCGCGAGCGGCCAGGCCGAGGCCGATCAGGGCGAGGCGAGCCGGGGCGATGCCGGCCATGCCGACGATGACCAGGGCGGAGCGGCGCAGAACGAGGTGCAGGCGGCAGACATCCCCGCTTCGCCGGCCCCCGCCTCACAGGTTGCGGCCGGCGACGAGTCCGCACCCGTGACACCGGCCGCACCCGAAGCGCCGGCGGCCGCTCCGGCGGCCTCCGAAGCCCCGGTGGAACCCCGCCGTGCAGCCGGCCGCACCGGCCGGACCACGCTGACCCGTGCCCCGCGGACGGAACCGGCGGCCGAGCAGGTCCCTGCCGATACGCCCGCTGCGGCACCGGCACCCGCTCCGGCACCGACGGAAACGCTGCGCCTGAACCGGCAGGAGCCGGCTCCCGCCCCGGCCCCGGCTGCCACGCCGGCGCCGGCCGCACCGGAGGCCCCGCGTGCGGCAGGACAGCCGTCACTGCCGGTGGATGCGGTGGAAGGCCGCCTGCGCGACACCGCCAAGGCCTGCATTTCCGCCTATCGCGGCTGGCGTCAGCAACCCAGCGAGGCGGCGATCCAGGCCCTGTCCGACACCGTTCATGAACTGCGCAAGGCGCTCGCCCGCGTGGAGATCGACATGTCGGCCAGCCGTCGCGAGGAGCAGGCGATCCGTCCGATCCCGATCCCCGCGCATCGCGCGTCGCGCCGCCCGAACTGAGCGGGCTTTGAAAAAGCGGGTTTGAAAAATCCTCTTTGAAAAACCTCCGTTCCCGGCCGGGAACGGAGGTTTTTCATTGTCGAGGCCTCGCTTGCACCGCCGGCAAAAGATCCCGCGCAAAAGGGGCTTGACGCACCCCCGATCGAAAGGCTAATCCTCTGCGCCCCGATGGAAGGGTGGCCGAGTGGTTAAAGGCAGCAGACTGTAAATCTGCCCGCGTTAGCGTACGCTGGTTCGAATCCAGCCCCTTCCACCAATCCCACGAAAATAGTGGTTCCGAGAAACGCGGCGTCGCAGACTTCGCCGCAACTCGGTGCGTCGCCCTCGCTCGGAACGGTCCCGTACCGCCGCTCGGCGGTTTTATCGCTCCTTCGGCAACGAGACATGCCCGACGGTGTAGATTTGCATCGCCTCCGTCGACAGGGTCGGCAGTTTCGGCCAAAGCGTGAAATGCACCATCGACCATCTCGTCGGATCGAAGGCGGCAACGGCGGCCAACGCGCCGGCCGCGACCGCCGCCCCCGCATCCGCAATGGCGCCGTCCCGCTGCGCCGCCAGATCCGAATAGGCCGCGATCGGCTGGATCTTGCGGGTGGCGTGCGTCGCGGCCTTCAGGTCCGCCGTCAGCTCCGCATGCCAGACCAGCCAGGTCTGCACCGACGGCCAGCCGAAATCACGCGTCACCGCTGAGAAGCCGGGGCTGGAAAGAAAGCCGTCCACCCCGCCCGCTTCATCCCACAGATAGAAGGGCGCATAGAGATTCTCGGCGCCGCCAAAGCCGGCATCCGCCTTTCTGGCGGCTAGATAGGCTTTGAAACGCAGGCGTGGAAAGCCGTCGAGCAGGGGGCCCTTCTCTTGGATGCGGCGATCGATGACCGTCATGTCGTAGTCGGCCGGCAGGACGAAACTGTATTGCATCGCGATCATCGCGAAAGATCTCCCTGGTCGACGGCTTCCATCCAATGGACGGCGGTCCCGAGCCGGACCGGCTGGACGCTGAGATAGCCGAACGGGCTGGACGGTGCCGCGCCATGCCAGTGGCGTTCGCCGGGTGCGAACCAGACGGAGTCCCCGCTGCGGACCTCGACCGGATCGCCGCCGTCGCGCTGGACGATGCCGACGCCATCCAGCACGAACAGAAGCTGCCCGCAGGGATGGCTGTGCCAATTGGTCACCACCCCCGGCGGGATGAAGGTGCGCATCGCCGTCATCTCGCCGTCGGTCCGGCTCGACAGCAGCATCTGGACCAGAAAGGAACCGTTGGAAACCCCCGCGGGCGCCGCGGCGATGCCGTCTCCGGCGCGTCGGATGGTCATGGCCGAGGGGCAGGACGATTGCATCTCGAAGGAACCGGTCATCGGGAGGCCTCCGCCGCCGGCAAGTCCGCAGCGGAAACACCGGATGCGAAAGACCAATCCTCGAAGGTCGAGTTGGCGATCACGACCATGACGTCCTCGGGCCGGACGCCCGGAGATACCGCGAGATTCTCGACCAGCCGCCGATAGAAGCGGGCCTTGGTATCCGGCGACCGCGCCTTTCCCGTCGTGATGTGGAAGACGATGAAATCGTCCGAGCGGGGACCGCCGCGATAGGTCCGATCGAAGATCAATTCCTCCGGCTGGTGCTGGTGGATCGCGGCGAAGCGGTCATTTTCCGGGACATCGAAACACGCGACCAATGCGCGGTCGAGGCTGTCGGAAACGGCGGCGAGATAGGGGGTGGATTTGCCCGCGAGCAAGGAAATCCGCGTGAAGGGCATGGCGTGCCGCTCCTATGAAAACGTTTGACAGGAGCCAGTATGGACCGGCACCATCGTCCCGATAATCAGATTATTTGAAATATTTGATCCTGATTTATGGGATGGTAGCGATGCGTCTGACCAATTTCGACATGGATGCGCTACGCAGTTTCGTGACCGGCATCGACGCCGGATCTTTCGCCCGGGCCGCCGACCGGCTTGGGCGTTCGACCTCGGCGGTCAGCGCCCAGCTCAAGAAGCTGGAGGATCAGGCCGGAACGGCGCTGGTCCGCAAATCGGGACGCGGATTGACGCTCACCGATGGCGGCGAAGTGCTGCTGTCCTATGCCAGACGCCTGTTGACCCTCAATGACGAGGCGATGAGCGCTGTTCGCGGAGCCGAGCTGGAGGGCTGGATCCGTCTTGGCATCCAGGAGGATTTCGGCGAGACCGTGCTGCCGCAGGTGCTCGGTCGCTTCGCCCGCGCCCACCCGAAGGTCCGGGTCGAGGGACGCATCGCCCGCAACGGCGAATTGTCCGAGAAGATCGCTTCCGGCCATCTCGATCTGGCCCTGGCATGGGATGACGGCACCGCGCCATCCAGCGACCGGATCGCCTCGCTGCCGCTGTGCTGGCTGGGCCCGGCGGAGGGGCCGCCGATCTGGCGGGCCGAGGGACGCGAGCCTCTGCCGCTTGCCGCGTTGGAGGCTCCCTGCCTCCTGCGCTCCATCGCCTGCGACCATCTGGACCGGCAGGGGCTTGCCTGGCGCATCGCCTTCGTCAGCCCGAGCCTGGGCGGCCTCTGGGCAGCGACGGCCGCGGGCCTCGGCATCGCCCTGCGGACGCCGATGGGCCGGCCGTCCGCGGTGCGCATGCTGGACCCCATGGCCCATGGCCTGCCGCAACTTCCCTCGCTCGGCCTCAGGCTTCTGCAGTCCGGCAAGGGACCGAATCCGATCGGCGATCATCTCGCGGCGATCATCCGGCAGGCGTTGCGCGAAACCTTGCCGGCGGACTGGATGGCGCCGCCGGCAGATCGGATCGATCCGAGCGCTCCGTCCAAGCAGGATTTCCGAACTCCGCCCACAGATGGACGGGCTCGGAAATCCTGCAAAACTATAGAGTCCGCAGGTTTGTCCGGGCCGGGCCATCTGTGGCCCGATCCGGACAAACCTGCTTAGAGCGGCAGCGGATCGGCCGGGGTCACGCGCGGAAAGCGCAGCGTGAAGGCGGTTCCCGCCCCCGGCGCGCTGTCCAGCCGCAGCCGGCCGCGCAGCGTCCGCGTGACCAGCGCGTAGACGATGCTCAGCCCCAGCCCACTGCCGCCGCGGTCGCGGCTGGTGGTGAAGAAGGGCTCGAAGACCTTGCCGTGCATGTCGGCCGGGATGCCGCGCCCATCGTCGGCATAGACGAGTTCCACCTCTCCGCCCGCCACCGTGACCGTGACCGTCAGCCTTCCGCGCACGCCGGGACCGTAGCCGTGCAGGAGGGAGTTGATGACGAAATTGGTCAGGATCTGGCCGAAGACCCCGGGATAGCTGTCGAGCGTCAGGTCGTCCGGGCAATGGATGGCGATCGAATGCCCGCTGCGGCGAAGGCGCATGCCCAGGCTGCGCAGAATCTCGTGGATGTAATGATTCAGTTCGAAGACACGGCGTTCCTCGCTGGCCTGATCGACGGCGATCTGCTTGAAACTCTGGATCAGGCGGGTGGCGCGCTCGACGTTCAGCAGCATCAACTGCGTCGCCTCGTCGGCGATGTCGATGAACTCGGCGAAATCGCCGCGCCGCAGGGCGCCCGTCTCGAACAGGTGGCGCAGGGCGCGGGTCTTCTCCGCCAGCAGCGAGGCGCCGGTCAGGGCGATGCTGACGGGTGTGTTGATTTCATGCGTCACACCCGCCACCAGCGATCCCAGTGCCGCCATCTTCTCCGCCTGGATCAGCTGGACCTGCGCCTCCTTCAGATCCTGCAGGGCATGTTCGGCCTCCTCCTTGGCGGCACGGATGGCTTCGGCGGCGCGCACGCTTTCGGTGACGTCGGTGTGGGAACCGACGATGCGGAAGATCCACCCGTCACTGCCGGCCACGGCGAGCACGCGGGTTTCCAAAAGGATGGTCTCGCCGGAGCGATGGTGGAAACGCTGCAGCAGCCGGCCCTCCGACCGCCGGCCGGTCGCCAGCTCCTCGACCATCTCCAGTGCGGCGTCGAGGTCTTCGGCGTGGATCAGTTCTTCCCAGCGGCGGCGGCTGTTGTCCATCTCCGCTTCGGAATAGCCCAGCAAACCCCACCATTGCGGGGAGAACCACACCTCCCCGGTGCGCAGATCCCATTGCGAGATGCCTTCGCGCGCCGCCCGGATCGCCAGTTCGAACAGCTCCCGGCTGGAAGCCAGTTCCCGTTCCGCCCGCTTGCGCTGCGTGATGTCGGTGTAGGTGGTGACGAAGCCGCCGTCGGGCAGCGGCAGGGTCACCGTTTCGACGACGACGCCGTCGGGCCGCACCCGCTCGTTGTAGAAGGGCCAGGAGGCCTTGCGGATATAGTCCAGCCTCTGCGCCACCAGATCGTCGATGCCGCCGCCGCCATAGCCGCCCTGCTCCGCGATGTGGCGGACCACCGCCTCATAGGGCTGGCCATAGCGCGGGAACCGCGGATCGATGTAGAGCAGTTCCAGGACGCGCCGGTTCCAGGCGACCAGGCGCAACTCATGGTCGAAGGCCATCACCCCCTGGCTGAGGCAGTCGAGCACCGAACTGGTTTTCGCCCAGGGATCCCGCTCCGTCGGTCCCCCCGCCACGGCGACCGCGTCGACCGCCATCAGCAGGCATTCGCCCGGTCCGCCGGAGCCCAGCGCCAAGGTCACGGCGCTGCCGTCGGGAAGCCTCCGCGTCGTGGCACATCCATGGCGCAGTTCGGCGACCGCCGCGGCGCCCAGCAGGCTGCCGAACAGTGCGTCCAGCGTCGCATCGGCAGGCACGGCAAACCGGGCCGCGAAGGCGTCGTTGGCCCAGACCAGACGTTCGTCGGCGTCGAAGCGGGCGAACCCGGTTTCTCCCATGCCCGTGCCTACTCCCTCCGCTGACCCGGTGGACGCTTCCACGGCCGAACGCATCTGCGTCCGACGGCCGGCGCGCGGCCGGATGGGAAGGACCCGGCCTTCGGACACGCTGCGTGAACCGCGCGTCACATTCTTGTCTCTCGGCGGTTGACGGGCAAGCGCCTTTGCACGGCCGGCCGCCCCGATTTCAGCCGGCGCGCCTCTTGATTTTACGCCGCAGCGAAGCCTAATCCTGCGCCTGCCCGGGGCCGCGATGGTCAAGCCGTTGTGGAGGAAAGGATTTCAGGGCGCTAAGCAGGTTTTCCGAACTCCGCCCACAGATGGGCGGGCTCGGAAAACCTGCAAAACCATAGAGTCCGCAGGTTTCTCCAGGCCGGGCCTGTGGCCCGATCTGGAGAAACCTGCTTAGGCGTCCCAGAAAGGATTTGCACGATGACGGATGCGGCGGCCTATGGCAGCCTTTTCCTGGTAGCATTGGCCGCAGCGACGATTTTTCCCGCCCAGTCCGAGATCCTTCTCGCCGGGCTGCATGCGTCCGGCAACTATCACGATGGACTGCTGATTCTGGTGGCGACCACCGGGAACGTCGCGGGCTCCACGATCAATTGGGCGCTCGGCCGCTACCTGATGCATTTCCAGGATCGCCGTTGGTTCCCCATCTCGCGCCGGCTGGTGGAGCGGGCGACCGGCTGGTACCAGCGCTTCGGCGTCTGGTCGCTCCTGATGGCCTGGATGCCGGTGATCGGCGATCCGCTGACCCTGGTGGCCGGCATCCTGCGCGTCGACCTGCGCCTGTTCCTGCTGCTGGTGACGGTCGGCAAGCTGGGACGATACGTTATGCTGATTGTAGCAATATAATGCAGTATAGTTTCAGTATTGTGCGTGATACTGCCGTTCATTGAACAATAATGATCTTGTGGATCCGGCATCCGTCACAGTATTACCGACTCTGGAACGCGGACCCCTCGAACCCGTGAAAAGCCTCGAATCCAAAAGGGCTTTTTGGAATATCGACGATGTTTGACAGAGGTCAAACACGCCGCACCGGTGGTCGACTATGCTCCGCGCCAACGTGGAACCGGAAATCAGGCGCATCGACATGCCAGACGGAAGCATCGTACAGCAGGGCGCAGCCCAAACCGCCAAGGTCCCGCTGTATGAAAGCCAGAAAACGATTCATCCGAAGGCGGTCAAGGGTCTCTATCGCCGTCTGAAGACCATCACCTTCTCCGTTCTTCTGGCATTGTTCTTCATCGCTCCCTGGATCCGGTGGGAGCGCGGACCCGACGCCCCGGCGCAGGCGGTTCTGTTCGACCTGACCACGCCGCGATTCTTCCTGTTCTGGATCGAGATCTGGCCGCAGGAAATCTACTACCTCACCGGCATCCTGATCGTGGCGGCGCTCGGTCTGTTCCTGGCGACGGCGCTGGCCGGCCGCGTCTGGTGCGGCTTCACCTGTCCGCACACGGTGTGGACCGACCTGTTCGTCTGGATCGAGCGCATCTTCGAAGGCGACCGGGCGGAACGCATCCGCATGGAAAAACAGCCCTGGACGGCGCGCAAGATCCTGCGCAAGGCCGGCAAGCATGCCGGCTGGCTGGCGCTCAGCCTGGTGACCGGTTTCGGCTTCCTCGCCTATTTCACCGACGCCCCCGTGCTGCTGCACGACTTGGTTACCTTCCAGGCCAGCTACGAGGCGGTGTCCTTCTTCGCCATCTTCGCCGGCATGACCTATGTGATGGCCGGCTGGGCCCGCGAGCAGATGTGCATGTACATGTGCCCCTGGCCGCGCATCCAGACCGCCATGCTGGACGAGCATTCGCTGGTCGTCACCTATCAGGCCGACCGTGGCGACAACCGCGGCCCGAAGCGCAAGTCCCAGAGTTGGGACGAGCGGCGCGCCCAAGGCTTCGGCGACTGCATCGACTGCGGCCAATGCGTCCAGGTCTGCCCGATGGGCATCGACGTGCGCACCGGCGAGCAGGCCGACTGCATCAATTGCGGCCTGTGCGTCGACGCCTGCGACAGCATCATGATCCAGCAGGGGCTGCCCACCCGCCTGATCGCCTTCGACAGCCTGGCTGCCCAGGATACCCGCGCCTCCGGCAAGAGCTATCAATGGCGCCTGGTCCGCCCGCGCGTGATCGTCTATGCGCTGCTGATGCTGGTCATCGGCGGTGCCATGGCCTGGAGCTTCGCACTGCGCCCCAGCCTGAACATCACCGTCCTGCGCGACCGCGCCCCACTGTTCGTGACGCTGTCGGACGGCTCGATCCGCAACGCCTACACCTTCAAGGTCGCCAACAAGACGCGGCAGAACCGTTCCTATACCCTCAGCCTCGCCGGCCTGCCCAATGCCGAGATCAAGGTGATCGGCGAAGCGGAGGACGAATCGGCCGCCCACACCGCCACCCTCTCGGCCGAGCCGGACAGCGTCGCCACCTACCGCGTCTATGTGACGGCCCCGCGCGCGGCGGTCACCGCCACCTCGCTGCCGCTGACTTTCCGGCTGTCCGACACCGGAACGAGCGAGAAGAACAGCCACGACAGCGTGTTCCTGGGGCCGGCGAACTGATCGTCCCTGCGCCCTTGGCAGCGGAACGAAAGGCGGTGGCCGGCGGATCGGCCTACCGCCTTTCGTGCGTCTGCGCAAAGGGGGAGCACCCGCATGGACAGTTTGCGCGAGCCCGGATGCCACTCACCTGACTCAACGGAACGAAGGCTGGGCAACGGCGATGCCGCCCCCGCCGGTCGGCAGAGAGGTGAAGGCGCCATGCTTTTCGATTTCGAACCGTCGGGCATCAACGACACCTATCTCCGCCTGACACGCAGCGGACTGTCCTGCATCGTCGCCCCGGCCGGCGCATGGAACGGGCTTCTGCGGGTCAATTACATCGTCGCCGGGGCTCCCGGCGGCGGCGAGCCGCACATGGTCTTCCGCAGCCTCGACGTCGGCTGGGACGATGGCCGCTTCTGCTGGAAGGGCCGGGCGGCGCCGGTGATGACCAGTTCCGCCATGGTCGACATCCTGCTGGAACGCGGGCTGGTGACCGAGGCGGAGGCGGAGCGCCTGCTGTTCGGCATCAACACGCCGGCGGCCGGCGCCACCTCGGACGAGGCGCTGATGATCCGCGCGCTGCTCGGCGGCTGCAGTTTCACCCCCGTTTACGAACAGCCGCCGCTCAGCACCGAACCACCCGTGGTGGTCGGCTTCGCCATGCGCACCCTGTCCGACCCCGGCGCCTATATGCTGGAGGCCCGCAACGGCGTGCCCGTTCTGGACGGCGAGGCGCGCGACGCGTTGCGGCGGCTGGTGGGCGTGGTGCTTTGATCGTGTCCTCCTTTCGTCGAATCGGTGGGAAAATCGGCCCGAAACTTGGCCCTATGGCCTAGGGACTAGACGTTAGGGCGGTGGAAACTGTCACAGTGCCAGGACATTCTTATTGCAACTGCTCACAGGAGCCATGCTGCCGCCGACCCATTCCCCCTGCGCAAGAGAGCCCGACCAGCCATGAACGCCACATTGTCCCACCGCTGCACCGCCCTGTTCGACCGCGCCCGCACTGCTTGGCTCAGCCGGCCGTTGACTCGAAAGCTGGCTTCCCGCAAGTCTGGCAAAGGCCGCCGCCTATCGATGGAACTGCTGGATCTGGAACTCTTCCGCATCGACATCGGCCACTGACCAGGTCATCGGTCAGGCCGATGCTCAGTCCTATTTCAGCAGGTGCTCATACCGCGCGTCGGTCAGCGTCTTCATGAAGGCGACCAGCGCCTTGACGCGCCGGCTGTCCAGTGCCGGAGCCGATTCCAGTTCCTTCGACGACAGGTTCGCCGCCACTTCCGGCGGACCCCAGGGCTTGCCGGTTTCCGGGTTCAGCGCCGCCTTTTCCGTCCGGTTGTTGTAGTGGTCGTAGAAGCGGACGACGGTCTCCAGATCCTTGAAGACGCCGTTGTGCATGTAGGGACCGGTCACCGCGACGTTGCGCAGGGTCGGCGTCTTGAACTTCCCCTCGTAAGCGGGCTTGGCGGCGGCCGGATTGTCGTGCAGCCCGCGGTCGGCGAAGCCCGGCTTGCCGGCGGCTTCGCGCAAGGCCGGATTGGCCGGCACGCCGATGTTGTGATGTTCGTAGTTGGTGAACATCTCGCCGGCGGCGGCCGGCATCGCCTTCAACTTGTGGCACTGGTTGCAGTTGGTGAACTGGGTGGAGAAGAACAGGGTCATGCCCAGGTCCTCCTCCGGCGTCATCTTGTACTCGCCGCGCAGAGAGCGGTCGTATTTCGAATCGAAGGGCGCGAAGCGGTCGGTCTTCTCGAAGGCGGCGATGCTGTCGCTCATCGCGTCGTAGGCACGCTCCGCATCGTCGAGCACGCCGGCGCCGTAGAGTGCCACGAAGGCACGGGCATAGTCGGGATTCTCCGCCAGCCTCCCACGCGCCTGTTCCTTGGAGGTCAGCCCCATCTCCGCCGGGTTCAGCGGCGGGCCGCCGGCCTGGTCCTTCAGGGTCGCGGCGCGGCCGTCCCAGAACTGGCCGCCGACCACCTTGCCATCCGCCTTGATGTGGAAGGACGGCGTGAAGGCCGCATAGCTTGCCGTCGGCGCGTTGCGGTCGCCCACCGACTTGCCGTTGTCGCCGACCGAAGCCGCCCCGCCCGCCCCACCGGTGCGCGGATCGGCGAAGCCGAAGTCCGGATTGTGGCAATCGGCGCAGGACTGGCTACGGTTGGCCGACAGGGCGGGGTCGGAAAACAGCGCCTCTCCCAGCTTCTCCTTGGTCGACAGATCCGCGGCAAGGACGGAGCCGCCGACGACGATGCCGGCCGACAGAAACGTCGGCGCAAGCAGGCGGCGGGACAGGGAGGAAAGGCTGACGGGCATGATGACGCTCCTGACGACGGACGGCCACCCGGGGATGCGCCCGGTGGCCGGCTCCGACACTGAGCGTCAGAGGTTAATCGAGAGTGAGAATTGTTATCAATCGGCCCGCGCGAAAGGAGGGTGGGGCGAAAGGTCGCTGGCCCGTCAGGTTGTCGGGCCGGCTCCCTGCCCTTCTCCCTCCGTCAACAGCCGGCGGATGGCGTTGACCAACGGCTTCATGTGGAACGTCGATTCCGGGGAAACCGCGACGGTGCCGCCGGCCGCCTCCACCGCCTCGGCAACCACCGGGCCGACGGCGGCGATGCGCGTCCTGGCGAAGCCCTGGCGGAAGGCGTCGCCGAGGCCGCAGGCCTCCGCCACCTCCTGCAGGCGCCGCACCTGGGGTGAGGCGGTGAAGGCGACGAAGTCGATGCGGCCGTCCGCCATGTCGCGGATCGCCGTCTGGACCGATCCGGTCTCCGAATCGTTGGCGTAGCGGTAGGGGGTCACCGCCGCCGGCAGGCCGCCCCGCGCCCGCACCGCCTCCAGCAGCGGTTCGTTCGGGTTGTCGGGGTAGAGCTGGACGCCGACGCGGCGGCCGGTCAGATCCTCTTCCGCCAGCATGGCGATGACGCCGTCGGTGGTCGGGGCGGGGGCGGATTTGTAGGGGGCGCAGCCGATCTCGCGCAGGGCCTTCACCGGTTTCGGACCGCGGACGAAGACACGCGCGCGGCCGATGGCGGCGACCACGTCGGCCTCCCGTTCCATGGCTCGGGCGACGGTCATCAGGCGCCGCAGCCCCTCGCCGGTCAGCAGCACGATGTCGTCGAAACCCTCGGTCAGCAGCCGCTCCAGCCAGGCCCGTGCCGGTGCCGGATCGTCGAGGTCGAGGATCTTCACCAACGGGCAACGGATCGTCTCGGCCCCATGCTGTTCCATCATGCCGGCGAACAGGTCGAGGTCCCGGCTTTCCGGCACCAGAATCCGCTTTCCCGCCAGATCGCCGCCCATCCCGACCGTCTTTTCAGACATATCCCGCTCCCCTGGTTGCGCCGCCGCGGCCACGGCCGGACCGGCGGCATCCGACACTAGATGGGATCGCATCAAACCGGAATCGATTTGAAGCGTGGATCCGATCCTGAACCAAGGGCGCAGCCCCGGTAGGGCTGCGGCCACCCTCCACCCCGCACCTCATCCCAAGCTGCCGGCGAAACGTTCGGCGAGACAGTTGCGGCGGAACGCCTGCAGGTCGCCCCGTTCGAGATGCGAGAGCACGTCCGGCGCCGCCAGCAGCGTGATGCCCAGCCCAGGCAGCGCCGCCTCGCGTATGGTCACCGGCACGGTCCTCACTGTGGACGGCGGCCGGATCGCCCGATCCCCCTTCCCTTCCGGGCAGGAGCATGGTCCATGACCAGCATCAACATCATCGGCGCCGACAACATCGGCCGCACCGTCGCGACAGCGCTCCTCGCCGGCTTCCCCGATTGGGCGGGGCGCATCGTCATCGACGCCAACAACCCGATCGAGGCGCCGCTGTTCAAGCCCGTACCCCTGGCGAACGGTCCTCGTCGGAGTTGGTGGCCGATCTGGTGTCTGGCGCGCGCGTCGTGAAGGCGTTCAACCATCTCAAGGCGCCTCTGCTCTCCGGCGCCCCGTCCGGCGACGGCGGCAAGCGCGTGCTGTTCTACTCCGGCGACCTCAATGCCATCGAGATAGCTTTCGCCAAGCTCAAGGCCCATCTCCGGCGCATTGGTGCCCAAACCATTGAAGAGTCGTGGGGATCCGTCGGCTCAATCTGCAACCTCTATACGCCTGATGAATGCCGGAACTACCTCAAGCACGTAGTTTTTCATCATAGAAGGCGATGCGAAGTCCGGGCCTATCTTTGGAGACGAGGATATTGAGGCGATAGCTTCGCCAAAGACCCTGTGCATCGCAGAACGTAATGTCCGTATCACCGATCGGGAGGATTTCGGGGTCATCCCACCATTCCATAGTTTGTGGAAAGGTTTGAAGGACCTCGTTGAGGATGGACCTTAAAACCGGGCTCTTTCCGCCCGTCAGATAGTCATGGCGTGCCTTGAGCAGGACAAGCCTCGCGGCGAACTGCCAATCTTGAATACTCTGTCGATAGTGGTCGGAGAAGAAGACAATGCGGATCAAGTTCGGCTGCGGTAACTTGAAGTCCTCAAACAGGATCCTGGCCGCCTCGTTATGGGCCAGGACATCCCAAGAGCTGTTCATTATGTAGGCGGCTTGATCGAGAGCATTGATCATTCTTACGAGCGACTGAGGAAGCTCGACACTTTCATCTCCATCCGCCAATGTCTCGCGGCCGGCCAGTGCAAAAAGGTGCTCCCGCTCGGCTCGGTCGAGCCGAAGTCCTCGCGCCAATCGATGAAGGAAATCATCGGATACCGCTATATCGCGTCCCTGCTCGAACCAAGTGTACCACGTCAAACCGACACCAGCCAACGCGGCGACTTCCTCACGGCGAAGGCCTCTGGTTCGACGACGGCGCACCTGCGGCAAACCAAGCGATTCTGGAGAAATGCGTTCACGACATTGGCGGATGAAATCCGCCAGCGCCTGTCTGGCCGGTACGCGCGTCAAACGATCAGACGCCATTTCTCACCTCGCAAGGCATCGCTTTAGTAATAGCATAAAAACTCCATTGTAACACGATAACTTGTCGGTAGACCGTTGGGACATACCCAGTGATCAAATGCCGAGAACGGAAGGTTAAACGGAATGCTGCTATACCAGTTTCAAAAGGGAACGAATCCGCGGCGCGTTATCATCTACCTGAATGAAAAAGGTATCGACGTTCCGCGATATGAACTCGATTACGCGGGAGGAGAGCACAAGTCGCGCGAATACCTTGCAATCAATCCCAGCGGACGAGCGCCGACACTTGTCACGGATGAAGGTGTGGCGATTACAGAATCGGCCGCCATTGTCGAGTATCTGGAGGAACTCTATCCCGAGAAGCCAATGATCGGGACGGATGCCATTTCTCGTGCGAAAATACGCTCGCTTGAGCGCCTGGGAACCGATCTGGTGGTTCGGTCTCAGCTTTGGCTTTGGAATGTCACCCAATCCTTTTCCGCCAAGGAGCCGTCGCCTTCGCCGGACACCGCTACCAAGCTCTTTGGGTACGTCACTGAAATACTGGATGTCCTGGAGGCGACGATCGGAGATCACGAGTTCCTGGCAGGAGACAGGCCTACGATTGCAGACTGCACGGTATTCCCAATTTTTCAAACATGCCGGGAGAGGTTCGACCAAGCCTTCGGCTCCGCTCATCCGCGCCTTGACGTCTGGTACAAGAAGTTTCGTCAGCGGCCAAGTGCCGAATACTAAGAGGCTGGTGACTTGAAAAAGCTTAAGGCTACGGCCTGCGATTCGAATAATATGGAGCCATGCGACGGCTCTATCGTCGTTCCTATCAAAACATCAAAATTTAGAGTGGCAATCATCATGATTATATTCGTTTACCCCATTGTAACGTTTCTGCCCTACACTCTGAACCCTCTGGCCGGTAACTGGGCTATTTGGCATCAAACACTGATTTTGACGCCGATCACAGTATTTCTCATCGTCTTCGTTGTGAGCCCGTTGATTGTAAAACACTTTGACTGGTTCCTGCGGCCTCGCTCGGCGCCTTGAAGGAGCCGGATGCGGCGGCGTGCTTCCATCCCGAAGTCGACATCAGATCGGATCACGTAAAATCGGAAGCGATTTGACGCGTGAATCCGATTGTCAAACATAAGCCCACAGCGCCATGCGTTTGATATGAAACGCATGGCGCTGTGGAGGCGGTGTCCAGAGCCCTCATTTGATGATTTCCCTCCGGAAACCCGCTGATTTGCCGTCGGTATCCTGTGCCTTTGGCATAGAGAGGCAGGCATGGGACCAACGCATCGCACAGCGCGAAGGCGAGGATCCGGGAAACTCCGGTGGAAAATTGCCGAAATGGCTGGATTCCCGCCGCCGCAGAATGACAAGTTTCCCTGTGTAGGATCGAATTTCCCAAATGCGATTGCCCCGGCGCCCCTCCGAACGACCTTGACAAGCTTGACGACAAAGTCTCCCGTCCCCCGGCTTGCTCCTGTCCCCTGGCGATGGCTGGAATGACGGTATGGTCGCGTCTGCGCTCCTGGTAATCCTCCTCTATGCGGCGGCGGCCTGCGCATCATGGGCGATTCTGCGCTTCGTTCCCCTGCCGTTGCGCCCGCAGGCCGGTTCCGACGGCCGCTACGCCGCCATCGACGGGATGCGCGGATTGCTGGCCTATGCCGTGTTCATCCACCATGGCGTCATCACCTGGCAATATCTGCACAGCGGCCTCTGGGCGCTGCCGCCGTCCCGGCTCTACACCCATCTGGGCCAGAGCAGCGTCGCGCTGTTCTTCATGGTTACGGCCTTCCTGTTCTGGGACAAGCTGCTGAAGGCCGGGCCGGGGATGGACTGGCGCGAATTCGTCTCGTCCCGCTTCTACCGCGTCTATCCGGTCTATGCGGTCGCCGTCGTCCTGACCGTTGTCCTGACGCTCGCGGCGACGGGCTTCGAACTCAGGACCGGACCGCTCGACCTGCTGCGCCGGCTGATCGGCTGATCGGCTGGGCCAGCTTCAAGGCGCCGCCGATCAACGGCATGGAGAATGCCGGGCAGATCGTCGCCTACGCCACCTGGTCCCTGCCCTACGAACTGCTCTTCTACGCGGCGCTGCCCGCGCTGGCTTTCTCGCTCCTACCGACGCGGAAGCTGCGGCCGGCACTCGTCTCCCTCGCCCTCACGCTGGCGCTGCTGCTCTATTTCCGCAATTTCAGCCTTGCGGTGCTGGAGTGTTTCCTGGGCGGCATCGCCGGCGCCTATGCCATCCGCCGCCCTGGGTTCGTCCGTTTCGCCCGGTCGGACCGCGGGCTGCTCCTGGCGCTTGCAGCCCTGTCGGCGACCGTGGCCGGCTTTTCCGGCGCCTACGCGCCGTTGCCCGTCCTCGGGCTCGGCCTGTTCTTCGTCGTCGTCGCGGCAGGGCAGGATTTCCGCGGCGTCCTGACCCGGCAACCGGTCCTCTGGCTGGGCGAGATCAGCTACGGCGTCTATCTGCTGCACGGCATCGTGATCTGGACAGTGATCACCGCCAACGCCCCGCTGCGCGCCGTCATCGGAGAGGAGGAGCCGCTCTACGTCCTGATCCTTGCGGGCGCCGGCGTCCTGGTCCTGGCGGTCGCCAGTCTCGTCCACCTCACGGTCGAGCGACCGGCGATCCTGTTCGGCAGGCGGAGCCGCGCCCTCCGTCAGGCTGCCCGCACCCGCCGTGTCCCAGCCTGACTCATTGCGACCTCCGTCCCCCTCTCACACCCTTTGACCCCGCCGGCAGTGCAGCAGGCTGAACAGCCCGAAGGGCGGCAGGGTGCGGATGCTTTCCACCGCCAGCCGCGATCCGGCCATCATCGCGTCCAGCGTGAAGTCGGGCCGCCAGCCGAGCTTCTTCGACAGGGGCGACAGCCAGCCCTCCACCGCGCGGCGGACGCCGGGCCGGGGGGCGGCGAAATGGTTGACGATGACGATGTCGCCGCCGGGTTTGCAGACCCGCTCCAGCTCCGCCATCGTGCCCTGGGGGTCGGGGACGACCGTCATCACATACATGGCGACCACCACGTCGAAACTGCCGTCGGCAAAGGCCAGCTTGCCGGCATCCATCTCCAGCAGCCCTTCGACATGGTCGAGCTTTTCGCGCTCCACCCGGTCCTGCGCGACCTTCAGCATGTCGGTGGACAGGTCGATGCCGACGACGCGGTTGTCCTTGCGGTAGTCGGACAAGGAGAGGCCGGTGCCGACGCCGACTTCCAGGATTCGCAGGCCGCCGCGGCGGTTCAGCCACTCCACCGCCGCATGCCGGCCGGAGGCCAGAAGCACCCCGAACACGCGGTCGTAGAATCCGGCATAGCGGCGGTAAGCGGCGCGAATGGATTCGGCATCCATGATCCTGTTCCCCCTTCTCGATCCCGTTTCCGGCAGGTACCAAAAGGCCAAGCCAAAGCCGGCGGCGGCGCACCATAACCGGCTTTCGCACGTCATGAAAGTGACGCAAACAACAGACACCGGACAATATCACTCTGGTCGCGTCCATTCATTTGGCATAGCCGAAGGGATGATTTGTTTGGATATTTTCCATTTGTTTTTTGATTGAACGTTCATTTAAGAACGGGCGTCATTCGGACGTAGAAGCCATCGGCCGCAAAACAGGCTGGACAGCCTCGCTCCCCCGGCTCCATAGACAGGCGATGGCCGATCCCGCTTTCCCCCGTCCGCTGCGCCGCCGCAGGCTGGCGATCCTCCTCGCGGCGCTGGCTGCGGTGACGGCGCTGGCGTCCTGGGGCGCCTATTTCTGGGCGGAGGCCGAGGCGCGGGCGGCGCTGATCCTGAACGGCGACCAGCGGCTCGGCCTCTACGCCAGCAGCATCCGCAACGCGGTCGGCCGCTACGATTACCTGCCCTTCCTGATGGCCCGCGACCATGAGGTGCTGGATCTGCTGAACGCGCCATCGGATCTGCGGCGCGATGCCGTGAACCGGCGGCTGGAGACGGCGAATGCGGCGGCCGGATCGGCGGCGCTCTATGTGGTGGACCGTTCGGGCTTGGCGCTGGCGTCCAGCAACTGGGCCGATCCGGCACAGAGTTTCGTCGGCCATACCTACGACTTTCGTCCCTATTTCCGTCAGGCGGTGGAAGCCGGCAGCGGCCGCTACTTCGGCATCGGCGTCACCACCGGCCTGCCCGGCTTCTTCCTGTCGCATGCGGTGCGGCTGGGGGAGAGGCTGATCGGCGTCGCCGTGGTCAAGATCGACCTGGAACCGCTGCAGCGCGACTGGGCGGCGGGCGGCGAGCGGGTGCTGGTGACCGACGAGAACGGCATCGTCTTCCTGTCCAGCCATGCCGACTGGAAGTACCGCGCGCTGCGCCCGCTGCCCGATGCGGTGAAGGCCCGGCTGGCGCTGACCCGTCAGTACGACCGCAGCGACCCGACACCGCTCGGCCTGCATGACGCCCCGGTGGCGGAGAACGGCGCCCGGCGGATCAGCCTGCCCGATCCGCTCTCCCCCGGCGCCCGTCGCGCCTACCTGATGCAGGAACTCAGTCTTCCCGAATTCGGCTGGACCATCCGCTTCCTCTCCGAACTGGAGCCGGTGAAGGCCCAGGCGGCCGGTGCGGCGGTGCTGACCGCGATGGGCATCCTGCTGCTCGTCGCCGCCCTGGCGCTGGGCTGGCAGCGGCGCCAGACCCTGCGGCTCCAGCGCGAGGCGCGGGTGACGCTGGAACGCCGGGTGGAGGAGCGCACGGCCGAGCTGGTGACCGCCAACCGCGTCCTGCGCGAGGCGCAGGAGGAGCTGGTGCAGGCCGGCAAGCTGGCGGCGCTCGGCCAGATGTCGGCGGCGCTGGCCCATGAGATCAACCAGCCGCTGGCCGCCATCCGCACCTTCGTCGCCTCCACCCGGCTGCTGGCCGAACGGGGGGAAACGGCGATGGTCCGCGACAACCTCGCTATGATCGGCGATCTGGCGGAGCGGATGTCGATGCTGTCCGGCCATCTGAAGGAGTTCGCGCGCAAGGGGCCGGCGCGGGTGGAGGCTGTGCCGGTCGCCCGCGCCATGGACCGCGCGCTCTCCCTGCTGGTCCCCCGCCTGCGCGAGGAGGAGGTGCGGGTCGAACAGGCGATTCCGCCCGACGCCCGCGTGCGCGGCGACGCGGTCCGGCTGGAACAGGTCTTCGTCAACCTGCTGCGCAATGCCGCCGATGCCATGGCCGGCTGCGAGGATCGGCGCCTGACGCTGACCGCCGCCCGCAATGCCGGGGGCTGGGAGATCCGCATCCGCGACACCGGCACCGGCATCGCCGAGGCGCACCAGTTCCAGCTGTTCGATCCCTTCTTCACCACCAAGGAGGTCGGGCAGGGGCTCGGGCTCGGGCTGTCGCTGTCCTATGGCATCGTGCGGGATTTCGGCGGCATGCTGCGGGCGGAGAACAATGTCGACGGCGGCGCCTGTTTCGTCATCCAGCTGCCGGACGCCTAAGCAGGTTTCTCCAGATCGGGCTACAGGCCCGGCCTGGAGAAACCTGCGGACTCTATGGTTTTGCAGGTTTTCCGAGCCCGCCCATCTGTGGGCGGAGTTCGGAAAACCTGCTTATCCCCTGATGCAGAGCGAGGACCGAGATGAAGACCGATCCGCTTGCCACACCCGTCCTGTTCATCGACGACGAGCTGGCGATGCGCGTGTCGGTGACGCAATGGCTGCAACTGGCCGGCTTCGCCGCGCAGGGCTTTGAGACGCCGCAGCCGGCGCTCGACCTGCTGTCTCCCGATTTTCCCGGCGTGCTGGTCACCGATGTGCGGATGCCGCGGATGGACGGCATGGCGGTGCTGGAACGGGCGCTGGAACGCGACGCCGACCTGCCGGTGATCCTGGTGACCGGCCATGGCGACGTGGCGCTGGCGGTCGAGGCGATGCGGCGCGGCGCCTACGACTTCATCGAAAAGCCCTTCGAACCCGACCATCTGGTCACCGTCCTCCGCCGCGCGGCCGAGAAGCGCCGCCTGGTGCTGGAGAACCGCGGCCTGCGCCGCCTTGCCGGCAGCGGCGGGATCGAGACCCGGCTGATCGGGACCTCCCCCGGCATCGCCGAATTGCGGCGCGACCTGCTCGACCTCGCCGCCACCAGCGCCAGCGTGCTGATCCATGGCGAGACCGGCACGGGCAAGGAGCTGGTCGCCCGCTGCCTGCATGATTTCGGCGCCAGAGGCTCAAGGGGCGGGGAGAAGGGCGCCTTCGTCGCCGTCAATTGCGGCGCCATTCCCGACAGCATGGCGGAAAGCGAGCTGTTCGGGCACGAGCCCGGCGCCTTCACCGGCGCCACCCAGCGCCGCGCCGGCAAGCTGGAACATTCCAGCGGCGGCACCCTGTTCCTCGACGAGATCGAGAGCATGCCGATGGCCATCCAGGTCAAGCTGCTGCGGGCCTTGCAGGAACGCACCATCGAACGGCTGGGCTCCAACAAGCAGGTGCCGGTCGACCTGCGGCTGGTGGCGGCGACCAAGATCGACCTGCTCGACCTCAGCGAGGAGGGGCGCTTCCGCGCCGACCTCTATTACCGGCTGAACGTGGCGGAGCTGCATATCCCGCCGCTGCGGGCACGGGTGGAGGACATTCCGCTGCTGTTCGACTATTTCGCCGCCGACTTCGCCGCCCGCCACGGCCGCGAGTCGCGGCCGCTGGAGCCCGCCGACCTCGATGCGCTGCTGGCCCATGACTGGCTCGGCAATGTGCGGGAACTGCGCAACCTCGCCGAACGCCATGTCCTGTCGGTGGGACGCAGCGGCGTCGCCGGCCTGCTGCGCCGCCGCACCCTGGGCGGGGAGGCGGCATCGCCGCCGCGCGCGCTCGCCGATCAGGTCGATGCCTTCGAGAAACGGGCGATCGAACAGGCGCTGGAGCGCTGCAAGGGCGATATCAAGTCGGTGATGGACCTGCTGGACATCCCGCGCCGGACCCTGAACGAGAAGATGGCGCGCCACGGGCTGGACCGCACGCGCTTCCTGCCCCGCGGCTGACCGCCGCTCACCACCAGTGACGCTGCTGGCGGCCGGTGCGCAGGCGGGCGACCTCGACCATTTCGGCCGGCTCCACCGGCTTGCGCAGATCCTTCACCACCGCCAGCAGGGCGCCGTCGCGCTCGACCTCCGCCACCGTCGGGCCGGTCATCAGCGCGTCGCAATCCTCCTGCGTCGGCGCGATGAAGAAGTCGGCGCGGGTCCAATCGGTGACCCAATGCAGATTGGCCGGCGCCAGCTTCTCGAAGGCCAGCGGCTCGGCGCAGACGGCGACGCTGTAGCTGCGGTGACGGTGGGTGCGGGCCTCCTCGGCGGCGATCACCTCCGACAGGTCCTCCACCGCTTCCGGCAGGCTGTTGGCCCAGTAATCGACATCGTATTTGCGCACCGCGCCGGCGACGCCGCCGACCAATTCGTTGAAATAGACATATTCGTCGGGGTGCAGCGACTCCAGGACCGCCGCCTCGCGGCCCAGCGCCAGCGCCAGCGCGACGCCGGCGAACGCGGCGGCCGACAATCCCCGCCCGCTTCGCTGCGACACGCCGAACCTCCAGGCGCCGGCCCAGCCGAGCAGCCGGTCGAGCCCGATGCCGCCCAGCACCGCCAAAGGCGGCAGCACGAACAGGAAATGGCGGATCGCCGTGTAGCCGGGGGCATGGGTGACGGTGAACCAGACGACCGGGAACAGCGCCGCCAGCGCCACCAGCCCGCAGCCGACCGCACGGGTCCTCCCCTCCCCGTCCGCCAGCCCATCGCGGCGCAGGATCGCCGGCAGCCCCATCAGCCCCAGGATCGCTCCGGCCAGCATCACCAGCGGCAGCTTGACCGCCAGATACCGGGCCAGATAGCCGCGCGGCACCTCGTACATCCAATATTCGGTGCCGCCCAGCATGGTGCGGATCGGATAGTGGAAATGCGAGAAATCGGCCAGCGCCCGCAGCGGGTTCAGCGGCTCCAGCACCGCCCAGGGCCAGAAGACCGCCATCAACCCATAGGCCACCGGCAGCGCCGGCAGCAGGCGCAGCGCTCCCCGGCCGGCCTCGCGCAGCCGGGCGCCGGAAAAGCCCTGCACCAGCACCCACCCGACCAGCATCGCCGCCATGTATCCGGCCAGCAGCAGCGCCCCGACCCGGATCCCCAGCGCCAATCCGGCGACGGCGCCGAATCCGAGCACCGTTCCCCAGCGCGGCCGCGGCATCTGTCCTGCCAGCCGGATCAGCAGCCCCACCGCAGCCATCATCAGCACGGCGAAGGGCACGTCCTTGGTGTGGTTGAACAGCCCGCCATACCAGGGGCCGCACAGCGCCAGCAGCGCCCCGGCGAGGAAACCGGCCCGCGGCCCGGCCAACCGGCGGCCGACGCCCCAGGCCACGGCGATCCCCGCCACCCCGATCAGGGCGCACAACAGATGCCGCGTCTCATAGGGGTCGAAGGGCAACAGCGGTGCCAGCGCCACCGCCGCCATGTCGAACAGCCCGCCATAGAGATAGAGGTTCTTGTAGCTGAAGGCGGACTCGTCGACGAAACCGCTGCGGTACCAGTCGATCAGCTTGGCGCCATAGACATGCTGCACCTCCTCGTCGTTGGAGATGCCGTAGTGCCGGAAGGTGACCGCGACCAGCACCGGCAACACCAGCATTCCCAACGCCGCGGCAAGGTCCCACGGCTCACCGATCAGCCGGCGCAAAACGCTGGTCGCTCCCCCCACCCGATCCCCCGCTTGCCGTCCGAACATACCCCGTGGTCCGACCGCAGGAAGCACCGGCAGCCCCGGCTTGTCATGTGAAATCTCTGCCACGGTCGCACCGCGCCGTCCGTAGTCCGGCGGTCGAACAGGCGGAAGAAAGATCCGGCGCGACATAAAGCCTGCTTTAGCTCACTGACGTTGACTTCCCCCCTCGCTCCATGGCGAAATCGTCGGCTCAGGGGATTGTCCATGGCTGAACGGAAACACGTGTATGGCGTGACGGAACTGGCGGCGGAGTTCGATCTCACGCCACAGGCGTTGCGCTATTACGAGGAGAAAGGACTGCTCGAACCGCAGCGGGCCGGTGGGCGCCGCGTGTTCACCCACCGCGACCGCGCGCGGCTGATGCTGATCCTGAAATTCCGCCGGGTCGGCTTCACGCTGGAGCAGATCGCGGAATACCTCGCCCATTACCGCTCCGGCCGGTCCAGCGCCGGGCAGTACCGCGACGGTCTGCGCAAGATCCGCGCCCGCCTCGGCGAGCTTGAACGGATGCAGTCCGAAATCGCCGAGGTGATCGGCGCGTTGAAAGCCATGGAGGCCGACGCCGAAGAGCGGCTCGCCACCTGCATGCATGACGACGACCTGAAACCAGACCGCCCAAAACCAGAAGCGACCGAACCGGGAGTGAAGCGATGCTGCGCGGAATGATGATGAATGGCCCCCTGCTGGTGACGTCGATCCTGCGTCACGCGGCGCTCTACCATGCCGATACCGAGATCGTGTCGCGCACCACCGAGGGGCCGATCCACCGCTACACCTATGCCGACGCCTGGGTCCGGGCACAGAAGCTGGCCAATGCGCTGGCGGCGCTGGGCATGCAGCCGGGTGACCGCGTCGGCACGCTGGCCTGGAACGGCTACCGCCATCTGGAATGCTATTACGGCATCGGCGGCTCCGGCATGGTTTGCCACACCATCAACCCGCGCCTGTTTCCGGAACAGATCGCCTACATCGTCAACCACGCCGAAGACCGGCTGCTGTTCACCGACCTGACCTTCGTGCCGCTGCTGGAGGGCATCGCCGGGGAGCTGACCGGGCTGAAGGGCATCGTCGTGCTGACCGACCGCGCCAACATGCCGGCCTCCAGCCTGCCGAACCTGCTGTGCTACGAGGATCTGCTGGCCGACCAGCCCGGCAGCTTCGACTGGCCGGATCTCGACGAGAACACGGCCTGCGGCATGTGCTATACCTCCGGCACCACCGGCAACCCGAAGGGCGTGCTCTACAGCCACCGCTCCTCCTATCTGCATGCCCTGGCCGCCTGCCTGCCGGACGTGCTGGGCCTGTCGGCGTCGGACGTGGTGCTGCCGGTGGTGCCGATGTTCCACGTCAATGCCTGGGGCACTCCCTATGCGGCGCCGATGGTCGGCGCCAAGCTGGTCTTCCCCGGCGGCAAGCTGGACGGCGCCAGCCTCTACGAGCTGTTCGAGGGCGAAAAGGTCACCAACACCGCCGGCGTGCCCACCGTATGGCTCGCCCTGCTGAACTGGCTGGACGCCAATGGCAGGAAACTGACCACCATGCGCCGCATCGCCATCGGCGGCTCCGCCTGCCCGCCGGTGATGATCCAGCGCTTCCAGGAGATGGGGGTCGAGGTGCTGCATGCCTGGGGCATGACGGAGACCAGCCCGCTCGGCCTCGCCAACACGCCGAAGGGCAAGCATCGCGGCATGGATGCCGAGACGGCGCTGGCCCTCGCCTCCAAGCAGGGGCGGCCGATCTGCGGCGTGCAGTTCCGCGTGGTCGACGGATCGGGCAACGACGTGCCGCAGGACGGAACCAGCTTCGGCCGGCTGCTGGTGCGCGGCCCGACCGTCTGCTCCGGCTATTTCGGCGTCGAGGACAGCGCCGCCCATCAGGCGGTGCCGGGCTGGTTCGAGACCGGCGACGTGGTGACGATGGATGCCGACGGCTATATCCAGATCGTCGACCGCACCAAGGACGTCATCAAGTCGGGCGGGGAGTGGATCAGCTCCATCGACCTGGAGAATATTGCCATCGGCCATCCGGGCGTCCAGGAGGCCGCCGCCGTCGCCGTGCCGGATGAGAAATGGGGCGAGCGCCCGGTGCTGGTGGTCGTCCGCAAGCCCGGCGCCGCCGTCACCCGCGAGGATCTGCTGGGTGTCTTCGACGGCAAGGTGGCGAAATGGTGCATCCCCGACGACGTCCGCTTCGTCGACAGCCTGCCCCACACCGCCACCGGCAAGCTGCTGAAGAGCGAGATCCGCCACATGCTGGCCGACCGCGAAGAGGTGTAACCGCACAAGGCCGGGGGCGGTGCTCTTCCGTCCCCGGCGCGTTCACTCGGCGGCGATCAACCCGGTCAGCCGCCGATGCTGAATATCGGCCCCGACCTCCGACGCGACGCGGGCAAGCTCGACCGACCTCGGATCGGGGTGAATGTCGGTGTTGCGCTCGAGCCAGATCAGCGCCTCGACCAAGCGCCACAGGCTGGGATTGCCGGTATAGACAGGATCGGGAAAAGCGGCCGCCACCGCCCTGATTTCGCCGGCCGCGTATTTCCGGATGTTCTGTCGCGAGCAGCCGACGATCTCCGCCAGATCGGCGAGATTGACCAGATCCGGCGCAATCTCGATCAACAGCGCACCTGGAATTGCTTTCAGCACATCGGCGATGGCGGAGCGGACCGCCGTTTCAGCCGAAACCGCTTCTCGCGAGAAGTCCAACGCGATGGACCCGCGTCGCCCCGTGCCGACGGTGGCATCATCGCAGCCGGCTTCGAACAGCGCATCCAGCCACGCCGTCGGCTCTTCTTGTCCAAGCGGCAGGCGGAATTTCAGGACGAACTCCCACATCTTGCATCCACTCCCTACGGCTTGCCTGGGCCTTCGTGGTCCGCATAGATACAACCGTCGACTGCCCTGCGGATCTTGCGCGCCTCGTTCTCCGGCACTCTCGGCGTGCTCCAGACTGAGAGTTGGCAGAACTCCCCGCACCGGCAGTCGGATTCGTTGTACGGACAGCGCAGCAAGCCCCAACAATGGCTGTGTCCCTTGAAGCAGGTCCAGCCGCGGCTCTCCGCGTAGAGGACGGCCTCCTCGATTTCCTTTTTCGGGTGTCTGCTCCGCGTCACGCCCGTCTCCGACGCATGAGTATCGGGCAGCGCGCCTGGTTGTCAATAGACAACCAGATTGTCTTGCGCCGGCCCTGTTCTCTCATTCCATGCCGACGCCCGGCACGCAAGCCTGTGCATTCGTTGGTGCGGAAAAAAGAAGCGGGCCGGACGGTATCGACCATCCGGCCCAGTGTCCCCGCTGAACCGGCGAGGACGACGCACCCGAGGGAGGAGCGCGCAACCGAAATCAGAGTACCGGCAGACGATCGGGCCGACTTGCCCGTCTGCGCCGGACTATCTGCGAATTTCCGCCATCGAAATCCTCAACGCTCCGACCGCACCCGCGCCACGGCGTCGCGCCAGCCACCATAGAGGCGGTCGCGCTTGTCCTGCTCCATGCGCGGTTCGAAGCGGCGCTCGCTGCGCCAGGCATCGGACACCGACTCCAGCCCGTCGAATACGCCGACCTTCAGCGCCGCGAGGCAGGCGGCGCCGAGCGCCGTGGTCTCGATCACCTTCGGGCGTTCGACCGGCATGTTCAGCAGGTCGGCCAGGAACTGGCAGAGCCAGTCGTTGGCGGCCATGCCGCCGTCGATGCGCAGGGCGTTGATGGTCCCGCCCCAATCGCCGGCCATCGCCTCCATCAGGTCGCGGGTCTGGAAGGCGACCGCCTCCAGCGCGGCGCGGGCGATGTGAGCCGGGCCAACGTCCAGGGTCATGCCGAAGATCGCGGCGCGGGCGGCCGAATCCCAATGCGGCGCGCCCAAGCCCACGAAGGCCGGAACGAAATAGACGCCATGGCTGTCGGGCACGCGGGTCGCCATGTCGTCGGTCTGGCTGGCATGGGTGATGATGCCGATGCCGTCGCGCAGCCACTTGATGGCGGCGCCGGCGACGAAGATCGAGCCTTCCTGTGCGTAGGACGTCCTGCCGTTCAGCCGGTAGGCGACGGTGGTCAGCAGCCGGTTCTTCGACACCACCGGCGTCTCGCCGGTGTTGATCAGCGCGAAGCAGCCGGTGCCGTAGGTCGATTTCGCCATGCCCGGCGTCAGGCAGGCCTGTCCGAAGGCCGCCGCCTGCTGGTCGCCCGCCACCCCGGCGATCGGGACCGGCCGGCCGAGCAGCTCCGGCTCGGTGACGCCGAAATCGTCGGAGCTGTCGAGCACCCGCGGCAGCATGGCGCGCGGCACCCGGAACAGCGCCAGCAGCTCGTCGTCCCAGTCCTGGGCATGGATGTCGAACAGCATGGTGCGCGAGGCGTTGGTCGCGTCGGTCGCATGCACCTGCCGCCCGGTCAGGTGATGGATCAGGAAACTGTCGATGGTGCCGAAGCACAGCTCGCCCCGCTCCGCCCGCGCCCGGGCGCCCGGCACATGGTCGAGGATCCAGGCGATCTTGGTGGCGGAGAAATAGGCGTCGATCAGCAGGCCGGTCCTGGACCGCACCAGCTCGGCATTGCCGGCCGCCACCAGCTCCTGGCAGAGCGCGGCGGTACGACGGTCCTGCCAGACGATGGCGCGGTGGATCGGCTCGCCGGTGGCGCGGTCCCACACCACGGTGGTCTCGCGCTGGTTGGTGATGCCGATGGCGGCGATGGCGGAGACGTCGATCCCGGCCTTCTCCACCGCCTCGCGCGCCACGGTGCGGACGTCGCGCAGGATGTCGGCCGGATCATGCTCGACCCAGCCGTCGCCGGGATAATGCTGGGGAAACTCGCGGCGGGCTTCGGCTAGCGGCGTCCCCCGGCCGTCGAACAGGATCGCCCGCGACGAGGTGGTGCCCTGGTCGATGGCGAGGATATGGCCGGCCTTGCTCATGGAAGCGTTCCCTCATGGAGTCTTGGGCTTAATACCCTCTCCCGTCCCGGGAGAGGGAGGGACCCGCCGAAGGCGGGAGGGTGAGGGGTCGGGCAAGGATCGATACGCCTGTTCCTTGGATCGCCCCTCACCCTTCCCAAGCCTTGCTTGGGCCCCTTCCCTCTCCCGGGACGGGAGAGGGAACCTTCAGAAAAATAAAAATGGGGCGGCGCCAGTCTTTCGAAACCATGCCGCCGCCCCAGGCTCACCTCCGGCACAACCAGGACAGATGCCGGAGGCTGACCCGACGACCGAACCCGTCGTTACTGGGCGCGGCCTTCCTTCCAGGCCTTCAGCAGGTCGTCATAGGCGATGGTCTGGCCCTTGGGCTTCTCGTTGGCCAGCTTGGCCTTCGGGGCGCCGGGCGCGTCGAACCACTCCTTGGGGTCCTTCTTCGGGTTCAGCTTGGGCGCGCAGTCGCCGCCGATGTTGGCGCGCTCCATGCGGGCCATCACCTGCTCCATCTGTTCGGCGAGGTTGTCCATCGCCTGCTGCGGGGTGCGCTCACCCGTCACCGCCTCGGCGATGTTCTGCCACCACAGCGGCGCCAGCTTCGGGTAGTCCGGCACGTTGGTGCCGGTCGGCGACCACGCCACGCGGGCCGGGCTGCGGTAGAACTCGACCAGACCGCCGAGCTTGGGCGCCGCTTGCGTCATCGCGTCGGACTTGATGTCGCTTTCGCGGATCGGGGTCAGGCCGACCAGCGTCTTCTTCAAGGACGCGGTCTTCGACACGGTGAACTGGGCGTAGAGCCACGCGGCCTTGCGGCGCTCCGCCGGGGTAGACTTCAGCAGCGTCCACGACCCCACGTCCTGGTAGCCGAGCTTCATGCCCTGCTCCCAGTAGGGCCCGTGCGGCGAGGGGGCCATGCGCCACTTCGGCGTGCCGTCGGCGTTGACCACCGGCAGGCCGGGCTTGGTCATGTCGGCGGTGAAGGCGGTGTACCAGAAGATCTGCTGGGCGACGGCGCCCTGCGCCGGCACCGGGCCGGATTCGGAGAAGGTCATGCCGGCGGCTTCCGGCGGCGCGTATTTCTTCAGCCAGTCGATGTATTTGGTCAGCGAATAGACCGCCGCCGGGCCGTTGGTGTCGCCGCCGCGCGCGACGGACGCGCCCGCCGGGCGGCAGCCCTCGACGCGGATGCCCCACTCGTCGACCGGCAGGCCGTTCGGCAGGCCCTTGTCGCCGGCGCCGGCCATCGACAGCCAGGCGTCGGTGAAGCGCCAGCCGAGCGACGGGTCCTTCTTGCCGTAATCCATATGGCCGTAGACGCGGACGCCGTCGATCTCCTTGACGTCGTTGCTGAAGAACTCGGCGATGTCCTCGTAGGCCGACCAGTCGAGCGGGACGCCCAGATCATAGCCGTACTTGGCCTTGAACTTCTCCTTGAGGTCGGGACGGGCGAACCAGTCGGCGCGGAACCAGTAGAGGTTGGCGAACTGCTGGTCGGGAAGCTGGTACAGCTTGCCGTCCGGACCGGTGGTGAAGCTGGTGCCGATGAAGTCCTTCACGTCCAGCGTCGGCAGGGTGACGTCCTTGCCCTCGCCGGCCATGTAGTCGGACAGCGCGATGGCCTGCCCGTAGCGGACATGGGTGCCGATCAGGTCGCTGTCGTTGATGTAGGCGTCGTAGACGTTGCGGCCCGACTGCATCTGGGTCTGCAACTTCTCGATGACGTCGCCTTCCTGGATCAGGTCGTGCTTGAGCTTGATCCCGGTCAGGTCGCTGAACAGCTTGGCCAGCGTCTTCGATTCGAACTCGTGCGTCGTCAGCGTTTCGGAAACGACGTTGATGTCCATGCCCTTGTAGGGCTCGGCGGCCTTCACGAACCACTCCAGCTCCTTCATCTGCTCGTCCTTGGACAGCGTGGAGGGCTGGAGTTCCTCGATGATGCGCTTGGCGACCGCTTCCTGGTCCGGCGTCATGGCGGCGGACGGGCCGGCCGAGGCCATCGCCAGCAGGACGCCGATGCCGCCGGCCATCACGGCCCCGGTCAGGCGGCGCCGCAGAGAGCGACGCGAAGTCTGGTGCTGAAGCATGTTTCCTCCCACTTGATCGACTTGGTGTCGGGTTGACGTTTCGTATTGCCCTTACCAGCGGAAACCACCGCTCTTCCCGTCGTCCCCGCAGCCCCGCGGGGGAACGGATTCCTTGAAAACCTTGTCTTCTCCCCACCCGGACCGGATCAGCCGAAGCGGATGACCAGGGCGATCCAGACCAGCGAGACCGCGGAGGCGCCCCACAGCGACGCGTCGGTCGCGGCGAGCCAGCCCAGATGGATGAAGGCGCTGCCGAGCAGGCCGATGAACAGGCGGTCGCCGCGAGTGGTGCGCATCGGCAGGAGGCCCTTGGCCTCCACCGTCGGCGACACCACCTCCCACACCGTCATGCCGGCCAGCATCAGGGCGATGCAGAGGAAGAAGATCGCGGTCGGCGCGGTCCACGCCATCCAGTCCATATCCATGAGGCGATCTCCTCAGACCCGGCCCAGGGCAAAGCCCTTGGCGATGTAGTTGCGGACGAACCAGATCACGAGCGCGCCCGGCAGGATGGTCAGCACGCCGGCGGCGGCCAGCAGGCCCCAGTCCATGCCCGACGCGCTGACGGTGCGGGTCATGGTTGCGGCGATCGGCTTGGCGTCGACCGAGGTCAGCGTGCGGGCCAGCAGCAGCTCGACCCAGCTGAACATGAAGCAGAAGAAGGCGGTGACGCCGACGCCGGCCCGAATCATCGGCAGGAACACCGTGCCGAAGAAGCGCGGGAAACTGTAGCCGTCGATGTAGGCCATCTCGTCGATCTCGCGCGGCACGCCCGACATGAAGCCTTCCAGGATCCAGACCGCCAGCGGCACGTTGAACAGGCAGTGGGCCAGCGCCACCGCGATGTGCGTGTCGAACAGCCCGACCGTCTGGTAGAGCTGGAAGAAGGGCAGCAGGAACACCGCCGGCGGCGCCATCTTGTTGGTCAGCAGCCAGAAGAAGACGTGCTTGTCGCCGATGAATCGGTAGCGCGAGAAGGCGTAGGCCGCCGGCAGCGCCACCGTCAGCGAGATGATGGTGTTCAGCGTCACATAGTAGATCGAGTTGATGTAGCCGCTGTACCAGCTGGGATCGGTGAAGATGACGGCGTAGTTGCGCAGCGTCGGATTGTGTGGGTACAGCGTCAGGCCCGACAGGATCTCCTCGTTCGTCTTGAACGACATGTTGACCATCCAGTAGATGGGCAGCATGAGGAAGACGATGTAGCAGACGAGAACGATCGTCCTGTTCGACACCCGTGCCGAGGAGCGGCGGATGTTGGCCGGCGCCGCCAGCGCACCGGGAGCGAGAACCGCGGCCTTGCTCATTTCTTCTCTCCCTCGCCGGTGCGGGTGATGATCGTGTAGAAGATGAAGCTGAACAGCAGCACGATCAGGAAGTAGACGATGGAGAAGGCCGCGGCCTTGCCGATGTCGAACTGGCCCACCGCCATCTGCGTCAGATACTGGCTGAGGAAGGTGGTCGAGTTGCCGGGGCCGCCGCCGGTCAGCACGAACGGCTCGGTGTAGATCATGAAGCTGTCCATGAAGCGCAGCAGGACCGCGATGATCAGGACGCCGCGCATCTTCGGCAGCTGGATGTAGCGGAACACCGCCCATTTCGAGGCGCCGTCGATCTTGGCCGCCTGATAGAAGGCCGGCGGGATCGACTGCAGGCCGGCGTAGCACAGCAGCGCTACCAGGCTGGTCCAGTGCCAGACATCCATCACCAGCACGGTCAGCCAGGCATGGGCCGAATTGTTGGTGTAGTTGTAGTCGATGCCGATGGCGCGGAAGGTGGCACCCAGAAGGCCGATGTCGCCGCGGCCGAAGATCTGCCAGATGGTGCCGACCACGTTGAACGGGATCAGCAGCGGCAGGGCCAGCAGCACCAGCGTCAGCGACGTCTTAGCGCTGCGACCGCCGGGCATGCCGAGCGCGATCACGATGCCCAAAGGGATCTCGATCGCCAGCACCGCCAGCGAATAGATGATCTGGCGGACCAGCGCGTCGTGCAGACGGTCGTCCTTCAGCACCGCCTCGAACCATTCGGTACCGACGAAGAAGGTCTGGCCGGGGCCGAAGATCTCCTGCACCGAATAATTGACCACCGTCATCAGCGGGATCACGGCGCTGAAGGCGACGATCAGAAAGACCGGGATGATCAGGAACCAAGCCCGGTTGTCCTGGACCTTATCCATGGCTTCGTGCCTCCTTCAACCGACCAGATGGCTGTCGCGGTAGAGCTTGGTCCACCGCGTGGGGAAATGGATGGCGGCGTCCAGCGCCGGGATTTCCTGCTCTTCGCTCAGCCGCACCTTCAAGGTGTGGTTGTTCAGACGCACCGTCGCCAGCTTCGAGGTGCCGAGATCGTCGACGCCGGTAACCTGCACCGGAATGGCTCCGGCGCTGCCGCTGCGGGTCAGTTCCAGGAATTCCGGGCGGATGCCCAGCTCGAACTTGCCGCCGACCGAAGGCACGGCACGGTCGGGCAGTGGGATAGCGATGCCGTCGACCAGCGCATGGTCGTTGCCCAGCGTGCAGGGCATCAGGTTGATGCCGGGGCTGCCGATGAAGTAGCCGACGAAGGTGTGCTGCGGGTTCTCGAACAGCTCCTGCGGGGTGCCGAGCTGGACCATGGCGCCTTCGTACATCACCGCGACCTTGTCGGCGAAGGTCAGCGCCTCCACCTGGTCGTGGGTCACGTAGATCATGGTCAGGCGGTATTCCTCATGGATCTGGCGCAGCTTGCGGCGCAGGATCCACTTGGTGTGCGGGTCGATGACGGTCAGCGGCTCGTCGAACAGGATGGCCGCCACGTCCGACCGTACCAATCCGCGGCCCATGGAGATCTTCTGCTTGGCGTCCGGCGTCAGCCGCTGGGCGCGCTTCTTCAGATCGGCGGTCAGGTCCAGCGCCTCGGCCACCTGCCGCACGCGGCGATCGACGTCGGCGGCCGGAACCTTGCGGTTGCGCAGGGGGAAGGCGAGGTTCTCGTACACCGTCATGGTGTCGTAGATGACCGGGAACTGGAACACCTGGGCGATGTTGCGCTCTTCCGGCGTGCAGCGGGTGACGTCCAGCCCGTCGAACAGCACCCGCCCCTCGCTGGGCACCAGCAGGCCGGAGATGATGTTCAGCAGCGTGGACTTGCCGCAGCCCGACGGACCGAGCAGCGCATAGGCCTTGCCGTCCTCCCACTCCTGCGACAGGCGGCGCAGCGCGTAGTCCTCAGGCCTGTTCGGGTGCGGGTGGTAGGAGTGGCCGAGATTGTCGAATTGGATGGTCGCCATCGCTCCCGCCCCCTTAAGCGATGTTGCGCAGCGCGCCGCGCCGCCAGTTGGGAGCCGCCACCAGTTGCCCGGCGGCGGAGAAGACGAAGATGCGGTCGGGATCGGCATAGACCTGGATGTCGCTGCCGATCGGATGGCTGTGCACCCCCTCCTCGCGCGCGATCAGCGTGGTGTCGCCGTGGCGCAGATGGACGAAGGTCTCCGACCCGCTGATCTCCGACAGGGCGACCTTTCCCCGGATCGGCACCAGCCGCTCGTTCCGCCGCAGCACCGTCAGGTGGTTGGCGCGGATGCCGACCTTGCAGGGGCCGGCCGGCAGGTTGCGGTCATGGGCCGACAGCGGCAGGCCGGTGCCGTCGGACAGGGCGACGCGGTCGTTGGTCAGGATCGCGTCCACCACGTTCATCGGCGGGTCGCTGAACACCTGTGCGCATTCCAGCGAGGCCGGCGTGTGGAACACCGCGCCGGTCGGCCCGGTCTGCAGCATCCGCCCCTCATGCAGCACCGTGACGTTGCCACCGAGGATCAGCGCCTCCTGCGGTTCGGTGGTGGCGTAGACGACGGTGGTCTTGCCGTCGGCGAAGATCTCCCGCAGCTCGGCGCGCAGCTCCTCACGCAGCTTGTAGTCGAGGTTGACCAGCGGCTCGTCGAGCAGAAGCAGGCCGGCGCCCTTGACCAGCGCGCGGGCGATGGCGCAGCGCTGCTGCTGGCCGCCCGACAGTTCGGCCGGCAGGCGGTCGAGATAGGGCTCGATCCGCAGCATGGCGGCGGTCCGCCGCACCTTGGCGTCGGTCTCCGCCTTGTCCTTGCCCTGGCGGCGCAGCGGCGAGGCGATGTTCTCGTAGACCGTCATCGCCGGGTAGTTGATGAACTGCTGATAGACCATCGCCACGTCGCGATGGCGCACCGACTTGCCGGTGACGTCCTGGCCGTTCTCCAGCACGCGCCCGGCGGTCGGCGCGTCCAGCCCGGCCATCAGCCGCATCAGCGTCGTCTTGCCGGCCAGCGTCCGCCCCAGCAGGACGTTGAAGCTGCCGGGTTGCAGCTCCAGCGACAGCGGGTGGAGATGCTGCTCGGCGCCGACGCGCTTCGCCACGCCTTCCAGTGTGAGTGTCACCGCGTTCCTCCCATCGACCGCAGGGTGGCGGTATCGCCGCTCGAATCCCTGTTGGCCGTTGCTTCGCGGCGCCGGTCGAACCAGCCGCCGATGGCCTCCCGGACATTTGCGTCCAGGTGCAGCCCAAGTTTGGAGCGCCGCCACAGGAAGTCGTCGCCGGTCACGGCGAACTCCTCCCGCGCGGCATAATCGAGCTCGGCCTCGTAAACGCCGCCCCCGAAATCGATGCCCAGATCGCCCAGCCCCTCGGCGTCGCCCAGCAGCCGCTCGACCCGAGTGCCGTAGGCCCGCGCCAGCCGCAGGGCCAGCGCATCGGGCAGCCAGGGCCGGCTGCGCTTCAGGCCCGCCAGGAAGCTGGCGAAATCGGCGCCGGCGATGTCGCCGCCGGGCAGCGCCACGTCGGCGGTCCAGGTGACGCCGCCCTTGCCGAGCGCCTTGCCCAGCTTCTCGGTCGCCTCCTCCGCTAGCCGACGGAAGGTGGTGATCTTGCCGCCGAAGATCGACAGCATCGGCGCGTCGCCGGCCGGCTCGTCCATCTCCAGCACATAGTCGCGGGTTACGGCCGAGGCGTTGCCGCTGGCATCGTCGAACAGCGGCCGGACGCCGCTATAGGTCCACACCACGTCGCTTTCGCGCACCGGCTTGGCGAAGTAGCGCGATACCGCCCGGCACAGATAGGCGATTTCCTCCGGGCTGATCGCCACCGCGCCGGGATCGCCCGAATAATCGAGGTCGGTGGTGCCGATCAGGGTGAAATTACGCTCGTAGGGGATGGCGAAGACGATGCGGCGGTCGTCGTTCTGGAAGATGTAGGCATGGTCGCCTTCGAACATCTTCGGCACGACGATGTGGCTGCCCTTGACCAGACGGACCGACTTGTCGACGGTGACGCCGGTACGCTTGGCGATCATCTCGCGCACCCAGGGACCGGCGGCATTGACCAGCGCGCGGGCGCGGACGGTGCGCGTCGCGCCGGTGTACACGTCGACCAGCGTCGCTTCCCACAGCCCGTCCCGCCTTTCCGCCTTGTCGCAGCGGGTGCGGGTCAGGATCTCCGCCCCGCGCGCCCGCGCATCCATCGCGTTCAGCACGACCAGCCGGCTGTCCTCGACCCAGCAGTCCGAATATTCGAACGCCTTGGTGAAGCCGCCCGCCAGCGGCTTTCCGGCCGGCGACCTGGTCAGGTCGACCCCGTGCGAGCCGGGCAGCAGCTTGCGCTTTCCCAGATGATCGTAAAGGAACAGGCCGATGCGCACCATCCAGGCCGGACGCTGGTTGTGGTCGTGCGGCAGGACGAAACGCAGCGGCCAGATGATGTGCGGAGCGGCGCGCAGCAGGACCTCGCGCTCCTGCAGAGCCTCGCGCACCAGACGGAATTCGTAATATTCGAGATAGCGCAGGCCGCCGTGGATCAGCTTGGTGCTGGCCGACGAGGTGGCGCCCGCAAGGTCGCCCTGTTCGCACAGCACCACCGACATCCCACGCCCGACCGCGTCGCGAGCGATCCCCGCCCCGTTCACGCCGCCGCCGACGATCAGAAGGTCGGTCACCGCGGACTCGTTTGCCATGGGTTCCTCTCCGTACCGCGGCGGTTCCTTGCGAACCCAGCCGCTTTCGTTTCGGAACATAGAATGTTCGTTCGCGTCTGAAAAGGAAAATGTTTGTTCAGCGGACCATGTTTTGGAGGCTACGCCGGATTCGGCTTCTCGCCTATGGAAAATGATGGCACGTCACGAAGGAGTGCCTCTCTGAACAGATCGTGCGATCGCTGACCGGCCTCCCGCACTGAAAAGGGGGGAAATCTGCCTTGCACGACCGACGAAACGAAGGAGGCTGGTCGGGTGCTGCACGTGACTGGTCAGGTGAGCCATGCTATCTACACCTTGCGGGCCATCCTTCCAGGCCATTCATGTATGGATAGAATGTCGCTATGCGGATCGAGGGAACGATACGCTCCTTTGTTCAGGAGAAGCGGTTCGGCTTCGCAGATGGGCGTGACGGAAAGAGCTATTTCGTCCATTTGAACAGTTTCGTCAGCCCGCCCCCACAAGACGCGCTGGTCGAAGGTGCGCTCGTCACCTTTACGCCTCATCCAACGCCGAAGGGCTTGGCGGCGCGTCAGGTCAGATACGAAGAGAAGCAAGGGATCCGGTGGGTTCGACCAGACCGCTTCCTGTTCCTCAAGGACATGGAGGTGAGAGTCTGCAAGGCTATCGCCCTCGGCAGTCTGATCGACGTGGAAGGCAAATCCTCTCCGGACGAGGCACGGGCCGCTTTGGCCGATTTGGCTCACAGCCTTGGCGCTACCGCCGTCCTTGGCGCGCGTTACGTCAAAGGTAAGGCACACCGGGGCAATTACACCTGCACCGTCCACGGTTACGAAGAGACGCCGGCGGTGGTGATGCAGCCCAAACCGACCATGGACCTTGCCGAAATCGCGGAAAGCGAACGGGAATGCATCTCGCTGGTTGAGGAATTCGAACGGCGATGCGAAAGCTATTGGAGAAAGCGCCGCCGCGACGAGGTCGTCCGCATGGTGCTGAAGACCGCGCTTTTCATCGCTGCGGCGGTCATGGTGGTCCGATTGTTCGCCTGATCGCCCTGTTCGATCATTCGATAGAACCAACGGACTTTCGCATTGATACATGTTTGTGTTGCCATCAATCAGGTTGCCGCCCTATCATTCGCCGTTCCGACTTGACGGGCTGGCGCGCACCGCATCCGAACTCCCGTCGGCCGCTTTTCGCTTTGACCCATTCCGCGCATCTGATTCACTGCCGCCCCGCCCTTACCGACCGGAGACAGCCCCCCGATGGATGCGCGCCTGGACGCCGAACGCCGCCAGCAGGAGATCGTGGCCCTGGTCCATGCCAAGGGCATGGTGCAGATCCAATGGCTGGCCGAGCATTTCGACGTCACGCCCCAGACCATCCGCCGCGACATCGAACATCTGGCCGGCCAGTCCGCCGTCCGCCGCTTCCGCGGCGGCGTCACCGTCCCGTCCAGCGTCGAGAACATCGCCTATTCCACCCGCCAGACCCTGATGGCGGAAGAGAAGCGCCGCATCGCCGACATGGTCGCCCGCCATGTGCCGGAGGACGCCTCGCTGTTCCTGAACATCGGCACGACGACGGAGGCGGTGGCCCAGGCCCTGCTCGGCCACAAGCGGCTGCGGGTGCTGACCAACAACCTGAACGTCGCCACCATCCTGCACAAGAACACCAACTTCGCCCTGTCGATCGCCGGCGGTCTGGTGCGCGAGCGCGACGGCGGCATCATCGGCGAGGCGACGGTGGAGTTCATCCGCCGCTACAAGGTCGACATCGGGATCATCGGCATCAGTGGCATCGATTCCGAAGGCGACCTGCTGGACTACGACGAGCAGGAGGTCCGCGTCGCCCGCGCCATCATCGAAAGCTCGCGCCGGGTCTTCCTGGTCACCGACCACACCAAGTTCGGCCGCAACGCGATGATCCGCATGGCCGACGTCCGCGTGCTGGACGCGCTCTTCACCGACCGCCTGCCGCCGCCGGAACTGATGGAGGTGCTGGGCAACGCCGACTGCCAGGTCCATGTTGCCGACGGCAGCGAAGCGGTCAACGGCGACGGGGAGGATGCGGAGGAATAGGGCCGAGGGACTGGATTCGGCGAAACAGTTTCAAACGCGGCACCCCCGCCGCGGCCCTGGCTGCGGCCCCGATGTCGCTTGCCGAACCGGGACATCGCCTCCACTCTGTGAAGTCGGGCCTTGCGCATATGGTTGGCCCGGCAAACAGATGGGACAGGTGTGCGGTGATCATCGAAAGCGACCTCAAGCTCGACTTCAAGGATGTGCTGATCCGGCCGAAACGCAGCACGCTGCAGAGCCGCAACGACGTGGACGTCAACCGGACCTTCACCTTCCTGCACACCCAGCGCGACTGGACCGGCTTCCCGCTGATCGCCGCCAACATGGACGTCACCGGCAGCATGGGCATGGCCCGCGCGCTGTCGCGCTTCGGCGCGATGACCGCCCTGCACAAGCATTACAAAACGGAGGAGCTGGTCGCCTTCTTCCGGGCGGAAGAGGAGTCCGCCGCACTCTCCAACGTCTTCTATTCGATGGGCATCGCCGACGCCGACCATGACAAGTTCCAGGCGGTGAAGGCGAAGGCGCCGGTTGGAAAGATCTGCCTGGACGTCGCCAACGGCTATACCGAACGCTTCGTCGAGGTGATCGCCCGCCTGCGCCTGGAAAACCCGGATGCCGTCATCATGGCCGGCAACGTCGTCACCGGCGACATGACGGAGGCGCTGCTGCTGGCCGGCGCCGACATCGTCAAGGTCGGCATCGGACCGGGATCGGTCTGCACCACCCGCAAAATGACCGGCGTCGGCTATCCCCAGCTCTCCGCCATCATCGAATGCGCCGACGCCGCCCATGGGCTGAAGGGACAGGTCTGCGGCGACGGCGGCTGCACCGTGCCGGGCGACATCTCCAAGGCCTACGGCGCCGGGGCCGACTTCGTCATGCTGGGCGGGATGCTGGCCGGCCATGACGAGTGCGAGGGTGACATCCGCTACGAGGACCGCGACGGCAGCCGGGTCCCCGTCGCCATGACCTTCTACGGCATGTCGTCGGACACCGCGATGCACAAGTATGCCGGCGGCGTCGCCTCCTATCGCGCCTCGGAAGGCAAGACGGTGGAACTCCCCTATCGCGGCCCGGTGGAGAACACGATGCAGGAGATCATGGGCGGCGTGCGCAGCATGATGACCTACATCGGCGCCACTCGGCTGAAGGAAGTGCCGAAACGCACCACCTTCGTCCGCGTCGGCGCCCAGCTGAACACGGTGTTCGGGGGCTGACCTTCCGCCCCTGCCGCATGGCAGATCCCTGCCGGCGACCCCGTCCGATTCTTGTCTCTTGGTCCCGTTCCGTTCTACTGATTGGGTGAACGGCGAATCGGAGCTTTGCGGGAACGAGAGTGCACATGGACGGGGTGCCCGGCAGCGGAGCGGACGTGATCCGCGCCCAGTTGCCGACCCTGCCGGACACGCCAGGCGTCTATCGGATGCTGGCGGCCGACGGGTCGGTGCTTTATGTCGGCAAGGCGAAGTACCTGAAACGGCGGGTGGCCAGCTACACCCGGACCGACGGGCTGCCCAACCGCACCCGGCGGATGGTGGCGCTCACTCGTTCGATGGAGTTCGTCACCACCCACACCGAGGCCGAGGCGCTTCTGCTGGAAGCGAACCTGATCCGCAGCCTGCTGCCGCCCTTCAACATCCTGGTGAAGGACGACCGGTCCTTCTCCTACATCGTGATCGGGAAAGGTCACGACTTCCCCCGCCTGATGCAGCATCGCGGCAGCGCCGAACGGCGCGGCACTCCGGGAAAGGGCAACCGCCGGGACTCCGACCTGTTCGGCCCCTACGCCTCGCCGCATCTGGTCGGCATGACCATCGCCGCCCTGCAGCGCGCCTTCCTGCTGCGGACCTGCGACGATGGCGTCTTCGCCTCGCGCACCCGGCCCTGCCTGCAACACCAGATCAAGCGCTGCTCGGCTCCCTGCGTCGGCCGCGTCGACGAGGAGGAGTATGCCGCCCAGGTCCAGGGCGTGCGCGACGTGCTGTCCGGCCGCAGCGCCGAGGTCCAGGCGGAATTCGCCCGCCACATGCTCGACAGTTCCGACCGGCTGGAATACGAGGACGCCGCCCGCTGGCGCGACCGCATCCGCGCGCTCACCGCCTTGCAGAGCCGCCAGGACATCAATCTGGAGGACACGCTGGGCGACGCCGACGTGCTGGCCCTGCACCGCGAGGGCGGCGCCGCCTGCGTCCAGGCCTTCTTCTTCCGCGGCGGCCGCAACCAGGGCACCCGCGCCTTCTTCCCCCGCGTCGATGCGGAGGAGGAGCCCGGAGACATCCTGACCGCCTTCGCCGCCCAGCTCTATGCCGACACCCCGCCACCGGCCCTGCTGCTGTTGAGCGACCCGGTGGAAGCCCCGGAGTTGCTGGAGGAGGCGCTGGGCCTGTCCGCCGGCCACCGCGTCGCCGTGGAATGCCCCAAGCGCGGGCCGAAGCGCCGCGCCGTCGAGCATGCGCAGACCAACGCCCGCGACGCGCTGGGCCGCCGGCTGGCCGAGCGCTCCACCCAGGCGACCCTGCTGGAGGGGGTGGCCCGCGTCTTCGGCCTGCCCGCTCCCCCACGCCGTGTCGAGATCTACGACACCTCGCACATCCAGGGCTCCTTCCCGGTCGGCGCCATGGTGGTGGCCGGGCCCGACGGGTTCCAGCGCAACGCCTACCGCCGCTTCTACATCCGCGATCCCGACGCCGCCGGCAACGATTACGCCATGCTGCGCGAGACCTTCACCCGCCGTTTCCACCGCAGCAGCGAGTCCGGCCGCGATTCGGGGCAGTGGCCCGACCTCGTGCTGATCGACGGCGGGCTGGGCCAGCTGAACGCGGTGAAGGACGAGCTGGCGATGCTGCAGATCACCGACATCCCGCTGGTCGCCATCGCCAAGGGGCCGGACCGCAATGCCGGGCGCGAGCGCTTCTTCCAGCCCGGCCGGCCGCCGCTGACCCTGGCGCCCAACGATCCGGTCCTGCATTTCCTGCAAAGGCTGCGCGACGAGGCCCACCGCACCGCCATCGACAGCCACCGCGCCCGCCGCATGAAGGCGATGTCGCACAGCCGCATCGACGGCATCCCCGGCATCGGCCCGACCCGCAAGAAGGCGCTGCTCCATCATTTCGGCAGCGCCACCGCCGTCGCCTCCGCCGGACTGAAGGATCTGGAGGCCGCCCCCGGCATCAGCGAGGCCATCGCGCGAAAGCTCTACGAGCATTTCCATGGATAAGCTGCGGAACACGGCGCGGGCACGATTGCGGATCGCGTGAATATCGAAAGCTTCGCACACAAGGGCAGCGTCATAAATTTGTAATCTGCCATTACAAAACCATGACCCCCGCAAACATCGATCCACGCATTTAAGAAAATTAAATAATACCGTGATGGGATAATGTTTCGGCGGGTGTCCCGGATTGCCGTTCCCAAACCACCCGTCCCTTCCTGATCACGCCTTGTGCGAACCGCCCCCTCCCGCTCAGCTCCCAATCGAGGTGAAGGACCATGCTGGCCGACTGGCACATTCAAACCAAGATGGCCGCCGCGGCCGCCGTCGTCGGGCTCTTCTCCGTGGTGACGGCCGCAGCCGGCTTCTACGCGCTGGATCGCACCGAACAGGCCGTCGGCGATCTGGTCCGCACCCAGAAGGAACAGCTCGACGCCTTCGACATGCGCATCGACATCATCGCGCTGAGCCGGATGGAATATGAGCTGGGCAACGATCCCGCCCAGGCAGCGGGCTTCGCTGCACAGGCCGACAAGCGGATCGCCGAGATCAAGGACCGGCTGACGGCGCTGCGTTCGCGGTCCGACAACGACCAGATGGGGAAGGTCGACGCCATCCGCTCCAGCTTCGGCAGCTACGAGAAGAACGTCCACGCCATGCTCGACACCGCGAAGACGGCGGCGGCCAAGGGCGGCGACGAAGGCCGCGGGCTGGTGCTGGGCGGGTTGAAGGCCAGCCGTGACGGACAGATGGCGCTGACAGACGCGGTGAAGGCCTACAACGGCGATGTGTCGAAGCGTACCGGGGCTGCCGTACAGGAGGCTCTGACGCTGGCGGAGACGCTGAAGATGACGTTGGCGGTGGCGGCGGCGCTGGCGCTCGCCGTCGGCCTGCTGATCTCCATCATGATCTCGCGCGCCGGGCTGGTGCTGCCGCTCCGCGCCCTGATCGAGGAGGTCCGGCGGATGGCCGGCGGCGCGCTCGACAAGAGTGTGGAAGGCACCGGCCGCAAGGACGAGATCGGCGAACTGGCCCGCTCGGTGGAGGGCTTCCGCCAGGATCTGGTCAAGGGCCGCGAGGTCCAGGCCGAGGTCGACCGCCAGCGCGAACAGGCGCTCGCCGTCGCCAGCCGGCGCGAGGGGCTGCTGCGCGCCTTCGACAGCGCCATCTCCGGCATCCTGCGCGGCGTCGCCTCCGCTGCGACCGAGCTGGAAAGCACCGCCCGCAGCATGAGCGGCATCGCCCAGAAATCCATGCAGCAGGCCACCGGCTCCGCCGCCGCGTCGGAACAGACCTCCTCCAACGTCCAGGCGGTCGCCGCCGCGACGGAGGAGATGAACGCCTCCATCGCCGAGATCGCCCGTCAGGTGAGCCAGAGCACCGACGTCGCCGGTGCGGCGATGCGCGAGGCCGAGCAGACCAACGCCGTCGTCGGCGACCTCGCCCAGACCGCGCAGCGGATCGGCGAGGTGGTGCAGTTGATCAACGACATCGCCAGCCAGACCAACCTGCTGGCGCTGAACGCCACCATCGAGGCGGCCCGTGCGGGAGAGGCCGGCAAGGGCTTCGCCGTCGTGGCGTCCGAGGTCAAAAGCCTCGCCAGCCAGACCGCCCGCGCCACCGAGGAAATCTCATCCCAGATCCAGGCGATGCAGACGGTGACCGGCACCGCGGTGACGGCGATCCGCGGCATCGGCGTCACCATCGCCCGCATGAACGAGATCGCCACCGCCATTTCCGGCGCCATCACCCAGCAGAACGCGACGACCGAGGAGATCAGCCGCGCCATCCAGCAGGCTTCCCACGCCACCGCCAGCGTGTCGGCCAGCTTGTCGGAGCTGACGGAGGTCGCGGCGCAGACCGGCGATGCCGGCAACCAGGTGCTGTCCGCCGCCCGCGACCTGTCCCGGCAGTCGGAGGCGATGCATACCGAAGTGGAGGGCTTCCTCTCGCACATCCGCGCCGGATGAGGCGCGGAAGACGGTTGGTTACGGCACCGCTTTCCCCGTGAACGGGTTCCATCCGAGCGCCGCCAGCGCCGCCCAGGCGGTGGCGCCCAGATGGGGGCGGCGGTAATAGAGGAAGTCGTCGGTCTTGCTGTCCGGCCCGATGGCGAGCCCGGTGGTCAGGACCTGCGGCCGGGTGGCGTAGAGATAGCCGCCGGGGCTGATCTCCTTCAACAGCTCGCCGAACAGCCGGTCGGCATCGCCGCGGCGGCCGACGGCGCGGTAGGCCAGCGCCGCCTGCGCCGTGCCCTCCACCCACATGCCGTCGCGGTCGTCGTTGAAATCGAACCCGCCGTCGGCGCCATGCGCCCGCTCCGCATAGGACAGGGCGGCGCGCCAGGCCTCCGGCGCCTTCGGCAGCAGCAGCGGCCAGAGCTGGGCGTCGAGGCCGGAGGTGGAGGTGCTGATCGTCACCCCGTCCGGCCCGGTGCCGATGGGGAAATGGTCGCCGCCCGCCGTCCACAGCGTGTCGAGGAAGGCGCGCGCCTCGCGCTCCGATCCGGCGAAGTCATCACCCGCATCCCTGGCCAGCCAGCCGAACAGGGCGACGAGATCGGTGTTGTGCTCGGTCGATTTCCAGGTCAGCGGCTGCGGCGCGTCGTCGAAACCCTGCACACCGCCATTGAAGCCGCCGGGGCCGCGCGGGTCGCGGGTATGCTCGACCACCCACCGCGCCAGTTCCGCCGCACCGTCGCGGAAACGGGTCTCGCCGGTGGTGTCGGCCAGAGTCAGCAGCGCCAACCCGGCCCAGGCGACGTTGCCGGTGGCGGTGCCGACCTGATAGGGGTCCTCGCCCCAATGGTTGCCGACGGCATCCCACCAGCCGTTGGGCGGGATCGGCCGCTGCTTCTGCGCCCCGGCCCGGTAGGCATTGCGCAGCCGCCCCTTCCAGCCGGCGCGGTCGAGCGAGACGGCGTCGAGCAGCGCCTCGCCGATGCGCAGGGCCTTGTCGCGCTGGCCGCAGGCGGTCAGCGCCATGATCGCCAGCGCATTGTCATAGGTGAAGGCGGCGTTCGACAGCGCCGGCTCCGAGGTCGGGCCGGGCGCATAGGAATTGTCGTAGCTGCGCAGGAACAGCGGCCCGCGCCCGGACACCTCGTCGACACGCGCCGCAAGCGTGGCGCAGGTCTTCTGTGCCAGGTCCTTCGCCGGTGGGGCCGGGGCAGCGACGGCGGAGGTCATCAGGGCGGATATCCCAAGGGCCGCCACCGCCAGCGCGGCGCGGGCGAACAGCCCGGCTCGCCGGGGAAGCCCCCGCTTGACGCTTGCACGCTTGAACATCGACACCGCCGGCCAGTTCCAGGAAGCCCCAGATATGGCCCCTTTCCCAGCCGGCGGCAACCGAACGGGACTATGCAGGCCCTCTCCCGGGGCGGGAGAGGGAGATCCCCTTACAGCGGCGCCAGACCCGCCATGATGTGCGTCTTGCGGTCGGCGTAGGCGCTGCCCAGTTCGGCGGCGCGGTCGTCGTCCAGCACCTCCTTGGCCTCCTCGAACAGCTCCTCCTCCTCCTCGTCCAGGTGGTGGCGGACCAGTTCGCCCAGCACCTGGAGCTTTTCCTTCCAGCCGCTGTCCGTGGTCTTCATCGCGTTCAACTCATCCAGCAGGCCGTTGATGAGGTGATGCTCGTTCAACCCCTCAATGGTTTCGGACTTCGCTTCCTTGGCCTTCTTCAGCGACGCGTAGAAGACGCCCTCCTCCACCTTCGAATGGGCCCACAGCTCGCGCTGCAATTCCTCGAACACGGCGCGGCCGCTGCCATTGGCTTTCTCGGTCTTGTCGAGAAGGCCGCGGATGGTGTCGTGGTCGGTCTTGATGCGGGCGAAGATGTCGGCCTGGGTACCGGTGGTCTTGCTGGCCATCGTCGGGGTCCTTGGCAATTGTCAGGGGGAGCTGTCATCGTGGACAGTCGTCGAACGGTTGCCAATAGAACCCCGCCGCGGCCGGACTGTTCCCGGCCCCGCGCCCTCACCCCTGCGGATGCGTTTCCACGAATTCCCGCAGCGTGTGCATCAGGTCCACCGCATGGGCGACCTGCCCATGGGCACAGGCCTCCGCGATATCGTCGGCAATGATGTGGGCGATGCGGTTGGGTCCGCCGGGGCAATGGGCAAGGCAATGGCCCATCTCCACCGCCACCATTTCCGGCAGATGCTCGTGTTCGGCGATCGCGTCGATCTCGGCTTCGGTGAGATCGCTCAGCGCGATGCAGTCCTTGATCGTCAACATGGCGCGTTCCTCCCGGGAACGGCCGGACTGCCCTGCGGGCAGGATGCGAAGACGGTCCTGCTGAGACGGCCATCCTGCCAATGCCGACGCCGCACGGCACCCCGCCAAGTCAAGGCGACGGGGAAACCGCGCGGCCGAAAACCGGCGAAAATCAGTGAGCCATCAGAACCGGCAGCCCGGCATGGTTCAGCACGTAGCGCGTGACACCGCCCAGGATCATTTCCCGCATCCGGCTGTGGCCGTAGCCGCCCATGACAAGCAGGTCGGCGCCCAGCTCCACGGCTTTCTTGGTGACCGTCTCCCCGACGGGTTCCGATCCCGGTTGCAATATAGTTAACTCAGGGTTAACCCCCTGCCAAGCGAGATATTGGGCAATGCGACGTCCTGTCGCGCCGTCCGTCACCGAAGTTTCGGCGGTCAGGACATGGACGCGGTCGGCACTGCGCAGGAAGGGCAGGGCCGCGGCGACGGCGCGCGTGGCTTCCGTCTTGCCGTTCCAGGCGACGGCGACGGTGTGGCCGATCTCCGCCGGCAGGGTTTTCGGCACCAGCAGCACCGGCCGGGCGGAGCCGAGAAGCGCCGTCTCCATGGTGGTGTATCCCTGCGTGTCCGCCTCGATGGAGGTGTGGGCGCAGACGATCAGGTCGGACAGGCGGCCTTCGGCGGGCACCACGTCCTCGATCCGGCCGACGACCTCGCGCCAGGAGGCGGACGGCGCCTCGACCCCGCCGGGGACCTCGCGAATCTCGATCCCGGCCGCGGCGACGGCGGCGTCGAAAGAGCGGCGGGCGGCGGCGCGATGGTTGTTCGACTCCGTCTCGGCCGCACGCATGATCTCGTCCACCATGGCGCCGGACATGCCTTCGCCCAGCATCGGCACGGCATCGCGCGGGTCGAGGCTGACGAACAAGCCGACGAGATGGGCGTCGAAGTCCCGCGCCACCGCAACCGCCCCCTTCAGGGCCACCGGATCGTTGTCACTGCCGCACAGCGGCACAAGGATGGTCTTGTAGGTCATGGACTCCTCCCGGACCGTTCGAGCGGCCCTTCCTCGACGGTGGCGGCCCGTCCGCCGGGGCGGCGGACGATTCTTCACCGTACCGTCTCATTCGCCCCATCGTCGCTGCGGTCCACGGCCCGGGACGGGAGGCCGCAGCCCTTGATAAGATGGTGTCGCTTCCCGGAATTAGGCCAAGCTTGCCCGGGCGTCGTCCAGCACATCCGACGCAACCCTGCCAGAATCCAGGCGCGTCCAGCCGATGGTCCCCAAATCATAGGATTCCTGCCGTTCCGCCACATCGGCGGTGGCGTCGGAGGCATCATTGCGACGATTGGTCACACGTTCCATCCGCTCCGACAGCGGCGCCTCCATCCAGATGCCGTCGAACCGCAACCCGGCCGCCGCCGCAACCGCTTCGATCCGGCGGCGCTCGTCCGGCCGGGCGCTGACCGCATCGACCACCACGGCTTGGCCGGCTCCCAGCACCGCCGCCGCCCGCCGGCACAGCTCGGCATAGACCCGCTCCGTGACCGCCGGCGCATACCCCCCGGAGGGCAACCGGTCGGTGTCGGCCGCTCCGCACAGCCGCTTGCGCAGCACGTCGCTGCGCAGCACCACCGCACCGGGCGCCGGCCCCAGTCCCGGCGCGATCCCCAGCGCAAGCCGGGTCTTGCCACTACCCGAAAGCCCGCCGACCGCGACCAGCCGCGCCGGCGCCGGCTCCAGCGCGGCGAGGGCCTGGTCCAGGTAGCGTCGCGCTTCGTCGGCCAGCCCCTCCGCCTTCCCACCCAACCGCAGCGCCGCGGCCGACACCTTGGCCCGCACCGCGGCGCGCAGCGACAGGAAAAGCGGCAGCGCCGCCAGCCCAGCGTAATCCCCCGTCTCCTCCAGGTAGCGGTTCAGCACCAGGTTGCCCAGCGGCCGCAGCCCTCGGTGATCCAGATCCATCAGCAGGAAGGCGAGGTCGTAGAGGACGTCGGCCACCGCCAGCGCCTCGTCGAACTCGATGGCGTCGAACAGCGTCGGCTCGCCGTCCAGCAGGACGATGTTGCGCAGATGCAGGTCGCCATGGCCGTGACGGACGAACCCGGTCCGTCGCCGCTCCTCCAGCAACGGCGCCAGCCGGTCGAGCGCGTCGCCCGTGCGCTCCGCCAGCCGCGCCACCGCCGCCGCGGGGAACAAATCCGGCGTGGCGCGCAGATCCTCGAAATTGCCGGCGGCCACCGCCCGCATCGCCGCCGCCCCACCGCCATCCGGCCGCCGGGCGGCCTCACGATGGAAGGCGGCGATCCGCTCGGCGAGGCGTCGCATCAGGTCGGGAGTCAGAGCCTGCCGCTCCGCCATCCGGTCGAACAGCGCCTCGTCCGGGAAGCGCGCCATCGACACCAGCCAGTCGACAGCTTCCCCCGCGCTTTCATCCTCGTCCAGCCGCAGTCGGCCGTCGTCCCCGCGGCGGATGGCGACCACCCCGCGATAGAGCGCCGGTGCGGTGCGGCGGTTGACCGCCAGCTCGGCCCGGCAGGCGGCATGGCGCTTCTCCACCGTCGAATAGTCGAGATAGGGATAGCGCACCGCGCGCTTCAGCTTCAGCGCCCGCTCGCCGACCAGGAACACAAGCGCGGCATGGGTATCGATCCGCTCCACCGCCCGCCCGCCGTGGGTGCGCGGATCACCGAGGAAGGCGATCGCCTCCTCCTGCTGGCCCGGGCCGGAACACCGGCCGGGAGACGGTTCGGCGGGATGCGCGGTCATGACCATAGAATAACAGAGGAGGGCGCCGCAGCGCTTCTGCTTTCATGGTTGAAACGCAGATGGCGATGGCGACATCATAGGGTTAGTGCGGATACGCCATGGGTCGGTTGCCACGCCCCATCGTTATAGTGGCCGGACCGCATGGGTCCGGTCCGACGTGTCGCCGGGAGGGGGTGCCCGTGAACCGCCTGTTGAGCCGCCAGAGGAGGTCCCGGGGGAGTTCCCGGAGGAGTTCCCTGCCAGCCGCTCTGGCCGCCGGCCTGATCGGGCTTGCCGTGGCGGGAAGCGGAACGGCGCGGGCGGAGTCCATCGACGCCGACGGCCGTTTCGGCGGCTGGGCGTTGGGCGGCCTCGCCTACAGCCTGCAGCCACCGGCGGAAAGCAACCTCACCGTCCTGAACAGCAAGGTCCGGATCGGCTCGTCGCTGCTCCCGCAGATCGAACCCTATGCCAACATCCAGCCCTGGATCGGGCCGGGCACGGGCAGCAGCCTGACCCCGCGCGGGGCGGTGAACGGGTTGGGTGCCGGGCTGGGCAGCGGACTGGGCGGAGGGTTGAGCGGCGGCGTGCTGGTCGACGTGCCGCTCGGCTCCTTCGTCTTCACCCCCAGCGTCGGCGCCGGCACCCTGCCTTCCGCCCGGCGCGAAGGAGGCCCCACCACCGAGTTCCGCTCGCAGCTGGAGTTGGGATACGAGTTCGACAACAAGTCCCGCTTCAGCCTGGGTTACAGCCGCATCGTCAACGACGCCGCGGCCGGCGATCCGGCGGCCGGCACCAACAACGTCTTCGGTCTCTACTACCGCCTGCCCTTCGGCGGGCCGTGACGTCGATCGCCGGACGAAGACCAGGGTCGGGACATCGTGTCGCGGCGTCTTGCCCGGGCGATGCGCGCGTGACGGCGGCGCCTTAACCGCATCTTAAACATGATTGGCTCAAGTGGACGCGGACCGAACGCTCTCCGGGGAATCCACCATGGCCACCAAGCGCAAGACCGCCGCCTCCGCCGCTCCCGCAACCGCGCCTGCCGCAGCCGCGCCCGTGTTCGAGGCTCCGGCGGAGAGCTGGGCCGACACCATCCTGCGCACCAACTTCGCGTCGGTGGAACAGGACAGCATCGTCCTGCTGCAGGCGGCCAGCACCCTGCTGGAGTCGGATGCGCCGGAGAAGGTCAACATCGCGCTGGACCAGAACCTGAAGCTGTGGATCGCCATCAAGGCGGTCCTGCTGAACGAGGACTGCCCGGTCGAGCCCGAGGTGAAGGCCAACCTGCGCAATCTGGCGCAGTTCGTCGTCTCCACCACCATGCTGGCGACCCAGGGTACGATCGAGACGCGCAAGCTGGTCTCGCTCGCCCGCCTGAACATGAACATCGCCGAGGGCCTGCTGAGCGGCCAGCGCAACCGCATGATCCAGGAACGAGCCTATCAGATCTGGGAAGAGGACGGCCGTCCCGAAGGCCGCGGACAGGAACACTGGCTGCGCGCCGAATCCGAAATCTCCGGCCTGTTCAAGGTCTAAGCGACAGCTCGGCGTCCGGCCCCGGAAAGGTTTACGCAACACCGCCATACCGCATCGGCATGACCGCCCGCGTCGCGATCCCGTGACGCGGGCGGCAACGCTTGGTAGGGTCGGTACATCGTGACCGTCCCGCCGCCCCCCCTCCCCAAGCCTCACAAGCGCGTCGACGACACTCCGCTCGGCATCGGATCGATGCTGATATCCGTGCTGTTCTTCTCGCTGATGAACGTCCTGGCGAAGCTCCTGATGGACCGCTTCCCGGTGACCGAGGTCATGTTCTTCCGCAGCCTGTTCGCGCTGATCCCGGTCTGCCTCGCGATCCATCTCGGCAAGGGCTTCGCGACGACGCTGCGCACCCGCTATCCCTGGGGCCATATGGGGCGGTCGCTGATCGGGCTGACCACCATGATCGCCATGTTCTGGTCCTTCCATCTGCTGCCGCTGGGCGACGCCATCGCGCTGAACTTCGCCGCCCCGCTGTTCCTCACCGCCCTGTCAGTGCCGCTGCTGAGCGAGAAGGTCGGCATCCACCGCTGGAGCGCCGTCCTGGTCGGCTTCGTCGGCGTGCTCATCATCGTCCGCCCCAGCGGCGACGTGCTGAACCTGGGTGCCGTCATCGCCCTGTTCGGCGCGCTGACCAACGCGTTGGCGATGATCGCCATCCGCCAGCTGAGCCGGACCGAGCCGCCGGACACCATCGTCTTCTACTTCACCTTGCTGACCACCCTTCTGCTGGGCCTGTCCCTGCCCTTCTCCTGGGTCACGCCGGATCCGATCGGTTGGCTCATGCTGCTGGCGACCGGACTGTTCGGCGGCTGCGGCCAGTTGATGCTGACGCGCGCCTATTCCTTGGCGCCGGCCGCCGTGGTGGCGCCGCTGAACTACACCTCGCTGCTGCTGGCGGTCGTCTTCGGCTGGTTCCTGTGGGGAGAGGTGCCGACCGCCACCATGGCGGCCGGTGCCGCCGTGGTGATGGCGAGCGGCCTCTACATCCTGCACCGCGAGACCCGGCGCCGCACCACCGTGACCCAGCCGCTCCCGGCCGGGGACGGCGACGACTGACGACACCCGGTCGCTCCCATCCGAAATTTCAGCCTGCCGCCGCACGTCATAGTTTCGCCATCGCGTGATGATGGGCTGTACCATCCCGCCGGAGACGAGTTGGCGGGCGGGTGAGGAGTCGGTGGGCAAAAGCCGCCGGCGGCGCCTATATGATTGGTTCGCGCAGCATGACCGGGCCGCGGCAGGTGAACCGCCGGACCGGCTGCAGTCCGGCGCGGAGGGGGCGGCATGAAACAGAACGAGCGACGCGGCGCTGGACCTGACGAGGGTCATGACGCGGATCCGGCCGAGGACGGAGCGGCGGGGGTGACGGAACCCCATGTCCGCCTTGCCCAGGCCCGCGCGGCGCTGACGTGGGAACGGCTGGGGCCGGCGCTGTGGGCGCCGCTGTCGGTGCTGGGCGCCTTCCTGGCGCTCGCGCTGCTGAACCTGCTGGTCCTGCTGCCGGGCTGGCTGCACGGACTGGCCCTGCTGGTGCTCGCCGCCGCCTTCCTGCTGTCGCTCGTCATCGGAATCCGCCGCTTCCGCGCCCCGGCGCAGGACGAGGCCCGCCGCCGGCTGGAGCGGGACAGCGGACTTGCCCATCGCCCCCTGCACACCCTGCGCGACCGCCCCGCCGGCAACGACCCGACCGCCCAGGCGCTGTGGCGCCTGCACCAGGAACGCACCCGCGCCGCCATGCGCGGCCTGCGCGTCGCCTGGCCGGGCACCGAGGTGCCGTCGCACGACCGCTACGCCCTGCGCGCGCTGGTGATCCTGACGCTGGTGGTCGCCGGTGCCGCCGCCTGGGGCGACTGGCGGCCCCGGATCGCCGCCGCCCTGACCCCGCAATTCGCCGGCGGCACCGCCACCGCCGCGGCGACGCTCGATCTCTGGATCAACCCGCCCGACTACACCGGCCTGCCGCCGGTCTTCCTCAAATCCGGCTCCACCGCCAGGCCCGCCGCGCAGCAGGCCTCCACCCAGCAGACCGCCGGTTCTGCCGCCGCCCCCGCGCAGCCACCCGCCGACCAGCCGGTGCAGGTGCCGCAGGGCAGCCTCGTCCTGGCCCGCGTCACCGGCGGCAGCGGCACCCCCAGCCTGGAGGCCAGCGACCGGACCGACCCGTTCGAGGCGGTGGATTCCGCCAATTTCCAGGTGCAGAAGCCGGTGACCGGCGGCACCCGGATTTCCGTCACCCAGGGTGGCCGCACGCTGGGCTCCTGGCCGATCCAGGTGGTGCCCGACCGCACCCCCATCATCGCCCACGCCACGCCGCCCGCCGCCGGCGAACGCGGCGCGCTGAAGCTGGACTATGCCGCCCGCGACGATTACGGCCTGACCGAAGTGAAGGCGCAGGTCCGCCTGGCGCCGGAGGTTCCCCCCGCCGCCGTCCCGGGGAGCAGCGGCGCGGGAAAAGCCGAGGCTGCGCCGAAAGCCCCGCAACAGGCCGAAGCCGACGCGATGCTGGAATTCCCGCTGTCGCTGCCCGGCGTCCGCCCGAAGGAGGCGCACGGCACCGCCTTCCAGGATTTGACCGCCCATCCCTGGGCCGGCATGCCGGTGACGGTGCGGCTGACCGCGACCGACGGCGCCGGCCAGACCGGCCGGTCGGAGGATGCGGCCATCATCCTGCCTGAACGGACCTTCAATCATCCCGTCGCCCGCGCCATCATCGACCAGCGCAAGGTCCTGACCCGCAATCCGCAGGGATCGCGGGTCCAGGTCGCCCGCGCGCTGGCGGAGATTTCCTCGCGTCCCGGCACCTATGGCGACGATATCGTCGCCTTCCTGTCGCTGCGCACCGCCATGGCCCGGCTGATGCTGGACCAGGGCGCCGACTCCGTCCCCGCCCTCCAGCAGCTGTTGTGGGAGACCGCGCTGCGCATCGAGGACGGCGGGTTGTCGCTGGCCGAAAAGGATCTGCGCGACGCCGAGAAACGGCTGTCCGAGGCCCTGGACAAGAACGCCTCCGACGAGGAGCTGAACCGGCTGATGGACGAGTTGCAGGCGGCGCTCGACAAGTTCATGGACGCCATGGAACAGCGGATGATGGAGGCCCTGCAGCGGGGCGAGCAGATCCCGATGGTCCCGCCGGAGATGGCCGACCGGATGACCGACCGCAACGACCTGCAGCAGATGCTCGACCAGATGCGCGAGATGGCGCAGACGGGGTCGCGCGATGCCGCCCGCCAGATGCTGTCGCAGCTCCAGCAGATGCTGGAGAACATGCGCTCCGGCGCGATGGCCCAGATGAACCAGCAGAACGGCCAGCAGCAGCAGAACCAGTCCTGGGAGATGATGCAGCAGCTGCAGAAGCTGGCCCAGCAGCAGCAGCAGCTCCTCGACCAGAGCTTCCGCCAGTCGCAGGAGTCGATGGACCAGCAGGGACAGCAGGGCGAGCAGCCCCGCGGCCGCCAGCCCAACCAGCGCCGCAACCAGAACGGCCAGCAACAGAACGGGCAGCAGAATCCGGGCAGCCCGACCCTGCAGAAGCAGGCCGAACAGCAGGAGGCGCTGCGCCGCCAGCTGGGCGAGCTGATGCGCCGGATGGGCGAGCAGCAGGGCGGCGAGATCCCGCAGCCGCTGGGCCGCGCCGAGCGTGCGATGCGCGACGCCGCACAGGCGCTGCAGCAGGGCGCCCCCGGAGCCGCCGTGCCGTCGCAGACCGAAGCGATGGAACAGCTCCAGCAGGGCATGCAGGGCATGGCCGAACAGATGGCCCAGCAGATGATGATGGGCCAGGGCCCGGCGATGATGGGCCAGCAGGGCCAGATGCCCCGCCCGGGCCGCGGCCGCGACCCGCTGGGCCGCCGGCCGTCCGGCTACGGCATGCAGGACTCCAACGACGTGAAGATCCCGGAACAGTCGGAACTCCAGCGCGCCCGCGAAATCCTCGACGAACTCCGCCGCCGCTCCGGGCAATACGGCCGCCCGCAGGAGGAGCGCAACTACATCGACCGGTTGCTAAAGCAATTCTGACGGGCGCCGGCACTCGCGCTTCCGGCGGTGCTGTGAAACGAAGACGGGGCAGCAAAAAACGGGACCGGGCGAAGCCGGTCCCGTTCGGGACGCACTGAAGTTGCAGCGTTGCCGGTGATTATTCGGTGGGACGCTCGTCATCCGGATTGTGGTTGGCGACGTGATCCTGCATCTGCTCGGTCTGCACGGCCTTGCTGTCCAGGCCGCGGGCGTCGGAATGACGGGACTTGTCGCGGTTCGACAGCACCGCGTTGTCGCCGATGGAACCGGCCGGCAGGTCGGTGGTGGCGCCCGCCCCGGTGCCCTTGCCCTGCCCGCTGGCGCTCATGTGCTTCTTGCTGGCATTCGCCATCGCGTGTTCTCCGTCGGTTGGCCCCGCAGCGCCGCGATAAGGACTCCCCGGCGCCGGGGGCAGGGTGTCGGGATCGGCGATCAAGCCCGATCCCGCTCGAAATCACTGGGGATTGCGCGGCTGGGTGCCGCCCGTGGTGGACATGCCGCTGTGGTCGGCGGTGCCGCCGTGGCGCTTGCCCAGCGAAACGGTGTTGTCGTCATACTTGAACTCGGCCATCTGCTTGACCTGGTCCTCGGTCACCTGACGGGCGACGACGCGGTCGCCGTCGGCCCGCAGCAGGTTGTAGTCGAGCGCCACATGCTTGGCGCCGATCCCCAGAATGCCGCCGCGGTTCAGGATCACCTGGGTCGCCTTGCCGGACTGGGCGTCGAGGATGATGTCGGCGACGTCGCCCAGCTTCTTGCCGTTCTCGCCATAGACGTCCTTGCCAATCATCTTCTCGAAGCTGGTGCCCTGCTGGGCGGTACCGCCGGCAGCGGACGCGACTCCCGGGCGCATGTCGCGGACATGGCGCAGATGCTGTTCCAGCGTCGGCAGGGTCTGCTCGGCGAACCGCTTGAGGTCGGCGTCCTTGCCGTTTTCCGCCTGCTGGCGGAACAGGGTGACGGCGGTCTGGTGGGCGTCCGTCTGGCCCTGGAGATAGGCGGAGTCGAACTGGTCGCCCTTCAGCCCGCGCAGCTTGTCCAGCTTCTGCTGGTGCTCGGAATCGAGCTTGGTCGGCAGCGTCATCGACTTCTCCTGGGCCATCGCCTTCATGGCTTCGGAGGTCTTGGTGTGGTCGGATACCATCTGGCTGCCGAACTGCTTGACGCCCTGGTCCTTCGCCTGATCCTGCGCCAGCTTGCCCGCCTGGATTTCGAACATGTCGCTGACCGCCGCCTTCTGGGCGAAGGTCATGTCCTGCTGCGCCAGCTGGCCCTTCTCGGTCACCGTCTTGGCCGGCGCCGGCGTCTGGGCCAGCGACAATGCGGGGGCCGTGAACAGGATCATGGCGGCGGTCGCGAGAAGATGATGACGTTTCATGGCGGCGGCTCCTCGAACTACAAGGGGAATTGCATGGTTTTCGGTCTTCGCCGGCCAACTCCGCGGCCGGGCCGAAGCACCGTTCTTGGCCTTTTCAACCGCCGAGCGCGGTGGTCGTTCCCTATCGGACGGTCATGCCGATTTGGTGGGTCGACCGGCCCGCCGTCGCCATCCGGTTCGTCCGGGGTGCCGCGCTTGTGTGCCGGAATGGCCGATGCGCCCTCGCCGGGGGTATATCCGAATGAGCGCTCGGCCTACGCCACGCGTCCGGGGCAGAAAGGTGGGCTTATGACCCCGGTACGGAGGCCCGCTTGCTTCGTGACGCCCGCCATGTCCTGAACGGCACGCATATCGATTGCGATCTGTGCGTGATCGGTGGCGGTGCCGCCGGCTTGACCATCGCCCGCGAACTCGCAGGCGGCAGCCTGAGCGTCGTCCTGCTGGAAGGCGGCGGGCTGGAGGTCGACGGCATCTCCCAGGCACTGTATGCCGGCCGCAACGTCGGCCTGCCCTACGAGCGGCTGACCACCGCGCGCAGCCGTTATCTCGGCGGCAGCACCAATTGCTGGGGCGGCTTCTCCCGCCCGCTGGAACCGACGGATTTCGCCGAGCGGCCCTGGATGCCCGGCAGCGGCTGGCCGATCCCGCGCGATACGATGATGTCCTATTACGAGCGCTCCCACGACGTTCTCGGCCTGGGACCCTTCGAATACGACAACGACTATTGGATGGAGCGGATCGGTGGAACGAAGACCGAGCTGATCCCGGTGGAGACCGGGAGCGGCGGCAGCGGCGCTTTCGAGAACCGCGTCGCCCAGCTCAGCCCGCCGATCCGCATGGGCGAGGCCTACCGCGCCGAGATCGGGCGGGCCGCCAACATCACCGCCTTCCTCAACGCCAACGTCACCGGGCTGGACACCAATGCGTCCGCCACCGCGGTGGAGCGGGTGCAGGTCCGCACGCTGGACGGCCCCGGCTTCACCGTCGGCGCCCGGCTGTTCGTGCTGGGCTGCGGCGGCATCGAGAATGCGCGCATCCTGCTGCTGTCCAACAAGGTGCAGGCGGCGGGGCTGGGCAACGGCAACGATCTGGTCGGCCGCTATTTCGCCGACCATCCGCGCTTCAAGACCTCGCCGATCCGCCTGACCCGGCAGGGCCACCACCGCAGGCTCTACGACGTCAGCCTGTGCCTGGCCCGGCGGCGCCTGCGCCGTCCGCACCCGTCGATCGCGCTGGCGCTGTCGCCGACGGCCGATCTCCAGGAAAGCCACGGGCTGCCGAATTCCCGAACCTATCTGGTCGCCTCCTACCATTCCGGGGCGCTGGACGCCTTCAAGGCGATGCGCGACCTGCGGCTCCTGCCGTCCCGCCATCGCTGCCGCCGCTTCGGCGTATCGGAGGACGAGGCGGCGAGCCTGCTGCGCAACGCCGGACCGCGCATCCTGCGCAGCCTGCCGCAGCTGGCCCACGCCCTGTTCGACAGCACCATCGATCCGGGCTGGCTGCCCCGCCGCTTCACCCTGGAAACCGTGCTGGAACCGGTGCCCAACCCGGACAGCCGGGTGACGCTGGACCATGCCACCGACCCGTTCGGCCGCAACCTGCCGAAGGTGGACTGGCGGCTGACCGATCAGGACCGCCGGGGGGCGACCGAGACGCAGCGGCTGTTGCGCGAAGACCTGCTGCGCCGTGGCCTCATCACGGTAGAAGGCGAGGAGAACACGGCCGAGGCGACGATGGCCGATGTCGGCTGGTGCTGGCACCATATGGGCACCACCCGCATGCATGACTCGCCGCGCCATGGCGTGGTCGATCCCGATGGCCGCGTCCATGGCGTGGGCAACCTCTACGTCGCCGGCAGCTCCGTCTTCCCGACCATGGGGGCCGACCACCCGACCATGACCATCGTGGCGCTGGCCCTGCGGATGACCGACCGCATCCTCGCCCTGCTGCAGGACGAACGGAACAGCCCGCCAGCCCCCGCGGTTGCCGCCTCGCTGTGAGCGGGGCCGCGGCGTCCTATATTCCTCTCCCCCCCGGAGAGGAGTTCGCCATGGACCTGTTCGACGATGTTCCGGCCCCCCCGCCGGACGGTTTGCCGCCGCCCGCCGGGCCGTTGCCGGACATCGTGGCGCCGGGGCTCGACTGCCTGTTCGTCGGCTTCAATCCCGGCCTGCGCTCGGGGGCGCTCGGCCATCATTATGCCGGGCGCGGCAACCAGTTCTGGCGCCTGCTGCATGAAGCCCGGCTGACCCCGCGGCTCTACCGGCCGGAGGAGGACGTGACCCTGCCGGCCATCGGACTCGGCTCCACCAACCTCGTCGCCCGCGCCACCGCCAGCGCCGCCGAGCTGTCGCGGGCCGAACTGCGCGGCGGCGTGCCGCGGTTGGCGCGGATCGTCGGTTTCGTCCGGCCGCGGGTACTGGCCTATACCGGCAAGGGCGTCTATCTGGCGGCGACCGGCCTGCCCGACGCTCCCTGGGGCCTTCAGCAGCGCAGCCTGTTCGACGGCGTCGCCGACGTGGTGGTGCCCTCGCCGAGCGGCCTCGCCCGCCTGCCCTTCGAGGAAAAGCTGCACTGGTTCCGCACGGTGCGGGCGGAGATCGAGCGGCGGCGGCCCGGCGGGAGATCGGCGGAGCGTTGAAGCAGCCGCCCTGCAATTCCTGGGGAGGCGGTAGAGATAACCGTCCGGACGGGGAATCCCGGCCGGTCCCGGCGGAACGCGGGGGGCAACCCCGCTGCCCCGGCGGTTCGCCGGGAAAGGCCGGGATGCCGGGACCGGCTTGAGCCATGCTGTGCGCCGCATGACCGCCACGGACCGCAACATCATCCAAAACGATCGACCACCCGCGCCGAAGACCGATCCTGTTGCCCGGCGGCTGCGCCGCTGCCATTGGATGGTGTTGGCATCGGCCGTCCTGCTGCTGGCCGGGGTGCTGTACGCCGCCTGCCGTCTCACGGTGCTGACGCGGACGACGGCAACCACGACCGCAGCAGCCGATCTTTGGGGACCGCAGTTCCCCGCACCGTCCCTTCCGGCCGTCCGGTCCTGGCGAGTCGCCCGGCTTCTGCACCTGGATGCGCCGCGCAAAAAAGAGCCGGCAGAGACTCTTGCCCCCGCCGGTGCGTCGCGGGTGGATCCCGCGGTGAGGCTGCTGGTGGACCAGGGCTGGCCCGGTCGCCCGCTGGCGGCGATCCCCGCCGCCACGCGGACGGCGGGGATCGTCGCACCCGCGCAAAAGGGCTCGCCCTGACCGCCCCGCTGGCTGACCCCGCTTAGCTGACGATGCCGCCGCGGCTGAAGGGCAGCGTCTGCAGCGGCTGGCCGGTCACCGAGAAGACGGCATTCGCCACCGCCGGCGCCACGGTCGGGACTCCCGGTTCGCCGGCGCCGGTCGGCCGTTCGTGCGACGGCACGATGTGGACCTCCACCACCGGCATGTCCGACATCCGCAGCGGCAGATAGCTGTCGAAGTTGGCTTGGTCGACGACGCCGTCGGTCATGGTGATCTCGCCGCGCAGCGCATGGCCGATGCCCCAGCCGGCGCCGCCCTCCATCTGCGCCTTGACGATGTCGGGGTTGACGACCTCGCCGCAGTCGACGGCGACCACCACCCGGTCCACCTTGATCTGCCCCTTGGCGTCGACCGTCACGTCGGCGACATGGGCGACATAGGTGTTGAAGCTCTCATGCACGGCGACGCCGCGGCCCTTGCCCTGCGGCAAGGGCTGGCCCCAGCCGGCCTTCTCCGCCGCCAGCTTCAGCACGCCGGCCAGACGCGGATGGTCCTTCAGCATGCCCATGCGGAAGGCCACCGGGTCCTTGCCGGCCGCCTTGGCGAGGCGGTCGATCATCACCTCCTTGGCATAGGCGGTGTGGGTGTGCCCGACCGAGCGCCACCACAGGGTGGTGACCGGCGAGGCGAGGGTGTGGGCGTCGACCGCGAGGTTCGCCACCGGATAGGCCATATCCGACGCGCCCTCGACCATCGTCGCATCGACGCCGTCCTTGACCATCACTGCCTCGAACGGCGTGCCGGCCATGAAGCTCTGGCCGACGATGCGCTGCTTCCAGCCGACCAGCTCGCCCTTGGCGTCGACCGCCGCGGTGATCTTGTGCAGGAACAGCGGGCGGTAGCGGCCGCCCTTGATGTCGTCCTCGCGCGTCCAGACCAGATGCACCGGGGCCTTGGGATAGGCCTTGGCGATCATCACCGCCTCGGCGATGTAGTCGGCGTTGGTGGTGGCGCGCCGGCCGAAGCTGCCGCCGGCCCATTGGGTGTCGATCTTCACCTGCTCCGGCTTGCAGCCCAGGATGTGGGCGGCGACCATCTGCTCGACCGTCTGGAACTGCGAGCCGGCCCAGATGGTGCAGCCACCTTCCGGGTTCAGCGCCACCACGGCGTTCAGCGGCTCCATCGGCGCATGGGCGAGGTAGGGGAAGACGAACTCGCCGTCCACCGCATGGCCGCCCTTGGCCTTGGCGTCGGCGATGGCCTTGTCGGCGTCGCCCTTGTTCGCCGCGACCGACCCCGGCTTCTCCGCCGCCTTGCGGTAGTCGGCCAGCATGGCGTCGGTGCCGCGGGTCTCGGCCTTGGCATCGTCCCAGGTGACCGTCAGCGCCTCGCGGCCCTTGATGGCGGCCCAGGTGTTCCTGGCGATCACCGCGACGCCGACCAGCAGGCTCACCACCTCGATGACGCCCGGCACCTTGCGGGCGGCGGCATCGTCGACGCTCTTGACTGTGCCGCCGAAACGCGGGCTGCGGGCCAGCACCGCCGTCACCTGACCCGGGCGGCGGATGTCCATCGAGAAGATGGCGGTGCCGTTGGTCTTGCTGACGTGGTCGAGCCGGTGCAGGTCGGCCTTGCCGATCAGCACATAGTCCTTCGGGTCCTTCAGCTTGACCTGCTGCGGCACCGGCAGCTTCGCCGCCTCCTCCGCCAGCTCGCCGAAGGTGGCGCTGCGGTTGCTGGCGGCATGGCGGACCACGCCCTTCGCCACCGTCACTTCGCCGGCCGGCACGCTCCAGCGGGCGGAGGCTGCGGCGACCAGCATGGCGCGGGCGGCGGCGCCGGCCATGCGCAGCTCGTCCCAGCTGTTGGCGACGGCGGTGGAGCCGCCGGTGCCCTGCATGCCGAAGAAGTGGTTGGCGTAGAGCTTCTGGTCGGCCGGGGCGAAGGCGCCGCGCACCTGGGCCCAGTCGGCGTCCAGTTCCTCGGCCACGATGGTGGCGAGGCCGGTGACGATGCCCTGGCCCTTGTCGAGATGCTTGGCCAGCACGGTGACCGTGTTGTCCGGCGCCACGATGACGAAGGCGTGCGGACGCGGATCGGCCGGGCCGATGATCTTGGGTGCCGCTTCGGCGGCCAGCGCCGGCATCGGCAGATGCGCGCCGATCACCAGCGCGCCGGCACCGGCGCCGATGGCCTTCAGGAAGCCGCGGCGCGAGGGGGCGGACAGCGGCGCGAGCGACATCCCGTCGCCGAACCCATTCTGGGCGGCTTGGCGGATCAGATGATGCAGCATGGATCAGGCCCTCATCGTCTGTGCGGCATCCTTGATCGCCGCGCGGATGCGGACATAGGTGGCGCAGCGGCAGACATTGCCGTCCATCGCCGCGTCGATGTCCTGGTCGGTCGGGGTCTGGTTGTCGGTCAGCAGCGCGATGGCGCTCATGATCTGGCCCGACTGGCAATAGCCGCACTGGACGACGTCCAGCTTCTGCCACGCCGCCTGGACGGCCTGGGCGGCCTTGCCCTTCACGCCTTCGATGGTGGTGACCTTGCTGTCGGGCGTCAGCATGCCGACCGGGGTCTGGCAGGCGCGGGTCGGCGTGCCGTCGACATGGACGGTGCAGGCGCCGCACTGGGCGATGCCGCAGCCGAACTTGGTGCCGGTCATGTTCAGCTCGTCCCGCAGAACCCACAGGAGCGGCATGTCCTCGGGAACGTCGACCTGACGCTCCTCGCCGTTGACGTTGATGCGAACCATGGCTCTTGCCTCTTTCTCCCTGAACGGAACCGCCGGTCCTCGATGACGACGACAGGTCCGCTGCCCGGTCGCGGGCCTTGGCTACGAATTGGAACTACGGATTTGTTTTTTTGATTGTCGGCTGCCGGAACAGCTCTAGCTCGACAGAATACACCGTCCAGTGCACAATGAACTAGGCTACTTTGGTTCATATCGCCATGAAGGCAATTCATAATCCGGCGCTCGACCTCAACTTGATCAAGGTGTTCGACGCGCTGCTGGAAACCCGCAACGTCTCCCGCGCCGCCGACGCGCTGGGGGTCAGCCAGTCGGCGGTCAGCCATGCGCTGGGCCGGCTGCGCACCCTGGTCGGCGACCCGCTGTTCGTGCGCACCGGCAACCGGATGGAGCCGACGCCGCGCGCCCAGCGCTTGGCCGAACCCTTGCGCGACCTGCTGGTCGGCGCCGCCCGCGCCCTGTCGGCGGAGGAGGATTTCGACCCCCAGCGGGAGGAGCGGAACTTCACCATCTCCACCCCCGATTCGATGCAGGCGGTGCTGCTGACCGGCATCCTGCGCGACGCGGCGGAGGGTGACCTGCGCGTCTCGGTCTCGCTGCTCAACCTCGACCCCGACGCCATGCTGAACGCGCTCGACGACGGCACGCTGGACCTCGCCATCGGCTATCTGCCGGAGCTGCGGCGCTGGCACGACCGGCAGGTTCTCTACCGGGAAACCCATGTCTGCCTGTTCAACCCCGACCTCGTCGCGGTCACCCCGCCGATCGGGCTCGAAGATTACACCCGCTATCCGCATGTGATGCCGTCGCTGCGCGGCGGACTGACCAGCTTCATCGACGACGAGCTGGCGGCGCTCGGCACGAGCCGGCACGTCGCCGCCTCCACCACCCAGTTCCTGGCGATCCCGATGATCCTGATGCGGGCGCCGATGCTGACCTCGCTGCCCGCCCGTCTGGCCCGGCTCTGCGCCGATGCGCTCGGCCTCGCCACCAGCCCGCTTCCCTTCGACATCGGCGACTACGAGGTGTCGATGATCTGGCACCGTCGCAACACCGGCTCCCCCTCCCATGGCTGGCTGCGCCAGCGCATGGGCGAGGAGGCGGCGAAGCTTTGATGCGTGAAGGGGCGCCCACGGCGGGGCGCCCCTTCCCGTTCGCCCAAGCCCTTCGTTAGTCCGCGGTGACCGACCGGATCTCGTCCTGGCTGAAGCGCTGCTGCTCCTCCATCACCATCTGCGACAGCTCGCGCTTCAGGCGGTTGAACTCCGGGGCTGAGCCGTCGCGCGGACGGGGCATGTCGACGACGACGTCGCGCTTGATGGTGCCCGGCCGGTAAGTCATCACGACGATGCGGTCGGCCAGATAGATGCTCTCCTCGATGGAGTGGGTAACGAACAGGATGGTCTTGCCGACCTCCTCCCAGATGCGCAGCAGCTCGTCCTGAAGGGTGCGGCGGGTCAGGGCGTCGAGCGCGCCGAACGGCTCGTCCATCAGCAGGATCGGGCTGTCGAGCGCCAGCACGCGGGCGATGGCGACGCGCTGGCGCATGCCACCGGACAGATCCTTCGGGAAGCGGTTGCGGAAATCCTGCAGATGCAGCTTCTGCAGCAGCCACTCGACCCGCGCGGCGATGTCGGCCTTGGACATCCCCTTGATCTCCAGGCCGAAGGCGACGTTCTGGGCCACCGTCATCCAGGGGAACAGGGCATATTCCTGGAACACCATGCCGCGGTCGGGGCCGGGTTCGGTGATGGTGCGGCCGTCGACGGCGACGGTGCCCTTCGTCGGCGGCTGGAACCCGGCCACCGCGTTCAGCAGCGTGGACTTGCCGCAGCCCGACGGCCCCAGCAGGCAGACGAACTCGCCCTTGCGGATGTCGAGGTCGATGTCCTGCAGGGCGACGATCTTCTGCGACCCGACGGCGAAGGTCTTCTCCACCCCGCGGATGCGGATCTGCACGGGGGCCGCGTCGGCGGCGGGCGTGGCGTCGGCAACGGTCTTCAGCATGGGCGTCATCTCCATCCCCTCCCTGTCAATCTTTTGGTGCTCAGTTCTCGAGCCCGCGGTGCCAGCGCAGCAGGTGGTTGTTCAGGCGGTTCATGCCGATGTCGATGGCGAGGCCGAGCAGGCCGATGGTGAACATCCCGGCGATAATCTTGTCGGACCACATGAACTCGCGCGCCTCCAGGATGCGGAAGCCGAGGCCGGAATTGACGGCGATCATCTCCGACACGATCACGACGATGAAGGCGGTGCCGATGCCGATCCGGGCGCCGGCCAGGATGTAGGGGGTGGCGGCCGGCAGGATGACGCGCAGGAACATGGTCAGCTTGCCGGCACCCAGGTTGCGGGCGGCGCGCAGATAGATGCCGTCGACATGGCGCACCCCGGCGATGGTGTTCATCAGCACCGGGAAGAAGGCGCCGATGGCGATCAGGAAGACGGCCGGCGGGTTGCCCAACCCGAACCACAGGATCGCCAGCGGGATGTAGGCGATGGGCGGGATCGGCCGCAGCACCTGCATCAGCGGGTCGAACAGCGCGTAGATGCGCGGGTTTCCGCCCATGGCGAGACCCAGCGGAAGCGCCAGCCCGGCGCCGACGGCGAAGCCCAGCACCACGCGGTACAGGCTGGACCAAGCGTCGAACAGCATTTCGCCCGACAGCGCCCACAGGATCCAGCTCGACTGCGCCGGATCATAGGGCTCGGTCGGCAGCAGATAGGCCCACCAGCGCTCCACCACCGCGACGGGCGACGGCAGGACCACCGGGTTGATCAGGCCGGACGTCGACAGGATCTGCCACAGAACGACGGCCAGGACCGGCACCAGGGCGCCGCGCAGCAAAGCGGCGGGCGAGAAACGGGGATTGGCTTGGGACATCGGGCGTCCTCCTTCCGCTGGGTGGGGCTCAGTTCGCCTTCACGGTGCCGGCACCGGCCCCGGCATCGCTTGCGGCGGCCTTGGTGGCCTTCGCCTTCTCCAGCAGATCCAGCTTCACCCAGTCGGCGGCCTTCGGCGGGGTCTCCATGCGGCCGACGCCGAACTTCTGCATCATGTCGGTCGTCACCTGCACATGATGGATCGAGATGTCGTAGCTGTAGGGCGAGTTGCCGATCGCATCCCGGAAGTCCTGGCTGCTGATCTGGCCCTTGAACATCTGCTCGCGGACGTATTTCTCGGCCAGATCGGGATTGGCGATGAAGGTCGCCGTCGCCTCGACGAAGCAGCGGATCAGCCGTTCGGCCACGTCATGCTTCTTGTTGTAGAAATCCTCGGTGATGACCAGCGACCGCACCGGCTCGCCCAGCTCGGTGTCGTAGGGCTTGATCACCTCGACGCCGAAGCCCTTGTTGATCGCCTGGCTCGACTGCGGCTCGGACTGCGACATCGCGTCGATGCTGCCGGCCAGCAGGGCCTGATTCATGTCGGCGTAGGCCATGTAGACGATCTGCACGTCCTTGCCCGAACGATCGGACCAGCTCAGCCCATGCTTGGCCAGTTCGGCCAGCAGGATCAGCTCCTGCGCGCCGCCGCGCGGGGTGGCGACCTTCTTGCCCTTCAGGTCGGCGATGCTCTTGATGCCGGCATTGGGCTTGGCGACGATGCGGGCGCCACCCTTGGCGAAGCCGGCCACCGCATAGATCGGCACGCCCGACGCGCGGCCGGCGATGGCGGCGTCCACCGCGCTGGCGGCGACGTCGATCTCACCCGCCACGATGGCCGGCAGGATGTCGATGCCCTTGGGGAAGACCCGTTCCTCGATCTTCAGGTCGTATTTGCCGGCGATCTCCTTCATGTAGGAGACCGCGCCGTAATGGGCGAATTTCAGATTGCCGAGTCGGACCAGATCGGCGGCCGAGGCGGCCTGGGCGGCGAGTGCCGCGGCGGCGAAGGCGGTGGCGGCGAGCAGGCTTTTCCGGAGCATCTCTTCTCTCCCTGGGGCTTGGTCCGCGGCCCGTTGCCGCGGTTGGCTTGGGAAGAGCAAGGGGCGTGCCATAATCAGTTCGCCGCGCAAACAATTGAAAACCCTGGATCCAGCCTGTCGCGTGGCCCGCGGCGTCGGCGGATTTCCGCCAGACCGTCCATGGCCATCGGCGGATTTCCGCCGATGGCTGGCCTGCGGCAGGACGACGCGCCATGCGAAAGCCCTCCCTGCCGCATACGACAAGCCATCGCAGCGCAACGAAAATCCGTGTAGAAGATGCTGCACCTGCGAACCAACGCACCGACCAACCAGTCACCAGCCAACCAATAGGGACGAGAAACAATGGCCGAGAGCATGGGGATCGAAACGATCGGCGTCATCGGCGCCGGACAGATGGGCAACGGCATCGCCCAGGTCTGCGCCGTCGCCGGCCTGACGGTGGTGATGACCGACATCTCCGAGGACGCGGTGCAGCGCGGCCTGTCGACCGTCGGCGGCAGCCTGGACCGCCTGGTCAAGAAGGAGAAGATGACCGCCGCCAACCGCGAGGCCGCCGTCGCGCGCATCACCGCCACCACCGACAAGTCGAAGCTGGCCGCCTGCGATCTGGTGATCGAGGCCGCGACCGAGAACGAGGATCTGAAGGTCAAGATCCTGAAGGATCTCTGCGCGATCCTGAAGCCGGAGGCGCTGGTCGCCACCAACACCTCGTCGATCTCCATCACCAAGCTGGCGACGGCCACCGACCGTCCGGACCGTTTCATCGGCCTGCATTTCTTCAACCCGGTGCCGCTGATGGCGCTGTTGGAGATCATCCGCGGCATCCAGACCAGCGACGACACCCATGCCAAGGCGATGGCCTTCGCCAAGCGCGTCGGTAAGTCGCCGATCACCGCCAAGAACAGCCCCGGCTTCGCCGTCAACCGCATCCTCTGCCCGATGATCAACGAGGCGATCTTCGCTCTGCAGGAAGGCATCGCCACCGCCGAGGACATCGACGCCGGCATGAAGGCGGGCTGCAACCACCCGATCGGCCCGCTCGCGCTGGCCGACCTGATCGGTCTCGACACCATGCTGTCGGTGATGGAGGTCTTCTATGAAGGCTTCAACGATCCGAAGTACCGCCCGGCCCCGCTGCTGAAGGAGATGGTCGACGCCGGCTATCTCGGCCGCAAGACCGGCCGCGGCTTCTACGACTACAGCAAGTAAGTTGCGGGGTGGAGGGAAGTTAGCCCCCCACCTAACCTCCCCCGCTGGGCGGGGGAGGGACTGCCGCCACTCTCCCGTTCAAGCGCCTGCCCCCTCCCCCGCCCAGCTCTCGCACAAAGCTTCGCTTTGTGCTGACGCGGCAGGCGGACCGTAGGTCCGCTAAGAGCGGGGGAGGGTTGGGGTGGGGGCAAGCCTCCGCTCCATCGCCGCGCCCAGTTCGCGCTCCAGCGTCTCGGCCCGGTGCGCCGCGGTATGCGCCGCCAGGATCCGCCGCCGCGCCTGCTCGCCGATCTCGCCCTCCGCCGCCGGGCGCTTCAGCACCTGCAGCACCTCGTCGGCGCTTTCCGCCAGGATGATCTCGCGACCCGGCTCCAGCAGCGTGTCGATGCCGTCCCAGATGTCGGAGATGATCGGGGTGGCGCAGGCCGCCGCCTCGAACAGGCGGACGCTGGGGCTGTAGCCGGCGCGGATCATGTCCTCGCGCGTCACGTTCAGGGTGAAGCGGCTCGCCGCATAGAAGGCCGGGTGGTCGGCCGGCGGCACATGGTGCAGCCGCTCGACATTCGCCGGCCAAGCGATGTCGTCCGGGTATTGCGGCCCGGCGACGACGAAGCGCAGCTCCGGCGTGCGGCGTGCCGGCTCCAGCAGCAGCCGGTCCAAGGTCGGCTGGCGGTCGATGCTGTAGGTGCCGAGATAGCTGAGGTCCCAGCGCTTGGGCACCGGCAACGGCGCATAGGCCTCCGCATCCACCGAGCAGTAGAGCGCGCGGGCCGCCGGCGAGCCGTATTGCTCCATCAGCCGGTCGAGCGTCGGCCCGCCGGTGAAGGAGAAATACACGTCGTAGCCGGGGATGACCTCCGGCGCCAGATACTCGTAATCGCCGCGCTCCAGCTTCGCCAGCGTCACCGGCGTGTCGATGTCGTAGAAGGCGACGACGCCCCGCGCCGTCTCCTGCGCCCAGCGCCCGACCGCGACCCCCTCCGGCACATAGGAGCCGACCAGCACCGCATCCGCCCCGGCGACATCGGCGGTGAAGCGCTTCAGATCCTCCAGGTCGCTGTAGAAGGCCAGCTCGCACCAGCCCGGGTTCGGCAGGTCGCGGTGGTTCGCGTACCAGGGAACGTCCCGTTCCAGGAACAGGATCTCATGCCCGCGCGCCGCGAAGGACTTCAGCAGCGCCCGGAAGGTGGTGGCATGCCCGTTGCCCCAGGAGGAGGACAGGCTGAGCCCCAGGACGACCAGCTTCATGCCGCGCTCCGTTCCCGGCGGGCGGCCAAGGCGCCGCGCAACAGCCGGTCCACCTCGACCGCCCGGCGGGCATAGGTGTGGCCGGCCAGGATGCGGCGGCGCGCCGCCTCGCCGATGGCACGGGCGCGGTCCGGGGTCAGCGTGCGCAGATGCTCGGTCACGTCCTGCCCGTCGCGGGCGACCAGCACCTCCTCGTCGGGGGCCAGGAACAGCTCGACCCCCTCCCAGGCGTCGGTGATCAGGCAGGCTCCGGCGCCGGCCGCCTCGAACACGCGGGTGGCGGGGGAGAAGCCGACCTCCGCCATGCTGTCGCGGGCGATGTTCAGCACCGCCTTGGCCGAGGTGTTGAAGGCGTTGTGGTCGGCGGTGCCGACATGGCCGATGTGGCTGACGTTGCCCGGCAGGCCCTTGGTCTCCCAGCCGCTGCCGCCGATGATGTAGCGCGCCTGCGGGTTGCGCGCCGCCGGCTCCAGGAAGAAGCGCTCGACCCGCGCCTCGCGGTCGGGCAGCCGGTTGCCGAGGAAGTTCAGGTCGGCCTTGAAGCGCTCCTGCGGCGGCACCGGATGGTGGGTGGACGGATCCAGGGCATTGTAGACCGGCCGGCAGACCGGCGCCCCCATCGCCTCGTAGGCCGAGACCACCGGCGGCCCGCCGCCATAGGTCAGCACGAAGTCCAGCTCCGGCAGGCGACGGCGCAGCACATGGTCGGGCGCCTGCCGCAACTCCGCCAGCGTCGCCGGGGCGTCGACATCCCAATAGAGGCGCAGCGCCCGCGGGTCGGCGGCGTCCATCACGCCGTCCAGCAGCTCGTCGTCGAAGACGCCGACGCCGTTGGCCTTCACCACCACGTCGGCCTTGACCGCCTCGGCGATCACCGCGCGGCAGGCCTCGGGCGTCGCGTCATAGACGACGACCTTGGCATAGTCCGGCGGTTCGATGTCGCGGTGCTTCTGGCGGTCGAAGGCATCCGGCTCGTAGAAGGTGATGTCCCAGCCATGCCTGGCCAGCTCGCTCAGCATGCCGCGGTAATAGGTGGCGGCGCCGTTCCAGTAGGAGGACAGCAGGCTGGACCCGTAAAAGGCCATCTTCATCGGGCGGACTCCTCGAGGGCCGGTTCTTTTTCATCGCCGCGCAGGCTGCCGACGATGGACAGCAGCTCGGTCACGCGGTGGGCGCAGGTGTGGCGGGCGCGGATCGTCTCCAGCCCGTTGCGGACCAGTTCGGCACGCAGCCCCTCGTCCCGGTCGACGGCGCGCAGATGGTGGGCCATCTCCGCGCCGTTGCGGGCGAACAGGAAGTCGCGGCCGGTCCGGAACAGCCCTTCCGCATCGCTCCACGGCGCGCTGACCAACGGGATTCCGCAGGCCAGCGCCTCGAAGACGCGGATGGTCGGGATGCCCGGCAGCAGGTCGACGTAGAAGCGGCGCGGCACATGGACGGTAACGCGGTGGCGGGCGAAGAGCTCCGGCGCCCGCGCGTTCGGCAGCCAGCCCCGGTAGGCGATGCCGTAGCGCTTCAACATCGCCAGCGCGTCGGCCGGATAACGCACGCCGTAGATCTCCAGCGGCAGACCGGCATCCCTGGCAGGGGCGAAGAGGAAGCGTTCCAGCTCCTCCGTCCGCTCGCCGTCGCCCCAATTGCCGATCCACACCGCACCAGCGCGTGGCCCTTCTTCCGCCGGCGGACGGAACAGCCGGGTGTCGGCGGCCTCGTGCCAGACGAAGACGCGGCCTTCCCAGCCCCAACGACGATAGACTGCCGCCAGCGCCTCGCCGAAGGCCAGCACCCCGTCATAGCCGGACAGGTCGAAGGCATTGATCGCCTCGGGCTCGCTGACCGCGCGGTGATGGGTGTCATGGAACAGCAAGGTGAAGCGCCCGCCACGCCGGCGCGCCTCCCCCACCGCCGCGACCAGCGCCGGGTCGTTCCATTCATGGACGATCACCAGATCGGCCCCGTCGCAGGCAGCTTCCACATCAAAGCCCTTGGGCACCACCCGCGACGACAGCTCCGGGTAGGCGCTGCGATAGGCGTCCAGCCCGGCGTCGCCATGGTCGGCCAGCAGGTTCTCCAGGCTCCAGGCCCCTTCCGGTTCCAGCACCCGCACGTCGTGGCCGCGGGCGATCAGGTCGCGCAGCACCCCGCGCAGGAAATGGGCGTTGCCGTGGTTCCAGCAGGAAGCCAGCGAATGGGTGAAATAGACGATCCTCACGCGATCACCTCCGAACGCGCCGGCTGCGTCACCGACTGGTAGACGTCGAGCATCCCGGCAGTGAGCCGGTCCATGTCATAGAGGGCGGAACGGCGGCGGGCGGCGGTGCCCAGCCGCCGCGCCTCCAGCGGGTCGTCGAGCAGCCGGCACAGGGTCGCGGCCAGCGCCGCGGCATCGCCCGGATCGGCGAAGAGGGCGGCGCCGTCCCACAGCTCGCGGAAACTGGCGATGTCCGACAGCACCAGCGCGCAGCCGGCCTGCGCCGCCTCCAGCACCGTCAGCCCGAACGGCTCGTAGAGCGGCAGCGAGGCGAAGACCGGCGCCCGCTCCATCCATCCGGCGACCGAGGCGCCGTCCAGCCGTCCCAGCGCCCGGGCATGGGACAGCGCCACCCGGTGCCCGGTCGGGCTTTCCAGCGGCCCGGCGGCGAAGACCGGCACCTCCAGCAGCTTCGCCGCCGCATCCAGCAGTTCGACGTTCTTGCCCGAATCCCACAGCCGGCCGGCGGTGAAGACGAACCGCTCCCGCGCCGGCACGGCACGGCGCCCTCCCGCTTCGCGGGCATAGCGGCCATTGCGCACCACCACCGGCGGCGCTACCGCATAGAGCATCGCGGTCACCTCGGCGAAGGCGGCGCTGGGCGCCACCAGCACGTCGCAGGCCTGGTAGCCGCGGCGCAGCAGCTCCGTCCGCCAGCGGAAATCCTCCGGCATGTCGCCGCCGCGCACCGCCGTCCACCAGCTCGCCATGCAGGAATGGCAGACGCCGACGACCGGCATGGTGAAGCCGGCGTCGGCGGCAAGGGCCGGGCTGTTCAGATGGACGACGTCCGGGCCGAGCCTTGCGGCCAGATCGCCCAGCGCCTCCGCCGTGCGGCGAACCGCCGCCTCGTCGGGCGCGGTCCAGTCGAGCGCCTGACCGGTGTCGATCAGCTCCAGCCCGTCCACCGCCGCGGCGGCGGCGCTCTGATCGGGGTGGGGCGACGGCCCCAGCACCGCCAGCGTCACCCGCGTCCCCTGCCCCGCCAGTTCGCGGGCCAGATCCAGCGCATAGGTCCACACCCCGCCGACGCTGTCGGCCGTCATCAGCACATAAGGCGGTTCTGCAGGCACTGGCTTCTTTTGGGCACCCGTCAGCGGCAGGAGCATGCCGCCTCCAGCTCCGTCAGCGGCAAGGGCTCGTCCTCCTGGATATCGCTCAGCCGTTCGAACTGGCCGAGATAATGCTCGTGCGCCCGCTCCCAGGCACGGTCGTCCGGCTCGCCCCATAGGCGGCGGTAATCGGGCGAGGCCGGATAGGGATAGAGCGGCACCGGGTCGTTGGCCCACACCCCGGCGGCCAGCAGCTTTTCGCGCCAAGCCTTGACCATCCCGGCATCGTCGCCAGCCACGGCGATCAGGTTGGCCTGGACGAAGGGCACGCTGCGCCGGGCATGGATCAGCCGGTCGGCCAGATCGTCGGTACTCATCCGGCATTTCTTGTCGAGCGAGGCGCGGCCCTCCTCGGTCAGGCTTTCCACCCCGGCTTCGATCGACACGCAGCCGGCCGCGCCCAGCAGGTCGAGCATCTCCGGCTTCCACAGATCGATGCGGGTCTGCACGCCGAACTCGACCGGCCGCTCCACCAGCGCTTCCAGCAGGTCGCGCCGGGGCAGGAAGATCTCGTCGATGAAATAGACATAGCGCACGCCGGCGGCGATCAGCCCGTCGATCTCCTCCAGGATGACGGCGGTGTCGCGCCGTCGGTACTGGTCGCGGAAATCGATCTTGGCGCAGAAGCTGCAGTTGTAGGGGCAGCCGCGCGAGGCCTCGACCTCCGCCCCCGGCCCGACCGGCTCGGTGCCGTAGCGGTGGTGGTGGTGCGGATGGCGCTGCAGCCACTCCGCCGGCCAGGACAGCGCCGGCAGGTCGGTGAAGCGGGCGGCATGCGGCGGACCCGTCACCACCAGATCGCCGTCCCGGTGGAAGGCCAGCGCCGGCACCTCGTCCAGCGCCCCATCATCCGCCAGCTTGCCAGCCAGTTCAGCGACGATCTCCTCGCACTCGCCGCGCACCACCAGATCGACGCCGAGCTTGCCCAGGGTCGGCGCCGGGGTGGTGGAGCCATGCGGCCCGACCGCGACGGTATGCCCGCCCCGGCCGTCCAGCGCCGCCAGAAACTCCTTCGGCACCCGCAATTCCGGCTGGGCGCAGCGCCAGAACAGATAGGTCGGCGCCGTGGTCAGCACGGTCATTCCGGCCGCGAAGGCGGCGACCCGCTCCGCCATCTCCACGTTCGACAGGCCTGCCAGTCCGCCGTCGAGCAGCAGCACCTCATGCCCGGCCCGCTCCAGCAGCGCTTTGCTGTATCCCAGCTCCAGCGGCAGATGCGCTTCGCGGCATCCGAAATAGATGCTGTGGTCGAAGCTCCAGGCCGGATTGACCAGCGCAACCCTCATCAGGCCGCCTCCACCGAAGGCGTTTCGGCGGCTTCCGGCAGGCCGCCCTTTTCCGCCCGCAGCCAGTCGGCCAGCAGGGCCACGCCGCGCTTCCAGCCGGTCGGCTCGGCCAGACCCAAGGTCTGGCGTGCCGCACGGGTATCCGACACGTAGTAGCGCTGGTCGCCGGCCCGCCAGTCGCCGTAGCTCACCTCCACCTTGCGGCCGATCAGATGCTCGATGTGGGCGACCAGCTGGCGCAGGCTGATGGCGTTCGCCGCCCCGCCGCCGAGATTGAAGGCCCGGCCCTTCACCTGCTCGATCCGCTCCCAGGCGGAGACGTAGGCCTGCACCGTGTCGGCAACGAACAGCACGTCGCGCACCTGCCGGCCGTCGCCGTAGATTGTGATCGGTTCGCCGTTCAGCGCACGGATCAGGAAATGGGCGACCCAGCCCTGATCCTCCGTCCCCATCTGGCGCGGGCCATAGATGCAGCTCATCCGCAAGACTGCCGTCGGCAGGTCGAAGCTGCGGGCGTAATCCAGCACATACTGGTCCGCCGCCCCTTTCGAACAGCCATAGGGGGTGTGGAAGTCGAGCGGCCGCGCCTCCGATACGCCCTGAGCGCGGATGGCCGGGTCCACCGGCGCATAGGCGTCGTCCACCAGTTCCAGCGGCACGTCGGCGAGGTCGCCATAGACCTTGTTGGTGCTGGCGAAGATCACCGGCGTCCGCCGGCCCCGGCGGCGTACCGCCTCCAGCAGGGCCAGCGTGCCGCGGATGTTCACCTCGAAATCCTCGACCGGGTCGACCATGCTGGTGGTCACCGCGACCTGGGCGGCCAGATGGAACACCGCCTTGGCATCCCTGGCCGCTTCGGCCAGCGCCCGTTCGTCCCGCAAATCGGCGGTGACGGCGCTGATGCGCGACGGATGACGGGCCTGCAGCCAGCGCAGGTTCCGCTCCACCCCCGGACGGCGCAGCGCGTCGAAGATCAGCACGTCATGCCCGTCCGACGCCAGCCGGTCGGCAAGATTCGAGCCGATGAAGCCGGCGCCGCCGGTGATCAGAACCGGGTTCTTGGTCGTGCTCATGCCACCAGACCCCGCTCTTCCAGTTCGCGGCGGGCGTCGGCGACGCGGTCCTGCGCCTCCTGCCGGGCGACCCACTCCGCCAGCTCGGCCAGACCCTCGGCGAAGTCCTCCTTGCGGTCGTAGCCGAGCACGGTGCGCGCCTTGGTCAGGTCGGGGATGTTGTGGCGGATGTCGCCGGCCCGCGCCTTGCCGGTGATCTCCGGCGTCAGGTCCGGCCGGCCCATCGAGGCGGCCTGCATCAGCGCCACCTCCTCCACCGTGCGCTCCTCGCCGGAACCGATGTTGAACACCTCGCCGTTGGCGGCCGGGTTGTCCAGCGCCAGCAGGAAGGCGCGGGCGACGTCGCGGACATGGACGAAGTCGCGGCGCTGCTGGCCGTCCTCGAAGATCATCGGGCGCTGGCCGTTGGCGATGCGCGAGGCGAAGATCGCCAGCACCCCGGTGTAGGGGTTGGACAGCGCCTGTCCCGGCCCATAGGCATTCCACAGCCGCAGCGCCGAGCCTTCCATCCCATATTGCGCGGTCAGCGTCAGGGTCAGCCGTTCCTGCACATATTTGCCGATGGCATAGACCGACTTCAGCGCCGGACGCTTGCTTTCCGGCGTTCGCACCGGCACCAGCGGCCGCCCCTGCTGGTCGAGCGGATCCCAGCTGCCATCGGGATTGCGGGGGCCGCGGACGACATCCTCCATCAGCGTGCCGTCGGCGGTGCGGTAAAGCCCCTCGCCATAGATGCTCATGGACGACGCGACGACGACCCGGCGGACCGGCTTCTCGATCAGGCGCTGGAACAGCACCGCGGTGCCGTAATCGTTCACCGAAGTGTAGCGGTCGACCGCATACATGCTCTGGCCGACGCCGACCTCGGCCGCGAGGTGGATCACCGAATCGACCCCCTCCAGCGCACGGGCGACCATCTCGTCGTCCCGCACGTCGCCGGCCAGCAACTCCACATCCGCATCCAGTTCATCGGGACGCTGCTGCGTCGGATGCACCTGTTCGATCAGGCTGTCCAGAACCCGGACGCGGTCGCCACGGGCGAGCAGGGCCTTGGCGACGTGGCGGCCGATGAAGCCGGCACCTCCGGTGACGAGAACGGTCTCTCCCACAAGTCCCTCCGAGAAGTTTGAAGATTTTTGACGTTGACCTGCGGAAGACATGCGGCAGCGCCGTCGCGGCCTTTCGAAGCCGCGAACTGCCCACCCGTCTCCGCAAGCTGCCCAGAGCACCCTGTGCGGTTTTATTCCTGAGTCAAAGCACAACCAAATGGAACAGCTACGATAGCTACACCGTCGACCTTAACACCGCTATGGAAAATTTCGCACCTTGCCCAAAAGGTAAGTACCTTACGACAGATCTTCCGATGAATCGATTTCAAGCCTACAAATATAAGAGTTCCGTTAATCGACGTGCATTTAAGGATGGGAGATCTCGGTGACTGGGAAAAAGCTCCGGGTAGCAATCGCTGGGGTCGGAAATTGTGCATCATCTTTTGTGCAGGGGATATGCTATTACGCCGGCGCTAAGGCCAATGAGCCACCCCCGGGACTTATGACCGTCGATCTCGGTGGGTATCACGTTGGGGACATCGAAATTTCTGCCGCCTTCGATGTTGCGGCGTCGAAAGTAGGAACCGACGTCGGGGAGGCCATCTTCGCTCCTCCCAATAATACCTTCCGGTTTGCCAAGCCGCCGCACTTCGGCGTGCAGGTGGAGCGTGGCCCGACGCTGGACGGCATCGGCAAATATCTTGCCGGCGACATCGCCGAGTCGGAACGAACAGTTGTGAACGTTGCGGAAAGCCTACGCCGCAGCGGTACCGATATCCTGGTCTCTTACCTGCCGGTCGGATCGCAGCAGGCCACCGAATTCTACGCCGAACAGGCGCTGGAGGCCGGCTGCGCCTTCGTCAACTGCATCCCGGTCTTCATCGCCTCCAACCCGGTCTGGGCGCGGCGCTTCGCCGAACGCGGGCTGCCGATCATCGGCGACGACATCAAGAGCCAAGTCGGCGCCACCATCGTCCACCGCATGCTCGCCAACCTGTTCCGCGAGCGCGGGGTCCGGCTCGACCGCACCTATCAGCTGAATTTCGGCGGCAACACCGACTTCAAGAACATGCTGGAACGCGAACGCCTGGAATCGAAGAAGATCTCCAAGACCCAGGCCGTCACCAGCCAGCTCGACGTTCCGCTCGACCCCGACGACGTCCATGTCGGCCCCAGCGACCATGTGCCGTGGCTGACCGACCGCAAATGGGCGCATATCCGGCTGGAAGGCACGACCTTCGGCGGCGTGCCGCTGAACGTGGAGTTGAAGCTGGAGGTCTGGGACAGCCCCAATTCCGCCGGCATCGTCATCGACGCGGTGCGCTGCGCCAAGCTGGCGCTCGACCGCGGCATCGCCGGCCCGCTGGTCGGCCCCTCCAGCTATTTCATGAAGTCGCCGCCCGAACAGTTCACCGACCACGAGGCGCGGGAGCGCACGCTGCGTTTCATCGCCGGCGAACCTCCTGGGACCAAGCCGACCCGCCTGATGTGAGCGTCGGCATGGAAACCATCTTCATCCTGGTGCGCCACGGCTCGCATGACCGGCTGGGGTCGGTCCTGTGCGGCCGCATGGCCGGCGTGACGCTGAGCGCCCAGGGCCGGGCGGAGGCCGATGCGCTGGCCGAGCGGCTGGCGTTGCAAGGCTTGTCGGGGCGGCGCCTGAGCGCCGTTCTGTCCAGCCCGCTGGAGCGGGCGGTCGAGACCGCCACCCCCATCGCGGAGCGGCAAGGCCTGCCTCTGACCATCGAACCGGCGCTGAACGAACTCGACCTCGGCGCCTGGAGCGGCAAGCGCTTCGAGGAGTTGCACCGCGACCCCGCCTGGGACCTGTGGAACCGGGCGCGCAGCCACGGCCGCCCCACTCCGGGAGAAACCCCAGGCGAGTCGATGGCGGAGGCGCAGACCCGGATCGCGGCATTGCTCGACCGGCTGCGCCGCGCCCATCCCGGCGGCACGCTGGCGCTGGTCAGCCATGGCGACGTCATCAAGGCGGCGCTGGCCCATGCGATGGGCCTGCCGCTCGATTTCCACGGACGATTCGAGATCGGCCCGGCCTCCCGCAGCGTGCTGATCGCCGGCGATTGGGGGCTGAAGGTCCACAGCATCAACGAGGGTGCGGCATGACGAGCCTGACGGCCGACCAGATCCGCGACCGGGTGGCAGAACTCGGCGACTGGTTCCACAACATCGACCTCAACGGCGTGCGCACGGCGCCCGACCATTTCCTCCACGACTATCCGAACGTGAAGTGGAAGCGCTTCGAGCATGCGGTGCCGAAGGATCTGACCGGCCGCACCGTTCTCGACATCGGCTGCAACGGTGGTTTCTACTCCATCGAGATGAAGCGCCGCGGCGCCGACCGGGTGGTCGCCATCGACTTCGACGACCGCTATCTGGCCCAGGCGAAATTCGCCGCCGAAGTGACCGGCCAGGACATCGAATTCCACAGGATGTCGGTCTACGACGTCGCCTCGCTTGGCGAAAGCTTCGACGTCGTGCTGTTCATGGGCGTGCTCTACCACCTGCGCCACCCGCTGCTGGCGCTCGACCTGATCCACGACCATGTCGCCAAGGATCTGATGATCTTCCAGTCGATGCAGCGCGGCTCGGCCGAAGTGGCGCCGGTGCGCGCCGACTACGACTTCTTCGAACAGGACCATTTCGACGATCCCGGCTATCCGAAGCTGCATTTCATCGAACACGACTACGCCCGCGACTGGACCAATTGGTGGGCCCCCAACGCCGCCTGCGCCGAGGCGATGCTGCGCAGCGCCGGCTTCGCCATCGCCGAGCATCCGGAACGCGAGGTCTATGTCTGCCGCCGGGTCGACCGCCCGACCGGGGCCGGAGCGGTTTATCCGGCAAAGCCTGAAAAAGACGCCGTGACGAAAGGGACCGAGGGATGATCGAAGCCGCCAAGATTTGGAACGAGCCCAACAACAAGTCGCACTGGGATCCCAACCTCGACCCTGAATGGGACCTGTTCGCCCGCATGACCCTCCTGGCCGGACAGGCGATCCGGGCGGAGAATTCCACCATCACCCGCGTGCTGGGCGGCATGTCCCCCATCGACCCCTCCTTCGTCCGCCGGTTGGAGGAGCGCGGCGCGCTGGACGAGATCGACGTGGTGGCGGTCCACGGCTTCCCGCTCGACTGGAATCTCTGGCAGATCCACGAATGGCCGAACAAGATCGACGAGATCCGCGCCGTCACGTCCAAGCCGATCTGGGTGACCGAGGCCGGGGTGTCCTCCTTCGGCGCCGAGGAGGTGCAGGCCTGGGGCGTCAAGCGCACCGCCGAACTGCTGATCGGCAAGGTGCCGCGCATCCACTGGTACAGCCTCTACGACCTGCCCAGCCATTGGGAGGCCACCACCCGCCACAAGGAGGCGGAGGGATCGTCCTACTACCGCCATTTCCACATGGGCCTGCTGCGGGCCGACGGCACGCCCAAGCCGGCGGTGGAGGCCTTCGCCCCCTATGCCGGCCAGATGGGCCTCTGCCAGTGGTTCCACTACGAGGACCACCGGCTGGACGAGGCGGTGGCGTGGCTGAAGCGGCTCGGCGTCCGCCACCTGCGCACCGGCCTGTCCTGGGCCGACAGCTTCCGTCCCAACGCGCTGGAGTGGTTCGACCGTCAGATGGAGGCGCTGGCCGATTTCGAGGTGACCGTCACCTTCTGCTTCACCCCCGAACACCGCGGCGTCGAACCCCACCACACCAGCCCGCCCCAGGTGGCGGAGGAGTTCGCCGAGTTCTGCGCCGCGATGATCCGCCGCTACGGCACCAAGCGCAGCGCCGACGCCGGCATGCCGATGGCGGCGGTGGGGTAGAGGGGGGTAGATCCCCCGAAGCGGGTGCGCAGAACCGGCAAAAGCGGTTCGGATGGAGCAATCACGCCACCGGGCATCTCCGTAGGATCGGTGCAGTCCAGCGCCCTCACGGAGATGCCCCATGTCGGCCCGCCTTCGCGCGGCGGCGGTCGCCCTTTTGCTGTGGATCGGTCCGGCCAACGCCGCCCAATCGGCCCAGTCGGCAGATCCGCCGCCGCTGACCAACACCCGCTTCGACGAGGATTACCGCTACCTGCTATCGCCCGAGGCGCGGTCCGGCGCCACTTGGGAACGCTTCAAGGCCATTCCGGTCACGGAAGACGGCTTCGCCTCGCTCTCCACCGGGCTGGAACTGCGCCTGCGCGGCGAAGCGATCCGCAACAGCAGCTGGGGCCAGGACGAGCCGCGCAACGACGCCTACGGGCTGTGGCGCGCCCTGCCCTACGCCGACCTGCGCGTCGGCCAGGGCCTGCGCCTGTTCGGCCAGCTCATCATGGCCGACGCGGTGGGCAAGCTGGACCCGCTGGCGCCGCCCGATTCCGACCGCATCGACCTGATGCAGGGCTTCGCCGACGTCAATGTCCCGCTGGGCGACGCCCAGGGCACGCTGCGGGTCGGCCGCCAGATGCTGGCCTATGGTTCGGAACGGCTGATCTCCATCCGCTACGGCGCCAACGTCCCGCGCGCCTTCGACGCGGTGAAGGGCATCGTCACCGCCGGCCCCTGGCGGGTCGACGCCTTCTTCGGCCGGCCGATCCAGCCGACGCCGGAGCTGTTCGACGACGGCCGCGACGCCCGGCGCAGCGCCTGGGGGCTCTATGCCACCCGGCCGCTCGATCTGGGGCGGGGCGGCAGTGCCGGGCTGGATGCCTATTACATCGGCATCCGCAACCGCAGCGCCGGCTTCGAGTCCGGCAGGGCGAACGAGCTGCGGCACACGGTCGGCCTGCGCAGCTTCGGCAAGGCCGCCGGCTGGGACTGGAACTGGGAGGCGATGGGGCAGTTCGGCCGTTTCGGCAGCGGGTCGATCCGCGCCTGGTCACTCGCCACCGACAGCGGCTACCGCTTCACAACCCTGCCGCTTCAGCCGCGGCTCAGCCTGAAGGCCAACATCGCCAGCGGCGACAGCAACCCGCGCGACGGCCGGCTGGAGACCTTCAACCCCCTGTTCCCGCGCGCCAAGTATTTCGGCGAGCTGACGCCCATCGGCCCCTACAACCTGATGAACCTGCACCCGTCGCTGGATTTGGCGTTGTCCGACGCGTTCAGCCTGTCCGCCTCCGCCATCGCCTATTGGCGCGAGAGCCTGGACGACGGCGTATACGACCTGGCCGGCGGGCTGCTGCGCTCCGGCGCGGCGTCGAAGGCACGCTATGTCGGCACGCAGGGCGAGCTGGTGCTGTCCTACAGCTCCGGTCGTTCCTTCGAGGGGTTGATCTCCTACTCAGCATTCCAGCCGGGTTCCTTCCTGAAGGACAGCGGCCCGGCCAAGACCATCCACTTCGCCGGGATGGAGGCGGTGTTCAAATTTTAAAAGCGCAAGCCTTGCGGCCGGAACGCGGTCTCGCGCGTTGAGACAACCGGGGCCGGCGACAGGCCCGAACGGACGGCGGATGCGGGAAACGGTGGAGCGGCGGATACAGGACAGAAGGCGGATCAAGCCATCCCTGAGGAAGGGGCGGCTTCTCCATGTCCGCTCCGGCCTGTCGGCGGAAAAGACGCTGCTGCTGCGCGTCGGCATCGTCGCCGCCCTGATCGTCCTGGTCATCGCGGTGTTCTGGTTCGACCGCGACGGGCTGAAGGACCAGATCGACGGCCATATCAGCTTCCCCGACATCCTCTACTTCGCCATGATCACGGTGACCACCGTGGGCTATGGCGACATCGTTCCGGTCAGCCACTCCGCCCGCCTGATCGACGCCTTCGCCGTCACGCCGATCCGCATCTTCATCTGGTTCATCTTTCTCGGCACCGCCTATGAGCTGGTGGTGCAGAGGATCGTGGAGGAATTCCGGTTGAGCCGCATTCAGAAGCAGCTGCAGGGCCACATCGTGCTGTGCGGCTTCGGGCACAGCGGGTTCATCGCCGCGCAAGAGACCGTCTCGAAGGGCCATCCCGCCGACCACATCGTCGTCATCGACGATTCGGAGGACCGCATCCAGCTTGCGGCCGAATGCGGCTTCATCGGCCTTCTCGGCGACGGCACCAGCGAGGAGACGCTGACCAACGCCTGCGTCGGCAAGGCCAAGGCGGTGATCGTCAGCACCGGGCGCGACGACACCACCATCCTGGTGATCCTGACCGTGCGCCACCTGTCCGCCGCCACCAAGATCGTGGCGAACATCAGGCAGGAGGAGAACATCAAGCTCGCCAACCTCAGCGGCGCCGATCTGGTGGTGTCGCCGCCGAAGATCGGCGGGTACCTGATGGCCGACGCGGTGGAGACGCGCTATGCCACCCCCTTCCTCTGCGACCTGATGTCGGCCGGCGGGCAGATGGTGCTGAGCGAGCGCCGGGCGGCAGCCGACGAGGTCGGCCTGACCATGGCGGAGATCACCGCCGGCATGGTCGTCCAGGTCCACAGCCACGGCCGCGACATCCCCTTCACCGAACGCAACCGCTACATCATCCAGCCGCAGGACACGCTGCTGATCATCAGCCCGCCAGCTGAGCGAAACATCCCCTCTCCCCCCCGGGGAGAGGGTTAGGGTGAGGGGGTTGCACTGTGAGGATTCTCGGGATAGCCACGCCGCGCATCCCCCTCACCCCGACCCTCTCCCCGGGGGGAGAGGGAGACACGCCCAGCTCATCCCTTGTAATGCCGGCCGAAGCGGTTGTTCAGGAAGGCGTCCAGCGGCACCTGCTCCTGCCGGATGAAGCCGGCCTGCGGGATGGAGCCTTCGCGCAGCAAATCCAGCACGGCGCAGATGCCGGCGGCGGTGGTGACCTGGATGGCGCTCCAGGTCCGGCCGGCGATCGGCTTGCTGTAGATCTTGGTGGCGAAGGTCTCCTGCCGCAGTTCGCCGTCCTGCATGCCAGTGGCGGTCGCCAGCACCAGAACCACGTCCTGCAGCGTCAGCGGCACCGCGGTCTCCAGCACGTCCTTCAGCAGGTGGCGCCGCTCGCCCAGCCGGAGGTCGCGGATCAGCAGGCGGACGATGTCGCGGTGGCCGGGGTAGCGGACGGTCTTGTAGTCGAGGTTCCGCACCTTGCCGGCCAGCGTCTCGCACAACGAGCCCAGCCCGCCCGAGGTGTTGAAGGCCTCGTAATCGACGCCGTCCAGCGCGAAGCGCTCGTCGCCCTCCAACGGCATCACCTCGTGCGGACGGCCGTCGACGATGGCCTCGCACGGGTTGCAATACTCGTTGATCAGCCCATCGGTGCTCCAGGTCAGATTGTATTTCAGGGCGTTGGTCGGGTATTGCGGCAGGGCGCCGACCCGGAGATGCAGGTTGTGCAGTTCGTCGAAACGGCGGGCGAGGTCATGGCCAACGATGGAGATGAAGCCCGGCGCCAAACCGCATTGCGGGATCAGCGCGGTGTCGGCGGTCTCCGCCAGCATCTTCACCTTGCGGGTGGCGGCGACATCCTCGGTCAGGTCCAGGTAATGGGCGCCGGCCGCGACGGCTGCGGTGGCGATCGCCGGGGTCAGGGTGAAGGGGCAGGCGCTCAGCACCGCATGCTGGCCCGCCATGGCGGCGCGCAGCGAAGCCGGATCCTCGACATCGACGCGCATCACCCGCAGCCCGGCCTGTTCGGCGCGGTGCAGCAGCGCCTCATCCCGGTCGCCGATGGTGACGGCGAAATCGCCGGTCTCGGACAGCAGCGTGCCGATCATCGAGCCGATCTTGCCGGCCCCCAGAACCAGAACCTTCATCGTCGCCATCTCTCCCGCTCCTCTGTTCTCAGCCGTGTTGTGTTGGCGAGCCGTGCCGATGGTTCGGCCCACACACGAAAGATGTCGGCAGAGGTAGCCGGGCAGAACCGGGCAATGCGCCGGTGGCGCTTGAGTTTTCCGGCGAAATGACGGAAAGCCCGTTGAAATGACGGACACGCTTTATCCCTCGCACCACCGTGGCGGCGGCGCTAAGGTCGCAGCCGGTTTCCCCAAATCCGGCCCACCGCCATGACCATCCGCCAACTGACCGCCCCGCACGCCGTCCTGCTGGAGGAGCCGCGAGACGGCATCGCCCAGACCAGCGAGATGATCCGCGGCGAGCGTTTCCGCATTCTGGAGGAACGTGACGGCTGGCTGCGGGCGGAGAATGCCTTCGATGGCCATGTCGGCTGGCTGCCCCCCGGCACCCTGCATCGGGAGCCGGTGGCCCCCACCCACCGCGTGCGGGCTCTGCGCGCCGACCTGCACCCCGGACCGACGCACCGGGCGCCGCCGGTGGCGACGCTCAGCTTCGGGTCGGCGGTGACGCTGGATGGCCGGGCCGAAAACGGCTGGGTCGGCACCGACGACGGGCTGTGGCTGTTCGCGGGCTGGCTGGAGCCGATGGACGCCGCCCCCGCAACCGATCCCATCGCCACCGCCCTGCGCTTTCTGGAGACGCCCTATGTCTGGGGCGGGCGCAGCAGCTTCGGCATCGACTGTTCCGGGCTGGTGCTGACCGCCATGGCGGCGGCCGGGGTGGTCTCCCACCACAGCAGCGGCATGCAGCGCAAGGACGAGCGGCTGGGGGCGTGGCTGTCCGAGGACGGCAAGGACGTCGCCTATGAACGCGGCGACATCGTCTTCTTCCCCGGCCATGTCGGGCTGATGGTGGACGGGACGAACCTGCTGCACGCCACCGTCTTCACCATGTCAGTCGTGATCGAACCCCTGAGCGAGGTCGCCAAGCGCGCGGAAGTCAATGGTGTCCGCCGTCCCGCTTTGACGAGGGCGTAGCGCCTCCCCCACCAGCAGCAGGGTCGGCCCCTTGCCGGCGGCCACCCCCTGCTCCGCCATCCGGCCGAGCGTCGTCCAGTACCGTCGCTCGTCGGGCCGGCAGCCATTCTCCACCGCCAGCACCGGCGTCGTGGCGGGCAGCCCGGCCCCGGTCAGCCCCTGCCCGACCGCACGGGCCTGCTCGCGCCCCATGTAGATCGCCAGCGTGCCCTGCGGATCAGCCAGCCTCGCCCAGTCGGGCTCGAACCGCTCGCCGTCGCGGCCATGGGCGGTGACGAAGGTCACGGCGCGCGACACCCCGCGCTTGGTCAGCGACAGCCCGGTGGAGGCGGCGCAGCCGAGCGCCGCCGTGATGCCGGGGATGACGCGAACCGGAATGCCGAGGCTGTCGAGATGCTCGATCTCCTCGCCGGCCCGGCCGAACACCATCGGATCGCCGCCCTTCAGCCGGACCACCCGCTTGCCGCGCCGGGCATGGAAGGCGATCAGCGCGTTGATCTCCCCCTGCGGCAGCGAATGCCGGCCGGAGCGCTTGCCGACGCAGATGCGCTCGGCCTTGGGATGGGCGAGGTCGAGGATGCCGTCGCCAACGAGAGCGTCGTAAAGCACGACTTCGGCCGCCGCCAGCGCCTTGACCGCCGCGACGGTCAGCAGGTCGGGATCGCCGGGGCCGGCGCCGACCAGAGTCACTTGCCCCCACCTATCCTCCCCCGCTGGGCGGGGGAGGGACTGCCGCGGAACGCCGACAAGGCTCCTGTTTCCCTCCCCCGCCCAGCGGGGGAGGGTCAGGGTGGGGGCACCGCCGCCGGCACCCGCGAACCGCGGGAGCCAGAGGCGCGCCAGCGCCGCAAGACCATCAAGCCACTTCGCGCTGTTGGGCATGACGAAGCACCTCCTTGAGTTCGGGCACGCAGGATCCACAATTCGTGCCGGCCTTCAACGCCGCGCCGATCTCCGCCACGCTGGTCAGCCGGCGGTCGCGGATGGCACCCACCAGCCGGTTGATGCCGACGCTGAAGCAGGCGCAGACGATCTGCCCCTCATCCGCCGGCACCCCCGGTGCCCGGCCGGCGAGCAGCCCGGCCCGCGCGCCGTCCTCCAGTCCGTCCGCCTCCAGCAGCCCGGCGAGCCAGCCGCGCGGCGGCAGACGCCCGTCGGCGGCAACGAACAGGCAGGCCTCCAGCCGGTCGCCCTTCATCCAGGCCATGCGCAGGCCGCCGCGCGCCTCGTCGCGGAACTCGACCACCGCCTCGGCCGGATCGAGGCCGGGCAGCCAGGACTCCACCGCCGGGATCGCCCCCGTCCCCGCCATCTCCACCAGATGCCCGCCTGCCACCGCGCGGCGCGCCCAGTAGCCGCCATGCCCGGGCTCCACGGCATGGCGGACCAGCAGGAAGGCGGTCCAGTCCGGCCGCCAGGGCAGGACCGTCGCCGGCATCCGCTTCAGGTCCGGCTGACCGGAAAGCGGGTCCACCGCCTCGTCGTCGACCAGCCGGCCGATGACGCAGGCACCGGTGAAGCGGTCGGTCCAGTGCATCGGCAGGAAGGCCGTGCCTTCGCCCTGGGCATCGGTGACGCGGACGCGGGCCAGCGCCTCCCCAACCACCGTGGTGATGCGGGCCAGCCCGCCATCCACCAGCCCCCGCGCCAGCGCGTCGGCCGGATTGACGTCCAGCCGCGGTTCCGGCGCATGGGCCGACAGCCGCGCCGACAGTCCGGTCCGCGTCATCGTGTGCCACTGGTCGCGCAGCCGGCCCGTGTTCAGCAGCAGGGCGCCGTCCGGCAGGCTGCGCGGCAGCGCCTTCGCCGTGACCGGCAGCATCCGGGCGCGCCCGTCCGCGGTGAAGAAGCGGCCATCGCCGAACAGCCGCTTCTGCGGCTCGCCCCCCGCCCGCCAGGGCCAGGGGAAGGGCGCCAGCGCGTCATACCCAGCCTCGTCCAGCCCGCTCAGCGCCCCGATGTCGAAGGCCCGCGTCCCGTCATTCTCGAAATCCGACAGCGCCGCATGCTCGCGGAACACCGCAGCGGCACTCTCGTACGGGAAAGCCTCGGCGAAACCCATCCGCCGGGCGACCTGGGTGACGATCCACCAGTCGGCCCGCGCCTCCCCCGCCTCCGTCTTGAAAGCCCGCTGGCGCGAGATAGTCCGGTCGGAGTTGGTGACGGTGCCGTCCTTCTCGCTCCAGCCCCTGGCCGGCAGGCGGATATGGGCGAAGCGGCCGGTATCGGTGTCGCGGATGCAGTCGGAGACCACCACCGTCTCGCAGCGCTCCAGCGCCCGGCGGACCCGCCCGGCATCGGGCATGCTGACGGCGGGATTGGTCGCCATGATCCACACCGCCTTGACCGTGCCGGCCTCGATGGCGCGGAACAGATCGACCGCCTTCAGCCCCGGCTTGGCCGCCACGCGCGGCGCGTTCCAGAAGCGGCCGACCCGGTCCACCTCCGTTTCGGTGAAGCCCATATGGGCGGCCAGCTGGTTCGCCAGCCCACCGACCTCGCGCCCGCCCATGGCGTTCGGCTGCCCGGTGACGGAGAAGGGACCGCAGCCCGGCCGGCCGATGCGCCCGGTCAGGAAATGCAGGTTGAGGATAGTATTGACGGTGTCGCTGCCCTGGGAGGACTGGTTCACTCCCTGCGAATAGACCGTCACCACCCGGTCCGTCGCGGCGAACTCGGCATAGAAGGCGGCGACCTCCGCCTCCGCCAACCCGCAGCGCCGCGCCACCGTTGCGATGTCCGGGCCATCGGCGCGGGCGGCGGCCAGCGCCTCCTCAGCGCCTTCGGCATGGGCAGCGATGAAACCGGCATCGCGATGTCCGTTGCTGTCCAAATAGGCCAGCAGCCCGTTGAACAGCAGCGCGTCGGTGCCGGCCTTCAGCGCCAGATGCCGGTCGGCGGCATCGACGCAGTCGGTGCGCCGCGGATCGACGACGACGACCCGCGTGCCGCGCTCGGCCCGCGCCGCCAGCAGCCGCTGGTTCAGCACCGGGTGGCACCAGGCGAGGTTGGACCCCACCAGCACCACCAGATCGGCGCACTCGAAATCCTCGTAGCTCCCCGGCACCGCGTCGGCACCCAGGCCCCGCTTGTGCCCGACCACCGACGAGGCCATGCACAGCCGCGAGTTGGTGTCGATGTTCGCCGAGCCGATGAAGCCCTTCATCAGCTTGTTGGCGACGTAGTAATCTTCAGTCAGCAGCTGGCCGGAGACGTAGAAGGCCACCGAGTCCGGCCCATGCTTGGCGATGGTGTCGGAAAAGCGCCGGACCACCTCGTCCAGCGCCTCGTCCCACGACACCCGCTTGTCGCCGATTTCGGGGTGGAGCAGCCGCCCGTCCGGCACCAGCGTGTCGGCCAGCGCCGATCCCTTGGAGCAGAGCCGTCCCCGGTTCGCCGGGTGGTCGGCATCGCCGCGCACGGTCACGGCGCCATCGGCCGAAACGCGCGCGATCACCCCGCACCCGACCCCGCAATAGGGACAGGTGGTCTTCACCTCCCGTTCCGGCCCGGAGGATGGCCCCCCAAAGGGATCGGGTCCATCAAACATGGCCGCAGGCCTTGCGGCAGCCGCCGCGCGACAGCTTGGCCTCGGCGAGCGCGATGGCGACGCTGCGCCCCTCCACCCGCACCGGGACATGGCCGGTGCGGCCCTCGTCGGGGGCGACGGCCTCGCCGGTCGCCAGCTCGATCACCCAGTTGTGCAGCGGGCAGGTGACGCGGCGGCCATGGACGATGCCCTGGGACAGCGGCCCTTGCTTGTGCGGGCAGGCATCCTCCAGGGCGAAGACCTCGTCGGCCGCCGTGCGGAACAGGGCGATGTCGCCGCCGGGGGTGCGGACGACGCGGGAGCCCAGCACCGGGATGTCGTCGATGCTGCCGACCTGGGTCCAGACGGCTTCCGAGATGGTGGGCTCGGAGACGGCGTTTTCCATGATGATGCTGTCCATGATCCGTTACCCCACTTCGGCGAGCAGATTGAATTCGTGACGGTCGACGCCCTTGGCAGCGCGTTCCGCCCACGGGTCGTCCTGCGAGAAGGTCTGCGAGAACAGGAAGCGCGCGTTCAACGCCCGGCGCCGCTCCGGATCCTCGACCAGCGCCGCCTTGATGTGGTCGAGGCCCACACGCTCAACCCACGGCGCGGTGCGCTCCAGATAGCGGGCCTCCTCGCGGTAGAGCTGCATGAAGGCGCCGGTGTATTCCAGCACCTCCTCCTCCGTCGCCACGCGGACCATCAGGTCGCAGGCGCGGACATGCAGGCCGCCGTTGCCGCCGACATGCAGCTCGTATCCGCTGTCGATGCACACCACGCCCAGGTCCTTGATGGTCGCCTCGGCACAGTTGCGCGGGCAGCCGGACACCGCCAGCTTGACCTTATGCGGGGTCCAGGTGCCCCAGGTCAGCCGCTCCAGCTTGACGCCCAGCCCCGTCGAATCCTGCGTGCCGAAGCGGCACCATTCCGACCCGACGCAGGTCTTCACTGTGCGCAGCCCCTTGGCGTAGGCGTGTCCCGACACCATCCCGGCGGCATTCAGGTCGGCCCAGACCGCCGGCAGATCCTCCTTCTTCACGCCGAACAGGTCGATGCGCTGGCCGCCGGTGACCTTCACGGTGGGGATGGCGAACTTGTCGACGACGTCGGCGATGGCGCGCAGCTCCGCCGCGCTGGTCAGGCCGCCCCACATGCGCGGCACGACCGAATAGGTGCCGTCCTTCTGGATGTTGGCGTGGGCGCGCTCGTTGATGTAGCGCGACTGGTAGTCGTCCCGGTATTCGCCCGGCCAGGCGCACAGCAGGTAGTAGTTCAGCGCCGGCCGGCACGACGCGCAGCCGTCGGGCGTCGTCCATTCCATCGCCTGGAACACCTCGGCCATGGTCTTCAGCCCGCGGTCGACGATGGCCGCCCGCACCTGATCATGGGTGTGGTGGGTGCATTTGCACATCGGCTTGACCTTGGGCGCCGCCGTGAAGCCGTCGCCCAGCGTCACCGCCAGCAGCCGCTCCACCGTGCCGGCGCAGCCGCCGCAGGAGGCCGAGGCCTTGGTGTGCGCCTTCACCTCGTCCAGGCTGGTCAGGCCCTTTTCGGTGATCGCCTTGACGATGGTGCCCTTGCACACGCCGTTGCAGCCGCAGATCTCGGCGCTGTCGGGCAAGGCTGCGATGGCGGCGTTCGGATCGCCGGCGTCGCCGCCGCCGAAGCCCTGGCCGAAGATCATGCCGTCGCGCTCGGTCGACACGTCGGCGCCGTCCTTCAGCAGCGAGAAGTACCAGGCGCCGTCCTTGGTGTCGCCGTACAGCACGGCGCCGAGCAGCCGGTTGCCCTTCAGCACCAGACGCTTGTAGACGCCGCGCGCGGCGTCGCGGAACACGATGTCCTCGGTCCCCTCGCCGCCCGAGAAATCACCGGCGGAGAACACGTCGACGCCGGTGACCTTCAGCTTGGTCGAGGTGACGGAGCCGGCATAGGCGCCGCCCTCCCCACCCGCGAGGTCGTGGGCCAGCACCTTCGCCATTTCGAACAGCGGAGCGACGAGGCCATAGGTCAGGCCGCGATGCTCGACGCATTCGCCGACCGCGTAGATCGACGGGTCGCTGGTGCGCATCTGGTCGTCGACGCGGATGCCGCGCCCGCAGTCCAGCCCGGCGGCCTTGCCCAGCGCCATGTTGGGACGGATGCCCACAGCCATGACGACGATGTCGGCCGGCAGCTCGCGTCCGTCCTTCAGCCGGACCGCGCCGACCCGCTCGTCGCCCTCCTGGTTGTTTCCGACAATCTCCGCCGTGTCGGCGCCGGTCAGCACCTCGATGCCGCGGCTTTCCAGTTCCCGTTGCAGCAGCATGCCGGCCGACGGGTCGAGCTGGCGCTCCATCAGCGTCGGCATCAGGTGGATGACGGTGACCTCCATCCCCTTGACCCGCAGGCCGTTGGCCGCCTCCAGCCCGAGCAGGCCGCCGCCGATCACCACGGCGCGGCCGCCCTTCGCCGCCGCCGCCAGCATGGCGTCGACGTCGGCCAGATCGCGGAAGCCGATGACGCCCGGCAGGGTCGATCCCGGCACCGGGATGATGAAGGGCATCGACCCGGTGGCGATCAGCAGCCTGTCATAGGGAACGACGCGGCCGGACTGCGAGACCACCATCTTCGCTTCGCGGTCGATGCCCTCCACCGGCTCGCCGGTCAGCAGCGTGATACCGTTGGCGTCATACCACTCGCGGCTGTTCAGCACGATCTGGTCGAAGGTCTTCTCGCCGGCCAGCACCGGCGACAGCATGATGCGGTTGTAGTTGGGATGCGGCTCGGCCCCGAAGACGGTGATGTCGAAGCGGCCGGGCGCCTTCGCCAGCAGTTCCTCCACTGTCTTCATGCCGGCCATGCCGTTGCCGACCACCACCAGCCGTTCCCTGACCGGACCGGCGCTATGCAGTTCTGCTTCGTTGGATTCGACGGCGGGCCCGTTATTCGATGAGAGATGCATGTCCATGGCGCGTCTGCCTCGTCTATCGTGTCCGGCCTGCTGCGAAGTCAGGCACGGGGCCAAAAAAAAGGCGTCCGAACGGGTCGCTTCCCGGTTCCGCGAGTGGTTCGCGAAGGCGGGTGCAGACCTGTTCGGACGCCGTTGTCCGGGCGGTTCGTCGTCGAACCAGAGCCAAATCCGCGCGTCGTCGCGTGGGCTTCGGCGGTGTCGCGGGCACTGGCGACGTTGCTGGCGCCCGCTGTTGTCTCGCAGTCTCCTTCGCAAACCGCGTGCCAGTCGCCGCATCACCGGATGCACCGGGCAAAAACTCCAGGGATTCCGCGGATTCCCGGGCCTTACCACATCCAGTACCTAGGTGCCTATTTTTGGATCATGCTTAGGTATTGCACAAAGCTTGGCCAGTCAGCTTTGTGTGCGCCGCAAAAAACGGCAGACGGCGTAATACCCTCGGCAGGCGGTTCATACCTTCCGCCGGGTCATAGCCAACGGAATCAACCGCTCCGGCCGATTTTTCAGCAAAAGCCATCCTTTGGCATGAGGCTTGCGAAGAGGGGGCCAGAGACGCGCCAACGACGGTGCGTGCATCCCAAGCGTCCAATGATGGGCCAGCCCCCGGCAGTGTTGCCGACCCCGGTATCGACAAGCCTTTTCCTAAGGCTTTTCCGGTCGATCCCGCTGGACGCTTTCGACGGCCAAGGCACCTCATAGCCATCTGCCCGAAAAACAGCCAGTCCGGGACTTGCCCAGAAAATCGTCACCGGTGTCGCACGCCCGACCGCTGGTCCGGATTTCAGAGATGGAGCAACCGACGTGGCCCACCGCACCCTCCGCCGCCTTCTCGCATCCGCTGCCCCATTGGCCATTGCCGCCGTCGCCCTGACCGCAGGCGTCTCTGCCCATGCCGCCCCGCTCGACGTCGAAAAGGAGCAGCTCAAGCTCGGCTTCATCAAGCTGACCGACATGGCGCCGCTCGCCATCGCCGTCGAGAAGGGCTTCTTCGAGGATGAAGGGCTGTCCGTCACGCTGGAGCCGCAGGCGAACTGGAAGGTCCTGCTCGACCGCGTGATCTCCGGCGAGCTGGACGGCGCCCACATGCTGGCCGGCCAGCCGCTGGGCGCCACCATCGGCTTCGGCACCAAGGCGCACATCGTCACCGCCTTCTCGATGGACCTGAACGGCAACGGCATCACGCTGTCGAACGACGTCTGGCGGAAGATGAAGGCCAACGTGCCCACCGGCGCCGACGGCAAGCCGGTCCACCCGATCAAGGCCGACGCGCTGAAGCCGGTGATCGCCCAGTACAAGGCCGAGGGCAAGCCCTTCAACATGGGCATGGTCTTCCCGGTCTCGACCCACAATTACGAGCTGCGCTACTGGCTGGCGTCTGGCGGGATCAACCCCGGCTTCTACAGCCCGACCGACGTGTCGGGCCAGATCGGCGCCGACGCGCTGCTGTCGGTCACCCCGCCGCCGCAGATGCCGGCAACGCTGGAAGCCGGCACCATCTACGGCTACAGCGTCGGCGAGCCGTGGAACCAGCAGGCGGTGGTCAAGGGCATCGGCGTGCCGGTCATCACCGACACCGAGATCTGGAAGAACAACCCCGAGAAGGTCTTCGGCGTCACCGACGACTGGGCTAAGAAGAACCCCAAGACCCATCTGGCCGTCGTCAAGGCGCTGATCCGCGCCGCCCAGTGGCTGGACGAGGACAACAACGCCAACCGCGCCGAAGCGGTGAAGATCCTCGCCAAGTCCGAATATGTCGGCGCCGACGCCAAGGTCATCGCCAATTCGATGACCGGCACCTTCGAGTACGAGAAGGGCGACAAGCGCGACGTTCCCGATTTCAACGTCTTCTTCCGCTACAACGCGACCTACCCCTTCTATTCCGACGCCGTCTGGTACCTGACCCAGATGCGCCGCTGGGGCCAGATCGCCGAGGCCAAGCCGGACGCCTGGTACGACGAGACCGCCCGCAAGGTCTACAAGCCGGACATCTATCTCCAGGCCGCCAAGCTGCTGGTCGAGGAAGGCAAGTCGAAGGAAACCGACTTCCCGTGGAAGAGCGACGGCTACAAGCCGGTCGACACCGGCTTCATCGACGGCATCCCCTATGACGGCCACAAGCCGAACGACTACCTCGCCAAGCAGCCCATCGGCCTGAAAGGCGACCAGAAGGTCGAGGGCGGTCAGGTGGTGGGGGGCTGAGCGCCAGCCCGATGCCCCCACCCTAACCCTCCCCCGCTGGGCGGAGGAGGGGACTGCCGCCGCCTCCCCATAAGGCCCCCTCCCCTGCGAAGCGGGGGAGGGTCGGGGTGGGGGCAATCGTAGCCGACGCCCCCACGCCCGCTGACAGCTCAGGACACCCCGCCATGACCAGCCTGACCGACACCTCCGCCGACCTTGCCCGCGCCCAGCGCAAGGCCCGCCGCGCCCACACCCTCAACCGCATCGCCTCCGCCCTGACCGCCGTCGGCCTCGGCTGGCTGGCGCCGCTGCTACGGCTCGCCGCCGGCGAGAACCCGCGCCAGCAGGGCGTCGAGCTGTGGCGCCAGATGGGCATCCCGCTGACCGCCATCCTGCTGTTCCTCGCCGCCTGGGGCTGGGCCGCCCCGCAGGTGCAGACCAGCCTCGGCGCCATCCCCGGCCCGGCCCAGGTGTGGGAGCAGGCGACCAACCTCTACGCCGACCACAAGGCCGAACGCGCCAAGGAAGCCGCCTTCTACGAGCGGCAGGCCAAGCGCAACGCCGAGATCCTGGCGAAGGACCCGAAGGCGGAGGTCAAGACCCGCCCCTATGCCGGCAAGCCGACCTACCTCGACCAGATCGTCACCAGCCTGAAGACGGTCTTCACCGGCTTCCTGCTCGGCGCCCTGGTGGCGGTGCCGCTAGGGGTGGCGAGCGGCCTGTCGCCGACCGTCAACGCCGCGATCAACCCGCTGATCCAGATCTTCAAGCCGGTGTCGCCGCTGGCCTGGCTGCCGCTGGTCACCATGGTGGTCAGCGCCACCGTGTCGGGCAGCGACCCGCTGTTCGAGAAGTCCTTCCTGACCTCGGCCATCACCGTCACGCTGTGTTCGCTGTGGCCGACGCTGATCAACACGGCGGTCGGCGTCTCCTCCATCGACCGCGACCTGATGAATGTCGGCAAGGTGCTTCAGCTCTCCGGCTTCACCATGGTCCGCCGCCTCGTGCTGCCCTCGGCCCTGCCCTTCATCTTCACCGGCCTGCGCCTGTCGCTGGGCGTGGGCTGGATGGTCCTGATCGCCGCGGAGATGCTGGCGCAGAACCCCGGCCTCGGCAAGTTCGTCTGGGACGAGTTCCAGAACGGCTCCTCCAGCTCGCTCGCCAAGATCATGGTGGCGGTCTTCACCATCGGCCTGATCGGCTTCCTGCTCGACCGCGTGATGCTGGCGCTCCAGTCCGCCGTCAGCCACAGCCCCGCCCGCTAAGGAGACCGGCCATGGCGATCCTGGACCTGAAGGGTGTGTCGAAGTCCTACGGTGCCACGCAGGTGCTGCGCGACATCGACCTGTCGATCGAAGAGGGCGAATTCGTCGCCATCGTCGGCTTCTCCGGCTCCGGCAAGTCGACGCTGATCAACCTGATCGCCGGTCTGGCGATGCCCGACACAGGCGAGGTGCTCTACCGCGGCAAGCCGGTCACCGGCCCCGGCCCGGAGCGCGGCTTGGTCTTCCAGTCCTACTCGCTGATGCCCTGGCTCAGCGTGAAGGAGAATGTCGCGCTCGCCGTCGATGCCGTCCACAAGGCCAAGGGCGGCGCTGAACGCGGCGTATTGACCCGCCGGGCGGTGGAGACGGTGGGCCTGGGTCATGCCACCGACCGCCGGCCGAAGGAGCTGTCGGGCGGCATGCGCCAGCGCGTCGGCTTCGCCCGCGCGCTCGCCATGAGCCCGGAGATGCTGCTGCTGGACGAGCCGCTGTCGGCGCTCGACGCCCTGACCCGCGCCAAGCTTCAGGACGAGATCGAGGCGATCTGGCGCAAGGACCGCAAGACCGTCATCCTCATCACCAACGATGTGGACGAGGCGATCCTGCTGGCCGACCGCATCGTGCCCCTGACGCCCGGCCCGAACGCCACGCTCGGCCCCGCCTTCACCGTCGACCTGCCGCGCCCGCGCGACCGCACCGCCGTCAACCATGACGAGGACTTCAAGCGCCTGCGCGCCGAGGTCACCGCCTATCTAATGGAGGTCGGCGTCGCCCGCGGCACCGGTGGCGATGACGGCTTGGTGCTGCCCGACGTGAAGCCGATCACCGCCTCGCCCCCGCCCAAGGCCTACATCGAGGCGATGGGCGGGCGCGGGATGGAGGACCGCTATCTCGAATTCACCCGCCTGACCAAGACCTTTGCCACGCCGAAGGGGCCGCTGACCGTGGTGGACGGCTTCGATCTGAAGATGCGCAAGGGCGAGTTCGTCTCGCTGATCGGCCATTCCGGCTGCGGCAAGTCCACCGTGCTGTCGATGGTCGCCGGCCTCGCGGATGTGACCAGCGGCGGCATCGTGCTGGACGGCAAGGAGGTGGACGGCGCCGGTCCCGACCGCGCCGTGGTGTTCCAGGCCCCCAGCCTGTTCCCCTGGCTGACCGCCTATGAAAACGTCATGCTCGGTGTCGACCGCGTCTTCCCCCATGCGAGCAAGGGCGAGCGCGCCGACATCTCCCGCTATTACCTCGCCCGCGTCGGCCTTGGCGACAGCATGGACAAGAAGGCGTCGGAGCTTTCCAACGGCATGAAGCAGCGCGTCGGTATCGCCCGCGCCTTCGCCCTGTCGCCCAAGCTCCTGCTGCTCGACGAGCCCTTCGGCATGCTCGACAGCCTGACCCGCTGGGAGCTGCAGGAGGTGCTGATGGAGGTGTGGGCGCGCACCAAGGTCACGGCGGTCTGCGTGACCCACGACGTGGACGAGGCGCTGCTGCTGGCCGACCGGGTGGTGATGATGACCAACGGCCCGAACGCCAAGATCGGCCACGTCCTGACCGTCGACATCCCCCATCCCCGCACCCGCCAGGCCCTGCTGGAGCACCCGCGCTATTACGACTACCGCGAGGAGCTGCTGAACTTCCTCGAAGGCGGCCATGCCGGGGCGCCGAAAAAGGCGGCATAACCCCGTCCCATCCCCCGGAAAGCCCACCGAAGATCCATCGACAAGCTGGCCCCGCGAGGCCAGCTTGTTGTCTTTCGGCGACACAGACGGGAGAGAGGAAGATGAAGCGCGTGACCCTGCCGGACGGCACCGAGGTCCCGGCTCTCGGCCAGGGCACCTGGATGATGGCGGAGGGGCGCGGCGACCGCGCCGCCGAGATCGCCGCCATCCGGGCTGGCATCGACCGTGGCCTGACCCTGATCGACACCGCCGAGATGTATGGCGACGGCGCGTCGGAAGAGCTGGTGGGTGAGGCCATCGCCGGCCGGCGCGACGGGCTGTTCGTCGTCACCAAGGTCCTGCCCAGCAATGCGTCGCGCACCGGCACGGTCAAGGCCTGCGAGCGCAGCCTGAAGCGGCTGGGGCTCGACCGCATCGACCTCTATTTGCTGCACTGGCGCGGCGGCGTGCCGCTGGAGGAGACGGTCGAGGCGTTCGAGACGCTGATCCAGGCCGGCAAGATCGCCCGCTGGGGCGTCTCCAACTTCGACGTCGACGATCTGGAGGAGTTGGCCGAGGCCACCGACCTGCACGGCTGCGCCGTCAATCAGGTGCTCTACAACCCCGAACACCGCGGCATCGAATATGACCTTCTGCCGTTCCAGCACACCGCGCGCATGCCGGTGATGGCCTATTCCCCCATCGGCCAGGGCGGCCGCCTGCTGCGCTCCCCTGCGCTCTTGGCGGTGGCGAAGCGCCATGACGCCACCCCGGCGCAGGTGGCGATTGCCTGGGCGCTCCGGCAGCAAGGCGTGATCGCGATCCCCAAGGCGGGATCCACGGTGCACGCCATCGAGAACGCCGAGGCCGTGAAGCTGACCCTGACCGCCGAGGACATCGCCGAGATCGACAAGGCCTTCCCGCCGCCCAAGCGCAAGCAGCCGCTGGCGATGATCTGAACCCTGCAGCGCCCTCTCCCGCCCCGGGAGAGGGAGGGGACCCGCCGCGCAGCGGTGGGGAGGGTGAGGGGGAGTCCAAGACTCCCGAACCGCATGGCTTCCTGCCCAACCCCTCACCCTTCTCATGCTCCGCATGGGCTCCGAAGTCGCTCGCAAGCCTCGCGACTGCATTCCACCTACGACTGCGTTGCAGTCGTCCGGCCTATGGCCGTCGGCTCCATGCCCTCTCCCGGGGCGGGAGAGGGAAACAAATGCGCCGTCACCCGTCGATCGGCGCCAGCAGGAAGTCGAGGTCGTCGGCGGTCAGCAGATCCTCCGCCGTGCGGTCCTGGTCGTAGACCGCCTCGCCCAGCCGGCGCTTGCGCTCCTGAAGCTGGACCATGCGCTCCTCCACCGTGCCGGTGGTGACCAGCTTGTAGACGAAGACCGGCTTGTCCTGGCCGATGCGGTGGGCGCGGTCGGTCGCCTGGTCCTCCACCGCCGGGTTCCACCACGGGTCGTAATGGATCACCGTGTCAGCGGCGGTCAGGTTCAGCCCGGTGCCGCCGGCCTTCAGGCTGATGAGGAACAGCGGCACCTCGCCGGCCTGGAAGCGCCTGACCGGCGTCTCGCGGTCCCTGGTGTCGCCGGTCAGCTCGACGAAGGGGATGCCCAACCGCTCCAGCTCCGGCCGCATCAGGTCGAACATCGAGGTGAACTGCGAGAACAGCAGGATGCGCCGGCCGTCGTCCAGCAGCTCCGGCAGCATCTCCAGCAGCCGGTCGAGCTTGGCCGACACCGCCCCCTTCGCCACCCGCTTGCGGGCGCTCTCCAGCTTCACCAGCCGCGGGTCGCAGCAGACCTGCCGCAGCTTCAGCAGCGCGTCGAGGATGGTGATGTGGCTGCGCGCCAGCCCCTTGCGCGCCACCTCCTCGCGCACCCGCTGGTCCATGGTCAGGCGGATGGTCTCATAAAGGTCGCGCTGGCTGTCGCCGGGCTCCACCGTCTCCAGGATCTCGGTCTTGGGCGGCAGGTCCCCCGCCACCTGCTCCTTGGTGCGGCGCAGCAGGAAGGGGCGGACGCGGCGGGCCAGAACGCGCTGGCGCTCGGCGTCGCCATGCTTCTCGATGGGGGTGCGGAAGGTGCGGCGGAAGCCGGTGCGGTCGCCGAACAGCGACGGCATGCTGACCGCGAACAGCGCCCACAGCTCGTCCAGATTGTTTTCCACCGGGGTGCCGGTCAGGCATAGGCGCTGGCGCGCCTCCAGGGCCTGCGCCGCCTTGTAGGACTGGCCGGCAGGATTCTTGAGATATTGCGCCTCGTCGAAGATCGCCATATGCCAGGGAATGGACGTCAGCACCTCGCGGTCGCGCGGCAGCAGGGCATAGGAGGTCACCACCAGGTCGTAGTCGGCCAGCGACCCATGGGCCTCCTTGCGCTGCGGCCCGTGCAGGATCACCGTGCGCAGGGTCGGGGCGAAGCGCTGGACCTCCGCCCGCCAGTTGCCGAGCACGCTGGTCGGCGCGATCAGCAGGCTGGGCCGGTCGAGCCGCCCGGCCTCCTTCTCCGCCATCAGATGGGCCAGCGCCTGCACGGTCTTCCCCAGCCCCATGTCGTCGGCCAGGATGCCGCCGAAACCATGGGCGCCCAGGAACTGCAGCCAGTCCAGCCCGGCCTGCTGGTAGGGGCGCAGGGTGGCGTGCAGCCCTTGCGGCGGCGGCACCGCCGGCACGCCGCCCGCCTCGCGCAGGGCCTTTGCCATGCTGCGGACGGCGTCGGCGCCCAGCAGCGGGATGCCGGCCGCCGCCGCCGCATCCTCCAGCGCCGACAGGTCGCCCAGATGGGACCGGCCGATCCGCAGCTCCCCGCCGCCGGGTTGCAGGCCGAACAGCTCCATCAGCACGCCGATCATCGGCTTCAGCCGCTCCACCTCCAGCGGCATGTAGCGGTTGGCGCCGATCCGCACGAACATCGTCCCAGACGGCGCCAGCTGCTCCAGCACCGCCTCCAGGCCCGCCTCCCGGCCAACGTTCCGGCCCACATCCTGATCCTGGGCCTGCCCGCCCGCTTCGTCGCCGAAATCCTCATCCTCGAAAAAGCCATCGTCGAAAAGATCCGGGTCGACCCGGGCGAGCGCGTCGATCACCTCGCGCAGGATCGGCAGCAGGTCGATCCGCTCCCCACCGACATCGACGCCCAGCGACAGGCTGAACCAGTCGATGCCGGACCCGTCCCCGACCTCGAACGCCCAATCCTTCGGCGCGTCCAGAACCTCGTAGGGAAATCCCGGGGCGACCTCGACGCTCCAGCCGGCGGCCTTCAGTTCGGGCAGCACCGAATGGCAGAAATCGAGCCAGATCGACCGCTCGTCGAACTCGTCGCCTGGTGCCGCGAACAGTTCACCCCGGACCGACGGGGCACCGCCGACGCTGAGCGGCAGCGGCGGGATGTCGAGCCCGGTCTCCTTCAGGCGCTTGACCGCCTTCTTCTCCTCCGCCGGCCACCGCTCGGCGGTGACGAGGACGCCGTCCTCCATCCATTGCAGCGGCGGCCCGCCCCGCTTCCAATGCAGGCGGATGCCGGTATAGTCGAACAGCAAATCGGCGACCGCGATCTCGGGGGCCTCCATCATCCCATAGCCCGATCGCCCATAGCCCGGCTGATAAAGGCCGTACATCCCCACCGGCCGTGCCGCCGCCAGCCGAAGCACCGGCCGGGGCGTGACGCGGCGCCGCTCCGCCCGCGCCGGGGGATCCGGCAGCACCGGCAGACGGTCGCCGAAGCGCTCCGCCTCGGTCCGGAAGACGGCGACCTCTCCCGGCGGCAGCGCCGGGGCCGTCAGCAGCGCGGCGGCGATGTGTGGAGACACCGCCGCCGCCTCGACCGGGCCGCAGGCGGCCTCCGCCGGATCGACATAGAGCAGCGGCACGGTCGGCAGCACGAATGCCGGCGGCATGCCGTCTGATTTCGGTTCGATCGCGACGGTGAAGCTCTGGTTGCCGGCGCCGTCGGTTTCCCAGCGCGGCGTGCCGGACAGGGCCGGGCCGGGGCGCAGCGGCGCAGCCTTGCGGAAATCCTGCCAATAGAGCCGTCCGGTGCGCAGCAGGCGCTCGATCAGCCAGGGAGCGATTTCGGGCGGCAGCAGGAACCCCTGCGAAGCGGACTGTCCGTTGCGCGACACCGCCTTCAGCAGCTCGTGGTCGGTCGGAGTGACGAACTTCGCGGTGTTCAGGGTGTTGAATTGATAGGCATCATACGCCTTGTCGTCAGTGGAGAACTGGCCGTCCTTGCGCAGGGTGACGGAGACGATGCGGAGCAGCAGGCCCCGCTCACCGGACCGCGAATCGCCGAAGCCGAGCACATAGAGAAGCCGCTTGCGCACGGTGTCCGCATACTGGTCGGTACCGTCGCGCAGCGCCGCCGCGGCAAGCCGCGACAGCAGGTCCTTCACCGGCGCCGAAAGTCCGGAGTCCGCCGGGATCGCCTGTTGCTCAACGGCGGCTCCGAACCGGACCGGCAGCGGCGCCGGTGCTCGGGCCGGGGCCGCTGCCGGCAGCTTGNGCAGCGGCGCCGGTGCTCGGGCCGGCGCCGCTGCCGGCAGCTTGCGGGAACGCTCGTCCCAGGCCAGCATCGCCGCGACGACATGCTTGCAGTTGTAGCCCACCGGACAGTCGCAATTGCCGTCCAGTTCCTGCAGCACGCCGTGGACGAGTTTGACCGTGATATCTTGCCGGTAGAGCGCACCCCTCGATCCCCGGACCGCCGCCGTCACGGTCCAGCCGTCGCCGGGCTCATGGTCCGCCTCGATTTGCTTGACGCGGCCATCCCGCCAATAGTGCCGTCCCCGCTCGAAAGCACCGGGATCGGTCAGGCGGCGAAGGTCGGAAGGGTCAAACACGCGGCTCGTCTCCTCTCGGCCGGCCGGATATCTCTGGAACGGACGGCCGGTGGTTGGAAGGAGGCGCATTATCGGCAGCCGGCCCGCCGGCTGCAAGTGGCCCTAGCCGGCTGCGGGAAAAGGGCTGGGCTGAGGCGACCGGACGTGATTCCCTTCCGTGACAAGCGACGCAGGTCGGCGAGGGGAGGATGCGGGGATCGGACGCCCCTCGATCCCAACGGAGAAGCTGCGGCTGCGGGCATTGCTGCTCCAGCCCTTCTATTCGGTGCGCTCGGTGATGGAACAGTTCGACTACACTCTACTGTTCCGCTGGTTCGCCGGCTTGTCGATGGACGCCCCAGTGTGGGACGGTACGGGCTTCACCAAGAACCGCGAGCGCCTGCTGGCCGGAGACCTGGCGGCCAAGCTTGCCTTCATGAGCCACGCGCATCGGCGCTGGTGGTCAAGGCACGGCGCTCGGGCGAAGGGAATCAGACGATGTTCGGTAACGGCTGGTCCGTCTTCAGCTCGCGCAGCAGCCGGTATGCGGCCTTGGCGCGCTCCATCCGCTCCCCGTTCGCCTTTTCCGGTTTCCGACGCGCCGTCTCGCCCCAAGGGTCAGGGCTATTCTCGACAGCGGCCAAATAGGCGGCTGTGGCCGCAAGCTCCAACTCCACGGAGTCGACGCTTGCAGCCACTCGGGCAAAGGCCGCCCTGTCCGTCTGAGCCGCCAGACCGACATGATCCGTCGCACGATAGATGGAATATCCCCCGCCCCAACTGGCTTGGCGCTCCTCCTCGACGACCAGCCCGAAGGCGTCGGCCATGCGGATGGCGTCCGCCAGATTTTCGCTATAGGGGCCGTAATGCCGGTAGGAAAACGGGAACCCTTCGCCAAAGCCGGCTAATTCCAGCAGATAGGCCACCTTCTGGAGCTTCGTGCGACCGACGATCTCACCACCTGCGTCCCGAACGATTTCCGCAGCCTTCTGGCGATCGAGCTTTTCAGTCATTGTCCGTTCTCCCGAGTTCCTCCGCGACGATGGCGTCCGCAGCGGCTTTTGCCTCATGATCTCCGGCCTTGATATAGGCACGGAAGAGCTTGAATGTTTCAATGCTGGACACAACCGACGACACCTCTGCCATATCGCGGATTTGGCCATCGTCGGTCTTGATGCGGATCTGATTCAATGGCCCTTTGGATTCATCCAGCAGCTTGTAAGGCACCCTTTCCTCGCGATCAACGAGGATGCGGGGGGCGCCGGTGGACTTGCTCTGCGACCAGGCGTTCAGTGCATTCTCGATGTTCTCGGTCAGGCGATTGAGCCTCCGCTTGATCTCGTTCCGCTCAGCCGGGGTATCCGCCTTCATGCCTTTGACGCTGGCGACCAATTGCCCTCTGATATCAACAGACTTGGGAAGCTTTCGATCCCGTAGCTGTATGGCGCATTCCCTGATCTGCGCATCCTTCGCGTCACACAGCATACCGAGCGACCCCCAGAAAACGGTGTCGTCCAGCGCCAGCGCGTTTTCCACGCTGTCCGCATCCTTGGCGAAGCGAGCGAAGGGGTGGCGCGCGGACAATCCCGTAACCTCCTCCATCGCACCGTCCCGCATCAGCGTGATCAATCGGATCATCAACGCGGAAAACAGCTTTTCGGCGGCCCGTGTCGCTTTGTGATGGTAGACCGTGGGGTAGAGCTGGAAAAGGGCAAGGACGTAGGTTTCCGCGGCGCGAATGGCCTTCGGGCCAAGGACGAAAGTTTCCACGTCTTCCAGTTGCTGACCATCGACACCGGTCGCGACCGTGCCGATTTCGAGATTGGCCAGCAGCCATTCGAAGTCGATGCCGCTGTTCTGGACACCGGCCATCAGTCGGTCTCGCTGCATGTAGTCGAGACGGTCGGCGTCGAACTGGCTTGACACCACGGCATCGTACAAGTTGGTCGGACGCCCGCGCCCGATCACATCGGCAACCTCGCCGGGAAAACTGGGCCTGAAGGTGGCCAGTTCCCTCGCCACTTCGCCGTCGCGGATCAGCACGTCGCTGACATGCTCATGGTGCGCCATCTTCAGGCCGAGCTTCTCGCCGATGTCCTCAAAAGCGTGGCTGAGCATGCCATGACCAAGGTCGTGAACCAGCGCGGCGGCCACCGCCACGTCGGCCTTGTTTTGCTCGACATAGCCTCCGTTCGCCTTGATGTGATGGCGGATGATCCGCATCAAGCGACGAGCAGTATGGAAGACGCCGAGGCTGTGCGCGAAACGGGTGTGTGTCGCCCCCGGATAGACCAGTTCGGAGAAGCCCAATTGACGAATGCGGCGCAGACGCTGAAAGGGGCGCGTCTGGATCACGCGCCACAACATGCTTTCGAACTGGCCACCGTCAAACTCGATCAGGTTGTGGATCGGATCGCGGACCCGTTGCGGGCGACTCATTTTGGCCATGCTCAGACATTCTCCTCCACATCGTCGTCCGCTCAGCCGGGAGGCTGGATCAGGCCCCAGGCCTTCTCCTCGGCGGCGCAGTCGGCGTTGAGCGAGGAGGCGAGCCAGGACCTCGTCGCGGAGGTCGGCGGGTCAGAACAGGCGGTCGCGGTATTTGTGGTCGTCCTTGTTGGCGGCATCAAGGGAAATCGGTTGTACCCGGTCGGCCAAATGGTTCCAGCCATAGGCGTGGAGCGCCATTCGATCCATCGAAGCGTGCAGATCACGCAGACGCCGAATGTCGTTCGCCGTCTCGGCTGGATCGTGGAAGCGGTTGTAAGTCTTGGTCAGCGCCTCGTCCCGAACCACCGTCACCGCGGTGCGATGGGAGCGGTTCCGACAAGAAAAATGCAGAAATGGCAGAGGCCCCAAGGGGTTACCTTGAGGCCTCCAGAATGGTGGTCCCGACTGGGATTGAACCAGTGACCCCTACGATGTCAACGTAGTGCTCTCCCGCTGAGCTACGAGACCACGGGAACCCAAAACTGTCGCTCCAGTCATGGAGCGGGCGAAGGGATTCGAACCCTCGACCCCAACCTTGGCAAGGTTGTGCTCTACCCCTGAGCTACGCCCGCAAAGTGGCGCGAGTGACGGGACTTGAACCCGCGGCCTCCGGCGTGACAGGCCGGCGCTCTAACCAACTGAGCTACACCCGCGCTGAGGAGCGGCGCCTTTTACAAGACATCACCCCGATAGACAAGACCTAAACTCTACCCGAACCTTCAGAAGTGGTGGAGCCAAGGAGGATCGAACTCCTGACCTCTACAATGCCATTGTAGCGCTCTCCCAGCTGAGCTATGGCCCCACTATACTTCTGCTACTCTTCACCAACACTTAGAGTGTTGGTGCGCTTGGAGGGACTCGAACCCCCACGGCCTTTCAGCCACTAGGACCTGAACCTAGCGCGTCTACCAATTCCGCCACAAGCGCTTTCCCCGCACCGCGTTGGGCGCCGCGGGGAGCGCTTATGTAGCGGGATGGATCGTGGCCCGCAAGCGGAGAATTCACTCTCCGCGCATTTTTTTCCGGCGCCCGTTCCGGCGGGCCAGAAGCGCCAGTCCGACCCCCACCGCCGCCGCCGCCGCCACCCCGGCACCGATGCGCCATGCCGTCCGGTTCACGTCGCCGAACACCGTCGCCCCGCGCAGGATGGTGGTCGCCATCGGCTCCGGACGGTCGGGGTCGAGCAGCCGCTCCTCCACCAGCCGGCACTCCGTCTCGGTCAGCGGTTGCGGCTCCAGCGGGCGGAGCGAACGGCCGGCCGACCGGATCAGCCGATCGATCGTGGCGGTCAGCGACCCGGTCGCCTCCTCCGTGCGCTCCACCTCGTCGACGGAGACGCCGAGATGCTCCGCCATCAGGCGGGTGCGGACGGAGCGGATGGACCGGCAGACCTCCGGCCGTTCGCCCGGCGCGCACTCGATGGCGAGGTCGCATTCGGTGTCCAGCCCCTGGGACCGGTTGTTGATGTTGGACGACCCCACCCGCAGCAGCCGGTCGTCGACCACCAGCACCTTGGCATGGACGTAGATGCCCTCGCCGCCCTCGGTCACCGGCGCCAGGATGCGGAAGCGCGGGTTGGCGACCGCCTCGTGCAGACGCTGGAGCAGCAGCGACCGGGCGCTGCCCATCGACTCCTCTTCGATCCAGGCGGGCGTGCGTTCGGGATTGATGACCACCACCTCGGGCCCGTCGGGTTCCGACAGCCGGTCGATGATGGCGCCGACGATCTTCTGCGAGGCGAAATACTGGCTTTCCAGATAGATGAAATCGCGCGCGGCGGCGATGGCGGCCAGATACAGCGCCTCGATCTCGCGCACGCCGCGCTTGCCGGTCTTCTGCGTCCCCTCATGGTCCGCCATCGGATCGGTGCGGGCGATGGCGACCGGAAGGTCGCGGAAGTCGGGCTCCAGATCGTCGGGCCAGAAGGCCGGGACCGGCGGCGGCGGGGTCAGCATCTCGCCGGTCGCCCGGTGCCAGCGCTCCCGTGCCAGATCCCCCAAGGCCCGTGCAGCATCCCCGTCGACGGCCGTGGTCACGTCATGGAAGGGGCCGTAGGGCTCGCCGTTCGGCCGCACCCGCCGCGGGTCGTCGTCGCGGTGGTTCGGCGTGTCCCAGCGGTCGGTGGTCATGTCGATGCCGCCGCAGAAGGCCAGCGCATCGTCGATGATGGCGATCTTCTGATGGTGGCAGCCACCGGGCGGATGGGCGGAATCCAGGCGGAAGCGCAGGCGCCGGCTGCTGATCCAGTCCAGCAGGACCAGCGGCGTCCCGCCGCGGAACGGCATCTTCAGAACCGCCAGATCCCATTTCAGCACATTGATCGTCAGCTCCGGCCGCACCCGGACGATCCAGGACAGGAAGTCGCCCAGCTCGTTCGGCACGCCCGGCATCGGATCATCGGGCTCCAGCTTGATCCGGGTGTCGAAATCCCAGCCGATCAGCATCACCGTATGGCGGGCATGGAGGATGGCTGCCTTGATCCGGGCGAAATAGGCGGCAGCGTCGATGATGACCGCCACCCGGTCCGCCTTCTCCATGCGCCAGCAGGTCCGGCCCGGCACCAGGATCGGGCCTGTCGGGGTCTGGCTGGACTGGAAATTTGGGCTTGGGCGGGCGGCGTCGGGCATCGCAGCCATATCGACCATTCCTTCCGGCGTCGTGGGCATCATCGCGGGGGCGGCAGCGGAACCGCTGCCGTGCCCCCAGTGCCTTGGATGAACCCCGCAAGCCGGTGGACGGTTCCCCTGCGCCGCTCAACCCGCCCGGAATCGCAGCTGCATCCGGTGGCGGTAGATCTCGCCGGGATCGAGCCGGGCCGAGGGAAAATGGCCGATGTTCGGGCTGCCGGGGAAACGCTGGCTCTCCAGCGCCAGCCCGGCGAAGCGGCAATAGGGCTGCCCGCCCTTGCCGACGATCTTCTCGCTGAGATACCCACCTGTGTAGACCTGCAGGCCCGGCTGGTCGGTCGCCAGTTCCATCCGCCGGCCCGATGCCGGATGCTCCAGCACCGCCACCGGCCGCAGCTCCCCCGCCGGCCCCTCCAGGCACCAGTTGTGGTCGAAGCCGAAGCCGCCGACCGCCTCCAGCGCCGCGCCCAGCTCCACCCCGCCGCGCAAATCGAAGGCGGTGCCGTCCACCGGCCGCACCTCCCCCGTCGGGATCAGGTCGGTGCCGACCGGCGTGGTGAAGCCGCCGCGCACCGCCAGCCGATGGTCGCGCAGGTCGCCCGATGCGTGCCCCCCGAGGTTCCAGTAGCTGTGATGGACGATGTTGACGATGGTCGGCCGGTCGCAGACCGCGCTCATCCGGATGTCCAGCACCCCGTCGTCGGTGAGCTGGTAGCGCGTCGTCGCCGTCAGCGTCCCCGGATAGCCCTGGTCACCGTCCGGCGAGACCAGCCTGAAGGTGACGGCATTCTCTGCCGCATCGACCTCTGTCTCCCAGATCCGCCGGTCGAACCCCTCCGGGCCGCCATGCAGCTGGTTCGGCGGCTCGTTGACGGCCAGCCCGTACCGCACCCCGTCCAGCGTGAAGGCCGCGCCGCCGATGCGGTTGCCGTAGCGGCCGCAGGTTGCGCCGAAATAGGCGTCGCTCGCCAGGTAATCGGCCAGCCGGTCGAAGCCCAGCACCACGTCGGCGGCGGTTCCGTCGCGGCCGGGCACCAGCATCCGCACCAGCCGGGCGCCATGGGCGACCACCGTCGCCTCCAGCCCGCCGGCGGAGAGGGTGAACCCCTCCACCGGCCGTCCCTCAACGGTATCGAACAGGAAACTCTCGATGGGCATCATGCCTCCGCCGGTTCGCCGCCGCGGCCGGCCCAGACCACCAGCAGGCCCTTCTGCAACAGGATGAAGACGAACAGCAGCACGCCGATGGCGATCTTGGTCCACCAGCTGCTCAAGCTGCCGTCGAAGGTGATGTAGGTCTGGATCAGCCCCTGGATCAGCACGCCGACGAAGGTGCCGACGACATAGCCGTAGCCGCCGGTCAGCTGGGTGCCGCCGATCACCACCGCGGTGATGGTGTCCAGCTCCACCCCGGTCGCCGCCAGTGAATATCCCGCTCCGGTGTAGAGCGAGAAGACGATCCCCGCCAGCCCGGCCAGCAGCCCCGACAGCCCATAGACCGCCACCGTCGTCCGCGCCACCGGCACGCCCATCAGCTCCGCCGACTGGCGGTTGCCGCCCAGCGCATAGAGGTTGGCGCCGAAGCGCGTCCAGTGCGCCAGCACCACCGCCGCGACCACCACCCCCAGCATCAGCAGCGCCGGCAGGGTCAGCTTCAGCCCGAAATCGAAGCGCAGCGCCATGTCGTTCAGCTCGCCGTAGAGCGGGTGGTTGATCGGCACCGAATCGGTGGTCAGGACGAAGCCCAGGCCGCGGGCGATGAACATGCCGGCCAGCGTGACGATGAAGGGCGGCATCTGGAAGACATGGATCACCCCACCCATCGCCGCCCCGAAGCCGCCGGCGGCGATCAGCGCCACGGCGAAGGCCGGAACCGGATGCCAGCCGCCCTGCTCGATCAGCACGGCCAGCAGCACGGTGGTGAAGCCGATCACCGCGCCCACCGACAGGTCGATGCCGCCGGACAGGATGACGAAGGTCATGCCGACCGCGGTGATGCCGAGAAAGGCGTTGTCGGTCAGCAGGTTTGCCACCACCCGCCAGGAAGCGAAGTTGGGGAACTGCGCCGCGCAGATCAGGAATCCCACCACCAGCACGGCGGTGGTGACGACCAGCGGCAGAAAGCGCTGGAGTGCACCGGTCATGGTTTCGCCCCTCCGCTGGTCGGCGCCACCGGCGGCTTGACCGTCCCGATCGGCCGCGCGCCCCTGGGCCGCGGCAGGAACAGGGTCAGCGTCGGCGATTGCAGCAGCAGGACGACCAGCAGGACGCCCGCCTTGACGATCAGGTTGAATTCCGGCTTGAAGCCGCTCAGCAGGATGCCGGTGTTCATCGACTGGATGATCAGCGCGCCCACCACCGACAGCACCAGCCCGAAGCGCCCGCCGAGCAGCGAGGTGCCGCCGACCACCACCGCCAGGATGGCGTCCAGCTCCAGCCACAGCCCGGCATTGTTGGCGTCGGCGCCGCGGATGTCGGCGGTGACGATCAGCCCGGCCACCGCGGCGCACAGCCCGCACCAGACATAGACGGCGACCAGCACCACCGGCGTGTTGACGCCGGCCCCGGCGCTGGACAGCCGGTTGATGCCGACCGCCTCGATCATCAGCCCCAGCGCCGTCGCCCGCACCAGCAGCGCCGTCACCGCCAGCAGCACGATGGTCAGCACCACCGGCATCGGCACGGTCAGGAAGGACCCGCTGCCGATGAAGGCGAGCGCCGGGCTGGTGAAGGTGACGATCTGCCCCTCCGTCACCAGCTGGGCGATGCCGCGGCCGGCGACCATCAGGATCAGCGTGGCGATGATCGGCTGGATGCGCAGCACCGCCACCAGCACGCCGTTCCACAGCCCGCACAGCAGGCCGGCCGCCAGCGACGCCGCCAGCACCGCCGGCAGGCTCCAGCCCGCCCCGGTCATGGTGGCGGCGATGGCGCCGGAAATCGCCATGACGGCGCCGACCGACAGGTCGACGCCGCGGGTGGCGATGACCATGGTCATGCCGACGGCGAGCAGCGCCACCGGGGCGCCGCGGTTCAGCACGTCGATCAGGCTGCCGAACAGCCGGCCGTCCTGGAGACGGATGGCGAAGAAATCGGGAAAGAGCAGCCAGTTGGCCAGCAGCACGGCGATCAGCGCGCCATATTGCGGCAAATTGCGCGCCGGGCCGGGGGCGGACAGCGTCATTGCCGCACCTCGATATTCGGCGTCTCCGACGCGATGGGATTGGGCGTCTCCGACGCGATGGCGGCGACGATGCGCTCCACGCTGACCTCCCCTCCCCTCAGTTCCGCCACATGGCGGCGGTCGCGCAGCACGACGACGCGGCGGCTGTAGGCGACGATCTCCTCCAGCTCCGACGAGACGACCAGCAGCGCCATGCCGTCGGCGCACAGCCGCTCGATCAGGCGGATGATCTCGGCATGGGCGCCGACGTCGATGCCGCGCGTCGGCTCGTCAAGGATCAGCAGCCGCGGCTCGGTCGCCAGCCAGCGTGCCAGCAGCGCCTTCTGCTGGTTGCCGCCCGACAGCAGCTGGATCGGCCGTTCGGCGTCCGGGGTGCGGATGTCGAGCAGGCGGATGAAGCGGTCGGCGATCTCCTCCTGGCGGCGGCGCGGGATCGGTTTCAGCCAGCCCTGCCGCGCCTGGAGCGCCAGGATGATGTTCTCGCGCACCGACAGCTCGCCGACGATGCCCTCCTTCTTGCGGTCCTCCGGACAGAAGCCGAAGCCGAGCCGCACGGCGTCGCGCGGCCCCCTCAGCCGCGCCGGCCGGCCGTCGACCGTCGCCTCGCCCTTGTCGGCACGGTCCATGCCGAAGACCAGCCGCACCGTCTCGGTCCGGCCGGAGCCCAACAGTCCAGCCAGCGCCACCACCTCGCCGGGACGGATATCGAGGTCGAAGGGCTCGACGCTGCGCGCCTTGCCGAATCCCTTGAAGCTGGCCAGCGGCGGACGGCTGTCCAGCTCCGCCGGGCCGAGGTCGATGCGGTGGGCCGCCGCCTCCAGCTCCCGCCCCAGCATCATGGCGACGAGGTCGAGGCGCGGCAGGTCCGCCGTGCGCCGCTCGCCGACCAGCCGGCCGTTGCGCAGGACGGTGATGCTGTCGCAGACCTCATAGACCTGATCGAGGAAATGGGTGACGAAGACGATGCCGATCCCGCGCGACCGCAGGGTCCGCATCACCTTGAACAGCACCGCCACCTCCTGCGCGTCGAGGCTGGCGGTCGGCTCGTCGAGGATCAGCACCTTGGCCGACATGTCGACCGCGCGGGCGATGGCGATGATCTGCTGCGTCGCCACCGAGAAGCGACCGAGCGGGGCCGTCACGTCGACGGACAGGCCGTAGGGCTGCAGCACCGCCCGCGCCCGCCGCCGCATGGCGCCGCGGTCGACCAGCCCCCAGCGCATCGGCTGGCGGCCCAGGAACAAATTCTCCGCCACCGACAGGTTCGGCAGCAGGTTGACCTCCTGATAGACGGTGCCGATGTGCAGGCGCTGCGCCTCTTCGACCCCGCGCGGCGCGATCTCCCGCCCCTCCAGCGCCACGGTACCACCGTCGCGCTGATAGACGCCGGTCAGCGTCTTGATCAGGGTCGATTTGCCGGCGCCGTTCTCGCCCAGCAGGGCATGGATCTCGCCATGGCGCAGGGTGAAATCGACGCCGTCGAGCGCCTGGACCCCCAGAAAGGCCTTCGACAGCCCGCGGATCGCCAGCAGCGGCGCGGAAGGGGGAGCGGTGGACGCCGTCATGACGGACCTCGCGGGATGCGCAAAAAACAATGTGGGCGGTAGAGATGCCCTCTCCCGTCCCGGGAGAGGGAGGGACCCGCCGAAGGCGGGAGGGTGAGGGATGATCCGAGGAACCAGAAGCGCATGGCTTCTTGCACTACCCCTCACCCTTCCCAAGCTCCGCTTGGGCCCCTTCCCTCTCCCGGGACGGGAGAGGGAACCCTCCTGCAACCCTCAACCCAGATCAGTAGGCGTCCTTGCGGCGCTCATACTCGGCCTTGGCGGTGTCCGGAGTGAACAGCGCCGATTCCGTCTGGATCCACTTCGGCGGCGCCTTGCCGTCCTTCTTGAAGGCGATCAGCGCGTCATAGGCCGGGCCGGCCATGTTCGGCGTCAGCTCGACCGTGGCGTTCGCCTCGCCTTCCGACATCGCCTTGAAGATGTCCGGCACGCCGTCGATGGAGACGACCAGGATGTCCTTGCCCGGCTTCAGGCCGGCTTCCTTGATCGCCTGGATGGCGCCGACGGCCATGTCGTCGTTGTGGGCGTAGACGGCGCAGATGCCCTTGCCGCCATTCTCGGCCTTGATGAAGCTCTCCATCACCTCTTTGCCCTTGGCGCGGGTGAAGTCGCCGGACTGGGTGCGGACGATCTTCATCCCCGGATTCTTGGCGACGATCTCGTCGAAGCCCTTCTTGCGGTTGATGGCCGGCGACGAGCCGACGGTGCCCTGCAACTCGACCACCGCGCATTTGCCCCCGGTCTGCTTGGCCAGCCATTCGCCGGCCACCCGGCCCTCATGCACCGTGTCGGAGGTGACGGCGGTCATGTAGAGGCTCGGATCCTTGGTCTCGATCTGGCGGTCGAGCAGAACCACCGGGATCTTGGCCTCCTTGGCTTCCTTCAGCACCGAATCCCAGCCGGTCGCCACCACCGGCGCGATGAAGATCGCATCGACGCCCTGGGCGACGAAGGAGCGCACCGCCTTGATCTGGTTCTCCTGCTTCTGCTGGGCGTCGGAGATCTTCAGGTCGATGCCGCGCTTGTCGGCCTCCGCCTTGGCGGTCTTGGTCTCGGCCGCGCGCCAGCCCGATTCCGAGCCGATCTGCGAGAAGCCGACGACCAGCTTCTTGTCGGCCGCCTGGACGGCGCCGAGCCCGCTGAAACCAATCATCAGCGCCGCGGCGGCGGTGGCGGCGGAGATCACCCATTTCCTGGACATCCGAGTCACTCCCTGGAGTTTTATGGCGAGGATTATTGCAGTGCTTGTGGGATGAGGAAGGCGGCAGGACCGGGCACGGAAAGGTCTTGATCGCAGCTCGGCCCGAATTTGTTGGTAGAGCCTACTTTAAGGACGCAGAACCATAACTGTCCAATACGATTCTCGACCGATATGATGCCGAAAAGGATATACCCAGCCCGGCATCCGGTCGAAAAAATGGCCGGGCAGCAAGGCTGCCCGGCCGTGAGGTGACCCCGCTCCTTGGAAGAACGGGGCCGACGCACCCGAGGGAGAGCGCGCCGGGACGCGCCGCCGTGGCGGGATGGAGAGGAACACCACGGCGGCACGAAGCCGAATGAGACGGGACAGAGGCCAGGACGTCAGTCGGCCTCCTTGAAGTACGAGGCTCTTAGAACGCCAGATCGGTGCGGATGATGAAGATGTCGCCCTTGTCGCTGTTTGCGGCGACGTCGGAGCTGAGCTTGAAGTGGTTGTATTCCGGGGCGAGGCTGAAGCCGGGGGCGACGACATATTTGGCGCCGACGGTGATCAGCTCGAACTTGCTGCGGCCGCGGACGGTCAGGTCACCGGCATCCTTGGCGTTCAGGTAGCCGACGCCGAGCGTCGTGGCGCCGAAGGTGTATTGCGCACCGGCGGTCCAGACGTCCTGCTTCTCGCGGCTGACGATGCCGGGGGTGCTGGACTTGGCATAGCCGCTGTCGCCCGACCAGGCATAGCTGCCGCCGATCTTGAACCCGCCATAGGCCACCGTCAGGCCGGCATGGGTGGAGGACAGGTCGTCGAAGCTCGCCGCCGGGATGGTGGTGGAGTTCTTGGCCTGGCCGCCCAGGTAGAACAGGCTGCCGTTGATCGCCACGCCGCCGAAGCTGTTGGTGTAGGTGCCGCCGACTTCATAGACGTCGCGGTAGGCGCCGGTGCGGTTGGCCGAGGCGAGCGCCAGCTTGGAGCGGTTGACGTCGGTGTTGCTGCTGTCCGACGACGGCTGGTAGGAGGCGCCGAGCTTGAAGCCGGCGATTTCCGGCGTCCAGTAGGTGGCGCGGGTGGCGCTGTTGCCGGAGATGAGCGCGCGGATGTTGCCGATGGTGATCGGCGCGTTGGCCGCGCTGTTGCCGAGCCAGGACGGGAAGGAGCCGTCGACGCCGCCGGTGCCCCAGTCGGACGGGGCGATGATGCCGCTGTCGTCGGACGGGCCGTTCTCGACGCCCAGATGCAGGACGCCGAAACCGCCGTTGACGAAGATGAAGGCGCGGTCGTTGGTGACGGTGCGGGCGTTGCCGGTGCCGTTCTCCGCCAGCAGGCGGATGCGGGCGCCGTATTCCAGGCCGTTGTCGGCCTTGGCCTTCGGCGTCACCAGCAGGCGCAGGCGGTTGCGGAACTCGGTGGAACGCTGGCCGGAGTCGCGGTCCTGGTCGACGTAGCCGCCTTCGAAATAGGCGTCGCCGCCCAGCATGATGTCGAACTTCGACTGGGCGAAGGCCGGAGCGGCTCCCAGGGCGGAGACAAGCGAAAGGGTGGCTGCGCCAAGCAGCAGAGCTGATCTCACCATTTGCGTTTCCTCTTAATGCGGTTTGTTTTTGCTTCGATACCTTGGGCGGGAGCGATGCTTCGGCGATGCGCGGACGCACGCCGTGCCCGACCGCCGGGACCGGCATGTGGCCGGTCCTGGCGGTGCATCCTGCGTCAGCGCTCCCTCTGACGCAGTCGTTGCGGGTTGGTATTGCCGGTCAGTTCCGGCCGCCGGTCATTTCAGACCAGCCGGTTACTCCTGTCCAAGCGTGCCGTCGATACGCCGCCAGATCCCTTGCGGGTTGCCGTCGCGCAGGCTCTCCGGCAACAGGTCGGCGGGGATGTCCTGGTAGCAGACCGGACGGAGGAAGCGGCGGATCGCCAGCGTGCCGACCGAGGTGCTGCGCGGGTCCGAGGTCGCCGGGAACGGGCCGCCATGCACCATCGCGTGGCAGACCTCCACCCCCGTCGGCCAGCCATTCGCCAGGATGCGGCCGGCCTTGCGCTCCAGCGTCGGGATCAGTGCCGCCACCGCGCCCTTGTCCGCCGCGTCCATCTGCAAAGTCGCCGTCAGCTGGCCTTCCAGACGCTCCGCTACCACCGTCATCGCCGCCACGTCCGGGCAGCGGATCAGCAGCGAAGCCGCGCCGAACACCTCCTCTTGCAACTCCGTGTCCGCCAGGAAAGCCTCGGCCGTCGCGGTGAAGAAGGCCGCCTGAGCCTGGTTCGGCCCGCTGCAGGCCAGACCGCGCGCCAGCGTCGTCACCGCGCCGCTGCCGGCCAGCTTCGCCACGCCGGAATCGAAAGCGGCATGGATGCCCGGCGTCAGCATGGTCGAGGCGGCGCTGCCGCCAAGCGCCTCCGTCGCCGCCGCGACGAAGCGGTCGAGCTCCGGCCCGTCCACCGCCAGCAGGATGCCGGGGTTGGTGCAGAACTGCCCGGCGCCCATGGTCAGCGAGCCGACGAACGCCTTGCCCAGCGCCTCGGCGCGCGAGGCCAGCGCCGCCGGCATCAGGAAGACCGGGTTGATGCTGCTCATTTCGGCATAGACCGGGATCGGCTCCGGCCGCCTGGCCGCCACCCCCATCAGCGCCAGCCCGCCGCCACGCGAGCCGGTGAAGCCGACCGCCTTGATCCGCGGATCGGCGACCAGCGCCGTGCCGATCTCCCGACCGTTGCCGAACAGCAGCGAGAAGACGCCTTCGGGCAGGCCGCAGGATGCCACCGCCGCCTGGACGGCACGGCCGACCAGTTCCGAGGTGCCGGGATGGGCGCCATGGCCCTTGACCACCACCGGGCAGCCGGCGGCGAAGGCCGACGCGGTGTCGCCGCCGGCCACCGAGAAGGCGAGCGGAAAGTTCGACGCGCCGAACACGGCGACCGGCCCCAGCGCGATGTGGCGCTGGCGGATATCGGCGCGCGGCAGCGGCTTGCGCTCGGGCAGGGCCGGGTCGATGCGGGCCTCGACCCAGCTTCCCTCGCGCACGACCTGGGCGAACAGGCGGAGCTGGCCGAGGGTGCGGCCGCGCTCGCCCTCCAGCCGGGCGCGCGGCAGGCCGGTCTCGGCCATGGCGCGGGTGATCAGGTCGTCGCCGATGTCGAGGATGTTCTGGGCGACCGTCTCGAGGAAGGCGGCGCGCTGCTCCAGGCCGGTCTCGCGAAAGGTGTCGAAGGCGGCCCAGGCCAGCGCGCAGGCGCGCTCCACCTCGGCCGCGCCGCCGCCGCCGAAGACGGGGTCGAGCGCCTCGCCGGTGGCCGGGTCGACCGCGCGGAACTCGCTCTGGTTGCCGCGGTGGGCGCTCGCGCCGATCAGCATCTCGCCGGTGATGGTCATGTGGGGTCTCCTTTATGGGCGGGATCGGCTGGCGATTGCCCCCACCCCGACCCTCCCCCGCTGGGCGGGGGAGGGGGTAAGTGCTTGTACGAGGGAGCGGCGGCAGTCCCTCCCCCGCCCAGCGGGGGAGGTTAGGTGGGGGTCTAACGCCCTCAAACCCTCAGCACGCCCAGCGCAACACCAGCGGATCGAGCCGCTTGGCGGCGTCCAGCAGGCCGTCGCGGCTGATCGGATGCGGGTTGGCGGTCGGGTGGCGCATCGCGTCGGATGCGATGATGCCGCCTTCCTTCATCAGGATCTTGGCGGTGGCGATGCCGCACTGGCGGTTCTCGTGGTTGATCAGCGGCAGCCAGCGCCCGTAGGCCGCCACCGCCGCCTCGCGGTCGCCGGCCAGATAGGGGTCGACGATCTGGCGGATGCCGTCGGGATAGCCGCCGCCGGTCATCGCGCCGGTGGCGCCGGCGTCGAGATCGGCCAGCAGGGTGATCGCCTCCTCGCCGTCCCACGGCCCCTCGATGGCATCGCCGCCCAGCTCGATCAGGGTGCGCAGCTTGGCGGCGGCCTGCGGCACCTCGATCTTGAAGTAGGAGACGTTGGCGATCTCCCGCGCCATCCGCGCCAGCAGCGGGGCGGACAGCGCGGTGCCGCTGACCGGCGCGTCCTGGATCATGATCGGGATGTCGATGGCGTCGGACACGCGCTGGAAGAACTCGACGATGCCGGCCTCCGGCACGCGGATGGTGGCGCCGTGGTAGGGCGGCATCACCATCACCATCGCAGCGCCGAGATCCTGGGCGCGGCGGCTGCGGTCGGCGCAGGCGCGGGTGCTGAAATGGGTGGTGGTGACGATCACCGGCACCCGGTCGGCGACATGGGCCAGCATCGTCTCCATCAGCAGCGTGCGCTCGTCGTCGGTCAGCACGAACTGTTCGGAGAAGTTGGCGAGGATGCACAGGCCGGTGGAGCCGGCGTCGATCATGAAGTCGACGCAGCGCTTCTGGCCGTCGAGGTCCAGCTCTCCCGATTCGGTGAAGATGGTGGGGACGACGGGGAAGACGCCACGATAGGGGCGGGCGCTGGACGACATGGCGGTAAAATCCTTCATCGAATTCTGGTCGGCGGCCGGCTTTTGATCGGCAATCAGCGGGAAGAGGTTCCGAAGCGGCAGGGCGGCAGGCCGCGCACCCCCGGATCGCATTCGAACAGCGATCCTGCCAGCGGCTCGTCCTGCCGGCCGTGCGCCGCGGTGGTGATGAACAGCCGGTCGAGGTCCGGACCGGCGAAGACGCAGGAGGTGACGCGGGAGACCGGCAGCGCGATCGCGCGGTCCAGCGTGCCGTCGGGACGGAAGCGGCTGACCCGGGCGCCGTCCCAATGGGCGATCCACAGCCCGCCCTCGGCATCGCAGGTCATGCCGTCGGGATAGCCGTCCGCCTCGCCGAAGCGGATGTGGACGCGCTTGCCGGACAGGCTGCCGTCGGTGCCGATGTCGAAGGCATAGACCGTCCGCGCCGCGCTGTCGGTGTGGTAGATCGTCCGTCCGTCCGGTGCCGGCGCCGGCCCGTTGGCGACGGTATAGCCGTCATCGACCTTCGTGACCGTGCCATCGGCGTCGATGCGGTAGAAGCTGCCGGCCGGCGCCTCCTCCGCATCGTCCATGCTGCCGATCCACAGCCGGCCGTCGCGGTCGGCCTTGCCGTCGTTCAGCCGGTTGCCCGGCCTGTCCGGCTCGATCCGCGCGATCTCCTCGCCGACGGCGGCGGCCTGCCCCGGCTCCAGCCGCAGCCGGACCACCCGGCGCGAGCGCAACCCCGCGACGAAGCCGTCGCCGTAGGCGCTCTCCACCAGCCAGCAGGCGGCGTCATCCAGCTCCCACCCCGCCTGCGACCCGTCCGACAGGCCGTGGCGCAGGATGCGGGAACCGCGGATATCGACGAAATAGACGGCATCCTGCCGCGGAGACCAGAGCGGACCTTCCCCCAGCGACGCCCGGGCCTGCCAGACGCAACGCGCTTCCTGCGCCATGCCGCTTCACTCCCCCCTCATCTGCTCTTCTCGTCCCGGCCGGCAACTCCGTCGGCAACCGCGTCAACGGCCCCCGCCGACGGTCATTTTCAAAATTTGTTGACGGCGCAAACGATAAGAGGCCTCTTGATAATCGTCCAATACGAAGATCGGCGCTTGCGATACCAAATGTCGTATCTCGACATCTGCGGTCAAGGCGCCACCGCTCCATTCGGAGGCCGCAGTCCGTGACCCCCCAACGCTTTCCGCCGAACTGGTTCCAGAAGGCGCGGCTGAAGCTGCGCCATCTCCAGCTGTTCGCGGCGCTCGACGAACACCGCAACCTGCACCGCGCCGCCGCCAGCCTGAACATGTCGCAGCCCGCCGCCTCCAAGCTGCTGGGCGACCTTGAGGAGACGCTGGGGATCGAGCTGTTCGACCGCCACGGCCGCGGGATCGAGCCGAACTGGTACGGCAGCCTGATGATCCGCCATGCCCGGATGATCCTCAGCGAATTGCAGGAGACGGGCGAGGAGCTGAACGCCCTGCTCGCCGGCCACAGCGGCCGGGTGTCCATCGGCACGGTGATGGCCCCGGCGGTGGAGCTGGTGGTGCCGGTGATCAGCAGCCTGACCCGCGAGCATCCCAACCTGAAGGTCGCCGTGGCGGTGGAGACCAGCGACGTGCTGGCCGACCGGGTCCACCAGGGGGTGATGGATTTCGCCATCGGCCGCCTGCCCGGCCATTTCGACCCCATCGCCTTCGAGTATCAGGAGATCAGCAGCGAGGAGCTGTGCTTCATCTGCCATGACCGCAACCCGCTGCTCCGGCTCGGCCGCCCGCTGACCGCGGCGGATCTGTCCGACGCCACCTGGATCCTCCAGCCCGTCGGCACGCTGCTGCGCGACCGGGTCGAGGCGCTGTTCCGCGCCGAGGGCGCCCGGCTGCCCCACCGGGTGATCGAAAGCGCCTCTCCCGTCATCTCGATGGCGATGGTCGCCGAAACCGAGTCGATCACCGTCTTCGCCCGCGCCCTCGCCCAGGTGTTCTCGCCCAGCGGCTGCTGCGTGATCATGCCCTTCCACAAGCGGTTCAGCGTCGAACCCTACGGCATCTTCTGGCTGAAGGACCGCCCGCTGTCGCCGGGCGCCCGCACCGTGCTGTCAGCCGTGCGTGCGGCGTCGGAGTTCAAGATGCGCTTGGCGGCGGCGTCCACGACGCCCGCCTCCGCCCCCTCCTGATCGGCCCGGCGACTCTCGTCACGGTCGATACCGAAATGCATATCGATTTGCTGAATAATCGTATTTGACAGTTATGGGGAAACGGAGGATTGCTAGAGGCGCAAACCATCGCGTCCAACGCCATCCGCGCCACAGAACGCGGGGGCGGCGTATCGCGTGCCGTAGTAACGGGGAGGATTCCGGTCCATGTCGTCTCCTAAGCGTACTTCCTTCAGCTCCAAGCTGGCCGGCCTCGCCGTCGGCCTGATCTTCGCCGCCGGTGCCACCGGCGCCGTCCCGGCGATGGCCCAGGACAAGCCGACCGTCGGCATCGCCATGCCGACCAAGTCGTCGGCGCGCTGGATCGACGACGGCAACAACATGGTCAAGTATTTCCAGGAAAAGGGATACAAGACCGACCTGCAATATGCAGAGGACGACATCCCCAACCAGCTCGCCCAAATCGAGAACATGGTCACCAAGAACGACAAGGTTCTGGTGATCGCCGCCATCGACGGGACGACGCTGACCGACGTGCTGCAGAAGGCGGCCGAGCGCGGCGTAAAGGTCATCGCCTACGACCGCCTGATCCGCGGCTCGGCCAACGTCGACTACTACGCCACCTTCGACAACTTCCAGGTCGGCGTGCTCCAGGCCTCCTACATCGAGAAGGCGCTCGGCCTGAAGGACGGCAAGGGTCCGTTCAACATCGAGCTGTTCGGCGGCTCGCCCGACGACAACAACGCCTACTTCTTCTACAACGGCGCCATGTCGGTGCTGCAGCCCTACATCGACAGCGGCAAGCTGAAGGTGCAGAGCGGCCAGGTCGGCATGGACAAGGTGTCGACCCTGCGCTGGGACGGCGCCGTCGCCCAGGCCCGCATGGACAACCTGCTGAGCGCCTATTACAGCGGGAAGAAGGTCGACGCCGTGCTGTCGCCCTATGACGGGCTCAGCATCGGCATCATCTCGTCGCTGAAGGGCGTCGGCTACGGCACGGCGGCGCAGCCGATGCCGGTCGTCACCGGCCAGGACGCCGAGGTGCAGTCGGTCAAGTCGATCCTGGCGGGCGAGCAGCGCTCGACCGTCTTCAAGGACACCCGCGAACTGGCGAAGGTCACGGTGGGCATGGTCGACGACCTGCTGGCCGGCCGTACCCCGCAGGTCAACGACACCAAGACCTACGACAACGGCAAGAAGGTCGTGCCCTCCTATCTGCTGAAGCCGGTCAGCGTCGACGCCTCGAACTGGAAGCAGGTCCTGGTCGACGGCGGCTACTACAAGGAATCGCAGATCAAGTGAGTGAACGGCGCGGAAGCGGGGGCCATCCGGCATCCGCTTCCGCGCTCCGCCCAACGGCAGGCCGGGCGATCAGGGGTTTATCAATGGACAGCATTCTTGAGATGCGCGGCATCATCAAGACGTTTCCGGGCGTCAAGGCGCTCGACAACGTCAACCTCTCGGTCCGCGAGGGGGAGATCCACGCGCTGATCGGCGAGAACGGCGCCGGCAAGTCGACGCTGATGAAGGTGCTGAGCGGCGTCTACCCGCACGGCACCTACGAGGGCGAGATCCGCTTCGGCGGCCAGCCCATCGCCTTTCGCGGCATCGCCGACAGCGAGAAGCTGGGCATCATCATCATCCACCAGGAACTGGCCCTGGTCCCGCTGCTGTCGATCACCGAGAACCTGTTCCTCGGCAACGAGCAGGCGAAACGGGGCCGGATCGACTGGGTCGCCGCCACCGCCCGCGCGCGCGAGCTGCTGCGCATGGTCGGCCTGACCGATTCGCCCGAGACCCTGATCACCGACATCGGCGTCGGCAAGCAGCAGCTGGTCGAGATCGCCAAGGCGCTGTCCAAGCAGGTCAAGCTGCTGATCCTGGACGAGCCGACCGCCAGCCTGAACGAGAGCGACAGCGATGCCCTGCTGGCCCTGCTGCTGCGCTTCAAGGAACAGGGCATCTCGTCCATCCTGATCTCGCACAAGCTGAACGAGATCGCCAAGGTCGCCGACCGCGTCACCATCCTGCGCGACGGCAGCACAGTGGAGACGCTGGACTGCCACGACGGCCCGATCAGCCAGGACCGCATCATCAAGGGCATGGTCGGCCGCGACCTCGCCGACCGCTATCCGCGCCGCACCAGCAACCCGGGCGACATCCTGTTCCAGGTCAAGGGCTGGAGCGCCGACCACCCCATCCATCCCGGCCGCCGCGTCGTCAAGGACATCGACCTGCATGTCCGCCGGGGCGAGGTGGTGGGCATCGCCGGGCTGATGGGCGCCGGCCGCACCGAATTCGCCATGAGCCTGTTCGGCCGCTCCTACGGCCGCAACATCCGGGGCCAAGCCTTCCTCGGCGGACGCGAGATCGACGTGTCGACCATCCGCCGGGCGATGGACAGCGGCATCGCCTACGCCACCGAGGACCGCAAGCATTACGGCCTCGTGCTGGACAACGACATCCGCCACAACGTGACGCTGGCCAACCTGGACGGTGTCGCCAAGCGCGGCGTCATCCACCACGAGCGCGAGATCGAGATCGCCAACGATTTTCGCCGCCGCCTGCGCATCCGCTGTTCCGACGTGTTCCAGCAGACGGTCAACCTGTCCGGCGGCAACCAGCAGAAGGTGGTGCTCAGCAAATGGCTGTTCGCCGACCCGCAGGTGCTGATCCTGGACGAGCCGACCCGCGGCATCGACGTCGGCGCCAAATATGAGATCTACACCATCGTCAACCAGCTGGTGGCCGAAGGCCGCGGCGTCATCCTGATCTCCTCGGAACTGCCGGAGCTTCTGGGCGTCGCCGACCGCATCTACGTGATGAACGAAGGGGCGCTGGTCGCCGAGATGCCGGCGGCCGAGGCCAGCCAGGAAAAGATCATGCACGCCATCATGTCGTCCGCCTCGAAAGCCACGGCGGCGCGCGCCGCCGTGGCCGCCGCAGCCTTGAACACTGGTGCCCTGGAGTCCCTGCAATGAGCGCCGAACTGAACCTGCCGGCCGCGCCGCCGCGCCAGGCCTCGATGGCCAAGTTCCTGAAGAGCCACATGCGCGATTACGGCATGCTGATCTCGCTGCTGGCGATCGTGGCGTTCTTCCAGTACATGACCAACGGCACGCTGCTGCAGCCGCTGAACCTGACCAACCTCGTCCTGCAGAACAGCTACATCGTCATCATGGCGCTGGGCATGCTGCTGGTGATCGTCGCCGGGCACATCGACCTGTCGGTCGGCTCCATCGTCGGCTTCATCGGCGCGCTGGCCGCCATCCTGATGGTGCAGTTCCACTGGCACTTCATCCCCACCGCCATCGTCAGTCTGTTGGCGGGCGCCGCCATCGGCGCCGCCCAGGGCTATTGGGTCGCCTATTTCCGCATCCCGTCCTTCATCGTGACGCTGGCCGGCATGCTGGTGTTCCGCGGCCTCAGCCTCGCCCTGCTGGCCGGCCAGTCCGTCGGCCCCTTCCCGGTGGAGTTCCAGCGCCTCAGCTCCGGCTTCATCCCGGATTTCTTCGGCACCGAGGGCTTCCACACCACCACGCTGGTGCTGTGCCTGGCGACCCCGGCGATCATGATCGGCTTCAGCATCGCCGCCCGCCTCCGCCGCCACCGCTTCGCCATCGAACAGGAACCGCTGGTCCTGTTCGTGCTGAAGAGCGCCGGCCTGTTCGCGGTGGTCGCCTATGTCGGCTGGCTGCTGTCGACCTACAAGGGCCTGCCGAACGTCCTGATCATCATGGCGCTGCTGATCGGGCTCTACGCCTTCGTTACCCGCGACACCACCATCGGCCGGCGCATCTACGCGCTGGGCGGCAACGAGAAGGCGGCCAAGCTGTCGGGCATCGATACCCGCCGCCTGTCCTTCTACACCTTCGTCAACATGGGCGTCCTGGCAGCGCTGGCCGGCCTGATCTTCGCCGCCCGCCTCAACACCGCCACGCCGAAGGCCGGCGTCTCGTTCGAGCTGGACGTGATCGCCGCCTGCTTCATCGGCGGCGCCTCGGCCTCGGGCGGCGTCGGCCGGGTCACCGGCGCGGTGATCGGCGCCTTCATCATGGGCGTGATGAACAACGGCATGTCGATCGTCGGCATCGGCATCGACTGGCAGCAGGTCATCAAGGGTCTGGTGCTGCTCGCCGCCGTCTGCTTCGACGTCTACAACAAGGGCAAGGCCTGACGGCGGTCTTGTGACCGCCGCCGACCTTCCCCGACCGGACATATCGCCATGACGCTCCCCACCCTCGGACTTGTCGGTCTGGGAAAGATCGCCCGCGACCAGCATATCCCCGCCATCGCCGCCACCGGCCTGTTCAATCTGGCCGCCGTGGTCAGCCCGGACGGTGCCACGACGGATGGCGTGCCGAGCTTCCGCTCCCAGGCGGAGATGCTGGCGGCCCTGCCCGGCCTCGACGCCGTGGCGCTCTGCACCCCGCCCGCAATCCGCCACGGCCTGACGGTCGAGGCGCTGCGCGCCGGCAAACATGTGCTGATCGAGAAGCCGCCCGCCGCCACCCTGTCGGAGCTTCACGATCTGGTGGCGGAGGCGGAGACCGCGCGGCGCACCCTGTTCACCGCCTGGCATTCGCAGTTCAACCCGGCGGTCGAGGAAACCCGCCGCCGGCTGGCGGATGCCGACATCCGCAGCGTCGCCATCACCTGGAAGGAGGATGTCCGGCGCTGGCATCCCGGCCAGGACTGGATCTTCGCGGCCGGCGGCTTCGGCGTCTTCGATCCCGGCATCAACGCCCTGTCGATCCTGACCGACATCCTGCCGTCCCCGGTCTTCGTCCGTGCCGCCAACCTGCATGTCCCGGCCAACCGCGACACGCCGATCGCCGCGACGCTGGAGATGGGCGCCGCCCCCGGCTCCCGCATCGGCCGGGTGACCGCCGATTTCGACTTCCTCCAGCAGGGCGAGCAGACCTGGTCCATCGTCATCGAGACGGCGGACACCGACAAGGCCGACCGGCGCCTCGACCTCACCCATGGCGGCACCCGCCTGTTCGCGGACGGCGTGCCGGTGCTGGCCGAGCCCGACACCGAATACCAGCGCATCTACCGCCATTTCCACCGGCTGGTGACGGAGGGGACGAGCGACGTCGACGCCCGCCCGCTGTCGCTCGTTGCCGACGCCTGCATGGTCGGGCGCTGGCACCGCACCGCTTCCTTCGACTGGTAGAAGGTCCCGCCCGAGGGTCCGGCAACAGGGAGGTCCCGCATGTCCACCGCCACCGGCGTCAAAATCGGCACCCGCATCGGCCACCGGATCACCGCCGGCAGCGCCGGCATCCTGCTGTTCCTCGCCGCCGTCGCCTGGGTCGGCATCGGCAGCCTGTCGGAAACCGAGACGGTGGTGCGGACCTACGGCGATCTGGCCAAGCGCTCCAACGATCTCGGCCGCCTCCAGTCCCTGATGCTGGAGACCCGCCTCAAGGCCGCCGGCTTCCTGCTGAGCGGCCGCGACGAGGATGCCGACGGCGTGCGGGCGCTGCTGGACGAGGCCGCCCGCATCATCGGCGAAGGGGCCGGGACGATGGGCGATCCGGCGATGGCGAACACGGTCAATGCGATGGCCGAGCAGACCGGACGCTACCGGGTCGCCTTCTCCGAGGTGCAGGAGATGCAGGCGAAGCGGGCGGCCGCCCTGGCCGAGGAGGCCAGGCTGGGCTCGCGGCTGCGCACCATGCTCGACACCATCCTGGCCGACGCCCGCAAGTCCGGCAACGCCGAGCTGGTGATCCTCGCCAGCCAGACGATGGAACATGTGCTGTCCGCCCGCTTCGTCGCCATGCGCTTCCAGAAGGAGGGGTCGGCCGGTTTGGCCGCGGCGACGCGCAACGAACTGAAGAATGCCGTCCAGAAATGCGAGGCGATGACGAAGACCGCCAGCCCGCCGCCCCTCGCCGCCGCGCTGATCAAGACGCTCGCGGCCTACGGCAGCGAATTCGACCGTCTGGTGTCGGCGACGGAATCCCGTGACGAACTGGTCGGGGAGACCCTCGCCTCGCTCGGTTCGTCGATCGGCACGCAGGCCCGCGACCTGACCGACCAGGGCATCGCGACCGAGCGGACGCTGCGCACCGGCACGATGGCACAGCTCGGGGAGCAACGCCGGGCGATGGTCGCCGTCTCCGCCGCCGGGCTGATCCTCGGCCTCGCCGCCGCGCTGCTGATCGCCCGCAGCCTGTCGCGCCCGGTGGTCGCCATGACCGACGCCATGACCCGGCTGGCCGGCGGCGACCGCTCCGTCGCCATCCCCGGCCTCGACCGCCGCGACGAGATCGGCGGCATGGCGAAGGCGGTGCAGGTCTTTCAGGCCGGGCTGGTCGAGGCCGACCGCCTGGCCGCCGACAAGGCCGCCGAGCATCAGGCCCGCGTCCGCCGCGGCGAGCGCATCGACCGCCTGACGCAGGAGTTCGAGCGGACGGTGGAGAGCACGCTCGGCCGGGTCGCCGGCGCCGCCACCCAGCTCCAGTCCACGGCCCGGGCCATCCGGTCGACGACCGACGAGACCAGCCGGCTGGCCGGCGACGCCGTCCGCAGTTCCGGCGAGACCACCGGCAGCGTCGAGACGGTCGCCGCCGCCGCCGAGGAGCTGGCCGTCTCCATCGCCACCATCGGCCAGCATGTCGCCCATAGCACCCAGGTGACCGAACAGGCGGTCGGCATCGCCCGCGTCACCGACGGGACGGTGCGCAGCCTGACCGGCGTCGCCCGCCAGATCGGCGACGTGGTCCAGCTGATCAGCGGCATCGCCGCCCAGACCAACCTGCTGGCGCTGAACGCCACCATCGAGGCGGCGCGGGCCGGCGAGGCGGGGCGCGGCTTCGCCGTGGTGGCGAACGAGGTCAAGAGCCTCGCCGCCCAGACCGCGAAGGCGACCGAGGAGATCGAGGCCCAGATCGCCGCCGTCCAGCGCGTCAGCAGCGAGGCGGCCGGCGCCATCACCGAGATCACCAGGGTGATCGGCGAGGTCAACGAGGTCTCCGCCACCATCGCCGGCGCCATCGGCGAACAGCGGGCGGCGACCACCGAGATCAGCGGCAGCATCCAGCGCGCCGCCCGCGGCACCCAGGAGGTCCGCGACACCATCGCCGGCGTGACCCACGCCTTCCAGGCCACCAGCGACGCGTCGCGACAGGTCAGCTCGGCCGCCGACGGCCTGTCCGGCGAGGCCGGCGGCTTGCGCGGCTGCGTGTCCCGTTTCCTGGCGGAAATGCGCGCGGCCTGATACTCCAGACGCTGGCCCCGAAACGCACATCAACGAAACTCGCCCCCAACTCCGCGCCGGGCCGTCCGGTCCGCGCCCCAACCTGAAACCGGTGTCGATATGTCCGAGACGAAGCCCCCCTTCCCCGCCAACCCTTCCGATTCAGGGCGTCGGCTGCGCTCGCGCGCGTGGTTCGACAACCCCGCCAACCCCGACATGACGGCGCTGTATCTGGAGCGTTACCTGAATTTCGGCCTGACGCGGGAGGAGCTGCAGTCCGGCGCTCCGATCATCGGCATCGCCCAGACCGGATCCGACCTCAGCCCCTGCAACCGCCACCATCTGGTGCTGGCCGAACGGCTTCGTGAAGGCATCCGCACCGCCGGCGGCATCGCCATCGAGTTCCCGGTCCACCCGATCCAGGAGACCGGCAAGCGGCCGACCGCCTCGATCGACCGCAACTTGGCCTATCTCGGCCTCGTCGAGGTGCTGCACGGCTATCCGCTCGACGGCGTCGTGCTGACCATCGGCTGCGACAAGACCACCCCGGCCTGCCTGATGGCGGCGGCGACCGTCAACATCCCGGCCATCGCCCTGTCGGTCGGCCCGATGCTGAACGGCTGGTTCCGCGGCGAGCGCACCGGCTCGGGCACCATCGTCTGGAAGGCCCGCCAGTTGATGGCGGCCGGCGAGATCGACTATCAGGGCTTCATCGAGCTGGTGGCGTCGTCCGCCCCCTCGACCGGCTACTGCAACACGATGGGCACCGCCTCGACCATGAACTCGCTGGCGGAGGTGCTGGGCATGCAGCTTCCGGGCTCGGCCGCGATTCCCGCCCCCTACCGCGAGCGCCAGCAGGCCGCCTATGAGACCGGCAAGCGCATCGTCGAGATGGTGCACCAGGACATCAAGCCGTCGGACATCCTGACGCGCGACGCCTTCCTCAATGCCATCGTCGTCAACTCCGCCATCGGCGGCTCGACCAACGCGCCGATCCACATCAACGCCATCGCCAAGCACATCGGCGTGCCGCTGACGGTGGACGACTGGCAGACCCACGGGCTGGACGTGCCGCTGCTGGTCAACCTGCAGCCGGCCGGCGAATATCTGGGCGAGGACTTCCACCGCGCCGGCGGCGTGCCGGCGGTGGTCGGACAGCTGATGACCAAGGGCCTGATCCGCGAGGACGCCCCCAACGTCAACGGCCGCAGCATCGGCGAGAACTGCCGCAACACCGAGATCCTCGACACCCGCGTCATCCACCCGATCGACGATCCGCTGAAGATCAACGCCGGCTTCGTCGTGCTGCGCGGCAACCTGTTCAACGCCGCCATCATGAAGACCAGCGTGATCTCCGACGAGTTCCGCGAGCGCTACCTGTCCAACCCGCAGGATCCCGAGGCGTTCGAGGGCAAGGTCATGGTCTTCGACGGTCCGGAGGACTACCACCACCGCATCGACGACCCGTCGCTGGGCATCGACGCCTACACCATCCTGGTCATCCGCGGCGCCGGCCCGATCGGCTATCCCGGCGCGGCGGAGGTGGTGAACATGCGTCCGCCCGCCGACCTGATCAAGCAGGGCATCCATTCCCTGCCCTGCATCGGCGACGGCCGCCAGTCCGGCACCTCGGGCTCGCCGTCGATCCTCAACGCCTCGCCGGAGGCGGCGGCCAATGGCGGCCTCGCCCTGCTGCGCAGCGGCGACCGCGTGCGCATCGACCTGCGCCGCGGCAGCGCCGACATCCTGATCCCGGAAGCGGAGCTGGCCGACCGCCGCGCCGCCCTCGAAGCCGCCGGCGGCTACCCCGCCCCGCCGTCCCAGACCCCGTGGCAGGAAATCCAGCGCGGCATCGTCGACCAGCTCGACGAGGGCATGGTGCTGAAGCCGGCGGTCAAGTACCAGCGCGTGGCGCAGACCATGGGGATCCCGCGCGACAACCATTGACGGGGCGAAACCACCGACGGAGCGTCATGTGCGACGCCCCGTCGGTGCGGTGGCGACCGCCTTTGGCGGCGACGGTCGACCGGGCGGAAACCGCCGCCATTCAGTACCAGACGGTGCGGCTCTTGTTGTCCAGGGTGAAGGTGTTGCCGGTCGCCTTGTTGTTCTTCAGCACCGCACCGAACTCGTCCATGACCATGGAGCCTCCCGGCAGATCGACCATGACCGTCGAGATGGTGGTTTTCTTGCCTTTCCCGACATAGGACACCATGCCGCGATATCCTGTGACCCGAATGCGGGTGAATCCGAATTTGTCCTTGAGGACGCTGCAAAGCTGGCCGGCGAACGGCGCCTGTTCACTCGAGCGCTTCAGCTTGTGCCCGCCATCGGTGACACTGTCGCCGACATAGCCGCCCCAGCACACCAGCAGGCGCAGATCGCCGAAGCTTGTCGGCAAACCCTTCCCGAGGAGGAACTCGGCGAGATCTGCGGCCTTCATCGTGCTGCGCCGGGTTCCCCACAGATGGCCCTTCACGATCCCGACGATCTCAGAGCCGCTGGAATAGCGGCCATGGGCCAGGACATAGAGGATATCGTCACGCCCCAGGTCGGACAGTGTGCCGGCCCCGGGCTTCACCACTTCCGGCACCACCCCGCCGATGCGGAACTGCCCGGCACCGTGGATGAGATCCTCGTCATCGAACGGCACGCACATCTTATTCATTTCGAATTCCCCTTCCCTGCACGCCAGCGGCGATGATGCGAAACATCGCAAGGATGGTCGGGGCCGATCGTCACGGCAACGGCAGCACGTTGTGCGAAACCGGCGGTACGTTAGGAGAAAGCGTCGCCGCTCGGCGAAACGCCGAAACGGCGTTTGTAGGCATGACTGAAGCTGCTGACATGGGCATAGCCCATCAGATGCGCCACCTGCTTGACCGACAACTCGCCGGCGGCAAGCAGCAGCTTGGCCTGGTCCAGCCGCCACCGGCTCAGGCACTGGAACGGCGTGGCGCCGAACAGCTCGCGGAACAGTTCGTTCAGCCTGTGCTGCGACAGGCCGCTGTCCCTCGCCAGCACTTCCATCGAAGGCGGATTGCCGAGATCGGCCATGAGCCGGTCGCGGGCGGCGAGCGCGGCACGGCGGCTGCGTCCAAGCGCGCGTTCGGTCGAAGACGGATGTTCGGCCATTCCAGCGAAGGCTTCGGCCAGCCATTCGCATACCTTGGCCTCGACATAGAGTCCGGCCATGGTCCCCCGATAGGGGTTGGAACGGATCTGCTGCAACACGCCGCGAAGGGCCGGCGTCATCGCCACGTCGCCCACACAGGGGGTGAAGGCCCCCTTGCGCATTTCCTCGACCAGGGCGGGCGCATCCCACCCGTCGAGCATCTCCTCCAACCGGCCGAGCGACAGGACCAGCGTCATCACGTCGCTGGTGGCGCCGGTGAGATTCTCGTACTCCGCTCTGTCGTCGGTCGCGGCCAGACGGAGAAACCGCCAGCGGTCGAGGCGAGACCATGTCTCCGCGATACCCGGATAGCGCATCCGGTTGCTTCCGGCCCATTGGACGGAGAACATCAGGCTGGCCTGCGGCACGACCTGCCGCGTGGTGAAGACGACCTCCGCATGAGGATGCGTACGCACCTCCGACAGGCGCAGGCCGGCCCGTGACGAATGCTGCACGACCTCCGTCCAGCCCAAAGCGGCCGGCAGGGACGCCAGCTCGGCGGCTTGGCCGTCGGACGCCCGCCAACCGTAGGCGACCTGGAGGAAGGTCGGGGAAACCGCCTGGGCAAAGCCTGTGGGTTTTCGGGGCGTGGCATCCTGTCGCATCGGTGCCAACCTATCCGGTCGGCGTTCGAACTGCCATCCCTATCGCAGGAAACGCCGCCGGCGAACAGGCCGATGGAATATGGTGCGATCCGTCATCCGCCGGCGCATTGGAGTCGCGCAGCCGCCGGCGGCTACCCCGCCCCGCCGTCCCAGACCCCGTGGCGGGAAATCCAGCGCGGCATCGTCGACCAGCTCGACGAGGGCATGGTGCTGAAGCCGGCGGTCAAGTACCAGCGCGTGGCGCAGACCATGGGGATCCCGTGCGACAATCATTGATCTAGAGAGCCTCGATCAGGACGCCGCCCTTCCGAATTATGGGAGGGTGGCATTCCTCTATGTCTTTATAAATGCTCATATTTATTGGGTAAAGGCGAAAGATCTCTTGAATACCTACGTCTATGCTTACGATATTCCTTCTCCGACCATGTTCATTGCTCCAATTCGTCGCCAATCTGCGGCGGCCTGTCCGGCACCCTGTCCAGGAAAGAGCGCAAGCCCGCACCGGTCGCGTTGGCTGCGCGGGCCTTCAGAAAAGCAGCGGCAGTTTCAACGGCACCGACCTTCTCGGCGACAGCAGCGGCGATCCACTGGTTCAGGGAAACGCCATCCTCGCGTGCCAGCCGGGCAGCGGCATCCTTGACGGATGTGGGCAACTTCAGCGGATAGGTCGCCTTGCTCATGTTACTACTCCTCGCAGGAACTCCGCCGGCCGGAGAGCCTGAATGCCAAACCTCGGAGCGGCGCCGGCAAAATCCCGTATATTATGGGTCACCAGCATCTCCGCCCGACCATTGACCGCAGCCTCCAGCACCATCTCGTCGGCCGGATCGGAAAGTTGGGGCCGCCAAGTGAAATGCACGTCCACAGGCTCCAGAACAGCGGCAAGCTCGCTTAGAAACTGATCCAAATCGGCTATGCGGAACCCGTGAACCTCACATTGCTCGGGGCGCTTCAGCACAGCCTCGTATTCCAGGAACAAAGCGGTCGTCACCAACGCCTGGAACTGTCCATCGGCAAAGAGACTCAGCACTGCAAATGAAGCGCCTTGGCGGCTGCACAACCCCGCAGTCAGAATGTTGGTGTCGAGAACAACTCTCTTCATGAAGATAATCGTAGACTCAATCCTCACGCCAAGCAATGGATGTGACATCCCATGGGATGTCATCAATTCGGTTTATGTATCAGGCCAAACCAATCGGGATCGCTACTTCGTCGAACTGGCAGTGCTGCCGCGTCCCCTCTGGTCGCCGACATCCGGGTGCGGGCTCTGCCCATCGTGGCGCGCGCCGGGTGGTGAACTTCATCCGAATAACTGGCAAGCGGATCGCGCCATTTTGCGAAATGACACGATCCGCTTGCTTCAGTTCGCCGAAACCAGCCAGGCCTGCGGTGGTCCCCGTCCGGTCAGCCCGTCACCCGGGCCAGCACGCGATCGACCATGACTCCCGACTGGCCCAGGTAATTGGCCGGGTCGCAGAGCTTCGCCAGCTCGGCACGGCTGAGGCAGGCGCTGACCTCCGGCGTCTCGACCAGCAGGTCGAGCAGCGGGCGGTTCCGCCGCACCGCCTCGCGGCAGAGATCGTAGACGAGATCATGGGCGTATTCGCGGCCGATATGGCGGCCGAGCCCCATCATCACCGCCTCCGACGCCACCAGCCCGTTGGTCATTTCCAGGTTGGCGCGCATCCGTTCGGCATCCACCTCCAGCCCGCTCGCCACGGAACGCGCCTGCTTCAGCGCGCCGGCCAGCAGGCAGAAGGCCTCCGGCAGGACGATCCACTCGATCTCCCACGGCCCGGTCGACCGCTCATGGTCGGCCACCATGGCGTCGAGCAGCGCCGCCGTATGCTGGCGCACCACCGAGATCGCCGCGTGGATGTAGCAGCTGGAGATCGGGTTGCGCTTCTGCGGCATGGTGCTGCTCGATCCGCGGCCATGGGCATAGGGCTCGTAGACCTCGCCGACCTCGGTCTGCATCATCAGCTTGACGTCCATCGACAGCTTGCCGAGCGTGCCGCCGACGAGGCCGAGGAAGCAGCCGACCTCGGCGATGGTGTCGCGGATGGTGTGCCAGGCGATGACCGGCTGGGCGAGGCCCAGTTCCTCCATCAGCCCGGCCTGGGTCTCCATCGCGCCATGCTCCAGCGAGGCCAGCGTGCCGGCCGCCCCGGCGAACTCGCCCATCAGCACGCGCGGACGCAGCTGTTCCAGCCGCTCGCGGTGGCGCTCCACCGACGACAGCAGCCCGGCCATCTTGTAGCCGAAGGTGACCGGCACCGCCTGCTGCAGGTTGCTGCGGCCGATCATCGGCGTGTCGCGGTGCTTCCTGGCCAGATCGGCCAGCGCCGCCGACAGCGCCGCCAGATCCTCGCCCACCAGATCCAGCGCCTCGCGGATCTGCAGGACCGTCGCCGTGTCGGTGATGTCCTGCGTGGTGGCGCCCCAATGGCAGTATTCGCCGAGCCGGTCGCGGCAGAGCGCGTTGAGCTGCGAGACGACGCCCAGCACCGGATAGCCGATGCGCTCGGTCTGCGCCTTCAGCTGCGCCATGTCGATCCTGTCGAGCGAGCAGTTGGCGACGATCTCGTCGGCCGCCTCCTGCGGGATGATCCCCAGCCGGCCCTGGACGCGGGCCAGCGCCGCCTCGATGTCCAGATACTTGCGCGTGCGGTTCTCGTCCGACCAGACCCCGCGCATGGCCTGGGTGCTGAAGATGTCGCCGAAGATGGCGGAGTCGATGATCGTGGACGGCATGGCTCGGGTCCTCCCAGAAGAAATTGTCAGTTCAAGGCACGGTCGAGGATCGACCGCGCCTTCAGCAGCACCGGGCGGTCGACCATGCGGCCGTCCACCTGCACCGCGCCTCCGGCGGCAGTCCCGGCCGCTGCGATCACCCGCCTTGCCCAGGCGATTTCCGCCTCGCCGGGCGCCATCGCCCGGCGCACGGCTTCCACCTGACGGGGGTGGATGCACAGCTTGGCGGTGAAGCCGACCGCGCGCGCCCAGGCGATGTCGCAGGCAATCGCCTCGTCGTCGCCGATCTCCGTCGTCACCCCGGCGATCGGCGGCGCCCGGTCGGCGCAGCGCGAGGCGACCGCGATGGCGAGGGCCGGCCCGGTCAGGCCGCGTTCGTCGCCGGACAGGTCGAGATCCACCGCGAAGTCGAGCGTGCCGAAGGCGAGGCGCTGGACGCCGTCGGCGGCGGCAATGCCGTCCACGGCGCGCAGGCCGCGGGCGCTCTCGATCAGCGGGACCACGGCGCCGCCGGGAGCGAGCGCGGCGGTCACCCGGGCAATTTGCGTGGCGCTCTCGGCCTTGGGCAGCATCACGCCGGAGAGGCCGCGTTGGCCCAACAATGCGAGGTCATCGACGAACCACGGCGTCGTCCCGTCGTTGATGCGGACCAGCACCGGGGTTTCGCCGCGCGGACCGGCGGCGAGCCAGTCCCGGATCGCGGTACGGGCCATCGCCTTCGCGGCAGGTTCGACCGCGTCCTCCAGGTCGAGGACGATCGCGTCGGCATCGGACTCCAGCGCCTTGTCGAAGCGGTCCGGCCGGTTGCCCGGCACGAACAGATAGGTGACGGGCAAATTGGTGACGGGCAAGGCCATGGCTCAGATCGCCTTCTCGCTGCGCAGCCGGGCGATGTCGCCGGGCGCATAGCCCAGCCCGGCCAGGATGCCGTCGGTGTGCTGGCCGAGCGCCGGCACCGGATCCATGCGCGCGTCGCCGCCGCTCGCCGCACCCGGCGGCAGCAGGGCCGGCACCGGGCCGTTCTGGGTCTCCACCGTCCGCCAGCGCTGCCGCGCCGCCAGCTGCGGGTGGTCCCAGACGTCCTGCATGGCGTTGGCCCGGGCGTTGGCGATATTCGCCTTTTCCAGCCGGGCCACCACCTCCTCGGCGGTCAGCCCGGCGAAGGCCGCCACGATGAGGCCGCGCAGCTCCTCGCGCGCCGCGTTGCGGCGGGAATTGCCGGAGAAGCGTTCCTCACGCGCCAGTTCGGGGCTTTGCAGAACCGTTTCGCAGAAGGCCACCCATTCGCGCTCGTTCTGCAATCCCAACAGCACGGTCTTGCCGTCGCCGGCCGGGAACGGACCGTAGGGGTAGATGGTGGCGTGGCTGGCGCCGGTGCGGGCCGGTGGCGGCGCGCCTTCGAAGGCGTAGTAGAGCGGGTAGCTCATCCACTCCACCAGCGATTCCAGCATGGAGACGTCGATCCTGCAGCCGCGTCCGGTCTGCTGGCGTTGCAGCAGCGCCGCCAGGATGTTGCTGTAGGCGTACATGCCGGCAGAGATGTCGGCGATGGAGGGGCCGGCCTTGGACGGCGTCTCCGGCGTGCCGGTCACCGACAGGAAGCCGGCCTCGCCCTGGATCAGCAGGTCGTAGGCCTTCTTGTCGCGGTACGGGCCGTCGCCGCCATAGCCGGAGATGTCGCAGACGATGATCCCCGGCTTCTCGGCGGACAGCGCCTCGTAGGACAGGCCGAGGCGGGCGGCGGCGCCGGGGGCGAGGTTCTGCACCACCACGTCGGCCTGCTCATGGATCAGCCGCTTGAGGATCGCCTGCGCCTCCGGATGCTTGACGTCGAGAGTCAGGCTTTCCTTGGAGCGGTTGGTCCAGACGAAATGCGAGGCGACGCCCCGCACCCGCTCGTCGTAGCCGCGGGCGAAGTCGCCGACGCCGGGACGCTCGACCTTGATGACGCGGGCGCCGAGATCGGCGAGCTGGCGCGTCGCGAAGGGGGCGGCGATGGCGTGTTCCAGGGTGACGACGGTGATGCCGATCAAAGGTTTCATGATCGCCTCCCTCACTTCAGGACCGCGGTGGCGTCCATGGTCAGCCAGCCCTCATGGTCCTTGGCCCACAGGCGGACGGACTTGCCGTCGGCCGACGGCGTGCCGCACACCGAGAAGGGGTTGATGTCGAAGGTCGGCCGCACCGCCTTGAAGCTGTAGGACGCGACCTCGGCATCCGGCATCCGGTGGCGCAGCAGATCCAGCAGCAGGGTGGCGATCAGCGGACCATGCACGATCAGCCCCGGATAGCCCTCCGTCTCCGTCACATAGCGCCGGTCATAGTGGATGCGGTGGCCGTTGAAGGTCAGCGCCGAGTAGCGGAACAGCAGCACGTCGTCGGGAACCCAGGGCTGCTCCCAGGCCGCATCCGCAGGGGCCGGCCGAGGCTCCGGCGGCACGTCGTCGGCCGTGGCGGCCTCGCGGTAGACGATGTCGTGGAACTCGGTCAGCGCCACCGCCGTCTCGCCGGCCCGGCGGATCTCGTGGCGGACCTTGACGAAGACCAGCGGGCCGGTGCGGCCGGATTTCTCGGTCACGTCCTGGATGGTCGAGGTCCGGGTCAGGGCATCGCCGACCCGCAGGGGCTCGTGGAACTCGAACTGGCTGCCTGCCCACATCCGGCGGGGCAGCGGCACCGGGGGCAGGAAGCCGCCGCGCCTGGCATGCCCGTCCGGCCCGATCTCCGACTGGCGGTGCAGCGGCAGAAAATACAGCCAGTGCCACAGCGGCGGCAGCGGGGTGCCGGGCGCCGGGCGCTCGGCGGGCCGGTCCAGCGTGGCCGACAGCGCGGCGTAGGGGGTGGCGGTGACGGTGTCGGAGACGGTCTCGGTCCGGCCGATCCAGTCCTTGGCAGTCATGGTCGGGGTGGTCATGGTCGGGGCGTTCATGGCGGCGTCCTCGAACTTGCGTGCGGCTTCCGGGCGACCCGCGGAGCGGGCCAGGGGAGATCAGTGCGACGGCTGGGCAGGCGCCCGGACGTTCATCTGCAAGGCGGCGATGTCGCCCTTCTCCTCCAGGGTCCGCTCGGTGCTGGCATAGGACTGGTTCAGCTCGCGGTGCAGGACCTCGCGGTCGCAGGCATTCTCCCAGATCGAGACGACGATGCTGGCGACGCAGTTGCTGATAATGCTGGTCAGGGCGCGGGCCTCGGACATGAAGCGGTCGATGCCGACCAGCAGCGCGACGCCGGCCACCGGCAGGTCGGGCATCACCGTCAGCGTGGCGACCAGGGCGACGAAGCCGCTGCCGGTGACGCCGGCCGCCCCCTTCGAGGTCAGCAGCATGACGCCGAGCATGGCGAAGATCTGGCCGGCCGACAGGTGGATGTCGCAGGCCTGGGCGATGAACAGCGAAGCGAGCGTCAGGTAGATCGCCGTGCCGTCCAGGTTGAACGAGTAGCCCATCGGCAGCACGAGGCCGGAGACGCCCTTCTTGCAGCCCAGCGCCTCCAGCTTCTGCAGCACGCGCGGCAGGACCGGCTCGGAGGACGAGGTGCCGAGCACGATCAGCAGCTCCTCGCGGAAGTAGCGCAGGACCTTCCACAGGCTGAAGCCGTGCAGCCGGGCCAGCGTGCCGATGATCGCCACCAGGAAGACGCCGCAGGCGACGTAGAAGGTGAGGATCAGCAGGCCGAGCGAGCCGATGCTGTCGATGCCGTATTTGCCGACGGTGAAGGCCATCGCGCCGAAGGCGCCGATCGGGGCCAGCTTCATGATGAAGCCGAAGGCGGCGAACAGGACGTGGGAGAAGGCCTCGATGCCCTGCACCACCGGCTCGCCGGCCTTGCCGACGCGCGTCAGCCCGAAGCCGACCAGGACGGAGATGAGCAGCACCGGCAGCACCTCGCCCTCGGCGAAGGCGCCGAAGAAGGAATGCGGGATGATGTGCAGCAGGAAGTCGGTGAAGCCGACCGGCGCCGCTTGCTTGGCGAAGCGCGCCGCCACCGCGGGATCGAGCGACGAGGGCGAGACGTGCATGCCGACGCCGGGCTCGATGATCAGGACCGCGGCCAGTCCGATGACGAGCGCCGCCACCGTCAGCGCGTAGAACAGCGCCATCGACTTGACCAGCGTCTTGCCGATCTCGCGGGTGTCGTTGAGGCTGGTGATGCCGCTGACGATGGTGCAGAAGACCACCGGCGCGATCATCATCTTGACCAGCTTGACGAACCCGTCGCCCAGCGGCTTCAGGGAGGCCCCGAGGTCCGGCCAGAAATGACCGGCCAGGATGCCCAGGGTCAGGCCGACGACGACCTGGAAATACAGGGCCTTGTAGATGGCCTTGGACTTGGCCGGCGCCGGGGTTTGGCTTCCCGTTTGTAGACGCATGGCGTTTCCTCCTCTCTAATGCTGTGGGATCAGGCCGCCATGGCGGCCCGCGGCGGGGTCGAGGGCCGTGCGAACACGGTTCCCTCGAACAGCCGCCGCGCGGTGCGCAGGATGCCGGCGACGGGGGCCGATTGGCCGGGACCTGATGCGCCGGCACCCGCCTCGAGGCGGACGGTCAGGCGTCCGGCCGGATGTTCGAAGGTGACGTCGCCGGGCATGGCGAGCGGTCCGCCCAGCAGGGCGGCGGCCACGGTTCCCGGAACCGTGCAGGCGGTGGCGGTGGCGACGGCGCCGGTGATGGCCATCGCCCGGTGGCAGTCGTGCGGCATGAAATAGCGCACGGACAGCGTGCCGCCGCGCGTCGGCGGCGCCAGCAGGACCGGCTTGGGGATCACCATGCCGGCCGCATTGGGAAAGCCCATGCGGCGGCCAGCCTCGACGCGCAGCGCCTCCAGCCGGGCCATGAACGCGCGGTCGGACCGGAAGCCGTCCGTCGGCTCGTAGCCCGTCTTGCCGAGGTCGGCGGCGCGGACCAGCATCACCGGGATGGCGGCGTCGATGCAGGACACCGCGATGCCGTCGATCAGGTCGGTGGGCGACCCGGTGGGCAGCAGCCGGCCGGTGTTGGCGCCGGCCGCATCGAGAAAGGCGAGATGGATCGGCGCCGCGGTGCCGGGCACGCCGTCGATGACGGCCTCGCCCTCATAGGCCACCTGCGCCCCGGGGGTCTGGATGCGCGCCTCGATCAGCTTGCCGGTGTTGACGTTGTGGATGCGCACCACGGTCACGCCGTCTACGGCCCGGACCAGCCCGGACTCGATGGCGAAGGGGCCGACCGCGGCCAGCATGTTGCCGCAGTTGGGCGAGGTGTCGACCACCCCTTCCTGGACCCGGACCTGGGCGAACAGGTAATCGACATCCGCACCGGCCCGGGTGGCGGGGCCGACGATGGCGACCTTGCTGGTCAGCGGGTTGCCGCCGCCGATGCCGTCGATGCCCAGATCGTTCCCCGCCCCCATCACCGAGAGCAGGAGGGCGTCGCGCTCGGCCGGGACGGCCGGCAGGTCGGAGGCCAGGAAGAAGGGCCCGCGGGAGGTCCCGCCGCGCATCATCACGCAGGGAATGCCGATCTGGCGGTTCACCGGATGGGTCATCGGATGGCTGATGGGATGGGTCATGGCGCTTGGTTTCTCTTGATTTCGCCGTGCGAGCGAAGAAAGCCGATGGGCCGATATTCCGGCTGCGAACCGTATTTGTGAAATGCAATGATTCGCAGTATTATTCCATTTCACGCATCAATGCTCATGGCCCGGCGGAGCCCGCATGAATTTCGAACTGGTCGATCTGAAGGCGTTCGTGGCGGTCGCCGAGCTGGGCAGCTTCAATCGCGCCGCCGAGCTGCTGAACCTCTCGCAGCCGGCGCTGAGCCGCCGCATCCAGAAGCTGGAGGACACGCTGGGCGTCGCGCTGTTCGAGCGTTCGACCCGCCATGTCGCGCTGACCATGGTGGGGCGCGACTTCATGCCCAAGGTCCGGCGCTTCCTGGACGAGTTCGAAACCTCGCTGCTGGGGATCAGCGATCTCGGCGCGCGGAGCAGCGGCCAGATCACCATCGCCTCCGTCCCCACCGCGGTGTTCTATTTCCTGCCGAACGCGATCAGCCGCTTCAGCGCCGCCTTCCCGCGCATCCGCATCCGCATCCTCGATCTCGGCGCCAACGAGGGGCTGGAGGCGGTGGCCCGCGGCGAGGCCGATTTCGGCATCAATTTCATCGGCACCTCGCACCCGGACATCGAGTTCGCGCCGCTGGCCGAGGATCCGTTCGTCATCGCCTGCCGTCACGATCATCCGCTGGCCTCCCAGCGGGTGGTGGCCTGGGAGGAACTGGCCGCCCACCGGGTCATCACCGTCGGCCGGACCAGCGGCAACCGGGCGCTGATCGACAATGCGCTGGCGCAGCACGGCCTGAAGCTCGACTGGTCCTACGAGATCACCCACCTCGCAAGCTCGCTCGGGCTGGTGGAGGCCGGGCTGGGCGTCGCGGTGCTCCCCAAGCTCGCCACGCCGGCCTCCGGCCACCCGATCATCCGCACCATCCCGCTTGGCCACCCGAAGATTTCCCGGACGATCGGCGTGGTCCGGCGGCATGGCGCCATCCTCTCGCCGATGGCGGCACGCTTCCTGGAGGTGCTGCTCGGCAGCTGGAAGGCCTGACGCGCGGGCATTGCCGGCAGGGCATGCGATGGAGAGCCTTGGCGGGAGGAAGCGCGCCTCCCTTCGACCACGCACCCCAGCAATGTCCTACCAATCCGTGTGACTTCTCATCTGCGCCCTTGACCTGTACGGCCCTTTGCCCACATAAGGCTGACGAAACATCCACGACGCATCCAGGGCTCAGGACGGCTTGCCGCCCGGAACCGCTCTCGGAGCTGACGTCATCTTCCCCGCCCAGCCGTCCGACGGCCGCCGCACGGCGCCTCCGGCCGGGTCCGCTCCAACCCCATACCCACCACGGAATCCGCATCGACGAGCGATGCACGCCCGTCCGGCAGCGTCGAATGCCGGCTTAGATGAGACGTACGACAGAGGCATGACGTTTGATTCAAAGCGGCGCCGGATGGCGCCGAACAACCGCGCACGCAACCCGCGTCCGCGTGCTGACATCGACAATTCCCGTCCGGCGACCAGCACGGTCCATGGCGGCGGCCCCACCGGTCCGGTTCCGGGCAAGGACGAGATCCTGTTCCTTCCGCTGGGCGGCTGTTCGCGCATCGGCATGAACATGGCGCTCTACGGCCATGCCGGCAAATGGCTGATCGTCGACGCCGGCGTCGCCTTCATGGGCGACGAGGCGCCGGGCATCGACAGCCTGATGGCCGATCCGGCCTTCATCGAAGAGCGGATGCAGGACGTCGTCGGGCTGGTGGTGACCCACGCCCACGAGGACCATATCGGCGCGATCCACCATCTGTGGCCGCGCCTGCGCTGCCCGATCTACGCCAGCCCCTTCGCTTCCCACATTATCCGGGACCGGCTGAAGGAAAAGGGCGCGCACCGGGCGGCCAAGGTGCAGACCTTCGACATCGGCGACACGCTGACCATCGGTCCGTTCCGGATCGAGACCATCGCCGTCACCCATTCGATCCCCGAACCGATGTCGCTGGCCATCCGCACGGCGGCCGGGACGGTCCTGCACACCGGCGACTGGAAGTTCGATCCCAACCCGCTGGTCGGCCGCAGCACCGATTTCGCCGCGCTGAAGCGCCTGGGCGACGAGGGCCTGCTCGCCATGATGTGCGACAGCACCAACGCCGACGTCCCCGGTTCCACCGGGTCCGAAGCCGACGCCCGCGCCGGCCTGATCGGCGCCTTCGCCGGCCGCACCGGCGCCATCGCCGTCACCGGCTTCGCCTCCAACGTCGCCCGCATGACCGCGGTGGCGGAAGCGGCGGCGGCGGTCGGGCGCAAGGTGGTCCTGGTCGGCCGCTCCATGCTGCGCATGGAGAAGGCGGCGCAGGCCTGCGGCTATCTCGACCATGTTCCGGACTTCATGGATGTCCGCGAGGCCTCCTGGACCCCGCGCGAGAATCTCGTGTTCCTGTGCACCGGCAGCCAGGGCGAGGAACGGGCGGCGCTCAGCCGTCTGGCCCGCAACGAACACCGCGAGCTGTGGCTGGAAGAGGGCGACACCGTCATCTTCTCCGCCCGCGCCATCCCCGGAAACGAGGAGGTTCTCGCCGACATCCACGAGCATCTGCGCGGCATGGGGGTGGAGATCGTCACCCCGGCCGACGCGCCGGTCCATGTCTCCGGCCATCCGAAGCGCGACGACCTCGCCCGGATGTACGGGATGGTCCGCCCGCGCTTCGCCGTCCCGGTCCATGGCACCATCGAGCATATGGAAGCCCACGCCCGCCTCGCCCGCGCCTGCGGTGTCGAACGCGCCCTGGTTCCGGAGGATGGCGACATCCTGCGCATCGCCAAGGAAGGCACCCGCGTGGTCGGCCGCATCGAGCCCAAGCGCCTCGCCAACACCGGGCGGGACCTGATCTCCTGGGTCCCGGCCGAAGCGACGGTGGAAGAGACGCTGGTGGTCGCGGCCTGATGACAAAAGCCCTTCTCCCCTTCGCGGGAGAGGGGCTGCTTCTTCCGACCAAGGCGCCTGACACACCAAAAGCGAACGGGTCCCGTGGAACGCTCCACGGGACCCGTTCGCTTTTCTACAACGCTGGAACCGTCATTCGGCCGGGGTGGCGACCATCGGAACCTCGATGGCACGGGCCTGGAACAGCTCCTTCCACTTCTTCAGCGCGGCGATCAGGATGATGAAGCCAAGCACCAGCATGATGATCGAGATGCCGGCGTTGAAGGGATTGTAGCCCTTGGCCGCCTTGTTCAGATAGACGTTGGCGATCATCCAGTAGCCGGCGGCGTTCACCGTGACGAACAGGTAGGCCAGCGGGATCAGGCAGGTCAGCACATAGACCCGCTTCTGCGCCAGCCGCAGGATGATGGTGGCGCCGATGATCAGGCCGACCGAGGCCATCAGCTGGTTCGACACCCCGAACAGCGCCCACACCGAGTTGATGTCTCCCGAGGTCAGCAGATATCCCCAGGCCACGCAGGCGATGACGCTGGCGACGATCGAACCGGGGACCCAGTCCAGCCGCTTCATCGGGGCATAGACGTCGCCCAGCAGGTCCTGGATCAGGTAACGGGCGACGCGGGTGCCGCTGTCGACGGCGGTCAGGATGAACACCGCCTCGAACATCACGACGAACTGGAAGAAGTAGGAGGCGAGGCTGTTGAACCACGGCACGCGGGTGAAGATCTCGGTCATGCCGACCGCCAGTGTCACCGCGCCGCCGGTCCGGCCATAGAGGTCGAGGCCGATCTCCTGGCTCAGCCGCGGCAGGTCCACCACGTCCATGCCCAGGGCCTTGAAAGCGGCCGGCGCGGAGTTGATGGCGAAATAGTCGGCCGGATGCAGCGAGGTGGCGGCGATCAGCGCCATGACGCCGACCAGGCATTCCGCCAGCATGCCGCCGAAGGCCACCGGACGGATGTCGCTCCACTTGTCGATCAGCTTGGGCGTGGTGCCCGAACCGATGAAGGCATGGAAGCCGGAGATGGCGCCGCAGGCGATGGTGATCGAGATGAAGGGCCAGACCGGGCCGTTCAGCACCGGGCCGCCGCCATGGATGAAGTCGGTCAGGGCGGGGAAGCGGATCTCCGGGTTGATGAAGACGACGCCGACGACCAGTGCGCCGAACACGCCGACCTTCATGAAGCTGGACAGGTAGCCGCGCGGGGTCAGCAGCAGCCACACCGGCAGCGCCGTGGCGAAGAAGGCGTAGATCGGCAGGATGACGGCGACCGTCTCGGCATGCAGCGTCAGCCATTCGCCCAGCAGCGTGCCCTCGATGTAGGGGCCGGCGAAGACCGACGCGGCGATGGCGGCGATGCCGACCTGGGTGGCGCCCTTGGACGAGCCGGTGACGCGTTCATAGAGGCCGAGCGCGACGGCGATCGGGATCGTCATGAACACCGCGAAGGCGCCCCAGGCGTTGCGTTCCAGCGCATGGACGACGACCATCGACAGGCCGGCCATGGTGATGGTGATGATGAACAGCATCGCCAGACCGGTGCACCAGCCGGCCACCGGGCCGAGTTCGGCCTTGGCGACCTCGGACAGCGACTGTCCCTTGTGCTTCATCGAGGCGAACAGCACGACGGTGTCGTGCACCGCGCCACCGACGACGCAGCCGATCAGCAGCCACAGGAAGCTCGGCAGATAGCCGAACTGGGCGGCCAGCACCGGACCGACCAGCGGGCCGGCGGCGGCGATGGCGGCGAAATGCTGCCCGGCATTCACCCATTTCTTGGTGGGCACATAGTTCTTGCCGTCCTCCAGCATATGGGACGGGGTGACTTCCGAATCGTCGGCACGGAGAACCTTGCGCACGAAGAACACGCCGTAGAAGCGGTAGCAGAGCGCAAGAATGCAGAGTGTCGCGATCACAAAGGTTAGGGCGTGATCCATGACGGCTCTCCTGAAAAGGATATGCCGCCGGTGTACGCCCGCCGCGGCGCCCCGTGGGGTGGAATGCCGCGAGCGGTAGCCGGGAGGTGCTGAGCGGCAGCCGTCGGGGGGCGAGCGGCGGCGCTCAGGCTCCGGGGGGACAATGAAAAAGGCCGGGAGCTTTGGCGCTCGCCGGCCTTCAAGCCAGAAGCAATGAAACCGAGCCTACTTGCCGAGCCGCTCGCGCAGACGCAGGAATGCTTCACGGGAAGACTGCTTCATCGCGGCCGACAGCTCTTCGGGAAGCCGGCCGTCATGGGCAGCGACGAAATCCATGAGGCTTTGCGGGGCCTCCTGAGGCTTTCGCTGTGCTATGGCCATCGACGCCTCCTTGCTACAATCGGAACTCCACCCCTGTGGGATTGATACCACAATTAACGCTCGACGGGTAGCGAGGTTCATCCTGCTTCGTCGCAGTTCATGAGGGTTTCGCGCCTATATAGGGGGATAAGCGCATCCTCCAACCCCCAGGCAGCAGCCGGAAGATCGTGGACTTACGGTCGATCACCGACGATCATGCTCCCAATGCCAGCGCAGATCGTCGGCCTGATAAATATAGGTCTGCGGATAGCCGTTGTTCTCCAGGAAGCGGATCGTGGCCTTGAAGCGCTCGGGCAATTCGTCGAGCGGCATCGGCTCTTCGGTCTTGCACATGATCGTCACTGGCCTGTGAAGATCGAGGAGACGCTTCGTCGCCTCGTGAAAGAGGTCGAGCACGACCGGCTTAACGTCGGGATGGTAGGTCGCCCTGGCCTTCCTGCGGTCGAAGACCATCCAGTCGGTATCCAAATCCATGTCGTAGACATAGATGCCATGAACCAGTTCGTGCCGGCCGTCGCCCATATCCTGAAGACCGGCCGCCGCCGAGATGTTCCATTCCAGTTCGAGGTCGATGGATATATCGGTCACGCACATACGGTACGGTCCGGAATCGACGAGACGGAACTCATAGGGAGCCGGAACGGGATGCAGCACGGCCAAATTTCTCGGTTGCGTTCTCTCCGATATAATACCTGATTTGGCGTTTTTTTTGGAAACAAACAATCATCCGCGCCAGCGCTGCCAAATTATCGCACCTATGGATATCCCTGCGATCTTGGTCTTCAGGATGCTCCTTGAACCGCTTAAGCCCCGGAATGCGCCGCTCAAGCGGTCAAACCGCCGCTCGCCGGAAACCGGCCCGGCGCGTACCGCAATGGCGTTAGCGTGGGACGTCCCACAATGCCGGCTCCCGCCAGAGATCTCAGATGACCACACCCTGCCCCCGCACCTCCCTGCGCAAGGCCCTCGCCAACCTCCGGCGCCTGTTCAACGACGACAGCTACGACCGCTACCGCGAGGCCCAGGCCCGGCTCGCCCCGGAGGAGGAACCGCTCGACCGCCGGTCCTTCAAGGCCCGGCAGATCCTGATGACTCTGGGACGCGGCTGCTGCGGCCGCTAGCCGGCTCCCCCGGTCCGGGGCCAGCCTCCGGGTTCAGGCCGGGCAGCCGCGCCCGGCTGCCGCTGCGCTCCGAATAGGCGCGGGTCAGCTCCGCCCCGAACAGGAAGATCACCGCCGAATAATGGACCCACAGCAGGATCAGCACCAAGGATCCCGCCGCGCCATAGACCGACACCACACCGCTGGTGGCGATGTAGAAGCCGATCAGGAACTTGCCCACCGCGAACAGGCCGGTCAGCACCGTCCAGGACACCACCACGTCGACCAGCCACAGCAGCGACGGCATCGCATAGCCAGCGGCCCAGCGGCCGGCCGCCGCCACCCCGGATTTCTGCAAGAGCCATGTCCTTTATCACAGGGCAATCGGGTGAAGGGCCTTGGTCTTGATTTTAGGACTTCCCATCATCCCCGCGAAGGCGGGGATTGAGAGTTGCCAATACAAGCACTTGCAAAGTCTGGATTCCCGCCTTCGTGTTTGTGAAGAAATCGGTGACTCGCTGAGAGAAGCCCCAAGTTCGAACCACGTCGCGTTGGATCGCATCGTGCGCTTTCTTCGGCCGTCATCCCCGCGGAGGCGGGAATCCAGCCTTCACAAGCACTTGTGTTGGAAATCCTGGTTCCCCGCCTCCGCGGGGATGACGAAAGTCATTTCAAAGAAATATGGTTCTCAAATCCGATCCCCCCGGTTGTCTCGATGGACCCACAGGCTTGATCCTCCTCGGGCTGGAGAACTGCCCGTCGGATCAAGCCTATGGACTACCGGGACAGCCTGAAGCCCGTGCTGCGGTAACGAGGGCAGACGGGGCAGCGCTCGTGCCGCCAGGGGGGCAGATTGGGATGTCGCCTGACACCGGTCGATGCGGGGCTTCGAATCCTCCACCAGCGCAACACAGGTTCTGCCCAGACCCACGTCGAGATGCCCGGCTTCCCGTCCCAGCCGATCAGCGCGGCCGGCACGCCCTGGCACCCTTCGCTCGTCTGAACCCATCGATTTGGAAGTCCGAAAGCTGCCGGGGCGTTTCCGCCGGCACGTGTCGATTGGACAGGAATCGGGAAAGGGGGCAGGGCATGGATGACAGGAGTGAAAATACTAAGTTTGCTATCTATAGGTTTGATATATCCTGATTTTCTACTTTTTAACATGGTCCGTCGGCCAAGAATGCGCTATATAGGTGTTGTCGCCGATCCGTAAAACCACCATGCCGGGAGTTTTTCGGTGTCGAGACCAAAAACTGGAGGACTTTCAATGTCAGTCAAATTTGCCGGAGCAATGGGCTTTGCGGCTTCCCTGCTGTTCGCCATGCCGGCTCTGGCGGGAAGCACCGGCGTCGTCGTGCAGAACCTGTCCGGCCAAACCGTCACGGTGTCGGGGACCAGCATCGGCCTGCCGAGTTCGATCAACAACGGCAGTTCGGGAACGGGCACGTCCAGCTTTTCCTCCGGTCAGCCGGACAGCGGCGTCTTGACCGTGTCGGGGGGCGGGAAGTCTTGCAGCTTCTCGTGGTCGCGGCCGGGGCAGCAGGTCAAGAACGGCCCGCTCTGCGGGACGTTGACAAGTTTCTCGACGAAGCTTGGAGTGGGCTCTTGGAGTTGCAACAATGTGGTGGTGAGCCAGCAGCCCTCTCCCACCTGCTCGGGTAACGTGAAGTTCACGATCCAGTAACATGCAATGGCGGGCATCCATTTGTGATGCCCGCCAGTCATCCCGCTGACGGAGTGCCGAAAATGGCTGGAGCGATCACGGATTACAACGGCCCCAACGTCACGCTTGCGGGCGGTTCCGCTTTGAAGAAATTCATGGAACACACCGCCGCTGCCGCCAAGAAAAAAATCGAGGAGACCGGAAGCGTCGCGGGATTCAAAGCAGACTTCAGGTCTGCCGATGGCGAGATTTCCGTAAACATCACATCAGATTTTGGAACTGATTTGAATGGAAAGTCTGGCTATGCCTTATCCTATCGCCTGGAGACAACAGATAAAGGCGTTCAAGTTGGTGGCGGCGAAGGTGGCAGTAACGTCGCCGACAGTGGAGATGATATCGATCAGTTTGTATCGACCGTAGGTAAGATGAATGACTCAGTTGGCACAAAATCTGGGAAAATGACAGAAGAAGAAGAGCTTAAATATGTAAAAGAAAATCTTCCGCCAGAACAATACGAAAAATTCGTTCAAGGCATAAAGGAATCCAAAGCGGCCTACGAAGCTCAGCAGAGGGAGTTGCGAGGGGAGAAGGGCGATGCGTCCTCTCCGGCGTCTGGCGGCGGCACGCGGCTTGACCGGATGAAGGCGCGGAGCGAGGATGCGGCGCAGCTTGCCGAGCGGCTGCTGAAGGGCGTGACCGGGCGCGACCAATCGGAGGCGAATGGCCCTGCGCATTGGCTGGCTTCCTCCCTCACCGATCCTGCCACCGACAAATCCTCCGCCCAGACCGCAGACAAAGCGTCGCCTCCGCCATCGTACAAGCCCGTCGATCTGAAGACCTGACTGTGTAAATGGTCTCATGCGTTCGGTATCTGGATCCTGAACGCATCCACGCTCTTCCCCTACCCCCCGACACAAAAGGCATCGGACGCACCTCACATGGCGGTGTAGGTCGATCATCCCAATAACGGAGCGTGAAAAATGGCTGGAGCGATCACGGATTACAACGGCCCCAACGTCACGCTTGCGGGTGGCTCTGCCCTGAAGAAATTCATGGAAAGCACCAGCGTTGCCGCCAAGAAGAAAATTGAGGATACAGGAAACATCGAGGGATTTAAGGCAGGATTTACATCTGCTGACGGCGAGATTTCTGTCAAAATTACATCGAAGGCCATGACTGATGATAGTAGAAAATCTGGCTATGGTCTTTTCTATGAAGTTGATACAAAAGATGGAGAATACCAAGTATCTCATGGAGCAGGTGTTCAAGGAATAACGGACAGCGGGGACGGCGTTGATAGCTTCCTTTCAAGTATGGACAAAATGAATGCAATTATTGGTACAAAATCGTCAAAAATGACAGAAGAAGAAGAGCTTCAATATGTTAAAGATAATTTTCCATCAGATCAGTATGAAAAAGTCGTTCAAGGCATAAAGAAATCCAAAGCGGCCTACGAAGCTCAGCAGAGAGAGTTGCGTGGGGAGAAAGGTGATGCGTCCTCTCCGGCACTTGATAACGGCACGCGGCTTGACCGCATGAAGGCACGGAGCGAGGACGGGGCGCAACTGGCCGAAAGGCTGCTGAAGGGCGTGACCGGGCGCGACCAGTCGGAGGCGAATGGTACCGCACACTGGCTGGCTTCCTCGCTCACCGATCCCGCCGCCGACAAATCCTCCGCCCAGACCGCAGACAAAGTGTCGCCTCCGCCCTCGTACAAGCCTGTCGATCTGAAGACCTGAACACGGCCCCACCGGAGGGAAGAAGCCAGCCGGCAGGACGGATCTCCGCATCCAAGGCCCGACACAGCTGGCGAGGATCGGCATCGTCGCCCGTGCCGCCCGCCCTTTTCCTGTCCATGGCACATTGCGTATGATATGGACAGTTATGGTTGTGTCAAAGGTGTCTCTGTGGCGGTTCCGAGTGCCATGAACGCATGTCCTGCGATCATACGCTGCATGGCGGTCGCCCTGGCTCTGGGAACCGCCGTTGGCGGTGCGGAGGGCGCACACGCGCAGATGGCTCCGCAACCCCGCTATGCCCATGATGGCTCCGGACCGCCGCCGCCGGCAACCGGTCCCGAACTGCGCCTGACCCTGCCTGAGGCGGTCTATCTCGGGCTGCGGCGGAACAACGGGGTCCGGACGGCCTATCTGCAACGGGTTCTCGACGCCTACAACCTGCATGTCGCGGAATCCGCCTTCACCCCCCGCGGAAATCTGCTGTCCACCATCGATGGCGACCGCACCGGCGGCAGCCGCGGGATCGCCATCGACCTGACGCCGACGGTGCAAACGCTGACGCCGCTGGGAACCGTCATCGCGTTCGGCTGGGACCTGCGGCAGAGCAGCCGGCGGCAACCGAACGACGGGCTGTCGCGGGGGGAGTCGGCGCTCACCCTGTCGGTCATCCAACCGCTGCTGAAGGGGGCCGGCTACGACACCACGATGGCACCGGTGCGCATCGCGCGGTTGCAGGAGCGCTACAACCGGCTTCGCCTGAAGACCGCGGTCGCCAACACCGTGACCGACATCGCCCGCGCCTATCACCAGTTCGTTCAAACCCGCCAGCAGATCGCCCTGGCCGACGGCGCCCTGCAACGCGCCCGCGATCTGGAGGCGACCAACCGCGCCCTGATCGCCGCCGGACGGATGGCCGCGGTCGAACTGTTCCAGGCCCAGGCGACCACGGCGGCCCAGGAACTGGCGCTGTTGCAGGCGCAAAGCGCGTTCGATGCCGCGCGGCTCGCACTGCTGGCGCTGCTGGCGCTCGATCTCGACACGCGGATCGTTCCCGCCGACCGGCTGACGGCGAAGCCGGTGCGGATCGACGTGAACGAGGTGAGGGCGCTGGCCTTCGACAACCGCCCGGATTACCTGTCGCAGCTGATCGCCATCGAAAGCGCGCGCATCGGGCTGGACGTTGCCCGCAATCAAAGGCTGTGGGATGTTTCGGTGGTCGCCGGGGTGAGCGTGCCGGGGGCCGGGCGCAGCGGCTGGCGGGCGTCGGAAAAGCTGCCCGCCACCAAGACCGATCTACGGGCCGGGCTTCAGCTCAACATCCCCATCAACGACCTATCCCTGAAACAGCAGGAGGTCCAGGCCGGCGTCGGCCTGCGACAGAACGAGGTCGTGCTGGAACAGCTGCGCGCCCAGGTCGATCAGCAGGTGCGCGACGGGGTGCGGACGGTCGACGCCATGTGGCGTCAATACATGCTCAGCCGGCAGGTGCGGGAACTGGGCGAACGGACGCTGGCCGGGGAGATGGCCAAGCTGCGCGCCGGACGGTCGAGCAATTTCCAGGTCGTGTCGTTCCAGGACCAGCTGCGCTCCGCCGAAAGCGGCGAGCTGACGGCCCTGGTGGCCTATCTCGATGCGCTCGTCCTGCTGGATTTGCAGGTCGGCACCACCATCGACACCTGGGGCATCCAGCTGAACGATCCGCCACCGTGATGCGCCCATCCATCCTCACGCTCCGGCCGAGGCCGGCGCTGCTCCCGGCGCTGCTGTGCGCGCTGGCGGCCGGCGGCTGCACGCCGCCCGGGATCGCGCTTCCCCCCGTTGCCGCGCCCGACATCGCGGCGCCGGCACTGGCGGCTTCCACCGGCGGGCTGCCGCTGGCGGCCTACGCCCGCCCCACCGGCGAGGCGGGGGTCTCCCTCCGGCTGGCGTCGCCCGCCGACATGCCCGCCGCCGGTCCGTGAGGCCCCGCATGACCATCCTCGCTCTCGACGGCGTGCATAAGAGCCACGGCCGCGCGGCAGGCGCGGTGCAGGTGCTGCGCGACGTGTCGCTGGACATCCGGCAGGGCGAGGTCTGCGCCATCGTCGGGTCTTCGGGGTCGGGAAAATCGACGCTGCTCTCGCTGATGGGTCTGCTGGACCGTCCCGACTCCGGGCGGCTCCGCTTCGAGGGGGAGGAGGTCGGTACGGCCTCGGCGGATCGGCTGGCGGCGCTGCGCAACCGCCGCATCGGCTTCGTCTTCCAGGCCTTCCATCTGCTGCCCCGGCTGACGGCGCTGGAGAATGTCGCCCTGCCGTTCCTGTACCGCGGCGTGCCGCCGCGCCTGGGCCGCGACCGTGCGGCATCGATGCTGGAGCGGGTCGGGCTGGGCGACCGGCTGCATCACCGGCCGGAGGAGATGTCGGGCGGCCAGCGCCAGCGCGTCGCGGTTGCCCGCGCGGTGGTCGGCGATCCCGCCCTGCTGCTGGCCGACGAGCCGACGGGAAATCTCGACAGCGCCACCGCGCGGCAGATCATCGACCTGTTCTTCGCCCTGAACGCCGATCTCGGGGTGACCGTGGCGCTCGTCACCCATGATCCCGCCATCGCGGCGCGGTGCGGGCGTCGATTGGTGATGCGGGACGGACGGCTGGACAGCGCGGCGCCCGGGGCCGTCGCATGAGGCGCGCCGGCCACGTCAAGCCCGCGAGGCCGCTGGATGACGGGGAAAGCGGCGGACGCCGGTGGCGGGCGCTGGCGGCGGACGCGTTGCGCAACCTGGGAGCGATGCGGCAGCGCTCGCTCCTGGCCCTGCTCGGCATCGCCATCGGAACGGCGGCGGTGGTCGCCCTGATCTCCATCGGCGAGAATGCCAGGGAACATTCCATGCGCCAGTTCCTCGCCATGGGGGCGGACATCCTGACGGTCCAGAAGGATTTCAGCCTGTCCGGCCGGCCGGCGGTCCTGACCCGTGCCGATGTCGACCGGCTGCGGGCGCTTCCCGGTGTCGAGGAGGTCGCGCCGCTGGCGATGCTGGGGGTGGAGATCCGCCAGGGGCGCACCCGCCTGCCCAGCGCCGTCGCCGGCGTCACGCCGGAGTTCTTTGCGCTGGTCCAGGCCAAAGCGGCGCAGGGCCGGACGCTGACGGAGGGGGACCGCGCCGCGACCGTCGTCGTTCTCGGGGCCGGGCTGGCCCGCCGGCTGGCGGAAGACGGTCAACCCCCGGTGCCGGGCAGCCTGCTGCGGATGGGTGGATACAACCATACGGTGGTCGGCGTTCTCGCCGGCAGCACGCCGAACCCGGTGCTGCCGCTGGATGTCGACAGCACGGCCTTCGTGCCGCTGTCCGGCGCGCGGCGGGTGTCGGCCAACAGCGACATCACCAACCTCGTGGTCCGCAAGATGCCGGGCGCCACCGATCAGGCGGTGCGGCAGTCTCTGAGCGACCATTTCTCCGGCGGTCCTCATCCCCGCCCGGTCATGGTGCAGAGCGCCCGCCAGCTGATCATCGCCATGACCGATCAGGCGCGGGTTCACACTCTGCTGCTGGCCGCCATCGGCGGCGTGTCGTTGATCGTCGGCGGAGTCGGCGTGATGAATGTGATGCTGATGGGCGTGGTCGAGCGGCGGCGCGAAATCGGCTTGCGCATGGCCTTGGGCGCCCGGCCCATCGATGTCTGCGCGATGTTCCTGGCCGAAGCGCTGGCCCTTTCGCTCAGCGGGGGGGTGGCCGGCGTCCTTCTGGGCCTTGCGGCGGCGGCGGTCTATGCCTGGAATGCGGGCTGGGCGTTCGCGCCGTCCGTCCCGTCGCTGCCGCTGGGGCTTGGCATGTCCAGTGGGGTCGGGCTGTTCTTCGGGCTTTACCCGGCGGTGCAGGCGTCCCGCTTGGAGCCGGTCGCGGCCTTGCGCGGAGAGTGAACGCCGATGCGGTCGGAACGAGGGCAAGGAGCGGGCCGATGAGCGTGCAGGCACCCCGATCGGCTGGCGGCGGATCGCGGCGGCGTGTTCTGGACAGGCTTGCGTGGTTCTGCGGTGGCGCTTTATGCGCCGGCCTCGTCCTCAGCGGCCCGTCCTGGTTCGAGGATGCGCAGGCAATGCTGTCGCGAAGCCGCGTCTCCGGCAAGGCCGCGGCGACGCCGCGGGAGGTCGAACGGGACATCGCTGTGCAGCCCCCTGTCGTCCTGTCCGTGGCCGGAACGGTCGAACCGGGCCGCACGGTGACGGTGGTGGCCCCCTTTGCCGGATCGGTGAAGGAAAAGCGGTTCGATTATGGCCAGCGGGTCGAAGCCGGTCAGGTTCTGCTGGTCATCGACGGCTTCGATATGGATATGCGGGTGCGCGATGCGGAGGCCGCCCTTCTCAAGGCCGCGCAGCATCTGGACGAGGTCCGGAACTGGGCGACCGGCGCGGAGATGGCGCGTGCGCAGCGGCAGGTGGCCGCCGCGCGGCGGGAGGCCGAGCAGGCGCAACGCCGTGTGCAGGATGCCAAGCCGCTTATTGCCCAGGGCATCATTCCGCGGCAGGAGCATGAGGATCTGCTGAGACAGGCCGAAGCACAGGCCCTCAACCGTCTGGCGGCGGAAGAGGAACTGGCCACCACCGCGAAGAGGGGCGGGCGCGACGCCGTCCGCATGGCTGAACTGGAGCACACGGGCGCCCTGGCGAAGCTCGAGGATCTGCGCCGGCAAGTGGAACGTGCGGTGGTGAGGGCGCCGGCCTCCGGCATGGTCATGAAGGCGCCGACCGCCTCTTCGGCCAATACGCCCGGTGTCGCGGCGGTCGAGGTCGGCGCCGGCCTGTCCCAAAACCAGAGCCTGTTCCTGATCGGCGAGATGGAAAGCCTGGCGGTCGCGGCACAGGTCGACGAGATGGACGTCAACAGTCTGCGTGTCGGTCAATTGGTCGGCGTGACCGGCGAAGCCTTCCCCGACAGTCCGTTGCCCGGACGGGTCGCCTGGGTCGCGCAGCAGGCGACGGTCGGTGACGGCGGGGCGTCGACCGGCGCATCCTTCGCCGTTCGCGTAGCGCTGCCGCCCCTGTCCGAAGCGCAGAAACAGCGCATTCGTGTCGGCATGTCGGCGACTCTGACGATCGGAACGGCCGCAGGGACGGGGGTTGCCGAGTGAACCCGTGCTTCCTCGGACAGGCTTTTGCAGCCGCGCGCGCATACCGCGCCCGATCGTCCAGTCCTGGCATGGTCATCGGGGTTCCGGAAGCAATGGACACTGCTGGCGAAATCGGGGGCCGCGGCGCGGTCTGGGAATGGCGGCTGTCGATGAGACATCCTCAATGAAGGAGGCCGATCATGTCGCTCAAGCCGCAGACCATTCCGCCAGTGCCCGAGACGGCCGCGACCGTCGCGCGGGCCGCCTTTCCCAAAGGCACGGCCGTTCTCCGCCTCCGCGACGAGCTGGGGACGATTTGCCAGGACGAACTGTTCGCCACCGTGGACCCCGAGCGGGACCAGCCGGCGGCGGCGTCATGGCGGTTGGCCGAACCGCGAATCGTTGATTAGGGTGGGACGTCCCACAATGCCGGCTCCCGCCAGAGATCTCCGATGAACGCTCCCTGCCCCCGCACCTCCCTGCGCAAGATCCTCCAATCTCCGTCGCCTGTTCAATGACGATTCCTACGAGCGCTACCGCGAGGCCCAGGCCCGCCTCGCCCCCGATGAACCGCCGCTCGACCGCCGGGCCTTCAAGACCCGACAGATCCTGATGACCCTGGGACGCGGCTGCTGCGGGCGGTAGCCGGCTCTCCCGGACCGGGGCCAGGGCCGGGACCAGCTTCGGGCTTCAGGCCGGGCAGCCGCGCCCGGCTGCCGCTGCGTTCCGAATAGGCGCGGGTCAGTTCCGCCCCGAACAGGAAGATCACCGCCGAATAATAGACCCACAGCAGGATCAGCACGAAGGACCCTGCCGCGCCATAGACCGACACCACACCGCTGGTGGCGATGTAGAAGCCGATCAGGAACTTGCCCATCGCGAACAGGAAGGCGTTCACCGCTGCTCCCAGCCACACGTCGGCCCAGCGGATGTAGGTGTCGGGCAGGATGCGGTAGATCAGCGCGAACAGGCCGGTCAGCACCGTCCAGGACACCACCACGTCGACCAGCCACAAGAGCGACGGCATCGCCGGCAGGTAGCCTGCGGCCCAGTGGCCGGCCGCCGCCAAGCCGGCGCTGACCACCAGCGAGACGATCAGCAGGAAGCCGATGGCGCCGATCAGCGCCAGCGCCTTCAGCCGCACCCGCACCAGCCAGGTGATGGTCGATTCCTGCGGCGCCGCCACCCGCCAGATGCGGTTCAGCCCGGCCTGAAGCTCGACGAAGACGGTGGTGGCGCCGACCAGGATGGTGCCGATGCCGATGACGCTGGCGACGATCCCGGTCTCCCGCGCCCCGGCGCGCGCGATCAGGTCCTGCAGGGTCTGCCCGGCATCGTGCCCGACCAGCGCCGTCAGCTGGTCGACCAGCGCGCCGCGCGCCGCCTCGTCGCCGAACACCAGCCCGGCCAGCGCGATCACCAGGATCGCCAGCGGCGCCAGCGAGAAGATGGTGTAGAAGGCGATGGACGCCGCCATGCTCATCGCATCGTCGTTCATCCAGCCATAGGCCGCATCGACCACGATCGCCCATCCCCGCCGCACGCCGCCCATCGCCGCCCTCCCCGTCCCGGACCATTCCTCCGGTAACACCGGCGGCGGTCATTCGGTCATGCCGGGGGCCTCGGACGGCCGTTTCACCCTGCCCTACCCGCCCCCGCCGACCCGTGGTAGGAAGAAGGAGTCGGCGGACGGGATCCGCCGATCGGCCGCCGTTGAACGGTGAACAGCGGGCCGAAAACCGTTTCACGGCGTTCCAAACGTTCCATCCACGCACTTCATCCATCAAGCCAGGAGATCCGCCCGGTGTCGCAGAAGGTGATCGGCCTGATCGGGGGCATGAGCTGGGAAAGCTCCGCCGAATATTACCGCATCGTCAACGAAGGCGTCCGCGACCGGCTGGGCGGGCTGCGCTCGGCCCGCTGCCTGATGTGGTCCTTCGACTTCGCCGAGGTCGAGGCGCTGCAGCATGCCGGCCGCTGGGACGACGCCACCGCCCTGATGATCGACGCCGCCCGCCGGCTGGAGCGCGGCGGCGCCGACTTCCTGCTGATCTGCACCAACACCATGCACCGCATGGCGGCCGAGGTTCAGGCCGCCGTCGCCATCCCGCTGCTGCACATCGCCGACCCCACGGCCGAGCGCATCCGCTCCGCCGGCCACCGCCGCGTCGGGCTGCTCGGCACCGCCTTCACCATGGAACAGGACTTCTACAAGGGTCGGCTGGCAGAGCGGCATGGGCTGGAGGTGCTGGTCCCCGACGAGGCCGACCGCGCCATCGTCCACCGCATCATCTACGAGGAACTGGTGCAGGGCCGGGTCGACCCCGCCTCCCGCCAAGCCTACCGCGAGGTGATCGCCCGGCTGGTCGAGCGCGGCGCCGAGGCCGTCATCCTCGGCTGCACCGAGATCATGCTGCTGGTGAAGCCGGAGGACAGCGCCGTCCCGCTGTTCGACACCACCGCCATCCATGCCGAGGCGGCGGTGGAACTGGCCATCGCCGGCTTCACCCCATCCCCAGCCGCTCCTTGAGCGCTCCCAGGAAGCGCCGGCTGACCGGCACCGCATGGCCGCCGGTGGTCTGGATCTCCGCCAGCCCGCCATCGGCGAAGCGGATTTCCCGGATGCGCTCCGGGTTGACCAGATGCTGGCGGTGGCAGCGGAACAGCGGACTCTTCTCCTGGATGGTGTGGAGCGTCAGCTCGGTGAAGCGCTCCTGCCCGTCCTCCCCCACCACATAGACGCCGGCGGGGCGGGAGACGACATACTCGACATCGGCCAGCTTCATCAGGGTGATGCGGTTGACCCCGGTGCAGGGGATGTGGCGCAGCTCCGCCGCCCCCGGCAGGACGGAGACCTCCTGGGGCGCGCGCTGCCGGCGCAGGCGCTGCAGGGTCTTCTCCAGCCGCGCCGGATCGGCCGGCTTCAGCAGATAGTCGAAGGCATGCTCCTCGAAGGCCTGGACGGCATACTCGTCATGGGCGGTCAGGAAGACGATGCGCGGCATCCGCTCGGGATCGAGCATGCCCAGCATCTCCAGCCCGCTGACCCGCGGCATCTGGATGTCGAGGAAGACCACGTCGGGCGCCTGCCGGTTGATGGCGCCGATCGCCTCGATGGCGTTGGCGCATTCGCCGAGGATGCGGATGTCGGCGGCCTCCTCCAGCATCCGGCGCAGCTCCTCGCGCGCCAGCGGCTCGTCGTCGACGATCAGGACGGTCATGGCAGGAGAGATCATGGTCGCCATCATGCAGGCACGGGCTCTTCCAGCGGCAGGCGCAAAGTGACGCGGGTGGAGGCGTCGGGATCGCAGGCGACCGAGACGCCGTAGGCCTCGCCGTAGCGGTTGCGGATGCGGCGGTCGACGATGGTCATGCCCAGCCCGTCGCCGCCCGGCTTGGCCTCGTAGAGCCCGGCATTGTCCTCCACCGACAGCAGCAGGTCGCCGCCGTCGCGCCGGGCCGCGATGCGCACCCGGCCGTCGCCGAGAAGCTGCGCCGTGCCGTGCTTGATCGCGTTCTCGACCAGCGGCTGGAGCGAGAAGGCCGGCAGCCGGGCATGGCGAAGGTTGTCCGGCACCTCGATCTCCACCGCCAGCCGCCCGGTGAAGCGGGCCAGCTCGATCTGGAGATAGGCGCTGACATGCTCGACCTCGTCGGCCAGCGTCGCCATCTGGCTGGGGCGCTTCAGGTTCTTGCGGAAGAAGGTCGACAGGTTCTGCACCAGCTGCCGCGCCCGTTCCGGATCGTTGCGGATGACGGCGGAGATGGTGTTCAGCGCGTTGAACAGGAAATGCGGGTTCACCTGGGCATGCAGAAGCTTGATCTCCGACTGCGCCAACAGCGCCTTCTGCTGCTCGTACCGCCCGGCCAGGATCTGGTTGGACAGCAGCCGCGCCACGCCCTCCCCCAGCGTCCGGTTGATGGTGGAGAAGATCTTGGTGCGCGGCTCGTACAGCTTGATGGTGCCGATCACCCCGCCATCCTCGCCCACCAGCGGGATGACCAGCGCCGCCCCCAGCCGGCAGGCCGAGCTGATCGAGCAGCGATAGGCCACCTCGTTGCCGTCGGCATAGATGACCTGATTGCTGGCGATGGCCTGATGCGTCTGCGGCGAGCTGATCGGCGTGCCGGGCAGATGATGGTCGTCGCCGATGCCGATGAAGGCCAGCAGCTTCTCCCGGTCGGTGATGGCGACGGCGCCGACCCCGGTCTCCTCATAGATGATGCGGGCGACGCGGGTGCTATTCTCGCTGTTGAAGCCGCCGCGCAGCACGCCGTCGCAGCGCGCGGCGATCTTCAGCGCCTTGGCCGAAAAGGCACTGGACTGCTTCTCGTCCAGCACCCGGCGCTCCAGCAGGATGCGCATGAACAGCGCGGCCCCGACCGTGTTGGCGACGATCATCGGCGCCGCCACCACCTCGACCAGATGCAGCGCCGCCTCGAACGGCCGGGCCACCGCCAGGATGATCAGCATCTGCACCAGCTCGGCGACGAAGGTGACGGCGCCGACGCGCAGCGGGTTGAACAACGGCTCGATCCGGCCGTGGCGCACCATGTAGCGGTGGACCAGCCCGCCGATCAGCCCCTCCGCCATGGTGGAGATGGCACAGGCCAGCGCCGACATGCCACCCAGCGAATAGCGGTGCAGGCCGCCGGTCAGTCCGACCGCCAACCCCACCGAAGGCCCGCCGAAGATGCCGCCCAGCACCGCGCCGATGGCGCGGGTGTTGGCGATGGAATCATCGATGTGCAGGCCGAAATAGGTCCCCATGATGCAGAAGATCGAGAAGATCACGTAGCAGGCCAGCTTGTGCGGCCAGCGCACCGTCACATGGGTCAGCGGCAGGAACAGCGGCGTCCGGCTCAGCAGATACGCGATCACCAGATAGACGCACATCTGCTGAAGCAGGGAGAGGACCAGGGTGAAGGGTTCGATGGGTATGACGGGCATGGCGGTATTCCCGGCGGCGGCCTCGGTGAACCGGCCCCGCTCAGCGCCATCCTACACCGGCGGGCTCCCGCCGCCGATGGGACATCCTTGCATGCCTCCGGTCATGCCTCCCGATGCCTCTTGAGGCCGGGAAGATCCCCTCTCCCCCCCGGGGAGAGGGTTAGGGTGAGGGGGTCGCGCGGCAGGATTTTCGGGAAAGGCATGCAGTGCATCCCCCTCACCCCGACCCTCTCCCCGGGGGGAGAGGGAGCTGGTAGTGCTCAGTGCCGACGCGGGGCCGGATGCAGCAGCGCCAGTTCCGGGGTCACCGACTGGCGCATCGCCGCCTCCCATTCGCTCATGGTGACGAAGCGCAGGCCGCGCCGCTCCCCCTCCTCCAGGATCGCCGGCAGCGCCGCGACGGTCGCCGCCTTGGTGCTGTGCATCAGCACGACGGCGCCCGGCGCCAGCCGTTCGACGATGCGGTGGCGGATCACGTCGGGACCGGTGTCCTTCCAGTCCTGGCTGTCGGCGGTCCACAGCACCGTCGCCATGCCGTGATGGCGTGCCAGCGCCGCCAGCGCGCCGTCGACGTCGCCGTAGGGCGGGCGAAACCATGCCGCCTGCACGCCGACCGATGCCAGGGCCTTTTCCGCCTGCGCCAGGTTCCACTCGCGCTCTGTCGGCTTCAAGTCGGTGGTCATCGGGTGGGTCTGGGTGTGGCTGCCGACCTCGTTGCCGGACGCCGCCACCAGCCTGGCGATCCCGTGATGCTCCGGGATCTTGGCGCCGATGTAGAAGAAGGTCGCCTTCGCCCCATGCGCCCGCAGGATGTCGAGGATCTGCGGATCGTTGGCGTCCGGCCCGTCGTCGATGGTCAGCGCCACCACCTTCGCCGCCGGCAGGGTCAAATCCACCTGGGCGAGGTCGAGATCCGATCCGGGGATCAGATGCTCGGTCACGAAGGGAGCCGCACCATGGGTGGCGGCATAGCTGCGCTGCCCGGCCGGCACGGCGGACGGCAGGACGAATAGGGCGGCCGCCAGCCCCAGCGGCAGGACGGCACGGCGGAACAGGGTCATCATCGCGGAAACACTTGGGCAGAGGTCGGCGCCGCTCCTCCCCTCGAAAGGGGCAGGTTCGGCAGAGGACCGAGCTTTGCGCCCGCCCGCCGCGATGGACAAGCGATTTATTGCGGACCTGCGAGGGGGGCACGTTGACGGAGATCTCGCTTGGTTATATGTAACGATGGTTACAGCAACGGTGCAACATGGTCGTCCTGTCCTGGCTACTCCTGACTTACAAGGTTCCGCCCGAACCATCGGCCAAGCGCATCGCGTTGTGGCGGAAGCTGAAGGGGATGGGGGCGATCTATCTGCAAAACGGCGTCTGCCTTCTGCCGAAAACCGACGACCACGTCCGTCGGCTGAAGATGCTGGAGAACGATGTGACCACGATGGGCGGCGAAGCCGTGATTCTGGAAACGGCCGCGCTCGACCGAGCCCAGGAGGAGAAGGTGACCGCCCGCTTCAAGGCGGATCGCGACGAGCAGTACCGTGAGTTCCTGGGCCGTTGCGCCGACTTCGAGGCGGAGATCGCCAAGGAGATCGCCATTGAAAAATTCACCTACGCGGAGCTCGAGGAGGAGGACACGGATCTCAAGAAACTCCAGGGCTGGCTGGAGAAGATCCGGAAGCTCGACTTCTACGGCGCCGACCTCGCCGGGGAAGCCGCGGCGCGCTTGCGTGCCTGCGAGACGTTGCTCGACAGCTACGCCCGGCGCGTGTTCGATGCCCATGACGAGAACAGGTGAGATGACCCGTCAGGACAAGGCCGGTACGGCCGCACCGGAGACACCCGGAGCAGCCGCGGCGCACCGGGGCATCCCGACCGGCGTGTGGGCGCTCGGCTTTGTGTCCATGCTGATGGACATCTCCTCCGAGATGATCCACGCGCTTCTGCCGGTCTACATGGTGACTGTGCTAGGCACCTCGACGCTGGCCGTCGGCATCATCGAAGGCATCGCCGAGGCCACCGCATCGATCACGAAGGTCTTTTCCGGGGTGCTCAGCGACTGGCTCGGCAGGCGCAAGCTCCTGGCCGTCCTCGGCTACGGGCTCGCCGCCCTCACCAAACCGGTCTTCCCCTTGGCGGCCTCGCTTGAGTGGGTCGTCGCCGCCCGTTTTATCGACCGGATTGGCAAAGGCATCCGCGGGGCACCGCGCGACGCACTGGTCGCCGACCTTGCCCCGGCGCATCTGCGCGGAGCCTGCTTTGGCCTGCGTCAGTCGCTCGACACGATCGGTGCCTTTGCCGGCCCGCTTCTCGCCATCGGACTGATGTGGCTGACGGCCGACCATTTCCAGGCGGTCTTCTGGATCGCCGTCATCCCGGCCATCCTGTCGGTGGGAGTGATATTGTTCGCCGTGACGGAACCGGAGCGAACAAAGGAACTGCGCCGGGTCCGCCTGCCGCTTCATCGCGACGAACTCGGCCGCCTGGACGCGGCCTACTGGCGGGTGGTGGCGGTGGCGGCCATATTCACCCTCGCCCGCTTCAGCGAAGCCTTCCTCATCCTGCGCGCCCAGTCGCTCGGCCTGCCGCTCGCCTTGGTTCCGATCGTGCTGGTGATCATGGGTCTCGCCTACGCGCTGTCGGCCTATCCGGTCGGCGTCCTCTCCGACCGCGTCAATCGCGTGACCCTCCTGACCCTGGGCTTGGTCGTGCTGATCCTCGCCGATGTCGTGCTGGCCTTTGCATCCGGCTTCGCAGGCCTCGGCCTCGGCGTCGCGCTTTGGGGGCTGCACATGGGCTTCACGCAGGGGCTGCTGGCGACGCTCGTCGCCGAGGCCGCGCCAGCGGAGCTGCGCGGCACGGCGTTCGGCCTGTTCAATATGATCACCGGCTTGTCCCTGCTGCTGGCCAGCGTCGTCGCGGGTGCGCTGTGGGATGCGACCGGCCCGCAGGGGACCTTTCTCGCCGGCGCCGGCTTCGCGGCAATCGCCATCGCCGGCCTACTGCTCGTCGGCGGCCGCCCGAGGCGCTGAGATTGTGGGCCGGTGCCCCGATCTCGGGCCGCCACACCTGCGGGGGGAGACGCCCCCCGCAGGTCCCGAAACCGGCTCTTACAGCTTCGCCCGCAGGGTCAGCAGCACGGTGCGCGGCTCGCCATAGATGTTGCCCGATTGAGGCGTGCCGACACGCTGGTAATAGCTGCGGTCGAACAGGTTCTTGACGTTGACCGCCGCCGTGACCTTCTCGGTCACGTCATAACCGACGCGGGCGTCCACCGTCGCATAGCCGCCCTGGGTCAGGCGGGCATAATTCAGCGACGGGAACTCGTTGTACATCGAGGTCTGGGCGGTCACGCCGCCGCCGACGCTCAGCCGGTCGTCGATGCTCTCCGGCAGGCGGTAGTTGGTCCACAGCTTGACCTGATGCGTCGGCGCGATGGCGGTGAAGGCGCTGCCGGAGTTGGCGCTGCTGTCCAGGCTCTTGGCCCGGGTGAAGGTGTAGCCGGCATAGGCGTCCCAGCCCGGCAGGATCTCGCCGGAAACGTCCAGCTCGAAACCGCGGCTCTGCGCCTTGCCGCTGGAGATGTAGATCGACTGGTTGGGGAAGCGCGGGTCGGACTGCGGCCGGTTCTCCTCCTCGATGTGGAAGACCGACGCGGTGGCGTGCAGGCGCCCGCCGAAATAGTCGGCCTTGACGCCGGCCTCGTACTGCCGCCCCTTCAGCGGCTCCAGCACCTTGCCCGACGCATCCACGAAGGATTGCGACTGGTACATCTGCGTCACGCTGGTGTAGAGCGCATAGGTGGAGTTGACGTCGTAGACGAGGCCGGCATAGGGCGTGACCTTGCCGCGCACCGACGCGCTGCTTTCCGCGGTGCCGGCGAGCCGGTCGGCATCCACCTTGGTCTGCCACCAGTTCATCCGCCCGCCGACGATCAGCTTCAGCGGCTCGGCCAGCTTCAGGCGCAGGACGCCATAGGTGCCCCAGCTGTCGGTGGTGGTCCTGGTGTCCCTCTGCCAGTCCCGCCAAGCCGGTTCGGGCGCCGAGGCGTCGGGCGAGAAGATGTTCTGCGTCACCGACCATGTGCCGACCGGATTGGCCGCGCGGTGGCGGAAGGTCCACCGCTCGTAGTTGGCGCCGACCACCGCCTCGTGGGTCCGTCCGAACAGCCCGAAATTGCCGCTGGCCGACAGGTCGGCGCCGATCTGATCCTGGTCGTAGCGGACCTTCTGGGCGTAGAGCGTCGTCCGGTTGACCCCCGGCGTGACCGGCGAATAGGCGTAGGCCATCTTCCGGTCCATCTCATTGTCGATGTAATGGGTGGCCAGCTTCACCGCCCAGCCATTGTCGAACCGGTGCTCCAGATCGGCGAAGCCGCCCTTGGTGGTGAAGACATCCTCGTTCCACGTCTCGCCCAGCGAGGTCGAGCGGTCGACGTCGAGCAGCCGCAACTGCGCCTGCCCGCCCACCACCGAGGCATAGCCCGGCAGGTTCCAGGCACCCTGGTAGCTCATGCGCTGATACCAGGCGCCGGCGGTCAGGGTGGTGTCGGGGGTCAGGTCGGCGGCGATGCTGCCATAGGCCACCGCCCGGTCCTGTTTCGTCCAGTCCTGAAAGCCGTTGCGGTCCTGATAGGCGCCGACGAAGCGGCCGCGCAGGCTGCCGGACTGGTTCAGCGGCCCGGTGATGTCGCCTTCGCCGCGGTAATTGGCATAGGAACCGGCGGTCAGCTCGCCATAGCCTTCCAGCGTCTTCTTCGGCGTCTTGCGGACGAGATTGATGGCGCCGCCCGGACCGCCCATGCCGTTCAGCAGCCCGGCCGGTCCCTTCAGCACCTCCACCCGCTCATACATCGCCAGATCGGGCGAGGCGAAGATGCGGCTGTCCAGCGTGGTCGGCACGCCGTCGAACTGCAGGTTCGTCATCTCGAAGCCGCGCGAGTAGAACTGCAGGCGGTTGCCGTCGATCGGCTCCACCGTGACGCCCGGCGTCTGCTTCATGGCGTCTTCGAGCGTGATGAGCTTCTGCTCCTCGATGCGCTCGCGCGGCACCGTGGTGACGGTCTGCGGCACCTCGCGCGGGGCGAGCGGCAGCTTGGAGCCGACGCTGGTCGGCGGGTTGGCGTCGCGCTGGCGCTCGGCGCTGACGTCGATCGCCGGCAGGGTCATCGATCCGGACGACGCCGCGCTCCCGGAAGCGCTTCCATTGCCGGACGTCGTCGCTTGCGCCAAGGCGGCGACCGGCAGCAGCAGGGCCACGGCCGCGACCGACGCCGACAGGACAACCCGCCCCCTGCTCCGCCCCCCGAAGCATCCAGACTGCCCGATTTCCCTCATTCCGATGATCCCCCACTCGTCACTGTACCGATGTCGATTTGCCCATTGATTGGCGATGCTCCCCCCGTCGGCGTCCCAACACCGTTCCAGTGCCGGGAACAGACGGCTCTGAAATGCAATTAATAATTATTAGCATTTGATGGCCGTCCGTTCCTTCGCTGGATCGTTTTCATGGCAAGCCTGCCGGAGCGATCACGCTCCGCCTTTCTGCATAGTGATATTGATAGTTATTCTCAAGTTGATTTGCAAAATGCCGGTCGTGGCACCGTGGCAGAGAGGGAACTCCGCCCTCTCCTTCCACGAGATCGGCAACCGTGGTCGTCCAGCCCGCCAATCGGCGCGTGACGGAGCCGCATCGCGCCGACGCTCCATGACGCGACCGGCCAACCACTCGTCAACGCAGTAGGATCTACAGCGCCGCCAGCGCCGCCGGCAGTTCATGCAGGTTGGCGATGGTGAGCGTCGCGTCAGGAAAGGGGTGTTTGCCGAACGCGTCGCGCACGCCGACGAAGGCCAGCGACAGCTCCGACGCCGCCGCGTAATCCTGCACGGCATCGCCGACGAAGGCCACGCGCTCCCGCCGGAAGCCATGATGGGCCAGCAGCATAGCCGCCGTTTCCGCCTTGCGTGGCGGACTGCCATGCACCGACACGAAGCGGTCGCCCATGCCCCGACCGGCGACGATCCGCAGCATCTCCTCGTGCGGCGTCGCCGAGATGACGAACAGGGATGGCCGGCCGGCATGCGCGGCGAGGAAATCCGCCGCGCCGGGGATCTCGGCGCAGGCGATCACCGCCTGCTCGACCGCCAAGGCGAAATCCTCGACCAGCCGGTCCAGCCGCTCCTCCGCAATGTCACGTCCGAGCACCTCGCGTTCGAAGCGCATCAGCTTCTCCCGCCGCGGCATGCCGCCGTTGGCGCGATGATAGGCGCGGATGGCATCCTGCACCTCCGGCCCCTCGTCGGCGTAGAGCGTGACGAAGGCCTCCCCCTTCAGGCCGTTGGAATCGGCCAGCACGCCGTCGAAGTCGAAAATGATCGCGTCCCAGCGTTGATGCAGCATGCCGCTCATCTCCCGAACCTGTCCTTGTACGTCTCGCGCAGCAGGGCCTTCTGTACCTTGCCCATGGCGTTGCGCGGAAGCTCGTCGACGAAGGCCACCGCCTTCGGCACCTTGAAGTTCGCCAGCTGCTCCTTGCAGGCGCCGATCACCGCCGCCTCGTCCACCGTCCCGCCAGCCCTCCGCGGCCGCTTCAGCACCACCGCCATCACCGCCTCGCCGAAGTCCGGATGCGGAATGCCGATCACCGCCGATTCCACCACCCCGTCGATGGCGTCGATCACCGTCTCGACCTCCTTGGGGTAGACGTTGAAGCCGCCGGAGATCACCAGATCCTTGGCCCGGCCGATGATGTGGACATAGCCGCGCGCGTCGATCCGGCCGACATCGCCGGTGATGAACCAGCCGCCGGGCCGGATTTCCTGCGCCGTCTTCTCCGGCATCCGCCAATAGCCGGAAAATACGTTCGGCCCCTTCACCTCCAGCACGCCGACATCGCCATCCGGCACCGGCTCCCCCGTCTTCTCGTCGGCGACCCGCACCGACACCTTGGGCAGCGGGAAGCCGACGGTGCCGGGAATGCGGTCGCCGTCCAGCGGGTTGGAGGTCAGCATCCCGGTCTCGGTCATGCCGTAGCGTTCCAGGATGGCGTGGCCGGTGCGCTCGCGGAATTCCCGGTGGGTGTCGGCCAGCAGCGGGGCGGAACCGGAGATGAACAGCCGCATATGCGCCGCCGCCGCCGGCGTCAGCCGTGGGTCGGCCAGCAGGCGGGTGTAGAAGGTCGGTACCCCCATCATCACCGTCGCCCGCGGCAGCAGGCGGAACACGGCGTCCGCGTCGAACCTGGGCAGGAACAGCATGCCGCTGCCGTTCATCAGCACGCAGTTGGTGGCGACGAACAGGCCATGGGTGTGGAAGATCGGCAGGGCGTGCAGCAGCACGTCGTCCGGCCGGAACCCCCAGATGCGGTGCAAGGTCGCGGCGTTGGAAGACAGGTTGCGGTGGCTCAGCATCGCTCCCTTAGACCGCCCGGTGGTGCCGGAGGTGTAGAGGATCGCCGCCAGATCGTCCGCCGCGCAGGGCACCGTGTCGAACGCCGGGTCCAGCCCCGCCGCCCGCTCAGCCAGGCTGCCATCGCCATCGCCGCCCAGGGTCAGCAGCGCGCCCACTCCGGCAGCCCTTGCGGTCTCGGCCAACGCCGCCTCGCTGGCCGGCGTGCAGACGAACACCTTCGGCTCCGCATCGCCGAGGAAATAGCCGACCTCCGCCTTGGTATAGGCGGTGTTCAGCGGCAGATAGGCCGCCCCGGCGCGCAAGCAGGCGAGATAGAGGAAAACCGCCTCGGGAGACTTCTCCACCTGCACCGCCACGCGGTCGCCCTTGGCGACGCCCAATCCGGTCAGCAGCCGGGCATAACGGCCGCTGATCTCCATCAGGTCGCCATAGCTGTAGCGGCGGCCGGACTCCAACTCGATGAAGGAGGTGTCGGCATCGGCGGGAAAGCGCGCGGCGACGATGTCGAAGAAGTTGTCGGTCATTCTCATCGGATCCCTGCGGAACGGTCCGCCCATCATACACGGCCGGCAGGCAGGAGCGAGCAGGGCAGGGGTCAAGAGGGGCGGGGATTGTGGGACGTCCCACATGGCCGCCGAACCGCCAGCCGATCCCCGGCAGGCATCGGCACAATGAACAAATCCCTTCCTTTACCAACCCATGGAAAGCGTCGTCACAATTCACTCTCCGAAAGTCACAGATTGTGAAATTGGCTGATTATTTGCGGTGGAAACTCCTGAACTGCTCGCGTAAGCACGATGGAAGGAACGGGAAAAACACGAACGCAGAACAACCTGCCACCCCTTCCCCGCTTACCCACCCGCCCCGGCAGCGCCGCCGGACGAACCAGGAGACGGAGCGAATGACGGCCAGCGACCCCACCAAGAGTCCCCCCTGCTTCGACTGCGCGACCAACGCCACCCAGCGGCTGGACGAGATGTTCATCGCCATGGGCCAGATGAAGCGGATCGCGCTGGGCCAGAAGCCGGCGGAACGCGCGGTGTTCCGCAAGCTGCACGGCGTTGCCCACGGCCGTCTGGTGATGGACCCGAACCGGCCGGAATCGTTGCGCGTCGGCGTCTTCGCCAGGGACGACCTGACGGCCTGGATGCGCTTTTCCAGCGACACCGGCCCGACCTCGCCCGATCTCGGCTCCACGCTCGGCATCGGGCTGAAGCTCTGGGGTGTCGACGGGGTCAACGCCCTGGGCGAAGAGGGCGATGTCGCTGACTTCATCATGCAGAACTACCCGGTCTTCTTCGTCGACGATGCGGAGGAGATGTGCGAGTTCACCTATGCCGGTGTGGTCCTGAAGGATTATCCCGGCTATCTCGCCAAACATCCGAAGACCGACGGCATCCTGAACGCCATGTCGGCCCAGGTGGACGGCAGCGTGCTGACCACCCAATACTGGGCGATCCTGCCCTTCGACTTCGGCCCCGACCATTACGCCAAATACTCCCTGGTGCCGGAGACGCCGCCGCCCGGCCATCCGGCGGTCAACGTGCCCACGGACGACAAGAACTATCTCGCCACCGACCTCGCCAACCGGCTGCTGGACGACGAATACCGCTTCACCTTCCTGGTGCAGGTGGTGCCGAAGAGCGCCGGCTATCCGCTCGACAAGGCGACGCAGGAATGGCCGACCGACCAGTATCCCTACCAGCGGGTGGCGACGCTGGTCCTGCACCGGCAGGATGTCTGCGCGCCGGGCCAGGGCGACTATGGGCAGGAGCTGGCCTTCAACATCTGGCGCACGCCGGTGGAACAGGCGCCGCAGGGCAGCATCGCCGCGGTGCGCAAGCTCGTCTACAACCACGGCGCCGCCGTCCGCCATCAGGCCAACGGCCAGCCGCTGGAACAGCCGACGCAGCCGCGCGACCAGGCGCCGCCGCCGCCCAGGGAAGACACCTGCATCGTCAAGGCGGTGATCCATCCCGCCATCGGCGTCGCCCGCGTCGGCAATGCGCCGAAAGGCCATGTCGTCGGTCCCGAGGTGCCGAACCCGGAACCGGCGGTCGTCGGCGACGATCCGGCGCGCAACCCCTACCGCGACGCCGAAGGCCGGCTCCTGCCGCAGGCGGCGCGCTTCCGCATCTATGGCGTCGATGCCATGGGCCGCATCGTCCGCGAGCTGACCGCGGCGGACAGCGGGGCGGACATCACCTGGAAGGTCCATCTCGCCAACCGGAAATCGGCCTGGTACGGCTTTCAGCTCGCGCTCGACATCCCCGAGGCGGCGTCGGTCGATCCCACCACGCTGCGCAACCCGACGGTCACCGACCGCGAGGCGCTGGTGCTCGATGCCGGCGAGCACGAGATCCATGCCGGCCATGGCAAGCAGAGCCGCAAGCTGGTCGCCGGCAAGTTCATGCATCAGGGTGAGCCGGTCTATCTCGGCCGCATGTGGTGCGAGGAGGGCGACCACCGCCTGCTGGTCACCGGTGGTCGGGGCTTTTCCTCCTCCTGCAACGGCACCAAGGCGATCACCTTCGGCAACAACGAAGGCTGGCACGACGACGTGTCGGACGGGCCGGTCGATGCCGTCGTCACGCTGAACGGCATGGAGCTGCCGGTCACCCCGGCCTGGATCGTGGTCGCCCCGCCCAATTACGGGCCGCAGCGCAAGTCGGTCCGCACCATGTGGGACCTGATGCGCGACGTGGCGATCCAGGCGGGCACCCTGCCCAAGCCGGCGCGCCCCTCCTTCACCCGCGACATCTACCCGGTGTTCGAGCGGATGACCGGGCTGCAATGGGTCAATGCCGGCTTCGCCGCCGGGTTCGGCTGGAATTCCGCCAACGACTTCACCAGGCCGGAGTGGATCGCGCGGCTCAGCGACCGCAGCCTCGCCAACCAGGAAACCCGGCGGGTGCTGAAGAACTCCTTCCGCCACGACGCGGTGGACAGCTGGTCGCCGATGCCCTGGCCTTGGGTCTATGGCGACGCGATGAGCATCCCGCCGGCCCCGACGCCGCGCCAGTACACGTCGCTGACCCAGACGCAGCTCGGATTCCTCGACCAGTGGGTCGCCGGAGATTTCGAGGACGACTGGGGCAAGGTCCCGGTCTACACCGCGTTCGATCAGGTTCCGCTGGAAGAGCAGGGCGAGGTGCTGACCAAGGCCGCGCTGGACTTCTGCCTCGCCGACGCCTTCCATCCCGGCTGCGAGATGACGTGGCCGGTCCGCGCCTCCAGCATGTACATGGAGCCGTTCCGCTTCGCCCATGCGCCCAAGGGCTGGGTGGAACCGGGCATGGGCGCCATCCTGTCCAGCGATACCGTGACCATCCCCAACGGCCCGCTCTATGGCCAGCTTCCCGGCGGCATCACCCGCTGGATGGCGGTGCCGTGGCAGACCGACACGGCAAGCTGCCGCTCGGGCTACGATTCCAGCTACGATCCCAACGTCCCCACCTTCTGGCCGGCCCGCGTCCCCAACGAGGTGCTGACCAGGGAGAATTACCGGATCGTGATGGATGCCGACCAGCCGCCCCAGGTGCGTCTGGCCGCCTTCGCCAACCGGGCCGCCTGGATCGCGCCGCTGGGCACCACCAGCTACACCGACCAGATCAACAACATGATCCATCACTTCGACCATCTCGGCGTGGTCGAGGTCCATTCCGGCCCGACCGATCCGGAGGGGGCCAAGCTGTTCCCGCCGCTGATCGAGGTGGAGGACCGGCATATCCTCATCCCCGACGTCGATGACACGGTCGATACCAAGGCAGGGACCAAGGCGGTCCGAGCCGCCCACCGCACCCTGGCGTCCAGGGCGCCGGCCGCCTCGGGCAGCGCTGCCGGGCTGCGGGCGACCCAGCCGGTGGACATCAGCCGGATCGACAAGGTCCGCCGCTTCCCGCGCGGGCTGCGTTGACACTGACGGGTGTGGTCGAGGCGGATGCGGTCGTAATCGGGGCCGGCCCCGCCGGGGCCGCCTTCGCCCTCAACCTCGCACCGCTGCACCGGGTGCTGGTGCTGGACCGGCGGGACGGCCCCGCTGTCCGCATCGGCGAATCGCTGGCCCCGGCGGCGCGCCGGCTGCTGACCGACATGGGGCTGTGGGAGGCCTTCCTGGCCGAAGGCCATTCCCCCTGCCATGGCGGCCGGTCGGTCTGGGGCGGGCCGCTGCCGGTCGAGGCCGACAATTTGCGCGACCTCGACGGGCCGGGCTGGCATCTCGACCGCGGCCGGTTCGACGGCTGGCTGCGCCGGGTGGCGGCCTCGCGGGGCGCCGCCCTGCTGGTCCCGGCCCAGCCGCTGTCGGTGACCCGCAACGGTGACGGTTGGCTGCTGGAGGTGGAAAATGCTGGCCGCCGCTTCCCCGTCCGCACCCGCCTGCTGGTCGATGCCGGAGGGCGCGGCTCGCCGCTGGCCAAGCGATTCGGCGCCCGGCGGACGGTGTCGGACCGGTTGGTCTGCGGCTGGGTCCACGGCCGGGACGCTCCCGGCCGCCAGTCCGGCCTGACCTGGATCGAGGCGGAACCGGACGGCTGGTGGTACAGCGCCCCGCTGCCCGCCAGCCGCCGGGTGGTCGCCTTCCACACCGACGCCGACCTCCCCGCTGCGGCCGATGCCCGCGACGTCGGACAGCTTCTGCGCCGGCTGTCCGGCTGCAACGTGCTTGCGGGATCGCTACGCGCCTGCGGCTTCGAACCGGACGGGCAGGGGGAGGGGAGGGGCGGTTTCTGCGCCGCCCACAGCAGCACCCTGTCCCCCACCTCGGGCGACGGCTGGCTGGCGGTCGGCGACGCCGCCCTGGGCTTCGACCCGCTGTCGTCGCAGGGCCTCTTCAATGCGCTCTACACCGGTCTGGCCGCCGCGGAGGCCGCCGACCGCCACCTGTCCGGCGATCCCGGCGCGCTGCCCGGCTATGCCGCAAGCCTGGCTCCGATCCGCGACGCCTACCGCGCCCACCTGCACGCTTGGTACGGGCTGGAACGCCGCTGGCAAGACCGCCCCTTCTGGAGCCGCCGGCTGACATTCCCCCTCTCCCCCCCGGGGAGAGGGTCGGGGTGAGGGGGATCCGCTTCGAGGATCTCTTCGGCTGCGCCGAACCCCCTCATCCTAACCTTCTCCCCAGGGGGGAGAAGGAACTGTGGGACGTCCCACATCGCCCCCTATCGCCCGCCCCCTATCGCCCACCCCCGAGTTCCCGCACCAGATCCACCAGCGCCCGCAGCCCCGGCGGCAGATGGCGCCGGCCCGGATAATAGAGGCACAGTCCAGGGAACGGCGGCGTCCAGTCCTCCAGCACGCGCAGCAGACGGCCGGCGGCGATGTCTTCGGCGACATGCCACTCGGCGAGATACCCCACCCCCAGCCCCGCCCGGACCGCGTCGAGCATCAGAAGCGGATCGTCGAGGATCAGCGGGCCGCTGCCGTCGATGGCGACCGTCTCGCCATGGCGTTCGAACTCCCAGCGATAGAGGCCGCCGCTCGGCAGGCGGCTGCGGATGCAGCGATGCCGGGCAAGGTCGCCCGGCGTCACCGGCAGGGGGCGGCCAGCGAAATAGTCCGGCGTTCCGACGACCGCGAAGCGCAGGTCGGGACCGAGCGGGATGGCGATCATGTCCTGTGGAACCTGCTCCGCCAACCGGATGCCGGCATCGAAGCCTTCCAGCACGACATCGACCAGCTTCCCTTCGGTGACGATGTCCACCGTCATCGCGGGATAGCGGCGCAGAAATTCCAGGATGACCGGCTTCATGATCATCCGCGCCGCACCGGCCGAACCGTTGATCCGCAGCGTTCCGGTGGGCGTCGCCCGGTGGTCGCCCAGCCGGTCGATGGCCGCGCGGATGTCGCGCAGGGCAGGGGCGGTGTCGGCAACGAACTGCTCCCCCGCCTGGGTCAGGGCGACGCTGCGTGTCGTGCGGTGGAACAGCCGCACCCCCAGCCGCTCCTCCAACGCCGCGATGGCATGGCTGAGCGCCGACCGCGACATTCCGAGTTCGACCGCGGCGGCCCGGAAACCGCGGTGACGGGCGACGGCCTGCACGGCCTCCAGTTCCGCCACCCCCGGAATCACCAGCCCGCTGCTTGCCATTGTCCCGGTCCATTCACCGATTCATGCAGGATTGTCCATCTTATCACCCGACGGACCCCATGCCACCTGGATGGGCAGACACCCACAGGCCATTCAGTGAGACCCGTCATGCCCCACGAAGACATCCTCGACATCGACACCATCTATATCGACGGCCGCTTCGTCACCCCCCATGGAACCGAGCTGTTCGATCTGCACAACCCGGCGACTGGCGCCGTGACCGGTCGTGTCCGCCTCGCCGACGAAGAGGACGCACGCGCCGCCATCGCCGCCGCCAAACGGGCCTTCCCAGCCTTTTCCCGGACCGACAAGGCGGGGCGGATCGCGATGCTGCAGCGGATGGCCGATGCCGTCGCCGAGCGGCGCGGCGACTTGCTCGATGCCATAATCGACGAATACGGCGCTCCGGTCTCGCGCGCCGCCTTCATGGCCGATCACCCGGTCAACGTCCTGCGCGAGGCCGCCGACCTGCTGGCCGACTATCCCTTTGTCCGGCGGATGGGTACGGCCGAAGTCAGCATGGAGCCGCTCGGCGTCGCCGGGCTGATCACGCCGTGGAACAGCGACGCCGGCTTCATCTGCGGCAAGCTCGCCACCGCCATCGCCGCCGGCTGCACCGCGGTGATCAAGCCCAGCGAGATGAGCGCCCGCCAGACGCGGATCGTCACCGAGGCCCTGCATGCCGCCGGCTTGGCCCCCGGCCTGTTCAACATCGTCACCGGCCGCGGCGACCGGGTGGGGGCGGCGATCTCCAGCCATGCGGATGTCGCCAAGATCTCCTTCACCGGCTCCACCGCCACCGGCAAGGCGATCCTGCGCGCGGCGGTCGACACGCTGAAGCGGGTGACGCTGGAGCTGGGCGGCAAGTCGCCGACCGTCATCCTCGACGACGCCGACCTGTCCCGGGCGATCCCGCTGGCGGTGAGCGCCGCCTTCATGAACAGCGGTCAGGCCTGCATTGCCGGCACCCGCCTGCTCGCCCCGCGCAGCCGGCTTGCCGAGATCGAGTCTTTGGCCAAGGCGGCGGTCGAGACGGTGCGCGCCGGGGATCCGCGCGATCCCGAAACCACCGTCGGCCCGATGGTCAGCCGGACCCAGTGGGAGCGGGTCCAGCGCTACATCCGCATCGGAATGGAGGAGGGCGCAGTCCTGCTGGCCGGCGGGGAAGGGCGGCCGGAGGGACAAAGCGTCGGCGGCTGGTTCGTGCGGCCGACCCTGTTCACCGCCGTCCGCAACGACATGACCATCGCGCGCGAGGAGATCTTCGGCCCGGTCCTCTCCATCATCCCCTATGGGGACGAGGAGGAGGCGGTCGCCATCGCCAACGACACCATCTATGGCCTTCAGGCCTATGTGCTGTCGGGCGACACCGCCCGCGCCCGCCGCGTGGCGGACCGCATCGTTGCCGGCCGGGTGCTGATCAACAGCCTGGCCCACGACCCGAAGGCCCCCTTCGGCGGCTTCAAGCAGTCCGGCATCGGCCGCGAGTACGGCAGCTTCGGCTTGGACGCCTTCCTGGAGCCCAAGACGCTGCTGGGAGAGGGCGTCTAGTTGCCCTCCTCCCCATCGAGGATCGCATCGATCTCGGCCCGCAGCCGCACCAGCCGGTCGCGGTTGTCGGGGTCGAGGTAGCGGCGCTGCTCGCGCACCACGGCGACGTCGCGCAGGATGCGCTTCACGCTGGCCTGCAGGCTCCGCACCGCCTCCTTCGCATCCGCGTCCCCGGCCGTGTCCTCCTGCGGAGCGTCGGCATCGGCACCGCCCTTGGCATGGTCGCGCTTGGCCTGCCGCACCGCCTTGACGCTGGCGCCCTCCTTGGCGCGCTCCCACAGCCGGTCCTGCAGCTCGGCCGGGGCGGCGGCGATCTCGATCATCACGGAACGGGAGACATGGGCGAACTCGGTCGCATACTCCTCCCGGATCTCTCCCGGCAGGCCCATGATCGCCAGCAGCTTGGTCACGTCGGTGCGGTCGCGCCCGACCACGGCGGCCAGCTCGTCATGGGTGTAGCCGTGCTTGTCGATCAGCCGGGCCAGCGCCGCCGCATATTCCACCGCATTCAGGTCGACGCGCTGGACATTGTCGATCAGCCCGATCTCGTCCGGGTCGCCGGAGGTCAGGATGGCGAAGACCGTCTTGCGGCCCAGCATCTCGTGCGCGCGCACCCGCCGCTCGCCGCCGATCAGCAGATACTCGCCCTGGGGCAGCGGGCGCACCAGGATCGGGTTCTGAAGCCCGTGCCGCTCGATGGAGGAGGCGAGGCTGCGCAGCTCCGCCTCGTCGAAATGGCGGCGCGGCTGATCGGGGTTGCGGTGGACGCGGGCGAGGTCCAGCTCCACCACGTGCGGGAAGCCGGCCGAGGTGCCGAACAGCCGGTCGGTGCCCACCGTCAGCCCGCCGCCCATCGCGGCGCCGCCCGGCTCGGCGGCGGTTCCCAGCAGTTCGCGGGTCTTGCGTTCGAACTTACGCGACATGCGACGTCTCCCGGTTCTGGGCATAGGCGCGGATCTGGCGCGCCACCTCGCGGAAGGTCTCGGCCCCCGGCGCCTTGGGATCGCCGGCCAGCGTGATCATGCCGGCGGCGGCGGCCTTGCCATAGACGGTGGCACGCGGGATCGGGTCGAAGACCGGCACCTGACCGGCGTAGGATTCGTGCAGTTCCTGCAACGTCGCGCGGTCCTGGGTCAGCCGGTCGTTGTACATGGTCGGAATGATGCCGGCGATGCGCAGGGCCGGGTTCACCCGGCGGCGGATGCGGCCGATGGTGTCGATCAGCCGCTTGACGCCCAGCAGAGCCAGCGCCTCCGTCTGCACCGGCACCACCACCAGCTCGGCCGCCGACAGGGCGTTGGCGGTCACCAGCCCCAGGTTGGGCGCGCAGTCCATCACCACGTAATCGTAGGAGTGGCGCACCTCGTCCAGCTTCTCGCGCAGGATCAGCCCGCCGGTGGAATCGGCCGCCAGCTCGACGTCGGCATCGGCCAGCGACAGCCCGGCCGGCGCCAGGTCCAGCCCGCTCTCCGTCGTCGGCATGATGACCGAGGTCAGCGGCTCTTCCGACCGCAGGACGTAATAAAGTGTCTTGCGCTGCTGCTCCAAAGCGACGATGGCGGCGTTGCCGATGCCGACATGGACGGTGGCGTTGCTCTGCGAATCGCAGTCGATCAGCAGCACCCGCGCCCCGCCCTCGGTCAGGGCGTAGGCGAGGTTGACGGCGGTCGCCGTCTTGCCGACGCCGCCCTTCTGGTTGGCGACGGCCAGATATGTGGCGACCCGCGGCCGCTCGTCCGCCTTGTGGCGGGTCAGGAAATCGACGAGCTGCTGCGGGATCCGTTCTGCCCCGCTTTCCCAGCGGCTGATCCGCGCCTTGGTATAGCTGCGGCCGAGCTGCCCATTCAGCCATTCGGCGAACTGCGTCTGGTTCTCGCCGCGGCGCTCGCGCAGCTGGCGCATGTCGTCGCCCCCGCTCCCCATCGACAGCACTCCCGTCATTCCCCCGGACTCCGGCCCCCCGTCGGCGGCCGCGCGGAGTCTGAGCAAGTTGCCGGAACTTTGTCAATGGAGCCCGTGCGGAGTTGCAACAACAGATGCAACCCCGCCCCATCGCCCGGCCGCGGGTCTCACCCCCCGGTTTCGTCCGGCTGCTCGACCCTGGGCATCACCAGCACCTTGTCGATGCGGCGTCCGTCCATGTCGACCACTTCGAAGCGGACGCCGTTCCAGTCGAAGATCTCGCCCGCCTGCGGCACATGGCCCAGCCGGTGCAGAACCAACCCCGCCACCGTGTGGAAGTCCCCCGCATCGCGCAGTCCGCGCACGCCGACAATGTCCTCGAACTCGTCCACCGGCATCCAGCCCTCGACAAGCCAGGAGCCGTCCTCGCGCCGGATCGCCGCGGTCTCCACCGCCTCGCCGGCCTCCGGCAGGTCGCCGGCGATGATCTCGAGGATGTCAGTCAGGGTGACCAGCCCCTCGATGCTGCCATACTCGTCGACCACCATCGCCAGATGGTGGCCCGAGTTCTTCATCAGGTCGAGCAGCTTCAGGATCGGCGTGCCGTCATGCACCACCAGCGGCTTGGCGGCTCCGGCCTCCAGGTCGAAGGGGCGGCCCTGGACGACGGCGCCCAGCAGGTCGCGGGTGTGGACGACGCCGACCAGCTCGTCGAGCGTGCCGCGGCACACCGGATAGCGCGAATGCCCGAAGCTGCGGATCGCCTCCAGCAGCTCGGCCTGCGGCTTGCCCAGGTCGAGCCAGGCGACGTCCGGGCGGGGGACCATGATGCTGCGCACCGAACGGTCGGCCAGCCGCAGCACGCCGTCGATCATCTCCTTCTCGGCCGGGGCGAAGACCCCGGTCTGGGTGCCTTCGGAGATCATCGAGCGGACCTCCTCCTCGGTGACCGTCTCCTCGCGGGCGCCATGCAGGCCAAGCAGCCGCAGCAGCAGGTCGGTCGAGGCGCCGAGCAGCCAGACGAAGGGGCCGGCGATGCGGGACAGCATGCGCATCGGCGGCGCGATCAGGGCGGCGACCCGCTCCGGGTTCTTCAGGGCGATGCGCTTCGGGATCAGCTCGCCCAGCACGATGGACAGATAGGTGATGACCACCAGCACGCCGCCGACGCCGAGGATCTCGCCGTTCCCGGCCAGAACGGGGAAGCCCTCCAGCCACTGGCCCAGCCGGTCGCCCAGCGTGGCGCCGCCATAGGCGCCGGCGACGACGCCGACCAGGGTGATGCCGATCTGGACGGTGCTGAGAAAGCGGCTCGGCTCCTCGATCAGCCGTAGCGCCGTCCGGGCGCCGCGGTCGCCCTGGTCGGCCAGATGCTGGAGCCGGGCCTTGCGCGAGGAGACGACGGCCAGTTCGGACATGGCGAACACCCCGTTGAGGAGCGTCAACGCGACGATGATGGCGATCTCAAACGAGAGCATCCAAGGATTCCCTGAAAGAATGAGCATGAGTCATCGCGCGGCCGGCGCCCGGTGGCGCCCCGCGTTCGACAGGACCAGTGAGGAAAGGAGAGCCGGCAGCGTAAAGCGCGTCAGGCATCGGCCGCCCAGGGCCGCATGATAACGACCGGATCGTCCATGCAGAAAGATGGGGATACGCCGCGGACGACCGAAAATTCGGTCCCCCGCGGCCACCTGGGGCCGCTTGGCGAAGAGTTCATCGGGTCCCCGCCTGCCGGGCAGGGTTGCTCCATCCTGATTGCGCGCTGCCGGTCAAGTGGTGTGGGCTCGGCTGTTTGCAAGGTTCGCCGGTTCGCCCGCCGCCCTCACCTCGGTGAAGACGCGCCGGATCTCGGGAAACCGCTCCTTCACCCGCCGTTCGATGCGGGCCAGCGCCTGCTCCACCTGCCCGGCGCTGACCTCGTCCCGCACATCTACGCTGAGATTGACGATCACCACCTTCGGGCCGAGATGGATGGTCAGCACCTCGTTCACGTGGTCGACGGCGTGTTCCTCCCGCACCAGGGCGCGCACCCCGCGCACCAAGTCGGGACTGGCGGCCTCGCCGATCAGCAGGCTCTTGGTCTCATAGGCGAGGAAGCCGGCGGTGGCCGCCAGCACCAGCCCGATCAGCACCGAGCCGACGCCGTCATAGACCGGCTGGTCCAGCAGCAGGTCGGCCGACAGGCAGGCGGCGGCGATGACGAGGCCGACCAGGGCGGCGCTGTCCTCGAACAGCACGATGAAGACGGTCGGATCCTTGCTGGCATGGACGGTCTCGAACACGCCGGCCTCGCCGCGGTCGGCATTGAAGGCCCGCAGCGCCACCACCCAGCTGATCCCCTCCATCACGAGGGCGACGCCCAGCACGACGAAGTTGATCCAGGCCTGCTCGACCGGCTGCGGATGCAGGATTTTCTCCACCCCTTCATAGAGGGAGACCACCGCACCGCCGGCGAAGATCACCAGCGCCACGACGAAGGTCCAGAAATACAGCTCGCGCGCATAGCCGAAGGGGTGGCGTTCGTCGGGCGGCTTCTTCGACCGCTTCAGCCCGACCAGCATCAGCGCCTCGTTCCCGGTGTCGACCAGGGAATGGACCGCCTCGCTCAGCATCGATGCACTGCCGGTGAGGAGCGCCGCGATGAATTTGGTGACGGTGATCGCCAGATTGGCCGCGATGGCGGCGAAGACGACCTTTCCCGATTCCCGGTCTTCTTCTTCTGCCCCCGACGCCGCTCCCATCGATCCCGCCGTTTGCCGCGCCATGGCGTCTCCTCCCCCCATCAGGCCTCAGGGCAAGACAACTCCCGCGCGGTCGGCCTGTTCCCTGCCGGCGGGACTCCTGAACCTTGGTGACGCTCCCCGGGCGGAACGACCGTCCCGGATTTGAACTTTGGTGACGCACGCAGCCCGACCGACTCGGCATGACTCCTGAACTTTGGTGACGCCAAGGTGCCGCGGAGCCGTCCATGGCCTTGAACTTTGGTGACGCCCAGGCGCCGCCCGGCACCCCGAATCGACTCGAACGGGCGTTTGAACTTTGGTGACGCCTGGGCAATCCCGGTCAATGATGAGCCGCGTGACGAGCCTCCACGCATGGCGGAGTCATTCCCGCGAAGACAGGAATCCAGAGAATTCAATCGCTTATCCGCCAATTTCCCCGGATGCCCGTCTTCGCGGGGGTAACGGGAAGTCCACCCTGTCCAATGGCCCGCAGCCCGGGCCACCGACCCGCCTCCTCTCGCAGGCCTGAAACGCCACCCATCGCGCCTGCTGGAATCCTTGAACTTTGGTGACGCCCCGTAGGGTCCGTCATCCCGATTCTCGCCGAATCGACAAGCCGAGCGTCACCAAGGTTCAAATCGTCAGGCACTCCACCGGCGCGATTCGTCCACAGGCCGCCGATTCTCCCCCATGAACTCTGGTGACGCCTGCCTTGAACTCTGGTGACGCGACTCGGAGTTATCCCCTGAACCTTGGTGACGAATCTAATAGTTGGTTCCAAATAGCTTCCAATTAGCCTGCGTCACCAAGGTTCAAATTGCCTTCGGCGCGATCCGGGGTGTTGTATCTGGCAGGTTCGGTCACTGGACGGTCACAGCACCGTCACGGTGGGCCAAAAGCTGGAGGTCGGCATGGGCAGCATTCATCGTTTGATCGAGACTCACGGACGAGACGGCGCGCTGGCACTCGTTTCGGACGAGGAACGGCCGCTGATCGACATCGCCGCCGCGGTCCAGGCCGCGGAAAATGGCAAGCTCGGCATCACTTACGCCGGATTCTGCCAGACCGCACTGCCACATCGCCAGCTTCCCGACGACCAGCATTGGGAACGGCCGGGCCACAAGGTGAAGCTGGTGATCCAGCCCGGCGTGATCGAGGACCGCAACGGCGTCACCCGCCGAATCGGCGTTCCCTATGGCAGCCGGGCGCGCATGATCCTGCTCTATCTGCAGACCCGCTCCATCCAGACCGGCAATCCGGAGGTGGAGCTGGGCGGTTCCATGCATGACTGGCTGAAACGCATGGACATCCCGATCTGCGGCAAGGCCTATCGCGACGTGGAGGATCAGGCCGCAAGGCTATCCGCCTGCCACCTGACCTTCTTCACCGACGCCGACGGCGGCCGGCGGCAGAGCAAGGAATCGATCGTCGCCGACGCCATCCAGCTGCGCCGTCCCGACGACCGCCAGGGAACCCTGTTCACCGAGACGGTCCGGCTGAGCGACAGCTTCTTCAAGGCCCTGCGCGAACATCCGGTGCCGGTGGCGGAAGAGGCGCTGAAAGCGATCAGTGGCAAGTCGATGGCGCTCGACGTCTATATCTGGCTCGCCTACCGCCTCCATTCGCTGGACAAGCCGACGCCGATCACCTGGGCGGCCCTGCACGGCCAGTTCGGCGCCGGCTACGCCCTGGTGCGCCAGTTCAAGACCAAGTTCATCCCGAATCTGAAATACGCCATGGCCGCCTACCCGGACGCCCGGGTCGAGGAATCGGGGGAAGGGCTGATCCTCTACCCGTCGCGTCCGCCGATCAGCGAGCGGGCGATGGCGCGCATCGCCTGATACGCGCCTGATACGCGCCTGGATCTTGCCGCTGAATCCCGGCGCTGAACTTTGGTGACGCCGATCTTCTGGAATCCTGAACTCTGGTGACGCTTCCATCCGCCAGACGCCCGTCACCAGAGTTCAAGCGGGTTCTCTCCAGCGCTATCGCCCTTCGGGCGGCGCGATGCGCAACGTCGTCCCGTCTGGCCGATGGAGTTCGATGATCGTTTCCAGACGGATCAAGCGCTTTTCGTGATCGGCCACCGCAGACGTCGCCTCTCGTTTCAACGCCCCCAGATTTTCATCCAGCCGCTTCACCCGCTCCTCGATCAGCACGATCGATCGCAGTCCGCCCAGGATCTTGTCGCCGAAACTCATGGCACCCGCCGCTCCCGCAAAGCCGCCGTCAGTGCCTCGGTCTCCGCGAGAGCTGCGTCGAGGCGGGCGATGATGCCCGGCTCCGCCGCGGAAAGGGCATCGAGCAACCCTTCGATCTCTTCCCGATGCTCCGCCAGATCATCATCGGTGATCCGCCGCCGGACGAATTCCGCTGTCGAAACGCCGGCGGATTTGGCGCGGCGCTCAAGCCGTCTCTTCTCTTCAGGCGTCATTTGCACCACCAGACGCGCCGTCGCAGCCATGACACTCTCCTGATTGGACATGGACATGCCATGTACATTGGTGCGTTCCGGCCCATGGGTCAATCAGCCATAGAGAGCTTTTCCTGTCACGACAGACTGAGACGTGAGGTCCCGTCAGACCTGGTGTTGAAAAAGGGGGGCCCTGGAGCCGCTATGCCCGCCCCGCCGTCACGTCGCGCAGATAACCGCGCGGCAGGGCCTCGTTCAGCCCATCGACCCCGGTCTGCACCGCACGCGCCAGAGCGGCGCGGGCCAGCACCACCAGCAGGTCGGTCTGGGTGACCATCCCGAGGATCCGGCGGTTCTGGTCGACGATCACCACGTCATGGGTGCGGCCGTCGGACAGGCGGCCGAGCAGGCGGAAGACCGGCGTGTCGGGAAGCTCGGTGGCGGCCGGCGCCATGACGGCGGCGACGCGTGATCCGTGGTGGAGGGTGTCGCCATGCGACAGCTGCTCGTGCCCGACGATGCCGACCACCATGTTCTGCCCATCCACCACCGGCAACGTGCGGAAACCATGCTCCAGCAGGCGGGCGCGGGCCACCTGCGGATGGGTATCCGGCGTGACGGTGACGAGATCGCGCGACATGATCTCGCGGCAGGTGATGTCGGCATGCAGCCGCTCCAGCGCATGCAGCTCGGCATTGACCAGCAGGGCGCCGAGATCGTCGCGGCTGACGTCCAGCGTCTCGGCCAGCGTGCGCAGCGCGTCGTCCACGTCGCCCTGGATCAGGGCCGGGCGCAGCTGCGGCGGCGGATCATTGGTGCGGTGGGTGTTGGCGGCCTTGTGCGGATAGCGGTGGCCCGACAGCCGGTGGAACATCAGTCCGGCCGTGACCAGCAGGATGGAGTTCACCGCGACGGGGAAGAACGCGAACTTGATGCCCATTTCCGTCACCGCCGGCCCACCCAGAACCGCGGTGAGGGCGGCGGCCCCGCCGGGGGGATGGAGGCAGCGGGTCAGCGACATGGTGGCGATGGCGAGCGCCACCGCGGCGGCCCCCGCCAGCATCGGGTCGGGAATGATGCTGGCGACCAGCACCCCGACGATCGCCGACAGCGTGTTGCCGCCGATGATCGACCAGGGCTGGGCCAGCGGACTGGCCGGCACGGCGAACAGCAGAACCGCCGACGCCCCCATCGGTGCCACCAGCACCGGCGCACTGGCGATGAAGGTCAGCATGTTGCGGCAGAGCAGCCCGGTTGCGGCGATCCCCAGCAGCGCACCGCAGCAGGCGATCATGCGGTCGCGCAGCGTGGCGCCCGGCAGGATCGGCCGGAACACGAACTCACCCAATCCCGCCAGACGGTCCCGCAAGGCGGCTAGCTTTCCCCTGGTCATTCGCTCCCAATCCCTCCGGCCCATAATCCTGACCAACCAATCGGCACTTTGCCCATTCGGGCGGCAAAGTCGGGGCAGGCTAAAACCTCAACAGAACTTGAGGTCAAGCGGAAAAGCCTTCAGACTGGCGGGACGGAGGGTTGCAGGAGCGGGGAGGGGCCGGAATGCTGTCGCCGGAGGACTACGATAAGGATCTGACGGTGGGGGAGGTGGCGCGCCGCTCCGGCGTGGCGGTCTCGACCATCCATTTCTACGAGGCGCAGGGGCTGATCCGCAGTTGGCGCAACCCCGGCAATCAGCGCCGCTTCTCCCGCGACGTGCTGCGGCGGGTGGCGGTCATCAAGGTGGCGCAGCGGCTCGGCATCTCGCTGGCCTCCATCGCCGACGCCCTGAACGCCCTGCCGCAGGACCGTTCGCCCAGCACCGCCGACTGGCGCCGCATGTCGGAGCGCTGGCGCGAGGAGCTGGACGACCGCATCGCCAAGCTGACCAGGCTGCGGGACAATCTGGACAGCTGCATCGGCTGCGGCTGCCTGTCGATCCGCGATTGCCCGCTGCGCAACCCGTGGGACGAGCTTGGCGACGGCGGTGCCGGGCCACGGCTGCTCGACCCCGCCTGACTTCCCAACCTGAATTCTCAATCTGAATTCCGGGCCTGACCTTCCGGCTGTCCCACATTAAAATTGAGGTTCATACGAAAATAAGGGGTGAAGCCGGTGCGGCGATGGTTCATGGAAACGGCCATCGCAAGACCCATCCGTCGCCTCAGGGGATCCACAGGGTGATCGTCGTCAATCCGCGGCCGGAAGGCCGTTCCACCGCCCTCATTCGCCGCTTGGCCGCCTGCCTCTCGCTCGCCGCCGCCATCCTGCTCCCGGTCCCCGCGCTTGCGCTGTCCCAGCCGGAAACGGCGGCCAAGCAGGCCTATCTGGTCGATCTGTCCAGCGGCGCCGTGCTGCTGGACAAGAACGGGACGACCCGCATGGCGCCGTCCTCGATGACCAAGATGATGACGGCCTATTTGACCTACGACGCGCTGGTCCATGGCCGGACGACGCTGGATACCGGCTTCCCGGTCAGCCAGACCGCCTGGAAGATGGGTGGCTCGCGCATGTTCCTGAAGCTGGGCAGTCAGGTGCGGGTGGAGGATCTGCTGCGCGGCCTGCTGATCGACAGCGGCAACGACGCCGCCGTGGCGCTGGCCGAGGGGCTGGCCGGCAGCCAATCCGCCTTCGCCGCGCTGATGAACGCCAAGGCGCGCCAGTTGGGAATGACCGACAGCCATTTCATGAACGCCAGCGGCTGGCCCGATCCGGACCACTACACCACCGCCCGCGATCTGGCGACCCTCGCCACGCATCTGATCCGCGACTTCCCGCAATTCTACCATTACGAATCGGAGCGGACTTTCACCTGGAACGGCATTCGCCAGGGCAACCGCAACCCACTGCTCTACCATCCCGTCAGCGTCGACGGCATCAAGACCGGCCATACCGAGGTCGGCGGCTACGGCCTGACCGCGTCGGGGGAGCGCAACGGGCGCCGGCTGGTTCTGGTGGTCAACGGCATGCCCAGCCCGCAGGCCCGCAACGACGAGCCGACCCGTCTGCTCGACTGGGCCTGGAACAGCTTCAGACTCTATCCCCTGCTGCACCAGGGCGAACTGGTCGAACAGGCCCCGGTGTGGATGGGCGAGGAGGACAGCGTGCCGGTGACGGTCGCCGACGACGTCACCGTGACCATGGCGCCGGCCGACCGCAACAGCCTGCATGTCGTCGCCACCCTGGCCGAGCCGCTGCCGAGCCCGGTCCATCGCGGCGACGTCGTCGGCCGGCTCCGCATCGACTTTGACGGCGCCGTCCGCCGAGAGGTCGATCTGGTCGCCGGCGCCGACGTCCCGGCTTCCAGCGGCCTGACCGCGCTGGGCCAGCGGCTCGGGCACCTTCTGCCCTGAGGTGTGTCGCGGGCCGGTGGGTGCCGGCCCGCTCAACCTCCGCTCAATCCACCTTCAGCGTGATGGTGCCCATGGTGCCGTAGCGGGCGACCGACCGGCTGCCCGGCTCGACGAAGATGGTGCCGGTGCAGGATCCGGTGGTCACCACCTCGCCGGCATGCAGGCCGCCGAAGCTGCGGGCACCGACATTGGCCATCCACACCAGCAGGCGGACCGGATCGCCGGCGCTGTTGCCGCCGACGACATCCACCTTGGTCTCGCCGTCGACCTCCAGCGTCACCGCTTCCTTCACCGGGTCGAGCGAGCGCCAGTCGGCGATGGCCGGGCCGACGATCAGCGCGCCGTGGTTGAACTGGTCGGCCATATGGCTCAGCCCGTCCTGGCTGCCGAAGCCGGCGAAACGGGTGTCGACGATCTCCCAGGCCGGATGGACGGAGGCGACGGCGTCCAGAACCTCCTCGCGGCTGTAGGGCTGCTCGCGCACCGGCAGGTCGCGGGCGAAGCGGTAGGCGATCTCCGCCTCCACGCCGATGACCTGGAAGATTTTCGCCGGCAGATGGTCGGTGTTCTCGAACACGGTGGCGGCGTTGATCGGTGCGCGGAAGGGCTCGGCGTCGGGCGTGCGGGCGCCGACCTTCCAGGCGGTGACGGGGCCGAGGCGGCGGGCGACGGCGTCCTGGATCTCATAGGCCTCCGCTTCGGTCGCGGGGCGGCTGTCCAGCCCGGTCAGCCACTGGCGGGTCTCGCGCGCCTCGATCAGGGCGTCGACGGTATCGGTCATGACAGGTCTCTGTGGTGGAGGGAGGGGGAGGGCGCTCCGCAGGAGTCGCGGACGACCAGCCGGCTCGGCAGGATGATCCGCTCGGGCGGCCCTAGCGGGTCGGCGATCCGGCGCAGCAGCAGCCGGGCGGCGTCCTGCCCGATCTGCCTTGCCGAGGTGGCGACGGTGGTCAGCGCCGGCCGGCTGAGCGCCGCTTCCGGCACGTCGTCGAAGCCGGTGACGGCCAGATCGCGCCCGGCCCTGAGACCGCGCGCTTCCAGCCCCAGCATCAGTCCGAGCGCCACCACGTCGTTGTAGCACAGCGCTGCCGTCGGAGGCTGCGGCCTATTCAGCAGATCATCGGCAATCTCCGCACCCGACCGCCGGGTCAGCGGGCAGCGCAGCACCAGATCGTCGGCCAGCCCGTGCCGGCGCATCGCCGCGGCGAAGCCGGCGATGCGGCCGGCATAGGCGGAATGGTCCAAAGTGCCGCCGACGAAGGCGATCCGCCGGTGGCCGAGCGAGACGAGATGCTCGGTGACCGTCTCCATGCCCGCCTGGTAATCAACCCCGGCATAGTCCCGTCCCCGATCCGAGACGAAGCGCAGGGCCTGCACGCAGGGCAATCGCCAGCGGTCCAGCCGGTCGAGAAGCTCGCTCTGCGTGCCGGCGGCGGGGCAGAGGATCACCCCGTCGACATTGTGCTCGCGCATCCGCTGAAGGAAGCGGTCCTGGCGGTCCGGCTGTTCGGCGGTGTTGGCGATGAAGGCGACGAAGCCTTCGGTGTCCAACACGTCGTCGACCCCCGCCGTCATCTCGGCATAGAAGGGGTTGTTCAACTCGCAGACCAGCAGCCCCACCGTCTGGGTCCGGGCGGCGCGCAGGGTGGCGGCACCACGGTTGTAGATGTAGCCGAGCGCCGCCATGGCGGCCTGGACCCGCTCCCGCGTTTCCGCCGCCACCAGCGGGCTGCCGCGCAGCACCAGCGACACCGTCGAGCGCGATACCCCGGCGTGGCCGGCGACCTCCGTCAAGGTGACGCTCCCCGTCCTTTGACCGGCGGCTTTGCCGTTATCGGCCGGCGGGGCCACGGCGACGCTGCCTCACACCACGGCGGTCGGCAGCGGCCGGCCAGCGAAGAACGCCTCCAGATTGTCCAGCACCAGCTGGCCCATCGCCGTCCGCGTTTCCACCGTGGCACTGGCCTGATGCGGCTGGAGCACGACGCTGTCGAGGCCGTAGAAGCCCTCCGGGACGTTCGGCTCGTCGGCGAAGACGTCCAGCGCGGCGCCACCCAGCCGGCCCTCGGTCAAGGCGGCCAGCAGTTCCGGCTCGTCCACCACGCTGCCGCGGGCGACGTTGACCAGCAGACCCTCCGGCCCCAGCGCGTCGAGCACGGCGCGTCCGACCATGTTGCGGGCATCCGGCCCGGCCGAGGCCGCGACCATCAGGATGTCGCTCTCCCGCGCCAGATCGACCGGCGAGGCGACGAAGCGGTAGGATACGCCATCGCGCGGCTTGCGGTTGGTGTAGGCGATGGTCATGCCGAAGGCTTCGGCGCGCTTGGCGATGGCCTCGCCGATGCGGCCCAGCCCCAGCACGCCCAGCCGCTTGCCGCTGACCTTGCGGGCGAGCGGCATCTTGCCCTTCGGCCATTGCCCGGCGCGGACGAAGCGGTCGCCCACCATCATCCGGCGCGAGGCGGCGATCATCAGCCCGACCGCGAGGTCGGCGACGTCGTCGGTCAGCACGTCCGGCGTGTTGCTGACGCGCACGCCGCGGCCGCGGCAATGCTCCAGATCGACCGCGTCGGTGCCGACGCCGTTGATGGCGACGATCCCGAGATTGGGCAGCGCGTCGACCACCGCGTTCTTCACGCCGGTCCCGCCGCCGGTGACGACGGCGCGCACCCGGTCGCCGACTTCGGCGATCAGCCGGTCGCGATCCGCAGCGGCGGACAGGCGGTGGACGGTGTAGGCCGCATCCAGACCCTGCTCGACGGCGGGCATCATGGGTTCGACGAGCAAAATTTCCGGGGGGAGGATTTCGGGCTTCATCGCAATTCGTCCTTGATGGAACAGAAGACTCTCAATGGGCCAGGATCTGGCCGAGGAAGCTCCGCGTCCGCTCCGATTTCGGGGCGGTGAAGAATTCCTCCGGCGTGTTCTGCTCGACGATCTCGCCGCGGTCCATGAAGATCACGCGGTGGGCGACCGATTTGGCGAAGCCCATCTCGTGGGTGACGCACAGCATGGTCATGCCGTCCTCGGCCAGCCCGATCATGGTGTCCAGCACCTCCTTGACCATCTCGGGATCCAGCGCGGAGGTCGGCTCGTCGAACAGCATCACCTTCGGGTTCATGCACAGCGACCGGGCGATGGCGACGCGCTGCTGCTGGCCGCCCGACAGCTGACCAGGGTACTTCTCGGCCTGCTCGGGGATGCGCACCCGCTCCAGATAGCGCAGGGCGGTTGCCTTCGCCTCGGCCTTGGTCGTGCCGCGCACCTTCATCGGCGCCAGCATGCAGTTCTCCAGCACGGTCAAATGCGGGAACAGGTTGAAGCTCTGGAACACCATGCCGACCTCCCGCCGCACCATGTCGAGCTGGCGGTGGTGCGGGCCGAGTTCGACGCCGTTGACGGTGATCCGGCCCTTCTGGTGGCGTTCCAGCTGGTTGATGCAGCGGATCAGGGTCGATTTGCCCGATCCCGACGGGCCGCAGATGACGATGCGCTCGCCCCGGTGGACCTCCAGGTCGATGTCCTTCAGCACCTGGAACTGATCGTACCATTTCTGGACGCCTTCCATGCGGATGACGACATCCGCGCTCATCGGAGGCGCGACGCCGTCGCGCGTCGGTTCGGTCGCCAGTGCCATGGTCGTACCCTCCACCGGGGATTGCGCTAAGTTGGACCCCTGGAAACAGAGCGACCTCGCGTCATCCCCGCGAAGGCGGGGATCCAGAAAACTTCGCGGTTGAGCCGCTGAGGTGGCTGGATTCCCGCCTTCGCGGGAATGACGGTCGAAGAAGCCTTTGCTTTCGGGAGACACAAACGCTCGAGACATACGATCGCTTTGATTTACGACTTGCTGGCGGTGACCGCCGCCGGCAGGTCGGTGCCCAGCCACTTCTGATGGATGGCGTTCAGCTCGCCGTTCTTCTTCACGGTGTCGAGGAAGCCGTTGACCCAGCCCAGCAGCTTGTCCTGGCCCTGGCGCAGGGCGATGCCCTGCACCTGGCTCTTCAGGACGAACTTCATCTCGTAATTGGCCTGCGGCGCCATCGTCTTGATCTGCTGGGCCACGACGTTGCTGACGCCCAGCGCATCGACCTGACCGGACAGCAGGGCCTGCACGGCGCTGGCGTCGTCGTCGAAACGCATGATGCGGGCATCCTTCGGCGCCACCGCGGTCAGCGACTGGTCCTGGGTGCTGGCGCGGGCGACGCCGACGCTCTTGCCCGACAGGTCTTCCGCCTTCTTGACCGGCGACTTCTGCGGGGCCAGCAGCCCGATCTCGATGGCGGCATAGGGCTCGGAGAAGGCGACCTGCTTGGCCCGTTCCGGCGTGACGCCGAGCGAGGCGACCAGCACGTCGACCTTGCCGGTCAGCAGGTAGGGGATGCGGTTCGGCCCGGTCACCGGCACGATGTCGACCGGCACGCCCATGTGCTTGGCCATCAGCTTGGCGACGTCGGCGTCGTAGCCGTCCGGCTTGCCGTCGGCGCTGGTGATGCCGAAGGGCGGGAAATCGACCAGCATGCCGATGGTCAGCTTGCCCTTGCCCTTGATGTCCTCGACGCTCTGGGCGTTCGCCGTGGCGGTCAGGCCGCCGAAAGCGGTAGCGGCGGCGGTCAGAAGGGCGCCGGCGACGATCAGGCGGCGGGTGACGGTGAAGGCCATGGGTGTTTCCTCCGAGTGCGGGTGTTTTTTGAGGCTTAGCGAGAAGGCGCGGCGTAGCGGGCTTCCAGCCGCTGGCTCAGCAGCGAGAGAGGCCAGCACAGCGCGAAATAGATCGCGGCGACGATGCCGAAGACCAGGAAGGGCTGGAAGGTGGCGTTGTTGACGATCTGGCCGGCGCGGGTCAGCTCGACGAAGCCGATGATGGCGGCCAGCGAGGTGCCCTTGATGACCTGGACCAGATATCCCACGGTCGGCGGCACCGCGACCTTCACCGCCTGCGGCAGGATCACGTAGCGCATCAGGCCGGGATAGCGTAGGCCGAGCGAAGAGGCCGCCTCCCACTGGCCGCGCGGTACCGACTGGATGCAGCCGCGCCAGATCTCGCCCAGGAAGGCGCTGGTGTTCAGCGTCAGCCCGACCGCCGCAGCGACCCATGGGCTCATGTCGATGCCGATCACGGTGGCGCCGAAGAAGACCAGGAACAGCTGCATCAGCAGCGGCGTGCCCTGGAAAATCTGGATGTAGCCGGTCGAAAGCCAGCGCAGCGGCTTCACGTCCGACGTGCGGCCGAGCGCGACGACCAGCCCGACGATGCCGCCGCCGATGAAGGCGATGACCGACAGCATCAGCGTCCATTGCACGGCGCTGAGCAGGAACAGGAACTCGTTGTACCCGAAGGCGCGGATCATCGCTCGGTCCCCTTCAGCGCCGGTCGCCCTTAGCGCCGATCAATGGTATAGGCGAAGGCCAGCCGGTAGATGCCGGCGAACAGGGCCGAGAACATCAGCGCCAGCACCAGATAGATGCCGGTCACCACGATGTAGATCTCGAAACTGCGGAAGGTCTGCGACTGGATGTTGTTGGCGACCGAGGTCAGCTCGTCGGCGGAGATGGCGGACACCACGCTGGAACTCAGCATCAGCAGGATGAACTGGCTGGTCAGCGCCGGATAGACCGTGCGCAGGGCCGGCTTCAGCACGATGTAGCGGAAGATCTGGAGCGGCCGCAGGCCCAGCGCCAGCCCCGCTTCGATCTGGCCCTTGTGGATGGATTCGATGCCGGCGCGGATGATCTCGGTGGCGTAGGCACCGACATTGACCACCATCGCGATCATCGCCGCCATATCCGGCGACAGCCGGAGCCCGACGGTCGGCAGCCCGAAGAAGATCAGGAAGATCTGCACCAGGAAGGGCGTGTTGCGGATGACCTCGATATAGGCGTTGATCAGCCAGCGCACCGGCCTCGGGCCGGAGGTCTTGCCGAGCGCGCAGAGGATGGCGACCACCAGGCCGATGGCCATGGCGCCGAACGACAGCCGGACGGTCAGCCAAGCGCCGTCCAGCAGATAGTCCCACGACGCGAACACCGCGTCGAATTGAAAGTCGTAGGTCACGGGCGTTCCTCCGCATCCGCGTCGCACCGCCCGTCGAAGGGGCCGGCGTCGCGCGGATCGCCTTTGTCCGCTCAGGGCTCGTGATCCGGGGAAGCCTCACCCGGAGCACAGGAGTCATCCCTGCGTTCCAACTGTCCGGATACGGTAATTGGATCGATCCAAAAGCGCAACGGGAAATGAGGAGGGGCGCGACAATTCGCATGCCGGATATTCGATGGGACCCTGCCCGTACGGAAACCTTCCGGCTACAGGCGGTGTTTCACCGGAACGCCGTCCGGCCGTCAGCATCGAGGAGCCCACCCGACATGACCGCAAGAGAAGGCGCCGTCGCCGTGAGCAGCCTCGTGCCCGCCCGGATGGACCGGCTGCCCTGGGCGCGCTTCCATTGGATGGTGGTGGTCGGGCTGGGGGTGAGCTGGATCCTGGACGGTATCGAAATCCAGCTGATCTCGGCCTCCGGCTACAAGGACAGCCTGGGCATGTCGAGCGCCGAGGTCGGACTGGCCGGCACCATCTACCTGATCGGGCAGGTGGTGGGCGCGCTGGTCTTCGGCCGGCTGACCGACCGCTGGGGACGGAAGCGGCTGTTCATCACCACGCTGGCGCTCTACCTGATCGCATCGGGCATCGCCGGCTTCGCCTGGACCCCCTGGTTCCTCTATCTCTGGCGCTTCATCGCCGGGATGGGCATCGGCGGCGAATATGCCGCCGTCAATTCCGCCATCGACGAGCTGATCCCCGCGCGCTTCCGCGGCCGGGTCGACATCGCCGTCAACGGCACCTACTGGGCAGGCGCGATGATCGGCGCGGTCGGCAGCGTCTTCCTGCTCGACCATGCGCTGGTGCCGGAGAATCTCGGCTGGCGCATCGCCTTCTTCATCGGTCCGCTCCTGGGACTGGTCATCATCCAGCTGCGCCGGCACATCCCGGAGAGCCCGCGCTGGATGGTCACCCATGGCAGGGAGGCGGAGGCCGAGCGCATCGTCGACGGCATCGAGGCCAGCGTGCGCGACCAGGGCAAGACGCTGGCGCCGGTCGACCCCAGGCGGGCCATGCACATCCTCCCAGAGGATTCGGTGTCCTACGCGCAGCTGGTCGACGTGTTCTTCCGGCAATACCCGACGCGCACGGTCCTGGGCGTGACGATGATGGTGACGCAGTCCTTTCTCTACAACGCGATCTTCTTCACCTATGCGCTGGTGCTGCAGAATTTCTACCATCTCGATCCGTCGCAGACGGCGCTCTATTTCTTCCCCTTCGCCGCCGGCAACCTGATCGGGCCGCTGCTGCTGGGGCCGCTGTTCGACACGGTGGGGCGGCGGCGGATGATCTTCGGCACCTATCTGCTGGCGGGAAGCGTGCTGCTGGTCTCCGCCTTCCTGTTCCGCCAAGGGGTGCTGACGGCGAACACGCACACGATCTTCTGGTGCGTCTCCTTCTTCTTCGCCTCGGCCGGGGCGTCCTCGGCCTACCTGACGGTCAGCGAGATCTTCCCGCTGGAGGTCCGGGCGCAGGCGATCTCCTATTTCTTCGCCATCGCCCAGGTGGTCGGCTCCACCGGCCCCTTGCTGTTCGGCTGGCTGGTGGGGGAGGGGATGGAGCGCGACGGGCTGTTCTGGGGCTATGTGCTGGGATCGGTGGTGATGATGGTCGGCGGGGTGGTCGCGCTCGTCTACGGCGTCGACGCCGAAGGCAAGGGACTGGAGGACATCGCCGAACCGCTGACCAAGGCCGACCGTCACCTTGGCGGGGGCCGGATGGAACCATGAATCCTCACCAGGGCGCCCATAGACCGGACTCGCTGGAAGCATAAAGCCGTCAGAACCGCCAAGACCTTTCCGGCCTCTTTAAGACGCCTTTGCCGAGGTCGACGCCTCGTGGACGAGGTGTCGACGGAACTCGCATGATAGCGGACGGCACGCGCTCGACGCGTCCGGGACCGAAGCCGGCGCTGGGCGACCTCGGCTACCGGGACAAGTGGCTGGCGAAGGCAGGCAGGCGCCCGGCATCACCCTCAATGCGATCGTCCTTGGCCGCGACCGTATCTTCATCCCGACCGGGTATGCGTTCGCGCCTCCCAACGCGACTTTTCCGCATCGGGGAAACACTAGGCAATATATTTGAACATATGTATATGCATCGTATGGTCACTCCGGCCACGGTTGATGTTTTGGAGTGTGAGCGTGCCCCGCGCATCCGATTCCGCCTACAGTGAAATCAAAAGCTGGATTCAGCAGGGTGAGGTTCCGCCCGGTGGGCTGATTGACGAGGCGGAGACTGCCAAACGGCTGGGCATTTCGCGTACCCCTGTCCGCGAGGCATTGCTCCGCCTCCAGACGGAGGGTTTCGTGGAGATCGGGCGCGGCAAGGGCATCCGGGTGCTGCCGCTGTCCAGTACCGACATGCGCGAGATCTATCAGGTCATCTCGGGGCTGGAGGTGGTGGCGGTTTCCGTGCTCGCCCGCAGCCGCCCGTCCAGCGAGCAGTTGGAAACCCTGTTCGAAGCCGTTCGCCGCATGGAGAAGGCGATCGCCGACGGCAACGTCAGCGACTGGGGAGACGCCGACGAGATGTTCCACCGTGAACTCATGCGGCTGTCGGGCAATCGTAAGCTTTACGAGGTCGGCTGCCAGATGCGCGACTTTGCCTTGCGGGCACACATGGTGGCCCTGCGCCTGCAAACCGACGAGTACCGGAAATCCTCCACCGACAGCCATGCCGAACTGATCCGCTCCATTCTGAGTCGGAGCGGCACCGTCGCCGCCGAGTGCCATTTCAAGCAGCGCCTGCGCGGCGAGGATGCCTTGGTCGGTGTGGTCGACAAGTTTCACATCTCCACCCTCTGATCCGGGGGTGTGGCGGATGCGGACCGAAATCGTCGGCTGAAACCAGCGGCCGGGATTATCGGAAAGATCCCGACGTGACGCCGCTCAGGACGGCGGCCGCCGCCCTCCTGCCAATGCCGGAACGCTCCGACCTTCGGTCGGCACTTTCCGGCCCCTCAAACGTCGGGCGGCCCGACACGGGCAAAAGGGGCCGCGGGCCTCGGCGTCGCGGGCATGTGCCCGCGCGGCGGCCGTAGCAGAGCCGAAAAGTTGAAGCTTTTCGGCTCCGGCATCATTCCGTCTTCCGCTGCGACGCGAACCAGCCGAGCCCGTCGAGCGTGCCGGCGCGGGGACGGTATTCGCAGCCGACGAAGCCCCGGTAGCCCAGCCGGTCCAACTCGGCGAACAGGAAGGGATAATTCAGTTCCTCCCCCACCGGCTCGTGGCGCGACGGAACGGAAGCGATCTGGACATGGCCGGTGACCGGCAGCAGCCGGCGCAGCGCCATGGCGACGTCGCCGTGCAGGATCTGCCGGTGATACAGGTCGAACTGAAGCTTCAGGTTGGACAGGCCGAGATCGGCGATCAACCGCTCCGCAGCCGTGAAGGAATTCAAAAAATAGCCGGGCACGTCGCGACCGTTGATCGGCTCCAGCAGCAGGTCGATCCCGCGGCCCCCCAGCGCCGAAGCGGCGTAGGCCACGGCCCGCCGGTAGGCGGCCTGCGCCGCCGGATCGGCGGCGTCGGCCAGACCCGACATCAGGTGCAGCCGGCGGCAGCCGGTCGCCTCGGCATAGCGCAGAGCGGTGTCGACGCCGGTCCGGACCTCGTCGAAACGGTCGGGCAAGGCCGCCAGTCCCCGTTCGGCGGCCGTCCGGTCGCCGGGCGGCATGTTGAACAGCGCCAGGGTCAGGCCGTTGCGTTCCAGCCGTGCCGCGACGGCGTCCGGCGCATGGTCATAAGGGAACTGGAGTTCGACGGCGCGGAAGCCGGCATCGGCGGCGGCGTCGAAGCGGTCGAGGAAGGACCATTCGTTGAACATCAATGTCAGGTTGGCGGCGAAGATCGGCATGAGGGCTCCCTTCTCTTCGAATGCGGCGCCCCTCGGGGGCTCGGCCTCCTTGGCCGGCAACCGGCCGCCCCGTCGACGGGCATTCCCCGCCGGGTGCCGGAACCGGCCCGCTATCGACTACAGTGGCGGCGGCCTATTCCTCGCCCTCCACGAAGGCTTCCGCCCGCTTGCGGCCGATGGCCGGAAGAGCGAACAGAAGCAGCACCAGCGCAGCCGTTCCCAGCAGCACGGCGGACAGCGGCCGGGTCGCGAAAATGGCGATGTCCCCGTCGCCGATCAGCATCGCCCGCCGGAAATACTCCTCCATCGACGGTCCCAACACGAAGCCGAGCAGCAAGGGGGCCGGCTCGCACTCCAGTGCCGCGAAAAGATGGCCGGCCAGCCCGAAGCCGGCCAGCAGCAGGATGCCGAAACCATTGCCGTTGACGCTGTAGGCGCCGATGCAGGACAGCACGACGATTGCCGGGAACAGCAGCCGGTAAGGGACGCCGAGCACCTTCACCCAAAGCCCGATCATCGGCAGGTTGAGCACCAGCAGGATGAGGTTGCCGAACCACATGGAGACGATCAGGCCCCAGAACAGGGCGGGATTGGTCACCGCCACCTGGGGGCCCGGGGTGATGTTGTGCATCATCATGGCGCCGATCATCAGCGCCATCACGGCGTTGCTCGGGATGCCCAGGGTCAGCATCGGGATGAAGGAGGTCTGCGAGGCCGCGTTGTTCGCCGATTCCGGGCCGGCGACGCCCTCGATCGCTCCCCGGCCGAAGGCGCCGGGCGTTCGCGACAGCTTCTTTTCCAGCGCATAAGAGGTGAAGGAGGACAAGGTGGCGCCGCCTCCCGGCAGCAGTCCGAGGAAGGAGCCGACCGCCGTTCCCCGCAGCACCGCCGGGGCCATCCGCCGCAGGTCGGACCGGCTGGGCAGCAGCCCGGTGATCCGGCGGGTGAGGATGTCGCGGTTGCCGGCCCTGCCGGCGCTGGCGATGACCTCGGCGATGCCGAACAGGCCCATGGAGATCGCCACGAAGTCGATGCCGTCGAACAGGTCCGGCAGGCTGAAGGTGAAGCGTTGCCCACCCGACGTCACGTCGGTTCCGACCAGGCCGAGCAGCAGGCCGATCAGGATCATCCCCAACGCCTTGACCATCGATCCGTGGGCGAGCGCCACCGCCCCGACAAGTCCCAGGATCATCAATGAAAAATACTCGGCTGGCCCGAAGCGGAAAGCGATCGTCGCCAGGACCGGCGCGAAACCGGCGATCAGAACGGTCGACACCGTCCCGGCGAAGAACGATCCGATGGCGGCAGTGGCGAGCGCCGTGCCGGCCCGTCCCTGCCGTGCCATCTGATGCCCGTCCAGGCAGGTGACGACCGAAGAGGACTCGCCCGGGATGTTCACCAGGATCGAGGTCGTCGATCCGCCATATTGCGAGCCATAGAAGATGCCGGCCAGCATGATGAGGGCAAGCTCCGGCTGGAGCCCGTAGGTGAGCGGCAGCAGCATCGCGATGGCGGCGACGGGGCCCAGTCCAGGGAGCACGCCGATCGCGGTTCCCAGCACGACGCCGATCAGGGCGTAGAACATGCCCCGCACGCTGATCGCGGTCTGGGCGCCGATCAGCAGGTTGTCGAACAGATCCATGGCCGGTGCCCTGGTCAGGAGAAGAGGAAAGGCGGGAGCGCCGGGATGGGCAGGCGCAGTCCGGCGACGAACACCAGGCCGACGACGGCCGCCAGCACCACGGCGACCAGCCCGACCTGCAGGACCGAGCGCTGCGGGGCCGCCGCGGCGCTCAGGACGAAGACCAGGATGCTCGTCAGCACCAGGCCGAGCCGGGGAAGCAGCAGGGCGAAGGCGACCAGCGCAACCAGGATCACCGCGGCCGGCCGGGCACGGATTTCCACCGTTCCACCCGCGCCTCCGGTGCGGAAAGCCGTCAGGAACACCCAGGCGCCGATGACGCCCAGGATGAGGCCGACACAGAGGGGGAAGAAACCGGGTCCCATCCGGGTGGTCTCTCCGATCGGCTGCTCGAGGGACATCGAGGCGAAGCCGGCACCGATCGCCATGTAGAGGCCGCCGGCCACGACGTCCTTTTTCAGCGCGAGGATCATGGGAACTCCTGTCTTCGGCATGAGGTCGGGACGGGAAGCGTCAGGAGCCCGCCTTGATCCCGGCACGGCGGATCAGCAGGCCGAAGCGTTCGTATTCGCTCCGGTTGAAGCCGTCGAAGGCGTCGACGGTCATCGGTTGAAGGAGGGCGCCGAACTCGACGAGCCGGCGGTTCACCGTCTTTTCGCCCAGGGCGGCATTCAAGAGGGCGTTGATCTTCTCGACGACCGGGCGCGGCGTGCCGGCGGTGGTATAGAGCGCGTACATGACCTGGGTCTCGACCGCCGGGTAGCCGCTCTCGGCGATCGTCGGCACATCGGGCAACTCGGGGATGCGCGTCGGACTGGTCACGGCGAGAGGCTTCAGGTTCCCGGCCTTGATCTGCCCCAGCGCCGCCGGAACGGTATCGAAGGTCATCTGGATCTGGCCGGCGATGATGTCGATCTGTGTCTGCGCCGCCCCCTTGTAGGGGACATGCACCGACTTGACGCCGGCGGCAAGGTTGAACTGCTCGGCCAGGATCACATGGGTGCTGCCGAAGCCGGAGGAGCCGTACTTCACCTTGCCCGGGTTCTTCTTCATGTGCTCGACCAATTGGGCAACGGTGTCGATGCCCAGGTCCTTGTTGACCACCAGGACGTTCGGCACCAGCGCGATCAGGCCGACCGGCTGGATGTCGCGCAGCGTATCGTAGCCCAGCTTGATCAGGTGCGGCGCGATCGACACCGACGTGCTGGCCGCCACCAGCAGCGTATGGCCGTCCTTGTCGGCCTTGGCGGTGACGTCCGACGCGATCGTGTTGGAGGCGCCGGGGCGATTTTCGATAACGAAGGGCTGGCCGGTGGCGGCGCTGAAATGGTCGCCCAGGAGGCGCGCGATGGTGTCGCTGCCGCCGCCGGGATTGGCGCCGACCATGATGCGCACCGGCTTGGCCGGCCAATCCTGCGGGACCGGCTGGGCAGGCGACGCAGCCGGCGTGCCCAGGAGGGCGCCGGCGAATACCGTGCCCGCAAGGGCGAACGGGCGCAGAGCAGCGAAGCGGACGGCGGTCGCGAAGGTCATGGGGGTCTCCTCTCCGGGATGGGGCGGGCGTGTGGCGGCGCGGAGCCGATCAAGCCATCAGATATTTTTGAAAGTATTTTTTGGCTTTATCAGAGCATGACGCTCGGCGCAATACCCATTGTCAGCCATACGCACAATAGGTGATGGTGATGGATGTCGTGCTGGAACGGCAGGCGAGTTTCAGATCAAGCTCTGAATAAATAACGATAATTTGTCCGATATGGCTTTCCGTGTCGCCGAGGTGAACCGGCTCGGTCCGGATGCCGGTCAACCGGGACCGTGGCAATCCGGAAAAATCAGCTCCACGCACAAACAGTTAAATATATTTGTTGATATATGAAAGGGTCGCTTCTACAGTTTCGATCCGAGACACCGGTACGCCCGGGCACGGGCTCCGCGGCGTCGACAAGGGCCATCAAGCGGAATGGAAAAATGAAAACCTATGAAATTGCAGTGGTTCACGGGGACGGCATCGGGCGCGAAGTCTGCCAGTCGGCGCTCAGCGTCATCCAGGCCCTGCCCGGACTGACGGATGCCTTCACCTTCAAGGAATACCCGGCCGGTGCCGACGAGTATCTGAGGTCCGGCAGCGCGTTCCCGGACGCGACCTACGAAGGGTGCCGGCGCGCCGACGCCATCCTGCACGGCGCCACCGGCATTCCCGGAGTCACCTATCCCGACGGAACCGAAACGGGAATCGAGTTCGGCCTGCAACTCCGCTTCCGGCTGGATCTCTATGCCAACATCCGTCCGATCAAGCTGCGGCCCGGCATCCAGTCCAAGCTGCGCGACCGCAAGCCGGGCGACATCGACTATGTCATCGTCCGCGAGAACACCGAGGGCCTCTACGCCGCCCGCGGAAACGGCGTGAACCTGCGCGACGAGATGGCGGCGGACACCCTGGTGGTCACCCGCAAGGGGATCGAGCGCATCTGCCGCACCGCCTTCGAGCTGTCGCGTCGGCGCAGCGGCGCTCCCGGCGACGGCAAGCGGCGCGTCACCGTCTGCGACAAGGCCAACGTGCTGCGCACCTACGCCTTTTTCCGCAAGGTCTTCAACGAGGTGGCGGAGCAGTACCCGGATGTCGAGGCCGACTACGCCTACGCCGACGCGATGACCTGCCATCTGGTCGAGCGTCCGGAACACTATGACGTGATCGTCACCGAGAACATGTTCGGCGACATCATCTCCGACCTCGCCGCCGTCACCGTGGGCAGCATGGGCATGTCGCCCTCGGCGGAAATCGGGAAGGAGCACGGCTTCTTCCAGGCGGCGCACGGCTCGGCTCCGACCATCGCCGGCCAGAACATCGCCAACCCCTACGGCACCATCCTGTCGGGCGCGGCGATGCTGGAATGGCTGGGCGAACGCCACGGCGACCAGCGCCTGCTGCTCGCCGCCGCGGCGGTGGAGCGTGGCGTCAGCGCGGCGATGCGCTCGCCGCACGGCCTCACCCGCGACCTGGGCGGCGCGGCGAGGACCAGCGACATCACCGAACTGGTCATCGGCAACCTTCTGCCGGCCGCCTCCGACGCCGCCGAGTAACCCCCCATCCCATGCGGAAGACGGGTGGCCATTCCCGCCCGTCCTCCGCCGAAAGGATCGTGCAATGGCAAAGCAAAAGGTTGCGATCATCGGATCGGGCAACATCGGTACCGACCTGATGATCAAGGTGATGCGCGAAGCCCGGCATCTGGAGATGGCGGCGATGGTCGGCGTCGATCCGGCATCCGAAGGACTGGCGCGGGCGCAGCGGCTCGGCATCATGACGACGGCGGAAGGCCTGGACGGCCTGCGCCGGTCCCCCGTCTACGACGACATCGGCATCGTCTTCGACGCCACCTCGGCCAAGGCCCATGTCCGCCACGCCGAACTCCTGGCGCAGGACGGCAAGACGGTGATCGACCTGACGCCTGCGGCGGTCGGTCCCTATGTGGTGCCGCCGGTCAACCTCGACGCCCATCTGGACCGGATCGCCGATGCCGGCCGCGGCGCCAACGTCAACATGGTGACCTGCGGCGGACAGGCGACGATCCCGATCGTCGCCGCGGTCTCCCGGGTGGCGAAGGTCCATTATGCGGAGATCGTCGCCTCCATCGCCTCGAAATCCGCCGGCCCCGGCACCCGCGCCAACATCGACGAATTCACCGAGACGACCTCCCGCGCGATCGAACAGGTCGGCGGGGCCGAGCACGGCAAGGCGATCATCGTGCTGAACCCGGCCGAGCCGCCGGTGATCATGCGCGATACGGTCTACTGCCTCGCCGAGACCGAGGACGAGGCGGCGGTCCGCGCCTCCGTCGAGGCGATGGTCGAGACCGTCCAGGCCTATGTGCCGGGCTACCGGCTGAAGCAGGACATCCAGTTCGAACGGATCGGCCACAACGATCCCCTGCCGATTCCCGGAGTGGGTCCGCGCTCCGGCCTGAAGGTGACGGTGCTGCTGGAGGTGGAGGGCGCCGGCCACTACCTGCCGGCCTATGCCGGAAACCTGGACATCATGACCTCCGCTGCGCTGGCCGCTGCCGAGCGGATGGTCGAACGCCGCATGCAGGAGGCCGCATGATGACGGAACGGCTCTATATCCAGGACGTGACGCTGCGCGACGGGATGCACGCGATCCGCCACCAGTACGGGCTGGATGCGGTGACCGCCATCGCCCGGGCGCTGGACGCCGCCCGCGTCGATGCCATCGAGGTCTCCCATGGCGACGGGCTCGCCGGGTCGAGCTTCAACTACGGCTTCGGGCGCCATTCCGACCTGGACTGGATCGAGGCGGTCGCCGCCACCCTGACCCACGCGAGGCTGACGACGCTGCTGCTGCCGGGGATCGGCACCGTGCATGACCTGGCGGCGGCCAAGGCGGCCGGCGTCGCCTCCGTCCGGATCGCCACCCACTGCACCGAGGCCGACGTCGCCGCCCAGCACATCGCCTTCGCGCGGTCCATCGGGCTCGACGTCGCCGGCTTCCTGATGATGGCCCACATGCTGGAGCCGGCGGCGCTGGCCGAACAGGCGAAGCTGATGGAGGAGTACGGCGCCCATTGCGTCTACGTCACCGATTCGGCGGGCGCCCTGACCATGACCGGGGTGGCGGAGCGGGTGGACGCCCTGCGCCAGTCCCTCGGGGACGGGACGCAGGTCGGCATCCATGCCCATCACAACCTGTCCCTCGGCGTCGCGAATTCCGTCGTCGCCGTGGAGCATGGCGCCGTACGGGTCGACGCCTCGCTGGCCGGCATGGGGGCCGGGGCCGGCAACGCTCCGCTGGAGGTGTTCGTCGCCGTCGCCGACCGCATGGGGTTCGCCCATGGCTGCGACCTGTTCGGCCTGATGGACGCCGCCGACGACCTCGTCCGGCCCTTGCAGGACCGGCCGGTCCGCGTCGACCGCGAGACGCTCTCCCTCGGCTATGCCGGGGTCTATTCGTCCTTCCTGCGCCATGCGGAGAAGGCGTCGGCGCTCTACGGGGTCGACGCGCGGGACATCCTGGTGGAACTCGCCCGCCGCCGCATGGTCGGCGGACAGGAGGACATGATCGTCGACGTGGCGCTCGATCTCGTTCGGGCGCGGGAAAACGCCTGAACGGCGGCGGGACGGGGAGGAAGGAATGTCGCCTGAAAAGACGGCGGGGGTCGCGGTGGTCACCGGGGCCGGGTCGGGGATCGGGCGCCGGGTGGCGCTTGCCCTGCACGGGGCGGGACACCGCGTGGTGCTGGCAGGGCGCCGGGCGGCGCCGTTGGACGAGACGCTGGAGGCCATGGGCGACACGGCCGGCCGGGCGCTGGCGGTGCCGACCGACGTCACCGCCCCCGATGCGGTCGAGGAGCTGTTCGAACGGACCGTGGCCGTGTTCGGACGGGTCGACCTCCTGTTCAACAACGCCGGCAGCTTCGCCGGCGGCGGGCCGGTCGACGCCGTCACCGCCGAGGATTGGCGGCGTTCCATCGACGTGAACCTGACCGGCAGCTTCCTGGTCGCCCAGGCCGCGTTCCGGCGGATGAAGGCGCAGATTCCGCAGGGTGGGCGGATCATCAACAACGGATCGATCTCCGCCCATGTGCCGCGCCCGAACGCCGTCGCCTACACGGCCGCCAAGCATGCGGTCACCGGCCTGACCAGGGCGATCGCGTTGGAGGGACGGGGCTGGAACATCGCCTGCGGCCAGATCGACATCGGCAACGCCGCCACCGACATGACCAGCGCGATGGAACGCGGCATGCTCCAGGCCGACGGGCGGATCGTCCCCGAACCCACCATCGACGGCGCGCACGTCGCCGCGGCGGTCCTCCAGATGGCGGCCCTGCCGCTGGAGGCGAACATTCCCTTCATGACCATCATGGCGACGCGCATGCCCTACATCGGGCGCGGCTGAACGACGCCTTCCGGGAGAGACGCAGGACATGACAGCAGGAGAGACGGCAGGAACCCGCCGGTTCCGTTCGCAGGACTGGTTCGACAATCCGGACCACATCGACATGACCGCGCTCTATCTGGAGCGCTTCATGAACTACGGCACCACGCCGGAGGAGCTGCGCTCCGGCAAGCCGATCATCGGCATCGCGCAGAGCGGCAGCGACCTGTCGCCCTGCAACCGGGTCCATGTCGATCTGGCCCGGCGGGTGCGCGACGGCATCCGCGACGCCGGCGGCATCCCCATCGAATTCCCGACCCACCCGATGTTCGAGAACTGCAAGCGGCCGACGGCCGCGCTCGACCGCAACCTCGCCTATCTCGGGCTGGTGGAGATCCTCTACGGCTACCCGATCGACGCCGTGGTGCTGACCACCGGCTGCGACAAGACCACCCCCGCCGCCCTGATGGCGGCGGCCACGGTCGACATCCCGGCGATCGTCCTGTCCGGCGGACCGATGCTGGACGGCTGGCACGAAGGCCGGCTGGCCGGCTCGGGCATGGTGATCTGGCAGGCCCGCCGCAAGCTGGCGAAGGGCGAGATCGACGAGGAGGGCTTCCTGCAGGAGGCCATGGATTCGGCCCCCTCGCTCGGGCACTGCAACACCATGGGCACTGCCTCCACCATGAACGCGATGGCCGAAGCCCTGGGGATGTCGCTGACCGGCTGCGCGGCGATCCCGGCACCCTACCGGGCACGCGGACAGATGGCCTACCGCACCGGCCGGCGCATCGTCGAGATGGCGCATGAGGATTTGCGCCCGTCACGGATCCTGACCCGCGCCGCCTTCCTGAACGCCGTCCGCGTCAACTCGGCGATCGGCGGGTCGACCAACGCGCCGCCGCACCTGATCGCGATGGCCCGCCATGCCGGAGTGGAGCTGACGATCGAGGATTTCCAGACCCACGGCCATGCCGTGCCGCTGCTCGCCAACGTGCAGCCGGCCGGCGCCTATCTCGGCGAACGGTTCCACCGGGCTGGCGGGGTGCCGGCGGTGATGTGGGAGCTGCTGCAGGCGGAGCTGCTCGACGGATCCTGCCTGACCGTCGCCGGCAACACCCTGGCCGAGGCCCTCGCCGGCCGGGAAAGCCCCGACCGCGAGGTCATCACCCCCTTCGCCCTGCCGGTCAAGGAGATGGCCGGCTTCACCGTTCTTTCCGGCAACCTGTTCGACAGCGCCATCCTGAAGACGAGCGTGATCTCGCCCGACTTCCTTGCCCGCTACCTGGCCGACCCGGACCGTCCGGGCCTGTTCGAGGGGCGGGCCGTGGTGTTCGACGGGTCGGAGGATTATCACGCCCGCATCAACGACCCGGACCTCGCCATCGACGAGCGCTGCATCCTGGTGGTGCGCGGCGCCGGACCGCTCGGCTGGCCGGGCTCGGCGGAGGTGGTGAACATGCAGCCGCCCGACGCCCTGCTTCGGCGCGGCATCACCAGCCTGCCGACGATCGGCGACGGCCGCCAGTCCGGCACCTCCGACAGCCCGTCGATCGTCAACGCCGCGCCGGAAAGCGCCGCCGGCGGCGGGCTGGCATGGCTGCGGACCGGCGACATCATCCGCATCGACCTGAACGCCCGGCGTTGCGACATGCTGGTCGCGGACGAGGAGTTGGCCCGCCGCCGCGCCGAAGGCACGCCGCCGGTGCCGGCCAGCGCCACCCCCTGGCAGGCGCTGTACCGCCAGACCACCGGCCAGCTGGCCGACGGCGCCTGCCTGGAGCAGGCGCTGGACTTCCAGCGGATCGCGCGGACCCTGCCGCGCCACAACCATTGAGCCCCTCCCATCGAAAGGCGGTTCCGTCATGCTCCGTCCCCTGCGCGACCGGCTCCGCGACCCGGCGCCGCTGATCACCGTCTTCTCCATCATCCGCAGCGTCGAGGTCGTCGAGATCATGGCGCTGGCCGGCTTCGACGCCGTCATCCTCGACCTGGAGCACGGCCCCTACGGGATCGAGGCCGCCGGACCGCTGGTCGTCGCCGCGCGGTCGCGCGGGCTGTACCCGATCATCCGCGTCCAGCGCAACGACGCGGCGATGATCGGCGCCGCGCTCGACGTCGGAGCCGCCGGCGTGCTGGTGCCGCAGGTCGCCTCCGCGGCCGAGGCGCAGGCCGCGGTGTCGGCTGCCCGCTTCGCACCCGACGGCACGCGCGGCGCCAACTCCTGGGTCCGGGCGGCCGGCTTCGCCGGCGGCCCCGACTGGTTCGCCCAGGCCAATTCCGAGGTGGCGGTCATCGTGATGATCGAGGGCCGGCAGGGGGTGGAGGCCGCCGCCGACATCCTGCGGACCCCCTCGTTGGACGGCGTGTTCCTCGGACCGGTCGATCTGTCGCACGCGCTGGGCGTTCCCGGCCGCACCGACCACCCGCTGGTCGTCGCGCGGATGGCCGAGGTGATGGCCGAAGCCCGGGAAAAGGGCCGCGCCGCCGCCGTCTTCGCCCCGACGATCGACGCGGCGCGGCGCTGGCTCGGCCAGGGAGCAGGCATGGTCGCGGTCGGGGTCGACACCGGCCACATCCTGGCCGCACTGACCGCGGTGGCCGGAGGCATCCGCGAACAGGTCTCCGCCCCATGATGGTTGGCGGCACGAACGGATTTGCCAGACGGTCCGGCAGCTGTTAGTATATTTACAAATATATAAGACCGGTGCCGGTCAACGGCCGGCATGGATTGGGAGTGGCCAACGCGACCCGTCCGGTCGCCCCGGCCGCCATGCCGGCGCCCTGGTCGATAATAAAACACCGAAGGGAGAAGCTATGAAAGACATGACCATCCATCGCCGGTCCTTCCTGGGCGGCACCCTGGGCGGGGCGGCGGCCCTCGGCTGCAACCTGCTGAGCTTCCCGGCCGATGCCGCCGAATTCCGGCTGCGCTTCGGCAACAACCAGGTGGCCGACTATCCGTTGAACGTCCGCATGCGCGAAGCGGCCGACCGCATCCGTGAGCGGACCGGCGGCCGGGTCGAACTGCTGGTCTTCCCGGCCGGTCAGCTCGGCACCGACACCGACATGCTGTCGCAGGTGCGCTCGGGCGCGCTGCAGTTCTACTCGGCCTCCGGGCTGGTGCTCTCGACGCTGGTGCCGGTGTCGGCGATCAACGCGCTCGGCTTCATCTTCGCCGATTACGGCCAGGTCTGGGCGGCGATGGACGGGGATCTGGGCGCCACCATCCGCGCAAGCATCGAGAAAGTCGGCTTGGTGGCCTTCCCCAAGATGTTCGACATCGGCTTCCGCCAGATCACCAGCAACGAGGCTCCCATCCGCAAGCCCGACGATCTCAAGGGCTTCAAGATCCGCATCCCGCCGAGCCTGCTCGGCGTGTCGATGTTCAAGGCGCTGAACGCCGCGCCGGTGACGCTGAACTGGGCGGAAACCTACACGGCGATGCAGACCCGGGTGGTTGACGGCCAGGAGAACCCGCTGTCGATCATCAATTCGGGCAAGTTCTACGAGGTGCAGAAATACTGTGCGCTGACCGGCCACATGTGGGACGGCTACTGGTTGCTGGGTAACGGAGCGGGCTTCCGGCGCCTGCCGAAGGACGTCCAGGACATCTTGGCCGAGGAATTCGCCAAGGCCGCCGCGGACGACCGCGCCGATATCGCCCAACTGGAAAGCTCGATGAAGGGAAGCCTGGAAAGCAAGGGCATGACCTTCGCCACGACCGACCAGGGGACCTTCCGTGCGGCCTTGCAACAGGCCGGCTTCTACAAGGAGTGGCGCGGCAAGTTCGGCGAGGATGCCTGGAAGGTCCTGGAAAAATACACCGGCACGCTCACCTGACGGCAGGATGGGGACAACCATGACAACCGCAAGAACCGCGTCGGCGGGCCCTATTGCCGGTGGCGGCGAACATCCGCTGCTGCGCCTGGAGGCTCTGCTCGGCGCCGCCACGGAAGCCCTGGCGGGGGCGCTGCTGCTGGTCGAGACGGCCATCCTGTTCGTCGGCGTCCTGGCGCGCTACTTCGCGCAATCACCGATCATCTGGGTCGACGAGGTCGCGTCGACCCTGTTCATCTGGCTCGCCATGCTGGGCGCGGTCATCGCCCTGCGGCGTACCGAGCACATGCGACTGACCACGGTGGTCGGCGCGATGAACGGCGTCTGGCGGGCGCGCTGCGAGGCGGCCAGCCTGCTGCTGGCCTTGGCGCTCGTCCTCTTCCTGATCGGACCGTCGCTCGAGTACACGGTCGAGCAGGTGGCGATCGTCAAGCCGGTGACCGAGATATCCGACGCCTACCGCACGGCGGCCATCCCGGTGGGGCTTGGGTTGATGGCCCTGTTCCTGCTGCGCATGATCGTGACCAGCCTGCCGTGGCAGCGGGCGGCGGCGGTCGTCGCGTGCGGGCTGGTGCTGGCCGGCGCCGCCTGGCTCGGGCGCGATGCGCTGACCGAGCTCGGCAACTGGAACCTGGTGCTGTTCTTCGTCCTGATGATCGGCGTCATGATCATGATCGGCGTCCCGATCGCCTTCGCCTTCGGCCTGGCGACGTCCAGCTTTCTCCAGACGGTAACCGACCTGCCGGAAAGCATCGTCATCAGCCGGCTGGACGAAGGGATGTCGAGCATCATCCTGCTGTCCATTCCGCTGTTCATCTTTCTCGGCCACCTGATCGTGGCGACGGGATTGGCCCGCGCCATGGTGATGTTCCTGGTCGCTCTGCTCGGCCACATCCGGGGTGGGCTGTCCTACACGCTGATTGCCGCCATGTACCTCGTCTCCGGCATCTCCGGTGCGAAGGCGGCGGACATGGCCGCGGTGGCTCCGGTCCTGTTCCCCGAGATGAAGCGGCGCGGTGCCGACGAGGGCGAACTGGCGGCGCTGCTCGCCGCCTCCGGTGCGATGGCGGAGACGATCCCGCCCAGCATCGTCCTGATCATCATCGGCTCGGTCGCCAGCGTGTCGATCAGCGCGCTGTTCATTGCCGGGCTCATGCCGGCCCTGATCGGAGCGGTGATGCTGGCGGTGGTGGTGTTCCTGCGCTCGCGCCGGGCGGACGCCGCCGGGGCCGGACATCCGGCGGTGGAATGGGCCGGCTGGCCGGCCGTGGGACGGGCGCTGGCGCTGGCGGTGCCGGCCCTGATCCTGCCCCTGATCATCCGCGCCGCGGTCGTGGAAGGGGTCGCCACGGCGACCGAGGTGGCGACCATCGGAGTCGTCTATTCCCTTCTCGTCGGAATCCTGCTCTACCGCCGCTTCGATCCGGCGGACCTGTTCCGCATGCTGGTGGAGACGGCTTCGCTGTCGGGATCGATCCTGTTCATCATCGGCACCGCCAGCGGCATGGCCTGGGCGCTGACCCAGTCCGGACTGGCAAACGAGCTGTCCGCCCTGCTGACCGGGATGGGTGGCGGCAAGACCGGCTTCCTGCTGGTCAGCATCCTGATTTTCGTCGTGCTGGGCAGCCTGCTGGAAGGGCCGCCGGCCCTGCTGGTGTTCGCTCCGCTGCTGTTCCCGGTGGCGCGCATGATGGGGGTTCACGAGGTCCACTATGCGATGATCGTGATCCTGGCCATGGGGCTTGGGCTGTTCGCCCCACCTTTCGGGGTCGGCTACTACTTCACTTGCGCCATCGGCAAGATATCGCCCGATGCCGGCCTGCGGCACATCTGGATCTACCTTTCGGCCATCTTCGTCGCACTGATCCTGGTCACGCTGATCCCGTGGCTGTCGCTCGGCTTCCTCGGGTGAGGCCGACCATGGAGGCCAAACGAGGAGACGACGGAACGGCGACGGCCGCGATGCGGCCGGAACCATCCCGGTACGGGCTGGACGGGCTGGAGATCACCGATCCCCACCATCATCTCTGGGATCTGGGCCGCAATTCCTACCCATGGCTGACCGGGCCGATGGAAAAACGGATCTGCGGCGACTACACCGCCATCCGCCGCAACCATTTGGCGGGCGACTTCTTCGCAGCGGCCGACGGGCTGCGGCTGGTGCGTTCCGTCCATATCGAGGCGAACAGCGACCATGCCGACCCGGTGCGCGAGACCCGCTGGCTGCAGGCGGTGGCCGACTCACCCGAGAATCGCGGCTTCCCGCAAGGCATCGTCGCTTATTGTGATCTCTCCAGCCCCGATGCGCAGGAGACGATCGAGCGGCACCGCGAAGCCCGCAATCTGCGCGGCCTGCGCCAGATGCTGCACGAGGTGATGCTCGGCCGGCCCGGGGAGAGCCGGCCGCTCTACGAGGATCCGGTCTGGCGCCGGAATTTGGCATCCCTGTCCCGCCACGATTTAAGCTTCGACCTGCAGGTCTATCCCGAACAGATGGAGGAAGCCCATGGCGTGGTGGCGGAAAATCCCGACGTCCGTTTCGTTCTGTGTCACACCGGCCAGCCCGCCAACCAGACTCCGGACGGGCTGGAGCGTTGGCGGACCGGGATGCGCCGGCTGGCCGAGTTGCCGAACCTCGCCCTGAAAATCTCCGGCTTCGGGATGTTCGATCGCGGATGGACGGTCGAGTCCATCCGCCCGATCGTCATCGAGGCGGTCGCAGCCTTCGGAACGCGGCGGTCGATGTTCGCTTCGAACGACCCGGTCGACGGCTTGGCGCGCCGCTATTGCGACATATGGCTTGCCTATGCAGCCGTCACCGCCGATTTTTCCGTCGACGAGCGCCGAAGGCTTTTCTCTGCCAACGCAAACGCCTTCTACCGTCTTTGAATGCCGTGATGGGCTGGTGCCAGAGCCGAAAAGTTGCAGCTTTTCAACTCTGGTACAGCCATGTGGGCACATGCCCGCGACGCCAAGGCCCGCGGCCCCTTGTTCCCCATATCGGGCCGTCCGGCGTTTGAAGGGCTGCAAAATGCCGACCGAAAGTCGGAACTTCCCATCATTGGGGTATCAGCCCCCCTTCGTCTCCGGCGCGCGGGCGCCGTTCAGGAACAGCCGCACCGCCTGCCGGACATAGCGGTCGAGGTCGGGGATGGCGGGCGCGCGCTGCGGCAGGATCAGGCGGCGGATCACCAGATTGCCGGTGACCATGCCCAGGAAGGCCTGGGCGGCGGCGGCCGGATCCTCGATGCGGAGTTCCCCCTTGTCCGACAGCCGCTGCAGATAGTCCGCCAACCGGCCGATGGCGTTTTCCGGCCCGATGCGGAAGAAGGCCTCGGCGATGTCGGGCACGCGGTCGCCCTCCGCGATCAGGATGCGGACGGTGCCGGTGGTCTCCTCGGCCAGCAGGGCCTTGACCAGATGCAGGGCGAAGGCGGTCAGCCCGGCTTCCGGCGTCACCCGCTCGTCAGCCTGGGCCGGGGCGAGGCCGGAGAGGATCATGGCGTTGTCCTCCTCCATGATGGCGCGGAACAGGCCCTCCTTGTCGCCGAAATGCTCGTACAGCGTGGCGCGGGAGCCGCCGGCCTCGGCGATGATGTCGCTGAGCGTCGTCTTCTCGAACCCCTTTTCGAGGAATAGCCGCCGCGCCGTCGCCAGGATCGCCTGCCGGCGCGCCATGCCGCGCGGTCCCCAGGTGGACGGATCCTTTGTTGTGCCGGGTGTTGTGCCTGGATGGTTGCTGCTGGTCATCGTCGTGTTTTCCCGGCGATCCGGCCTCTGGTGATCCAGGTGCCGGATTTCCCGTATCGTTCCGTCATGGGGTGGAGGGCGCGGCGCCGCGCAGGAACAGCCGGACGCCGGCGCGCACATAGCGTTCCACCGCCGCGAAATCGACCGGCCGGTCCGGCAGGATCAGCCGCTCCATCAGCAGGTTGCCGGTCACCATTCCGCAGAAGGCCTGTGCCGCCATCTCCGGATCGTCGATGCAGATCCGCCCGCGGGCGTCCAGGTCGCGCAGGCAGTTCGCCATCTGCGCCCGCGTGCGCTCCGGGCCGACACGGACGAAGGTCTCCACCAGATCGGGGATGCGGGCACTCTCCGAGATCAGGGTGCGCAGGATGGTGGTGGTCTGCGGCGCCATCAGCGTTTCGGCGATGTGCAGCGCGATCCGGTTCAGCCGCTCTTCAGGGTCGGCGATATGGTCGGGCGCGGCGTTTTCCGCCATGGTCTCCAGCACGCGGGCGCAATGCTCCTCCATCATGGCGCGGAACAGGCCGTCCTTGTCGCCGAAATGCTCGTACAGCGTGGCGCGGGACCCGCCGGCCAGCTTCAGCACGTCGCTGAGCGAGGTGGCGGCATAGCCCTTTTCCACGAACAGTGTGGCTGCGGCATCCAACAGCGCCCGGCAGCGCGCATGCCCGCGTCCGGTTCCCGTCGCCGTCCCTTGACCTCTATGTTCCAGCCCCATATCGGGCATTTGCGGAACCCCCTTGCGCGGTGCAGCATTCTGAATGTATCGTCCAGTACACTGTACTGTATGAGACAGTACTAAGCAACGGGGATGAGCCGGACCATCCGTAGCCCGGACCGAAGGTCGGCTTGAAGCCCGGCGTAGCAGGGAGACGGGGTCCGCAAGACGCGCGGCGCCGAGACGAGGGAAGAGATGTCGAAATCCAACTCATTCATGACGCTGGCCGCGGCGGCCTGCCTGATCGCGGTGCTCGCCGGCTGCAACCAGCAGAAGCAGGCGTCCGGCCAGCCCCAGGGCGGCGGCCCGCCCGAGGTGTCGGTCGCCACCATCGAGCCGCAGCGCCTGCCGGTGACCACCGAGCTTCCGGGCCGCACCGCCCCCTACCGGGTGGCGGAAATCCGCCCGCAGGTCAGCGGCATCGTGCTGAAGCGCCTGTTCCGCGAGGGTAGCGAGGTCAAGGCGGGCGACCAGCTCTACCAGATCGACCCCGCCACCTACGAGGCGTCGCTGGCCAGCGCCCAGGCCGACGTCCAGAAGGCCGAGGCCAATCTGCAGGCCGCCCGCAACAAGGCGTCGCGCTACGGCGATCTGGTCAAGAACAGCGTGGTCAGCAAGCAGGACTTCGACGACGTCCAGGCCTCGCTGAAGCAGAACGAGGCGCAGGTCGCCTCGGCGAAAGCCGCCTACAACCTCGCCAGCATCAACCTGAACTACACCAAGGTGTTCGCCCCGATCTCCGGCCGCATCGGCAAGTCGGGGGTGACGGAAGGCGCGCTGGTCACCGCCAACCAGGGCACGGCGCTCGCCACCATCCAGCAGTTCGACCCGATCTACGTCGACGTGACGCAGACCGCCTCGCAGCTGATGAAGCTGCGCGAGGACATGGCGACCGGCCGTATCCGCCCGGCGGAACCCGGCAAGATCCCGGTGACGCTGTTCCTGAACAGCAACGCCAGCGGCGACGACACCGCCTATCCGGCGAAGGGCGAGCTGCAGTTCTCCGACGTGACGGTGGATGCCGGCACCAGCTCGGTCCAGCTGCGCGCGGTCTTCCCCAATCCGAAGAAGGACCTGCTGCCCGGCCTGTTCGTCCGCGCCCGCGTCGAGCAGGGGGTGGCCGAGAACGCCATCACCGTGCCGCAGGCCGCGGTCGCCCGCTCGCCGGACGGTTCCGCCCGCGTCTGGGTGGTGGGCGCCGACAACAAGGTGGCCCCGCGCACCATCAAGACCGAACGCCCGGTCGGCAATGTCTGGCTGGTGTCGGACGGGCTGGCTCCCGGCGACCGCATCGTCGTCGAAGGCCTGCAGAAGCTCAAGCCGGGTGCCGAGGTGAAGCCGGTGCCGGCCCAGAACGCCCTCGCCTCGCTGCCCGAAAAGGCCGCTTCGGCCCGCTGATCCCAGGTACCGCCCGCCCGGGTACCGCTCGTAGGATACCGCCCTCATGTCAAAATTCTTCATCGACCGGCCGGTCTTCGCCTGGGTCATCGCCATCGTCATCATGATGGCCGGTGCGCTGGCGATCCTGCGGCTGCCCGTCGAGCAATATCCGAAGATCGCGCCGCCCACGGTGTCGATCACCGCCAGCTATCCCGGCGCCTCGGCCAAGACGCTGGAGGACACGGTCACCCAGGTCATCGAGCAGAAGATGACCGGGCTCGACCATTTCCGCTACATGTCCTCCAACAGCGACTCCTCCGGCAACGTCACCATTACCCTGACCTTCGAGCCGGAGGCCAACCCCGACATCGCCCAGGTCCAGGTGCAGAACAAGCTGCAGCTGGCCACCCCCCTGCTGCCGCAGGAGGTCCAGCAGCGCGGCATTCAGGTCTCCAAGGCCGGCAACGACTTCCTGCTGGTGGTCGGTTTCGTGTCCAGCGACGGGCGGCTCAGCCAGGGCGACATCGCCGACTACGTCACCTCCAACCTCCAGGACACGCTGAGCCGCGTCGAGGGCGTCGGCGACATCACCGTTTTCGGGCCGCAGCATGCCATGCGCATCTGGCTCGACCCCGACGCGCTGAACAACTTCGCGCTGACCACCACCGACGTCGCCAACGCGATCAAGACCCAGAACGCCCAGGTCTCGGCCGGCCAGCTCGGCGGCGCCCCGGCGGTCCAGGGCCAGCAGATCAACGCCACCATCACCGCCCAGTCGCGGCTCCAGACGCCGGAGCAGTTCGGCGCCATCCTGCTGCGCGTGAACCCCGACGGGTCGCAGGTCCGGCTGCGCGACGTCGCGCGGATCGAGATCGGGTCCGAGACCTACGAGATCAACGCCGCCTACAACGGCAAGCCGGCGGCCGGCGTCGGCATCAAGCTGGCGACCGGCGCCAACGCGCTGAACACCGCCGCCGCGGTCAAGGCCCGCGTTGCCGAGCTCCAGCCCTACTTCCCGGCCGGCATCGAGGTCATCTACCCCTACGACACGACGCCCTTCGTCCAGCTGTCGATCCACGAGGTGATCAAGACGCTGTTCGAGGCCATCGTCCTCGTTTTCGTCGTGATGTACCTGTTCCTGCAGAATTTCCGCGCGACGCTGATCCCGACCATCGCGGTTCCGGTGGTGCTGCTCGGCACCTTCGGCGTGATGTCGGCCTTCGGCTTCTCCATCAACGTGCTGACCATGTTCGGCATGGTGCTGGCGATCGGCCTGCTGGTCGACGACGCCATCGTCGTCGTCGAGAATGTCGAGCGCGTGATGGGCGAGGAGGGGCTCCCCCCGCGCGAGGCGACGCGCAAGTCGATGGACCAGATCACCGGCGCGCTGGTCGGCATCGCGCTGGTGCTGTCGGCGGTGTTCGTGCCGATGGCCTTCTTCGGCGGGTCGGCCGGCGCCATCTACCGCCAGTTCTCGCTGACCATCGTGTCGGCCATGGCGCTGTCGGTACTGGTCGCCTTGGTGCTGACCCCGGCGCTCTGCGCCACCCTGCTGAAGCCGGTCGCCGGCCATGGGGAGGGGCACGGCCATGCCCGCGGCGGCTTCTTCGGCCTGTTCAACCGCGGCTTCGATGCCGGCAGCCGGGTCTATGTCCGCGGCGTGCGCGGCGCGATCAACCGGCTGGGCCGCTATTTCATCGCCTATGCCCTGATCCTGGGCGGGCTTGGCTACCTGTTCGTGCAGATGCCGTCCTCCTTCCTGCCGACGGAGGATCGCGGCCAGCTGTTCGTGCTGTGGTCGGCCCCGCCGAACGCCAGCTCGCAGCGCACGGCCGAGACCGCCAAGGCCGTCACCGCCTATATGCTGGAAAAGGAGAAGGACAGCGTCGAGGGCCTGTTCACCATCGTCGGCTTCAACTTCTCCGGTCGCGGCCAGAATGCGGGCATGGCCTTCGTCCGCCTGAAGGACTGGAGCGAACGCACCCAGGCGTCGCAGAAGCCGCAGGCCATCGCCGGCCGGGTGATGGGGGCGATGTCGAAGCTGAAGGACGCGGTGCTCTTCTCCTTCCTGCCGCCCTCGGTTCCCGGCCTCGGCAACGCCACCGGCTTCGACCTTCAGCTGGTCGACCGCGGCGGGCTTGGCCATGACCGGCTGATGCAGGCGCGCAACCAGCTGCTGGGTGCGGCGGCGCAGAACCCGAAGCTGGTCGGCGTCCGTCCCAACGGCCTGGAGGACACGCCGCAGTTCAAGCTGGATGTCGACCGCGAGAAGGCGAGCGCGCTCGGCCTGTCGCTCAGCGACATCAACACGACGCTGTCGGCGGCCTGGGGCTCGTCCTACGTCAACGACTTCATCGACCAGGGCCGGGTGAAGAAGGTCTATCTCCAGGCCGACGCGCCCTACCGCATGCAGCCCAGCGACATCGACCGCTGGTATGTCCGCAACGCCGGCGGCCAGATGGTCCCCTTCTCCGCCTTCACCACGGCGCAGTGGATCTACGGCTCGCCGAAGCTGGAGCGCTACAACGGCTCCTCCTCGCTGAACATCCAGGGATCGGCCGCACCGGGCATCAGCTCGGGCGAGGCGATGACCGAGATGGAGACGCTGATGCAGAAGCTGCCGCCGGGCATCGGCTACGAGTGGACCGGCCTGTCCTACGAGGAGCGGCTCAGCGGCTCGCAGGCGCCGGCGCTCTACGCCCTGTCGATGATCATCGTCTTCCTCTGCCTCGCCGCCCTGTACGAGAGCTGGTCGGTGCCGGTGTCGGTCATCCTGGTGGTGCCGCTGGGCGTCATCGGTGCCGTCCTCGCGGCGACGCTGCGCGGCCTGCCGAGCGACGTCTATTTCCAGGTCGGCCTGCTGACCACCATCGGCCTGTCGGCGAAGAACGCCATCCTGATCGTGGAGTTCGCCAAGGCGCTGTACGACCAGGGCATGGAGTTGAAGGAAGCCGCGGCGGAGGCCTGCCGCCAGCGCCTGCGACCCATCATCATGACCTCGATGGCCTTCATCCTCGGCGTGCTGCCGCTGGCGATCAGCACCGGCGCCGGGTCGGAGAGCCAGAACGCCATCGGCGTCGGCGTGATGGGTGGCATGATCTCCGCCACCGTGCTGGCGGTGCTGTTCGTGCCGGTCTTCTTCGTCGCCGTCTACCGGCTGTTCGTCCGCAGGCGGCCGGGGCATGACGCCCTGCCGCAGCCGGCGGCGGGGGATTGAGGCGGGGTACGCCCGCCTCAATCCCCCGCGAAATCCCCCTCTCCCCCTGCTCACGCGCAAACTTCGTTTGCGCTGACGCGACAGGCGGACCTCCGGTCCGCCGAAAGCGGGGAGAGGGTCGGGGTGAGGGGGATGCATGGTGAGGATCTCTTCGGCGTTGCCGAACCCCCTCATCCTAACCTTCTCCCCGGGGGGGAGAAGGGATCTCCACCCCCGCCCGGCTCGCCTCCGTCAGCAGCGTGTCCAGCACCTGCACCAGATGGTCGATGCGGTAGGGCTTCGGCAGCACCATCACGCCCGTCGCGCGGGCGACCTCCTCGCTGTAGCCGGTCGCCAGCACGACGGGAAGGTCCGGGTGGAGCCGTCGCGCCGACCGCGCCAGATCGACGCCGCTCATGGTGCCGGGCATCACCACATCGCTGAACAGCAGGTCGAAACCGCCGGCTTCCAGCAGCGGCAGCGCCTCGTCGGCGCTGGCGGCGCGGGTGATGGCGAAGCCGGCATCCTCCAGCGCGGTCGCCACGGTCAGGGCGACGATGGGATCGTCCTCGACCACCAGCACATGGCCGCCGGGCCGTCTGGCGCCGGCTTCCGCCACCGCCGGTTCGGCCGCCGTTGCCGGCACGGTGCCGGACCGGCGGATCAGCAGGCCGATGGCGGTGCCGCGCCCCTCCTCGCTCTCGATCCAGGCGGTTCCGCCGGAGTGCCGGGCGAATCCATAGACCTGTGACAGTCCCAGCCCGCTTCCCTTGCCGATCTCCTTGGTGGTGAAGAAGGGATCGAAGGCCCGTGCCCGCACCTCGTCCGGCATGCCGGTTCCGGTGTCGCTGACCCTCAGCCGCACGAAATCGCCCGTCAGCCCTTCGGGGGCTTGCGGGTCGCCGGGCGTCAGGGTCACGTTGGCTGCCCGGATCGCCAGCATGCCGCCGTCGGGCATCGCGTCCCGCGCATTGACCACGAGGTTCAGCAGGGCGAGCTCGAGCTGGGTCGCATCGACCTCCACCGCCCACAATCCCGCGGCGAAGTCGATCTCCAGCCGGATGTCGGCGCGGAGCGCTTGGTTCAGCAGTTCCGACATGCCGAGCACGCGGTCGCGCAGATCGACCGTTTCCGGCCGCAGGGCCTGCCGGCGGGCGAAAGCCATCAGTTGCTGCACCAGCTTGGCGCCGCGGTCCACCGCCTGCCGTCCGGCATCGACCAGCGGCTGGATGCGCGTCCTCTCCGCCCGTTTCTCGATCATGTGCAGGCAGCCGGACAGCGCCTGGAGCAGGTTGTTGAAATCATGGGCGACGCCGCCGGTCATCTGGCCGAGCGCCTCCGTCTTCTGGGCCTGCAGCAGCGTGACCTGGACACGTTCGCGTTCCGCCACCTCCTCGGCGACGCGGGCCTCCAGCGTGGCGTTGAGCTGCTGCAGCTCCTCCTCCGCCCGCTTGGCCTCGGTAACGTCGCTGCCTTCCACGAACAGGCCGGTGACGTGCCCGTCCTCGTCCTTGATCGGCTGATAGACGAAGGTGAGGAAGCGTTCCTCCAGCGGTTCGCCGGGCGAGCGCTGGACCCGGATCGGCAGGCCGTGCCCAACGAAGGTCTGGCCGCTGCCGTAGACCCGGTCGAGCAGTTCGAAGAAGCCCTGTCCCTGCACCTCCGGCAGCGCTTCTCTCGCGGGCCGGTTCACCAGATCGCGGTGACCGACGAGCTGCAGATAGGCGTCGTTCGCCATCTCGAAGACATGGTCCGGTCCGCGCAGGACGCACATGAAGCTCGGCGCCTGCCGAAACAAGGTGCGCAGCCGCTCCCCTTCCGCCGCCAGCCGGGCATTGGCCGCCTCCACCGCGGCGCGTTCATGGATCAGCGCCTTGTTGGCGGCGCGCAGGGCCGTTTCGGCGAGCGCGCGTTCCATTGCGGCCCAGGTCCGCTCCGCCACATCCTCCGCCAAGGCCACGTCGGTGCCGGTCCAATGGCGGGACTTGGCTTCGTGCAGATAGAGGATCGCCGTCAGCCGCCCCGCCTTCAGCAACGGCACCACCAGCAGCGATCGCGTTCCGATGCCGGCGAAGGCCGCGGCGGGGCCGCCGCCATCGGCTTGCGGCCCGATCCCGTGTGGCTCGATGGTGCGCGGGTCGGTGGAGACGTCGTCGACCCGCAGCGTGTATCCGGCCCGCAGTTCGGCGATCAGGTCGGGACCGAAGCTGTCGAGCGGCCTGGACTGTCCCGCGAGGCTCTCCACCCCGCTGTCGCTCCAGTCCCGGTCCACCGAGACCGTGCCGCCGGCCGGATCGATGCGGCCATAGCCGGCCCGGGCCACGCCGAGATGGCGGCCGATGGCCTCGGCGGCGGTGGCGGTGATGCTGACCGGATCGTTCAGTCCGCGCAGCCGTTCCGCCAGATCGAGCTGGAACGTCAGCCGCCGTTCGGCGAGAACCCGGGCGGTGTTCTCGGTGCAGGCGCAGAACATGCCGGCGACGCGATTGGCTTCGTCGCGGACCGGGCTGTAGGAGAAGGTGAAATACGTCTCCTCCCGATAGCCGTGACGCTCCATGAACAGCTGCAGATCCTGATGGTAGAACGCTTCGCCGGACAAGGCCCGCGCCACCAGCGGGATCAGCTGGCTCCATGTTTCCGCCCACACCTCGGCGAAGGGACGGCCCAGCGCCTCCGGCTTGTCGCCCAGGATCGGGCGGTAGCTGTCGTTGTAGAGGAAGGTCAGTTCCGGCCCCCAGGCCGTGAACATCGGAAAGCTCGAGGTCAGCATCAGGTTGACGATGGTGCGCAGCGATTGCGGCCATTGCTCCGCCGGACCCAGCGGCGTGGTGGACCAGTCCATCCTCCGCATCCGTTCGCCCATCTCCCCGCCGCCGGTGAAGACGTCCGGGCTGCCGCGGAGCTCTCCGTCCGCCTCGTCATTCGCGCCCGAACCGCCGTTGCCAGTCTTCCGGCTGCGGCCGGCGATGGCCGCTTGCCGCATGCGGAGGGCTTCCTGCCAGACCGGATCGGCCATCATGGGGCGAAGGCCGTCGCTGCGGATCCGCGGCGATGCGTCCCGATCGTCCAACACAAAAGGGAAATTTCCATGCGGATCATGGCGCGGGCATGGGAAGTCGTAAGAGGGATGGCAATCAGTGATCTCCAGCCATTTGGGAGTATTTTTTCTGAATCCTCTCGCCGGTGCGACGTTCCTGCCTCCGTCGATGTTGTCAGGAACATTGCAGTCCAGTAGCGGTTTCTTGCCCTCTCCGAAAGAGTGGTCGCTCAGCCGTTCAATCTATGCCGCTTTCTTCGGCCATGCGGCCTTTTCGGAGAATGACCGTGGGTCCGTTCCCTCTCTCCGCCATCCTGTTGAGCTTGGCGGCAATCTTCGGCTTCATCAACCATAGGTGGCTAAAGCTGCCCCGCACCATCGCGCTGTTCTTGCAGGGCTTGGCGCTGGCGCTGCTGATGACCGGCGCGGACTCGATCAGCGCCGGTCTGGGTGCCGGCGACTGGCTGCGCCGTCTGATCGAACAGATCAGCCTGCCGGAGATTCTGCTCGACGGCATCCTCAGCCTGCTGCTCTACGCCGCCGCGGTGAACGAGGATCTGGGCGCCCTGCTGAAACGGAAATGGACGGTGCTGGCTATGGCGACGCTGGGCGTCTTGCTGTTCACCGGGATGATGGGGCTGGGGCTGCGCGTCATTTTCGCGATGGCCGGGATCGATGTGCCGCTGATCTGGTGCCTGGTGCTTGGCGCGGCCGTCGCACCGACCGATCCGGTGGCGGTGCACGCCATCCTGGAACGGCTGCCGATCCCGGATACCCTGCGGTCGGTGATCTCGGGGGAAAGCCTGTTCAACGACGGCGCCGGCGTGGTGCTCTTCGTCACGCTGCTCCATCTCGCCACCGGCAGCGGCCGAGATCTGACCGCGGGAGAAGCGGCGCTCGACTTCGTGAAGGAGGCGTTCGGCGGTGCCGCCCTGGGCTTCGCCTGCGGCTGGATCGCCTATCAGGCGAAGCGGCGGGTCGACGAGAGCGCGGTGGAGCTGACCATCTCGCTGGCGCTGGTGCTGGGAACCTATTCGCTGGCCGACCGGTTCGGGCTGTCCGGGCCCATCGCCGTGGTGGTCGCCGGCCTGTTGATCGGCTCCACCACCGAGCGCCATGTCCGCAGCGACGAGAGCCGCCGCGACCTGCGCGTGGTCTGGACGATGATCGACGCGGTGCTGAACGCCCTGCTGTTCCTGCTGGTGGGGCTGGAGGCGACGGTGCTCATCGCCTGGACTTGGCCGTTCCTGATCGCAGCCCTGTTGGCCGTGCCGCTGGCGCTGGCGGCGCGTCTGTTCAGCCTGACCCCGGCCCTGCTGATGCATATGGGACGGAGCGGAAAGACGCGGGCGCTGGCCGTCCTGACCTGGGCGGGCCTGCGCGGCGGCGTCGCGGTGGCCCTGGTGCTGTCGCTGCCGGCCAGCCCTTATCGCGATCCCATCCTGGCGGTCTGCTATGTCGCGGTCGCCTTCAGCATCCTGGTGCAGGGACTGACGCTGGAACCGGTCGGCCGGCGGCTCTATGACGGATCAGGGGAGGAGCGGTAAGGGGCTCCTTCCAACGCAGGGCAGCCGCGCAGGCCGCGGCGTGGAACTCGCGCCGGTGCGACCATACCTTGAAACGGAACCGTTGGCCGCAAGCCGGCCCCCATCACGGCCCCCATCACGGATTGCGCCATGATCCCCTTTTCCGTTCTCGACCTCAGCCCGATCGTCCAGGGGGCGACCGCCGGCGACAGCTTCCGCAACACCCTCGACCTCGCCCGCCATGCGGAAGGCTGGGGGTACAAGCGCTATTGGCTGGCCGAGCACCACAACATGCCGGGCATTGCCAGTGCCGCCACCGCCGTGGTGATCGCCCATGTCGCTGCCGGCACCTCGACGATCCGCGTCGGGTCGGGCGGGGTGATGCTGCCCAATCATGCGCCGCTGGTGGTGGCCGAACAGTTCGGCACCCTGGAATCGCTCTATCCCGGCCGCATCGACCTCGGGCTCGGTCGTGCGCCGGGGACCGACATGATGACGGCGCGGGCCTTGCGCCGCGACATGACCGACAGCAGTGACCGCTTCCCGCAGGATGTCGTCGAGCTGCAGATGTATTTCGAGGAGCCGGAGCCCAACCAGCGCATCCGCGCCGTACCGGGGGCCGGGCTGAAGGTTCCCCTATGGCTGCTGGGCTCCAGCCTGTTCAGCGCGCAGCTGGCGGCGATGCTGGGGCTGCCTTTCGCCTTCGCTTCCCACTTCGCGCCGGACATGCTGATGGAGGCGCTGGCGATCTACCGCGCCCGCTTCGAGCCGTCGGCCACCTTGTCCAAGCCCCATGCCATGGTGGCCGCCAACCTGTTCGCCGCCGACACCGAGGCGGAGGCGCGGCGAATCTTCTCCTCCGCCCAGCAGCAGTTCGCCAACCTGCGCCGCGGCACGCCGGGCAAGCTGCCGCCGCCGGTCGACGACATCGAGTCCTGGTGGAGCAGCCCGGCCGAGAAGATGATGGTGGAGCGTGCGCTCGGCACCATGGCCGCGGTGGGCACGCCGGATCAGGTGGCGGCCAAGCTGTCGGAGATCGTTCGCGCCACCCAGGCGGACGAGCTGATCCTGGCCGGCCAAATCTACGACCATGCCGCCCGCCTGCGTTCCTTCCAGATCGGGGCGGAGCTGCGTGAGCGGATCGGGTGAAACCCGGTTCGGATGAAAATCGCGAGGGGGCGAAAAAAGCGCTTGCGCGGCATCGGCCAAGCGGCCTATACACCGCCTCCCGCGACGCAGCACGGTTCGAAAGAGCAGTGACGCTTCAAGGGAAACAGTGGTCCGACCAAGTAACTGCCGAGCGCCTCGAAAAAAAGAGGTTGACAGTGAAAGTAAAGATCGCTAAATAAGCTGAACAAGACGCGGTGATCCGGAACGGAGCGCCGCTGATTTCTCCGGAGAAATCTTCGGAAGCGACGCGTCTCAGCGTTGCGGGTTCTTTGACAAGTACATACCGTGTTGTGAGAAGGGATG
>NZ_JAENHM010000059.1 GCF_016595245.1 Azospirillum endophyticum
GGCATTGGGGGATCGAGAACCAGTTGCACTGGGTGCTCGATGTCGTCTTCAACGATGACCAATCCCGCCTGCGCAAAGGCCACGGCGCCCTGAACATGGCCGTCGTCCGCCACTTCGCCATCAACCTCGTCCGCAAGGCCGCCGAACCCACCCGGCCACGCTCCGGCTTACGGCGTGCCACCAAAAAGCCGCCCGCCACACCAAGACCCACCAGCATCAAGCTCCGACGGAAGTTGGCCGGCTGGGACACCGATTACCTCGACGCTATCCTTGCCGTTAAAATCCGTTAACCCGGATTCGGAGCCCTGCGCACAAGTCCGATTCCTTGACCAAAACGCTCGGTCCGCCTACCTTGTCCGTTTGAACTCCCCCTACCAGCATTGAGCACCCATGGCCCGTCTTCCGATCCTCGTCGCCCCGCATCCGATCCTGAAGCGCAAGGCGCAACCCGTCGCCGAAGTGGATGCGCGCGTCGTCAAGCTGATGGACGACATGGTGGAGACCATGTACGACGCCGTCGGCATCGGTCTGGCAGCCCCGCAGGTCGGCGTGCTCGACCGCGTCATCGTCGTCGACGTCCATGAGAAGGGCGAGCCGCCGAACCCCATCCGTCTCGCCAACCCGGAAATCGTCTGGTCTTCGGACGAGAAGGCGGTGTGCGAGGAAGGCTGCCTGTCGGTGCCCGAGCAATATGCCGACGTCACCCGGCCCCAGCGCGTCCGCGTCCGCTATCTCGACGAAAACAATCGGCAGCAGGAGATCGAGGCGGACGGCATGCTCGCCACCTGCATCCAGCATGAGATCGACCATTTGGATGGCGTCCTGTTCGTCGACTATTTGTCGATGCTGAAGCGGAACATCCTGCTGAAGAAGGTCCAGAAGATGCAGAAGGCGACGGCCTGAGCCGCCCGAAACCAGATCCGCGATCAAGATCCGATGACTCCGCTCCGTCTCGTCTTCATGGGCACGCCGGACTTCGCCGTGCCCAGCCTCGCCGCGCTGATCGAAGCGGGGCATCAGGTCGTCTGCGCCTACAGCCAGCCGCCGCGCCCGGCCGGGCGCGGTCAGCAGGTGCAGAAATCGCCTGTCCATCGCTTCGCCGAGGAACGCGATATCCCCGTGCGCACGCCAAAGAGCCTGCGCAACGCCGAGGCCCAGGCGGAGTTCGCCGCCCTTGGGGCCGATGTGGCGGTGGTCGCCGCTTACGGCCTGATCCTGCCGCAGCCGATCCTGGACGCGCCGCGGCTGGGTTGCGTCAACGTGCATGGCTCGCTGCTGCCGCGCTGGCGCGGGGCGGCGCCGATCCAGCGCTCCATCCTGGCCGGCGATTCCGAGACCGGGATCACCATCATGCAGATGGACATCGGCCTCGACACCGGCGCCATGCTGTCGAAGGAGGCCGTGGCGATCACTCCGGCCACCACCGCCAGCAGCCTGCATGACCAGTTGGCCGCGCTGGGCGCCCGCATGATCGTTCCGGCGCTGGAAGGGCTGGCCGGCGGGACGCTGACCGCCGTGCCGCAGCCGGAGGAGGGCGTCACCTACGCCGCCAAGCTGACGCGCGAGGATGGCCGCCTCGATTGGACCCGGCCCGCCGCCTCTGTCGAGCGGCAGGTCCGGGCGCTGACCCCCTGGCCCGGCTGCTGGTTCGATGCCGCGAACGGCGAGCGGATCAAGGTGCTGGCGGCGGAGCCCGCGACCGGCAGCGGCACGTCCGGCACGCTGTTGGACGACCGGCTGACGGTCGCCTGTGCCGATGGGGCGGTGCGGCTGGTCAAGGTGCAGCGGCCGGGCAAGGCGCCGGTCGATGGAGCGGCCTTCCTACGCGGCTTCGCGCTGGCGGTCGGGCAGGCGGTGTCCGCCCCGATCTCTGCCGAAACCGTCGCGGGCTGATCGCCGTGCAGCGCTGGAAACTGACCGTCGAGTATGACGGCCGTCCCTTCGTCGGCTGGCAGCGCCAGGACAACGGCCCCTCCGTCCAGCAGAGCCTGGAAGAGGCGGTGCAGCGCCTGTCGGGCGAGGTGGTGCGCGTCCATGGCTCCGGCCGCACCGACGCCGGGGTGCATGCGCTGGGACAGGTCTGCCATTTCGACCTGGAGAAGCCCTTCACCGGGCTGAAGCTGCGCGACGCCCTGAACTTCCATTTGAAGCCGGCGCCCATCGCCGTGCTGGAGGTGGAGGCGGTGGGTGAGGACTTCCATGCCCGTCTGACCTCGACCGGCCGCGCTTATGTCTACCGCATCGTGAACCGCCGGGCGCCGCTGGCGCTGGACGCCGGCCGGGCGTGGCATGTCACCCGCCCGCTGGATGCCGAGGCGATGCATGCGGCGGCACAATTTCTGGTCGGCCAGCATGACTTCTCCAGCTTCCGCGCCGCGCTGTGTCAGGCCAAATCGCCGGTGAAGACGCTGGACCGGCTGGCTGTGGAGCGTCAGGGCGAGGAGGTCCGCGTCCATGCCGCCGCGCGCTCCTTCCTGCACCATCAGGTCCGCAACATGGTCGGCACGCTGGAGCTGGTCGGCGCCGGGAAATGGAAACCCGACGACGTCCGCCTTGCGCTCGAAGCCCGCGACCGCGGCAAGGCCGGGCCGACCTGCCCGCCGGACGGCCTCTACTTCATGGCGGCGCGCTACTGAATCGGGTCAATTGCTGATCCGCTCCGGCTGTTCGGGCATGGATTGGAGCGTCTTCAACAGCCTGTCCGTCTCGACGCCCTGGGCGCAGAGGCCGGTGGCGGTTTCGCCGAAATCGACCAGACCGTGGTAGCGGGGCGGCCGCGCCCGTTCGAGCGGGACCAGCCAAGCCTTGTGTCCGCGTGCCGCCAAGCCATCGAAGTAGAGGCGCTGGGTGCGGAACAGCACATTCGTTTCCCGCGGATCTCCGATGACGAAGATCCGGCGTGCCGGATCCTGGGGAATCAGGTCGAGCGAGCGGTAGGGGTCGAACCAAGTCTCCGGCTTTGCCAAGCGGCCCTTGACGCCATGCGCCTGGAGGTAGGCTTCGTAAGCGGAGGCGCCCGACGAGATGACGGCGCATTTCAGGTCGGTGCGGCGGGCCAGGAATTCGGCCGTCAGCGTGCCTCCGGCACTGCTTCCACCGAGCGACCATTGCCCGATGCCGTAGCGCTTCTTGAGCAGGTCGAGATGGGCGTTCATCAGCGCCGCCTCGCGCGGGGTATGGCGCATGGTCCAGAATTTGCCGGAACTGCCATAAGCTCCCGGACGGGCGAGAAAGAGGAAGGGCACGCCGAAGCGCGCCGACAAGACCCTTTCCTGTTCGATCATGCCGGCGACGCTCAGCCCCTTCTGATGCCCGATCTTATCCGGCTTGGAGCCCATGACATCGCCGTGCATCCAGGCCGCGACGATCGGGTTTGATCCAGGCTTCAGGCCGGCCGCGTAATAGCGCAGGCACTCGCCGCGACCGTCGACCTCCACCCAGCTGGCGGTTTCCCGCGCCTCCAACTCGGCGCATTGCGGGCGGGTGACGATTTTCCCGGCTGCGACAACCGCGTTGGTGAAGGCTTCGTCGTTGGAGCGGGACTGCGCGTGGGCGGGGACCGCCGCGACGAGGGCGAGGCTCGCCAGACACAGGGAGCGGAACGACATGGCGGACAAGCCCTTTGCGGCGATGGCTGGAGGAGGGTGGTGGAGGTGGCGGGGCACCGTCAACCGCCGTCCAGCCTTGCGTGCTCGGCGGTGAAGACCGCCACCAGATGCTCGATCACCGCCCGCACCCGCGGCACCTCGCGGCGGTCGCGGTGGACCAGCAGCCAAGCCTCCCGGACCAGCGGCGGGCCGGGCAGCGGATGCCGCACCAGCCCCGCCACGCCGTCGGCCAGCATGCAGGGCAGGAAGGCGGTGCCGAAGCCGGCGACCGCCGCGGCCAGCTGCCCCTGCACGCTGTTGGAGCGGAAGGCGACCCGCCGGCCGCCGCCATGGCGGTCCAGCCAAAGGGCCTCCGGCAGCTCCGCCATCGACTCGTCGTAGGCGATCAGCGTGTCGGGTGCGTCCGGCGCCGCGTACAGCCCATAGCCCAGCGTCGCCAGCCGCCGCCCGACCAGATCGCCGCGCTGCGGCCGGGCCAGCCGGATCGCCAGATCGGCCTCGCGCCGGGCGAGGCTGAGGGTGCGGTTGTCGACGAGGATTTCCAGATCCAGCGCTGGGTTGGCCGATCGCAACGGTCCCAGGCGGGGGATCAGGAAGATGTCGGCCAGCGCCTGGGTCATGGTCAGCCGCACGGTGCCGCTGAGGCCGGCGTCGTCGCCTTCGCGGCGGCGGATCGCCTGTGCCCGCTCGTCCATCGCTTCGGCCAGGGCGCGGACGTTCTCGCCTTCTCCAGTCAGGACATAACCTTCAGGACGGCGCTCCATCAGAGTTCGGCCGAGGGCCGCTTCCAACCCGGCAAGCCGGCGGCCCACCGTGGCATGGCTCAGCCGCAGGCTGCGGGCCGCCGCCGACAGGCTGCCCGCGCGTGCCAGTTCGAGGAAAACGCGCAGATCGTCCCAGTCGAGCGGGCCTGTGAATTTTTGAACGGTCATCGTGCGAGGATAGCGGATGGCTGCGCATCGGTGAACGGGGCAGCATTGCCTCCATCAACGCTCAACGGCTGCGGAGGAACTCCCGATGACGACCGATATCGCCCATGCCCAAACCGTCCGAACCCTGCGCCAGATCGCCGGCGCGCCGAATACCCCCAGCCCGCTGGACAAGGCGGTCCTGGTGCTGATCGACCTTCAGCGCGAATACACCGACGGCGCCCTGAGGCTGTCGGGCGTCGATGCGGCGGTGGAGCGGGCGGCGGAACTGTTGGATCTTGCCCGTGCCAACGGCGTGCCGGTGATCCACATCGTCCATCACACCGCGGCGGGAGCGCCGGTGTTCGACCCCACCGGGCCGCTGGCGGAGATCGTTCCGGCGGTCGCCCCGCGCGATGGCGAACCGGTGATCGTGAAGAAGCTCGCCAACGCCTTCGCCGGAACCGGGTTGCAGGCGGTGGCGCGCGATACCGGCCGGACCGAGATGATCATTGCCGGCTTCATGACCCACAACTGCGTCAGCAGCACCGCGCGGTCGGCAGTGGATCATGGCTGGCGGGTGACGGTCGTGGCCTCGGCCACCGCCACCCGCGACCTGCCGGACGGCAAGGGCGGCGTGGTACCGGCGGCCGACATCCAGCGCGGCGTGCTGACCGGCCTGTCCGACAGCCTCGCCGTGGTGGTGGAGGACGCGCGGGCCTGGAGGTGAGTGTGGAGGGGCGCGACCGGCGCGCCCCTCGCATCCTTACTTCTTCTCGGCCTTCCAGTAGAAGTTGGTGTCGAAGCTCGGACCCCAGACGAGGCCGCTGACGGTCTTGCGCTCGGCGATCATCTCCGTCTGCTGGAACATGATGACGAAGGGCGAGTCGGCCAGCACCGAGCGCTGCAGCTCCTCGTACATCTTGGCGCGCTTGGCGCCGTCGCGCTCCTCGATGGCGGCGGCGGTCTTCTTGGTCAGTTCCGGAATATCCCAGGCGTTGCGCCACGCCAGCGGCTTGGACTTGGCGTTGTCGCTGTTGTCGGGGTTGGAGGCGAAGGTATCGGCGTTGGAGTTCGGGTCCTGATAATCCGCGCCCCATTGCTGGATCATCAGTTCGTGGTTGCGGGCGCGGTACTTGGTCAGCACCTGCTTGCCGTCGCCGGGGATGATCTCGATCTTCACGCCGGCCTTGGCGGCGCTGGCCTGGATCGCCTGGGCCATGTCCTGGGTCGGGTTGGTGTTGCGCACGTCCATGCTGACGGTGAAGCCGTCGGGATAGCCGGCCTTGGCCAGCAGCTCCTTCGCCTTGGTGGGGTCGTACTTGTAGGGGTTGTCGTTGACCGCCCCCAGGAAGCCCTTGGGCAGGAAGGCCTGATGGACGGCGCCGATGCCGTTCATGATCGAGCCCGCCATGCCGTCATAGTCGACGAGATACTTGAAGGCCTCGCGCACCTCCGGCTTGGCCAGGGCGGCGTTCTTCTGGTTCAGGCTGAGATACCACAGCGTGCCCTTCGGCGCCTGGACCAGCCGGACGGTGTCGCTGGCCTTCAGCGGCTCGAACTGCTCGGGCTTCAGGTTGCGCGCGACGTCGACGTCGCCCTTCTCCAGCAGCAGGCGCTGGGTCGCCGGTTCCGGGATGTGGCGGATCAGCACGCGCTTCAGCTTGGGCGCGCCGCGCCAGTATTTCGGGTTGGCGTCGAAGGTCAGCAGTTCGCTCGCCTTCCACTGCTTCAGGATGAAGGGACCGGAGCCGGCGGAGTTGGTCTTCAGCCAGCCGGCGCCGAAATCGCCGTCCTTCTCCTTGCCCTTCACCAGCTTGGAATCGACGATGGAGGCGACGTCGGCGGTCAGGCAGTAGAGCACGAAGGTCGGCGCATAGACCTTGTCGGTGGTGAAGACCAGCGTCTTCGGATCGGTGGCGCGCACCATCTGGTCGACATTCTCGGGCGTCAGGCCGAACTGGGTCAGGATAAAGGCCGGACCCTTGTTCATCTTCACCGCGCGGGAAAAGGACCAGGCGACATCCTCGGCCGTCATCGGGTTGCCGGAATGGAAGGCGATGCCGTCGCGGATCTTGAAGGTGAAGGTCTTGCCGTCGGGCGACACGGTCCAGCTTTCGGCGGCCTCGCCTTCGATCTTGCTGACGTCGGCGACGTCGAAATGGACGAGCCGGTCATAGACCTGGGCGCTGTATTCGGCGCCCGACAGCTCGAAGATCTCGCCGGGGTCGAGGCTGACGATGTCGTCGAACTGCCATGCCATCACCAGCGCGTCCTTCGGCGTGTCGGCGAGGGCGGGGGCGGCAAAACCGGCGAGGGCGAGAGCGGCGGCGCCAAGAACAGTCTGCGCGATCAGGCCGCGCTTGAAGCTGGTCATCCGTGAAGTCTCCCTGGAGGCCCGTTCGGGCGCTGTTGAGGGACAGAATCTTCCCGCCGCCTTCCCTCGCCTGTCAACCCGGCCGGTTGGCTGGTTCCTTGTCAGACGGGTTGCAATTGGCGGGGAAAGTGCCTAGCTCCTAACGCCCTCCGGCACCATTCTTGTATTCGCGGATATTCGGCAGAAGGAAACCACCGTCATGGGCTACACCGTCGCGGTCATCGGCGCCACCGGCAATGTCGGGCGCGAGATCCTGCAAACGCTGGCCGAGCGGAAGTTCCCGGCCGACAAGGTCATCGCGCTGGCTTCCGAAAAGTCGATCGGCCAGGACGTCTCCTATGGCGAGGACGACATCCTCAAGGTCCAGGATCTCAACAAGTTCGACTTCCATGGCGTCGATATCGTCCTGTCGTCGCCCGGCGCCAAGGTGTCGGCCGTCCATGTGCCGCGCGCCGCCGCCGCCGGGGCCATGGTGATCGACAACACGTCGCAGTTCCGCATGGACCCCGACGTGCCGCTGATCGTGCCGGAGGTGAACCCGGAGGCGCTGGCCGGCTATCGCAAGCGCGGCATCATCGCCAACCCCAACGGCGCCACCATCCTGATGGCGGTGGCGCTGAAGCCGCTGCACGACCGTTATAAAATCCGCCGCGTCGTGGTTTCGACCTACCAGTCGGTGTCGGGCGCCGGCAAGGAGGCGATGGACGAGCTGTTCACCCAGACCCGCGCCATCTTCGTCAACGATCCCATCGCCAAGAGCGTCTTTCCCAAGCAGATCGCCTTCAACGTCATCCCCCACATCGACGCCTTCATGGAGGACGGCTCCACCAGGGAAGAGTGGAAGATGACGGTTGAGACCAAGAAGATCCTCGATCCGAAGATCAAGGTCGCCGCCACCTGCGTCCGCGTGCCGACCTTCATCGGCCATGCCCTGTCGATCAACATCGAGACGGAGGAGCCGATCAGCGCCGAGGAGGCCCGCATTGTCCTGCGCGCCGCCCCCGGCGTCTCGGTGGTCGACCAGCAGACCGGCGACGGCTACGTCACCCCGGTGGAGATCGCCGGCGAAAACCCGGTCTTCGTCAGCCGCATCCGCGACGACATCACGGTGGAGAACGGGCTGTCCTTCTGGTGCGTCGCCGACAACCTGCGCAAGGGGGCTGCGCTGAACGCCGTGCAGATCGCGGAGCTGCTGGTGCGGGATTACATGGTGGAGTAGTGGCTTCTGCTTCCCGAGGTTAGACCCCCACCTAACCTCCCCCGTTGGGCGGGGGAGGGACTGCCGCTGCTTTCCCGCTTAAGCGCTTGTCCCCTCCCCCGCCCAGCTCTCGCACAAAGCTATGCTTTGTGCTGACGCGGCAGGCGGACCGCAGGTCCGCTGAGAGCGGGGGAGGGGCAGGGTGGGGGCACCCGCGCGACCACCTTCCCACCCTTCCGAATTGTCGGTAGGCTGAACCGTCCCACCTGACCGGGCGGTTCCGTGCTCCGCATCCTGCCGCTGTTGTGCCTCGTCCTGCTGATGCTCACCGGGTGCGGCGTCGATGCCGACCAGGATATGCTGTGCCGGAAGCTGATCCCGGCCTTCGAGCCCGGCCCCGTCGCCGACCTGTCCAGCCGCGGCTACTCCGAGGAGAAGCGGGTGGTGCGTGTCGATTACCGCAGCGGCGGGCAGTCCCACTGGATCGCCTGCCGGTTCGCCGGCACCGGCATGGGAGAGGAACGGCTGACCCTGGTGGCGGTGGCGACCGACCGCAGCGGCTGGCTGTCGGGGATCCGCTTCGCCATGTTGCAGCAATGGCTGCGCATCCGGCCGCCGCGCGATGCCGTGGGCAGCATGGCGGTGGTCGACCGGGCGGCGGCGACGCGCTGGACGCCCGTGCTTTTCCTGGTCCAGCAGATCATCAACGCCGCCACCGTCGCCTGCGTCTATGGGCTGCTCGCGCTCGGCTACACGCTGGTCTACGCCATTCTCGGCCAGATCAATCTGGCGATGGGGGAACTGACGATGCTCGGCGCCATGCTGACGGCGATGGCGGCGGCCGGGCTGGGCATGGCCGGTTGGGCGACATGGCCGCCGGCCGTGCTGGGCGTTCTGGTGCTGGTGGTCGGCTTCATCGCGGTGCAGGGCTGGACGATGGACCGGCTGGTCTTCCGCCGGCTGCGCGGGGTGCGCAGCCACACGCCGCTGATCGTCGCGGTCGGGCTGTCCATCGCCTATCAGGAGGGGGTGCGGCTGCTGCACGGTGCCCGCGACTGGTGGCCGGCGCCGGTGCTGACCGGCCGCTTCGACCTGCTCAGCGACGGCGCCTTCACCGTCACCGCGCTGACGGCGCAGCTGGCGATCCTGGCGCTGACCGGCGGGCTCTATGCGGCGCTTTGGGGAATCATGCAGCGCACCGCCTTCGGCCGGGCGCATCGCGCCTGCACCGACGACATCGCGGCGGCGGAACTGGTCGGGGTGGACGTCAACCGCACGGTGGCGGCGACCTTCGCCATCGGCGGCGGGCTGGCCGCGGCGGCGGGGGCGGTGATCGCGCTCTATTACGGTGGGGTGAACTTCTTCACCGGCTACCTGATCGGCTTCAAGGCGCTGGCGGCTGCGGTGGTCGGCGGCATCGGCTCGGTGCCGGGGGCGATGCTCGGCGGCGCCCTGCTGGGGCTGGTGGAGACCTTCTGGTCCGCCTATTTCGCTCTCGCCTACAAGGACATCGTGGCGTTCGGGCTGCTGACGCTGTTCCTGATCTACCGGCCGCAGGGCCTGATGGGGCAGGCAAGGGGCAGGGGGGATTGAGGCGGAGTGCCGGCTTCGATAGCCCCCACCTAACCTCCCCCGCTGGGCGGGGGAGGGACGCCCTCACTCCCCGTACAAGCAGTCGTCTCCTCCCCCGCCCGGCGGGGGAGGATTAAGGTGGGGGTCTAACGCAGTCCTCCCACAACAACCTTACAGCGTGCGGACGTCCGTCAGGTGGCCGGTCACCGCCGCCGCCACGGCCATTGCCGGGCTGACGAGGTGGGTGCGGCCGCCGCGGCCCTGGCGGCCTTCGAAGTTGCGGTTCGAGGTCGAGGCGCTGCGCTCGCCGGGCGCCAGACGGTCGGCGTTCATCGCCAGGCACATGGAGCAGCCCGGCTCGCGCCACTCGAAGCCGGCCTCGGTGAAGATCTTGTCCAGCCCCTCTTCCTCGGCCTGCTCCTTGACCAGACCCGAACCGGGAACCACCAGGGCGCGGACGCCCTCGGCGACCTTGCGGCCCTTGGCGAGGTCGGCGGCGGCGCGCAGGTCTTCGATGCGGCCGTTGGTGCAGGAGCCGATGAACACGGTGTCGACCTTGACGCTCGACAGCGGCTGGCCGGGGGTCAGGCCCATGTAGGCGAGCGAGCGCTCGACGGCGGCGCGCTTGCCCTCGTCGGCGATGTCGGCCGGGTTCGGCACGGTCGCGGTGATCGGCAGCACGTCTTCCGGGCTGGTGCCCCAGGTGACCTGCGGCGCGATGTCGGCGGCGTTCAGCACGACGGTGGCGTCATAGACCGCACCCTCGTCCGACGGCAGCGTCTTCCAGTACTGGACGGCCTGCTCGAAGGCGCCGGCCTTGGGCGCCAGGGCGCGGCCCTTCACATACTCGAAGGTCTTCTCGTCCGGGGCGATCAGGCCAGCGCGGGCGCCGCCTTCGATCGCCATGTTGCAGACGGTCATGCGGCCTTCCATCGACAGCTCGCGGATGGCGTCGCCCGCGAACTCGATGACGTAGCCGGTGCCGCCGGCGGTGCCGATCCTGCCGATGATGGCCAGCACGATGTCCTTGGCGGTGACGCCCGGGTTCAGCGTGCCGTCCACGCGGATCAGCATGTTCTTGGCCGGCTTCTGCAGCAGGGTCTGGGTGGCCAGCACATGCTCCACCTCCGACGTGCCGATGCCGAAGGCCAGCGCCCCGAAGGCGCCGTGGGTCGCGGTGTGGCTGTCGCCGCAGACGATGGTGGCGCCGGGCAGGGTGAAGCCCTGTTCCGGACCGACGATGTGCACGATGCCCTGGCGGACGTCGTCCATCGGGAAGTAGCGGACGCCGAAGTCACGGGCGTTCTTGTCCAGCGTCTCGACCTGGATCCGGCTCTCCTCCTCGACGATGCCCTTGGAGCGGTCGGTGGTGGGAACGTTGTGGTCGGGCACGGCGAGAGTGGCTTCCGGACGCCGCACCTTGCGGCCGGCGACGCGCAGTCCTTCGAACGCCTGCGGGCTGGTCACTTCATGGACCAGATGGCGGTCGATGTAGAGGATGCAGGTGCCGTCGTCCTGGCGATGCACGACGTGGCTGTCCCAAATCTTGTCGAACAGAGTGCGCGGCTTGGACATCGGAAAAACTCTCTCTCGCGGTACGATCAGGCGCAGAACAATCGGAGGCCGCACCATAGCCTTGTGTCGTGCCGGGGACAAGCATCGCGCTACGTCTGTCGTCGCAAGCCTGTCCCCCGCAATATTATGACGCGGGCGGCCAATCCTCTCGCTCGTCATCCCAGCGAAGGCGGGGATCCAGGCGTCCGGTTCAAGCGCTTGAAACGGCTGGATTCCCGCCTTCGCGGGAATGACGGACGTTGTGGAAGGGCATCAGCGGATCGTGCAAAGTTACGGCAGCATCTTGCCGGGGTTCAGCAGGCCCTTCGGATCGAGCGTCGCCTTGATGGCGCGCAGCATGTCGAACTCCACCGGCCCCTTGATGGCCGGCATCTCGTCCTTCTTGAAGCGGCCGACGCCATGCTCGGCGGAGATCGAGCCGTCGAGCTTGAAGATCACCTCGTTCACGACGTGGCAGATCTCGTCCCAGCGGTCGAGATAGGCCTTGGTGTCGGCACCCTCGGGCTGGCTGAGGTTGAAGTGGATGTTGCCGTCGCCGACATGGCCGAAGGGGGTCGGGCGGATGCCGGGGCAGGCCCGCTCCACCGCCGCCTCGGCCAGTTCGATGAACTCGGCGACGCGGGACACCGGGATCGACACGTCGTTCTTGATCGAGCCGCCCTCGAACTTCTGCGCCTCGACGATGGCCTCACGGATGAACCACAGCTGCTTGGCCTGGGCGTCCGACTGGGCCAGCGTGGCGTCGGTCGCCAGCTCGGCCTCGAATGCCTCGCCGAGCGCCGTCTCCACCGTCTCCTGGAAGGCGTCGGACTTGGTGCCGGCGGTCAGCTCGGTCAGGACATACCAGGGCGACGGTTCCGACAGCGGGTCGATGGTGCCGGCGACGTGGCGGAGCGCGAAGTCCAGGCAGCGGCGCGACATCAGCTCGAAGGCCGAGACGGCGTCGCCCGAGGCGGCGCGCAGGCGGGCCAACAGCTCGATGGCGGCGGCCGGGCTGGGCACGGCGACGAAGGCGGTGATCGACTGGCGCGGGCGCGGGAACAGCTTCAGCACCGCGGCGGTGACGATGCCCAGCGTGCCCTCGGCGCCGACGAACAGGTTCTTCAGGTCGTAGCCGGTGTTGTTCTTGCGCAGCCGGCGCATGCCGTCCCAGACACGGCCGTCGGCCAGCACCACTTCGAGCCCCAGCACGAGGTCGCGGGTGTTGCCGTAGCGCAGGACGTTGATGCCGCCGGCGTTGGTGGAGATCAGGCCGCCGATCTGCGCCGTGCCCTCCGCTCCCAGGCTGAGCGGGAACAGGCGGTCGGCGTCGGCCGCGGCCTCCTGGATGCTGGTCAGCACCACGCCGGCGTCCACCGTCATGGTGTAGTTCAGCGTGTCGATGTCGCGGATGCGGTTCATGCGCGACAGGCTCAGCACGATCTCGCGCCCCTCCTCATAGGGGATCGAACCGCCGACGAGGCTGGTGTTGCCGCCCTGGGGAACGATGGGGATGCCGGCGTCGGCGCAGATCTTGACGACTGCGGCCACTTCCCCGGTATTGGCCGGGCGGACCACCGCCGGGCTGTTGCCTTTGAAGCGCCCGCGCCACTCCGCAAGGTAGGGGGCCATGTCGGCGGCGTCGGTCAGGATGCCGGACGGGCCGACGATGGCGCGGATCTGGTCGAGGGCGGCGGCAACGGTCATGGCACGGCGTCCAAAGCAGGTTGAGGGACTTGCAATCGATCCCTTCTAACCCCTTCGACGATCATTTTCTATCCCTTGGCGGTCGATGCGGATCTGCGTTGTCCCAGCCGTGCGAACAGTCTTCCATCGATGGCGGCAAGGCCGCCGGCGATCAGCGCCATGCCGATGCCATGCCTGACGGCGAGACGTTCGCCGAGGAACAGGCTGCCCAGCAGGATGGCGCTGACCGGGATCAGGAAGGTGACGAGCATGAGGTTGGTCGCACCGGCGGAAGCCAGGACGCGGAAGAAGATGACGTAGGCCAGGGCGGTGGACAGCAAGGCCAGACCGGCGACCGCGCCCCAGGCGGCGGGGGTGGGCAGCGGCAATGTCCAGGGATGGTCGATCAGCAGCGCCACCGGCACCAGCATCAGGGCGGATGCGGTGACCTGCCCCGTCGCCGTCACCATCGGCGATACTCCCATGCCTTTGAAGCGCCGGCCGAAGATGCCGGCGAAAGCATAGGACAGGGCGGCCCCCAGCACCGCAAGCTGCGGCAGCAGCCGGTCGCCCAGCCCGCCCCATGCAGCCGGCCCGATCATCACCGCCACGCCGGCGAAGCCGATGAGCACCCCCGCCAGCCGGTTGCCCGTCATCTTCTCGTCCCGGGTCAGGACATGGGCCACCACGACGCCGAACAGCGGCGTGGTGGCGTTGAGGATCGAGGCAAGGCTGCTGGCGATCTGCGTCTGCCCCCAGACGATCAGGCAGAAGGGAACGAGGTTGTTCAACGTTCCCATGCCGAAGAACGCCGCCCATGTCCGCCGGTCTCGCGGCATGGGCGTTCCCAGGAGCCGCAGCAGTCCAGCGAGCGCCAGCGCGGCCAGCGCGACCCGCAAGGCGACGATCGTCAGCGGCGGCAACTCGCGCACGGCCATGCCGACGAAGAAGAAAGAACCACCCCACAGGATCGAGAGCGCGACCAGCAAGCTCCAGTCGGTCAGGTCCATCGGCTTGTGGCTTGGTGCGGTCATCGGGCGGCCTCCATTGATGGCTTATGAATGTTCGTGTGTATGTGTGTCGGGGCTGGACATGCCGGGCTTCGGCATCCTGCGCGGCGGTGCCGGCCGGCGGCGATCCGTTTCTTGCGGTGGAATTGCCATCGCCGCCGAAATGGATGTTTCGGGTGCCCGCTCCATGATCGGGCTTGACCCACACGATCCCGCCATTGGCTGGCCTTTCCCGCTCGATCGAGCTGAGCTAAAATTAGCCTCCAGCCCCGATATCGTACAAACGAGCCTTTTTCCGCATACGGGTGAGATTTTCTAAATCATGGCGCCTTCTCTGCCCCCGCTTGCCGGCCTGCGCGCCTTCGAAGCGACCGCGCGTCACCTCAGCATGACGCTTGCCGCGCGGGAGCTGAACGTCACGCCGGGCGCGGTCAGCCTCCAGGTCAAGGAGCTGGAAACGGCGCTCGGCTTGCGGCTGTTCGAACGCAAGCCGCGCAGCCTCGCCTTGACCGCCGAGGGGGCGGCCTATCATGCAGCCATCCGGACCGCCTTCCGCCTGATCCGGGACGCGACCGCCGAACTCACGGCGGGGCTCCGCAGGCCGGAACTGACGCTGTCCTGCACTCCGGCCTTCGCCGTGCAATGGCTGGTTCCGCGTCTGCCGCGGTTCGAGGCCGCTGCGCCCGGGATCGATGTCCGGATCGGGGTTACCAACCGGCTTGTCGATTTCGCGCAGGACCGCGTCGACGTCGCCGTGCGTCACGGTCTGGGCGCCTACGAAGGTCTATGTGCCGAGCGGTTGATCGACGACGAGTTGGTTGCGGTGTGCAGCCCCGACTATCTGCGCGCCGCGCCGCCGGTTCGGCATCCGGCCGATCTGGCAGCCGATCTGGCGGCCGATCCGGCAGGGGGGCCAGCGGCTCACCGGCTTTTGCATGACGAGCACCGCGGGGACTGGGCGCTCTGGTTCCGAGCCGCCGGCGTGCCGGATGCGGGCGCAGGTCACGGGCCGGTCTTCGCCGATGGCAACGGCGTGATGGAGGCTGCCAAGGCCGGATTGGGGATAGCGCTGGTCCGGCACCGTTTTGCCGTGGACGATCTCGCGGCGGGGCGTCTTATCGTCTTGTTCGACCAACGTCTGTCGAACGGCCTCGCCTATCACCTCATCTATCCTGGCGGGGTGGAGGAAAAGCCGGCGGTGGCCGCCTTTCTCCGCTGGATCAGGGCGGAGGCCGGCGATGCCCTCATCCCCGCGGGGCCGCCGCCCGGCGCAGGCGGTCGTTGATCGCCAGCCCGAGCCCGACCTCCGGGATCGGCATCACGGCGATGCGCCTTGCCCCGCTCTGGTCGAGGTTGCGCAGGTGGGAGAACAGGTTGGCGGCGGCCTCGTTCAGGTCGCCTTCCAGGCTCAGGTTCAGCCGGGTGGTGCCGCCGAAGACGAAGCGGTCGGGGCCGAAGGTCAGGAAGGCCTCGTCCTCTTCCGCCGCCGACGCGTTCAGGCGGACCGCGGCGTTGGGGGCATAGTGGCTTTCCAGCTGGCCCGGCGACTTGGGCGCGGTCGGATCGCCGGCCGACAGGCGGACCGGGCCGATCAGCCGCTCCATCTCGTCGGGCAGCACGGCGCCGGGGCGCAGCAGCACCGCCTCCGGACCGGTCAGGTCGATGACGGTGGACTCGACGCCGACCATGCATTTGCCGCCGGTGACGATGGCGTCGACCCGGTCGCCCAGGCTTTCCAGCACATGATGGGGTGTGGTCGGGCTGACGGCGCCGGAGCGGTTGGCGCTGGGGGCGGCGATCGGCTTGCCGGCGGCGCGCAGGATGGCTTGGGCGACCGGATGGCCGGGAACCCGGATGGCGATGCTGTCCAGCCCGGCACTGACCAGCAGCGAGAGGGCCGAGTTGGCCGGGCGCGGCACGACCATGGTCAGCGGGCCGGGCCAGAACTGCGTCGCCAGATCATGGGCGCGGTCGTCGAACAGGCCCCAGGACTGGGCGGACGCCAGATCGGGGACGTGGGCGATCAGCGGGTTGAACTGCGGCCGGCCCTTGGCGGCGAAGATGGCGGCAACGGCGCGGTCGTCGGTGGCGTCGGCGCCCAGCCCATAGACCGTCTCGGTCGGAAAGGCGACCAGACGGCCGGCGCGCAGCAATTCGCCCGCGCGGGCGATGCCGGCGGCGGTGGCCGGGATCAGCGCCGGGCGCTTTTCACCGGTATCGGATGCGGAATGGTCGGTCACGGCATCTTTCTAGAGCCTGCGGCACCGGTGTCAATTCGCGCGGTTGCACCGGTGCCATGCCGAAGGTTATGAGGGGGATGCGCAATCACAGAACACAACATGATGGGTGCGGGCATGACGGGCAAGGTCTTCACCGTGGCGCAGCAGAAAGGCGGCGCCGGCAAGACCACGCTGGCAGCCCATCTCGCCATCGCCTGGGCGCAGCTTGGATACAAGGTCGCCACCGTCGACATCGATCCGCAGGGCAGCCTGACCCGCTGGCACGCCGTGCGCTCGGAGGCGACCGGCGGCCAGCCCGGCTTCACCCATGTGCAGATCACCGGCTGGCGCACCCAGGCCGAGGTGGAGAAGCTGGCGCGCAGCCACGACATCGTGGTGGTCGACAGCCCGCCCCATGCCCAGACGGAAGCACGCATCGCCGTCCGTGCCGCCACGCTGGTGGTGGCGCCGGTGCAGCCGAGTCCGATGGATTTGTGGGCGGTCCATCCGACCATCGATCTGGCGGCGCAGGAGAAGCGCCGTCTGCTGCTGGTGCTGAACCGCGTGCCGCCGCGCGCCCGCATCGCCGACGAACTGGTCGGCAAGGTGCATGAGCTGGTCGCCCCGCCGGCGGTGGAACTGGCAAGGGCCCAGGTCGGCAACCGCACCGCCTATGCCGGGACGCTGATGACCGGGCTGTCGGTGACGGAAGCCGCGCGCAAGACCCAGGCGGCGGTCGAGATGCAGGCGCTTGCCGAGGAAATTCTGGGCCGGGTTTGAGGGGGAGGGGTTGGCCGGCGTTTGCCCCCACCTAGCCTCCCCCGCTGGGCGGGGGAGGGACTCCCGCCGAACGCCGGCAAAGGTCGAAATTCCCTCCTCCGCCCAGCGGGGGAGGGTCAGGGTGGGGGGCTAACGCCGCAAGACTCCAACCACTCAGTCCTTGAACTCGCCCATCGCCGACTGGATGTAGTTCGCCAAGCCGATGTCGCCGATCAGGCTCAGCTGGGTTTCCAGATAGTCGATGCGCTCTTCCGATTCTTCCAGCAACTCGGACAATTCGTCGCGCGACACGTAGTCGGCCTTGTCCTCGCACACCGCGATGGCGACGGCGATGCGGTCGCGGGCCTCCTGTTCGGCGGCGAGGTCGCTGGACAGGATCTCCGGCACATCCTCGCCGATGTGCAGCTTGCCGAGATCCTGGAGGTTGGGGATCGCCTCGATGAACAGGATGCGTTCGATGATCTCGTCCGCGCTCTTCATCACTTCGATGGAGGCGTGGTACTCCCACTTGCCCAGCGCCTTGACGCCCCAGTTCTTCAGCATGCGGGCGTGCAGGAAATACTGGTTGATCTGCGTCAGCTGGTCCTTCAGGACGATCTGAAGCTGGGCGATGACGTCGCTGTTGCCTTTCATGATCCGTCCTCCGCTCAGCTCGGGAAGCCGCCCATGGCCGACTGCAGGTAATTCTGCAGGCCGAGCATGTCGATCAGGCCGAGCTGCTGCTCCAGCCAATGCGCATGGTCTTCTTCGGTGTCGACCAGCAGTTCCAGCAGGATGCGGCGGGTGTCGTAATCCTTCACCTGCTCGCAATAGGCGATTGCCTCCTTCAGGGCGGCCACCACCTCATATTCCAGGTTCAGGTCGTTGCGCAGCATCTCCGGCACGGTCTTGCCGATGTGCAGCGGGTCGCGGCTGGCGACGTCGGCCGTGCCCTCCAGGAACAGGATGCGGCGGATCAGCTTGTCGGCATGCTCCAGTTCTTCGACCCGCTCGTGCGAGATGCGCTCGCTCATCGCCTTGAGGCCCATGTCCTCCATGCTGCGCGCATGGGAGAGGTACTGGTCGGCGGCGCTCAGTTCGCCGGTGAGCAGCTTGTTCAAACGGTCCAGGACACCTTGATCGCCTTGCATGGCCGATCCTCCGAAATAGACGATTTGTCGCACCATGGCACAGGGGAAGGACTCCGACAATAAAAAACTCCCGGAAAATTAGAGATGTAGTTGATAGTCACTATCAATAGGACGGGATGGCGATTGCCTGGAATACAGGCAGGCCTCCCGGTCTTCATTGAGAATCGATGTCAACTGCACCGATGCGAAGTCTTCGCAAATACGACGGGGTATGGCATCGGATTTGACTTGCCGCCCCGGAGCGATGCTTGGAGAGGAGACGGACCGGTGCAGGGTCCGCTTTCCGGGCCGCCGCATTGAGGCAGGGGCCGTTCCGTGCTAACAGACCGCGGGATTTCTCCGACCCTGCCTCGCCCTTCTTTCCAACGACTGCCGGATTGCGGCCATGACGACGACCACCTCCTCGGCCTCCTCGGAGTTCCTGCGCACCCTTCAGGATCGCGGGTTCATCCACCAGTGCACCGATTTCGCCACGCTGGACGAGCGTGCGACGAAGGGGCCGATCGTCGCCTATATCGGCTTCGACTGCACCGCCGATTCCTTGCATGTCGGCAGCCTGCTGCCGATCATGATGCTGCGCTGGCTGCAGAAGACCGGGCACAAGCCGATCGTCCTGATGGGCGGCGGCACCACCAAGATCGGCGATCCGTCCGGCAAGGACGAGGCGCGCCAGCTGCTGACCGACGAGGTTATCGCCGGCAACATGGCGGGCATCAAGCGCATCTTCGGCCGTTACCTGACCTTCGGGGACGGGCCGACCGACGCGGTGATGGCGAACAACGCCGACTGGCTGGACGAGCTGAAATACATCCCGCTGCTGCGCGACATCGGCCGCCATTTCACCATCAACCGGATGATGAGCTTCGAATCGGTCAAGCTGCGGCTGGATCGCGAGCAGCCGCTGACCTTCCTGGAATTCAACTACATGATCCTCCAGGCCTACGACTTCGTGGAGCTGAAGCGGCGCCATGGCTGCAGCTTGCAGATGGGCGGGTCGGACCAGTGGGGCAACATCGTCAACGGCGTCGAACTCGGCCGCCGCACCGACGGGGCGGAGCTGTTCGGCCTGACCACGCCGCTGCTGACCACCTCGTCGGGCGCCAAGATGGGCAAGACGGCGGCGGGCGCGGTGTGGCTGACCGCCGACAAGCTCGGCAGCTATGATTTCTGGCAGTACTGGCGCAACACCGAGGATGCCGACGTCGGCCGCTTCCTGCGCCTCTACACCGAACTGCCGCTGGACGAGGTCGCCCGGCTGGAAAGCCTGCAGGGCGCCGAGATCAACGAGGCCAAGAAGATCCTCGCCAACGAGGTGACCAAGCTCGCCCACGGCGAGGACGCCGCTCTGGAGGCCGCCGAGACCGCGCGCCGCGCTTTCGAGGAAGGAGCCGCGGCCGAGGGGCTGCCCAGCATCGAGGTCGCCCGCGCCGAGCTGGAAGCCGGTATTCCGGTGGTCGACCTGCTGGTGTCGGCCGGGCTGGCCGCGTCGAAGGGCGAGGCACGCCGCCTGATCAAGGGCGGCGGCGCCAAGCTGAACGATGGGTCGATCGCCGACGAGACGGTCAAGGCGACGGTGGCGGACCTGAACGTCGACGGCGTCGTCAAGCTCAGCGCCGGCAAGAAGCGGCATGCGCTGGTGAAGGTGGGGTAAAGGATCGATGAGGGATGGGCGCCGGCCGGACTGCCGGCGTCCATCCTCCTCACCGCATGTGCGATTCCGGCGGCGGCTTGGTGTCCGGCGTCGGCGTCCCGTCGCCGCCCAGGAAGAACAGGTTGCGCAGGAATCCCGGGGCCAGCACCGCCAGCGGGTTGACCGAGACGTCGGGATCGGACAGCGGTCCCTGGACATGCCAGGTGGCGGAGAAGATGCCCTGGCCCTCGCCGCCGCTCAGCACGTCGCCCAGCAGCGGGATCTGGCCGATCAGGCGGTTCAGGCCATAGACCGGGACGATGGTGCCCTGCAGGTTGGCGGTCTCCGTCTCCAGGTCGATCTGGCCCTCCAGCGTCAGGCCCAGCGCCGAGCCGGAGGTGCGCAGGTCCTTCAGCGTCAAGAGCCGGCCTTCCTTGCGGAAGTCCGCCGACATGCGGCCGAAAGCGATGCCCTTGCCGCCGCCCAGCAGTTCGGCGAAGCCCGACGGCGAGATGGCGTTCAGGATGCGGGCCAATGCCGGAACGTCGATCAGCGTGTAATCGCGGATTTCCACCTTGCCGGCGATGGCGGCGTCGGCCCGCGGCTCCGCTGACCGGCCGGTCAGGCTCAGCCGGCCGCCGCGCATGCGGTCGTTGAGGTCCATCGCCTGCAGGGCGGAGCCCAGATCCTCGGCGGTGATCGCGAGATCGTAGATCCCCTGCGGCCCCGGCCGCCATTTCATCGACACGCCGCCGCCCTCGCTGCGTCCGGTGACGTCCAGCAGGGTCCAGGCGGTGGCGTCCCGCCGCAGCGACCCGGCGACCTGCCGCAGCCGCCGGCCGTCGCCGAACACCACCGAATCGAACTTGATGGCGACGTCCAGCGGGGTCTTGCGGCCGTCGTCGGTGGGTGACGGCGGCTTCTTGGGCGGCGGCGTGACGGCCCCCTCGCCGGACGGCGTCTTGCCGGTCAGGCCGCGGGCATCCAGGCTGGCGCCGGAGATGGTCCCGGCATAGCCCCCGGACGGGCCGCCGGGCTTGGCCGGGGGCAGCACGGTCAGGTCGGCGCGCAGGTCGGTCTGGCCCAGCTTGAAGCTGGGGGCCTGCACCCGTGCCACCCGCTTGCCGCCGTCGGCCAGCTCCAGGTTGGCGACGCTCTTCAGCCCGCCGGCATCGATCGTCAGGTTGCTGATCCGGGTGGGACGGTCCTTGTCGAACTCCAGCGTCAGCTTGCCGGTGCCGGGCTTGCCCGGAGGCTTGGCCCAGCCCAGCTCGCCGATCGACAGCCGGGTCTTTTCCAGGTTCAGGATGGCGTTCAACAGCAGCTTGTGCTTGCGGTCCACGGTGAACAGGATGTCGGCACCGAAGGGACCCTGCAGCCGGTCCTCCAGGTCGATGCCGTGGGCGCGCAGGTCGTCGGCGGTGGCGTCGCCCTTCACCGCGATGCGGGTGCGCGGACCCTTTGCCGCGCTGTCGAAGGACTCGTTCCAGTCGACGGTGACCGGGATGCCGTCCAGCTTGGTGGCGCCCTTGATCTGCATCGCCTTGAGGTCGAGCGCCAGAGCCAGCTCGCCCTCGGTGGCGTTCAGCCCGGCCGCCACCTTTTCCACCGCCACCTTGTGCAGCTTGCCGGTCACGTCCAGTTCCAGCTGCTCGACCTTCAGGTCGGCCAGCAGGGGGAAGGCGAAATGCAGCTGCGCCTCGGCATTGCCCTGGGTGCGCTTCGGGTCCATCTCCAGTTTGGTCGGATAGCCGAGCGGCGGCATGTCGATCAGGGTCAGGATGGAGCGCACCGGTCCCTGGATCGGCAGGCGGATGTCCATCGTCTCCTTGCCGACATCCAGCCCGCCGATCACCACCTTGCCGTCGCCGATCTCAATGTCGCCCGACTTCGGGTCGGCGATCCGTCCGCCCTTGGTCAGGACGGTGAAGGTCTTGCCGTCGGTCGTCGCCTCCACCCCGGCGCCGGTGACCGGCGTCAGGTCGTGGAAATAGCGGACGCTGATGTCTTCCCCGGCCATGGTGGCCAGGAAGCGCGTCTGCTCGGTCGGCCCCGACCCGTCAAGGGGTACCGACAGCGCCGCTTCGGCCCGCGCCTCCGTCACCGTTCCGTGGGAGAGGTTCCGGGTCACCCATTCGCGTGCGTTGGGGCCGGCGACCTTCGGCCAATAGCGGCGCAACTCGTCCAGCGCCACCCCGCGGGCGGCGGCCCGCGCCTCCACCGCCATGCGGTCGCCCTGGCGCAGCGCGGTGGCGCTGGCCTCCACCCGGGGCTGCGGCCCGCCGGCCTCGCCCAGCACCGCAGTCAGACCGTCTAGCTCGATGCGGTCGCGGTCGCCATGCAGGCGCAGCCGCGCCGACTCCACCGGCAGCGGCCCCTCGAACAGGTCGGGCCGCAGCAGCCGGCCACGGCCGGCTTCGATATCCGCCTTGCCGCCGGTCGGCTGCAGCGAGCGATCGAAGCTGACCTCCGCCGTTCCCGACAGCGGCAGGTCCGCGGCCTTCAGCGGTGCCAGCAGCGGGGCGAGGCCGGCGACGGTGGCGGGGGTGAAGCCGGTCAGCCGTGCGGTCGCGCGGCCGTCCTTTTCCGGTCCCTGCCGGCCCGACAGCTCCAGCCTGGCGGTCCGGCCGCCGGCGGTCAGCGACAGGCTGGCCTGGAGGTCCCGGCCATGGTCGGTCTCGGTCAGGTCGCCCCGGCCGCTCAGCGCCAACGGCCCGGCGGCACCCGGAGGGGTCGCCTTCAGCGACAGGTCGTCGACGCGCAGCCGCCGGCCCGGTACGTCCAGGCCGCCGCGCAGTTCCAGGCTCTGCACGGCGAGCGGTTCCTGCCACAGGGAGGGCAGGGCGACGCTGCCGCTGCCGCCGCGCAGGTCGAGGCCGACGGTCATGGGTTCGAACCGGGCATCGAGCCGTGCCGCAACCGTGCCGGACAACGGCAGCTTCACCGCCGACAGCGGTGCCAGAGCCGGCCCGACCTCCGCCAGTGCCGCCGGTTCCAGCCCATCGACGGACAGCGTCACGTCGGTGGTGGCGTCGGCGATGTTGTAATGGCCGGTGGCGGCGACGGTCGCCGCGCGCGACGGCTCCGTCCCGTCCCCGCCGAGATCCAGCGTCACGCGGGCGCGGGCCTGGGCGCCCTGGGCGTCGCGGGTCAGCACGATGTCGGCGCGCGTGGCGTGCCATGACAGATCGAGCATGCGGTTCTCGACCCGCAGGTCGGCGCCCACCACCGACAGCCGGCGCAGCAGTCCCAGCGGCCGGTCGATGTCGGGCGGGCGGCGCAGGCTTTCCAGCGCCTCGTCCACAAGGTCGGGGCTGCCGTCATCGGACTTGCGCGTGGATTCGGCGTCGGACCGCACGTCGAAGGCGAGGCTGCCGTCGGCCCGGCGCAGGATCGACAGGCGCGGCCGGACCAGATCCAGACGGGTCGGCGACAGGGTTCCGCGCAGCAGGGCCGGGATGGAGAAGCCGATGCCCATCTCCGGCACCGCGGCCAGTTCCGTCCCATCGGCGTTCAGCGCCTGCACCCGGCGGGCGCGCAGGTCGAGGCGGCGGCCGCCGGCATTGTCGAGCCCGTCCTCGTTCTCCAGCGACAGGAGCAGTTCACCGACATCGATGCGGAACCGGCCGTCGCGGTCGCTCAGCGCCTGCTCGACATAGGGGATCAGCGGATCGAGCGCGATCGGCCCCTGCGACAGCCGCCAGGCGAACAGCCCGCCGGCCGCCAGGGCCACCGCCGTGACGCCGGTCAGCGTCAGGCCGAGGATCTTCGCCGTGCGCCGGATCATCGGGCACCGGCCTGGGTGGAGCGACACAATTCCCTCTCCCCCCCGCTCTCGCGCAAACGAAGTTTGCGCTGACGCGACAGGCGGACCTGTGGTCCGCCGAAAGCGGGGAGAGGGTTAGGGTGAGGGGGGAACGTGGCGAGGATCTTCAAGGAATGCCGTGCGCCGGCTCTTCCAATAACGCCACGCAGTGCATCCCCCTCACCCCGACCCTCTCCCCGGGGGGGAGAGGGGGGTGACGGAGATTCGTGCGAATCGGCCCGATTGACCTTCCCGTCCGACACGTGCAGCTTTCTGCCCATGATTTGAGCAGGAAAGACCGCCGTTATGTCCAGCCCCATCGCGTTCTCAAATCCTTTGCCGAAGCCCTTCGACACCGCGCAGGCGGCGCTGGGAATGGAGCGCTGGCGCCAGCAGGCCGCCACGGCGGAGCCGGAAACCCGCGCCTGGGCGGAGGTCTTCGCCGATTCGGAATCCGGCCGGGCGCTGGTCGAGGCGGTGTGCGGCAACAGCCCGTATCTCGGCCACAGCCTGACGCGGGAGCTGCCCTTCGTCCGCCGGGTGATGGAGGAGGGGTTCGACGCCAGTTTCGCGGCGCTGATCGCCTCCCTCCATGCCGAGCATGACGAGGAAAAGTCGATGGACCGGCTGATGGCGGGCTTGCGGGTCGCGAAGCGGCGGGCGGCGCTGCTGATCGGGCTGGCCGACATCGCCGGGGCATGGCCGCTGTTCCGCGTCACCGGCGCCCTGTCGGAACTGGCGGAGACGGGGGTGCAGCTGGCCGCGAATTTCCTGCTGCGCCGCGCCGGGGAGGCGGGGACGCTGACGCTGCCGGATCCGCAGCGACCGTGGGTCGGTTCGGGCCTGATCGTTTTGGGCATGGGTAAGCTTGGCGGGCGCGAACTCAACTATTCCAGCGACATCGACCTGATCGTCCTGTACGACGACGCTGTTGTGCAGACGCCCCAGCCGGACAACCTCGCGCGAACCTTCATCAGGCTCGCACGCGATCTTGTCCGCATTATGGATGAACGGACCAAGGACGGCTACGTCTTCCGCACAGACCTTCGGCTTAGGCCGGATCCCGGCGCCACGCCTCTGGCGGTTTCCGTCTCGGCAGCCGAAATTTATTACGGCAGCGTCGGCCAGAACTGGGAACGCGCGGCGATGATCAAGGCCCGCCCGATCGCCGGCGATCCGGAGGCGGGGGCCGCCTTCATCCGCTTCCTGGAGCCCTTCGTCTGGCGCCGCAACCTGGACTTCGCCGCCATCCAGGACATCCATTCGATCAAGCGCCAGATCAACGCCCATAAGGGCCACCGCGAGGTGACGGTCAACGGCCACGACGTCAAGGTCGGCCGTGGCGGCATCCGCGAGATCGAGTTCTTCGCCCAGACCCAGCAGCTGATCTTCGGCGGGCGCGATCCGCGCGTGCGCATCGCCCCGACCCTGATGGCGAACGAGGCGCTGCGCGATGTCGGCCGGGTGCCGCCGCAGACGGTGGAGGAGCTTGCCGGGGCCTATCATTTCCTGCGCCGTGTCGAACATCGCATCCAGATGATCGACGACCAGCAGACCCACCGTATTCCCGCCGACGATGTCGGGGTGGCGCATCTGGCGACCTTCCTCGGCTACGGCGACCCCGCCGACTTCCGGGCGGAGCTGCTGGCGACGCTGGGGCAGGTGGAGGACCGCTACGCCGAGCTGTTCGAGGAGGCGCCGTCGCTCTCCGGCCCGGGCAATCTGGTCTTCACCGGCACCGATCCCGATCCCGGCACGGTGGAGACGCTGGCGGGCATGGGCTTCGCCGATCCGGCGCGCGTCATCAGCGTGGTGTCGGCCTGGCACCGCGGCCGCTACCGCGCCACCCGGTCGGGCCGGGCGCGGGAGCTGCTGACGGAGCTGACGCCGGCCCTGCTGAGCGCGCTGACCAAGACGCCGGCGCCCGATTCGGCGCTGATGAACTTCGACGATTTCCTGGGCAAGCTGCCGGCCGGCGTCGGGCTGTTCTCCCTGTTCGTCGCCAACCCCTGGCTGTTGGAGCTGGTGGCGGAGATCATGGGCATCGCGCCAGAGATGGCGAAGACGCTGTCGCGCAACCCCTCGCTGCTGGACGCCGTGCTGTCGCCGGACTTCTTCGACCCGCTGCCGGGCAAGGAGGACGGGCTGGCCGACGACCATGCCCGCGTGATGGCGCCGGCCCGCGACTTCGAGGATGCGCTGACCCTGTCGCGGCGCTGGACCAACGACCAGCGCTTCCGCGCCGGGGTGCATATCCTGCGCGGCATCACCGACGGCGACCGCTGCGGCGCCTTCCTCGCCGACCTCGCCGACCTCGTCGTTCCCGACCTCGCCCGCCGGGTGGAGGAGGAGTTCGCCCAGCGCCACGGCCGCATTCCCGGCGGCGCCTGGGTGGTGGCGGCGATGGGGAAGCTGGGCAGCCGGCAGCTGACGATCACGTCGGATATCGACCTGATCGTCATCTACGACGTGGCGCCCGGCCAAGGGGGGGGCGGGGGCCCGCGCCTGTCGGGCCCCTCCCTGTCCGATGGGGCCAAGCCACTGTCGCCCAACGAATATTACATCAAGCTGACCCAGCGCCTGACCAACGCGGTCACCGCACCGATGGGCGACGGCCGGCTCTATGAGGTGGACATGCGGCTGCGCCCGTCCGGCAATGCCGGGCCGCTCGCCACCTCGCTGGACGCCTTCGTCAAGTATCAGGCGACCGACGCCTGGACCTGGGAGCATATGGCGCTGACCCGCGCCCGGGTGATCGGCGGCGATGCCGGGCTGGCGGACCGGGTGTCGGCGGCGATCCGCGCGGTGCTGACGGCCCCCCGCGACGCCGACCGGCTGCTGTGGGACGTCGCCGACATGCGGCGGCGGATCGAGAAGGAGTTCGGGACGACCAATGTCTGGAACGTCAAATACGCCCGCGGCGGCCTGATCGACATCGAGTTCATCGCCCAGTACCTGCAGCTGCGCTTCGCCCACGAGCGGCCGGACATCCTGCACATCGGCACCGCGAAGGCACTGCAGTGCGCCGACCGCACCGGTGCGCTGACGCCGGAGGTGGCGGAGGATTTGGAGTCGACGTTGCGGCTGTGGCGGCGGGTGCAGGGCTTCCTGCGGCTCACCACGGCGGGCGTGCTCGACCCCAACCAGGTGTCGCCCAGCCTGCTGGCCGGGCTTGTCCGCGCCGCCTTTCCCGACGAGCGTGAGCCGGGCACTGTTGACTTCCCCGAACTCGACCGCAGAATCCGTGCCGTCGCCGCCCGCGCCCACGGCCATTTCAAGGCCCTGGTCGAGGAACCGGCGGGCCATGTCGCCCCGCCCAACACCAACAAGCCGCCGGCCTGAGGGCTCGTTCCCTTTGCCGGCAAGAAGAAGGATAGTCGAGCAGCCATGACCGTAGACGTCGGATCGCCCGCCCCGGATTTCACCATGCCGACCGACGGCGGGGGCAGCATCACGCTGTCGGCCCTGCGCGGCAAGCCGGTGATCCTGTATTTCTACCCGAAGGACGACACGTCGGGCTGCACCTCGGAAGCCTGCGGCTTCCGTGACCAGCTGCCCGACTTCTCCGCCGTCGATGCGGTGGTGGTCGGCATCTCCAAGGACAGCGTCGCCAGCCACGACAAGTTCAAGGCCAAGCACGAGCTGACCTTTCCCCTGGCGTCGGACACCGACGGCAGCGTGTGCGAGGCTTACGGCACCTGGGTTGAAAAGAGCATGTACGGGCGTAAGTACATGGGTATCGACCGTGCCACCTTCCTGATCGACAAGGACGGCGTCGTCCGCAACGTCTGGCGCAAGGTGAAGGTCACCGGCCATGTCGCTGCGGTGCTGAAGGCCGTGCAGGGGCTGTAACCTCCAACGGGAGGGTGGGATACCTTTTTCTCCCGGCATGGACCGGACGGGAAGGGTGTCCTGCCGGCCCGGTTATTCTCGTGGCGTGTGGGTTTACGCCCGAAGGGTATTTTTAGAATCACCCCAAACCTGCCTACACTTCGTGCATTCCCGCATCAGAGGCCGCGCAACCCGCCGCGGTTTTGGTCCTTCGGCTGCCCCAGGGATGCACATGCCATGAACGTTGCGAACATCGCCCGGCGCCTCGTCGCCGGAGAGCTTCACTATGCGCTGGGCCGTTTCGAATCGGTCCGGCGGGGCTACAGCGCCCTGCGCCGCCTCTCCCCGCGGTCGCGGCAGCGGGCGCCGGCCGGTCCGCCCATCGCCTTGCCTCCGCTTCCGGCCACCCTGTTCGCGGGCCAGACGGCGGACCGCGCGCTGGCCGACCTGCGGCGCGACTCGATCGCCCTTGGTTTCGACCTGCCCTGGTCGATGGTGGAGGAGATGGTCGAGTTCGCCACCCACTCCCCCCTGCAGCGGCGGCTGCGCGACGACCGCACCTTCTATCGCCACGACGTCCGCAAGGGCCGCTTGGAGGATGGGTCGCCCGCGGTGATGGGCATCGTCCCCGATCCGCTGGACTGCCCGGCGGTGCGGCGGGTCTGCCGCGACCCGTTGCTGATGGAGTGCGCCGGGGCCTTCCTGGGCTTTGCCCCCACCAAGATCATCCCGCGCCTGTTCTGGAGCTTCGTCACCGACGCCACCGACGATGAGCGGCGCCAGCTGGGCCAGACCATCGACTGGCATTACGACGTCCACGACTTCCATTTCTGTTCGGCGCAGTTCTACCTGACCGATGTCGGGCCGGGGGCGGGAGAGCATGCGCTGGTCCGCGGCAGCCACCACGGCAAGTCGCTGCGCATGCTGCTGGGCTCCGCCAACGCCCGCGACGAGGAGCTGTTCACCCGCTTCGCCCGCGACCGCATCCTGGTGGTGGAGGGACCGGCCGGCACCGGCTTCATCGAGGACACCTCCTGCTACCACCGCGCCACCCCGCCGGTCAGCCGCGAGCGGCTGATGCTGCAGCTCTGGCTCAGCTGAGCCAAATCGGGTCGCCAAACGAGGGTCTATGACCTCCTGCGTTTCTTATTGAACGCGGGAGGCTATAGACTGCCGCATCGTCACAGCGGATGCGGAACGGATGATGGAAGCGACGGATGGGCTGCGCACGGTCGTCGGCCTGATGAGCGGAACGTCGATGGACGGCATCGACGCCGCTTTGCTGCGCACCGACGGTCGCGATCGTGTCGAGGCGTTGGACTTCCTGACCATCCCCTATGACGACGGCTTCCGTGCCCGGCTGCGCGGTTGTCTCGGCCGCACGGACGGCGGGGGGACGGTGGCGGAGGTCGAACGCGAGCTGACGGACGCCCATGCCGATGCGGTGCGCCGACTGCTGGATCAGGCGGGCGTCGCCCCGGCCGAGGTCGAGCTGATCGGCTTCCACGGCCACACCATCCACCATGATCCGGACCGGCGCCTCACCCGGCAGATCGGCGACGGCGCCCGCCTGGCCGCCGCGACCGGCATCGCCGTGGTCGGCGATTTCCGCAGCGCCGACGTCGCCGCGGGCGGGCAGGGGGCGCCGCTGGTGCCGCTGTTCCACCGGGCATTGGCGCATGGGTTGCCGCGTCCGCTTGCCGTGCTCAACATCGGCGGCGTCGCCAATGTCAGTTGGATCGCTTCCGACCCGGCGGAGAGCGACGGAGAGGCGGATGTGGTCGCCTGCGACACCGGGCCGGGCAACGCCCTGATCGACGATTGGGTGCTGCGCCACGGGCTCGGCCGATTCGATGCCGGCGGTGCGCTGGCGGCGGCCGGCCGGGTGGACGGCGAGGCGCTGGCCGTCCTGATGACCCATCCCTATTTCAGCCGGCCGGCGCCAAAGTCGCTGGACCGCGACGCCTTCGACCCGGCACCGGTGACCGCCGCGTCGCCGCCCCTGTCGCCGCAGGACGGAGCCGCCACCCTGACCGCCTTCACCGCGGAATCGGTCGCCCGCGTCGTGCCCCATCTGCCGGCCCCGCCGGTGCGCTGGCTGGTCTGCGGCGGCGGGCGGCACAATGCCACGCTGATGGCGATGCTGGCCGACCGGCTGGGCGTGCCCGTCGACCCGGTCGACCTCGTCGGCTGGGACGGCGACGCGCTGGAGGCGCAGGCCTTCGGCTACCTCGCCTTGCGCAGCAGGTTGGGGCTGCCGCTCAGCCTGCCCGCGACCACCGGAGTTCCGGTGCCCATGCGTGGCGGGGTGTTCCACCCGGCCGGCTGACCGGGCCCCGCACCTCCCCTCCGGCGGGCGGGCAGCGCGTCCGGGCTGCGCGCCGTCGCCATCAGCACCAGCGCCGCGAAGGGCACCAGCCAGATGACGCGGTTCTGATAGCGGTCGTGGACCGCCGACAGGCCGCCGGTGACGACGGCGTTCAGCGCCAGTCCCAGCCCGATCACCAGGAGCAGCATCCGCACCCGGCCGTCGACCCGCCGCCAGCGGCTCAAGCCCAGGGTGGCGAGCCCCAGCACGCCGAGCGACAGGGACAGGTCCTGGACCACGGCCAGCCCGTCGCGGGGGAAGCGCTGTTGCGCCTGCAGCGACTGTTCGAAGGCCGCATAGACCGGTTGGGGAAAGCGGCTGAACAGCCGGCGGGTCAGCGGTTTGACCGGATCGTCGAGGGTTTCGTCCGGCTGGACCTTCAGGAATTGGCCGGCGGCGTTGGCCAGCCCATGTTCGGCGACCGCGGCCGGCCGGCTGGCGATGGTGGCGTGGGCGATCTCCGCCGCCTCGGCCACGAAGCGCGGCTGGTCGCCGAAGCGGCGGCGGGCGCCGTCGGGGTGCCAGAGGAAATAGTCGGAGGTGACGTAGCCCGGTGCGCTGCGGCCCAGCGTGTCCAGGCTGCCGCACAGCAGGTAATCGTGGCTCTGGCAAGCCTCGGCCAGATAGTCGCGGGCCGGTCCGTCGCCGATCAGCCGGGCCAGCAGGAAGACGGGGGAGCTTTCCGAGAGCACCGCCCGGCCGGCGGTCAGCAGGTTGGAGGCGCCGAGCAGCCCGACCGCCAGCACCATCGGCAGCAGCACGCCCCAGGCCAGCGACCGCAGCATCCCGCGGTCATGCTGCAATGCCCAAAGCCCGAGCAGGACGATCGTCCCGCCCAGAATCGCCAGATGGCTGAGATGGGAGACGATCATGCCGGTGAGCGCCGCAACGGTCAGCAGCCGCTGCGCGATGGTCAGTGCCGGCCAGCGCATGACGACGACATAGACCAGCAGGATCGCCAGCCCGGTCAGGAAATCCGGCATGATCGTCGCGGCGTGCAGCGACAGGCTGGTGGTCAGCCCCAGTACCGCGGCGATGCCGAGGAAAAGCCCCGGCCGATCCGGCGCCCCGGCTGCGGTCAGGGCCGCGCGCAGGACCGCCGCCGCCAGGATTCCCTGGCCGACCGGGATCAGCCACACCCCCCAGCCGCCGGCGAAGGGCAGCAGGAACAGCATGTAGCCGAAGGGGCGCAGGAAGAAGATGTTGGGCGACGGCTGGCCGTGGGAGGACGGGTCCGGCGGGGGTGTCCAGGCCGGCTGGGCCATGCGGTGCAGGATGTTGAAGGCCGGCTCCAGATAGCCCGGCGTATCATCGAAGGTCAGCGGGAAGCCGTTCAGCACCAGCAACGGTGCACCGATCAGGAGGCCGGCCAGGACGATCGTCAGGGCCGGCAAAATCCAGGTTCGGCAGGAGATGTTCCAAAAGCCCATCGGCGCCTTCCGGCCATGGCGGGATGACCGGAGGATGTCCGTCGCCGCTGCGACGCACAACGGATCGGGCGTGGTAGCGGAGGACCGCGGGGCGACGCTTCCGGCATACCCCCTGGCAGCCCCCTGGCAGCCGGGAGCGGGGTCAGCACTGCGGAGGGACCGCCGAGTCCAGCAGGTCCGCCAGCGCCGCCCGCTGGTCGACGCCGCGGAAGTCGGTCTTGCGCTCCATCGCGGCGGCGAGGCGGCGGCGGTATTCGGTGCGCGGGATCTCGACGGCGCCGAAGCGGCTCAGATGCTCGGTCACGAACTGGGTGTCGAGCAGGGCGAAGCCGGCGGCGCGCAGCCGGGCGACCAGATGGGCCAGCGCCACCTTGCTGGCGCCGGTCTCGCGGCTGAACATGCTTTCGCCGAAATAGGCGCCGCCGATCGCCACGCCGTAAAGCCCGCCGACCAGCCGGCCGTCGCGCCAGCATTCCACGCTGTGGGCGAAGCCGGCATCGAACAGGTCGCCGTAGAGACGGACGATGTCGTCGTTGATCCAGGTCTTCGGCCGGTCCTCCGTCGATTCGGCGCAACCCTCGATCACCGCGCGGAAGGCGCTGTCGAAGCGCAGTTCGAACGGGCAGCGGCGCAGCGTCTTGCGCAGGCTGCGCGGCACATGGAAACCGTCCAGCGGCAGGATGCCGCGGCGTTCCGGGTCGAACCAATGGAGTTCCCGCGATTCGGCGCTTTCGGCCATCGGGAAGATGCCGGCGGCGTAGGCGCGCAGCAACATCGGGGCGGACAGGGTGAACATGCCGATCACTATACCCGCTGGTGGGACGGAACGCGCAAGCGTTCGCCCTGAAGTGTGCCGAGTGATACTGGTGTCGAGACCCAGCGACAGCAACCTCCTTCCATGGTATGCAACGCAGGGAAGCATATTCGTGAAGAGGCACGCCATGAGAAGCGCAATCGCCACCGTCTTGTCCGTCATGGTTGCCGGACTTCTCGCCGCAAGCCCGTCCTGGGCGCAGCGGCGGGCGGAGCCGGGCAATTTCGACTATTACGTCCTGTCGCTGTCCTGGACGCCGACCTATTGCGCCCGCGACAAGAACGGCCCCGATCCCGACCAGTGCGGCGACCGGAAATACGGCTTCGTCGTCCACGGCCTGTGGCCGCAATACAATGACGGCAGCTATCCGGCCACCTGCACCCGCGACCGCAACCTGCCCAAGGCGGTGGTGGACCAGACCATGCCGGTGATGCCCAGCGTCGGGCTGATGATGCATGAATGGCGCAAGCACGGGACCTGTTCCGGCCTGAACGCCACCGATTATTTCGCCAAGCTGCGCGCCGCCGCCGCCAAGCTGGCGATCCCGGAGCCGTTGAAGGCTCCCGGCCCGACCGTGCCGGCGACGCAGGTTGAGCGCCTGTTCCTGGAGGCCAATTCCGGCCTGTCGGCCGAGGGCGTGGCGGTCATCTGCTCCCGCCGCGACGTGTCGGAGGTCCGGGTCTGCCTGAACAAGGATCTGGGCTTCGTCGCCTGCGGCCAGAAGGTGGTCGACCGCTGCCGCGACCGCGATGCCGTCCTGTCCGCCGAGGTGGCCCCGTCCCAGCCGCGCCGCAGCACCCCGCTCGCCGCCGCCCCGGCGCTGCCGCCGGCCCCGGTCCAAGCTCCGGCCCCGCCCCCGGCCCCGGTTGCCGCGCCCGTCACCGCACCGGTGCGCTGAAGGTCAGTCGCCGTCCGGGCCTGTCGCCAGCGCCGCCATCACCGCCGGGATTTCCGCCAGCAGTTCACGGGCGAGGAATCCCAGCGGGCCGATGCGGCGGCACAGCCGGTTGCCGGCCTCGCCGTGCAGGTAGACGCCCCAGATGGCGGCCTGTTCGAGGCCGGCGCCGCGGGCCAGCAGGCCGGTGACGATCCCGGCCAGCGTATCGCCGGAGCCGGAGGTGGCCAGCCCGACCGTGCCGCCGCGATAGGCCCAGGCACGGCCGTCCGGCGCCACGATCCGGGTGCAGCTTCCCTTCAGCGCCACCACCGCCTTCAGCAGGGCCGCCGCCCGCCTTGCGGTGCCGAGCGGATCGGCCTCCACCTGTTCCCGGGAGCAGCCCAGCAGCCCCGCCATCTCGCCGGCATGGGGGGTGATGACCACGCGGCCTTCATGCCGGTGCAGCGGCGCCGGGTCGCGCCCCAGCCCGGCCAGCGCCCCGGCGTCCAGCACGACCCTTGGCCCGCCGTCGCCCGGCTCCAGGCGGGTCAGCAGATCCGCCGTCAGGTCGGCCACCGCCGCCTCGTCCATCATGCCGGGGCCGATCAGCACCGTGTCGCAGCGCGATGCGCGGTCCGCCAACGCCGCGGCCGACCCGGCGGCGATTCCGCCCTCCGGGGTCTCCGGCAGGCCGGCGACCAACGCTTCCGGCAGGGCGAGTCCCAGATGGGGGGCGATGCTGGCGGCGGTGGCGATCTGCAGCTTGCCGGCGCCTGCCCGCAACACGCCGATTCCGGCCAGCAGGGCGCCGCCCGGAACCGGCACGCTGCCGGCCACCACCAGCGCACGGCCGCGGGCTTCCTTGTCGCCGTCTCCGTCGGGCCGGGGCAGGGGCATGCCGCGCAGGAGATCGTCGGTGACGGGGATTTCGACGGGCGGCTCGGCAGCAGGATTCTCATTGGCGGCGATCAATCGTCTCTCCTCTGCGGTCGGCCCCCGGCAGGCGGCTTTCAGCGGGCGGCTATGGCGGCGTCCGGCTCGGCGGTGACCGGGGCGCCGGCCTCCTCCAGCGGGGCGACGAAGTTGTAGCGGTGCAGCAGCAGCCCGCCGCGCGGCCCGGCCTGGGCATCGAACCGGTATTCGGTGACGGAGCAGTTGGCGACGTCGCCGGCCGCGTCGATGCGCAGGATGTCCTCCTCCGTCAGGCCCTCGAGCAGATAGCGCAGGCACAGCACCACCACCTGATGCCCGACGATCAGCACCCGCCGGCCGCCGTGATGCAGGCTGACGGTGTCGAGCGCGCTGCGCAGCCGCAGGATCACGTCGCACCAGCTCTCGCCGCCCGGCGGCCGGTGATAGAATTTGCCCAGCAGGCGACGGAACTCGGCCTGTTCGGGGAATTCCTGATGGATGCCGGCGGTGGTCAGCCGGTCGAGCACGCCGAACTCCTTCTCCCGCAGCCGCTCGTCGATCACGAAGTCGCTGGGGTGGACCGGCAGCCCGCCCGACTGGTGCAGCCTTTCCGCCGTGCGCATCGCCCGCCGGTAGGGCGAGGCCAGCACCACGTCCGGCCGCTCCTCCGCCGGCATGGCGGCGAACCAGCGGCCGAGCGCGTCGGACTGCCGCTCGCCCAGCGGGCTGAGCGGAACGTCGACGTCGCGCTCGGCGATGTCGATCCGGCGGAGTCCGGCGGCATGCGCGGCGTCGCGGGCGACGTTCCCGGCGCTCTCGCCGTGGCGGACGATCCAAAGGCGGTCGGGCCAGCGCTGTTGCATCGGCGATCCCGTTTTCTGGTGGGCGGAACTTCGGGAATAACCGCCGGGCGAGCCGAAAGGTCCCGCTGCCCTGCGGGAGATGGTATGGCAGCCATGTTGTCCGTCCGGCTGCTGCGGTGCAGCGACACCTTGCCGGCGCCACCGGGCGGGCCACACTTTCCTGTCCAGTTTCCAACGATAAGGAATGGATCGGACATGACGGACAGCCAGGACGCGGCCCCCCTGTTCCAGCCGGTGACGATCGGGCGCTACAGCTTGCCCAACCGCATCGCCATGGCGCCGCTGACGCGCAGCCGCACCGACAACGCCACCGGCGTACCGACCGCGATGAACGCCGAATATTACGCCCAGCGCGCCGGCGCCGGCCTGATCATCGCCGAGGCGACGCAGATCTCGCCGCAGGGCAAGGGCTATGCCTTTACCCCCGGCATCCACAGCGCCGAACAGGTGGCCGGCTGGAAGCTGGTGACCGACGCCGTCCATGCCAAGGGCGGGCACATCTGCCTGCAGCTCTGGCATGTCGGCCGCATCTCCCACCCCGACCTGCAGCCGGGCGGCGCCCTGCCGGTGGCACCGTCCGCGGTGAAGCCGGAGGGCAAGGCCTTCACCGTCGACGGTTTCAAGGACATTCCCACCCCGCGCGCGCTCGACATATCGGAGCTGCCGGGCATCGTCGAGGATTACCGCCGGGCCACCCGCAACGCACTGGCCGCCGGATTCGACATGGTGGAGGTGCATGCCGCCAACGGCTACCTGATCGACCAGTTCATGCGCGACGGCACCAACAAGCGCACCGACGCCTATGGCGGGTCGGTCGAGAATCGCGCCCGTTTCCTGTTCGAGGTGCTGGACGCCGTGGTGGCGGAGGCCGGGGCCGACCGCGTCGGCATTCGCCTGTCGCCGCTGAGCCCGGCCAACGATGCCTGGGAAAGCGACCCGATCGGCACCTTCAGCCCGGTGATCCGGCGGCTGAACGGCTACGGCCTTGCCTATCTGCACATGATCGAGGGAGTGACCCGCGGTCCGCATCCCGGATTCGGCGGACAGCTGGCGGAGCTGCGCGGGCTCTACACCGGCCGCTACATGGCCAACAACGTCTACGACCGCGCCATGGCGATCCAGGCGACGTCCAGCGGGCACGCCGACATGATCGCCTTCGGCCGCCCCTTCATCGCCAACCCCGATCTGGTGGAGCGGCTGCGCATGGACGCACCCTTGGCCGAACCCGACCAGAAGACCTTCTATGGCGGCGACCGTCACGGCTATACCGACTATCCGACGCTGGGCCAGTCGGCGGCCTGATCCGGCGACGCACGGCGCGCGTGCAAAAGGCCTTCCGAGTCGCGCCGTTTGCGGCGGGCGGGGGGTGCCGAAAACGGGTGGCGATGCGGCACTTCGGTGCCGCTTCCGTCCATCCGGGGCTCCAAGGGTGAGCCCTACCAGGCAAGCTTGAGCCTTGGGTGGGGCATTTAGCGGCGATTCGGCCATCTTTCCTTTGGAAGGCTTGACCTGGGACCGGATCCCTGTGACAACAGACTTTCGGCACACTCTATGAGCTTGAAGACACATGTTCGACCGCCCGCCCCGCCAGGGCTTCCGCGCTCCCGAGATCACCAAGTCCAACGTCACCGCCACCGTGAAGTGGTTCAACCCCACCAAGGGGTTCGGCTTCGTGTCGCCCGAGGACGGTTCGCCCGATGCCTTCCTGCACGTCTCTGCGGTTCAGGCCGCCGGCTACGACGCGCTGGACGAAGGCACCACCATCACCTGTGACCTGGCCCGTGGGCCGAAGGGTCCGCAGGTGGCCTCCATCCACTCGGTCGATGCGTCGACCGCACAGCGTTCGGCCCGTCCGCGGACCGGCGGCTTCGACCGTGGCGGCTATGACCGCGGCGGCTACGATGCCGGCGGCAGCAGCAGCGGCGGTGAAGAAGTCGACGGCACCGTGAAGTGGTTCAATGCCGACAAGGGCTTTGGCTTCATCACGCCCAGCACCGGTGGCAAGGACGTCTTCGTCCACGTCAACGTGCTGCGCCGCTCGGGCATGCAGACCCTTCAAGAAGGCGATCAGGTGCGCGTCACCGTTCGCCAGGGCCAGAAGGGTCCGGAAGCGGGCAAGGTCGAGTACCTGTAAGGCTCCGGTTTCCCCGGGCCTCGGCCGCGCGGCGTTCGTCCTCTCCGGACGCACGCCGTATAGGCTGGCTCCGCTTGGCTGAAAAGCCTGACGAAGCCCCGAGCCGTTAGGTTCCGGGTTTCCCGGTGAAAGTCCGGATTTTCAGCGCACGGTGCCTCTTTTCGGGGGCGCCGTGCGTTCTTGTCTTTTGTTATGCTGCTTTTTGCGGTCCTGGCTCGTGAGTGATCCGGCCGTGGCGCGGTTCGGCCCGGCTGTTCGTTGCGTGTGTCTTCCGCCCTGTCATCGCTTCTTTCCAAGTTCGCTGCTTGGCGCCGCCCTCCGGGGCGGCCGGCGCAGCCCGACAGGCCGCTGCCGCCTCGCTTGTTCGCCCGGCTTTCCCCTCCATTGCTGCCCCAAACTGTCGAAGGCGCGATTCGGCATGAGCGAGTTTTTGACCGACTTGCTCCCGCTTGCCGGTGCCGGTGGATGGTCCGCGGCACAGCTGTTCGGCTTCTGCGGCACGCTCGGCGGGATGCTCTGGCCATTCTTCCGCAGCCGGACCGGCATGTTGCTGGTGCAGCTCGTGCCCTGCCTCTGCTTCGCCCTGCATTTCGCCATGGTGGGCGCCCCGACCGGGGCGGCGCTGAATGCGCTTGCGGCCCTGCAGGTGCTGGCGGCGCTGGCGATCGGCACCCGGCCGGCTTTCCGCATCGTCTATCTGCTGATCCTTCCGGTGATCGCCGCGGTGATGGCCGTCACCTGGGCCGGGCTGCCCTCCGCCTTCGCCGCGGCGGGGATGGCGCTGATCAGCCTTGCCCGCTACCAGACGCGGGTCGCACTCTTCCGCGGCACCATGCTCGTGGCATTGCCCTGCTGGTTCGTGCACAACAGTCTGGTGGGATCGGTGCCGGCGATGATCTCGGACCTCACCGGGATCGCCGTCAACGCCTGGATGCTGCTGCGCGGCAACGGGCCGGCGCCGGCGTCCTCGACAGTCCCACCAACCCGAATACCGACACCGATGCCGCCAGCGGCGGGGGAGGGGAAGCCGTCATGACCGTCAACCATTCCCACCTGTCGGCGGAAGACGCCGCCACACTGCGCGCGATTCCGCTGTTCGCCAAACTGACCGACCGGGCGGTGTCCCTGCTGGGCGGCGTCGCCATCGTGCGTCCGGTGGCGCGGGGAACCACCCTGTTCCTGCAGGACGAGCCGGCCGACCGCTTTTTCGTCCTGTTCGACGGCTGGGTGAAGCTGTACCGCCTGACCCGCGACGGGACGGAGGCGGTGGTGCATGTCATCGGCCCGGCGGAGAGCTTCGCCGAGGCCGCGATGTTCGCCGACGGCAAGTTCCCGGTCTGTGCCGAGGCGGTGACCGATGCGCGCGTCCTGACCCTGACCGCCGACGGATTCGCCCGCTGCCTGCGCGAAGACGACCGCATCGCCTTCGGCATGCTGGGCTCGCTGTCGGTCCGGCTGCGCCATCTGGTGACGCAGATCGAACAGCTTCAGGTCCAGCCGGCACCGCAGCGGGTCGCCGCCTTCCTGATGCGCGTCTGTCCGCCGGGCGACGGGCCGGCGCAGTTCCAGCTTCCCTTCGACAAGGCGCTGATCGCGCGGCGCCTGGGCATGCAGCCGGAAACCCTGTCGCGTGCCCTGGCCAAGCTGCGCGCCGTCGGGGTGGAGACCCAGGGCCTGACCGTCAGCGTCGCCGAACGCGGCGCCCTGCGCGCCATGGCCGAGGCGGGCGAGGAGGAGTGACCGCCGGTGGCCTCGCCGGCGCCTGTGACAGCGTCGGCGGGGCGGTCAGACCGGATTGACGGCGCTGTGCCTCCGTGCGAGTTTGCACCCCTCCCAGTACCGGGTTTGTTCAGGATTTCGAGGCAGCGATGGGCGACAGCAAGACGGTGGCGGCGGCATCGGATCCGGCGCAGGATCTGGTGGCCTTCGCCGGTGACCGGCGCTTCGCCACCGTGATGGCGGACCCGCCCTGGCGCTTCGTCAACCGCACCGGCAAGATGGCGCCGGAGCACCGCCGCCTGTCGCGCTACGGCACCATGACGGTGGAGGATATCTGCGCCCTGCCGGTCGCCGACATCGCCGCCCCCACCGCGCATCTCTATCTCTGGGTCCCCAACGCCCTGCTGCCGGAAGGTCTGCAGGTGATGCGCAGCTGGGGGTTCGAGTACAAGACCAACCTGATCTGGCACAAGGTGCGCAAGGATGGCGGGTCGGATGGGCGGGGCGTCGGCTTCTATTTCCGCAACGTGACCGAGCTGATCCTGTTCGGGGTGCGCGGCAAGAAGGCCCGCACGCTGCCGCCCGGCCGCACCCAGGTCAACCTGATCGAAAGCCGCAAGCGCGAACACAGCCGCAAGCCCGACGAGCAGTATGACCTGATCGAGGCCTGCAGCCCCGGACCCTATCTGGAAATGTTCGCCCGCGGCGCCCGGCCCAACTGGTCGGTATGGGGCAATCAGGCCGACGACGGCTATGAGCCGACCTGGAAGACCTACGCATTCAACTCCGCCACCGACCGCGAGGCGGCGGCGGAGTGAAGGGATGGGGGCGTCGGCCCCCTCACAGCAACCCGATCGCCTTCAAATCCCGCCGCAGCGCCTCCGCCCCTGAGAACAGGTGCGCCGACATGCCCACCGACCTGGCCGCCTCGACATTGTCGGGGTTGTCGTCGATGAAGTAGCAGTCTTTCGCTTCGAGGCCGTAACGATCCGTCAGCAGCCGGTAGATCGCCGGATCGGGCTTCACCAGCCTTTCCTGACCCGAAACGATGATGCCGTCGAAGCCGTTCAGGAAGTCGAAGCGCTTGCGCGTCAGCTCGAACTTGTCGACCGAGAAGTTGGTGATGGCGTAGACGGGAACGCCGCGCGCCTTCAGCTCCGCCAGGATGTCCGGGGTGCCGGGAATCGCGCCGGGCACCATCCGCTCCCACATGTCGTCATAGGCGCGGATCAGCTCGGCGCAGTCCGGATGCTCTTCGGTCAGCAGGGCGACCGCATCCGTCCAGGGACGGCCGCGATCCTGCTCCAGGTTCCAGGCGGGGGTGCAGACCCGGTCGAGGAAATCCTCCATCAGGTCTTCATAGCCGTCGAACAGTTCGCGGTAGAGATGCCGCGGATCCCATTCGATCAGCACCTGCCCGACATCGAAGACGACGATGGTCGGCGTCTTCGGCTCAGTCATTGCGGTCATCGAAGGATCGACCTCAGCCCTTGGCGCGGGCGGCGTCGGCCAGCCGCTTCATGTCTTCGAGGCGAATGGCGCCCGGCACCAGCTCGTCGCCGAAGACGAAGGCCGGGGTGCCGCGGATGTTGAGCTTTTCCGCCAGAGCTTGGTTTGCGGCGATCACCTTCAGGACGTCCGGCGATTCCATGTCCTTCTTCAGCCGGTCGGTGTCGAGCCCGACCGACTTGGCGAGGCGCATGATGACGGCCTCGTCCAGCTGGCCGCGCTGGGCCATCAGGGCATTGTGGAATTCCACGTATTTGCCCTGCCCGCGCGACGCGAGCGCCGCCTTGGAGGCGACGACGGACGCCGGCCCCAGGATCGGGAACTCCTTCAGCACGAAGCGCAGCTTGGGATCGCCCTTGATCAGCGACTGCGTGTCGGCCTGCACCGCCTTGCAGTAGCCGCACTGGTAATCGAAGAACTCGACCACCGTGATGTCGCCCTGCGGGTTGCCGATGACTGGGTCGGCGGGGCTGCGGGTCAGCTCCTGCCTGTTCTCGACCAGGGCCTTGCGCGCCTGTTCGGCCTCGGCCGTCTTCTGGCGTTCCTGCATGGCGTCGACGGCCTGCAGGATCACCTCCGGATGCTCCATCAGGTAATCGCGGACGATCTTCTCGATGGCGGCCTTCTGGTTGCCGTCGAAGCCCGCCGACTGCGCGTGGGCCGGAACGGCGGCGGACAGCGCCAGCGCCGCGACGGGCAGGGCCAGCAGGGCGGAACGCAGGAACGGCAAGGCGGGGCGCATGGGGGCGGTCTCCGAAACGCGTAGGGAGTTGGGCCGAGGGCCGCCCACACTGGACCGACAATCGGGTCCGGACAAGTGCAAAGCGCTTGCCCGGACTTCACGTTTGGGCGATCGGCGCGTCAGCGGGCGCGCAGCAGCTCGCCCACCGACAGCAGCGCCATCTCGTCGCCGTCGGCCTTGCCGATGGTCCGGCCGGTGGAGTAGGGCAGGTTGTTGTCGTTGACGACGACGATGTGGTCGGCGTCGACGATGTTCACTCCCTCCGGCCCGAGATGGGGCATGACGAAGCGGCCTTCCGGCGCCTGCCCGGCGCGCGCCTTGTGGTCGGGATCGGCGATGTCGGTCAGGTCGATGTAGCCGACCTTGCGGACGAAGCCGTCGGCATCGGCCCCAGCGATGTCGATCTTGTAGATGCGCTTGAAGGCGGCCGGCGCGTTGAAGCAGTCGGGCTTAACCTCGCCCTGGCAGGCCTGGGTCTTCGCCCCTTCGGTGGTGTCGTCGCGCTCGATCACCAGCGCGCTGCCGGCGTCGATCATCGCCATGTCGGCGACGACGTTGGCGTTGTCCTCCAGCCTGTACTTCCAGGACTTGCCGGTGTAGCTGCGGCCGGCGACGTCGAATTCGAGGATGCGGGTGTAGTAGCGCCCGTCCTTGTTCTCGAAGCCGTTCGCCGCGGCGTTCCACAGCGGGCCTTCCAGCGACGGGTACAGGGTCTTGCCGTCCGGCGACACGCCCATCGGTTCGAACCCGCGGGAGCGGCGGACCTCGAAGCTGACGGCGCCCGGCACCGCCGGCAGGCCGTTGTTGCGGTAATGGTCGGGCGAGCGGGCCGGCTTGCCGTCGACCATCGTCTCATGCACCGCGATCACCACCCCGTCGCGGCTCAGCTCCAGGATATAGGGGCCGAACTCGTCGCCGATGAACAGGCGATCGGCCTGCACCACCAGCGATTCGGGGTCGAAATCGGCGCCGGTCAGGTAGCGGCTGGCGGTGTTCTCGTTGACGATGGCGAAGGGGACCTTGCGGTCGGGATCGCGCAGGAAGATGGTTTCCAGCCGCTGCATGGCGCCGCTCTGCCAGTCCGGCTTGACGCGGTGGACCATCAGCAGGGCGTCGACCGAGTTCACCTTGCTGCCGAAGCCGTTGTCGGTCAGGGCCAGGAACTCGCCGTTGCCCTGCGGCACGACGGCGGAGAAGCCCTGCACCGCCTGTCCCGCGACCGGCAGCAGGATCTCGGTCTCGCGCGGGGCCTTGGGATCGGCGGCGAAGGAGGTGGCACGGATGCTGCCCACGGCGTCCACCCGCTTGCGGTCGGCGTTGGTGAACTTGCCGGCGGTGGCGAACAGCGGTCCGGCATCGGCCGGCGCCTGCACCAGCGTGTCGGCCGGCAGCACGGCATGGCCGGCGAGCGCGGCGGGGTAGTGCTTGGCCTGCTGGTCCTGGGCATGCGCCGGGACGGCGGCGCCCAGGCTGGCGGTCAGGAGGGTGGCGGTGGCGAGCAGGGCGCCGCGCCCGGACTTTATCCAGGACTTCGGCCCGGATCTCGGACGGAGGGTCGGCATGCGGTGTACTCCGTGGACGGAACCGCGCGCCCGGATCGGCCGGCAATCGGCCTTCGGCGCGCGCTCGATATCCGCGGAATAGCAAGCGGCGATGACGCGGCGGGGACGGTTCGATGACCATTGCGTTACCCGAAGGACGCCATGGTCGTATGCCCCACCCGTCAGCGCGACTCCTTGTCGGCGCCGCCGGTCTGGCCGCGGATGTCCTGGGCGCGCAGCCAGCCGGGCGACCCGGCGGGCAGCATCTTTTCCGCTCGCTCCGCTTGGGCCTTGGCCATCGGCATGTCGCCTCTCGCCAGCGCCTCCTCGGCGGTGGCGTAGGCGACCATGCCGTCGTTCTTCTTCATGCTCCAGGCCTGCGCCGTCAGCCGCCACAGGAAGGCCGATTGCGCCTTGCCCTTGGACGCGATCTGGAGATTCTTCAGCGCCTCGTCCGCCAGGCGGGGATCATGCTGTTCCAGCAGGGAATGGGCGAGGGAGACGCGGATCGTTCCGGCATCGGCCCCGGCCATCTCGATGGCCTTCCGGTACGGGGCCACCGCATCCGGCGCCCGGCCGGTCTGCAGCATCAGGTCGCCCTTCATCTCGTAGAGGTAGGGGTTCTTCGGCTCGTCGGCGATCAGCCCGTCGACCAGCGGCGCCGCCTGCTTGACGTCGCCCTGGCGGAAATAGGCATAGGCGCGGCCGTAGCGGGCGGCCGGCGAGGGATCGTTCGCCTTGTAGCGCTGCAAGGCGCCGCGCGGGTCGAGATAGCCGTAAAGCTTGGCCTGGACGCGCCGCAGGTCGGCCTCCGTCGCCGACGGCAGCTGGGCGTTGCTGTAGCGGGAGCGGGCGACGAAGGCCTTCACCGCATCGATGCGCTCGCGGGTCAGCGGGTGGGTCAGGCGATAGCCGGCGTCGCGGTCGTTCATCAGCGGATCGTTGACGCCCAGCTTCTCCAGGAAGGTCTCCATCCCCTTGGCGGAGATGCCCGACTGCTCCAGGAAGGAGAGGCCGGCCTGGTCGGCCGAGGCCTCCTGCGTGCGGGAGAAGGACAGGTAGTTCCGCTCCGCCAGATGCTGGCCCAGCATGACGCCGGCCGCCCCGGCCCCGGCATTGCGCGAGGCCAGACCGCCGGCGATGCCAAGGCCCATGCCGAGCAGCGAGGCGAGGAAGGCGTTGTCCATCGCCTCCGCCCCGCGCACCAGATGGCCGCCGGCGATGTGGCCGGTCTCGTGCGCGATGACGCCCAGCAGCTGGTCGGCGTTGTCGACGTCCAGCAGCAGCCCGGTGTGGATGAAGATGTTCTGGCCGCCGGCGACGAAGGCGTTCACCGACGGGTCGTTGATCAGCAGGATCTGCACCGATTCCGGGTCGATGCCGGCAGCCTGGAAGATTGGCCGGGCCATCTTGCGGATGATATGGTCCGTCTCGGCGTCGCTGAGGATTTGCATCTCCGACCGGCGCTGCGCGCTCGCCGGTGGCGCTCCCCACACCAGCGACATCAGACATACGGACATGATGGCGACGACCGAAACCAGCCTGCTGGGCTTGCGCACCGTGACGACCTCCGGCTTTGAACAGCGGACCCCCGCGCGCGACCGGCGGAGGCCGCGACACACTCGCTTGCAAATCTGGCAACGGTTGGGCGCGGTTGCCATAGCTGCATCACTGCTTTCGGGCTGCGTCAACACCAAGTTCAAGACCGACGCCACGGTGCAGAGCTTCGTCGTCGCCGACGAACCCTATGCCGCCGGCGTCGGGCGCGACATCATCGCCCAGGGCGGCAAGGCCGGCGACGCGGTGGCGGCGATGGCGCTGGCGATGACCGCCACCCTGCCGTCGCGCGTCGGGCTGGCCGGCGGCGGCGTCTGCGTGCTGTTCGACGCCGCGTCGAAGAAGGCGCGCACCATCGATTTCCTGCCGCGTCCCGCTGGGGCGGGCGGCGTCGCCATGCCGGCGATGGCGCGCGGCCTCTACGCCGTCCAGGCCGCCGCCGGCGTGATGCGGTGGGAGCAGGTGATCTCCCCGGCGGAACAGCTGGCCCAGTTCTCCCCCGGCCTCAGCCGCGCGCTGGTGCAGGATCTCGGCGCCTTCGGCGGGCGGCTGGCGCCCGACTCCGAGACGCGTCGCCGCTTCTTCGGGGCCGGCACTCCCGCCGTCGGCGCGATGATCGGCCAGCCGGAACTGGCCGCGACCCTGTCGGTCCTGCGGCGGCAGGGGGTGGGCGCCTTCTACAACGGGCCGCTCGCCGCGACGGTCGCCCAGGGCGCCGGCATCGACCCGGCGCAGCTGCGCGCCTACCAGCCGCGTGTCGGCGGCACGCTGACCGTGCCCTTCGACATCTCCGACCTGCATGTTCCCGACCTGGACGAACCGGAGTCCGGTGCCGCCCTGATCCAGGCCTGGAAGGCGGTCGCATCGCTGCCGCCGGCCGAGCGCGCCACCCATGCCGCGCAAGTGCTCGGTGCCACCGGCAGGGGCGCGACTGCCGCCGGGGCCGGGGTCATGGTGATCGACGTGGACGAAAACGGCGCCGCCTGCGCCTTCACCCAGGGGGCGCCCTTCGGCACCGGCCGCGGCATCCCGGGGACCGGCATGCTGGTGGCACAGGGCGTCGATCGCGGCGGTTTCGGCGCGCCGGCGCTGATCGCCAACTCCATCATCGGCCGCACCCTGTTCGCCGGCGTCGGCACCGCCAATGGCGACGACGGCCCGGCCGCCGGCCCGGCGGCGCTGCTGTCGGTTGCCCTTCCGGCCGGGCTGGAGGACAAGTCCACCGCCCCGCAGATCCAGGCCGCTCGTCCGCAGTCCATTCCCGGCCGCGTCAGCTTCGTCGGCTGCCGGGTTTCGGTGGAGGACGGCGTCCGCTATTGCCAGGCGGCGAACGACCCGCGCGCGGGCAGCCTTGCGTTGACCGTGGAAAGCGAACGCAAGCGGGAGTGATCTCGCCGGAAAACGGCGTGGCTTAAGACAGTTAGAGACGGATGATCATGAGCAAGCAGCCCAAGGTTTCCAAGCGGGGCGCCATCCCGCCCTTCTTCGTGATGGAAGTGATGCGTGCCGCGGCCGAGCGCGAGGCCGCCGGCCTGGAGGTCCTGCATATGGAGGTGGGACAGCCCTCCAGCGGCGCGCCGAAGGGCGTGGTGCAGGCGGCGGCCACCGCGGTGGTCGGCACCGACCCGCTGGGCTACACCGGCGCGCTGGGCATCCCGCCGCTGCGCGCGGCCATCGCCAAATGGTACAAGGAGCGCTACGGCGTCGACGTGCCGGAGCGGCGGGTGGTCGTCACCACCGGATCGTCGGGCGCCTTCCAGCTCGGCTTCCTGGCCGCCTTCGATCCGGGCGACCGGGTGGCGATGGCGTCGCCCAGCTATCCCGCCTACCGCCACACCCTGACCGCGGCCGGCGTCGTTCCGGTGGAGCTGCCGACCGGGCCGGAGCATCGTTTCCAGCCGACGGTGGAGTTGCTGGAGGCGCTGGACGAGCCGGTGCAGGGGCTGATCGTCGCGAGCCCGGCCAACCCGACCGGCACGATGCTGAGCCGGGAGGAGCTGACCGCCCTGTCCGACTGGTGCCGCGCCAACGGTGTGCGCATGGTGTCGGACGAGATCTACCATGGCCTGACCTATGGCACCGCCGCGGTCACCGCGGCCGAGGTGAACGACCAGGCGCTGGTGGTCAACAGCTTCTCCAAGTATTTCTCGATGACCGGCTGGCGGCTGGGCTGGATGATCGTGCCGGACGACCTGCTGCGGTCGGTCGAATGCCTGGCGCAGAACCTGTTCATCTCCGCGCCGACGCTGAGCCAGGTTTCGGCGGTCGCCGCCTTCGACTGCACGGAGGAGCTGGACGGCCACGTCGCCCGCTATGCCCGCAACCGGGCGCTGCTGCTGGAGGAGCTGCCGAAGGCCGGCTTCACGAAGATGGCCCCGGCCGACGGGGCCTTCTACATCTATGCCGACGTGTCGGACATGACCGACGACAGCGAGGCGCTGGCGAAACGGATCCTGGAGGAGACGGGCATCGCCTGCACCCCCGGCATCGATTTCGACACCGCCCGCGGCCGGCGGTTCCTGCGCTTCAGTTTCGCCGGGTCGGAGGCGACCATCGCCGAGGCGGCGCGGCGGCTGATCGCCTGGAAGGCGGGGCTTTAGACCCCCACCTAACCTCCCCCGCTGGGCGGGGGAGGGACTGCCGCGGCTCTCCCGGATCAGTACCAGTTTCCTCCCCCGCCCAGCGGGGGAGGATTAAGGTAGGGGGGTTAACTCCGCAAACACTCATCCCCTTCAGAACAGATGCTGCCCGCCGGTGATGAAGGTCTCCGTCCCCGTCACATAGGCAGAATCCGGTCCGCAGAGATAGAAGATCACCGCGGCGACATCCTCCGGCGTGCCCATGCGCTTCAGCGGGATGCGCGGAATCAGCACGTCGTATTCCGGGCCGGTCATCGCGGTCTCGATCTCGCCGGGGGCGACGGCGTTGACGCGGACGCCGATCTCGGCGAACTCCACCGCCATTTCGCGGGTCAGACCGGACAGTGCCGCCTTCGAGGTCGAATAGGCCGAACCGGCGAAGGGATGCACCGAATGGCCGGCGATGGAGGTGACGTTGACGATCGCCCCCTTCGCCCGCGACAGCGGGGCGGCGAAGCCGCGCGCCAGCACCAGGGCGGCGAAGAAGTTCAGCTCGAACACCCGGTGCCAGCCCTCGATCGAGCCGTTCAGGCAGCCGAGCCGTTCCTTGATCGGGGTCTTGGGCGAGATGCCGGCATTGTTGATCAGGGCGTGCAGCGGCGCGCCGTCCAGCGCCTTGTTGGCCTCCTCGACGAAGGCGGCGCGGCTGGCCGGGTCCGACAGGTCGGCCGGGATATGGTGGGTCCAGTTGGGATCGCGCCGGCAATGGGCCGGCACATCCTCGCGCGAGCAGGAGATCACGCGCCAGCCTTCGTTGCTGAACCGGGTGACGGTGGCGTGTCCGATACCCCGGCTGGCGCCGGTGAGAATGACGACTTTGCGGTGCGGCATGGGGGCTGCGCTTCACGAATGATTGCGGTCGGCGGGGAAGCGGACACCCTGGGAATGGCCTCGGGAGATCCGGATGCGGGAGGCGGGCGCTCCCGATCCGCCGGTGGTCCACCGCCTGCGGCGATCCTACCCGCCGCCGCCCCGCCTGTCATCCGCCGGCGCGGACGACCCCTGCGTTGCGTCGGGCGCGGCCGAACGACGCAATCGCCGGCCCGGCCCATCGCCGTCCATTGACGTTGCGTCCGGCAGTTCCAACCTTGGCGCAATCCCCGCACCGACGGAGCCAGCCCTTGCCGCGCCAGCCCTTCCGTCCCGCCGCAGCCGCTCCGCGCCTCCACTTCGCCGCGCTGACCGCCGCGGTGCTGTCCTTGACCGCTCCCGCCTGGGCAGCGGACGCCGGGCGCGTCGGCTGCCTGCCGCCCGGCGCCTGGGCCGACGGCACCGGCGCGGCGATGGAGCCGGTGCCGCTGCTGCGCCGCCTTGCCGAGGCGCCGGTGGTCCTGCTGGGAGAACAGCATGACAAGGCCGACCATCACCGCTGGCAGCTCCACACTTTGGCCGGGCTGCACGCGCTGAACCCCGATCTCGCCGTCGGGATGGAGATGCTGCCGCGCCGGCTGCAGCCGGTGCTCGACCGCTGGGTGGCGGGAGAGATGACGGAGGGCGAGTTCCTCAAGGAGACGGACTGGCGCACGGTCTGGGGCTTCGACCCGCAATTCTACCTGCCGATCCTGCAATTCGCCCGCCTGCACCGGCTGCCGGTGGTGGCGCTGAACGTGGACCGCGCGCTGATCAGCCGCACCGCCCGCAACGGCTGGGCCGCGATCCCGGAGGCCGACCGCGAGGGCGTCGGCACACCCGCCGCCCCGACGGCGGCCTACCGCAGCCGTCTGATCGAGACGCTGGCGGCGCATGACCGGTCGGAGGCCCGCTCCGCCGCGCCCGACGATGCTGCCAACAGTGCGGCCACGCGCTTCATCGAGGCGCAGGGTGTCTGGGACCGGGCGATGGCGGAGAAGATCGCCGAGACCCGCCGGACCACCGGCCGCATCGTGGTCGGCATTCTCGGCGAAGGGCATGTCGCCGGACGGGAGGGGGTGCCGCACCAGCTGGCCGATCTCGGCATCGGCGACTCCGCGGTGCTGCTGCCCTGGGATGCCGACCGCGGCTGCGACGAACTGGACGGCCGCATCGCCGATGCCGTCTTCGGCCTGGGGATTGGGAGGGAGGATGCCGAACCGCAGCGGCCCAAGCTGGGCGTTCAGCTCGAACCCGGCCCGGAGGGGATCGTCGTGGGAACGGTCGGCGACGGCAGCGTGGCCGCGGCGGCCGGGCTGCGCATCGGCGACCGCATCCTGATCGCCGCCGGCCTCCCGGTGCGCGCGCCGGCCGATCTGGTGGCGGTGATCCGCCGTCAGGCGCCCGGCACCTGGCTGCCTCTGACCATCCGCCGGGACGGGGCGGAGCGGGAGGTGGTGGCGAAGTTCCCGGCAGAGGTCCGGTAGCCTGCGACGGCGGCCGTCCGGCCGCTACAGCATCGTCTCCCACCGTGCCAGCGCATCGGGCGTGGGATTGACCGCCGGGGCGCAGTCCGTCCGGCCGAGCCGCTCATGGTGCTCGCGCAGGGCCCAGACGACGGTCGGGAAGGCAAGCTCGCTCCAAGGGATGTCCTTCCAGGCGAACAGGCCGACATCCAGGCTTTCCGGGCCGGGCTCGACGTCGGGGGACAGCAGGCGGGCGCGGAAGATCATCTGGACCTGGCTGATGCGCGGGATGTCGTAGATCGCCAGCAGATGGTCGATGTCGATGCGCGCCCGCGCCTCCTCCCAGGCTTCGCGGGCGGCGCCCTCGCGGGTGCTCTCGCGCTCTTCCATATAGCCGGCGGGCAGGGTCCAGAAGCCCTTGCGCGGCTCGATGGCGCGGCGGCAGAGCAGGATGCGGCCATCCTCCCAGGTCGCCACGGCGCCCACCACGATCAGCGGGTTCTGATAGGCGATGTAACCGCAGTCCGGGCACATCAGCCGTTCACGGTCCTCGCCGGGCGGGATGCCACGGACGCGCGGCCCCCCGCAGTCCGGGGCGCAATCGGCGGGTTTGGCGTCGGTGATCTTCTCGTCTGGCATGCCATCCGATATGGCGCCGCATCCTTCGCTGGGCAAGCGGAGAAAGCGGGAGCCCGACCGTTGCGGCTCCCGTATCCGTTCGCGGCCTGTTCCAATTCGCGATTCGTTCCGATAGGCTGTCGCCATCTCTGGGGTGGGGGGGAGTCGGGGTGACGCAGTTCCTGGTGAACGGGATGGTTGTGGATGGCGTCTCGCTGGCGATCGGGCTGGCGGCCGGTCTGCTGCTGGGCGCCGCCGTCTCCTGGGCGGTGCTGCGTGCCGCTGCCGGCCGGGCGGAGGCGGCCGCAGCAGCCCTGCATGCGGAGTTCGCCACCCGCCTCGATCTCGCCGAACGGATCGAGGACGATCTGCGCGAGGAGATCGAGGCGCGCGACCATCAGATCGCCCGCCTGCACGGCGAGGTCGCCGACGCCCGCGAACGCCATGCCCAGATGTCCACCCGGCTGGAGGCCGAACGCACCGCGGCAGCGGAGAAGATGGCGCTGCTGGAACGTGCCCAGGCGGCGCTGGCCGACAGCTTCAAGGCGCTGTCGGCGGAAGCGCTGCACCAGAACAACCGCAGCTTCCTCGATCTGGCGCGGGAGACGCTGACCGGCTTCCAGGAACAGGCCAAGGGTGATCTCGACAAGCGCCAGACCGCCATCGCCGCGATCGTCGATCCGGTGCGCCAGACGCTGGAGGCGATGGACCGCCAGATCCGCGAATTGGAAAGCACGCGGGCCGGCGCCTATGAGGGGCTCAAGCAGCAGGTGCTGTCGCTGGTGGAAACACAAAGCGAGTTGCGGACCGAGACCGGCAACCTCGTCCGGGCCTTGCGGACGCCGGCGGCGCGCGGGCGCTGGGGCGAAATCCAGCTGCGCCGGGTCTGCGAGATGGCGGGGATGCTCGACCATTGCGACTTCGTCGAACAGGTGGCGGTCGACGGCGGCCGGCTGCGGCCCGACCTGATCGTCACGCTGCCCGGCGGCAAGACGATCGTGGTCGACGCCAAGACGCCGTTGGAAGGCTATCTCGACGGCATCCAGGCGGCGGAGGACCCGGCACGGCGCGACGGCATGATCCGCCATGCCCGCCATGTGCGCGAGCATATGAAGCAGCTCGGCACCAAGGGCTATTGGGACCAATTCGACGACAGCCCGGAATTCGTCGTGCTGTTCCTGCCCGGCGAGAACTTCTTCTCCGCGGCGCTGGAGCAGGATCCGGCGCTGATCGAGGCCGGCATCGACCACCGAGTCATCCTGGCGACCCCGACCACCCTGATCGCGCTGCTGCGCGCCGTCGCCTATGGTTGGCGGCAGGAGCGGCTGGCCGACAATGCGCGTGAAATCAGCATTCTCGGTGCCGAGCTGTACAAGCGGTTGGCCGACCTGGGCGGCCATATGGAGCGGCTGGGCGGGCAGCTGGACAAGGCCGTCGGCTGCTACAACAGCGCGGTCGGGACCCTGGAATCGCGGGTGCTGGTCAGCGCACGGCGCTTCCGTGATCTGCATGCCGCGCCGGAAGGGTCGGAGATGCCGCTGCTGGAGCCCCTGGACCACAGCCCGCGCCGTCTGCAGGCGACCGAACTGCGCGCCGTGCCGCCGATCGAGAGCACCGCAGCCGATTGACCGGCGCCGGTCCGAATTGCGCGACATTTCGCCTCACCCGGGACGGTGCCCTGCCGCAGGTTGTCGACGCTGCGGTGCGGCGGCCGTGCTATCCATGCGGCCTCATAGTCGTCGATCTCATGGAAGCCACAGATGACGGACCAGACCGGAACCGAGCAGACCGTCCGCTGCGAGCGCTGCACCCACCGCTATCCGGCTGCCGCCGAAGGGTGCCCGCGTTGCCGTTCGATTCGCCGGACCAATGCGGTGATCGTGGCGCTTCTGGTGATGCTGGTGATCCTCACGCTGGTCGGCTGGATCGGCACCTTGGCCCTGACGTGACGACCCATCCGGCGCTTCGGCCGGCCGGTCCTTGCGCAGGCTTCGCACAATCCTGATGCAGAGCGCATAACGAAATATCATTTCTGTTTCGACCGATAATCCAGCAAGCTTTTTGCTTGTCACAATTGGTTTATTTTGAGAAGCAACCCCATGCCGTCGTTTTTGTGCAGGGGTCGCATCATGTTGAAGAACCTCCGGATCGCCGCGCTCACCAATCTGTTCGGCGTGGTGGTTACGCTGGGTTTCCTGGCGGTGGTGGTCACTGGGGCGCTGGCGATCCGTGAGTTGAAGGTGGGCGGGCCGATCTATCAGCGCATCGTGCTGGGCAAGGACCTGATCGCCGACATCCTGCCCCCGCCGGAATATGTGATCGAGGCCTATCTGGAGGCGACGCTGGCGATGAACGAGCCGGCATCGGTCGAGCAGCGCTGGACGCGGCTGGCGCAATTGCGCAAGGATTACGACGAGCGCCACGACTACTGGCTGAAGGAGAGCTTCGAGCCGGCGCTGGTCGACCGGCTGACCCGGACCTCCCACGCGCCGGTGACGCGGTTCTGGAGCGAAATCGAGACGAGGTTCCTGCCAGCGCTGGCCGGCAAGGACGAAGCGGCGGCGCGCGCTTCCTACGCGGTCATTGCCGACGCCTATGCCGCCCATCGCGCCGTCGTCGACCGCATCGTGGAGGAGACCAGCCGCTACAACAGCGAGACGGAGGTCGATGCCGCCGATCGGGAGCGCCTGTTCATGACCGCGGTATGGGGCGTCTCGGCCCTGGTGCTGACGGTCCTGGTGCTGGGGGTGCTCGGCATCCGGCGCCGCGTGGTGCGACCGGTCGGAGAATTGACTGTGGCGATGCGGGCCCTGGCGCAGGGCAATCTCGCCACCGCCATCCCCGGGGCGGAGCGCGGTGACGAGATCGGCGCGATGGCCCAAGCCCTGCGCGTCTTCAAGGAGAATGCGGAGGAGGCCGAACGCCTGCGCCGCCTGCGCGAAGAGGAGCGCGAACGGTCGGAGCGGGAGAAGCAGGCGGCATTGCTGCGCATGGCAGAGACGGTGGAGACCGAAGCATCCAACGCGGTCGATGTCGTCGCCGGCCAGACCGGTCTGATGGCCGACAACGCCACCCGCATGGCCGAATCGGCCCGCGCGGTCAGCGGCAACAGCCAGACCGTCGCCGCCGCCGCGACCCAGGCCCTGTCCAACGCCCAAACGGTGGCCGCCGCTTCGGAGCAGCTCAGCGCTTCCATCCGCGAGATCGCGGCCCAGATCGGCACGGCGACCATGATGACCGGCGACGCCGTCGGTGCCTCGGTCCGGGCGGAGGAAACCATCCGGCGCCTCGCCGATGCCGTCACCCGCATCGGCGAGGTGACCAACCTGATCAATGATGTCGCCGGCCAGACCAACCTGCTGGCTCTGAACGCCACCATCGAGGCGGCGCGGGCCGGCGAGGCCGGCAAGGGCTTCGCGGTGGTCGCCAACGAAGTGAAGCAACTGGCCAGCCAGACCGCGCGGGCGACCGACGAGATCGAAAGCCAGATCGCCGCCATTCAGGCCACGACCGCCGAGGCGGTCGACGCCGTGCGCGCCATCGCCGAGCGGGTGCGCGGCGTCGAAGCGGTCTCGGCCACCGTTGCCGCCGCCATCGAGGAGCAGGAGGCGGCGACCGGCGAGATCGCCCGCAACGTCGTCCAGACCTCCACCGCCGCGCAGGAGGTGGCGACGCGCATCGCCGCCGTTTTGCAGGAGGCGACGGCCACCGGCGAGCGGGCCGGCGAGGTCAATGTCTTGTCCGCCCATGTCGCGACCAGCATCGAACAGCTCCGCCGCGTGCTGATCGAAGCGATCCGCACGGCGACGCCGGAGGTGAACCGCCGGGCCGCTCCGCGCTATCCGCTGCACCGTCCCGGCCGGCTGATCGTCGGCGGGCGCGATCTGCCGGCGACGGTCGACAACGCATCGGAAGGCGGCGCCCAACTGAGCGGCCTGTCGGAGCAGGCATGGAGCCTCTTGGCGGAAGGGAGTGCTGTGGGCATTTCCTTCTTGCCGGGACTTCAACCGATCCCTGCCGTCGTGCGTGCCCTGGACGGCGGTCCGGCCGGCCGGGCGCATGTCACCTTCACCCTGGCCGGCGCCGACCGCGATCGTTTCACCGCGCAGTTCGTCCACCTCGTCGCCGGGCTGGTCGCGCTGGATCAGGCGGCTTGAGCGGCAGACCGGCCACAGCCCGGGAAAGGCCTTAAACTATGACAGGGATTTCATGACGGTTGGGCCGTGGGCGGGTTCAGAATGGCGCCAGTTCCAGGGCCTCGGCCCCTGCTGAAAGCCCATCCGCCATGGTCGAAACCACCGCCTGCCCCTATTGCGGGTCCGATTACGGGCATGGTCCCAATGATTGCCCGCTGTGCCGTTCCGCCCGACGCAAGGATTTGATCGTGCGTTGCGTCATCGGGCTGATGTTTCTGATCCCGATCCTGACGCTGTTCGCCACCATCCTGCTGGACAACGGCGTGGGAGCGAAGATTTTTTCGATGGATTGAAGAGGTCCGGCGCTTACAGGTGTCCGGTTCGCGCCGACTGTTCCAGCGCCTTGATGTGCGACAGACCGGGCAGGATCTCCGATTTCACGAATTCCATGCGGCGGTTGGGACCGCCGCCGCCGCGGGCGAAGCGGTGTTTCCACAGGTTCATCTTCACCGCCAGACCGCACAGCACCCCGCCGATGGTGACATGGTGGGAGGCGATCAGTTCGCGGATCGACCGGAAGGTGTCGGCATTGATGTCGCTCCAGAAATCCTTGGACCGGTTGTCGAAGCTCTCGAAGCGGCCGGTGATGGAGGTCGCGATGTCGGTCAGGTCACGGGCGATGTCGTCGAGCATCCTGATCTGGCGCGGGTCGCGCTTGACCTCCGCGGAACTGTGGATCTCGCCCATCCAGGTGACGAAGCGCTGAACCTCGGGTACGATCTCGTCCAGGCATTTGCGGAAATAGGCCAGCGACAGGAAGATGTCGCCGTATTCCTCGAGAAACTGCGGAATTTCGTTCAGGCCGATGTCCAGCCGGTCGGCCATCATGCGCAGGTTGCGCAGGGCCTCGTCCCGGTTGGGGTTGGCGAACAGCTGGATGATGTCGGTGACGTCGGCGACGTGAAGCTCTTCCGTGCCGTAGACATATTCCATCAGCGGACGGGTGAAGACCCGCATGTAGTTGGTCAGCTCGGCTTTCTTGCGATCGGACAGGGTCAGGGATTCGACGTTGTTGACGTCGATGTTCAACCGCCGAAGCTCGATCCGCGATGAATAGACGTCGAAGCTGGAAGCGGCGCCGATCTTCTCCAGCTTCACCAGATCGTGTTCGATCTCGTCCTTGTAGGATTCGAAATAGGCAGGCAGATGGCGGGCGGTGACCTGGCCGCTGCCGGTCTGGACGTCGCGGAACATCTCCACCACCGTCTGCAGCCGGACATTCTTGATCAGCCGGGAATGCTGTAGGCCGGGGGTCTCCAGCGGGATCGTCGACAAAGGCAGGATGTGCAGGGAATCGCGGGCTTCGTCATCCCACGCCTTCCGCTTTTCCCTGTCCGCCGCGGCTTTCGCGTCGACTGCTGTATCGCTTGCCCCGCCGTCCAACCGACCGTCCCCCGATGCCTTCGCGCGTCTTGCGTCCATGAGTGTCGCAGAGGGCACCTTACAACAGGAGTCAGGGTTGACAAGGATCGAGATGCCGCCCCCTGCAACGGAAAAACGTCAATACAAAACCAGGGGTTGAGGGTGCCGTCGTGCAACCGGCTATGGAGTTCGTCAGTCCCGGTGGGTCCTGCATTCCGGCCGGGCATCCTGGCCCGCAGATGACGCAGACCAGGATGTAGGCCGAGCGGCGCGACGGTCAGTGGACGCTGACCGGTTCCATGTCGTTCTGGACGATGGCGGCGAAGGCCAGGTCGCGGTCGGCGACCACGCTCAGCGGCGTGCCGTCGGCGGCATGGATCGCGAAGGCGGCGGTACCGTCCATCTCGACCGGGCGGACATAGGCGACGTCGCCCAGGCCGAAGCCGGCGAAATCCTGGGTCGACAGCTGGCGCAGCTGGCTGTGGGTGTCGTTCATCATGGTGACGGTCTCCCGGCGGCTCCCCGTCATGGGCGGCCGCGCGTGCAGAGTATCGGGAATGGCAGGAAGGAAGGCGGCGGCCGGGATCAGTCGTCCCCGCCGTCGGCGGATACGTCGATGGTACGGGGCATGGCGCCGCCCGCGGCCTTTTTCGGCTGTTCGATCTTGATGGTGCGGACCTTCGGTTCCGGCATCGGGCGGGTCAGGTCGATGTTGAGCAGCCCGTTGTCGAGCGAGCATCCCACCACCTCGATCCCTTCGGCCAGGACAAAGCTGCGCTGGAACTGCCGCGCGGCGATGCCGCGATGCAGGTAGACGCGCGACTTGTCGTCGGTCTGGCGGCCGCGGATGACGAGCTGGTTGTCCTCGATCTGGACCGACAGGTCCTCGGAGGTGAAGCCGGCCACGGCGAGCGTGATGCGCAGGCCGTCATCGCCGATCTGCTCGATGTTGTAGGGCGGATAGCCCTCGGCCGAATTCTTGGCGATCCGGTCGAGCGTCCGCTCGAACTGGTCGAACCCGAGCAGCAGCGGACTGTTGAAGAGCGAAAGGCGAGTCGTCACGACGCATCCTCCTCACGACGGGAGCGAGTTGCGGAAGATGGGCCCGTCTCCGGCGCCCGGCGGGTCGGCGGCCCAGCATCGGCCGGCGCCGCCATGCCTATAGATTGGGAGAACGGCGGTCGCGGTCAAGAACCCCGTGGGCATCAAGGATGGTTAAGAATTTCAGGCACCTCGCCAAGCGCGACCGCCACCGCGTCGGCGATGGCGAGGCAGGAGGTCAGGCCCGGCGATTCGATCCCGAACAGGTTGACCAGACCATCCACTCCGTGGATTTCCCGCCCCTGGATCAGGAAGTCGGCCTGCGGCTGCCCCGCCTCGCTCAGCTTCGGCCGCACGCCGGAATAGGCCGGCACCAGCGCGCCGTCCGGCAGTCCCGGCCAATAGGCGCGCACCGCGCCATAGAAGGATTCGGCACGGGCGGGATCGACGGCGTAGTCGATGGGATCGTCCCTATCGCCCAGCCATTCCACGTCGGGACCGAAGCGGGCCTGGCCGGCGAGGTCCAGCGTCAGGTGGACACCCAGCCCGCCTTCGACCGGCACCGGGTAGACCAGCCGCGAGAAGGGGGAGCGGCCCGCGGCCAGCGCATAGTAATTGCCCTTCGCCAGCACGCGCGGCGGCACATGCGCGGCATCCAGCCCCTCCAGGCCGCGGGCGACGGCCCAGGCACCCAGCCCGGCGGCGTTGACCAGGGTGGAGCAGGCGATCCGCATCGGTTCCTTCCCGCCGACCTCCAGTTCGAATCCCTCCGTGCCGCGGTGGGAGCGGAGCAGCGGGCTCAGCAGCGCCAGCATCGCGCCGGCATCCTCGGCATCGCCCAGCAGGGCCAGCATCAGCCCATGGCTGTCGACGATGCCGGTGGACGGCGACAGCAGGGCGCCGACGCTGCGCAGGTTGGGTTCCCAGGCCCGCGCGGTGGCGGCGTCGATCTCCGTCAGGTCGGTGACGCCGTTGGCGGCGGCCTGGGCGCGGATCGCCGCCAGCTTCGGCAGCTGGGCCTCCGCGGTTGCGACGATCAGCTTGCCGATGCGGCGATGTTCGACGCCATGGGAGGCGCAATACTCATAGAGTGCGTCGCGGCCGGGCACGCACAGCCGGGCGCGCAGGCTGCCGGCGGGGTAGTAGATGCCGGCATGGATGACTTCCGAGTTGCGCGAGCTGGTGCCGGTGCCGATGGCGTCCGCCGCCTCCAGCACGATCACCTCGCGCCCGGCCCGCGCCAGACGGCGCGCCACCGCCAGGCCGACCACGCCTGCCCCGACGACCACGCATTCCACCCGTTCCATCGCCTTCGCCCTGCCTTGCCGCCGCGGTGCCCGGGAAGGGGAGCGCAAAAGGGCCGGTCGGCGCAAGGGGTTCCGATCATGCCGGAGAGTCCGAAGCGTCGTGCTTGACTCGGGCGCGCCAATGGGTATTGTGCGCGCCTTCACCTCCTGGGAAAGCGGGCGCGCGCAATCTTTGACGCCCCGTCCGTCGCCTGAACAGGGCGGACGGAACTACCGGGACAACATCAACTCGTGTCCAACGAGGCGTGAGAGTCATGAGCAAGCGTCAAGAGTCCAAGTACAAGATCGACCGCCGCCTTGGCGTCAACCTGTGGGGCCGTGCCAAGAGCCCGCTGAACAAGCGCGAATACGGCCCGGGCCAGCATGGTCAGCGCCGCAAGAAGCCGTCGGACTACGGTCTGCAGCTGATGGCCAAGCAGAAGCTGAAGGGCTACTACGGCAACATCGGCGAGAAGCAGTTCCGCCGCATCTATGCCGAGGCCGTCCGTCGCAAGGGCGACACCGGCGAGAACCTGATCGGCCTGCTGGAGCGCCGTCTGGACGCCGTGGTCTACCGCATGAAGTTCGCGCCGACCCCGTTCGCCGCCCGCCAGCTGGTCAACCATGGCCACATCCTGGTCAACGGCCGCCGCCTGAACGTCTCTTCGGCCCGCATCAAGGACAACGACACCGTCGAGGTGCGTTCCAGGTCCAAGCAGATGGCGCTGATCCTGGAAGCCTCCGCTTCCGGCGAGCGTGACATCCCCGACTATCTGGAAGTCGACAGCGGCGCGCTGAAGGGCCGTTTCGTCCGTGCCCCGCTGCTGGCCGACGTTCCGTACCCGGTCCAGATGGAACCGAACCTGGTCATCGAGTTCTACTCGCGCTGATCGGTCGGCTCCTGCCGAATGCGAAAGGCCGCTCCCCCCGGGAGCGGCCTTTTTGCTATCCGCGGCCTCACCTCAGCCGTGTCAGCAGCAGCGCCGTCAGGTCGTCGTCGATGGGGCCCGTCGCCGCCAGATCGCCGAGCAGGCCGGACAGCAGGGCTGCATCGTCCGGGTCTTGCAGGCGGCGGGCGAAGAGGGTGGCGAGACCGTATTCATCCAAAACTTCGTGGCCGTTCCCATCGCCGGTCGGGATTTCGATGGCGGCGTCGGAATAGAGGAACAGCCGGGCACCGGGCGGCATCGGCAGCAGGCGGCTGTCGTAAACCGCTGACGGCAGCAGACCGAGCGGCAGACCGCTGCCGTCGCCCAGCCGCGGCGCCTCGTCGCCGGGATGCCACATCATCGGCGCCGTCGATCCGGCGGAGGCATAGTGGAACACCCCCGCCACCGGGTCGATCAGTCCGGTCAGCATCGTGGCGAACTGGCCGGTGGGCAGCAGCCCGCACAGCCGGCGGTTCACGGCAGCCAGGAAGTCCGCCGGGGTCAGGGCCGCGCTGCCGATCTGGCGGCAGATGGCGTCGAGCCGGAAGGTGTTCAGCGCGGCACCGACGCCATGGCCGGAGAAGTCGACCAGATAGACGGTCACCCGGCCGTCCGGCAGCCGCTCGATCCCCCAGAAATCGCCGCCCAGCTCGGACGAGGGCGCGAAATGGGCGTGGACGGCGATGCCGGTCGCCGCCTCCAGCTCGGCCAGCCGGGCCGGGCCGGGCAGCATCCGCGCCTGCATCGCGCGCGCCATTTCCAGCTCGGTCTCCGCACGGCCGTGAAACCGTTCCAAGTCGCGCAGCATGGCGTGCTTGCGGAGATGGATGCGCACGCGGGCCAGCAGTTCCTCCGCGTTGATCGGCTTGGCGATATAGTCGGTCGCCCCGGCGGCGAAGGCACGGGCACGGTCCTCCGCCCGGTCCAGGCTGGACTGCACCAGCACCGGCAGCGATCGCCAGCGCGGGTCGGCGCGCAGGTGCCGGCACAGTTCGAATCCGTCCATCTGCGGCATCATCAGGTCGAGCAGCACGAGATCGGGCTTGAAGCGCTCCATCCGGGCCAGCGCGTCCTGCCCATCCTCCGCCTGCTCGACCAGGGTGATGCCGCCGCGCTCCAGCAGGGCCAGCAGCAGGTGGCGGTTGAACCGGTTGTCGTCGACGATCAGGATGCGGGCACCGGTCAGCCAGTCGGCGAACCGGTCGGGGGCGTCTTGCGTCCCGGTGGCGGCCGAGCCCGGGGAAAGCGGGTCCCGGCCTGGCGGCGGGACGGTCGTCATGCCGCCTCCCGCTCGATCCACAGCAGGGTGTGGTCTTCGCCGCCGACCCGGCCCAGCGCCGAACCCAACGAGCGGACCACGGCGTCGAAGCCATCGCCCTCGTCCACCGCCCGGGCGATCATCCAGCAGAGCCCGATTCCGGTCCCACCGGCGTCCGGCGCCTTCGGCACCGCGACGGAATGAAGCGCCAGCACGCCGCCGCGCGGCAGTTCCATCACGTCGCAGCGATAGCGGGTGCCGGAGGCGATGCCGATTGCCATGCCGGTGGCTGTGCCGAGCGTCGGTCCGCCCCCATTTCCGCCGTCGCCGCTCAATATCATCGGCGGCGCTCCGTCGGCCGACGCATGGATGAAGCGTCCGGTTTCGCCGTCCAGCACGCCGTAGGTCATGGTCGCCCTTTCTCCCGACGCCAGCAGGTCTGCGGCACGGTCGTTCAGCGCGGTCAGCAGGGCGGCGGCATCCTCGCCATGGACGGGACCAAGCTCCTGCAGAAGGGCGTGCAGACGGACGGCGTTCAGGGCCGCCGAAACGCCATGGCCGGCGACGTTCAGCAGATAGATGCCGAAGCGAAGCCCGCCGAGCGGCAGCAGCCCCCACAGGTCGCCGCCGAGATGGCGGGAGATCACGCTGTGGGCGCGCAAGCGGCAGCCGGCCGCCTTCATCACCGTGGCGTACTGCTCCGGGGTCGGCAGCAGGTGCTCCTGCATCGACCGGGCGACGGACAGCTCCGCCTCCACCCGCGCGCGATAGGCCTGGAGACGGCGGATCAGCACCCGGTCTTCCAGATGGATGCGCACACGGGCCAGCAGTTCCATGCGTTCCAGCGGTTTCGTCACGAGGTCGGTGGTGCCGGCGGCGAAGGCCCGATTGCGGTCCTCGCCCGACGACAGCGCGGTCTGGACCAGGATGGGCAGATCCGCGGTCTCCGGTTTGGCACGCAAGCGGCGGCAAACCTCGAATCCGTCCATTCCCGGCATCATGATGTCCAGGATCAGCAGGTCGGGGACGGCGGCGTCGATCATCGCAAGCGCCTCCCCTCCGTCGGCGGCGAAGGAGATCCTGCGGAAGCCGGCCTCGGTCAGGAGGGCGCCGATCAGGCTGCGGTTCCAGGCGGTGTCGTCGACGACCAGGATCCGGCAGTCCAGGATTGCGGGATCGGGATCGCGGCGGCCGCCGATCCCGCCCTCCGGGTCATGTCGATTCGCCATGGTCACAGCCGGAACCCCAGGCGGATGCGGCGGCCGCCATCCTCGATCTCCAGCCCGTCGGCGATTTCGCCGATCAGGCCGAGCCCACGGCCCGACGCTCCGGAGCTGCTGCGCGGACCTGGGCTGAAGCCGGTTCCCTCGTCGGTGATCTCCACCGTCACCAGTGGCCGCCCATTCTCCGCCGGGTCGATCCTCAGCGCGATGACGACGCGCCGGGCCGCCAGGACCGGGTCGGCCAAACGATCGTTCAGATCTCTGGAAAAACGGTCCAATTCCCGCGCGTTCAACTCCTTCATGGCAGTGACGCCCAGATTGCCGTGGACCAGCGCATTGCTGACCGCCTCGTGCAGGGCCAGTTCGACATCGTCACGACGATCCCCTTCCAGCGCCCACCCCGGCGCAAGACGGGCGCTCAAAGCGGCCAGCAGCCGCCTACCGGGCTGGAGGCCATGTGCGGTCGCGGTGGTCAGGTTGAGGTAGAGGTCGTTGCCGGCCGCATCGGCCAGCAGACGGGCCAGCCCCGACGCATCGGTGCGGGAGGGCGGTTCGATCCAGGCGGCGACGGGCGGCAGCCACAGCGCGTCGGCATCCATGAGGCCGGCGCCGTTCCGCTCGCTGCCGGTCACAAGGGCGGCCAGCGGCTCGCTGCCGGCCGGATCGGTGGCCGGAGCCAGCCCCAATTCCCATGCCAGGCGATCCAGCCGGTCGGCGGGCAGTCCCGGTGCCAGAAGACGGGTGAAACGGGCGCGGTATGCGGTGGCCTGGCTGGTTTCCTGGGTCGTCCCGCCGATCACCGGGATCAGTCCTCGATCGGAACGATCTTGGCGATCTGCGCCACCGTCAACACCCGCTTCACCTGCCCGGCGGCGCCGCGCAGGACGAATTGCTTGCTTGCCCGCTCCATTTCCTCTCGCGCGATCAGCAGCATGCCGATGCCGGCGGAGTCGACGAATTCGAGCGACGAAAGGTCGAGCACCTGACGCCTGAGCTTGTTCTGCCCCATTTCGCCGATCAGGGCCCGCAACTTTGCATGGTCGTTGAATGTCAGGCGGCCGCGCAGACGGATAACCGCCTCCTGATCGCGCACTTCTATGCCGTAATCCATAGGACCGTCTTTCCGGAAAGATAGCTTACTGTACAGATGGCGGGCACACTGCGCTAGAAGAGTTCAATATCACCCCCGGCGCCGCTTCCTCCTGCGACATCGAGGTCGAGCACGCCGTTTTCGTCCAGTGCGGTGCCTTCCAGCAGCAGCCTGCGGACGAAGCGTTCGCGCATCTCGCTCAGCGTGAAACGGCCCATCAGTTGGTTCAGCCATTCCTGCGGCTCCCGCGCGCCGATGGCGGGAGGGACCTGGGAGCGGATCCTGGATTCAAGGTCTCCCAGCCCGGCGCTCATGATGGCGAGGCTGTCGTTGATCGCCTCGATCCGCTGCTTGGTCAGATCCTGGAACTGCATGCCGGTGATGACATGGGCGATGGTGGCGGACATGTCGGACGATACCGAGGCGGCGGTTTCCAGCACCGATTGGAAATGGCTGGTCTGCGCCACCAGGTTGTCCATCGTCTTGTCGACGCGCTCCTTGGCCAGCATCTGCGGCGACATGTCGGTGTTGGCGATCTGGCGCAGGATGTCGTGGCCGTTGCGCACGCCCTTCACCACGGCGGTGACCGTGCCGCGCATCCGGTCCGCCAGTTCGCCGGTGGAGCGGGAGAGGTGCCGCACCTCCTGCGCGACCACGGCGAAGGTGCGCCCGGCCTCGCCGGCACGGCTGGCCTCGATGGTGGCGTTCAGGGCCAGGAAGTTGGTCTGCCGGTTGATGCCGTCGATGTCGCCGATCGATTTTTCCAGCTCGGCCACGTCCTTCTGCACATCGTCGAGCAGATAGACCATGGTCATGGCGTGGCGCGACAGGGTGACGATGTTGGTCACCATGTCGGTGATGATGTCCTGCATGCCGACGACCAGCGTGTCGAGCGGCACCCGTTCGCCGTCGACGTCGACCGAACCGGCCATGGCGACGATCTGGGCCACCCGCTCCGATTGTTCCAGCGCCTTCTGGGCCAGTTCGCGGAAGCGTTCCGACAGGTCGAGGGTGGAGGTCTCCACATGGTCCGACGTGCGGGTCAGTTCGCTCTGCACGATGTCGAGCGTACGGCGCTGCACGTCGGCGAAGCCGAGCCAGGTCGACAGAAGCTCCGCGGTGACCGCGACCTTGGCGCCGCCATCCAGGACGCTGTCCGGGAGCGTGGCCGCGGCATCGGAAGCACCATTCCTGTGGGCATCGTGGGCGGCGGGGATAGACATGCTGGTGCTCCTTGGAAACTCGGCCCGGATGCCCGGTCAGATCAGAGGGGGCGGTTGCGCTCGCCGGCGGCGTCGAAGGCGCGCAGCATTTCGGCGGGAATCTGGGAAAGCGGCAGTTCGGCCGAAACCGCGCCGGCCTCCTTGGCGGCGCGCGGCATTCCGTAGACGACGCAGCTCGATTCCTGCTCGCCGATGGTGAAGGCGCTGGCGTCATGCATCGCCTTCATGCCGATGGCGCCGTCCCGGCCCATGCCGGACAGGATGACGCCGACGGCATTGCCGCCGGCCGCCTTGGCGACGGAGGCGAACAGCACGTCGACCGATGGGCGGTGGCCGCTGACCGCGGGGGTGTCCTGGATGTGGCAGACGAAGCCGGCGGTGTCGCGGACGATGGCGAGATGGCGGTCGCCGGGGGCGATCAGCACCAGCCCCTGCGCCGGCCGGTCGCCATGGGCAGCCACCCGCACCGCCGGCGCCGACAGACGGTCGAGCCGGCCGGCGAAGCTGGGCACGTAGCTGGGCCCCATATGCTGGGTGATGACGATGGGCGGGCAATCGACCGGCATGGCGGCCAGCACGTCGCGGATGCGCTCCACCCCGCCGGTCGAGGCGCCGATGGCGATCAGCCGCTTGCCCGAGCCGGCACGCCGCGGCGCCGGCAGGACGCCGTGGGCGGCGGCCGGACGGCGCATGGTCGGACGCGCGGTGGCGGCGACGCGGATCTTGGAGGCCAGTTCCGTCGCCATCGCCTCGAACCCGAGTCCGTCGGACCCGACGGGCTTGGCGATGCAATCGACCGCGCCCAGTTCCAACGCGCGGATGGCGGCGTCGGATCCTTCACGGGTCAGGGAGGAGACCATGATGACCGGTGTAGGCCGCAGCGTCATGATCTTCTCGAGGAAGGACAGGCCGTCCATCTTCGGCATCTCGACGTCCAGGGTGATGACGTCGGGGTTGGTGGCCTTGATGACCTCGCGGGCCTCGAAGGCGTCGCGGGCGATGCCGGCGACCTCCATCCCCGGCTCGCGGGTCAGGATATCCTTCAGCATCTCGCGCATCAGGGCGCTGTCGTCGACGATGACGACACGGATCGGTCTGGGCATCGGTCAGCTCCCTCCCGGATCGGCGGGTGCGAACAATTCGACGTCACCCTCGTCCGGGGGGCGGCCCGGATGGGTGATGAACCGCCGTTCGCGGGTGACGGTGTCGACCGCCGCCTCCGGCCGCAACAGGCGGCGCAGTGCGCGGCCGCTGTGCGGGAAATAATGCAGGCGCCGGGCGGAGCCGCCGCCAAGATCGTGGCCGGCCAAAACCAGCCCCTCCGCCCGCACATACTCGAGCGCGAAGCGGCTGTTCAGCCCGCCGATGTCGTAGCTCGACTCGATGACCCGGCCGCCGCCGAACAGCTTGACCTGCAAGTGCCGGCGCTCCGCCCCCGCCGCCAGCAGCGCGTTGATCAGCCGCTCCATCGCGACCGAGCCGTAGCGCGCGGCCAGCCCTGCCCCCTCCAGTTCGCTCGCCGGCAGGTCGGGCAGCATGAAATGGTTCATGCCGCCGATGCCCCGCACCGGGTCGTGGATGCAGGCGGCCACGCAGGATCCCAGCGTCGTGGCGATCATCAGGTCGGGGCGGTCGCTGACCGCCTGCTGGCCGAGCGCGATCTTGACGGTGTCGACCTTGAATTCCTGGTTGAAGTAGCGCCCGCTTCCCATGCGGCGGGACGTCGCGACCGGGCCGGGGACATGGGGGCCGGAGTCCTGAATCTCGGATTCTCGGCCGGGGACGGGGGAGGCGATCATCGCTCAGCCCCTCCGGTAGATCGTTGGACCGGCTTGGCGGAACAGGTTCGACACGCCGTACAGGCTCTCCGAATGACCGAGGAACAGATGGCCGCCGGGGCGGAGCATCCGGGCAAAATTCTCGATCACCTGCATCCGGCCGGGCCGGTCGAAATAGATCAGGACATTGCGGCAGAAGATCGCGTCGAACGGGCCGGACATCGGCCAATGTTCCAGCAGGTTCAAGGGCTTGACGGTCACGAGCCGTTTCAGCTCGTCGCCCATCGCCACCGCCGGCTCGCCATCCAGCCGGATATCGGCGGTGAAGCGCTGGCGGATGGCGGGCGGGATGCCGGTGGTGCCGGACAGCGGGTAGATGCCGCGCCGGGCGGTGTCCACCATATGGGTGTCGATGTCGGTGGCGAGGATGCGGGCGTCCCAGCGGCGGAGATCCGCTCCCATCGTCGCGACCAGCACCATCGCCATGCTGTAGGGCTCCGGTCCGGAGGAGCAGCCGGCCGACCACAGCCGCAGCCGCGGCTTCGGCCGCCCGGCATTCAGCGCCCGCACCTCCGGCAGGACGGTGGAGGCCAGGAAGTCGAAATGGTGCGATTCGCGATAGAAGCTGGTCAGGTTGGTGGTCAACGCATTGACCAGGAAGCCGATCTCGTCCGGATTGTCCTCTCCCTGCAGCAGGGCGCAATAGGCGTCGAAATCGGGCAGCCGCAGTTCGCGCAGGCGGCGCGCCAGCCGGGCATAGACCATTTCCGCCTTGTGCGGGGCCAGCGCGATGCCGGCCAGCTGGTAGAGCAGTCCGGCGATCAGCTCGAAATGATGCCGTTCGAAATGGAATTCGCGCGCGCACCCATACGCCTCGGCCGCGCTGTGCCGCGGCACCGCCGAATCGGTCGACAGGGCTGATGGGCGCTCGGTCATCGCGGCACCGGGGACATCGTCAGGCACTCTGGGCGGCGCATCGAACCTTGCGGTCCGGCATCTTGCGATCGAGGGTGAAGGCGGTCGTCCGACGGCGCAGCCGTTCGGCGACCCGCATGGCGCTCGGGACGCTGCCCGCTTGGGCGGTCGTGCCGTCGGTGGACATCGGTGACGCTCCCTCCGCTTCCTGCTTCTTGCCGGGGCTCGCCCGCCCGGGCACCCGGACCGGCCGAGGTCAGGTCGGTTCCAGCATTGCGCGGGGGACGGCGTCCTGGTCGACATGCTCGCCCGCGAACAGCTTGCCGACGTTCAGCAGGGTCACCATGCGGTTTTCGGCGGTGTAGAGACCGCTGAGATACTCGGCGTCGACCAGACCGCTGTCGATGTCGGGCGGCGGCTTGATCGCCTCATGCCCGATGGCGAGGATGTCGGAAATGGCGTCGACCAGGATGCCGCGCGTGCGCTCGCCCACCTGCATCACCACCACGACATGGCGCTTCGTCACCTGGGTCGGTCCACCGCCGAAGCGGGCGCGCAGGTCGAAGATCGGGATGATGATGCCGCGCAGGTTGACGACGCCGCGGACATAGTCGGGCAGGTTCGGCAGGCGGCTTTCCGGCGTCCAGCCGCGGATTTCACGCACGGCCAGGATGTTGACGCCGTATTCCTCGCTGCCGACCGTGAAGGTGACGTACTGCTCCTCCGACCCGTTGGCGATGCCGCCGGCGGGCTGGAGGTCGGTGCGCGAGGTGACGGGGGCGATTGCGGTGGAACTGCTCATCGCTGGGCCTCAAACCGTTTGGCGTTGACGCTGGCCGCCCCGGTCCGCCGGGGCGGCCAGGGACGGGATGGTGGGGGCGGACGCGCCGCCGCTGTTTGCGGAGCCGTGGCGGCTCATTTCGCGCAAGCCCGCCACGTCGAGGATCAGGGCGACCCGGCCGTCGCCGAGGATGGTCGCGGCGGCGACGCCGTCCAGCCGGCGGAAGTTGGCTTCCAGGCTCTTGATGACGACCTGCTGCTGGCCCAGCACCTCGTCGACGACAAGGCCGAGGCGGGAGCCGTCCTCCGTCTCCACCAGGACGACCAACCCCTTGGTGGCATCGTCGATGGCCTTGGGGATGCCGAACAGCCGGTGCAGATGCACCAGCCGCACATATTCGCCGCGCGCCATGATGACGTCGCACTTGTTGACCAGCCCGTGCAGGTCGGCGGGCTTCGGCCGCAGGCTCTCCACGATGTTGGTCAGCGGCAGGACGAAGCGCTCGTCGCCCACCGAGATCACCATGCCGTCCAGCACCGCCAGCGTCAGCGGCAGCGACAGGACGAAGCGCGAGCCTTCGCCCGGCGCCGAATAGACGCCGATGCGGCCGCCCAGGCTGGAGATGTTGCGCCGCACCACGTCCATGCCGACGCCGCGGCCGGACAGGTTCGACACCTGGTCGACGGTGGAGAAGCCGGGCAGGAAGATCAGGTTGTCGATCTCCTCGTCCGACAGGGCGGATCCCGGCTGGACAAGCCCCTTCTCGATCGCCTTGGACAGGACCTTGGCGCGGTTGATGCCGCGGCCGTCGTCGGTCACCTCGATGACGATGCGGCCGGACCGGTGGGCGGCCGACAGATGCACGGTGCCGGCGCGCGGCTTGCCGACGCGCTCGCGCTCCTCCGGGCCTTCCAGCCCGTGGTCGATGGAGTTGCGGATCATGTGGGTCAGCGGGTCGACGAGGTTCTCCACCACCGTCTTGTCGACCTCCGTCGTTTCGCCCGACGTGACCAGCATCACCTCCTTGCCGGTCATGGCGGCGCATTCGCGCACCAGCCGCGGCATGCGCGAGAAGACGCTGGAGACCGGCTGCGCGCGGATCGACATCACGTTCTCGCGCAGCTCGCGGGTGTGCTGGGCGAGACCTTCCAGCCCCTCCAGAAGTTCCTGGAACTGGCCCGGCGGCAGGTCGCGCAGATGTTCCGCGATCATCGCCTGGGTGATGACCATCTCGCCGACCATGTTCACCAGACGGTCGATCTTGTCGAGGTCGACACGGATGGTGTGGGTGGTCGGCCCGGCATGGTCGCCCCCCGTGCCGCCGCCATTCGCACGCTTGGCGCCGTCGCCGGGCTTCGCCGAGCCGGAGGTGGCGACCGGCGCCGGCGGGGCGACCGGCGGGGGAGGGGGAACGACCGGTTCCGGCAGATTGGCGGCCGGCTGGACGGAAGGCGGCCGGACGGGAGCCGGCTGCGCAGCAGGCGCGGGCTCGGCCGGCGGAATGATCGCGGGCGGCAGGGCTTCGGCGCTGATGCGGATGTCGCAGTCGTCGGCGACGAATTCGAACACGTCGTCGATCTGGGCGCGGCCGACCCGCGGATCCGCCAGCAGGGTCACCGTCCAGGACAAATACAGCAATTCGGCATCGAGGTCGCGCAGGGAGGGCAGCCGGTCCAGATGGCAGACCACCTCGGCATCGCCCAGCCGGCGCAGGGCGCGCAGCATGTAGGTCGGCTCGTTGCCGGACAGCAGCAGTTCGGCTTTCGGACGGAAGACGATGGTCCAGCGGACCTTGTCCCCGGGACTCTTGCCGCCGGGAACCGGGCCGGCGACGGGCGGCGGCTGGTCGTCGCGGGCGGCCTGGATGGCGGCCAGCGCATCGCCGAAGATGCCGGCCTCGTCATCCTCGTCGTCGGCATGGACCGTGGCGGGCGGCGGGGCCGGGGTCTCTTCCGCCGCCCCGGTCTTGCCCAGGAAACGGCGCAACGCCGCGATGGTGTCATCCGTCGTCCCGGCCGGGGGTTCCGTCCCGTCGTCGGCATGGGCCAGCAGGCGGGAGAGCACGTCGTTGGCACGGATCAGCGTGTCGACCAATTCGGTGCTGACCGGAATTTCGGCGTTGCGCACGCCGTCCATCACCGTTTCGAATTCATGGGCGAAGGCGACGAGGTCGCTGAAGCCGAAGGCGCCGCCGCCGCCCTTGATCGAATGGACGGCGCGGAAGATCGCATTCACCTCGTCCATGTCGATCTCGCCGGGGGCGAGGCGCAGCAATCCGGCCTCGGCAACCGCCAGGAGTTCGGCGCTTTCGTCGAAGTAGGTCTGCTTGAAGCGGCTGAGATCGTCCACGGCTGTCCCCCTCCCTTGCGCTGACGGCTTGCGGTCAGCCGCAGACCTTCTGCACCACCGACACCAGCTTGTCGGGGTTGAAGGGCTTCACGATCCAGCCGGTGGCTCCGGCGGCGCGGCCTTCGGCCTTCTTGCCGTCATCCGCTTCGGTGGTCAGCATCAGGATCGGCAGGGTGCGGTGGGCCGGGATGGCGCGCAGCCTGCGGATCAGGGTCAGCCCGTCCATCACCGGCATGTTCAGGTCGGTGATGACCAGATCGACCTTGGTCGTGGCGATGGCGCTCATCGCCTGCTGGCCGTCGGCGGCCTCGACCACCTCGTAGCCGGCACCCCGCAGGGTGAAGGACACCATGTCGCGCATGGTGCGCGAGTCATCCACCGTCATCACTGTCTTCTTCACGCTTGGCTCCATTGCTTCAGCCAGGCGGCGAGCCCCAGATCCTCGCAGGCTTCGGCGAGGATCTCGGACGGGGTGGCGACGGCGAAGGCGGCACCGCGTCCGGCCGCATCTCGGGCGGCGACGACCAGTGCCTGGATGCAGGCGGCGCTGATGCGTTCCACCCCCTCCGCCTGGACGGTGACGTCCGCCGACGCCCTGACGGCAGCGCGCAGACTGTCGAGCAGGGGTTGCGCCATCGGCAAATCGAGGTCGCTCGGCAGGCCCAGGCGAATGCCCCCGTCATCCTCCTCCGTCCACTTGATCAGCGACACGCTACCCCTCCGTCCAAAGCCGGCCCGCTCCTGCGCATTCCGGTTGCAGGAGCGACGTTGCCAGAAGGCGTCTCAAGGATTCGTTAAGCCCAAAGGCTTGGAGGACAAGGGAAGCGTTGGTAAGCCGGGGATAACCGCAGCCAAAATTGGGACATGGGTGCCGAGATGCTCCAGGGGGCGCTCCAGGAGGCGCTCCGGGAACGGCGCCGGAGCATGCGCCTCAGCCCGTCAGCCGGGCGATCAGCGGCCGGAACTCCGCCAGGACCGACTCGTAGACCGGCCGCTTGAAGGCGACGATCAGGCCTGGCAGCTCTTCCGCGTCGATCCATTTCCAGGCGTCGAATTCCGGATGGTCGGTGTCGAGCCGGATGTCGGTCTCGTCGCCGGTGAAGCGGGCCAGCATCCACATCTGTTCCTGCCCGCGCCAGCGGCCCTTCCAGACCTTGCCCAGCAGATCGTCGGGCAGGTCGTAGCGATGGGGGGCGGCGGTCATGGCGATGAACTCCGCCTTCGCGGTGCCGATCTCCTCCTCCAGTTCCCGGAAGGCGGCGCCGCGGGCGTCCTCGCCGTCGTCGACGCCGCCCTGCGGCATCTGCCAGTCGGCTTCCGACCCGCAGCGCTTGGCGACGAACACCTTGCCGCGGTCGTTCAGCAGCATGATGCCGACGCAGGGGCGGTAGGGCAGGGCGTTGCGGTCGATGGTGGGGGGCATGCCGGAGGGCTCCGTTCGGATCAGGCTTTGGTGACGAAGAAATAGACGGTCATCGCCCCGCCCACCAGGATCACCAGCTTGCGCAGGACCGGCGGCGGGATGCGGCGGGCGACCGAGGCGCCGGCATAGCCGCCGGCCATGGCGGCGACCAGCATGATCAGCGCTTCCGTCCAGTAGACGGCACCCCCGGCGACGAAGGCAGCCACCGCCACCGCGTTCAGGCAGCCGGAGACCAGCGACTTCAGCCCGTTCATCGCATGCAGGTCGGTCAGGCCGAAGACGCCGAGCGTCGCCAGGATCAGGATGCCGATGCCGCCGCCGAAATAGCCGCCATAGACGGCGATCAGGAACTGCACCGCCAGCACCGTGCCGTGGCCGATGGTGAAATTTCGGCGAACCCAGGCCGACGCCGTCGGGCCGATGGCGAACAGCAGCGTGGCGAACAGCAGGAGCCAGGGCACGATGGTCTCGAAGATCCGCTGCGGCGTCCACAGCAGAAGCAGGGCGCCCAACAGCCCGCCGACCAGACTGATGCCGAGGAAGGAGGGCAGGTGGATGTCGCGGATGCGGCCCAACTCCCGCCGATAGCCGAAGGCGCTGGCCAGCGCGCCCGGCGACACCGCGACGGTGCTGGTGGCGTTGGCGTTCAGCGGCGGCACGCCGGCCAGGATCAGCGCCGGGAAGGTCAGGAAGCTGCCGCCTCCGGCCACGGCGTTCAGCACGCCGGCGAAAAAGGCGGAGACGATCAGCAGCAGCGTCAGCATGTCACCTTACCTGAAACCATGTCCCGGACCTGAAGCCATGCCCCGGCGATGCGGGCCCGCCTTGCGTTTTGCACGCGTCCGCCCGTACCGCAACGCCGAAGTCCCACACCCACGCGGCTTTCGCAATCCCGAACAATTCGTTAAGGTCGTCGTCCCTTCAACGGATAGAGTGTCCGGAGACCTCCATGTCCGCCCTGCTCGACACCACAGACGCCCTGCACGACCAGATGATCGCCCTTGGCCGCGCCGCCCGCGCCGCCGCGGCCGCGCTGGCGACCGTGCCAGGACCGTCGAAGGACCGGGCGTTGCGGGCGGCGGCGGCGGCCATCCGCGCCCGCGCCGCCGAGATCAAGGCGGCCAACGCCGAGGACATGGCGAGTGCCCGCGACCTGTCCGGCCCCATGCGCGAACGGCTGATGCTGGACGACAAGCGCATCGAGGCGATGGCCAAGGGCCTTGAGGACATCGCCGACTTCCCCGACCCCATCGGCGGCGTGCTGGCGGAGTGGACGCGGCCCAACGGCCTGCACATCCAGCGCGTCCGCGTGCCGCTGGGCGTCGTCGGCATCATCTATGAAAGCCGGCCCAACGTGACGGCGGACGCCGGCGGCATCTGCCTGAAGTCGGGCAACGCCGCCATCCTGCGCGGCGGGTCGGAGAGCATCCGCTCGTCCCGTGCCATCGCCGCCTGTCTGGCCCAGGGCCTGCGCGAGGCCGGGCTGCCGGAGGCGGCGATCCAGCTGGTGCCGACCACCGACCGCGCCGCCGTCGGCCATATGCTGACGATGCGCGATTACATCGACGTCATCATCCCGCGCGGCGGCAAGTCGCTGATCCAGCGCATCGCCGACGAGAGCCGGGTCCCGGTCATCAAGCATCTCGACGGCAACTGCCACGTCTATGTCGATGCCGCCGCCGACCTGGAGAAGGCGCGCAAGGTGGTGCTGAACGCCAAGATGCGGCGGACTTCGATCTGCGGCGCTGCCGAGACCCTGCTGGTCGACCGCGCCATCGCCGACACGGCCCTGCCGGCTCTGGTGAAGGACCTGCTGGACGCCGGCTGCGCGGTGCGCGGCGATTCGGCGGCCCAGGCGGTCGATCCGCGCGTGACGGCGGTGGCGCCGGAGGATTGGGACACCGAGTATCTCGACGCCATCATCGCCTGCGGCGTGGTGGATGGGGTGGATGGCGCCATCGACCACATCGACGCCCACAGCTCCCACCACACCGAATCGATCCTGACCGAGGATCCGGCGGTGGCCGAGCGCTTCCTGTCCCGCGTGGACAGCGGCATCGTGCTGTGGAACGCCTCGACCCAGTTCGCCGATGGCGGCGAGTTCGGCATGGGGGCCGAGATCGGCATCTCCACCGACAAGTTCCACGCCCGCGGCCCGGTGGGTGCGGAGCAACTGACCAGCTACAAGTATGTCGTGCGCGGCGATGGCCAGACGCGGCCTTAAGGTGAGTGCCCTCTCCCGTCCCGGGAGAGGGAGGGGACCCGCCGAAGGCGGGGAGGGTGAGGGGCGATCCGAACATGGATCCCCTGATCCTCGCATCACCCCTCACCCTTCCCATGCTTCGCATGGGCCCCTTCCCTCTCCCGGGACGGGAGAGGGAGCCCGTTCGGGGCTGACGGATCGCGCGCCCCACCTCTATTCCGGTCCGCTCTACGCCGGTCTCACCGTCGGCATCCTCGGCGGGTCGTTCAACCCGGCCCATGCCGGGCACCGGCACATCAGCCTGTTCGCATTGAAGGCGCTCGGGCTCGACCGCGTCTGGTGGATGGTCAGTCCGCAGAACCCGCTGAAGTCCGCCGCCGGCATGGCCTCGCTGCCCGAGCGGCTGGCGGAGGCGCGGGCGGTTGCCGCCCATCCGCGGATCGAGGTGACGGCGATCGAAACCGCGCTCGGCACCCGCTTCACCGCCGACACGCTGGCCAAGCTTCAGCGCCGCTTCCCGAAAACCCGCTTCGTCTGGCTGATGGGGGCGGACAATTTGCGGCAAATTCCGCGCTGGAAGCACTGGATTCGAATCTTCGACTCGGTGGCCGTTGCGGTTTTCGCCCGTCCAACCTATTCTCTTGGTGCGTTGAGCGGCAAGGCCGCCCAGCGCTACACCCGTCGGCGGGTGTCGGTGTCGGGGGTTAAGGGGCTGGCGCGCCGCAGGCGGCCGGCCTGGGCGTTCTTACGCAACCCCTTGCACCCGGCCTCGGCGACGGCGATCCGGCAGGCACGGGCCGCCGGGTCGTGAAACCGTTGCAAGAGGTTGGAGCCATCACCACGCACACCGAAACGGCCGCGACCGCTCCGCGGCCAGCCGCCGTTCCCCAGATCCTGGAGCCTCAGGAGCTGAAGGCGCTCATCCAGGCGTCGCTCGACGCCGACCAGGCGGATGACGTGACCGTCATCGATCTCGCCGGGAAAACCACCTTCGCCGATTACATGGTCGTGGCGTCGGGCCGCAACACGCGGCACATCGCCGCCATGGCCGTGAAGCTGGCCGAAAAGCTGAAGCAGGCCGGCGTCCGCGGCGTCGAGATGGAAGGCATGGCCCAGTGCGACTGGGTGCTGGTCGATGCCGGCGACGTGATCGTCCACCTGTTCAAGCCGGAAGTCCGGACCTTCTACAACATCGAAAAGATGTGGGGTCTGGAACTGCCGACGCCGTCGGGCACGGCGCGGCTGAGCGCCTGACGGGCCAAGGGCGGAAACGAGAGCGAAACGAGGGCGGAGGGCCGCACCATGCGTCTGTGGCTCGCCGCCGTCGGGCGGTCGCGGGGTGGACCGACCCGCGACCTGTTCGACGAGTATGTCGGACGGCTCGGCTGGCCCCTTACCCTGAAGGAGGTCGAGGTGAAGAAACGCCTCTCCTCCGACGAATTGAAACGGCAGGAGGCCGAGCTGCTGCTCGCCGCCGTGCCGTCCGGCGCCATCGTCGTGGCGCTGGATGAACGCGGCAAGGCGCTGCCCAGCGAGACCTTCGCCGCCAAGATCGGCGACTGGCGCGACCGTGGCGCCGGCGATCTCGCCTTCCTGATCGGCGGTGCCGACGGGCATGGCGACGCGGTGCGCGCACGGGCCGACTTCCTGCTCGCCTTCGGGCCGATGACCTGGCCCCACATGCTGGTGCGCGGCATGCTTGCGGAGCAACTCTATCGCGCTCAACAAATTCTTGCCGGTCACCCCTATCACAGGTCCTGATTCCAAGCGTCGCATCCGGCGCGCGGAAAAGCGCCGGAGCTGAAAAACACGAAACTCCGAGACCACAACCTTTCGAGAAAGGTAAGCGCGATGACCGAGACCAACCGACCCCGCCCTGTCGTCCTCTGCATTCTGGACGGCTGGGGCTATCGCGAGGAGCGGTCGGACAACGCGATCGCGCTGGGCGACACCCCGAATTGGGATCGCCTGTGGTCGGCCGGACCGACGGCCTTCCTCGACGCCAGCGAGGAGGAGGTCGGCTTGCCCAAGGGCCAGATGGGCAACTCCGAGGTCGGCCACATGAATCTCGGCGCCGGCCGGGTCGTCATGCAGGATCTCGTGATGATCGACCATGCCATCGTCGAGGGCGATCTGGAGCGCAACGCCGCGCTGAACGATCTGGTCAAGACGATGCACAAGACCGGCGGGCGCGTCCATCTGATGGGCCTGATGTCGCCGGGCGGCGTCCACTCGCATCAGGACCACATCGCGGCCCTGGCCGGCGTGCTGTCGCGCGAGGGCGTGCCGGTGGCCGTCCATGCCTTCACCGATGGCCGCGACGTTCCGCCGCAGAGCGCCAAGGACCAGGTCGCCGAGTTCATGGCCGACGTCTTCGAACTGCCGGGCGTCGAGGTGGCGACCGTCATCGGCCGCTACTACGCGATGGACCGCGACAAGCGCTGGGACCGCGTCGCCAAGGCCTATGCCGCGATGACCAGGGCGGAGGGCGAGCGCGCCGCCGACCCGATCCAGGCGATCGAACAGAGCTATGCCGCCGACAAGCATGACGAGTTCATCCTGCCGACGGTGATCGGCGACTATGCCGGCATGAAGGACGGCGACGCCATCCTGATGGCGAATTACCGCGCCGACCGCGCCCGCGAGATCCTCGCCGCCTATGTCGAGACGGAGTTCGACGGCTTCCCGGTCGACGGGGCGCCGAAGCTGGCCGCCGTGGTCGGGATGGTCGAATACTCCTCGGCGCTGGCGAAGCTGATGACCACCATCTTTCCGCCGAAAATCCTGACCAAGGTGCTTGGCGAGGTGGTTTCCGAGGCCGGAATGAAGCAGCTGCGCATCGCCGAGACCGAAAAGTACCCGCACGTCACCTTCTTCTTCAACGGCGGCGAGGAGCGGGTCTATGAGGGCGAGGACCGCATCCTGGTGCCGTCGCCGAAGGTCGCCACCTACGACCTCCAGCCGGAGATGTCGGCGTCGGACGTGACCGACAAGCTGGTCGGCGCCATCGAGTCGGGCAAGTACGACCTGATCGTCGTCAACTTCGCCAATCCCGACATGGTCGGCCACAGCGGCATGCTCGACGCCGCCATCAAGGCGGTGCAGGCGGTCGACGTCAGCGTCGGCAAGGTCGAGGCCGCGGTGCGCCGTGCCGGCGGCACCATGCTGGTCACCGCCGACCATGGCAACTGCGAGCTGATGAAGGATCCGGAGACCGGCGGACCGCACACCGCCCACACGCTGGACAAGGTGCCGCTGATCCTGATCAACGGCCCGGCCGGCGCGCGGATCGACAGCGGCCGTCTGGCCGACATCGCCCCTACGCTGCTCGACCTGCTGGGCCTGCCCAAGCCGGCCGAGATGACCGGCCGCAACCTGCTGGTCCGCACCGCCGCCCGCGCGGCGGCGGAATAACGGATGGCGCCCGTCCCCCTCACCCTAAATGCCCCCTCTCCCCCCCGGGGAGAGGGTCGGGGTGAGGGGGGCGCGTGGCGTGGAGTCGTGGGAAGCCCGACGCTTCAATTTACATCCCGTGATGGATCCCCCTCACCCAGCCCTCTCCCCGCTATCAGCGGACCTTCGGTCCGCCTGTCGCGTCAGCGCAAACTTCGTTTGCGCGTGAGCGGGGGGGAGAGGGTATCCGTGGGGGGAAGGGTGTCCGGGGCGGGAGAGGGTATTCTCGCCGGCTTCGTCGTCATCGCCGGCCTGATCCTCGCCCAGCCGGCGAATGCTCAAAATGGTGTTCCGGCCGAAGCGCCTAAGGACACGCTGAAGCGGGTCGAGCAGCAGCTCCAGACCGGCAAGCAGCGCCAGCAGCAGCTTGAACGCCAGTCCCAGGCGCTTCAGACCGAACTCGACGACCTGCGCGGCCGGCTGATCGCGCTGGCCGATCAGGCGCGCGGGCAGGAGCAGTCGCTCGACCAGTTGGAAGACTCGCTCACTGCGCTGGAGGCGGAGGAGCGCGATCGCTCCGCCGGGCTCGACGCCGAGCGCCAGCAGATCGCCACTCTGCTGGCCGCCCTCCAGCGGCTGGCGCGCATCCCGCCGGAGGCGGCGCTGGCCCGGCCGGAAAGCCCGGTCGATACCCTGCGCTCCGCCCTGCTGCTGCGCGACGCCGTGCCGGCCCTGCGGGCGCGGGCCGATGCGCTGGCCAAGGCGTTGACCGCGCTGGCCGACACCCGCGGCAAGCTGGTGGACCAGCGGTCGAAGGCGCTGGCGGCGCGGGTGGCGCTGAGCGAGAAGCAGGACGAGATGAACCGCCTGATCGCCCGGCGCGAGGAGTTGTCGCGCCAGACCGAGGAGGAGCGCGTCCAGGTCGGCCAGCGCATGGCGGATCTGTCGGGTCAGGCCACCGACCTGCGCCAGCTGATGGAGCGGATCGAGGCCGAGCGCCGTGCCGCCATCGAGGCCGCCGCCCGCCGCGAAGCCGAACGGCGCGAGGCGGAGCGCAGGGAAGCCGCCAAGCGCGAAGCGGAAAAGCGCGAGGCCGAACGCCGCCTCGCCGCCCAGAAGGAAGCCGAGCGCAAGGACGCCGAACGCAAGCTGGCCGACTTGCGCGCCGCTGAGCAGAGGATCGCCGAACAGAAGGCCGCCGAAGAAAAGCGGGCGAAGGACGAGGCTGCCAGGGAGGCGGCGCGCGAGCGCGAGCTGGCCGCGAAGTCTCCCGATGGCCCTCCGGCGGTCGCCGGCATGGTGCTGCCGGCCGCCGGCAAGCTGACCACCCGCTTCGGCGAGGCCGACCGCTATGGCGCCACCAGCCGCGGCGTGACCGTCCAGACCCGCGCCGGGGCCGCCGTGGTGGCGCCGCGCGGCGGCACGATCGTGTTCGCCGGCCCGTTCAAGGGCTATGGCCTCATCTTGATCGTGGAACACGGCAACGGATATCATAGTTTGATTGCGGGTTTGGGCCGGATCGAAACGGCCGTCGGGCGTAAGGTGGCCAGCGGGGAACCGCTGGCGGTCATGCCGCCGGACGGCAATCCGGATCTCTATTTCGAGCTGCGACGAAACGGCCAGCCGATCAATCCGCAACGCGGGTTCGGCGCCCCGGAGGGGAAAGGACAAGGGTAGATGAGGATGTTCAAGCGCGCCGCAACGGCGGCAGCTCTGGTGTTTCTGGGCGCCGGCGTCGCCACCGTCACTGCTCAGTCCAGCAATTCGTCGGACACCTACCGGCAGCTGAACCTGTTCGGCGACGTCTTCGAGCGCGTCCGCGCCGAGTATGTCGAGCCGGTGACCGACGAACAGCTGATCGAATCGGCGATCAACGGGATGCTGACCTCCCTCGACCCGCATTCCAGCTATCTGAACAAGAAAAGCTTCCAGGACATGCAGGTCCAGACCCGCGGTGAGTTCGGCGGGCTGGGCATCGAGGTGACGATGGAGAACGGCCTGGTGAAGGTCGTGTCGCCCATCGACGACACCCCGGCCTTCCGCGCCGGCCTGCAGCCGGGCGACCTGATCGTCCAGCTGAACGGCGAGGCGGTGATGGGCCTCAGCCTGAACGAGGCGGTGGAGAAGATGCGCGGCCCGGTGGGCAGCGAGCTGAAGGTCACCGTCCGCCGCGGCGAGGCGGGGGAACCCTTCACCGTGTCGCTGACCCGCGCCGTCATCAAGGTGCAGTCGGTCCGCTTCCGCACGGAAGGCGACATCGGCTACGTCCGCGTCACCAGCTTCAACGAGCAGACGCAGAGCGGGCTGGAGAAGGCGATCTCCTCCATCCAACAGCAGCTGGGCGACAAGCTGAAGGGGTTCGTGCTCGACCTGCGCAACAATCCGGGCGGCCTGCTCGACCAGGCGGTGTCGGTGTCCGATACCTTCCTGGAGAAGGGCGAGATCGTATCGACCCGTGGCCGCCGGGCGGAGGAGGGCACCCGCTTCAACGCCAAGCCGGGCGACCTGATCAAGGGCTTGCCGCTGGTGGTGCTGATCAACGGCGGGTCGGCCTCGGCCTCCGAAATCGTCGCCGGCGCCCTGCAGGACCACAAGCGCGCGATCATCATGGGCACCCAGAGCTTCGGCAAGGGATCGGTGCAGACCATCATTCCGCTGCCCGGCCATGGCGCCATGCGGCTGACCACGGCGCGCTACTACACGCCGTCGGGCCGCTCGATCCAGCAGCTCGGCATCACCCCGGACATCGAGGTGCATGTCGCCAAGGTGGAGGATCTGGACAGGAACATCGTCCGTCGCCGCGAAGCCGATCTGAAGGGCGCGCTGGTCAACCCGGATGCCGCCAACAAGGCACCGCGTCCGGCCACCACCAATCCGGCGGCTCCCGGCACTCCGGCCGCTCCGAATCCGGCAGCGCCCGCTCCGGGTCCGGGTGCCGGTGCCGCTCCGGCCGCTCCCGGGGGCGCCCCTGGGACCGCTCCCGGCACGCTGCCCGCTCCGGGTGCAGCGCCGGCGGATGGGGCTGCGGCGGAAGGGGCGGAACCGCCCTTCGACTTCCAGCTCGCCCGCGCGCTGGATCTGCTGCGTGGCGTCGCCCTGTTCCAGCAGCGCTCCGCGGCGCGCTGACCGGGACGACGGACGGTGAAAGCTCCCGCCCTGCTCGGTCGTCTGCGGTTCGATGTCCGGGGCCTCCGCCCCGGGCTCGGCTGGCTGCGCCGCGTCCGCCGCGATGGCGGCGGTTCGGCGGGACGACCGCGCAAACCGCTGTCCAAGGCCCTGCTTGGGGCGGTCGCCCTGGTGGCGGTCGCCGGCGGCGGCCTGGCCGGCTGGCTGGCGCTGAACGGCGCGGCGACGCGGCAATCCTGGCAGGCGTCGATTCCCTCGGCGACGGTGGCGGTCGCACCGCTGCCGCCACCGACCCCCGAGCCCAAGGTCGCGGCACCGGCGGTACCGCCGCCCCTGCCGACCGATGCCGCCCCGTTGCCGCTGCCCGGTGCCCCCGCGGCGGCGGTGACGCTGGTCCCGGCGCCGGTGCCGGGGCTGGTGGAGGACAGCCGCAACGGTCCGCTGCCGCGCATCGCCCAGGACGGTCGCAAGCCTTGGCAGGTCTATGCCCGGCCCTTCCCGGCCACCGACAAGCGGCCGCGGATCGCCATCGTGATGTCCGACCTCGGGCTCAGCGGCGTCACCACCGGCAACGCGCTGGCGAAGCTGCCGCCCGGCATCACGCTCGCTTTCCTGCCTTATGCCGAACGGCTGGACGATTGGGTCGAGCGTGCCCGCACCAAGGGGCACGAGGTGATGCTGTCGGTGCCGATGGAGCCGCTGAACTACCCGCGCGACGATCCCGGTCCGAACGCGCTGCTGACCATGCTTGGCTCCGACCGCAACATGGAGCGGCTGGAATGGTCGCTGGGCAAGGCGGTCGGCTATGTCGGCATCACCAGCACCACCGGCAGCAAGTTCACCGCCAGCCCGGCGGCGATGCAGCCGGTGGTCGATGCGCTGAAGGCGCGGGGCCTGCTTCTGGTCGATGCCCGCGTCAATCCCAAGAGCGTGGCGGGGCCGCTCGCCAATCTGGCCGGGGTGCCGCGGGCGCTGGGCGACCGTGTCATCGACCGCGACCTGTCGCGCGGCGCCATCGACGACCAGCTGCGCGAATTGGAGGAGATCGCCAAGACCAACGGTGCCGCCGTCGGCTTCGCCTCTCCCTATCCGACGACGATCGAGCGGCTCAATCTGTGGCTGACGTCGCTGGCCGACCGCGGGATCGCGCTAGCCCCGGCGTCGGCGGTGGTCAACATCCAGAAATAGCGGTTCGAGTCGGGGGACGCGGGCGGCAGTCCGCCTCACCCGCAAAGCGCATCCCAATCCAGCGCCCCCGGATCCTCGACCAGATGATCGACGGTGTCGAACACCACGGCGGGATGCTGGGGCCAGGCGATGGTCAGCATGCCGGCCGCCTTGGCGCTGCGGGCGCCGGTGGGGCTGTCCTCGATCACGGCGCAGGCCTCCGGCGGCAGACCCAGCATCTTCGCCGCCAGCAGATAGGGCTCCGGATGGGGCTTGCCGTTGGCGACGTCCTCCCGGGCGATGCTGAAGCGGAAATGCGGAATCGCCATGGCGCGCATGTTGGCATCGACGATCATGCGCCCGCCGTTCGACACGCAGGCCTGGGCCAGTCCGCGGGCGGCGAAGGCCTCCACCAGGGCGAAGGCGCCCTCGCGCGGGCGCACCCGGTCGACGTTGGCGACATACTGCGCGTTGATCTCGTCGGCCCAGCGGTGCAGCTCGATGGGGAAGGGCCGGCGCGCGTGCAGGGCGGCATAGATCTCGCGGAAGGCGACGCCGTGCATCGCCCGGCAATCCTCCTCGCTCAGCTCATGGCCGTAGCCGCGGCAGACCTCGACGGTGATCTGCTGGTGCCAGGGCTCGCTGTCCATCAGCGTGCCGTCGATGTCCCACAGGATGGCGCGGATCGGGCTGCGCGACAGGGCGGTCACCGCACCACCAGATCGTCGCGGTGGATCATCTCGTCGCGCCCCTGATAGCCCAGGATCTCCGGGATCTCCGTGCTCTTGTGGCGCAGGATCTTGCGGGCGTCGTCGGCGCTGTAGGCGACGAGACCGCGCGCGACCTCGCGTCCCTCCTGGGTGCGGACGATCACCACGTCGCCGCGGTCGAAGTCGCCCTGTACGGCGGCGACCCCGGCCGGCAGCAGGCTGGCGCCGTGGGACAGGGCGCGCGTGGCGCCGTCATCGACCACCAGCACGCCGGTGGCATTCACATGGCCGGCGATCCACGCCTTGCGGGCGCTGGTCGGCTCGGCCGACGGCAGGAACCAGGTGCAGGGCGCGCCGCCGTCCTCCGGCCGCCGTTCCAGCGCCGCCAGCGGGTTCATGCGCTTGCCCTTGGCGATGACCATGCGGCAACCGGCCGACAGGGCGACCCGCGCCGCGGCGATCTTGGTCACCATGCCGCCGCTGCTGTAGCCGGGGGGCGGCTCGCCGGCCATGCCCTCGATCTCCGGCGTCAGCTCGCGCACGGTGGGGATGTGGCGGGCGTCGGGGTCCTTGCGCGGATCGGCGGTGTAGAGGCCGTCGATGTCCGACAGCAGCACCAGCGTGTCGGCGCTGACCATCTGCGCCACCCGGGCGGCCAGCCGGTCATTGTCGCCGAAGCGGATCTCGGCAGTGGCGACGGTGTCGTTCTCGTTGATGACCGGGACGGCGCCCAGCTTCAGCAGGGTGTCGATGGTGTTGCGGGCGTTCAGGTGGCGCCGCCGCTCCTCCGTGTCCTCCAGCGTCACCAGCACCTGGGCGACGGTGACGTCGTGGCGGGCCAGCGTCTCCTGGTAGGCGTGGGCTAGGCGGATCTGGCCGGTGGCCGCCGCCGCCTGCTTCTCTTCCAGCTTCAGCGCGCGGCCGACGAGGCCGAGATGCTCCCGCCCGCAGGCGACGGCGCCGGAGGTGACGATCACCACCTCCTGGCCGCGCCTGCGGCAGGCGGCGACGTCGTCGGCCAGCGCGTCGAGCCAATCCCGGCGGATTTGCCGGGTTTCCCCATCGACCAGAAGGGCCGAGCCGATCTTTACGACCAGCCGGCGGGACTCGAGAAGGGTAGGGGCGTCAAGCGCCATGGCGGGGGGTTCCGTCCGTATCGTCGTCCGAACCGTCCTCTTCGCCCTCCGGCCCATCCTCGTCAAGGGCCTCGTCCTCTTCGCCGCCCTCCAGCTCCTCCCCCTCTTCGAGAGCGCCCTCTTCGAGGTCGTCCTCTTCGAAATCCTCATCCTCGCCGCCGACCCATTCGCCGGTTTCGTCGTCCCACCGCATCTCGCCATCGTCCGGCAACTTCTGGCCGACCGGCGGGCGTGGGATGGACCGGGTGGCGGGGGCGTGGATGACCTCGGGCTCTTCCGCCTTCGACTCCTTGATGACCGTCAGCAGACGGTACAGCACCTTCTGCACGCCCTGGCCGGTGGCGCCCGACAGCACCATGACTTCGGCGCCGGACGCCTCTTCCAGCGCCGCCTTCTTCTCGTCGATCTCCTCGTCGAGCAGGGCGTCGGCCTTGTTCAGCCCGATCACCTCCAGCTTGTCGGCGAGGTTGCCGCCATAGGCCGCCAACTCGTTGCGGATCGTCCGGTAGGAGGCGACGACGTCGTCCGCGGTGCCGTCGATCAGGTGCAGCAGGATGCGCGAGCGTTCGACATGGCCGAGGAAACGGTCGCCCAGCCCATGTCCCTCGTGCGCGCCCTCGATCAGGCCGGGGATGTCGGCGATGACGAATTCCTCGTCACCGGCACGGACGACGCCCAGGTTGGGGGCCAGCGTGGTGAAGGGATAGTCGGCGATCTTCGGCTTGGCCGCGGTGGTCGCCGCCAGGAAGGTCGACTTGCCGGCATTGGGCAAGCCCAGCAGGCCGGCATCGGCGATCAGCTTCAGCCGCAGCCACACCCACTGCTCCTGGCCCGGCCAGCCGGGATGGAACTTGCGGGGCGCGCGGTTGGTCGGCGTCTTGAAATGAGCGTTGCCGTGGCCGCCGTCGCCGCCGCGCAGGAAGACGCGGCGCTGGCCGGCCTCGGTCAGGTCGCACAGCACGGTTTCCTGGTCCTCGTCGAGGATCTGGGTGCCCACCGGCACGCGTAGGACGACATCCTCGCCGCGCGCGCCGTTGCGGTTGCTGCCCATGCCGTGGTGGCCGCGCTGCGCCTTGAAATGCTGCTTGTAGCGATAGTCAATCAGCGTGTTCAGGCCATCCGCCGCCTCGATCACCACATCGCCGCCCCGGCCGCCGTCGCCGCCGTCGGGACCGCCGAACTCGATGTATTTCTCGCGCCGGAAGGCGACGGCACCGGGGCCGCCGTCACCGCTCTTCAAGAACACTTTGGCCTGATCGAGAAACTTCATCGGGGAACCCTGCCCGTAAACGGAAGGAAAACCGGCAGCGGGACAGCACCGGAATCAAAACGAAAATCGGGGGCCGGTCGCCCGGCCCCCCGACTTTATCCCACAAGCGTGCAGGCCTGACACACAGGCCGCGCAACGACCCGACAGGTTACTCGGCAGCGACGGCCGGAACCTGGTCGTTGGCCGGAACGACGTTCACGAAGGTGCGGCCGTTCGAGCTGTGCTTGAAGTAGACCTGACCGTCGGCCATCGCGAAGATGGTGTGGTCGCGGCCGAGCCCGACATTCTCGCCCGGGTGGAACTTGGTGCCACGCTGACGGACGATGATGTTGCCGGAGACGACGTTCTCGCCGCCGAAACGCTTCACGCCGAGACGGCGACCGGCGGAGTCACGGCCGTTGCGGGACGAGCCGCCTGCCTTTTTGTGTGCCATGGGGTGTTGCTCCTAAAACTGAAGGGACGCCGAATAGCCAGCCCGGAGACCCGGATCAGGCCGCGCCGTTGATGCCGGTGATGCGCAGGACGGTCAGGTCCTGGCGGTGGCCGTTCTTGCGGCGGTAGTTCTGGCGGCGCTTCTTCTTGAAGACGATGATCTTCGGGCCGCGATCCTGGGCGACGACCTCGGCGACGACCGAGGCGCCGGCCACGGTCGGGGTGCCGATGGTGGTGTTGCCTGCGTCGCCGACCATCAGCACGTCATCGAGCGTGATGGAGGCGCCAGCATCGGCCTCGAGCTTCTCAACACGGATCACGTCGCCATTGGCGACCTTGTACTGCTTGCCGCCGGTGCGGATCACTGCAAACATTGTCGTCACTGCCTATGTCAAAACAAACGGCGGGCTTCTCGCCCACCGTTCGATGCGCAAGCCCGTTCATGGGAGCGACGATCTATACTCAGGAGGGCCCCGGAGTCAACAGGGATGCGGGCCAAAAGCTCCGCATTTTTCTGCAAAAAGGGCTTGCACGGCCGAAGGCGTTTATATAGGTTCCGCCCACCCCGCTAAACGGGGCAGCGGATGGGTGGCAGAGCGGTTGAATGCACCGCACTCGAAATGCGGCATACCTTCACGGGTATCGGGAGTTCGAATCTCCCCCCATCCGCCAGTCTCTCTCTTCTGAGAGAGAAATGACAGCAGGAAGCGCCAGCCGGATCGGCTAGGCGCTTTTTTCATGTCCGGGTTTTGGCCGCCTCCGATCGGCCGGCCGGGCTTCCCCTTTTTCTCCGCACGGTCGCGATAGCCGTTCCCCCGGCTGGTTTGTTGGTCATATCAACGCCAACACCCAGATCCCTTTCATGCGGTCCGCCAAGGGTGCGATCCGCCTGGGGTTCGACCGGAGGGGTGCCGCCATGAACACGCTCAGCCGCCAGGACGGATGCCTGCGATTCTCCTATGTGGCCGAGGGTGGTCTGCGGGTGGAGGGCACGCACGACCCGGCCGAGCAGGTGCTGATCCTGAAGGTCACCGCACCGCAGGGGCGGGTGATCCATATGGATGCGCTTCCCTGCGACGATCCCCGCGTCATCCTGGCCGCGCTCCGTGAATGGGGCGAGCCACCCGAAGAGGTGCGCGACGCGCTGCCGGCGCTGGGCGGCAACGCCATCCTGCTGGAGACGCGGCTCGGCGACTCGGTTCGGGCCTCGGTTCGCCGTCATGGGATGAAGGTGGAGGTCGTCTTCATCGATGCCGACGGCCGGCGGGTGGCGGAATTGCGCGCCGGCAGTCTGGAAGCCCTCGACGCCAAGACCGGCGGGCTGCTTCGCCTGTCGCAGCGGACTCGTGCGGTGCTCAGCGTCTGGCTGTCGGCGGAGCCGCTGTGGCTCGCGGCCCTTCTGCTGGGCGGGCCGTTCCTGGGCGCTCTGCTGATCGGATTGGGGGCGCAGGTGCCGCCGGAGCAGGTCCTGGTCACCGCCTATGCCGGGGCGGCCGGGCTGGTCGCGGCCTATGAACTGCTGCGCGCCGGCTACGCGGAGTGGGTGGTGGCACCGCCGGACGGCTTTCCGCGGCGATAGCGGTCTTTCAAAGCGTTTCCGGCGATCCACTCAAGCACGCAGGCTGGTAAAAAGCATTTGATTGGTATTGCGGATCTTCCGTTTGACGGAAAAACAAGGCCCGACGCTGTGGCGTCGGCTTCGGGAGTCCGACCATCGCCCCGCCCATAGACGGGCCAAACGATGGGAGGACATCACATGACGCAGACCAAGGATTGGATCATCGGCTGTGCCATATCCATTCTTTGCGCCGGCACGGCATGCATGGCGGCGGCCGATCCGGCGCTGGAGGGGACGGTGCGCAAGGCGGTCAGCCAGCAGGCCCAGCCCTGGCTTTCCGATCCGGCGGTCGTCGCGGCGGTGAAAGCGCAGAATGCCAAGCATGCCGGCATCGCCCAGTCCAAGATCGACGAGATGGACAATCAGTGGAAGGCGGCGGCGAAGGCCGGCGGCGCCAACCCCGCCTTCGATGCGATCGCGGCGAATGCGGTGTCCAAACAGCTGAAGCAGGTGGTCGACGGCAGCGGCGGCCGGATCGTCGAAGTCCTTCTCATGGACGATCATGGATTGAACGTCGGCCAGACCGCCGGGACCTCGGACTTCTGGCAGGGCGACGAACCGAAATGGCAGAAGGTCTTCACCGGCACTGCCGACCTCTACATGACCGACCCGGAAAAGGACGACAAGAGCGGAGCCATGCTGACTGAAGCCAGCGTCCCGGTGCTCGATCCGGCGGGAAAGCAGAAGATCGGCGTGGCGATGATCGTGCTGGACACGGCGAAGCTGGGCCAGTAGGCGCCACGAAACACCCGGACATCGACGAAAGATGCGGCGCCCCGGAGGACCCGGGGCGCCGTTCTCATATCAGGGTCATTGATGGACGGACCCTGTCAACCGTCAGGCCGCCCGCTGGCTGAGGGCGGGAGCCGGAGCAGGCGACTCGACCTCCACCGTGGCACTGCCGACGGCGGAAGCGATCGGAATGCTCCGCGGCTTCATCGCTTCGGGTACCTCGCGCGCCAGCTCGATGTGCAGAAGGCCATTCTGAAGAGACGCGTTGGTCACCTTGATGAAATCGGCCAGCTGAAAGCGGCGCTCGAACGCGCGGCCGGCGATACCCCGGTAGAGGAATTGGCCGGTCGGCTCGTCCTTCTTAGCTTTACCAGTGACGGTCAACGAGTTCTGGTGAGCGGTGATGTTGAGGTCATCGATACCGAAGCCGGCGACGGCCATGGTGATCCGGTACGAATCCTCGCTCAGCTTTTCGATGTTGTAGGGCGGATAGGATGCCGCCTCGTCACCGGTGGTCGCGGTCTCCAGCAGACGCGACAGGCGGTCGAAACCGACGGTGGAACGGAACAGCGGCGAAAGGTCGTAGCTACGCATGACATATCCTCCGAAAGAGCGATACGGCCGTCGAGGACCACGGATTCGGTCGGTCCTTTCGGGCGGGGTTGGTGGCGGACCCCGTATGGGCATCCGCCGGACGAGCGAGAGATAATCGACGCTTTTCGTCGTTCAAGAGGGTGGTCCCACGAAGCGCGGCCGACTCCCGCCTGGGGTTGCCGGGTGCCGCCCAGTCACCAATTTTTAATCAGTTGCGGCAAGGCTCACGCTAGGGCCGTAAGTCCGCCGGAGGGGGCCGACGACCATGACTTCGCACACCTTCTTCTTCAACGGTCCCTACGACGAGACCATGGCCCTCTTGATCGAGGCGCGGAATTACATCGCCTATCATGATGCGGCCGAACACCGGAAACTGCCGCCGCAGGTCCGCCTGCAGATCTCCTACGAATCGATGCGGGTGACCAGCCGCCTGACCCAGGTGATGGCGTGGCTGCTGGCGCAGAAGGCCGTGCATGCCGGCGAGATGACGAAGGAGCAGGCGGCGAGCGAGGATTACGCGCTGTCGGGTGGAGAGATCTGTTCCGACCCCAGCGGTCCCGACAACGAGGAACTGCCGTCCGGCCTGCGCAGCCTGCTGGAGCGCAGCCATAGCCTCTACATGCGCGTCCACCGGCTCGACCATATGGTTCGGGCCGATGTCGAGCGGGAGGCCGCGGCGGCAGCGGTGGGGTGATGCGGGCTTGCCGGATGCCCAGACTGGCTGGGCGTCCGGATTAAGAAAGCGCGCAAACGAAAAGGGCGTCCGAACCAGTCGGACGCCCTTTTCGCATCGGCAGGATAGAAGCGCGGAAACGCTTACTTCTTGAGGCCGAAGTTCGCGAAGCGCTTGTTGAACTTGGCGATCTGCCCGCCGGTGTCCAGCAGCTTCTGCACACCGGTCCAGGCCGGGTGCGACTTCGGGTCGATGTCGAGGCGCAGCGTGTCGCCCGGCTTGCCCATGGTGGAGCGGGTCGTGAACGAGCTGCCGTCGGTCATGACCACGGTGATCTCGTGATAGTCGGGGTGGATGTCAGTCTTCATGGCCGGGGTTCCTGCAAAGCGAGCGGCGTCTATACCAAAAGGCCCCGGCTGGCGCAACCCCGGAATCGAGCCCTGATCGAGACGTCCGCAGCGGCTTCGCCGGCCATTTTCCGGACGGTTTCGCCGGACCGTCGCCTTGTTGGCGTCCGCGGATCACGCTATATGCCAGCGATCCGCACCAATAACCCCAACTGACAAGCGGGAACAGCGTGGCTCGCCAACCCTCCCCTGACATGATCGCCGCCGCCGCCCGCGGCGAGGCGGATGCCCGCCGCCGCGACCTCGGACCGCTGCGCCGGCTGGTGCCGTTCCTGCTTCCCTACAAATGGCACATCCTCGGCGCCATGGTGGCGCTCACCGTGGCCGCCGGCACCGTGCTCGGGATGGGGCAGGGGATGCGGGTGCTGATCGACCAGGGCTTCGCCGGCGGCGACACCTCGCTGCTCGACCGGGCGCTGCTGGTGCTGCTGGGGGTGATCGCGCTGATGGCGGCCTCCACCTATGGCCGCTTCTATCTGGTCAGCTGGATCGGCGAGCGGGTGGTCGCCGACATCCGGCGCGCCGTCTACGATCATGTGCTGACCCTGTCGCCGGGCTTCTTCGAGACGACCAAGACCGGCGAGATCCTATCGCGCCTGACCACCGACACCACGCTGCTGCAGGTGGTGGTCGGATCCTCCGCCTCGATCGCGCTGCGCAATGCCCTGCTGTTCCTGGGCGGTACCGGCATGCTGCTGATCACCTCGCCCAAGCTCACCGGGCTGGTGGCGCTGGTGGTGCCGCTGGTGGTGGCGCCCATCGTGTTCTTCGGCCGGCGGGTTCGCAAGCTGTCGCGCGACAGCCAGGACCGCATCGCCGACATCGGCTCCTTCGTCGAGGAGACGCTGGCCGCCATCCGTACGGTGCAGGCCTTCACCCACGAGGCCATCGACCGGACCCTGTTCGGCCGGCGGGTGGAGGAGGCGTTCGACGTCGCCATCCGCCGGGTGCGGGTGCGGGCGGTGATGACGGTGATCGTCATCGTCCTGGTGTTCGGCGCCGTCGGCATCATCCTGTGGATCGGCGGCCATGACGTGGTGGCGGGGCGGATCACGCCGGGCCAGCTGTCGGCCTTCGTCATCTATTCGGTGGTGGTCGCCGGATCGGTCGGCGCCATCAGCGAGGTGATCGGCGACCTGCAGCGCGCCTCCGGCGCGACCGAGCGGCTGTTCAGCCTGCTGGCCGTCGAGTCGGAGATCCGCGCTCCGGCCGCACCGAAGCCGTTGCCCAGCCCGCCGGCGGGGGCGCTGTCCTTCGACTCCGTCCGTTTCCATTATCCGTCGCGTCCCGACTGGGCGGCGCTGGAGGGCTTCTCGCTGACCGTGAAGCCGGGCGAGCGGGTGGCCCTGGTCGGGCCCTCGGGCGCCGGCAAATCGACGGTGTTCCAGCTTCTGCTGCGCTATTACGACCCGCAGGCCGGTTCGGTGCGGCTTGACGGCGTGGATGTGCGCGATGCCGACCCGGTGGAGGTCCGCCGCCGCCTGGGGCTCGTCGCCCAGGACCCGGTCGTCTTTTCTGCCGACGCCTGGGAGAACATCCGCTATGGCCGGCCGGACGCTTCGGATGCCGAGGTGCGGGCCGCGGCAGCGGCCGCCCATGCGCTGGACTTCCTCGATGCGCTGCCGGAAGGCTTCGGCACCTTCCTGGGCGAGAAGGGCGTCCGGCTGTCCGGGGGGCAGCGCCAGCGCCTCGCCATCGCCCGCGCCATCCTGCGCGACCCGCCGGTGCTGCTGCTGGACGAGGCGACCAGCGCGCTGGACGCGGAGAGCGAGCGCATGGTGCAGGACGCGCTCGACCGGCTGATGCATGGCCGTACGACGCTGATCGTCGCCCACCGGCTGGCGACGGTGCTGAACGCCGACCGCATCGTGGTGATGGACAAGGGCCGTGTGGTGGAGACCGGCACCCATGGCGAACTGGTGGCGCAGGGTGGGCTCTATGCGAGGCTGGCGGCGCTGCAGTTCGACCGCGCGGATCTGGCGCTGTAGGCCCTGCAGAGGGGGCGTCGGCTGGCGATGATGCCCGCCCGAAGAACGCCCCATCGCCCTGAACCTCCTGTTGCGCTACGCTCCTCGCCGCTCCCAACCGGCGAGGCAGGGCAATGGCGCGGATATCGGCAGGCCGCCTGATGGCGGTGATGGTGAAGGAGTTCATCCAGATGCGGCGCGACCGGCTGACCTTCGCCATGATGGTGGGGGTGCCGATCCTGCAGCTGATCCTGTTCGGCTTCGCCATCAACTCCGATCCCAAGGCGCTGCCGACGGCGGTTCTGGTCGCCGATTCCAGTCCCTTCGCCCGGACGCTGGTCGCGGCGATGGAGAACTCCCGCTATTTCGCCGTCACCCGCAGCGCGACCTCCGAAGCCGAGATCGACCGGCTGCTGGCGGAAGGACAGGTGCAGTTCGCCGTCACGATTCCCACTGGCTTCGCCCGCGACCTGCAACGCGGCACCCGTCCTGTCCTGCTGGTGGAAGCCGATGCGACCGACCCGGCGGCGACCAGCAACGCGCTGTCGGCGCTGACCGCCATCGCCCGGCAGGCGCTGAACCCCGATCTGACCGGGCCGCTGGCGGCCTTGCGTGCCGGTCCCGATCCGGTCGAACTGCGCGTCCACCGCCGCTACAACCCCGAGGGCATCACCCAGTACAATGTGGTGCCGGGCCTGATGGGGGTGGTGCTGACCATGACCATGGTGATGATGACGGCCCTCGCCGTCACCCGCGAGCGGGAGCGCGGCACCATGGAGAACCTGCTGGCGATGCCGGTGCGCCCGTTCGAGGTGATGCTGGGCAAGATCGTGCCCTTCGTCGTCGTCGGCTATGTCCAGGTGCTGCTGATCGTGGTGGCGGCGCGGCTGCTGTTCGACGTGCCGATCATGGGGAGCCTGGGGTTGCTGTCCGCCGTGCTGATCCTGTTCATCGCCGCCAACCTCGCCGTCGGCTTCACCTTCTCCACGTTGGCGCGCAACCAGCTGCAGGCGATGCAGATGTCCTTCTTCTTCTTCCTGCCGTCGATGCTGCTGTCCGGCTTCATGTTCCCCTTCCGTGGCATGCCGGGCTGGGCGCAGGCGGTGGGCGAGCTTCTGCCGCTGACCCATTTCCTGCGCATCGTCCGCGGCATCCTGCTGAAGGGGAACGGGTTCGCCGAGATCGCGGCCGAGGTGCTGGCGCTGGCGGTGTTCCTGACGGTGGTGACCGTGGTGGCGCTGAAACGCTACCGCCAGACGCTGGACTGACCGTCGTCAGGCTGCCGACAGATATTGGAACACCGCGCGCCGGCTGTCATAGGCCGTGCCCTTGTCGATGACGAGGTCGAGGCCGCCGCCCTGGAACCGCCGGTTGGGATCGACGAAAGCGGAAACCAGGAATTTCTTCGGCACTGTCAGGTTGAATTGCGCGATGCCGTGCTTGGACGCCGGATATTGGTCGGCCGGTCCCATCGCTTGGTCGTGGCCGATCACCGGGACGATCTTGGCCAGGCGGCGCTCTCCCGTCGCCGGGATGTCGCCGGCGATCTTCCGAGCAAGGCCGTTCACCCCAACGGCCCCGAGCCTCTGCTCCAGCGAACCCTGCACCGTCGGCCGCGCCGCTTCAATGGCGGGGTCGTTGCTGGGGAGGCCGTATTTGCCGCCGGACAGATGGGTATAGCCGAGAAATTGGAACTCCCCGGCGGACATTGGTTCCTTCAACAGCAGCAGGTAATAGCCACGACTGAGGCGACCGCGATGGAAACCGATCAGATCTTCCAAATAAACTGGATCGCGATTTATGATATCGATCAGCCTTGTCAAGCAACCGCGGACGCTGACGATATCGCCAATACGGAAACTCATTGTCGGTGGCATTTTATCGAATTCCATATTGAAGATGCTCTGACGTTTCCATTGCTAACAACGGGCTGTCAATATTCGCTCCGGCTAGTCCGCTCAGCCAGAAGGGAGTGTCGGCGGGTGGCGATGGGAACCGTCCCGGAACCATCTGGCGCACCCCGGATGGATCGGATCGGCGCCTGACCGTCCGGTTGTGCGGCTCGGATGCATCCTCCATCATTCCTTAACCACGGCCCCCCTATACCGGTATCGGTGGCGTTGCCGGGGACGGCGGGGGACGGCGGGGGACGGATATGGGGAACAGCGCTTTCGGTAGGCGTGCCTTCAGGCTGATCGCCTGTGTCGGCATGGCGGTCTCCCTGTTGGCGGCGGGCGAGGCCGACGCCAAATCGCGGAAGAAGAGGCCCGCACCGATTCCGGCCTATGCCACCAGCGTCGCCTGGGGGGCGGTGGGCGGCCCCTCGCTGGGAGCGGCGAAATCCATCGGCAGCTATGCTGCCGGCTGCATCACCGGCGCCCGCGCCCTGCCGCCGGAAGGCGTCGGCTATCAGGTGATCCGCCTGTCGCGCCAGCGCAACTACGGCCATCCGGTGCTGACCGAGATGCTCCGCGACTTCGGCCAACGGGTGGCGCAGGCCGGCCTGGGCACCGCGCTGATCGGCGATATGGGACAGGCGCGCGGTGGCCCCATGCCGTCGGGCCATGCCAGCCACCAGATCGGGCTGGATGCCGACGTCTGGCTGCGGCTGGACCTGCCGCCGATGGGCCGCGCCGGGCGCGAGGGGCTGGATGAGATCAAGTATGTCGATTACGACCTTATGCGCGTCACCGCCGGCTGGTCGGAGCGGCAGGCCAAGCTGATCCAGATCGCCGCCAGCGACGCCCGCGTCGCCCGGATCTTCGTCAACCCGGCGATCAAGCTGGCGATGTGCCAGCGCAATTGGCCCGACCGCGGCTTCCTGAACAAGCTACGGCCCTGGCACGGCCATGACGGCCACATGCATATCCGTCTGAATTGCCCGGCCGGAAGCCCGCTGTGCGAGCAGCAGGACGCGCAACCCGAGGGCGACGGCTGCGGGGACGAGCTGATGTCGTGGCTGGACAGCGCCTCCCCCGCGATCGAGCATCCGCCGGGCCACAAACCCGAACCGCGGGTGGTCCGCAAGATGCCGGCAGCCTGCGCCCCGGTGCTGAATGCGGCGGGCACGCGCATGGCCTCGCTGCCCGAATTGGGTGCGACGCCGGCCAAGGCCACGCGCTGACCGGCCTGTTTCCACGGTGAAACTTTTCCGCTTGCATGCAATTAGCGTCCGTCTAACCTAACCTCGGACGGGTTCTTGCAAATGGTGTTCTTGGATCGCGTGGGACAACCTTGAGGACGCTGCGCCGTACGGTGTCGTCTGGAGGATGTCGGCGTTAGGGTCGATCGGCGGATGGGGTGAAGACGGCGATGGCGGACAAGGACGAAACGTCCGGGCATGGACCGAGCCTGAAGACGCGCCTTTATGCGTGGTGGGAAGGCTACGACCTGTCCGGTGTGAAGGCGAAGAAGGACGGCGAGCAGTCGCATCGGTCGGAAACACCGAAGCCTGCCGGTTCCGATTCCGCGCCCGGTCCCGGCATGAACCGCTGGGGCAAGCCGCTGTGGAGCGCCACCCGCATCGAGGTGGCGGAAAAGATGTGGGGCGAGGGGTTCAACACTCCCGGCGGCGCCGACCATATTCCCTACCTGGTCAAGCCGCTGGGCCTGAACCCGGCGATGAGCGTGCTCGACCTTGCGGCCGGGCTGGGCGGCACCAGCCGCACCATGGCCGGGAAATACGGCTGCTGGGTCACCGGGCTGGAGGCGTCGGAGTTGCTGGCGAAGGAGGGCATGGTCCGATCCTTCAAGCTCGGGCTGGAGAAGAAGGCGCCGATCGAGACCTTCGATCCCGAGCGTTTCGGCTATCCCAAGCGCGTCGACGCCATCGTCTACAAGGAAGGACTGTTCTTCGTCCGCGACAAGGAGCAGATGTTCGATGGGATGGAACTGGCGCTGAAGCCGCGCGGCCATCTGCTGATCACCGACTACATCGCCGAAGCGGACATGATGGGCGCCAAGGCGATCCAGACCTGGTGCGACAAGGAACCGCTGACGCCGAATCTGTGGCCCAAGGACCGCATGGCGAACGCCTTCGCCCAACGGAACCTCGACCTTCGCATCGCCGAGGACATCACCGATACCCACCGCGGCCTGATCCTGTCCGCCATCCAGGGGCTGGTCGACCATCTGGAGAAATTCCAGCTCGACACCCCTACCAAGCTGGCGGTGATGGAGGAGGTGGAAATGTGGGCCCGCCGGGTCGCCGCCATCGAGGCCGGCATGCGGGTCTATCGCTTCTATGCGATCAAGCCGGCGGAGTAGGGCAGCGAATTTGCGATGGCGCCGGCTGCGGACGTCCCCTTACGGCCTCTCCCGACCCGTGCTCCGAAAAAAACTTTTGCGCGGACGCATTTTTCCCCTTGAGCGCAGCGCCCGGTCTGGGTACATAGAGCGCCCCGCGTGACCCCAAGTAACGCGGACGCGCTTGTGGCGGAACTGGTAGACGCGCTAGGTTCAGGTCCTAGTGGCTGAAAGGCCGTGGGGGTTCGACTCCCTCCAAGCGCACCAACACCCTAAGTGTTGGTGGAGAAGTGAAGAAGTATAGTGGGGCCATAGCTCAGCTGGGAGAGCGCTACAATGGCATTGTAGAGGTCAGGAGTTCGATCCTCCTTGGCTCCACCATTTCTTCCCGCCTGTCGGGGCGGACAAACCCCGACCAATCCGGATATTTATCGGTACAGCTACTGTGGCTTTCTGGCATCAGGAAGGCGCAGTCGCGGTGTTACTACCTTGGGGCGCATGGCCGAACGGGTGCCGCGCACGGATAATCGCGTTTGTCGAAGCCCGGCTCGACCTGCCGGCTTCGATCCATACGCACAATATCCGCACGCCATTCCGATTTTTCCGGAGCGCCCGCCATGTCCACACGGATGGAGCATGGGTTGAGGATTTTTGTCCTCGCCCTTTACGATGAAGCTGCACTGACGGCGGCTGCCAAGGGCCTGACCGGGCTGTTGGCCGAACGGGCGGCCTTGTGCGAGGCGGCGAGCCTCGCCTCCGTTCAGGCCCGTCGTGCGGTGTCCGAGGAAGAGGTGCTGCGCGTCGTGCTGTCGGCGCGCCGGATCCAGCGCCTGGGCGGCACGCGCGACGACGGGCCGGTGCTGATCCCCGGCCTGACGGCGGTATCGCCGGTGCAACAGGTGGCCGCCGCCATGAAGCCGCGCCGTGGCCGTCTGGCTCTATGGGCGGTCCGTTCGCTCTCACGACATCCCTCGGCGCCCCTCATCTGATGCGCGGCGACTGAGTCTTTCTCGGCCAAGAAGCGGGTCGCTGCCGCCAATCGCCGCAGCGATCCGCCTTTTCCGGCAGTCGATCAGGCGGCACGGTCAATCGGGGGCAACCCTCGTTCGGAGCCATTTCGCCGCTTTCCGGCGGGGGGGAGCTATCGCCGATGCGCGCTGGCGCGATGCGGCGGAGCGGGCTACATACAGCAAGGCTGTGCTTGCGTCGCAGCGATTGCGTCGCGAGCCTTCGCGCCTGCGTCGGATTGGCCTCTCCGGAGTTGACCGTTGATCAGTGGACAGTTGACCAGCCTGCCGCCCGTCACCTTTTCCATGCCCCGGCCCTTCGCCGTGGCTCGTGGCCCGGTTTCCCAAGCTCCCCGGCACTGACGGTCGGGGATCGGAACGGGCATGCGCAGGACGACGATGAAACCGCGGGCCGACTGGCGCCCGGGTCTCCGCAAATATCCCTATGGTGTGCGCGCCATGTCGGCCGGGGCCGCGTGGCGGGAGGACACCGTCTACGAGTTCACCGCCTCGCAGATCGACCTGATCGAAAGCGTGGCGGACGAACTGCACAGCATGGTCGCCGTCGCGGTCCGTCATGTGATGGAGCGCAAGCTGTTCGGCTCGCTCCGCATCCGTGGCGAACTGGCGCGCATGCTCGAGGCCTCCTGGGCCGATTACTGGGCCGGCGGGCGGCGCAACGAGCGGGCGGGTGGGCTCGCCGGACGGCTGACGCTGGCCTATGACGGGCGCGACAGCATCAAGTTGCTGGGATGCAACTACGACACCTGCGAAGGGTTGTTCGCAGCCTCGCTGATCCAGCGCAATTGGCGCGAGGCCATGGCCCCCGATGCCAACCAGTTCAACGGCCTGCACGAGGCGCTGGTGGAGCGGTGGGAGGAACTGGCGACGGGCGTCGCCGGCCGTGGCCGCATGCATGCGACCTGCGCCACCCCCGACCCGGTGCGCGAGGGCGAACTGGTCTATCTGGCCGCCACCGCGGCGGAGGCCGGCATCGACACCCGTCTGCTGCCGCTGCATTCCATCGCCTGGGATGGCCGCCGTTTCCTCGATGACGAGGGGCAGCCGATCTCCTGGTTGGCGAAGCTCTATCCGTGGGACGGGCTGGCCGACGACGGATTCCTTCAGCGCCTGCGCAGCAGCGGCATGAGCGTGCTGTCTCCGCTGTGGTGCTGGCTATGGTCGAACCACGGGCTGCTGGCGGTGCTGTCCCATCTCTATCCGCGCCACCCGAACCTGTGCCGCGCGGCACTGGACCCCGGCGGGCTGGCGGGAGCCGACATGGTGACCGTCCGCGCCCTTCACGGTCTGGATGGCGCGCCGACGCGCATGGTGGAGCATGGGGCGGTGATCGCCGACGACGGCCCGGACATCGGCGAGGACGTCGCGGCCCACGGCGCGGTCTGGCTGGAAACGCCGTCCTGCTTCCGCGAAGAGGACACGCGCGCCGTCCTGCACGCCTGGATCGTCGGCGACAAGTGCCTGGGCATGGGGGTGCGGGAATCCGTCGATCCGCGCCTGGGGTCCGGCGTCGGTCCGGATTCGGCGATGGTCCCGCACCTGTTCAGGGGCTGATCGCGACCTTTACGGGGCGAAGGGGTTCTTCAGCGCCGGGCCGAAGGTCGCCTTGCGGGCTGCCCGCCAGATGCTTTCGGCCGCCAGGTCGTTGCCGCGGTCGGCGATGGCCATGCCGGCCACGCCCGGCTGGTGGCTGAGCCAGTCGCGCAGCAGGTTTTCGAAACGCGCGACCTCCCGCGGATCGTCGCTGGCCATCGTGATCGAAACGGTGAGTTCGGTGGTCATGGTCGGTTCCCTCCTGACGGTTGGACGGACCGGTCAATCCGGGAGAACGGCCGGACCGGTTCCGTGGACGAGAAGGTGCCCCCTATGCACGGACCGAAGCCTGCGCGCCCCTTCCGGCAGGCGCAATGAAAAAGGCGGGGTATGCCCCCGCCTTCCTTGCCGCCCGTCCGCCGGGAACCTTTTCCGCCGATCCGTCCGGCTGTCCCCTGCGCCGCCGTTATGCCGCCGTTATTTCGTGTCCGACTTGCCGCCGGGGCTGGCGATGGTGGCGATCTGCTTCTGCAATTCGTCGATCTGCTTCTGCAACTCGTCGAAGGTGGCGCCGGCCATGCCGGCTGGCGTCGCGGCGGGGGCCGGGCCGGGCTGGCCGGGCTGGCGTTGTCCGCCGGGCGCCTCGTCCGGACCGCCGGCGGCGCCGAAGGGCGTGAACATGCGCATGGCGCGCTCGAACATCGCCATGTTCTGCTTGCTCACCTCGTCCAGCCGCCCGAACGGGAACATGCCGCCCAGCGTGTTCTGGAAATAGTCGCGCATCTGCTCCTGGTTGCGGGAGAAGGCCTGCATCGAATATTCCAGATAGCGCGGTACCACCGACTGCATGTTGTCGCCGTAGAAGCCGATCAGCTGGCGCAGGAAGCTGATCGGCAGCAGGTTCTGACCCTTGCTCTCCTCTTCCACGATGATCTGGGTCAGGACGGAACGGGTGATATCCTCCCCGGTCTTCGCGTCATAGACCACGAAATCCAGCCCGTCCTTCACCATCTGGCAGAGATGGTCCAGCGTGACGTAGCTGCTGGTCGCGGTATTGTAGAGCCGCCGGTTGGCGTACTTCTTGATCGTGATCGGAGCGGACTTCTGGTCTTCCTTGTCGGCCATCGCGGACTCTTTCAAGAAGGGACATGTTCCAGGCCATGCTGTTCCGGAACACGCAGGACTGGCGGCGGAAATTGTTCCGTCATTAGAACTACTCGAAGGGATAGCAATTTGTCCAGCGTTGCGCCGCGGCATAGCGCCGCGGTTGCGCTGGACTTTCCAACGCGGATGGAGGAGCGGAGCCTGCATGGGGGACTCCTGTCGATACCCGGAAGGTCGGGTGGGGAGCCATGCCGGACTGGTCAATCCGGTCCCGTCGCCCCTATAATCCGGCCATGGCCGACCCGTCGAAACCAGACCGATCCTCCGATCCGTCTTCCGCCGATCCGCCGTCCTACGAGTCGTTGGCGCGCCGCTATCTGGACCTGTGGCAGGACCAATGGACGGCCTGCGCCGCCGATCCGGAAGCGGCGGACATGATGACCCGCCTGTTCCAGATGATGGGACAGGGGGCGATGCCGTTCGGGTTGGGACAGGCGGGATTCGGGGCGGCGGGATTTGGCGGCTTCGGCGGCGGCTCGATGGCCGGCACCGGCTGGGATCCCCGTCCGGCGCCTTTTCCGAACACCGGCTTCCCCCAATACGGACGGCCTTCCGATGAGCGAGCGTCTGGTGGACGACAGGCAGGCGGGCGGGATCCCGCCCCGCCCGGGGATGCGGCAGGGACCGCGTCCGCTGGCCCTTCATCTGACGGCGGCGCTGGGCAGCTTGCTGAGCTCCTCGGCCGCATTGCCGTTCTTGAGGAACGGCTCGCTGCCCTGGAATCCGGCCCTGCGGGAGCGGGCGGCGACCCTGCGGGACGAGATGTCGCGGGCCGACCGGCTGCATCGGAGCAGGGAGCGAAGCGAGGAGCCGGTCGGAGCGGCAGGCGCCGACCGCCTGACCCGGGAAGTTGACCGCGAGATCCGCCGCCGCATCGACACCGTCCTGACCGGGATCGAACGGTACCGTCACCATCCCTACCGCCGCGACCTGCCCGACCCACCGGTGGTCTGGACGGAAGGCGGGTCGCGCCTGCTGGATTACGGGGAGGGGGCTGCCGGACGACCGGTTCTGTTCGTGCCGTCCCTGGTCAACCGCGGCTATATCCTCGACCTGTCGCGCGACAGGAGCCTGATGCGCTGGCTGGCGGGTCGCGGCTTCCGGCCGTTCCTGCTGGATTGGGGCATGCCGGGGCCGCTGGAGCGCCGCTTCACCCTGACCGACTACATCGCCGGCCGGCTGGAGCGCGCGTTGGATTTCGTCGTGGAGGCGGTGGGCCGGCCGGTGCCGGTGGTCGGCTATTGCATGGGCGGGCTGCTCGCCGCGGCGCTGGCGCAACGCCGGCCGCGTTCGCTCTCAGGGCTGGGATTGATGGCCACGCCCTGGGATTTCCATGCGGAGGATGCGGCGACCGCGCGCCGGGTGGCCAGCTTCGTCCAGCCCTGGGGTCCGCTGTTGGACCGGTGGGGCGAACTGCCGACCGATTCACTGCAGGCGCTGTTCGCCCAGCTCGATCCGCTGCTGGCGCTGAAGAAGTTCGGCAGCTTCGCCCGAATGGCGCCGGACTCGCGTGCGGCCACCGCCTTCGTGGCGCTGGAAGACTGGCTGAACGACGGGGTGCCGCTGGTGGCCGGGGTGGCGCGCGATGCCCTGGCCGGCTGGTACGGACGCAACGACACGGTGGCGGGGGCCTGGATGGTCGCCGGCCTGCCGGTCGATCCCGGCGCCATCCGCGTGCCGACCCTGGCCCTGATCCCGGAGCGCGACCGCATCGTCCCCCCGGCCTCCGCGCTGGCATTGGCCGCCGCGATTCCCGGTGCCCGCATGCTGCGTCCGCCGCTCGGCCATATCGGAATGGTGGTGAGTGCCGGCGCCGAGACCGGAGTGTGGAATCCGCTCACCGATTGGCTTGCTGCGACAGGTTAGCGCCGCGACCTTCGGCCAGCTTGCACCCGTCCGGCTACACGCCGTAAGGTAAGAAACACTCCGAGCGTCCCACCAGCGCTATAATAAAACTGTCCTAATACGAGGAGCGTCCAATGACCGAGGTTGTCATCGCCGGTGCCGCCCGTACGCCCATCGGCAGCTTCAACGGTGCGCTCAGCGCCGTTCCCGCCCATGTTCTGGGCGAGATCGCGATCCGCGAAGCGCTGGCCCGCGCCAAGACCGATGCGGCGGAAGTGGACGAGGTCATCTTTGGCCAGATCCTGACCGCCGGCCAGGGCCAGAACCCGGCCCGCCAGGCCGCCGTCAACGCCGGCATCCCGGTCGAGGCGACCGCCATCGGCGTCAACCAGCTCTGCGGTTCCGGCCTGCGCACGGTCGCGCTCGGCTATCAGGCGATCAAGAGCGGCGACGCCGACGTTCTGGTCGTCGGCGGCCAGGAGAGCATGAGCATGGCGCCGCACGTCATGCACCTGCGCAACGGCACCAAGATGGGCACCGCGGAACTGCTGGACACCATGCTGCGCGACGGCCTGACCGACGCCTTCCATGGCTATCACATGGGCACCACCGCGGAGAACGTCGCCCAGAAGTGGCAGCTGACCCGCGAGGAGCAGGACGCCTTCGCCGCCGCCAGCCAGCAGAAGGCCGAGGCCGCCCAGAAGTCCGGCCGCTTCAAGGACGAGATCGTTCCGGTCACCATCAAGGGCCGCAAGGGCGACGTCGTCGTGTCGGACGACGAGTATCCCAAGCACGGCACCACGGCGGAATCGCTGGCGAAGCTGCGCCCGGCCTTCTCGAAGGACGGCACGGTGACCGCCGGCAACGCGTCGGGCATCAACGACGGCGCCGCCGCCCTGGTGCTGATGACGGCGGAGAACGCGGCCAAGCGCGGCGTCACCCCCCTGGCCCGCATCGTCTCCTGGGCCACCGCCGGCGTCGATCCGGCGATCATGGGCACCGGCCCGATCCCGGCCTCGCGCAAGGCGCTGGAGAAGGCCGGCTGGACCGTCGACGATCTCGACCTGATCGAAGCCAACGAGGCCTTTGCCGCCCAGGCGCTGTCGGTCAACAAGGATCTCGGCTGGGACACCAGCAAGGTCAACGTCAACGGCGGCGCCATCGCGCTCGGCCATCCGGTCGGCGCCTCGGGTGCCCGCGTGCTGACGACGCTGCTGTTCGAGATGCAGAAGCGCGACGCGAAGAAGGGTCTCGCCACCCTGTGCATCGGCGGCGGCATGGGCATCGCCCTCTGCGTCCAGCGCGACTGAGGACCGGGCGGGCCGCTTCAAAAACCGAAGCGGCCCGCTTCGCTCAAGGCACGGGATTTCCGCCGGACCTGCGGAGGAAATCCCGTGCCCAACAATAAGAATTCAAGAAACCAACCAACCATCACTAAATCTGGGGAGAAGAACTATGGCTCGTGTTGCAGTCGTCACTGGTGGCACCCGCGGCATCGGCGAGGCGGTTGCCGTCGCCCTGAAGAATGCCGGTTACAAGGTCGCCGCCAACTATGCCGGCAACGACCAGGCGGCCGAGGAATTCACCGCCCGCACCGGCATCCCGACCTACAAGTTCGACGTCGCGGACTTCGACGCCTGCAAGAAGGGCATCGCCGCGATCGAGGGTGACCTCGGTCCGGTCGACGTGCTGATCAACAACGCCGGCATCACCCGTGACGGCGTGATGCACCGCATGACCTACGAGCAGTGGGAGAAGGTGATCCACACCAACCTGTCCTCCTGCTTCAACATGTGCCGCAACGTCATCGACGGCATGCGCGAGCGTGGTTTCGGCCGCATCGTCAACATCGGCTCGGTCAACGGCCAGGCCGGCCAGTACGGCCAGGTGAACTACGCTGCGGCGAAGTCCGGCATCCATGGCTTCACCAAGGCGCTGGCGCAGGAGAGCGCCGCCAAGGGCGTCACGGTCAACGCCATCGCCCCCGGCTACATCGATACCGACATGGTTCGCGCGGTGCCGGCCAACGTGCTGGAGAAGATCGTCGCCCGCATCCCGGTCGGCCGTCTCGGCCGCGCCTCGGAGATCGCCAAGGCGGTGCTGTACCTCGTCGACGACGAAAACGGCTTCATGACCGGCTCGACCCTGTCGGTCAACGGCGGCCAGCACATGTACTGATCCGCGACCGGGTCTCGCATCCCGATTCGTGACCCACGACGAAGCCCCTTTCCCGTGCCTGGCTGGATTTACGATCCACCGGGGATGGGAAAGGGGCTTTGTTTTGGGCGGGTGAGTTCCCGGTCTTGATGGCGGTGCTACCCAGTAGTACCCTCTGGCGCGGGAGGTGGCCGATGACCGTGAAGACCTCGATTTCCCTGACTGACGAGCAGGAAGCTTACGCGCGCAGCCTTGTCGAAGCCGGGCACTATCCGAGCCTCAGCGCCGTCATTCAGCGTGGTCTCGAGATGCTGCGTCATGAGACGGAAACCCGTGACTTGGAGCTTGAGGCTCTCCGGCTGCTGATCGATCAGCGCCTTGCCGGTCCCTTCGTCGATCTTGAGGAGGGTATCGCGGATATCCACGCGATGCTGGAGCGCAAGAGGAAAGCCCGTGCCGCGCTATAAGCTGCGGTACGCGCCGATCGTCACTCGAGACTTCGACTTGATCGAAGGCTATCTGGTTCAGGCCTATCAGGACTTGGGAGACGATGCGGAGAGAGCGACCGAAAGGGCCGCGCGTCGTATCGTCGCGGCGGCGGATTACCTTCGGTCCTTTGCAACCTATCCCCATCGTGGCACGGAGCATCCGGAAATCCGTCCGGGCATCCGGACGGTGACGAGCAATAGGTTCACTTTCTATTTCAGCATTGACGATTCGCTGGCCGAAGTATTGATCGTCGCCGTGTTTTTCGGCGGCGTCGATCACCGGCGGCAGATCGTCGACCGGCTTGGAAGCCGCTGACCCGTGGGCAATTCTCCACACATCGGCCTCCGCCGCACTTGACGGACCGGCCGCCGAGTTGAAGGTTATCGTCCGCCTTGGACGTACCACCACATTGGACACCCCGCGATGCCTTACACCTCGTTGCGCGACTTCATCGACCGGCTGGAGAAGGCGGGGCGGCTGGTGGTGGTGAAGGAGCCGGTGTCGACCGCGCTGGAGATGACCGAGATCCAGACCCGCCTGCTGGCCGAAAACGGCCCGGCGGTGCTGTTCGAGAATGTCATCAAAGCCGACGGCACGCGGTCTGAGATGCCGGTGCTGGTCAACCTGTTCGGCACGGTGGAGCGGGTCGCCTGGGGCATGGACCGCGAGCCGCACCAGCTGCGTGCCGTCGGCGAGACGCTGGCCTTCCTCAAGCAGCCGGAGCCGCCGGGCGGCTTCCGCGAGGCGCTGGAGTTGATCCCGCTGGCCAAGACCGTGCTGTCGATGAAGCCGAAGACCGTCGGTTCGGCGCCCTGCCAGGAGGTGGTGCTGACCGGCGACGACATCGATCTCGGCCGCCTGCCGGTGCAGGGCTGCTGGCCGGGCGAACCGGCGCCGCTGATCACCTGGCCGCTGGTGGTGACCAAGGGGCCTACGGGCAAGCGCGAGGACGACTTCAACCTCGGCATCTACCGCATGCAGGTGCTGGGGAAGAACAAGACCATCATGCGCTGGCTGAAGCACCGTGGCGGCGCCCAGCACCATCACCGCTGGGCCGCGAGTGGGAAGCGCGAGCCGCTGCCCTGCGCCGTCGTGCTGGGAGCCGACCCCGGCACCATCCTGGCCGCGGTGACGCCGGTGCCCGACACCCTGTCGGAATATCAGTTCGCCGGCCTGCTGCGCGGCAAGAAGGTGGAACTGGTGGAGTGCAAGACGGTGCCGCTGAAGGTGCCGGCCCAGGCGGAGATCGTCCTGGAAGGCCATGTCAGCCTGGACGAATACGCCGACGAGGGGCCCTACGGCGACCATACCGGCTATTACAACTCGGTCGAGCCCTTCCCGGTCTTCACCGTCACCGCCATGACGATGCGGCGCAAGCCGATCTACCTGTCGACCTTCACCGGCCGCCCGCCCGACGAGCCGTCGGTGCTGGGCGAGGCGCTGAACGAGGTGTTCATCCCGCTGCTGGTCCAGCAGTTCCCGGAGATCGTCGATTTCTGGCTGCCGCCGGAGGGTTGCTCCTACCGCATTGCGGTGGTCAGCATGAAGAAGGCCTATCCCGGCCACGCCAAGCGGGTGATGATGGGCGTCTGGTCCTTCCTGCGCCAGTTCATGTACACGAAATGGGTGATCGTCGTGGACGACGACATCGACGCGCGGAACTGGAAGGACGTGATGTGGGCGATCTCGACCCGCATGGATCCGGCGCGCGACATCACGGTGATCGAGGGGACGCCGATCGACTATCTCGACTTCGCCAGCCCGGACTCAGGGCTGGGCGGCAAGGTCGGCCTGGATGCGACCAACAAATGGCCGCCGGAAACCAAGCGCGAATGGGGCGAGAAGCTCCACATGACCGACGAGGTGGTGGAGACGGTCAGCCGGAAATGGGATCTGTACGGCCTGCCGGGCAGCGGGAAACCGATTTGGAAGTGAGGGGGACGGTCCCTCTCCCGAAGAGGGGGAGGGACCGTCCCGGACGTTACCGCCGCGGATCGCGGCTCAGGCCCTTGGCCTGCAGTTCTTCGAGATATTCGGCCCACAGGCTCTCCTGCTCGGTGCCGATCTCGTAGAGGTATTTCCAGCTGTAGATGCCGCTGTCATGCAGGTCGTCGAAGACGATGCGGATGGCATAGTTGCCGACCGGCTCCAGCCGCATGATGCCGACATGGCGGCGGCCGCCGACCGTCTGCTTCTGGCTGGGGTTGTGTCCCTGCACCTCGGCGGACGGGCTGACGACGCGCAGGAACTCCGCCGGGTAGGAGAAGGTCCGGCCGTCGTCGAAATCGACCTCCAGCCGTTTCTCTTCCTTCTTCAGGCGGATTTCGGTCGGCCAATGGACGGTGCCGAAGCCGTCGCCCGTGCCCTCGCCGGGGCTCATCGCTGCGACCCCGCCTTGTCCAGGCTGCGGGCCTCGTCGATCAGCATGATCGGGATGCCGTCGCGGATCGGATAAGCCAGACCGGCGCGCTCGCTGACCAGCTCGCCGCGCTCGGCGTCGTAGCGCAATGGGCCCTTGGTCAGCGGGCAGACCAGGATTTCCAGCAGCTTCGGGTCGACGCGGGGGTTGGTTTTCGCTTCGCTGCTCTTGTCCTCGGGCGTCGCCATGTCGTGTCTCGCGGTTATTGGAAGAACGTCAATGCCTGGGCGGCGGACCGTCCCCGTCATGGTTGTCGAGAATGGCCATCTCGACCAGCCCGATCAAGAGCTTCCCGCGCTCCGCCAAGGTCGGCGCTTCCAGCAGCGCCTGCTTCTCGCCGGGCGTGAAGGGACAGATCATCGCCAACGAGTTGACCAGCCGCTCGTCCAGCGTCGATTCGATGGATTTCCAATCGACCGACAGGCCCTGGACCCGGAAATAGCTTTTCAGCGCGCCAAGCAGCCGGTTGCGGTCGACGTCGCCGCAGGGCTCATGTTCCAGGTCGGCGCGGAACGGGCGCCAATCCGGAACCACCCGGCGATAGCCGCGCGCACCCTCCACTTCCCGCCCGATCTCGAAACGGGCGATGCCGGTCAGGGTGATCAGGAAACGGCCGTCCTCGGCTTCGGTGAAGCTGGTGATGCGGCCGGCACAGCCGCAGGGATAGACGGCCGGCTCACGCGCCCGCTGGGTCGGGTCGAGCGGCTGGATCATGCCGATCATGCGGCCGCTGCCCAGCGCATCCTCGACCATGGCGAGATAGCGCGGCTCGAAGATGTTCAGCGGCAGCCGTGTCCGCGGCAGCAGCAGAACGCCGGCCAGCGGGAAGATCGGCAGCATCTCCGGCAACTTGCCGAATTCGGCGTCGAAGGGGTTTCTGGTCATGCCAATCAGATAGAACCCCTTCGCCGATGGAACAGCCGTCCCCGTTCCGGAAAAGCGTCAGCTGAACATCATCGTCGACAGGCGGCGGCGGGTCTTCACCGTCAGCGGGTCGGTCTGGCCGAAGGCTTCGAAGAACTTCACCAGCTGCTTGCGGGCGCCGTCGTCGTTCCAGGTCCGGTCGCGCTTGAAGATCTCCAGCAGTTCGTCCACCGCGGCTTCGCGCTTGCCGGCAGCGAACAGCGCCATGGCGAGGTCGAAGCGCGAGGCATGGTCGTCGGCGTCATGGGCGACCTTTTCCATCAGCTCCGGGATCGGGCCGGCGTTGGACGCCTGCTCCGCCACGTCGAGCGCGGCGCGGACATTGGCCAGTTCCTTGTCCTTGGCGATGGCTTCCGGGGCCTGGGCAAGCATCTGCTTGGCGTTCTCCAGGTCGCCGGCGGCGATCAGGCAGCGGATGATGCCGGCATAGGCCTGGGCGTTTTCCGGTTCGGCCTGCAGGATCTGGCTGTAGAGGTCGAGCGCGCCCTGCAGGTCGCCGGCCTCCAGCATCTCCTTGGCCTGGGCGAATGCCTCCTCCAGCATCTCGTCGGCACCGCCGCCGACACCGGCCTGCTTGGCCAGCGCCACCAGCTTGTCGACGAAGGCCTTCACCTGCGATTCGGGGACGGCGCCCATGAAGCCGTCGACCGGACGCCCCTGGAAGAAGGCATAGACCGCCGGGATCGACTGCACGCGCAGCTGCGAGGCGATCATCGGGTTGGCGTCGGTGTCGATCTTCACCAAGCGGACGGCACCCTTGGCGGCGCGCACCACCTTTTCGATGATCGGGCCCAGCTGCTTGCAGGGGCCGCACCAGGGCGCCCAGAAATCGACGATCACCGGTACGTCGCGCGAGGCTTCGATCACGTCGGCCATGAAGGCGCGGTCGGTGGTGTCCTTGACGACGTCGGCAGCACCGGCGGCGGCGGGAGCGGCGGGCTTGGACCCGTTGGCGGGGGGCATGGAGAACATGGCGTGTTTCGGTCCCGTTGGTGATGCCTGGCCCATTAGGACATCCCGGTGGGCCATGAAGTTGCCGATCCGGCCATCAGCGGCGCGGATCCATTCGTTGCCGACATATGTGAGCGCGCAAGGCGGCTCAAGCAAGCGTTGCGTGGACGTGCCGGCCGGCTTGGCTTCCGCTCGTCAGGCCTCCATCCGGCCGAACTCGGCGATGGCCGGCTCGTGCCCGCAAGCACGGATGAAGCGCAGCAGGTCGTCGGGCCGGATCGCCGTCGTGCGGTCGTTCAGCAGCGGATGATAGTTCAGCAGATCATGCTCCATCATCGCGGTCTGCAGGACCACGCGCACCTTGAGGTCGGGATCGTTGACCAGTGCGAAGGGCGTGACCGAGCCCGGCCGGATGCCGAGGAGGCGCCACAGCCGATCCGCCGAGGCGAAGGACAGCCGTGCCGACCCGATCGTCTTGTCCAGCCGGTTCAGGTCGACCCGCGCATCCTCCAGTGCCACCACCAGCCAATGCTGGTCCTTCTTGTCCTTCAGGAACAGGTTCTTGCAATGGCCGCCGGGCAGGGCGCCGCGCAGGGCCTTGCTCTCCTCCACCGTGTGCAGCGGCGGATGGCTGTGGGTGGTGGCGTGGATGCCCAGGGCGTCGAGCCGCGCCAGCAGTTGCTCAGGCGAGGTCGGCAGCGGCGCGTCCCGATCTGGAAGCGAAGGTGATGCGGTGTCCATGGCTTCCCTTGTACCGGGCGCGCGGAAAATCGTCCAGCCGGTGAAAAAAACTGAAACAAGGCGCTTGCAATGCGTCGGCCGATCAGTATAGTCCGCCGCACACCGCCGGACGGTACCTACAACGGACTGGACGACGGCACGGAGCGCGGGCGTAGCTCAGGGGTAGAGCACAACCTTGCCAAGGTTGGGGTCGAGGGTTCGAATCCCTTCGCCCGCTCCAGTTTTCCAGCGCCGACGCTGGATCATGCGATTTCAAAAGGCCGGACCTTCGGGTGCCGGCCTTTCGCATTTCAGCCTTCAGGCATCCGTGGCGCTTGTTGGTCATGCCGCCCGGTACGGAACCTGCCGGCTTCCTGCAAACAGCCCCAACGATTGCCGTTCCGGCTTGCATGTCCAGCAAGGCGACGTGCCCCATCATGCCATTGCAGTCGGCGATTCCGGTGGTTCGGCGGGTCTGGCCGTCGACGGCTCCGTCCGCGACCTGATCCCGGGCGATGAGGACGGCGTGGTGGTGGTGCCGCCGGCTTTTGCAAAAGCCGCCCTGGTCCGGAGCCCGGCCCCGCCGGAGCGCCCAGCGCCAGCGGGCCGGGCCGATCGAAGCCGGTGCCGCCCTGGTGGATGTGCTGGGCATTCCGCCGCCGGAGTTCCTTCCCGCCGCATGAGGGAAACGGTGTAAAGGAAAGCCCCCGCACCGCCGGCTCCCGCCGACCCCGCTCCCGAGGTGCCGCGTCCATGTCGCTGATTTTCCAGATCGTCCTGCCGATGTTCGGCTTGATCGCCCTTGGCTATTGGGCGGCGCGCTACCGCGGGTTCAACACGGCGATGGTCCAAGGGCTTTCCCGGTTCGTCGGCATCTACGCGCTGCCGGCACTGCTGTTCTCCAACATGGCGAGCACGGAGATTCCGGATCCGCTGGAATGGGCGGTGGTGGGGTCTTTCTACATCGCGGCGGTCGCGGTCTTCCTGGTGGGCGGGCTGTGGATGCGCATGGCGGGCCGGCGGGAGCAGATCGCACCCATCGGTCTTGCCAGCTCCTTTTCCAACATTGCGCTGCTGGGCTCCCCGATCATCATGGAGGCCTATGGGCCGACCGTGGCGGTGCCGGTGATGCTGCTGATCGTCTTCCAGTCGCCGCTGCTGTTCACCTCCGCCACCATGCTGGCGGAGACCCAGGGCTCCGCGCAAGGCGGCCGGTCCACGCGTCCGGTGCAGGCGACGCTGGGGGCGGCCCGGGCGACGCTGACCAGCCCGTTGGTGGTGTCGATCATCCTGGGGCTGGCCGCCAACCTGATCCATCTGACGATTCCGCCCATGGTGATGAAGAGCTTCACCATGATGGCGCAGACCGTGCTTCCCTGCGCCTGCTTCACGCTCGGCGCATCGCTGGCGCTCAGCCCCGCCTCGGGAGCGGTGCTGCCGGCCGCGGTGGTGGCCTTGTTGAAGACCGGGCTGCATCCGTTGCTCACATGGTTGCTGGCCACCCAGGTCTTCGCCCTGCCACCGCTATGGGTCGCTCCGGCCGTCACCGCCGCGGCCCTGCCCATCGGCATCAACGCCTATGTCTTCGCGGAACGTTACCATGCCGGGCGCGAAGTGGTGTCGATGGCGCTGCTGATCTCCACCCTGTTGTCGCCGGTGTCGATCTCCGTTGCCTTTATGGTGTCCTCCGCAAGCTGAAGGCCGGGCAGGAACACCACCAAGGGTCTGTCGCGCAGCTTCAACCGGCTCGACCACGAAATCGAGGCCTTCATCACCCGCATCACTGCGGCGTGACGGCCAAGTTTTACGTGATGATGCATCCCGCAGTGCCGGGCGGAGGATGGGACCAATGCTTGTTCGGAACAGGATTCTTTCGGAAGGCGGCGGCAGTCTCTCCCCCCGCCGCCTTTCAGTCCACCAGCACACCCTGCCTTGCATCCGCCCACTCCCGCGCCGTGGTCGGCCGGCCGTCGGCATCGATCAGGCCACGGGTGAACAGCTCCTCGGCATGGCGGATGAAGAAGGTGGCGGTGCTCGGCCGTTCCCAATGCTCCATCCAGTTCTGCTCCAGGAAAGCCAGGATCGCCGGCTGGTCCAGCTCCGCCTCCCACAGCACGCCGAGCAGGGAGGTCTGCTGCTCCTCATGCATGCAGTCCTCGAAACACAGGCGCTTGTCGGCGCGCGCTTCCTTGCGCGCGGTGGTCTCCGGTCCGGGACCCAGGCCGTAATCTATCAGCGTCCGCCGTTCCGGCGCGGCGCACAGCCAGTGCGCCACCTCATGCACGATCACCGTCGCCTCGACATCGGTGCGGATCACTTTGCCGTCCCACATGAAGGACCGGCTGGGCGGCTCATCCAGCGTGTCGATGCCGTGGGCATGGGCCAGTCGGACGGCTTCCGCCCGATGGGCCGGCGTGTCGACACCGCCGCCGGGCTCGTCGTCCGGCCTCACGGGCCAGGTCGCTGCGATCCGGCGGAAGGCGGCCTGCGCTTGGGCATGGCCCTCCAGATGGGCATCGAAGGCTGCGACGGCCTTCGGCATGTCGTCGATGGCGATGGGGGTCAGGATCATGGGGCCTATGTGCCCAAGGGGGCGTCCGGGCGCAAGGAGAATGTAGCCGCGCCAAGGAGCAGGGCCGCCCGGCACAGGAAGCGCGCCGGCAGGACCCACTCCGTTCGGGCCCGGCCAAGGCCATGACTGTCAAGTTTACTCCGAGAACGGGTGCCGTTTCTTACGCGGCGCGCATATCGGTCAGGAAGCGCGACACGAAGCCGCGCAGGTCCGTCGCCTCGTGGTTCAGCCCGTCGGCGGCGGTCAGCACCTCGCGCGAGGCATCGCCGGTGGAGGTCGCGGCTTCCGACACGCCGGCGATGTTGCCCGAGACCTGCTGGGTGCCGCGTGCCGCCTGCTGGACGTTGCGGCTGATTTCCTTGGTGGCGGCGCCCTGTTCCTCGACCGCGGCGGCTATGGTGGTGGAGATGTGGTTGATCTCCGCGATCACCCGGCTGATCTCGGCGATGGCGCCGGCGGCCTGCCGGCTGATCTCCTGGATTCCGGCGATCTGGCTGCCGATCTCCTCCGTCGCCTTGGCGGTCTGGCTGGCGAGGCTCTTGACCTCCGACGCCACGACGGCGAACCCCTTGCCGGCCTCGCCGGCACGCGCCGCCTCGATGGTCGCGTTCAGCGCCAGCAGGTTGGTTTGGCTGGCGATGTCGGTGATCAGCTGCACCACCTCGCCGATGCGATGCGCGGCGTCGACCAGGCCGCGGACGGTGCCGTCGGTCTTCTCGGCGGTGGCGACCGCCTGACCGGCGATGCGGGTGCTTTCCGCCACCTGCCGGCCGATCTCGCCGATCGAGGCGGTCAGTTCCTCGGTCGCGGCAGCCACCGTCTCGACATTGCCGGTCGCCAAGTGGGAGGCGCTGGCGACCGCGTCCGCCTGCCGGGTGGTCTGCTCCGCGGTGGCCGACATGGTTTGCGCGGTGGTCTGCAGCTGGGTCGCCGCCGCAGACACCCGGCCCAGCGCCTGCAGCACCAGCCGGTCGAACTCCTGGGTCAAGCGGTCGATACGCTCGCCGCGGCTGCGCTGTGCCTCATGGCCGGCACGCTGGGTTTCGGCCAGCCGGTCGCTTTCGATCAGGCTGTCCTTGAACACCTGCAGGGACTTCGCCATGCCGCCGATCTCGTCGGCCCGCTCCAGGCCGGGGATGTCGACGCTGCGGTCGCCGCCGGCCAGCCTGGTCATGCGGTCGGTCATCGCCACCACCGGCCGCGACAGGCCGCGGCCGATCAGCAGCGCAGTCGCCAATCCCAGGGCCACCGCGACCAGCGACGCGATCACCATTCCGCCGCGCGCCTTGTCGATGAAGGCGCCGGCTTCCATGCCGAGGGTCATTTGCTTGGCGACGCTGGCTTCCGTCAGTTGCTCCGCCTCCTTGGCGATGGAATCGCCGACGGGGATCAGCACCTCTTTGACCAGGCGGTCGCGTTCGGTCGTCGCCTTGACCACGGCGTTGAAGCCGGTGATGTAGACGCGCAGCGTGGCGGTGTAGGACATCGCCATCTTGCGGCGGTCGAAGTCGGCCAGCTTCGCCATCATCGTACCGCCGCGGCTGGCGGCGTCGGCGAATTGCGATCGGGTCTGGTTGGCCAGTTCCGGCGAGCCGTCGACATTGTAGCGCGTCGCCGAGATGCGGGCTGACAGCATGTGGCGCAGCGCCATGCCCGCCAGATAAGCGGCATCGGTATCGCCTGCGGCGCCGGCGCTGTCCATGATGCCGTCGAGCGCGCTTTCCAGCCGCGGCCCGATCGCATCCAATTCGGTGATCGCCTTGCTGCGCTGGGCCTGGACATCCATCGTCGCGGCGAAGGCCTCGCGATAGCGGGCGATCTCCTCCGCCATTTGGTCGGCGGTCCGTTGCAGGGCAGGGTCGGTGAACAGGGCGCGGGCCTTGTCGATGACCTGTGCCGCCTCCTCCGCGGCGCGGCGGACGGCGGTGCCGACCTCCGGATCGCCGGTCAGCAGGAAACGGGTGGCCTGCTGCCGCATCTCCAGCATCAGGGCCTGGATGCGCCCCAACTCGTTCGTCTGCTGGCCAAGCCTCCGGTAGGTGTCGACGGTGCCGCCGGCCTGCGACAGGGCCGCCACGCCGATACCGCCGATCAGCACCAGGAACACCAGGATGCCGGCGCTGGCCGCCGTGATCTTGGCTCCTACGGAGAGACGATTGAAAAGGCTCATGATCGGGGGTTCCAACGGCGCGGGGGGCTGCTCGGCATCCGGGCGGGCAAGACGGGCGGCTAAGACCGGAACAGGTCAACCACTGCGACCCGTTTCTACTACCATTTCAGAAAGCATGCCACAGGCGTGGGGAAGGCCAGACGGATGAACGGACACTCGGAAAGGCCAATCGGTAACGTAGGGGAATGCGGTCTTTCGGAGCCTGGGAATAAAAGACGGAGGCAGACGTTTGCCTGTTTCGTGGATCTGCCGATGGTGGTGCCTGGATGCTTTCGCGGGCGGACAGGCCATTTTTTGTGCCGTGTCGGTCACAGGAGAGGCATTTTGAACATCCCCCCGTATCGTGATATATGCCAAAGGGCGCAGCGGCCGGCCGGGGTCGTCGCCGATCCCTTCATCTCCCGGTCCCTGACGCTTTGACCCGACGGCTGGCCATGCCCACTCCCGACGCGCCCCTTTCCGCGGCTTCCCCGGATGCCCGTACTGTTTCCGTCCGCCCTGCCGGCGAGGGTCGGTCCTCTGAAGACCGGCCATTGGGCCGCCCCCCTGCGAACCGATCCGGCCGTCCGCGGCGCGGATGCCTGTCGGTCGTCATCCCCTTCTACAACGAGGGCGCCAACATCGAAGCCCTGTTCGCCCGGCTGGTTCCGGTGCTGGACGGGCTGGACATGGATTGGGAGGTGGTATGCGTCAACGACGGCAGCCGCGACGACACCATCGACCGGCTGCTGGACGTTCATGACCGCGAAGCGCGGGTGAAGGTGGTCGATCTGTCGCGCAATTTCGGCAAGGAGCTGGCGCTGTCCGCAGGGCTCAGCCACACCACCGGCGACGCGGTGGTGCCGATGGACGCCGACCTGCAGCATCCGCCGGAACTGCTGCCGGCCTTCATCGCCAAATGGCGCGAAGGATTCGACGTGGTCGTCGCGGTGCGCCATGCCCGTGTCGGGCAAAGCCTGAAACACCGGCTGTTCGCCCGCCTGTTCTACTGGGTCTTCGACCATCTGTCGGAGATCAAGCTCCCGCGCGAGGTCGGCGATTTCCGCCTGATGGACCGCCGCGTCGTCGAAGTGATCAACCGGATGCCGGAGCGTACGCGCTTCATGAAAGGCATCTTCGCCTGGGTCGGCTTCCGGCAAGCCGCGATCCCCTACGAACAGGGAGAGCGCGCCGGCGGCGATACGAAATGGGGTTTCGTCAAGCTGCTGCGCCTGTCCATCGACGGGTTGACCGCGTTCTCCACCTTTCCCTTGCGGGTTTGGAGCCTGGTCGGCGTGGCGGTGTCGGGCGTCGCCTTCATCTATATCCTGATCCGCCTGATCCGCACGCTGATCCACGGAATCGACGTGCCCGGCTATGAGTCGCTGCTGGTCGCCGTTCTGTTCCTGGGCGGCATCCAGATGATCACGCTGGGCATCATCGGCGACTATCTGGGCCGCGTCTTCGCGGAGGTGAAAGGACGGCCGCTGTTCATCGTCCGGTCCGCCCATGGTTTCGGCGCGGCGGACGGCCGGCATGAGCATGAGTTCGATCCCCTCGCCGGAACGGTCGGGCAGGAGCCGCGTCGATGAGCATCGAGACAGGCCTGCAGACCGCCGAGGGGAGTGGCGGCACGGGGGCGTCCCCCGCCCGCCGTCCACCCGTTGCGCCGGCCGCACCGTCCACCGCCAGCGCCGCCGGCATCGCGCTGCCGCGCGGCGAGAGGGCCCTGTGGGACGGCCTGTCGCGCGCGCTTCTGCTCGGCCTGCTGATCCTGGCGGCGCTGACCTTCCTCAGCTACGGCATCAGCACGGACGAGGAGGTGCAGCACATCTACGGCAAGAAGCTGCTGTCCTATTACCTCAGCGGCTTCCAGGACCGGTCGGCCTTCCATTTCAAGGATCTGGCCTATTACGGCGGGTTGTTCGACCTCGTCACCGCGATGATCGTGCCCTTCTCTCCCTTCGAGGAGTACGAGACGCGGCACCTGCTCTGTGCCCTGGTCGGCGTTCTCGGGATCGCCGGCACATGGCGCTATACCCGGTTGCTGGCCGGTCCGCGCGCCGGCTTCATCGCCGCGGCGCTGCTGTCGCTGAGCGGCGTCTACTACGGCGCCATGTTCAACAACACCAAGGACGTGCCGTTTGCGGCCGGCATGGTGTGGACGCTCTATTTCGCCACCCGCATCCTGAAGCAGATGCCGCGGCCGAGCCGCAGCGCGGTGCTGAAGTTCGGGCTGGTGCTGGGCCTGACGCTGGCGATCCGCGTCGGTGCGGTGCTGGCCGGCTTCTATCTGGCAGTCGCCATGGCGCTGCACTTCGCGCTGGTGACCCGGCAGGAAGGGCACCGCTGGGCGTTGGCCGATGCGCGGCGCGCCTTCCTGTCGCTGTGGCCGGCGATCCCCGTCGCCTATGCGATCATGGCCGTATTCTGGCCCTGGGTGGTGCAGCGTCCGTTCCGCAATCCGCTGGAGGCCCTGCGCGTCGTCTCCCATTTCCCCATCGACATCCAGACCCTGTTCATGGGGGAGCTGGTTCATTCCAACGCCCCGCCCGCGCTGTATCTGCCGGTCTATCTGGCGGTGAAGCTGCCGGAAGCGGTGGTGATCGGCGTCGGCGCGGCGGTGGTGATGGCGGCGGTCTGGCTGGCGCGCGGCGGCTGGCGGCGAACCGGCGCCTTCACGGTGGTCCGCTACACGCCGCTGGCGCTGGCGGGATTCCTGCCGATCCTGCTGTTCGTGCTGATGCGGCCGTCGGTCTACAACGGCATCCGCCATTTCCTGTTCCTGGCGCCGCCCATGGTGGTGATGGCCGCGATCGCCGCCGACCGGCTGTGGTCGCTGTGCCAGCGCGGCGGCCGGGCCCTGGGGCAGGGTTTCGCCGCGGCGATGACCGTCGCGGCCGTGGTGTACGCCTGGCAGCTGGGCGCCATGCACCCGAACCAGTACGTGTACTACAACCAGTTCGTCGGCGGCGTACGCGGCGCGGACGGCAGGTTCGAGCTGGATTACTGGGGCAACTCCCTGCACGAGGCGCTGCAGGAGCTGATCGAATATGTCGAGCGCGAGAATGACGGCCATGCTCCGCCGCGGCAGTACACGCTGACCGTCTGCGGCAACACGCTGGCAGTGCGCTTCGAGCTTCCCCCCTGGCTCCGCTTGGTGAACGGGATCGAACCGGATTGGCGCAAGGCTGATTTCTTCCTGGCCTTCACCCAGGTCAAGCGCTGTCCGTCGCTGCTGGATGGCCATCCGATCTTGGAGATCGCGGCGGACGACGTGCCGTTGTCCATCGTCAAGGACCGCCGTCCGCCGAGGGCGGAGATCCCGACCGAATAGCCCCGGCGGCCAACCCTTGCGAATCTGACAAGCCTGACCGGTTGGGCTGCGCCGGGGCGGCCGGGGAGTACCTCGGCGGCTCCCGTCCCGTCTTTCGCCGGATCGCCCTTCGCGGCCCTGTCCGCCTGCCGTACGTCCGCCCATTCTCGGTACTCGCGATTGGGGCCGGGCGGAGGGCAGGATGCGGCGCAGGCTGCTCTGGAGCGTTTTATGTCTGCTGCTGTGGAGCGTTCCGTTCGGCGCGACCGGGGCCATCGGTCCGGACCGCATCGCCGATCCGCTGGCGGATGCGGTAACCCGCGCGGTGGAGGACCGGCAGCCGGCGGCCGGTGCCGGTAGCCTGGTGGTCGGCGTGATCCGCGACGGCCGGAGCCTGGTGGTCGGTCGCGGCGATGCCGGGCGTCCCGACGGCGGACCACCCGATGGCCGCACCCTGTTCCAGATCGCGTCCCTCACCAAGCCCTTCACCGGTACCATCATGGCGGAGCTGATGCGGGAGGGTCGCGTCGACCCGGCCGATCCGGTGCAGCGTCATCTCCGCCGCGTCGGCCCGGTGCCGGTCACCCATGTTCCGGATTACGAGGGCCGGCCGATCCGCCTGCGCGACCTCGCCACCCACACCGCGGGCCTGCCCAACGTGCCGGAGACCCCCCGCTTCTCCTGGAACCGGCTGGAGGATCCGCGCAATCCCTACAAGCCGTTGTCGCGTGGCGAGTTGGCGCTGTGGCTGTCCGGCTATCGCCTGCCGGTGCCGCCGGGCGTGCGATTCAGCTATTCGAACACCGGCATGTCGGTGCTGGGGGAAGCGCTGTCGGCGGCGGCCGGCCAGCCATACGAAACGCTGCTGAAGCAGGTGGTGACCGACCGCTTCGGGCTGCGCGATACCACCCTGCATCCGACGGCGGAGCAGCAGGCGCGCAAGGCTGCCGGTCACGCCCGCGGCCGGATCGTGCCCGATTGGGAGGCGCCGGCGATGTTGCCCGCCTTCGGGCTCTACTCCTCCACCGATGATCTGCTGCGCTGGCTCTCCGCCAATCTCGGCGATTGTCCGGCCGGTGCGGCCATCGGGTCGGACGGCCATGGCTGCACCCCGGCGGTTAAGGCCACGTTGGCGCTGGCACAGGCGGTCCAGGTGGACGGTCGGTCACTGGCCGATCCGGGCAGCCTGGGAAGCGGGGCGATGGCGCTCGGCTGGTTCGTCGCCTGGGCCACGGACGGCACGCCGATCCACTGGCATTCCGGTTCCACCGGCGGTTTCAACGCCTATATCGCCTTTTCCAGGGCGCACCGCTGGGGCGTGGTGGCGCTGACCAACAGCGACCCCGATCAGGTCGTTGCCGACCATGTGGTCATCGACCTCGTCCGCCGGCTGGAGGCGCGGCCGGAGGTGGCGAGCCTGCCGTGACGGCGAAGGCTTGTCAGTGCAGGCGCCGCGGTGGTTTTGCCGGTGTCTCGACATTGGCGCGGGCGGGGGCGATGGGGCCCGCCTGATGGTGGGCGAGGCGCCAGCTGCCCTTTTCGCGGGCGAACAAATTGGTGGCGGCCAGAACGGCGTCGCCCAGCGTTTCCTCGCAGACCACCAGCGCGGTGTCGCCGTGCAGGGTCACGCGTTCGTTGCGGGCCTCGACCGTGATGCCGCTGGGCGCGCGCAGCACATCCCGCCAGCTGGTCAGCACCGCATCGCGCCCGAACAGGGCGGTCCAGCCGGGATGGATGCAGGAGATGGGCAGAGTCTCCGCCCACAGGGCTTCCATCGCGGCGGTGTCGCGGTTGGTGAAGGCCCGGTAGAAGGCTTGGTTCAGGGCCAGCAGCGTGTCGCGGTCGGTCATGGCGTTCGTCCGGGCGATGGTTCCGGGGATACGGGTGGGCACGGCCTTGCAGCCGGCATCGGGACCGCTTGTAAAGAAGCCATCCCCCATGGGCAAGCGCCGGTCCGGACGGATCCGGGCCGGCGCTGTGACAACGAACGCATGAAACCGGCTCAGGCGGTCAGATCGACGCTCTGCTGCTTCGCGGCAGCGCCGGTTGCCGCGGTGGATGCCGCACCGGCCTTTCCTGCCGACAACCCCTCCACCGGGGCGGAGAGGTCGAGCGTCAGATGGGTGACGCCGTTCTTGGACGTGTTCGGCTTCAGCACCGCCAGTCCCTTCATCCCGTCGCCGCCGGATTTGGACGCCATGTCGTTCAGCTTGCCGAGGATGTCCTTGATTTCGTCGTCGCTGAAGCCGTTGGACCGGACGATCATGCCGGTGGACTTGCCGGTGGCGGTGGTGGTCATGCCGGTGGCGCTGAGCGCCGTATCGCCGCCCTTGCCCAGGGAGGCCTGAAGCCGCTGGTCGTCGCGGCGGAAGTCCAGGGTCGATTTGGCGAAGGAAATCTTGACGCTGCGGTCGCCATCCTGGATTTCCAGCTCGATTCCGTGGGACTCGATCGACCATTGCGACTGGGTGGCCTGCATGTCCACCGACAGGTCGCTGAGGTTCATGCCGTCGAGCTTGGACTTCAGGCCGTCGCCGAAGCCCTTCACGGCATCGTCGATGCGGTTCTGCGGAACGCCAAGCACGCTCAGCGCATCGCCCAGCCCCTGCTTCAGGGAGTCGATGCCCTTGCCGAACATGCCGGCCAGGTCATTGCCATGGTCCAGCGCCGACTGCATCAGCGACTGGGCCTGCTTGGCGCGGTCGACGCCGCTGCCGCCGGCCAGGGAGCCGCCTCCCGCCGCCTGGGCACCGCCCTTGCCGGTCATGCTGTCCAGCAGCGATTCCATCGACTGGCTGATGGTGTAGGCCGGCGACTGGCTCTTCTTGTCGCCCTCCACCGGTTTCGCGTCCGATTTGGCCAGCGCGTCCTTTGCCGTGCCGGCCGTCTTTGACGAACCGTTCTGCACAGTTGTGGACAGCACCGACGGTTTGCCGTTCGGGCCGCTGAGCTCCGCGTAGTACATGGATGCCCCCGCATCGCGTTGTTTTTGCGCGAGTGGAAGCATGATGCCGACAACCTTTACCATTTGTTAATTTCGCGACTTTCTTTTGAGAGTAGAAATAAGTTCGTTACCTTACTAATTAGTCTCGACTGTGGAACTTCGTCGCACCTCTTGCCGCCGCTTGTTCCGCCTGCGTGATGACCTGCGACGACCTGCGGCTTTAACCGGACGGTAGGCGCTGCTACCCTGGTCGCGTGGAATTCGGAAGAAGGAAGCCGGCCACCATGACCGACCGCCTGTCCATCGCGCTTGCCCAGATCAACCCGACGGCGGGCGGCCTCGCCGCCAACGCCGACCGTATCCGCGCCGCCCGGGCGGAGGCCGCGGCTCGTGGTGCCGACCTCGTCGTCTGCCCCGCGGGCGCGGTGTCCGGCGTTCCACTGCTGGATTTCGCGGCACTTCCCGCCTTCCTCGATGCGGTGGAGGCAATGGTGCGGTCGCTGGCGGCCGACACCGCGGATGGCGGGCCGGCCTTGCTGGTCGGTGCACCCTGGCGTGACGGTGCCAAGCGCCACAATGCGGCCCTGCTGCTGGATAGCGGGAAGGTTTCTGCGGTTCGTTTTCAAGCCGTAACGGATGCCGATGAAATCGGCGCACCCGAAGAAGATCATTTCGATACCGGTCCGATGCCCGGTCCAGTGAATGTCCGTGGGATACGGATCGGTCTCCTGGTCGGTGGCGACCTGACCACCGGCGACGTGGCGGAAACGCTGGCGGAAAGCGGGGCCGAACTCCTGGTCGGAATGCTGGCTGGCCCCTTCGCCCCCGGCCGTGCCGACGAGCGGATGCAGGCCGCCGTCGCCCGGGTGGTGGAGTGCGGGCTGCCACTGGTCGCGGTGAACGTCGTCGGCGGGCAGGAGGGGCGGGTGTTCGACGGCGGCAGCTTCGCGCTCGCTACCGGCGGCCGGCTGGTCGCCCATGCCCCGCTGTTTGCCGAACATCTGCTGCTGACCCGATGGGAGCACGGGGCCGACGGGACCTGGGATGGTTGCGAGGCCGAAACGATCCCTCCCGCCGAGGGCATGGAAGCGCTCTATGCCGCGGTGGTCTTGGGTCTGCGCGATGCCGTAATGAAAAATGGAGCGCCGGGCGTGGTGGTCGGCCTGACCGGCGGGCTGGATTCGGCTCTGGTCGCCGCCATGGCGGTCGATGCGCTGGGGCCGGCGCGGGTGCTGGCCGTCCGCGCCCCGCTGCCGGCCGGCGAGGCCGGTGCCTTGGCAGACAGCCTGGACGATACGGCCGAGATCGTCGAACTGCTGGGCTGCCGCCTGGACAACGTCGTGCTGGCACCGGTGCTGAAAGCTGCGGACTCGCTGCTCGCCCCCGCCCTTGCCGGGCGCGAATCGGCGGCGGCTGCGGACCGGCTGCATGGCCGGCTGCGCGCCGCGACCCTGGCGGCGCTGGCGGATCGGATGGGCGCCCTGCTGCTGTCGACGGCGGACCGGACCGACCGGCTGCTCGGTCTTGCACCGGAGGAAACGGGTTGCGGCTATGCCCCGCTGGCCGATGTGCCGAAGGTGGCGGTGCTGGAACTGGCACGCTGGCGCAATGCGAGCCAACTGGCGGGATCGCGCGGTCCGGCCGGGCGGGTGGTGCCGGAACGGGTGCTGGCACGCCGGCTGAAAGCGGAGACTCCGGCCGGACTGCCGCCTGTGGAGACGCTGGACGATCTGCTGGCGGGCTTGCTCGATGGCGGATTGTCGCTCGCCGACTTGGCCGGGCGCGGACATGCGGCCGACAGGGTTGCGACGGTCTGGCGGCTGGTGCTTCAGGCGGAGGCCGGCCGCCGCCAGGATCCGCCGGGACCGCGGATTTCGCGCCGGAGGCCCCAGAACCTGCGGCGCTTCCCGATTGGCGGGAGCTTCATCGATCTGACGTAGAGATGCCGGCGCGAAGGGGGAGCGGTCCCCTTTCGCGCCCGTTCAAGGCAGTGTGGCCCTCAGCCGCCCGTCGGCTTGATGATCATGGCGATCATGCCGAAGGTCCACAGCACTGCCTTGGTCGAAGACGATCCGTCAAGCGGCTTCGGTCAGGGCGAGCTGCGGACGGCGCAGGCTGGACTGGATGGTGAAGGGCGCCCGGACGCCGCCGTTGAACAGTTCGGCGCATTCGAGGGCTTTCAGCACCCGCTCTTCCGGCGGCAGGCCGACGGTGGAGGCAAGCGAGCCGAGCGCATAATCCGACCCGCAGCCGATGGCGTGATAGCCGCGCACCGCCTCGCCGACCTGATAGTCGGACTGCACGGTGAACAGCCGGCCTTCCAGGCCGACCATGAAGGTGCCGCCGGTCTCGACATCATTGGAGCGGTGGGCGTAGCCGCCATCCTTCAGGCAGTTGCGGACGGCATCGACGAAGTCCACGACCATGTAGCGGAACAAATCGGCGTCATGGTCGCGCTGCGGAACCTCGAGCCGGTAATGCAGCAGCTGACCCATGCGGAAGGAACTGGTGAAGCCGATCAGGCTGTCGCCGTTGCGGAAAACCTTGGTGTCGGCGCGGACGGTGATGTCCAGACCGTTCACCCCGGCGCTGTCGCCGCCCATCCATACCCGGTCGCCGTCCACCAATCCCACAATGCAGGTCATCGCCAGCCCTCGCCTCATCAAAACGAAACCGAGGTCAAGGGTGTAAGAAGGCGGTTAATGAATTATTGCTCAGCTTTGTGACATTGCGCGTGACAAAGGAGGTATCTCTACCCCCTTCGTCCGGCGTTTTTCTTGGTTACCTTGCCAAGTCGACCAGAGCCTTGACAGTATTCTCGGCCCCTTCGGCGATCTGGACCAGATTGGCATCAAGCATGTAGCAGGGCGAGGTGACGATCTTCAGCCCCGGATCGACCACGATCTCGCCATGGCCGGTGTTGCGGTGGACCGCACCCATCGCCTCCAGCGCGGCGGCGGTGCCGGGATCGCTGCCGATGGTCAGTTCCACCGACTGCTGGCCCAGGATCTTGGCGAGGATGGCCGGCGCGATGCAGAGCGCGCCGATCGGCTTGCTGGCCGCGCGCATGGCGGCGACCGCAGCCACCACCTGCGGATTGACCGAGCAATCGGCGCCTTTGAAGGCGAAGTCGCTGAGAGTCTTCGCGGCGCCGAAGCCGCCGGGGAAGATCAGCGCATCGACATCGCCGGCCGAGAATTCGCTCAGCGCGGTGATCTTGCCGCGGGCGATGCGGGCCGATTCGACCAGCACGTTGCGGCTCTCGCCGGCCTCCTGGCCCGTCAGGTGGTTGACGACATGGGCCTGCGGAATGTCGGGGGCGTAGCAGACCGCCACGGCGCCGACCTTGGCGATGGCCAGCAGGGTGCAGACCGCCTCGTGGATTTCCGTGCCGTCATACACGCCGCAGCCCGACAGCACGACGCCGATGCGCAAGCTCTTGTCCGCCATAGGATGTCTCCAAGGGTTGGATTTGCCGCCAAGCTAACGCAGCCGGACGGCCGGGCCTATCACGCCGACGGACGCAGGGACCGACCTGTTGCGCGAATGCATCGGTCGCGGACCGCTTTCGGAAGGCGCGCCGGCCGTGCTAGGACTGCCCGCCTGTCCCGTCTGCAATCGAGTCCAGCCATGTCCACCGCCGTCCGTTTCGCCCCCAGCCCGACCGGCCGCATCCATGTCGGCAATGTGCGGTTGGCGCTCGTCAATTGGCTGTTCGCGCGCAAGACCGGCGGAAGCTTCATGTTCCGGCTGGACGACACCGACGAGGAGCGCTCCACCCAGGCCTTCGCCGACGCCATCGCCGCCGACCTGACCTGGCTCGGCCTGACCTGGGATCGTTTCGCCCGCGAAAGCGACCGCTATCCGCGCTATGACGAGGCGGCTGCGGCGCTGAAGGCCGCCGGCCGGCTCTATCCCTGTTACGAGACGCCGGAGGAGCTGAGCCTCAAGCGCGCCAGTCTGGTGTCGCAGGGCCGTCCGCCGATCTACGACCGTGCCGCCTTGCGCTTGACCGACGAGGACCGCACCCGGCTGGAAGGAGAGGGGCGTAAAGCCCATTGGCGCTTCAAGCTGAGCCCGACTCCGGTGGAATGGAGCGATCTCGTCCGCGGTCCGGTGCGGTTCGAGGGCTCGGCCCTGAGCGATCCGGTGCTGATCCGAGAGGACGGCCGGCCGCTCTACACCCTGACCAGCGTGGTCGACGACGTCGATTTCGCCGTCACCCACATCATCCGCGGCGAGGACCATGTCGCCAACACCGCGGTGCAGATCCAGATCTTCGAGGCCCTCGGCGGCGCCGTTCCGATCTTCGCCCATCTGCCGCTGCTGACCGATGCCGGCGGGCAGGGGTTGTCGAAGCGGCTGGGCAGCCTGTCGGTCGGCAGCCTGCGCGACGAGGACGGCATCGAGCCGATGGCGGTCAACAGCCTTCTGGCGAAGCTCGGCACCTCCGACCCGATCGAGGCGCGGTTGACGCTGGACGAGCTGGTGGCGGAGTTCGACCTGTCGAAGGTCGCCCGCGGCACGCCCAAGTTCGATCCGGAGGAGCTGGGCCGGCTGAACGCCCGCGTCCTGCATCTGACGCCGTTCGACGCCGTGGCCGCCCGGCTGGAAGCGCTGGGCCTGAGTGGCGCCGATGCCGCCTTCTGGGAAGCGGTGCGGCCCAATCTGGCGCGGCTGGGCGACGCGCGCGACTGGTGGGCGGTGACCCATGCGCCGGTGACGCCGGTGGCGGAGGATGCCGCATTCCTGGCCCAGGCGGCGGCGCTGCTGCCGGACGAGCCGTGGGACCTCGGCACCTGGGGCGCCTGGACCGCCGCGGTGAAGGGGGCGACGGGGCGCAAGGGCAAGGAGTTGTTCCTTCCGCTGCGCCGGGCCCTGACCGGGCGCGACCATGGACCGGAATTGAAGAACCTGCTACCCCTGATCGGACGGGCGCGCAGCCTCCGGCGGCTCGCCGGCGAGACCGCCTGAAACCTCTCTATATTCAGGAGTTCGGACCGTGCCGTTGGACCTCTACAACACGCTGACCCGCCGTAAGGAGCGCTTCGAGCCGCTTCGCCCGGACCACGTCGGCATGTATGTCTGCGGTCCGACCGTCTACGACACCGCCCATATCGGCAACGCCCGGCCGGTGGTGGTGTTCGATTTGCTGTTCCGGCTGCTGTCGCGGCTCCATCCGGCGGTGACCTATGTCCGCAACATCACCGATGTGGACGACAAGATCATCGACCGCGCGCGGGACAGCGGCGAGCCGATCGACGCGCTGACTGCGCGCACCACCGACCTGTTCCATGCCGACATGGATGCGCTGAACGCGCTGCGCCCGACCATCGAGCCGCGGGCGACCCAGCATATCGGCCAGATGATCGCGCTGATCGCCACGCTGATCGAGCGCGGCAACGCCTATGCGGCGGAGGGCCATGTGCTGTTCTCCGTGCCGTCGATGCCCAGCTACGGCCAATTGTCGCGGCGCTCGCTGGACGACATGATCGCCGGCGCGCGGGTGGAGGTGGCGCCCTACAAGCGCGATGCCTCCGACTTCGTGCTGTGGAAGCCCAGCAGTCCCGACCAGCCCGGCTGGGACAGCCCCTGGGGCCGCGGCCGTCCGGGCTGGCACATCGAATGCTCCGCCATGGCGAAGGAGCATCTGGGCGTAACCTTCGACATCCATGGCGGCGGGCTGGACCTGATCTTCCCGCATCATGAGAACGAGATCGCCCAGAGCTGCTGCGCCAACGGCACCGACCGGCTGGCCCGCACCTGGGTCCACAACGGCTTCGTCACGGTCGAAGGCGAGAAGATGTCGAAATCCCTCGGCAACTTCTTCACCGTGCACGACCTGCTGGACGAATTCCCCGGCGAGGCGATCCGCCTGACCCTGCTGAGCGCCCATTACCGCCAGCCGCTGGACTTCACCCGCGAGGGCATCCGGCAGGCCAAGGGCGCGCTCGACCGCTGGTACCAGGCCCTGCGCGGCGATCCGGCGGCGATGGCGGCCGAGCTGCCCTTCGATGTGCTGGCGGCGCTGGAGGACGATCTGAACAGCCCGCTCGCCATCGCGCATCTGCACGAGCTGGCGACCGCGGTGAACAAGGCGAAGACCGATGCCGAGAAGGCTGCGGCCAAGGGCGCCCTGCTGGCGGCGGGGCAACAGCTCGGCCTGTTGCAGCAGGACCCGGAAGCCTGGTTCCGCTGGGCGCCGGCCGGCGGTGCCGAGGGGCTGAGCGATGCCGACGTCGAGCAACTGATTGCCGACCGCAAGGCAGCCCGCACGGGGAAGAACTTTGCCGAGGCCGACCGCATCCGCAAGGCGCTGGCCGAGAAGGGCATCGTTCTGGAAGACGGTCCGCAGGGCACGACCTGGAAGCGCGGGTGAGGTGGTGAAGATCCCCTCTCCCCCCTGGGGAGAGGGTTAGGGTGAGGGGGATGCACCGCGTGCCTTCCCGAGAATCTTCACCATGTCTCCCCCTCACCCAGCCCTCTCCCCGGGGGGAGAGGGGCACAGAGTAGGGAGAGTGTGCTTCTTCCAGATTGTCCCTCTTCCTGCAACAAACCTTCGTGAATTCTGCGGATTATCCCACGCCTCGATCCGGCTTAATCTCCTCCTCAGACGAAACGCGGCCCAACCGGCCACCCTGATCGAGGAGACCCTGACCATGATCGACAATCGCACCGCCCCCTATGCCGCCTTCCTCCTGCGCGTCGGCCTCGGCCTGCTGTTCCTGGCCCATGGCTTGGTGCTGAAGGTGCTGACCTTCACCATCCCCGGCACCGTCGGTTACTTCGAGAGCATCGGCTATCCCGGCGCCTTCGCCTATCTCGTGATCCTGGGCGAGATCGGCGGCGGTCTGCTGCTGATCGCCGGTGTCTACACCCGCTGGATCACCCTGGCCCTGCTGCCCATCCTGATCGGTGCTACCCTGCAGCATGTCGGCAATGGCTGGGTCTTCAATGCGCCGGGCGGTGGTTGGGAGTTCCCGGCCTTCTGGATGGTTCTGCTGATCGTGCAATCGCTGCTGGGTGACGGCGCCTTCGCCCTGAAGGTTCCGGCACTGGGTGCCCTGGCCGCCCGCCGCGAACTGGCCTGATCCGCAACCAGAACCGGCATTCGGCGCGACACGGAACGGGGAAGGGGCATTTCGCCTCTTCCCCGTTCCGCGTCGCCGTCCCATTTGGTAGACAGGACGGAGACCAACCGGAGAGCCTGATGACCGTTTCGCCGAACGACCAGCACAAGACGGAGTCCTCCGGGGTCCTGAATCTGCTGGACGACCTGATCGCCAAGGCGCGCGCTGCCGGTGCGGACGCCGCCGATGCCGTGCTGTTCGACAGCGCGTCCGTGTCCCTCGCCCAGCGGCTGGGCAAGACCGAGAAGCTGGAGCGCTCCGAATCGGGCGATCTCGGCCTGCGGGTGTTCATCGGCAAGCGGCAGGCCATCGTCTCCTCCACCGACCGCAGTGCGAAGGCTCTGAGCGAGCTGGTAGAACGCGCCATCGCCATGGCCCGCGTGGTGCCGGAGGACGGCTTCGCCGGCATCGCCGATCCCGAACAGCTGGCCCGCAGCTGGCCCGACCTCGACATCTGCGACAACGAGGAGCCGTCGTCGGAGACGCTGATCGAACGTGCCCGCATCGCCGAAGAGGCGGCGCTGGCGGTCGAGGGCGTCACCAATTCCGAAGGGGCCGACGCCGGCTGGAGCCGCTCCACCGTCGCCATTGCCGCCTCCAACGGCTTTGCCGGCAGCTACGGCGTGTCGCGCCAGTCGCTGTCGGCCTCGGTCATCGTCGGAACCGGCACGGGGATGGAGCGCGACTACGACTATGACAGCAAGGTCTACGGCGCCGACCTGCGCGATGCCGCCGAGATCGGCCGCGAGGCCGGCGAGCGTGCCGTGCGCCGCCTGAACCCGCGTCGGGTCAAAAGCTGCAAGGTGCCGGTGTTCTTCGACCCGCGGGTGTCGCGCGGCCTGCTCGGTCACCTGACCGGCGCCATCAGCGGCCCCAGCATCGCCCGTGGCACCAGCTTTCTGAAGGACAGGATGGGGCAGCAGATCTTCGCTTCCTCCATCACCATCGTCGACGACCCGCATGTGAAGCGCGGCCTGCGCTCCCGCCCCTTCGATGCCGAGGGTGTCGAGGTGAAGCGGCGCACGCTGATCGAGGACGGCGTACTGACGACGTGGCTGCTTGACCTGCGTTCCGCCCGGCAACTCGGCCTGCAGACCACCGGCCACGCCGCCCGCGGCACCTCCGGCCCGCCCGGCCCGGCCCCGGCCAACGTCTATATGGCCGCCGGCAAGCGCAGCCGAGCCGACATGCTGGCGGAGATCAAGGACGGCTTCTACCTCACCGACCTGATGGGCATGGGCGTCAACGGCGTCACCGGCGACTACAGCCGCGGTGCCGGCGGCTTCTGGATCGAGAACGGCCAGATCACCTATCCGGTCAACGAGATCACCATCGCCGGCAACCTCAAGGACATGTTCTTGAACATGGAGGCCGCCGACGACCTGGAACTGCGCTTCGGCATGGATGCGCCGACCGTGCGCATCGACGGCATGACCATCGCCGGCATGTAAGCGTCGGCGTCGTGGGATGGGCGGAGGGGGCTCCGCCCACCTCTTCATCATTTGGCATCGTTCTTGCGCAGACTGCGGGCAACCCAAGGCGGGTTCGCCCGCTTTTTGTGCTGCATTTCCGCCACTCTGCCTTTGCAAACGTCAGCTGGGCCCTTGCGCAGATTTGCCTGAACTGTTAGCAGTTTGCCGATTTTTTGGGCAAAATGCTGAAGGTTTGTGCAAATGGATGCGGCAAAGACGGGTGGCGACGTCCTTTTCGTGCTGATGGGCGCGGTGATGGTGCTGGCGATGCATTGCGGCTTCGCCCTGCTGGAGGTCGGGACGGTCCGGCGCAAGAACCAGGTGAATGCCCTGGTGAAGATCCTGTCGGATTTCGCCATGTCGACCATCGCCTATTTCTTCGTCGGCTACGCCGTCGCCTATGGCGTCGACTTCTTCGCCGACGCCCATACGCTGGTCGGCAAGGGCGCCGGGGGCTTTGCCGCCCATGGTTATGATCTGGTGAAGTTCTTCTTCCTGGCGACCTTCGCCGCCGCGGTGCCCGCCATCGTGTCCGGGGGCATCGCCGAGCGCGCCAAATTCTGGCCCCAGGCGGCCGCCACGCTGGCGCTGATCGCGCTGTTCTACCCGCTGCTGGAAGGCACGGTGTGGGGCACCCGCTTCGGCCTGCAAAGCTGGATGGCCGCGACCTTCGGCCAAGCTTTCCACGACTTCGCCGGGTCCGTGGTGGTGCACGCCTTCGGCGGCTGGGTGGCGCTGGGCGCGGTGCTGAACCTGGGCAATCGCCGCGGCCGCTACCGTCCCAACGGCTCGCTGATCGCCATCCCGCCGTCGAACATCCCCTTCCTGGCGCTGGGCGCCTGGGTGCTGTGCGTGGGCTGGTTCGGCTTCAACGTGATGAGCGCGCAGGCGCTGGACGGCGTGTCGGGGCTGGTCGCGCTGAACTCGCTGATGGCGATGGTCGGCGGCATCAGCACGTCGCTGGTGATCAGCCGCACCGACCCCGGCTTCGTCCACAACGGCGCGCTGGCCGGTCTGGTGGCGGTCTGCGCCGGGTCCGACGTGATGCATCCGCTGGGGGCGCTGGTCACCGGCGGCATCGCCGGGCTGCTGTTCGTCTGGGCCTTCAACAAGTGCCAGATCGACTGGAAGATCGACGACGTGCTGGGCGTCTGGCCGCTGCACGGCCTGTGCGGCCTGACCGGCGGCCTGCTGGCCGGCGTTTTCGGGCAGGAGGCGCTGGGCGGCCTGGGCGGCGTGTCGATCCTCAGCCAGATCGTCGGCACGGCAAGCGGTGCCGGATTCGGGTTCGCCGCCGGTCTGGCGGTCTACGGCCTGCTGCGCGTCACCGTCGGCATCCGCCTCGACCCCGAACAGGAGTACAAAGGCGCCGACCTGTCGTTGCACCACATCACCGCCTACCCGGAAGAGGACGCGCCGACACAGTGATGCAAGGCTGGCAACTCCGCCGCCCTTTGGCCGCCACTTGCTTTGGCGGGGCGGCGGCTTTAGTGTCCGGCGCGAACTCCTCCCCCTCACGACGCCGGATTTTGACCGCCCCATGAAGGCCGCCATCGTCGTTTTCCCCGGCTCCAACCGCGAACGCGACGCCGTCGCCGCGCTGGAGGCCGTCAGCGGGACCAAGCCGCATCTGGTCTGGCACCGCGACACCGAACTGCCCAAGGTCGACCTGATCGTCGTGCCCGGCGGCTTCTCCTATGGCGATTACCTGCGCTCCGGCGCCATGGCGGCGCATTCGCCGATCATGCGCGAGGTGAAGGCGCGGGCCGAACAGGGCGTCCGCGTCCTCGGCGTCTGCAACGGCTTCCAGATCATCACCGAGGCCGGGCTGCTGCCCGGCGCGCTGATGCGCAACGGCGCCCTGAAGTTCGTCTGCCGCGTCCAGCATCTGCGGGTGGAGAACACCGACAGCCCCTTCACGAAGAAATACGCGAAGGGCCAGATCGTCCGTTACCCGGTCGCCCATGGCGACGGCAACTACTGGACCGACGCGGAGACGGTGAAGCGGCTGGACGGCGAGGGCCAGGTTGCCTTTCGCTATGTCGGCGACGAGGCGCGGGCCGATCCGCGCGGCAACCCGAACGGCTCGGTGTCCGACATCGCCGGCATCTTCAACGCCAAGCGCACCGTGCTGGGCCTGATGCCGCACCCCGAGGACGCGGTGGAGGCCCTGCACGGCAACACCGACGGCAAGCCCATGTTCGAAGGTCTGGTGGAGGCCCTGTCGTGAGCGCTGAAGCTACCAAGGCGCAGGAGCGTCCGGTCACCGCCGAACTCGGCAAGGAGTTCGGCCTGTCGGCCGAGGAATACCAGAACGCCCTGGACATCCTGGGCCGCACCCCGACCTTCACCGAGCTGGGCATCATCTCGGTCATGTGGTCGGAGCATTGCTCCTACAAGTCGTCCAAGGTCTGGCTGAAGACTCTGCCGACCACCGGCCCGCAGGTGATCTGCGGTCCCGGCGAGAATGCCGGCGTGGTCGACATCGGCGACGGCGACGCCGTCATCTTCAAGATGGAGAGCCACAACCACCCGTCCTACATCGAACCCTACCAGGGTGCGGCGACGGGCGTGGGCGGTATCCTGCGCGACGTGTTCACCATGGGCGCCCGGCCCATCGCCAATATGAACGCGCTGCGCTTCGGCTCTCCCGACCACCCCAAGACCCGTCATCTGGTGTCGGGCGTGGTCGCCGGCATCGGCGGCTACGGCAACTGCGTCGGCGTGCCGACGGTCGGCGGCGAGACCAACTTCCATCCGGCCTACAACGGCAACATCCTGGTCAACGCCATGACCGTGGGTGTCGCCAAGACCGACCGGATCTTCTATTCGGCCGCCGCCGGCATCGGCAACCCGGTCGTCTATGTGGGATCCAAGACCGGCCGCGACGGCATCCACGGCGCCACCATGGCCTCGGCCGAGTTCACCGAGGATTCGGAGGAGAAGCGCCCGACCGTGCAGGTCGGCGACCCCTTCACCGAGAAGCTGCTGATCGAAGCCTGCCTGGAGCTGATGGAGACGGACGCCATCGTCGCCATCCAGGACATGGGCGCGGCCGGCCTGACCTCCTCGTCGGTCGAGATGGCCGGCAAGGGCGGCCTGGGCATCGAGCTGACGCTCGATACCCTGCCGATGCGCGAACAGGCGATGACGCCCTATGAGATCATGCTCTCCGAAAGCCAGGAGCGCATGCTGATCATCCTGAAGCCCGGCCGCGAGGAGGTGGCGAAGGCCATCTTCGACAAGTGGGAGCTGGACTTCGCCGTCATCGGCCACCTGACCGACACCGGCAACCTCGTCATCAAGATGTATGGCGAGACCTGGTGCGACATGCCGATCGCCCCGGTGTCCAACGCCGCCCCGGAATACAACCGCCCGTGGGAGCCGACGCCGAAGGCTGCGGACGTCGACGACAGCGTGCTGGCCGGCTATTCCGCCGATCTGGGCGACACGCTGGCCAAGCTGTTCGGCTGCCCCGATCTGGCCTCCAAGCGCTGGATCTGGGAGCAGTATGACAGCCTCGTCGGCGGCGACACCCGCTTCATGTCGGGTCAGGCCGACGCCGCGGTCGTCCGCGTGCCGGGCCAGACCAAGGCGGTCGCCATCACCACCGACTGCACCCCGCGCTACTGCCTCGCCGACCCGGTCGAGGGCGGCAAGCAGGCGGTGGCCGAGGCGTGGCGCAACCTGTCGGCGGTGGGCGCCCTGCCGCTCGCCATCACCGACAACATGAACTTCGGCAACCCCGAGAAGCCGCGGATCATGGGCCAGTTCGTCGGCGCCGTCCAAGGCATCGGCGAGGCCTGCAAGGCGCTGGACTTTCCGGTCGTGTCGGGCAACGTCTCGCTCTACAACGAGACCAACGGCGAGGCCATCCTGCCGACCCCGGCCATTGGCGGCGTCGGCATCATGCCGGACGCGATGATCGCGGTCGGCATCGCCTTCAAGAACGAGGGCGACGTGATCCTCGCGGTGGGCGAGACGGCAAATCCCTATGGGGGCCATCTCGGCCAGTCGATCTTCCTGCGCGAGATCCTCGGCCGGGAAGAGGGGGCGCCCCCGCCGGTCGATCTCGCGGTGGAGCGTCGCAACGGCGATTTCGTCCGTGGCCTGATCCATGAGGGGCTGGTGGTGTCGAGCCACGACGCGGCCGACGGCGGCCTGATCGTCACCATCGCCGAGATGGCGCTGGCCGGTGGCATCGGTGCCTACCTGACCGGCTTCGACGGGGCGTCCCCGCGCGTGCTGTTCGGCGAAGACCAGGGCCGCTACGTCCTGGCCGTCCGGCCGGACGTTGCCGCGACGGTGCAGGAGAAGGCCAAGGCGGCCGGCGTTCCGGTCACCGTGCTGGGCGAGACCCGCGGCACGTCGCTGTCCGGCCGCGGCGGCGACATCGTCTCGCTGAAGCGTCTGCGTGACGCCAACGAGACTTGGCTGCCGTCCTACATGGCGGCCGAACTGTAAGAAGGCTCCGACAAGGGCCGGACGAAGGGCCGCTTCCAGTGAAGCGGCCCTTCGGTTTTCTTGGCCGGAGACCGCGCCGTTCCTGCGCCGGCCCGGCTCGACATCGACCATCCTGTACATAACGGTGATTCGCGCTAAACTCGCCGTCCAAAAGGGTTGGAGCGGTGCATGGCTGCGCCTGGAGGCGGGGGAATGGGGTTTTCAGTCACCTTCTGGGGCGTGCGCGGCACGATTCCCTGCCCGATGGCCTCGCATCTGGGTTTCGGCGGCAACACGTCCTGTGTCGAAGTGCAGGCGGGGAAGCAGCGGATCATCATCGACGCCGGCACGGGATTGCGAATGCTGGGCCGCAAGCTGCTGGCCGAAGGGGTGACCGGCGCCACGCTGCTGCTCAGCCACACCCATCTCGACCATATCAGCGGCTTTCCCTTCTTCGCGCCGGCCTACACCAAGGGCTTCAGTCTGCGCGTGATCTCCGGCCATCTCACCGGCAGCCCCGACATCGAATCGGTCATGGCACGCCAGATGGAACGGCCGCTGTTCCCGGTGCCGCTGCGCACGATGGGCGGCGACCTGAGCTTCCTGGAGGTGCCGCCCGGCCACTGCTTCAAGCTCGACGGCGGGGTGCGCATCCACACCGCGGCGCTGAACCATCCCGACGGCGCCACCGGCTACCGGATCGAATATCAGGGCCGGTCCATGGCCTACGTCACCGATACCGAACATGTGCCCGACCATCCCGACCGCAACATCCTGAACCTCGTGGATGGGGTGGATCTGCTGCTTTACGACTCGACCTACACCGACGAGGAGTGGGCGCAGCGGATCGGCTGGGGCCATTCCACCTGGATGGAAGCGGTGCGGATCGCCCGTGCGGCCCATGTGAAGACTTTGGGCCTGTTCCACCACGATCCCGATCACGACGACGCCACGATGGAACGGATCGAGGCGGCGGCCAAAGCCGAGTTCAAGAATTGCTTTGCCGCGCGCGAGGGAACCACCATCTCCCTCGACTAGCTTTTGCTGCGCATCGGGAATCATGACTGCAACCATTCTTGTTCTGTTCGTCGCCACCTATCTGGGCATGGCGCTGGGCGGCTTTCCCGGCCTGCGCATCGACCGAACCGGCATCGCGCTGGTCGCGGCGATCCTGCTGCTGGCGACCGGCGCGCTCGACACCGCCGGAGCGATCTCGGCGATCGATTTTCCGACGATCTTCATCCTGCTGGGGCTGATGATCCTGTCGGCGCAATATGCCGGCAGCGGTTTCTACGACTGGTGCGCGTTGAAGGTGGCGCAGGCGGCGCAATCGCCGGCGCGGCTGCTGGCGGTGATCGTGCTGGTCGCCGGCGGGCTGTCGGCGGTGCTGGCGAACGACGTGGTGGTCTTCGCCATGACGCCGATGCTGTGCCTGGGGCTGATGGCGCGCAAGCTGGACCCGCGGCCCTACTTGATCGCGCTGGCGGGGGCGGCCAATGCCGGGTCGGCGGCGACGATGATCGGCAATCCGCAGAACATCCTGATCGGGCAGGTCGGGCATCTCGATTTCTGGCGCTTCCTGGCGGTCTGCGGCGTCCCGGCTCTGGCGGCGATGGGGATCGCCTATGCCACCGTCTGGCTGGTCTGGCGCGGCCGCTTCGGCATGCCGCAGGAGATCGGGCCGGAGGGGGTGGGGCAGGCGGCCCCGAAGCTGGACCGCTGGCAACTGGGCAAGGCGGTGGCGGCGACGCTGGTGTTGCTGGTCCTGTTCACCCGCGACATTCCGCAGGAGCACGCGGTGCTGCTGGTGGCCGGGGTGATGATGATCAGCCGGCGCATGGCCAGCCGTGACATGCTGGGCATGGTCGACTGGCATCTTCTGGTGCTGTTCGCCGCACTCTTTGCCATCAACCACGCGCTGGGATTGACCGGCATCCCGGCCGCCCTGGTCGGCGATCTGCAGGCGGCGGGCTGGCTTCCCGACCGGCTGGCGGTGATGCTGCCGTTGTCGCTGGCCGGCAGCAACAGCATCGGCAACGTGCCGGCGGTGATCCTGCTGCTGGCTGCGTGGCCATCGCCGCCGCAAGGAGCGCTCTACGGCTTGGCACTGCTGTCGACGCTGGCCGGCAACCTGCTGCTGCCGGGCAGCCTCGCCAACATCATCGTGGCGGAGCGGGCGGCGGCGGCCGGTGTCCGGCTGGGCTTCGTCGAGCATGCCCGCTGCGGCGTGCCGATGGCGCTGCTGTCGATGGCGGTGGCGGCGGTCTGGCTGTGGGCCGGCGGCTGGATGGGCTGGTGACCATGCCGTAATCGTCGGCCTTCCAAGCCCCTTCTTCGGGCTATGGCAAATGGGGTAGTCTATTCGTGCACTGATGATCGTGCGCCGGGGTGGGGGAGCGCTGTGAGTCTCGTCGGCCAATTTCTTGAATTTATCGAAAGTGCGCCGAACCAGTCGCTGCGTTCGCTCAGCGACAGGGTGCTGCGCAAATGCCGTGAGCTGACCGGGGCGGAGGCCGGCACGATCTTCATGCTGCGCGGGCAAGGACGGAGCCGACATCTGGAGGCGGTCAGCGCGCAAAACGACGTGATCCGCGCCAAGCCGACGCTGTTTTCGATGCCGGTGAGCGAGGTTTCCATCGTCGGCTATGTTGCGGCAACCGGCGAAACGCTGCTGCTGGAGAATGCCTACGCCATTCCGGAGGAACGGCCTTACCGCTTCAACCCCGCCTTCGATCAGCGCACCGGCTTCCGCTCCCGTTCGATCATGGCCTTCGCGCTCAAGGGGTTCCGCGACCGGCCGATCGGCGTCGTGCAGCTGATCAACCGTCGACCGGCGGAGGGCGCGCCGGCCCTTCCGCATGCTTCCTTTCTGCCCGAGCACGAGAAGATGATCGCGCCGGTCAACCACATCGTCGGCCGGGCGCTGGAGCGCGCCGCGACCCTGGAGCGATTGACCGAGCGGAACCGTGCGCTGACCAAGGAGCGCCGGCGCGTCGCCGAGCTTCAGGCGGAGACCGAGCGCGCCTTCATGGTATCGGTCAATCTGCTGGCCCGTGCCGCCGAGGTGCATGACGAGGACACCGGCAACCATACCCAGCGTGTCAACGAATACTCCTACGCGCTGGCCGGCTGGGCTGGCTGCAGTCGCGCCTTTTGCAGCGAGATCCGCTTTTCCGCCGCCCTGCATGATGTCGGCAAGATGAGCGTCGACCAGGCGGTGCTGCACAAGAAGGGTCGGCTCGACGAGCGCGAGCTGGCGGAGATGAAACGGCATCCGGAATATGGCCACGACATCCTGGTCGCGTCGGACCGGTTGAAGATGGCCGCCGAGATCGCGCTCTATCACCACGAGCAATGGGGCGGTACCGGCTATCCGCATGGTCTGAAGGGAGAGGAAATCCCGCTCGCCGCCCGCATCGTCGCCATCGCCGACTGCTACGACGCCCTGCGCAGCGCCCGTCCCTACAAGCCGTCATTCAGTCACGAGAAGACGGTCGACATCCTGCTGAACGGTGACGATCGTCTGGACCCCCGGGTCCATTTCGATCCACGCCTGCTCGCCCTGTTTGCCGATCGCCATGCGGATTTCGATGCGATCTGGGAGCGGCTGAAGGATCGGGAGGCGCTGAAGTCCTGAGGGGGGAACACAGCACCGAGGGTGGGCGGTTTGGCCAAGGCCTTCCGCCCCCGTTACGGGTGGTAGTGGCGGATCACTCCGCCGGATTGGTCGCGGCGAGTGCGCGGCGGCGGACCCAGCGGAAGCTCTTGACGGCGAGCCACAGGCCGCCGATGGCGAAGCCGCTCAGCAGGAGGATCTTCGGGCCGTCCTCGCCGATCGCGGCGGCGGCTTCACCGAACAGGTAACCGGCCCCGGCGAAGCTCCAGGCCCAGATGCCGGCGGCGAGGAAGTTCCAGAACAGGAAGCGGGACCACGGCATGCCCGACGTGCCGATGGCGACCGACGCGATGTTCCGCACGCCGTAGAGGAAGCGGAAGACCAGGATGAAGGCGACGCCGTATTTCTCCAGCCAGCTCAGGACCCGGCAGGCATGGGCGTCGGCGGACGGGAAGCGGGCGAGCGCCTTCTTGCCCCAGCGGCGGCCCAGCCAGAACCAGACCTGATCCCCCAGGAAGCTGCCGATCCACACCGATCCGACCAGCCAGTAGAGATTGACGATCCCAAGCTTGGCGCCCATCCCACCGAAGATTACAAATGTTTCACCTTCAAAAAAGGCCCAGACAAAGGCCATCGGGTAAAAGGCATTGCCCCAATCCTGCAACCAAGTAATCCAGTCCAAAGCCCCCTCCGGGAGACGTCGCTTGTGGGTTCGGCGAGCCCGGTGGCGCTTTACAGCCGCTTTATTGTGCGATGCGGCATCCAAAGCGCGGGCTGGGACAGATCATGACATAAAGCCGCGCGGTTTGTCTCGGAAACTTTATTGACTAAGGGGTAGCCCTGGGAGAGGGGCGCGGATCAGAAATCCTCGCCCGACAATTCTCCGACGGCCTGCCGTGCCGCGCGCAGAAGCGCGGGATTGGGTTCCTGCGGCCCGTCGCCGTCCTCGCCCTCCGAATCGCCGCGATCGGGCGCGGCGCGGCGCTTCAGTTCGCGCGCGGCCTCGATCAGCAGATGGGCAAGCCGTTGGTCGGGCAGGGCCTGGACCAGCGCCCGCAGCTCCGGGTTGGACAGCGCGGCCGGATCGAAGGCCGGAGGAGGGGGCGGGGGAGCCGGAGGCGCGAGCGGCAGGGTCGCGACGGTCGCTGCCATCGCCGCCGTCCGCGGCAAGGGAGCGGCTTCGCGCACCACGTCGACCGCGACCTGGGCGGCCATGGTCGACGGCACGGCGCCCGTGGCCGCAGCCCGCGGCCGGCGGGGCTTGCGCGCCGGTTCGGTTTCCGGCAGGTCATCGAACAGAAGCCGTTGGACGCTCATCGCTGCAGATGCCCCCTGCGCTCCGCCAGTGCCGCCGCAGTGTCGTCGGTGCTGCGGCTGCGGCTATTCCCCGTTCACTCGCAGTTTGCGATGTGTTCCCTTTTCATTCTAGAAACCGCAATCGGTTTGTCGAGTGGATTCTGCCGGCTACCCCTGTGGGACAGGACGGACGGCCACAGCTTCCAGGAACCGTTCGGGCCGCAGCACCCGCGTTTCGCCGGCCTGGCGCACCGACAGGAGCTGACGGTCGACCGTCACCAGCCAGGGCACCCTGCCGCCGACGGCGGCGGCCAGGAACATGTCGTCTTCCGGATCGCGGCACAGGCGCCCGACCGCGGCCGGGGTCACCAGCGCCGTCTCGCTCCTGATCGTCTCTAGGAAGGCAAGGCGATCGGAGGCGGCGGCATAGCGGTCGAAGGTCGGGCGCATCAGCACCTCGTCCAGTTCCGCCAGCGTTTCGTCGCTGCCGACGAGGCCTCGCTCCCCGCGCACCCGGTCGACGCAGTGGCGGATCGCGTCGTGGCGCCGGGCTGCGGTGGGTCCCAGCAACGCATAGGCCACCAGGATGTTGGTGTCGAGCACGGCCCGCACCGGCGGCTGAGCCGGAAGGCGAAGCGGATCGGGCACGGCGTGGTCACGGCTGAACATCGATAATATCGCGGGAGCCTGGCGGTTGAAGTCGACGGGGCGGTTCTATGCGTCTGTTGAGAGCCGGGACGCTTTGCGGTAAGAAGCCCGCAAGGTGTGAACGGAACCTTTAGGACGGAAATTTCGGCATGACCAGCATCCTCGTCGTCGACGACAGCCGACTGGCGCGCAACATGGTCTCCAGCGTCATCGCCTCTCTGCGACCCGACTGGACCATCGTCACCGCGGCGAGCGGCGAGGAGGCGCTGGAAATGGTCGGCGAGGGGGCGCCGGTCGCCGCCATCGTCGATTACAACATGCCGGGCATGGACGGTCTGACGCTCGCCGAGCGGCTGAAGGAGCGTTTCGTCGGCCTGCCCATCGGCCTGCTGACCGCCAACGTCCAGGACACGCTGAAGCGCAAGGCCGAGTCGCTGGGCATTCGCTTCATCGCCAAGCCGATCACCTCGGACAAGATCCGCGACTTCCTCGCCGCCTCCGGGCAATGACGCCGATGATCGACCCCGCATCCCCCGACCCGGTCTCCCCGGAAACCGTGCCCGCCCCGCCGGCGGCGGACCCGCTCTCCCTCGACGCCGACGATGCCGACGCCATCGCCGAACTGTTCAATATCGGCATGGGCGAGCCGGCCGCCGCGCTCAGCTCGATGCTGGGGGAGGAGGTGCATCTGTCGGTGCCGTCCTTCGCGGTGTCGACCCGCGCCCGCATCACCGGCGAGGTCGGCGGCGACCTGGAGGGCGGCCAGCCCGTCTGCGCCGTACGCGGCGCCTTCACCGGTCCCTTCACCGGGGAAGCGCTGCTGATCTTTCCGGAACGCGGCATGCTGGCCCTGGTCGGCCGCCTCATCCCCGTCGATCCCGCCGCCGAGGCGCCCGGGGAGATGGAGCAGGATGCGCTGACCGAGATCGGCAACATCATCCTGAACGGCTGCCTCGCCAGCCTGTCCAACCTGATCGGCGGTGAACTGTCGGGGACGGTTCCGGGCTATCGCGCCGGCGAGCCGGCGGCAGTGATCGGGTCCGCCACCGACCCGGTTCTGTTCGTGCGCATCGACATGGCGCTGGCGGCGGGCGACGCCCGCGGGCATGCGCTGTTCTTGCTGGACATCGCCTCGCTGGACGCCTTCCGCGAGGCGATCCGGCAGGCCTTGGCGGGGTTGTGAAACGGGGGGCGCGACCGCCCCCCAATTCCATCATCCCTCGATCTTCGAGAAGTCGGCCACCGTGTTCAGCGTCCTGCGGATCTGCGTCAGCAGGCGCAGGCGGTTGGCGCGCAGGTCCTTGTCCTCCGCGTTCACCGTGACCTTGTCGAAGAAGGCGTCCACCGGGCCGCGCAGCTTCGCCAGCGCCGCCATGGTGCCGGTGAAGTCCTCGGCGTCCAGCAGTGGCCTGGCGGTGGCCGAGGCCTCGTTCAGCGCGGCGAACAGCGCCTTTTCCTCGTCCTGGGCCAGACGGGCGGCATCGACCGGCTGGTCGAAGGCGGCGCCGTCCTTCTTCTCCTCGATGCGGACGATGTTGGAGGCGCGCTTGTAGGCGGCTGCCAAGTTGGCGCCCTCGTCGGAGCCGACGAAGGCCTGCAGGGCCTTCACGCGGGCCAGCAGCCGGACCAGGTCGTCCTCGCCGCCGAGCGCGAACACCGCATCGACCAGATCATGGCGGACGCCCTGCTCGCGCAGCACCACCTTCAGGCGGTCGGCGAAGAAGGACATCAGGTCGCCGCCGACGCTGCCGGCCGGGGCGAAGCCGGCGACGGTGTAGGCGCCGTGGGCGGCGGAGAACACGTCCGCCAGCTTCACCCGCAGCCCGTTCTCCAGCACCAGCCGGATCACGCCCAGCGCGGCGCGGCGCAGCGCATAGGGATCCTTCGATCCCGTCGGCTTCTCGTCGATGGCGAAGAAGCCGACCAGCGTGTCGATCTTGTCGGCGAGCGCCACCGCGACAGAGACCGGCGCGGTCGGACAGGAATCCGACGGGCCCACCGGCTTGTAATGGTCGGCGATCGCGTTGGCGACGTCGGCGCTCTCGCCCTGGCCCAGCGCGTAGTAGCGGCCCATGATCCCCTGGACCTCGGGGAACTCGCCGACCACCTCGGTCACCAGATCGGCCTTGCACAGCAGGGCGGCGCGGCTGGCGGCATCGCTGTCGGCGCCGATGGCGCGGGCGATCTCGGCAGCCAGCAGCTGCACCCGGGTGACCTTCTCGGCCACCGTGCCCAGCTTGGCATGGAAGGTGATCTTCTCCAGCGCCGGGACGCGGGCTTCCAGCTTGGTCTTGCGGTCCTGGTCCCAGAAGAACTTGGCGTCGGACAGGCGGGCACGCAGCACGCGCTCGTTGCCGGCGACCACCGCCTTGCCGCCGTCCAGCGTCTCGGTGTTCGCCACGACGATGAAGCGCGGGGCCATCCGGCCCTCTGCGTCCAGCACGGCGAAATACTTCTGGTGGGTGCGCATGGAGGTGATGAGGACCTCCGAGGGCACGTCCATGAAGCTCTCGTCGATGCCGCCCATCAGCACGACCGGCCATTCGACGAGGCCGGCGACCTCCTCCAGCAACGCGTCGTCGGGCGACAGGGTCAGGCCCTGCGTGGCGGCCAGCGCCTCGGCGTCGGCCTTGATCTTCGCCTTGCGCTCCTCGCGGTCGAGCACGACCTTGGCGGTGCGCAGCTTCTCCTTGTAGTCGGCGAAGCTCTCGACCGTGACGGCGTCGGGCGCCAGGAAGCGGTGGCCGCGGGTGGCGTTGCCGAAGGCGATGCGGCCCTGGGTGCCGCCGATGTCATAGCCGCCGTCGAGCACGCGCCCGCCGAAGATGGCGATGATCGAGTGCAGCGGACGGACCCAGCGCACGGTGCCGGTGCCCCAGCGCATCGACTTCGGCCAGGGCAGCTCGGCCATGGCGGCGGGGATGATCTCCGCCAGCACCGCGGCGGTCTCGCGGCCCTTCTTCTCGGTCACCGCGAAATAGAAGACGCCCTTGCCGGTATCGCGCTGCTCGCACTGGTCGAGGCTGTCGAGGCCGGCCGACTTCAGGAAGCCGGCGACCGCCTGCTCCGGCGAACCGAGGCGCGGACCCTTCTTTTCCTCGCGCACGTCGGCGGTGCGCTCCGGCAGCCCATCGACCACCAGGGCCAGGCGGCGCGGCGTGGAATGGGCGTCGGCCTTGGCGAAGGTCAGGCCGTTGGCCGCCAGCTTGTCGGTGACGAGGCGCTTCAGGTCCTCGGCGGCCCGCGCCTGCATGCGGGCGGGGATTTCTTCGGAGAAGAATTCGATCAGGAATTCGGTCATGGGATTACTTCGCCCCCGTCCAGGCTTCGCAGCAGGCCTTGGCCAGCGCGCGCACGCGGCCGATATAGGCGGCGCGCTCGACGACGCTGATCACGCCGCGGGCGTCCAGCAGGTTGAACAGATGAGACGCCTTGATGCACTGGTCGTAGGCGGGCAGCGCGAGGCTCTGCGCCACCAGCGCCTGGCACTCGGCCTCGGCGTCCTTGAAATGCTGGAGCAGCATGTCGGTGTTGGCGAACTCGAAATTATGCTTCGAGTATTCGACCTCGGCGCGCTTGAAGACGTCGCCGTACTTCACGCGATCCTTCTCTTCCTTGGCGCCGTTGAAATCCAGGTCGTAGACGTTCTCCACGCCCTGCACATACATGGCGAGGCGCTCCAGCCCATAGGTCAGCTCGACCGCGACGGGGTCGCATTCGATGCCGCCGACCTGCTGGAAATAGGTGTACTGCGTCACTTCCATGCCGTCGCACCACACTTCCCAGCCCAGGCCCCAGGCGCCCAGCGTCGGGCTTTCCCAGTCGTCCTCGACGAAGCGGATGTCGTGCAGCGCCGGGTCGATGCCGATCGCGCGCAGGCTGTCCAGATACAGCTCCTGCGGGTTGGCCGGCGACGGCTTCATGATGACCTGGTACTGGTAGTAATGCTGCAGGCGGTTCGGGTTCTCGCCATAGCGGCCGTCCTTCGGCCGGCGCGACGGCTGGACATAGGCCGCCTTCCAGGGATCGGGACCCAGCGCGCGCAGCGTGGTCGCGGGGTGGAAGGTGCCGGCGCCGACCTCCATGTCGTAGGGCTGCAGGATGAGGCAACCCTGCTCCGACCAGAACTGGTGGAGCTTGAGGATCAGGGCCTGGAACGACAGGCCGCGGCGGTCGGCGGAGTTTCCGCCGTCGGAAGTCCCGATCTGGGAGGCCATGGACGGTCCACAATGAAAAATGTTGAAAACGCGCCGCACGATAGGCGGGTGGCACCGTCAAATCAAGCCGCAGCGCGGCAGGAGCGCCGTTGCGGTCAGCGGCCGTAGGGGCAGGCGGGGCGGCCGCAGGACACCGCGGAGCGGGGGGCGACATAGGCGCCGCATTCCGGACATTTCTCCATGTCCTCCGCCTCCAGCGTGGGGGCGTAGGCGCCGGAGTTGCGCGGCGGACCGCCGGCGGCGGCATCGCGTCCTCCGTCCTGCCGGCGGGCGGCGGAACGGGCGCGGCCGATTTCCTGGACACGGTTGATCCAGCGCCAGCCGAACCACACGGCGCCGATCACCAGCGCGAGGAGAAGAATCTTGGACAAGGACATCATCGCCGGCAACCCGTCTGATCGTCCGGGCATTCAGCCCGCAGGCGACGGGAAGTCAAGGGAATAGAGGATGGCGGGACCGCCGCGGAGGGCCGCGGTCCCGCTCGATCGGAGGCCTTACTTGGCGGCGACGGCCGGGCGCCAGCTGTAGACCGGGACCACGCCGTAGGTGCGGGTCATGTCGGCCTGCCGCACGCTGCGCACCAGCACCTCGGCGCCGGTGGCGACGCGGATGTCGGTGCCGAGCAGGCCGCAATCCTCTGGCACGATGTTGGCGCATTGGGTGGCGTCGACCCGGCTCAGCACGATGTCGAAGGGCAGGCCGTTGAGGGCGTAGACGCCGAGCAGGCCGGGGGCGGAGGTCGCCGTGCGCAGCGTCACCACGCCGGCCGGCAGCGCGCGGTCGCTGGCCGCGGTGGGGCGCTGGTTGTGGCCCTCGTCCCACACCGGCTTGCCCGAGGGATCCAGCTTGGACTGGGCTGCGGCCCCGCCGCTGAAGCCTGAGAGGGCCAGGGTCGCGCCGCTCACCGCCGCCAGGGCCAGGATCGCCATCCGAAACCGCAACATCGCTGTACTCCGTTCTTGTGTCTGCTTTTCTTGTCCGCCCGGCCACGGGGCCGGGTGGGCTCATCATGATATGGGGTGCGGGGCACGCCGTCGCTCTAGCCCAGAACGCCTAGGGTGTTTCGCTTAGATGGGGGGTAGTACCGATACTTCGCTCTGGACGGGTGGCTGATGCTTGTGAATGATGACTCGTCTATGCGTTGTTTATCATGAGGTTGTCATGCGCCTGAGGTTGTCGTTCACCCTTGAGTCGCGCGCAGGACTGAGATTTCCAGAGAAGGATATTCCCGGGAGCCGCCGACTGTCTTCATCGTGTTTTTCGCCGTGCGACGGTGTCGGCCATGGATGAGCCGGTGTTGGAAACCGAGCGGCTGATCCTTCGGCCCACCCGTGCAGAAGATTTCGACCCCTGGGCGGCGATGATGACCGATGTTCAGGCAACGGTCTTCATCGGCGGTCTGCAATCGCGCTCGGTGGCATGGCGGGGGTTCGTCGGGATGGCCGGTGCCTGGGCGATCCAGGGTTTTGGCATGTTTTCCGTGATCGAGAAGGACAGCGGCCGTTGGGTGGGACGAGTCGGTCCCTGGGTGCCGGAAGGCTGGCCGGTAACCGAGGTCGGCTGGGTCCTGCCACGTGAATGCTGGGGGCGCGGCTATGCGATGGAAGGTGCCATCGCGGCCATCGACTGGGTGTTCGACCGGCTTGGCTGGACCGAGGTCGTTCATTCGATCCATCCGGACAACATGGCGTCCCAGGCTGTGGCGCGCCGGCTTGGTTCCCGGATCAGAGGGTCGGGCCTCTTGCCAGAGCCGATGGTTCCAGCCGAGGCGGATTTTTGGCGTCAGACCCGAGAGGAGTGGACGGGCGGGGGACGGACGCAGGCAATCCGATTGATGCAGAGACAAGCACGTTAACCAAGTGGTGGGAAGTTGGGAAAATCTCTCTGCGCGCAACTAACCCATCTTGATGTGTCCTTAAAGTTTGCATTATCGTCATCATATTCGCCGGAAATGGCCGGTATGAATGATGGAGGCGATGAACATGGCCGACTCGACGGCTCTTGATCTTTTGAAGTCCCTCGCTACCGACCACAGCTTTCGCCGCCAGTTGCAATCGCTCGACGCAGAGGGGAAGCGCATCCTTCTCCAGCGTTGCGGCTTCGGGACGCTGACTCCATCCGATATGCGCAAGGCCGGGGCGAGCGTTTTCGGTACCCGAGACGAATCCGCTCAGCCCATTGATCCGACTGCAGGCATGGCGCCGATGTATGTCGCGGGCAGCGCGTCCGCGATCGAGACGGCCGACAGCCATGCCTTGGCGCCGATGTATGTCGCGGGCAGCGCGTCCGCGATCGAGACGGCCGACGGCCATGCCTTGGCGCCGATGTATGTCGCGGGCAGCGCGTCCGCGATCGAGACGGCCGATGGCCGTGCCTTGGCGCCGATGTATGTTGCGGGCAGCGCGTCCGCGATCGAGACGGCCGACGGCCGTGCCTTGGCACCGATGTATGTCGCGGGCAGCGCGTCCGCGATCGAGACGGCCGACGGCCGTGCCTTGGCACCGATGTATGTCGCGGGCAGTGCGTCCGCGATCGAGACGGCCGATGGCCGTGCCTTGGCGCCGATGTATGTCGCGGGCAGCGCGTCTGCGATCGAGACGGTCGACGGCCGTACATCGACATTCGTTCATATTGCTGGCAGTGCGTCTGCGATCGAAACGGTCGATGGCCGTGTGATGGAGTCGCTCACGGCGAATTGGAGCCGCATCTCCGCCTCTTCTCACCAGAAAGCGGCTTGAGCCTAGGTATAGTTGGGTGAACGGGCTGATTGGAATGACGCTGCGTCACTCCGATCAGCCCGTTTTTTTGTCCTTCCTTATTCATAGCAGCCGGTTTGTCAGTGCGTAGTATTTCAGACCCAGACGCTTCAGCGGTCTGCATTGCGAGTCTTTGCGTACACCTGGACCATTTCGGCTGTCGTTTCCATGTTGGTATACGCTGGTAGGCCGGACATTAAATTTATGTGCGTTTTGCCTGAAGCTGTCAGTTTTTGGTAGAAACTGGCTCGATTGCCTATGCTATTGGTTTAGCTGTTGCTCAACGATAGTAACAATCAAATTGGCAGACCGGTTGCAGGAGGGGCCAAATGGCCAGCGAACAGGCTCTTGACCTTATTAAGCGTCTCGCCACCGATGGCGGATTTCGGGACCAGTTGAACGCTTCGGACATCGCCGGCAAGCAGGCGCTTCTTGCGCAAAATGGCTTTGCCGGAGTGACTGCTGAAGATGTGCGCTCCGCGGCGGCCGAGGCATTCGGCAGCCTGTCCGGCGAGACCGGCGTCGGAACAACGGTTGAATCAATTGCGAATGCCGCGTCGGCAGTATCTCTGGCCGGCGTGTCGGTCCCGTCCGCGGCCGGTGCCGGGATGGCTGGTCATTCGGCGGCCGGCGCCCCTGCTCCGGCGTTTGCTGGTGCCG
>NZ_JAENHM010000006.1 GCF_016595245.1 Azospirillum endophyticum
CGGAGCGTGCCCTGGCGGCGCTGTGGTGCGAGCTGCTGCGGCTGGAGAGCGTCGGCGTCACTGACAACTTCTTCGAGCTGGGCGGCGATTCCATCCTCTCCATCCAGCTGGTCAGCCGCGCCCGCGCCCTGAAGTCGCTTGGGGTGTCCTTCAAGCTGCGCGACCTGATCCGCAAGCCGACGATTGCCGAACTGGTCGGTACGGTCGCGGAAGCGGCAGCGTCGAAGGCCGGACCGTCTCCGATCCTGGCGCTGAACCGGCAGGTGCCCGGACAGCCGCCTCTGGTCTGCGTCCATGCCGGTTTCGGCACGGTCTTCGATTACGAGCCGCTGGCCCGCCGGCTGGAGGGGCGGTGTGGCGTGCTGGCGATCCAGTCGCGCATGCTGCTCGATCCGGCATGGCGGGACCGCTCGCTGGAGGAGATGGCCCGGGACTATGTCGACCTGCTGCGCGAGCGGCAGCCGCAGGGGCCCTACCATTTGCTCGGCTGGTCGCTGGGTGGAACGCTCGCCGCGCTGATGGCGGCGGAACTGGAACGCCGGGGAGAGACCGTCCGGCGGCTCGCCCTGCTCGATCCCTTCGTGCCGTCGTTGGAAAACGGTGAACGCGGGGTGGACGACTGGCGCGACGATCTGGCCGGTTTCCTGTCGGTGATGCTGCCGGGCGCTGCCGTCGTCCGGCCGCAGGACGAACGGGAGGCGGCGGACGCGATCCGAAGCGTCGTCTTCCAAGCCCTCGATGCCCATCGGACCGGTGCCGCCGAAGGGTTGGGGGTCGCGATGGGGGTGGATGAGCTGACGCAGGCCTTCCTGACGGCCCGCCATCTGAAGCGCCTGTCCGCGGCGCAGCCTGCCTGCCCGCCGGTCGCCGCCGCGGCGCAGGGCTGGTGGATCGCCGGCCGCGACGCCGACCGGCTGCGGCTGGAGGCGCAGCTCGGCGGGAACCCGATGTCGTGGCGGACGCTGGGCTGCGGTCATTTCGAGGCGCCGCGCGACGAAGGCTTCCTGGCGGGCTTCCTGGCGGAGATGCCGGAAGAGATGCTGGGCGGCGGTGCGGGATCGCCGGCGGCCCGGCCCGACACCACGACAACCAACCTGGCGGATGCCGCGGAATGAGCGTGTCCATCCGAACCCGGAGCAACGATCCATGGCAGTGAACCCCGATATCGCCGCCTTCCTCGCGCTTGCGGCGGGGGGGCGCGAAGACGGCAGGGTGAAGCCGATGCACGCCCTGTCCCCGGCGGAGGCACGGCTTGCCTTCGAGCGCACCTCCCGCATGATGGATCCCGGCGGCGAGCCGGTGGACAGGGTAGAGGAGCTATCGATCCCCGCCCGTGACGGTGTCGATCTGCCGGCCCGTCTCTATGCGGACGGCCCGACCGGTGGGTTGGCTCCGGTGCTGCTCTTCTTCCATGGCGGCGGCTATGTCGTCGGCAGCCTCGAGTCCCACGATGGGCTTTGCCGGTCGATCGCATCGAAGAGCGGGGTCGCCGTCCTGTCCGTCGGCTACCGGCTGGCCCCGGAGCATCGGTTCCCCACGGCTTTCGACGATGCGCTGGACGCGCTGGCCTGGCTTGGCAGGGACGGTGCCGGTCCGGGGCTCGACGCCGGGCGGCTGGCGGTGGGGGGCGACAGCGTCGGCGGCAGTCTTGCCGCGGCGATCAGCCTGCGTGCCGCCACGGATCCCGGCCTGCCGCGCCCGCGGCTTCAGGTGCTGATCTATCCGGTGACCGACGCCACCGCCGACACCGGCTCGCTGCGGCGCTATGGCGAAGGGCATCTGCTGGAGCGGGCGACGCTGGACTGGTTCTATCGCCACTACGCCCGTGAGGAGGCGGACCGGCGCGACGGGCGGTTCTCGCCCTTGCTGGCGGAACTGCCGCCCGGTGTCGCATCGTCCCTGGCACCGGCCCTGCTCGTGCTGGCCGAGTGCGATCCGTTGGTGGATGAGGGGATCGCCTATGGGCGGATGCTGGCGGAGGCCGGCACCGCCGTCGATGCGCGGATCCATGCCGGCATGACGCACGATTTCCTGAGGATGAGCGCCCTGGTGGACGAGGCGGAGGAGGCGCAGGTTCTGATCGCCGCCGCGCTGCGCCGGCATCTGGATGAGGCCGGGTGAGGGCCGTCACCAGCTGTAGGACAGGGTCGCCAGCACTGCCCGGCGATTTCCGTAGAAGACCGAGTTGTCGTAGAAGCCCGGCGAGAAATAGCGGCGGTCGAACAGGTTGGTCGCGGTCAGGGCGATGCCGGCGCCGTCGAGCGCCGGACCGAGTCGTCCCAGATCGTAGCCGAAGCTGACGTCGACCAGCAGGTAGGGGGGGACGCGCACGCTGTTCGAGGCGTTGTAGGCCGCGCCGACATAGCGCATTCCGAGGCCGGCGGTCAGGCCGCCGGCCGCTCCCTCCTCGATATGCCGCCGCAGCCAGACCGCGGCGGCATGGCGGGGAACCGAGGCCACCCGCTTTCCGGTCCGGTCGGTTCCGCCGGGATAGGGGGTGTCGCGGGTGACCTGCGCGTCGGTGAAGCTGTAGGCCGCCGTCAGCTCGGTCCCGTTGCCGAGCGCCGCCTTGCCCTCCAGCTCGACGCCGCGCGACCGCGCCTCCCCGGTCTGGAGCGAATAGCCGGGGTTGTCCGGATCGGCGGTGGTCAGGCCGCGCTGGACCGCGCGGAACAGGGACAGGCCGAGCAGCCCGTCGAAGCCGGCGGGCCGGTAGCGCAATCCGGCTTCCCATTGCGTCCCCCGGCTCGGTGAGAAGGGGCGGCCCTGCACGTCGCTGTCGCTGTTCGGCTGGAAGGAGGTCGAATAGCCGGCGTAAGGCGTCAGGCCGTTTTCGAACCGGTAGGCCAGCCCGGCACGCTTGGTGAAGGCCCGATCAAACTGAGTCCTTTCCAGCAGCGGGCCGCCGGACAGGCTGCCGACGCTGCCGGTGTGGCTCCAGTCCAGCCGTCCGCCGAGCGTCAGCCGCCAGTTGCCGGCGGCGATCTCGTCCTGGGCATAGAGGCCGGTCTGGCGGATGCTGTCGGTCAGGTCGCGGGCCAGGATCGTGTCCCAGCCATAGGGCCCGCCATAGACCGGATCGAAGACGTCGAGCGCGTTGGCCACCGTGCCGTTCCGCCGCGTCTCGTGCGCCCGGTAGCGGCCATGGTCGATCCCGGCCAGCAGGCTGTGGCGCAGCGGGCCGGTGGCGGCGCTGCCTTGCAGGTTGGTATCCACCAGAAGAGTCGAGCTTGTCTTCGGACGGTCCTGCAGTCCGAACCGGTAGAGGCGGTCCGCCTCCAGCAGGCCCGAGGCCGCCCAGCTCGACAGATAGCCGACGCGGCTGTGGCTGTAGCGCAGGGTCTGGGTCGCGGTCCAGTTCCTGGAAAGGGCATGCCGGATGTCGTAGCCGGCCGACAGGGTGCGCGAGCGGTAGGAGCTCAATCCCGGATAGCCGAGGAACAGGCTCGAATCCAGGCGCCCATAGGGATTGTCCAGCACCGTCCCCGATGCCGGAAAGCTCTGCTCCGCCCCCATCTTGCGGAAATCGAGATAACTGGCGAGCAGCGTGATGTCGGTTCCTTCGCCGGCGGACCAGGACAGGGCGGGCGCGACATAGAGGCGGTCGTCCGGCGTGTGTTCGACCTGGGTGCCGCTTCGCCGCGACAGCATCGTCAGTCGGTAGCGGAGCGTCCCCCCGGCGTCGATCCGGTCGCTGAGATCGGCGGTGACCTGACGCCGGTCATGGCTGCCGCTTTGCAGCTGGAGCCGATGGAACGGGCTTGCGGTCGGGCGCTTGCTGGTCAGGGAGATGGCCCCGCCGGGCGGCATCGCGCCGTAGAGCGTGGAGGCCGGCCCCTTCAGCACTTCCACCCGCTCCACGCCGAAAGGCTCGTATTCGATCCCATAGGGATTGTAGCCGCTGCGCAGCCCGTCGATCATGACGGACTCCGAACTCTGGCGGAAACCGCGGACGAAGACGTCGATGGCTCCCTGCCCGCCGGGATAGTCGATGGGACGGACACCGGCGCTGTAGGCGAGCGCGCCGTTGATGTCCTGGACGTCGCGGTGGTCCAACTCCTCCCGCGTCACGATGGACAGTCCTTGCGGCTGATCCTCCACGGGCGTTGCGGTTTTGCCCGCGCCGCGGCCGTGGGCGGGACCCCGCACCGCCTGCCCGGCGGACGGTGTGTGGCCCTCCACCGCCAAGCCCGGAAGGAAACCGGGATTTTCCTGCAGCCGGCCGATGGTCACCACCCGGTCCCGCATGTCGAAGGCGAGATCGGTGCCGCTCAGCAGGATGGACAGCGCGACCGCGGGGTCCATCGGCCCCGACAGGGCCCGCGACCGGTGGTCGGGCAGGATGTCGGGGCTGTAGAGAATCTGCAGGCCGGTCTGCCGGCCGAAGGCGGTCAGTGCCTCCCGAAGGGGCAGGGCGGGGATCGCCAGCGGCATCTCCTGCACTGCCGGGCGTTCGGCCGGGCGCTGGATGGCTGCCGGATCGGCGGGTTGGTCGAAGGCGCTGGCAAGAGCATCGGTTGGCAGCGCCACCCAGCCGCCCGCAACGCAGCAGACCGTCAGCCAACCGAGCCCCGGCCCGCTGCGGCCGGTGCCGCGGCGTCCTGTGGTCGGGCGGAGCCCCGTGAGACGATCGGTCATCCAAAGCCCCTGCAACGCACGCTGGAAAACGCGTTGGGAAATTCTGCCGTTTTCCTATTTGCAAATAATTGTCAATTGCATTAGCCTGCGGCGGCTTGTCAAGCCATAGGGATTGCAGCCCCGCCCCGGCTTCACTCTGCACAAGGAGCTCTTCATGCGACAGGTAGGATCCGTCGAAAGCCAGACCCTGTGCGACGTCTTCACCACGCACCGGCGTTCGTTGATCGGCATTGCCGAGCGGATCACCGGTTGCCGCCACCATGCCGAGGACGTTGTCCAGGACGCTTTTCTCAAACTTCTGGGGGCGGAGCCGACCAATTCCATCCGGGCCAAGGGGGGCTATCTGATGATGGTCGTCCGCAATCTGGCGATCGATCATTACCGCCGGAAGGGCATGGAGTCACGCCTGCTCGCATCGGAGGAGGAAGGGCAGTCGGTCAGCACGCCGGACGCGGCGTCGCCGGAAAGCGTGAACGTAAACCGCCAGCTCCTTCAGACGCTCGAATCCGCCCTGGCCGATCTGCCGGACCGCACCCGCTACGCCTTCGAGATGCACCGAATCCACGGCCACAGCCAAAAGGACATCGCGGCGACCCTCGGCGTGTCGCCGACGCTGGTCAACTTCATGATTCGCGACGCGCTGATCCATTGCCGCAAGACGATGAAGCGAATCGATCCCTCGTCCTGACCCGATCTAAGGCGATCAGAGTGGTGGAAAATCGGTTGGTGCAGTGGAGATCATAGGTCCGGCGGCTTTGGGTGGAAAAGTGATTACGGAGACGGCCCCGGTCGGCACCATCCCAGCCATGGCCTCGACCTGCATGCGGCGGTTCTGTGTCTGCCACTCGCCGTTCTGTTCCATCAGCATCGCTCCGATCAACCCGATGATGACCGCCTCGACAATGTTGCCAATTATCACCCTCGGGGCAGGTTCCGCCGAAAGGGCTTGCGGCATCCTTCGATGACGGCGGTATGCGGAAAACGACGTTAACGTGATCGCCGTCGATCTCGATCCGGCGAACCATGGCACGAATGATCTCGCACATGCCGCTCCAGTCCAGCTCATCCAAGCTCTGGTGAACCTTAGTTGGCGAAATCCTCAAGGCGACCAATGATCAGCGCCAATTTGCTCTCCACTTGGCGTCCTCGGCTGCCTTGCGCCGCTCTTCTTCCAGGCGCGACAAACGCTGCTTCATGCCGCTGATGCGAGGTTCGAGTTCGGCGCGGTTCAGTACGCTTCGCTGTCGAGCCGGTCATAGCCGTCGCCCGGAGACGCCGGTCGATCGAGCCCACCACCGTCTTCTCCTGGGCGACAGGGAGGCGAGCCATCAAGCGCTCGCCTGCCAAGCCCATCGCCGAAAAGCATAATTGCGGTACTGGATGTACGGCCCGTCCAACTCGCCTAGAGGCTGTTAGGGACTTGTAGGATGGCGACAGCTTTTCCGAGCATGAGGCAGGCGAAA
>NZ_JAENHM010000060.1 GCF_016595245.1 Azospirillum endophyticum
TGTTAGGCATGCCGCCAGCGTTCGTTCTGAGCCAGGATCAAACTCTCAGGTTCAGATCGCGACCGAAGCCACGACTGACAGGACCGCCATAGCGATCTCCTGAAACGTCGATACTGTTACAGTTTCTCTGTCCAAAAGATGCACAGACGATCCTCGATTGCGCCGATCCCCAAAGGAAACCAACACCCCAAGGCCGCAACGGCTACCAACTACCGCCGCCTGCGCATCCCTTCTCACAACACGGTATGTACTTGTCAAAGAGCCCGCAACGCTGAGACGCGTCGCACCGGCCGCTCTTCCGCATCCCCTTCTTCAGGGGATCGGGTCAGAGTGACCGGAGATATTTCGGTCGAAGCCGGAAGAGTGAAACTGCTAAGCTGCTGTTTTCTCTTCCGTTTCTCCGCCGGCGCCGCGCCTCAATCAGCGCCCCGCCGTCGGTGGAGCGGTTTATAGGCGCCTCATCCCGAACCGCGCAAGCGCTTTTTTCGTCGCTTCGTCATTTTTTCGATCGCGTCGTTTTTCGCAGGCGCAGCCCATGGCGCGATCCGTAGAGTGGCGCATCGTTTCGTTGCGAGCACAGGACCATGCGGAGCTTCCGTCTTCTCCACACCGCCGACTGGCATCTCGGCCAGACTCTGCACGGCATTCCCCGCGACGCCGAGCATGGGCGTTTCCTCGACTGGCTGATCGACCGCATCGGCGATCATCGGGTCGACGCGCTGGTGATCGCGGGCGATGTGTTCGACGGACAGAATCCGCCGATCCCGGCCTTGGCGCTCTTCTATCGCTTCGTGGCGAGGGCGAAGGCGCTGCATCCACGGCTGGACATCGTCGTCGTCGCCGGAAACCACGACAGCGCCAGCCGGCTGGAGGCTCCGTCGCCATTGATGACGGAGATGGGGGTGCGGGTGATCGGCACCCTGCCCTCCGCCGAGGGCTTGTTCGATCCGTCCCGGCTGATCGTGCCGCTGCATGACGCCGATGGAACAGTCGCCGCCCGCTGTGTCGCCATGCCCTATCTCCGGCCCTCCGACCTGCCGGCGGTCGAGGAGGCGGAGGACGTCGATCCGCTGATCGAAGGGGTCCGGCGACTCTACACCCAAGCCTGGACCGGCGGGCGTGGGCGTTGTGGACCGGGAGAGGCGCTGATCCTGACCGGACACTGCTATATGCGCGGCGGCACCCTGTCCGAATTGAGCGAGCGCAAGATCCTGGGCGGCAACCTGCACGCCCTGCCCGTCGACATCTTCCCGGAAGATGCCGCCTATGTGGCGCTGGGCCACCTGCACCGGGCGCAGGCGGTGGGCGGGCGCGAAGCGGTGCGCTACAGCGGTTCGCCGATCCCGCTGGCACTGGACGAACAGCCCTATCCCCATCAGGTGGTGCTGGCCGAGTTCGCGGCAGGCCGGCTGATCGGACAGGAGGCGCTGCGGGTTCCCCGCCATGTGGCCATTCACCGGGTCAGCGAGGCCAGCCCGGAAGCGGCGCTTGAAAGGCTGAAGCGGCTGGACCTGGATGGAGCCCTGCCACGCGACGCCTGGCCATTCCTGGAGGTGACGGTCACCTTGCCGGAGCCGCGCCCTGCGCTGCGCGACGAAGTCGAGGCGGTGCTGGCCGGCCGGCCGGTGCGGCTGCTGAAGCTGGGGGTGCGTCTGACCGGCAGCGGGCAGACGCTGGCCGACAGCGCGCCACCGGTCGATCTGGCCTCTCTGGAGCCGGAAGAGGTGTTCCGCCGTCTCTACCGCCGCAGCCATGAGGGCGATCCCGACCCCGATTTGATGGCGGCCTTCCACGAGTTGCTGACCGGCGTGCAGGAGACGATGTGATGCGGATTCTCGCGGTGCGCGGCGCCAACCTGACCAGCCTCGACGGTCCCTTCGCCATCGACTTCGACCGGGAGCCGCTGCGGCGGGCCGGGCTGTTCGCCATCACCGGGCCGACCGGCGCCGGGAAGAGCACGATCCTGGACGCCCTGTGCCTGGCCTTGTTCGACCGCATGCCGCGACTACCCGAAGGACGCGGCGAGATGCTGGGATCGGAGGGCGATCCCAACAGCATCCGCACCACCGATGTGCGCACGGTCTTGCGACGAGGCGCCGGCTTCGGCTGGGCCGAGGTGGATTTCGTCGGTGTTGACGGCGAGGCCTATCGCGCCCGCTGGGATCTGCGACGGGCGCGGCACAAGGCGCAAGGCGCCCTGCAGCAGCAGAGCATGTCGCTGAGCAGCCTGGACGGCGAGCGCCGCTTCGGCGACGGCAAGAAGAGCGTGCTGGAGGAGATCGAGCGGCGGCTCGGCCTGACCTTCGAGCAGTTCCGGCGGGCGGTCCTGCTGGCCCAAGGCGATTTCGCCACCTTTCTGAAGGCGCCGCCGCGCGAGCGCTCCGCCCTGCTGGAATTGCTGACGGGGACGGAGATTTACTCGCGTCTGTCGGTCGCGGCGCATGAGCGGGCGACTGCGGAGAAGCAGACGCTCGAAAGACTGGCGGCGCAGGGTGGCGGCATCGGGGTGCTGAACGACGATGACCGCGCGGCCTTGCAGGCGGAAGCCGGCGACGCTGCGGAGGCCGTGCGGAGTGGCGAGCAGGCGCTGGCGCTCGTCCAGGCGGCGTTGGCCTGGCACGACCGCGACGGGCAACTCGCGGCGGCCGAGAACAAAGCGGTCGAGGTGGCGGAAGCGGCGAACCAAGCCTGGAGCGAGGCCGAAGGCAGGCGCGAAGCCGCCATCCGGTTGCGCGGGTTGCAGCCGGTACGGCCGGTGCTGATTGATGCCGACCGGGCGGGCGGAGAGGCGGCGGAGACCGCAGCGGCGATGGAGCGGGCGGAAGCGGCTTTGGCCGCGACACGGCTTGCGGTGGAGGAAGCGACCGGTCGCCATGGCGAGGCCCGGCGGCGCTTCGAGGCGACCTGCGCCGAACAGACCAATGCTGAACCCGATCTTGAACTTGCGGCCGACCTCGATGGGCGGATCGCGACCCTGACCGGTGAAAAGGGGACTGCCGAGGCGGCGGCGAAGGCGGCGACCCAGCGCAGCGGCATGCTGCGGAAGGCGGTACAGGACATCGACACCGCTCTATCAGCGGCGCGCAACGACGCGGCCCGGCTGGAGAGTTGGCTGCGGGGAGAGGCCGGCTTTGCCGGGGTGGCCGGGCAGTGGGAACGCTGGGACCGGCTGCTGACCCGCATCATCGCCGACGGGCGGACCGGTAAGGCCGCCGGTCAGGAACGTGGGCGGTTGGAGCAGGAGCTTGCGGCGACGGAAGCCACGGCGCGGGTTATGGAAAGCCGGCTGGAGGAGGCGCGGGGGCGTTGTCGCTCCGCCGAACGGGCGCTGGAGGAGTTGCGCGGCGAAGCGGTGCCGTCTCTGGAGGAGGCACGACAGGCACGGTCGGACGCCGGACGCCGGCGCGACGGTCTGCTGGCTCTGCTCGCCATCGCAGAGACGCGACACCGCCTGGAGACGGAGCGGGCGGCGGCCGAGGGCGAACGGCTGCGACTGTTGGACGAAGCGAAGCGGGATGGGACAGCTGCGCGGGAGCTAGCGGAACGCCGCGTCGGACAGCGCGCCACGGTCGAAGAGGCGGAACGCACCCTGCAACGGCTGCTGCTGGCCCAACGCGAGGATGTGGAAGGCCTGCGCGGGCGGCTGGTCGAGGCGGAGCCCTGCCCGGTCTGCGGTTCGGTCGAGCATCCCTGGGCCGGGGCCGGGGCGACGCCGCTCGGCCGGGTGACGCAGGATCAGGAAAGGCATCTTGCCGGATTGCGCGAGGCGCTCGCCGGGACGGTAGCCCGCCACGCCGCATTGGAGACGGCGGAACAGGCGGCGCGCAAAGGGGCCGAGGGGGTGACGGCGCGGCAGGCGGCCATCGCTCAGGAAATCGAAGGGCTGGCGGCGCGCTGGACCGCGCAGGCGGCGGGGGTCGGCTGGGAAGCCGGGCGTGGAACGCTCAGCGACATCCGCGGGGAGGTCGAGGCGGTCGATCATCGGCTTGCGACCATCGCGCGGGATGAGGAGCGGGCGCTCGACCATCGCCGGCGGGTCGATGCGGCACAGCAGGAGCACCGGCGGCTGGAAACCGCGGCGGCCGGTCTGGCGAGCGAGTGCGAAACGACCCGGCAGCGGCTGGCCGATGGACGGCAGGCCCTGGTCTTGGCGGTGGCGGCGCTGGAGCGGGCGGAGGCCGACAGGGAGGCTGCGCTGGCGGAACTGGCAGAAGGCTTGGCGGGGGAAGCCGGCTGGCGGTCTCGGCTGGACCAGGGGCCGGAGGCGTACCGGACCGTGTTGTCGGCCAGAGTGGGCGAATACCGGGAGAAGAGCGAGGCGCTGGCCCGCGCTGTCCGTGAGGTTGAGCGGGCGAGCGGCGAGCAGGCGGTGCAGAGTGCGGAACTGGAAGCAGCGTTCCGGGCGGAGGAGGAGGCGCGGGCACGGGCGGCCGACCTTGCCGGGCGATTGGCGGAAACGCGGACGGCGCGCGCTGCCCTGCTGGGCGGACGACCGGTGGCGGAGGTGCGCAAGGCGCTGGCAGGGGAGCGGCATGAGGCCGAAGCCCTGTTGGAAAAAGCTACCTTCGCACGGCAGGACGCCGTCGCCCGACTGTCGGCGGCGGAACAGGAACGGGAAACCCGTGGCGAAGCGTCGAGACGCTGCGCCGACCAGGCCAAGGCGGCCGGCGAGCGGCTGGAAAGGGCCGTGGCCGACCGTGGGGTCGGGCTGGAGGAGATCCGCCGGCTGCTGGCTGCTCCCGAAAGCGAACTGGAGACGGAGGAACTGGCGCTGGCGGTGTTGGAGCGGGCGCGTGGAGATGCGGCGCTGGTGGTCGCCGAACGGCGGCGGCAGCGCGCCGACCACAATGCCGCCGGCCGGCCGGTGCAGAGCGTCGAGGAGGCCGCGGCAACGGCGGAGACCATCCGGACGGTGCTGGACCGCGACCGCGACCGGCTGGGCTCGGCGCGTGGGCGGCTGGAGGCCGACGACGCCAACCGGCAACGGCTGGCGGGGCTGACTGCCGCGATCGAGGCGCAGCAGGCGCGCTGTGCGCTGTGGGGCAAGATGGCGCAGCTGATCGGTTCGGCGAACGGGCAGAAGATGCGCAACTTCGCCCAAAGCCTGAGCCTGGATCTGCTGCTGACCCATGCCAATCGCCATCTGGAGGATCTGGCTCGCCGTTATCGGCTGGAACGGGTGGCCGGGGCGGATCTGGAGATCCAGGTGGTCGACCGCGAGATGGGCGACGAACGGCGCGGCGTCCACAGCCTGTCGGGTGGCGAGCTGTTCCTGGTGTCGCTGGCGCTGGCGCTCGGGCTGTCGGCGATGGCGGCGGGGACCTCCGGCGGGATCGGCACGCTGTTCATCGACGAGGGGTTCGGCACACTCGACCCCGACAGCCTGGACGTGGCGCTATCCTGCCTGGAGGCGTTGCAGGCTGGCGGCCGTCAGGTCGGCGTCATCAGCCACGTTCCGGCGATGGTCGAACGCATCGGCACGCAAATCCGCGTCATGCCGCTGGGCGGCGGGCGCAGCCGGGTGACGGTGCAATCGGTAACGGGGATGGCACTGGGCGTGGCAATGGAAGAGGTGGAGGGGGTTTGAGGGGAAGGCGTCCCCCTCCCCGATCACCGCCCCCGCTTCGCCAGGAAGGCCAACCGTTCCAGCGTGTGGACGTCCTGCTCGTTCTTCAGCAACGCGCCGCAGAGCGGCGGAATCAGCGTGCGGGCGTCCTTGGCGCGGAGGGTTTCGGGATCGACGTTCTCGACCATCAGCAGCTTGATCCAGTCCAGCAGTTCGGAGGTGGACGGCTTCTTCTTCAGGCCCGGAACTTCGCGCAGGTCGTAGAACAGGTTCAACGCCTCGCGCAGCAGCACCGCCTTCAGGCCGGGATAATGGACCTCGACGATGCGTTCCATCGTTTCGCGCTCGGGGAAGCGGATGTAGTGGAAGAAGCAGCGGCGCAGGAAGGCGTCCGGCAGTTCCTTCTCGTTGTTCGACGTGATGATGACGATGGGGCGCTTGGCCGCCTTGATCGTCTGCCGAGTCTCGTAGACATGGAATTCCATGCGGTCGAGTTCGAGTAGCAGGTCGTTGGGGAACTCGATGTCGGCCTTGTCGATCTCGTCGATCAGCAGGACCGGGGAGTCCGGCGCCTCGAAGGCCTCCCACAGCTTGCCACGGACGATATAGTTGGCGATGTCGTGGACCTTCGCCTCGCCTAGCTGGCTGTCGCGCAGGCGGCTGACGGCGTCGTATTCGTACAGGCCCTGCTGCGCCTTGGTGGTCGACTTCACATGCCAGGACAGCAGCGGCTTGTTCAGCGCGCGGGCGATCTCCACCGCCAGCACCGTCTTGCCGGTGCCCGGTTCGCCCTTCACCAGAAGCGGCCGCTCCAGCGTGATGGCGGCGTTGACCGCCACCATCAGGTCGTCGGTGGCGACATAGCGGTCGGTTCCGGTGAAGCGCATGGGTGGGTTCCCTCAAGCGAGAAGGTTTCAATCCACGATAAACAGGGCGGCGCCGATTTCGGTCGAGGACCGGTGCGGATGGTCGCCGAAATCGGACACCTGATAGCTCATGCCGGCGGTCAGGACGAAGCGGCGGCCGTCCTTCAACTCGGTGACCAGTTCGCCGCTGACCACGAACAGCACATGGCCGCGGTCGCACCAATGGTCGGCCAGATAGCCCGGCGTGTATTCGACCAACCTGACCCGCAGGTCTCCGGCGTGGAAGCTGCGCCAGCGGGCAAGGCCGGTCTCGCCCGGATGTTCGGTGACGGGAACGGCGGACCAGTCGGTCACGGTGAAGGGAAGAGTCGGGAGTTCCATCGCCGGACCTTGGCAGAAAGGGCATGAACAGAAAAACGGCCCCCGGAGCGAACCGGGGGCCGGATTTCATTGGGATCAGGAAGCCTTCCTGGCCGCGATCGCCTTTTCGATGGCCTCGACCGCGGCCGGGGCCAGCGAGGCGTCGGGGCCGCCGGCCTGGGCCATGTCCGGCCGGCCGCCGCCACCCTTGCCGCCCAGCGCCTCGGCGCCGACGCGAACCAGATCGACGGCGCTCAAGGTTCCGGTAAGATCATCGGTCACGCCGATGACGATGGAGGCTTTGCCCTCGTTCGACGCGATCAGCACGACCACACCCGAGCCGACCTGCTTCTTCAGCTCGTCGGCCATCGGCTTGAGGTCCTTGGCCGGCAGGCCTTCGACCACGCGGGCGGCGACTTTGACGCCGGCGACGTCCTTGGCCTCGTTGCCGCCATCGGCCTTGGCACCGCCCCCCATCGCCACTTGGCGACGCAGGTCTGCCAGTTCGCGCTCCATCTTGCGGCGCTCCTCGACCAGGGCCGCCACGCGGGTCGGAACCTCGTCGGGCTTCACCTTCAGGACGCTCGCCGCCTCGGTCAGCAGATGGTCACGCTCGGACAGCCACGCCTTGGCGCCGGTGCCGGTCAGCGCCTCGATGCGGCGGACGCCAGCGGCGACGGCGCCTTCGGAGACGATCTTGAACACGCCGATGTCGCCGGTGCGGCGGACGTGGGTGCCGCCGCACAGCTCGATCGAGTAATCGCGATCCTGCTCGCCATGCGGGCCGCCCATGGAGACGACGCGGACCTCGTCGCCGTACTTCTCGCCGAACAGGGCCATGGCGCCCTGGGCGCGGGCCTCGTCCGGGGACATCAGGCGGGTGATGACCTCGCTGTTGGCAAGGACGCGGCGGTTCACCTCGTCCTCGATGGCGGCGATGTCGGCGCCGGTCAGGCCGGTCGGCTGGCTGATGTCGAAGCGCAGACGCTCCGGCGCGACCAGCGAGCCCTTCTGGGTGACATGGTCGCCCAGCCGGTGGCGCAGCGCCTCGTGCAGCAGGTGGGTGGCGGAGTGGTTGGCGCGGATGGCGGAACGGCGCTGGCCGTCCACGCGCAGTTCAACGACGTCGCCGACCGTGAGCGTGCCTTTGGTGACGGTGCCGACATGGGCCCACACCGCGCCCAGCTTCTTCAGCGTGTCGGAAACCGCGACCTCGGTGCCCCCGGCCGAGAAGATCACGCCGGCATCGCCGACCTGACCGCCCGACTCACCATAGAAGGGCGTCTGGTTGACGACGATCATCACCTGATCGCCGGCCGTGGCGGTCTCGACACGGGCGTCGCCCTTGACGATGGCGGTCACCTTGCCCTCGGCCATCTCGGCGTCGTAGCCAAGGAACTCGGTAGCGCCCAATTCGTCCTTGATCTCGTACCACAGCTTCTCGGTCCCGACCTCGCCCGAGCCGGCCCAGGATTCGCGGGCCTTGCGGCGCTGCTCGTCCATCGCCGCCTTGAAGCCGGCCTCGTCGACGCCGCGGCCCTGGCCGCGCAGCACGTCCTGCGTCAGGTCGAGCGGGAAGCCGAAGGTGTCGTACAGCTTGAAGGCGACATCGCCGGCCAGCGGCTGGCCTTCGCCGAGATGGCCGACCTCGTCCTCCAGCAGGCGCAGGCCGCGCTCCAGCGTCTGCTTGAAGCGGGTTTCCTCCAGCTTCAGCGTCTCGACGATCAGGGCGCGGGCGCGGTTCAGCTCCGGATAGGCATCGCCCATCTGCTGGATCAGCGCCGGGACCAGACGGTGCATCAGCGGTTCGCGCGCGCCGATCATGTGGGCGTGGCGCATGGCGCGGCGCATGATGCGACGCAGCACATAGCCGCGGCCCTCGTTCGACGGCAGCACGCCGTCGGCGATCAGGAAGGAGGTCGAGCGCAGATGGTCGGCGATGACGCGATGCGACACGGCATGGGCGCCGTCGGGCGAGGTCTTGGTCGCCTCGGCCGACGCCATGATCAGCGCCCGCATCAGGTCGATGTCGTAGTTGTCGTGCTTGCCCTGCAGGACGGCGGCCAGACGCTCCAGCCCCATGCCGGTGTCGATCGACGGCCTGGGCAGCGGCACCAGATTGTCCGGACCCAGCTGTTCATACTGCATGAACACGAGGTTCCAGATCTCGATGAAGCGGTCGCCGTCCTGGTCCGGGCTGCCCGGCGGGCCGCCGGCGATCGACGGGCCGTGGTCGAAGAAGATCTCCGAGCAGGGGCCGCAGGGACCGGTGTCGCCCATGCGCCAGAAATTGTCGTCGGTCGGGATGCGGATGATGCGGTCGTCCGACAGACCGGCGACCTTGCGCCAGATCGCCGCCGCGTCCTCGTCCGAGGTGTGGACCGTCACCAGCAGCTTGTCGGCCGGCAGGCCATATTCCTTGGTGATCAGATTCCAGGCGAACGCGATGGCGTCGTCCTTGAAATAGTCGCCGAAGGAGAAGTTCCCCAGCATCTCGAAGAAGGTGTGATGCCGCGCGGTGTAGCCGACATTGTCCAGGTCGTTGTGCTTGCCGCCGGCGCGCACGCATTTCTGCGAGGTGACGGCGCGCTTGTAGGGCCGCGCCTCGGCACCGGTGAAGACGTTCTTGAACTGGACCATGCCGGCGTTGGTGAACATCAGCGTCGGGTCGTTGCGTGGCACGAGCGGCGACGAGTCGACCTTCTGATGGCCCTGCTTGGCGAAGAAATCCAGGAACGTGCGACGGATGTCGTTGGCGGTCTGCATACGGTCAAGGCTCCGGGTGCGCGGCGCGGCCTTCCATCGGCCGAACCGTGCTTTTAGCGCGAGAATGGCGGCATGTCCACGACGGACGGATTATTACCCTGCGTCACGGTAGGCTCTTGGCCGCAGGCGACGCGCCGCGGCCGAACGGCTTCCGGACTATTCGGCCTGCTCCGCCGCCCGCGCCTTTTCGATCCGGCGGCCGATGATGATCGCGATCTCGTAGAGCGCGATCAGCGGCACCGCCAGACTGACCTGGCTGATGACGTCCGGCGGAGTCAGCACCGCCGCGGCGATGAAGGCGCCGACGATGGCATAGCGCCGCTTGGACGCGAGCGCGTCGGTGCTGATGATGCCGACGCGGACCAGCAGGGTCAGCAGGACCGGCAGCTGGAAGGCGATGCCGAAGGCGAAGATCAGCGACATCACCAGATGCAGGTATTCGCCGACGCGGGCTTCGAACTCAATGGGCAGGGCGTTGCTGCCGTCGGGGTGGAATTCGAAGCCCAGGAAGAAGCGCCAGGCCATCGGGAAGATGAAGTAATAGACGATGCCGGCGCCGGTCAGGAACATCACCGGGGTCGCCACCAGGAAGGGCAGGAACGCCTTGCGTTCGTGCTTGTACAGGCCCGGCGCCACGAACATCCAGATTTGGCTGGCGATGATGGGGAAGGAGATGAAGCAGCCGGCCCAGAAGGCGACCTTCACATAGGTGAAGAAGGCTTCCGTCAGGCCGGTGTAGATCATCCGCCGCCCCTGCCCCGCCAGCAGGTCGGCCAGCGGCTGGACGAGGAAATTGTAGATCTTGTCCGACACTGCATAGCACAGCAGGAAGGCGATCAGGATGGCACCGATCGACCACATCAGCCGGTTCCGCAGCTCGATCAGGTGATCGATCAGCGGCATCTTGCTTTCTTCGAGTTCGTCCTGCTGGGTGTCGCCGGTCATGGCCCGTCTTTGTCTTCAGGTCTGCTTGTCGGTCGGCTGGGCGGCGGCCACGGCGTCCGGCCGGGGGGCCGGGGCGGGCTGCGGCACCGGTGCCGGAACCGGTTGCGGCGGTTCGATGGTGATCGGCGACGGGGCCGCCGAAGGCGCCACGCTGTCGGTGACCAGGGGAGCGGCGGGAGCGTCCACGACCGGCGACGGCGCTTGCGGCAGGTCCGGTTCCGGGGTGCTGCCGGCATGGCCGTTCAGGCCGACATCGAAGCCCTTGGGGTCGAAGGCCTTGCCCACCTCCCCCTGCGGGTCGATGGTGTCCTCCATCATCTTCTTGATGTTCAGGTCGCGGGTCTTCAGCGCTTCCTTGCGAAGCTCGTCCAACTCGGTCTCCCGCATCATGTCGTCGATGTGGGTCTGGAATTCGCGCGCGACGCCTCTCGCCTTGCGCACCCATTTGCCGAGCGTGAAGATCGCCTTGGGCAGATCCTTGGGGCCAATGACCACAAGGGCGATGACGGCGATCACCATCAGTTCGGACCAAGCGATGTCGAACATGTTCTTCCGGCTTCACGAATGCGGTGGGCAGGGTGGCGTGCGGCGTCCGTGCAGGAACGCCGCACGCCCGCCGGTCAGCTGCGGACCGCCTCGTCCTTCTTGGCCGCGGTTTCGGCCGTGTTGGCAGGCTGGTTCGGAATGGTCTTGGCGTTGGCGCCCGGAGCATTGGCGCCCGGGGTGGCATCGTCGCTGTCGTCCTGCAGGCCCGCCTTGAAGGACTTCACGCCCTTGGCGAGATCGCCCATCACCTTCGGCAGCTTTCCAGCGCCGAACAGGAGAAGAACGATCAGAAGAACGATGATCCAGTGCCAGATGCTGAAGGAACCCATGGCGCGCCTATCACGTTTGAACGGCCTTTGCGGCGGGCCGGCACTATGGCAGAAAGGCCAGGGTGCCGCAACGTTCGCCCCACCATCCTTAACCGGTTGTCATTGAGGTTTCACGGGAATTCGCGCGGACCCGGCGAAAAACGCCGGAGAGGAACGCCGCCCCGGGCGGGACTCATGCCTCGTCGTCGGCACCGAGCGCGCTGTCGTCGCCCGTCGTCCCGAGACCGAGCAGGACCGGACGGCTGTCCAGCAGGCCAGCGGCGCGGAGGTCGTCGACGCTGGGCAGGTCGCGCAGGGTCTCCAGCCCGAAATGATCGAGGAAATGGTCGGTGGTGATCCAGGTCAGCGGCCGCCCCGGCGTCTCCCGCCGCTTGCCCGGCCGGATCCAGCCATGCTCCATCAGCAGATCGAGCGTGCCCTTGCTGGTCGCCACGCCGCGGATGGATTCGATCTCCGCCCTGGTCACCGGCTGGTGGTAGGCGACGATCGCCAGCGTTTCGATGGCCGCGCGCGACAGCTTGCGCGACACCTCCTCTTCCCGCCGCAGCTCGGGCGCCAGATCGACCGCGGTGCGGAAGGCCCAGCCGCCGCCGGTGCGCACCAGATTGACGCCGCGCGGGGCGTAATGGGCCCGCAGCTCCTCCAGCAGCACGCCGACCTCCGGCCCGACACGGCCGGCCAGCGTCTCCTCGTCCAGCGGATCGGCGGAGGCGAACAGCAGCGCCTCCAGCAGGCGCAGCCTGCCGATGCGGGCCTCGGCCTCGGGGGCGTCGGTGACTTCCTTGATCATGCCGGCTCAATCATGCGAGTGCGTTTCTTCCGAGATGTCGCCGTCCCGACCGCCCTGCCTGCGCCCCCGGACATACAGCGGGGCGAAGGCGCCCTCCTGGCGCAGCTCCACCCGGCCGGACTTGGCCAGTTCCAGCGTCGCCGCGAAATGGGCGGCGAGCGCGGAGCGGGTCAGCAGCCCACCGCCCTCCCCGCCCGGCAGGAAACTCGCCAGCGTCGCCCAGTCCGGCATGTGGCCGAGCAGGGAGGAGAGGCGCCGCACCGCCTCCTCCATCGAATAGAGGCGGACCGGGGCGATGTGCAGGACGCCGGCGTCCTTGCGGGCGCGCTGCTGACCGTAGGCGCGCAGCAGGTCGAACAGGGTGACCTCGTAGACCGACTTGCGGCGCAGGTCGAGATCCTCCGGCGCGCCGCGCGAATGGACGGCGATGCCCAGCCGCGGGCGGGCGAACAGCTGCGCGGCAGCCCCCTTCATCGCCTCCAGCCGCTGGAGCTGGAAGGCCAGCGCCGCCGCCATATCCTCGCCGGACGGCTCCTCCCCCTCCGGTTCGGGCAACAGCAGGCGCGACTTCAGATAGGCCAGCCAAGCCGCCATCACCAGATAGTCGGCCGCCAGTTCCAGGCGCACCTTCCGCGCCTCCGCCACGAAGGCGAGATACTGGTCGGCCAGTTCCAGGATCGAGATGCGCGTCAGGTCGACCTTCTGGTCGCGCCCCAGCGCCAGCAGCATGTCGAGCGGTCCCTCGAAGCCGTCCAGCACCAGCAGAAGCTGTTCGGACGGCGACGCCTCCGCGGATGCGGCGGAGTCGGCCTCGCGCTCGGCAACCCAATCGACCATAGGACCGCTTTCAGCCGTTGCCGGTCAGGGCGCGGATGAAGTCGATCACCGCGTCGACCGGCGGACCCAGCACCCAATGCATGATGCTGAGATCCACGCCGATCTGGCGCCCCAGCATCGGCAGCAGGAAGAAGGCCGCCATCAGGATCAGCAGCCCGAAGCGCTCCAGCCGGGCCAGCGGCACGGCCAGGAAATCCGGCAGGATGCCGACCGCCACCCGACCGCCATCCAGCGGCGGCAGCGGGATCAGGTTGAAGACCATCAGGATGACGTTGACCAGAACCGACACCTGGGCGGCGGAATAGATCCACAGCTCGACCATGCCGTTCCCCGGATCGACCAGCCGCCAGATCACCGCCGACGCCACCGCCAGCAGGAAGTTGGTGCCGGGGCCGGCCAGCGCCACCCAGACCATGTCGCGGCGCGGATGGTCCAGCCGGGCGAAGTTCACCGGCACCGGCTTGGCCCAGCCGAAGACGAAGCCGGTGGTGAAATACATCAGCGCCGGCAGCAGGATCGTGCCGAACGGATCGATGTGACGGATCGGGTTGAAGGTGACGCGGCCCAGCCGGTAGGCGGTGTCGTCGCCCAGCCGCCAGGCGACGAAGCCGTGCGCCGCCTCGTGCAGGGTGATGGCGAGGATGGCCGGCAGGGCCACGGCCGTCACCTGGAAGATCCATTCCTCCATCGTCCGCTCCCGTCCGTCAGGCTTGGGCCGGGCCGAGAAGCTCGGCCAGCCGGTTGGTCAATGCGGCGATGTCCGCCGGTTCCGGCGGGTGGCGCATCGCCTCCGCCCGCGCCCAGCGGTCGGCCGCAGCACCGCTCAGCACCGGCACGGCGCCGAGCAGCGCCCGCATCTCGGCCAGATCGCCGTTGCAATGGAGCACGACATCCATGCCGGCCGCCAGCACCGCTTCGGCCCGCGTCCTCGGGTCGCCCCGCAGCGCGTTCATCGACAGATCGTCGCTGAACAGCAGGCCGCCGAAGCCGATGGACGGACCCCGCACCACCTCGCGCACCACGATGGACGAGGTGCTGGCCGGAGCGGCCGGGTCGATCGCCTTCAGCACCACATGCGCGACCATCGCCAGAGGCAGGTCGGCCAAGGCACGGAAAGGCGCGAAATCGGTCGCCTCCAATGCCGCACGGTCGGCTTCCACCACCGGCAGTTCGGCATGGCTGTCGGCGAAGGCCCTGCCATGGCCGGGAATGTGCTTGATCACCGGCAGAACCCCGCCGGCGAGCAGACCGTCGGCGGTGGCGCGGGCGAGCGCGATCACCAGGGCGGGATCGCGCGAGAAGGCGCGGTCGCCGATGATGTCGTGCGCGCCCTCCACCGGAACGTCACAGACCGGCGCGCAATCCACCGTGATGCCGACCTCCGCCAGCATATGGGCGAGCAGCCGGCCGTTGATCCAGGCAGCCTCGCGCCCGGCGGCGGGATCGCGTTCGGCGAGCCGGCCGAACACGCCCATCGGCGGGTGGGCCGGCCAGTGCGGCGGGCGCATGCGGGCGACCCGGCCGCCCTCCTGGTCGATCAGGACCGGCGCGTCCGCCCGGCCGACGCTGGCGCGCAGATCGTCGACCAGCCGGCGCATCTGGTCGCGGCTGTCGCAGTTGCGGCGGAACAGGATGAAGCCGAGCGGATCAGCGTCGCGGAAGAAGGCGGCCTCGTCGGCCGTCACCTCCAGCCCGGCGCAGCCGAAGACGACGGCGCGCGGACGGGCGGACGGGGTGGCAAAACTCACCAGATCAGGGACGGACAACCACACACCCCACATTCTGCGCGCGCAGCTGGGCGCAGGCCGACTTGGCCCGCGCCTCATCGGCGCCGGCCCCCTGCACCCGGTAGAAGATGCCCTTCTCGCCCAGATCGACCCTGGCGACCTGCATCGCCAAGCCGCCGAGCGCATCGGGATGGCGGCCGGCGAGGCGGCGCCACTCGGCCGCGGCCTCGCCCTCGCTGCGCACCGAGGCCAGCTGGACGCGCCAGCTGCCGCTGCCGCCGGTCACGGCGGGCGCCGCCGCCGGCTTCGCCGGCTGGGGCGCCGCCTTGGCCGCGGTGGCAGGCAGGGACGCAGCCTCCAGCTTGGCGATCAGCTGCCCCATTGACGGCGCGGCGTTCTGCTGCACCGGCGGCGCCGGGGGCTTGGCGGCGGAAGCGGGCTGCTGTTGGGGAGAAGGGATCGGCTTGACCGAAGCGGCCGGGGGCTGCTGCGGCTTGGCGGCCACGCTTTGCGGAGCCTGGACGAACGGCGTCGGCGCGGCCGGCGCCTGACCGGCCGGAGGAACGGCAGTGGTGGCGACGGGCAAACCGGGCGCCGGTTCCGGAGCGGCCAACGGAGCCGCCGCCGCGACCGCCGCGGCGACGTTGTCGCGCGGCACCGTGGCGGTGGCGCCCGGCGGCAGTTGGGCCACCGACGGCACCGACGGCAGCGGCACGACGGCCGGCATCTGCGGCGTCACCACCGGGCGCGGCAGCGGCACCTCCGGCGGCGGCAGCAGCCGTTCCACCTGGTTGCCGCGCCCGCCGTCATGGTCGCGCAGCCGCTCATAGGCCAGGATGTCCTGGTGCGGCACCTCCATCCCACCGGGCTGGTCCGGGCGCGCCTTGGCGGGGCCGGCATCGGCGGTCAGCAGCGGCGGCCCGTCGCCGGACAGCCGGGACGGGCCGCGAAGCCCGACCACAGCCGCACCGGCGAAGGCAACGACGCCAACCACGGCGAAGCCGAGCGCGAACAGCCCGCGCCTGCTGGCGGACTGCCGGGGCGGCATCCCGTAGGGGTTGGCCGCGTAGTTGACGTCGCCGTCGTACTTCATGAACGCAATTCCTCCACCGGCTCCACACCCATCACCGTCAGGCCCGAGGCGATGACCGTCGCCACCGCCGCGATCAGCGCCAGACGGGCCGTCGTCAGTTCCGCATCGCCCTCGATCAGGAAGCGCAGCGAGGCGTCGTCGCGGCCCCGGTTCCACAGCGCGTGGAAGTCGCTGGCGAGATCGTAGAGGAAGAAGGCGATGCGGTGCGGCTCATGCGCCTCGGCCGCCGCCTCGACCACGCGCGGCCAGGTCGCCATGCGTTTGGCGAGCGCCATCTCCTCCTCGGATTCGAGGCGGGAGAGGTTCGCCGACGCCGCGAGCGAGGCCGGGGCCTGGTCGAGCTGCGGCAAGGCCGTCGCGGCATGGCGCAGGACCGAGCGGCAGCGGGCGTGCGCGTACTGCACGTAGAAGACCGGGTTGTCCTTCGACTGCTCCGTCACCTTGGCGAAATCGAAGTCCAGCGTCTGGTCGTTGCGGCGGGTCAGCATGATGAAGCGGACGACGTCCTTGCCGACCTGATCGATGACGTCGCGCAGCGTCACGAAGGTGCCGGCGCGCTTGGACATCTTCACCGGCTGGCCGTTCTGCATCAGATGCACCAACTGGCAGAGCTTGACGTCCAGCTCGGCCTCGCCGCCGGAGATCGCCCGCGTCGCCGCCTGCATGCGCTTGACGTAGCCGCCATGGTCGGCACCCAGCACGTCGATCAGGGACGCCGCCCCGCGCTTGTACTTGTCGTAGTGATAGGCGATGTCGTTGGCGAAATAGGTAAAGGAGCCGTCGGACTTCTTCAGCGGCCGGTCGACGTCGTCGCCGAACTGGCTCGACTTGAACAGGGTCTGCGGCCGCGGCTCCCAATCCTCGGGCTTCTTGCCCTTCGGCGGCTCCAGCACGCCGGTGTAGATCAGGCCGCGCTCCTCCAGTGCCGCCAGCGCCGTCTGAACGGCCCCCGCCGTCACCAGGGCGCGCTCGCTGCTGTAGACGTCCATGGTGACGCCGAGAGCGCCCAGATCCTCGCGGATCCAGCCCATGATCACGGAGATGGCGAAATCGCGGCAGGCCGGCAGCCAGTCCGCCTCGTCGGCGCCGACCCAGCGGTTGCCGTCGCGCTCCGCCAGGGCTTGGCCGACCTCCTTCAGATACTCGCCGGGATAGAAGCCGGCCGGGATCTCGCCGACCTCCTCGCCCAGCGCCTCACGGTAGCGGATGAAGGTAGAACGGCCGAGCACGTCGACCTGGGCGCCGGCGTCGTTGATGTAGTATTCGCGGGTGACGGCGTAGCCGGCCTTCTGCAGCAGCGAGGCCAGCGCGTCGCCGAACACGGCGCCGCGGCCGTGGGCGGCGTGCAGCGGACCGGTCGGGTTGGCCGACACATACTCGACATTGACCGGCGTCCCGCCGCCCAGCTCGCTGTCGCCATAGGCGGCGCCAGCGGTCAGCACGTCGCGGATGCGGTCGCGCCAGACGTCCGGCGTCAGGCGCAGGTTGACGAATCCCGGACCGGCGATCTCGACCGACGCCACGTCGGCGCGGCCCTTCAGCTTGGCGACCAGCAGCTCCGCCAGGGCGCGCGGCGCCATCTTCGCCGGCTTCGCCAGGATCATGGCGGCGTTGGTGGACAGGTCGCCATGCGAGGCCTCGCGCGGCGGCTCGACCGTCAGACGGCTGCCGTCCAGCCCGGCGGGAATCGCACCCTCCGCCGCCAGTTCGTCGAGCAGCTTGCGAATATCGGTCTCGAAGGCCTTGAAAATATTCATCGTCTCAGGTCGTCTTTTCAGGAGGTAACGGGAGCCGCCCGGGCTCAGGTCGTCGCATGTCAGGTCTTCACATGCAGGTCGAACAGCCGGTCATGTTCGGCCAGCGCGTAGCGATCGGTCATGCCGGCGATGTAATCGGCCACATGGCGGGCGCGCACCGCAAGATCGGTGTCGCCCCCCTGCTTGCCGATGTCGCGCTGCCATTCGGTCGGCAGGGTGTTGGGTTCGTCCATGAACAGCTGGAACAGGGCGCGCACCACGCGCTTGCATTTGCTCATCTCGCGGTTCACGCGATAGTGCCGGTACATGCGCTGGCGCAGGAAGGCGCGCAGCGGCCGCTGCGCCTCCAGCATCGCGTCGGAAAAGCTGACCATCGCCAGCGGCAGGGAGCGCAGCTCGGCCGCGGAACCCGGCCGGTGCTCCGCCAGCCGCCGCCGCGTCTCCGTCACCAGATCGACGACCATGGCGTTGATCATCCGGCGCACCGTCTCATGGATCAGGCGGGAGCGCTCCAGACCCGGGTAACGGTCGCAGACTTCGCGGACGAGGGGGCCGACCAGCGGCAGCTCCGCCACCTCGTCGACGGTGAACAGCCCGGCGCGCAGGCCGTCGTCGATGTCGTGGTTGTTGTAGGCGATGTCGTCGGCCAGCGCCGCCACCTGCGCCTCGATGCCGGGATTGGTGTGCAGCTCCAGATCCCAGTCGTCGCGGAAGGCGGCAATGGTCGTCGGCAGGGACCGGCCGGCGGGCAGCGGCAGCAGCGGGCCGTTGTGCTTCACCACCCCTTCCAGCGCTTCCCAGGTCAGGTTCAACCCGTCGAACTCGGCATAGCGCCGTTCCAGCCGCGTCAGGATGCGCAGGGTCTGGTCGTTGTGGGCGAAGCCGCCGAAGGGCTCCATGCAGGCGTTCAGCGCCTCTTCCCCGGCATGGCCGAAGGGGGTGTGGCCGAGGTCGTGGGCCAGCGCCACCGCCTCCGCCAGATCCTCGTTCAGGGCCAGGGTGCGGCCGATCGAGCGCGCGATCTGCGCCACCTCCAGGCTGTGGGTCAGCCGGGTGCGGTAATAGTCGCCCTCGTGATAGACGAAGACCTGGGTCTTGTGCTTCAGCCGGCGGAAGGCCCCGGAATGCACGATGCGGTCGCGGTCGCGCTGGAAGCACGAGCGCGTCGGGCTTTCCGGCTCCGGCACCAGCCGCCCGCGCGTGTCCGCCGGGTTGCAGGCATAGGGAGCCAGCCGATCGTGGGAGCAGTCCGCCGTCATGGGGCGGACACTACCGGCGGGGACAGGCGGGTGCAACGGCGAAGGCGTGCTATGCCCCGGCCAGGGGGCCGGGTGGCGGCCGGGCGTGCCAGAAGCGCAACGGTGCCCATACTTTGACGAAGCCGGCGATCCCCCTTACATTCGTTGCAACTCCCGCACCGCACCAGAGGGGCCATCCCATGCCCGACACCGCATTCCCCACCGACACCGAAGCCCGCATCCTCGCCGTCAGCGAAAGCGCCGCCAAGCGCGTCGCCTTCCTGATCGCGCAGGAGGGCAATCCCAAGCTGATGCTGCGCCTGACCGTATCCGGCGGCGGCTGTTCCGGCTTCCAGTACGGCTTCAGCTTCGACGAGGCCGTGACCGACGAGGACCATGTGTTCGAGAAGGACGGCACCCGGGTGGTGACCGACGACGCCTCGCTCGACCTGCTGGCCGGGGCGACGCTGGATTACGTCGAGGACCTGATGGGCGCCGCCTTCCAGATCAAGAACCCGAACGCCAGCGCGTCCTGCGGCTGCGGCAACTCCTTCGCCGTCTAAGATCACAAGAACAAGAAGAAGGCAGGCCTGTTTCGTGAAGATCGCCACCTGGAACGTCAACTCGGCGAAGGCCCGCCTTCCGCTGATCACCGACTGGCTGCGCGCGGCGTCCCCGGACGTCGCGCTCTTCCAGGAAATCAAATGCGAGACCGCCGCCTTCCCCCGCGCGGCCTTCGAGGAGTTCGGCTATCACGTCCAGACCGTCGGGCAGAAGGCCTACAACGGCGTCGCCCTGCTGTCGAAGACCCCGGCGGAGGATGTGCTGACCCGCCTGCCCGGAGAGCCGGAGGACGAACAGGCCCGCTATGTCGAGGCCACCGTGTCCGGCGTGCGCATCGCCTCGCTCTACCTGCCCAACGGCAACCCGGTGCCGGGGGAGAAGTTCGCCTACAAGCTGCGCTGGATGGACCGGCTGTACGACCATGCCCGCGGCCTGCTGGCGCAGGAGATCCCGGTGGTGCTGGGCGGCGACTACAACATCATCCCCGAGGCGCGCGACGTCTTCTCGCCGCAGGCCTTCGCCGGCGACGCGCTGTTCCGGCCGGAGTCGCGGGCCAAGTTCCGCGCCCTGCTGAATCTCGGCCTGACCGAAGCCTATCGCGCCCTGCATGACGACGACCGCGCCTATACCTTCTGGGATTACCAAGCCGGCAGCTGGCCGCGTGACAATGGCCTGCGCATCGACCATTTCCTGCTGTCGCCGCAAGCGGCGGACCGTCTGGCCGGCTGCAGCATCGACCGCGGGCCGCGCGGGGCGGAGAAGGCGTCGGACCACACCGCGGTGGTTCTGGAACTGCGCGACGCCTGACCGCGGGCCGGGATTTCCCGGATGCGGAATCGCCTGAACGGCAGCATTTCGTTAAAACTTTCTCTTCTAGGATGATCGCAGCACCTTGGATTCGCTTCCGGTGCCTGCGATGACCCTGGAAGCGAAGGGCGGGCATGGCCTGGGGGCGCAAGGACAGCCGGGACGAGGTGAAGGGGCTGCTGGCGGCGCTGGAACGCCAAGCGTCGGAGGCTTCCCGGCTGGCCGAACGGGCACAGCGCGACATGGACAGCGACCGCTTCGCCTCCTTTCTCGACTTCCGCCGGAAGGTGGAGGAAATCCGCGCCCTGTTCATCCTGACCGAGGAGCGCCTGCAGGGCATCGAGGAGGCGCGTCTGAGCGACCTGCACGCCGAGTTCGAGCGGATGGACCTGCTGCTGACCCGGATGCTGGTACGGTCGATGCGCCGCTATTTCTCCGGCATGCGCGAGGATCAGGTGCTGCCGATCGGCGCCCGCGACCTGTTCGAGCCGGAGCTGCGCAGCATCGACCAGACCCGCACCCGCCTGCTGGGTCCGCGCTATGCCAATAGTGCGACGGGCGACATGCTGGAGGATCTGGACGCGACGGCCGACCTGATCCGCAAGACCATCGCCCGCGCGCCCAGCCTTCCCGACTTCTCCGACAACCCGTCGCCCCCGAAGCCGAGGCGCCGCCTGCGAACGCTCGGCCGTCCGATCCGGAGCTGACGCGCAAATCGCGCACGGGGACCGCGCGACGCTTGACCCATCCGCGCTCATTCGCTACTTCCGTGGGCCGAAGGAAGAGTGGCCGAGTGGTTTAAGGCAGCGGTCTTGAAAACCGCCGTAGGTGTGAGCCTACCGTGGGTTCGAATCCCACCTCTTCCGCCACGAAATCAGCCCAAGCAATTGATTTGCTTGGGCTTTTTCATTTCTGGAAGATGCGTCCCCCACAGTTTACCCCACATTTTTCGGTGGATTGACGCCGCTGTCAGCGGACGTTCGCGGATAGGCCAATAGAAAAGCCCCCGGGCTTCACCGGGGGCTTTTGTGCCTGCCGCGCCGCCGCTGTAGGCCGCAGGCTGTCGGGGTTGTTGCGATCACTCTCCGACTTGATCGGCACCGGTAGGAAGCCGGCGCATCGCGGGGCGCTCCATCATCACAAGCTCCCCGCGTTCCTGGACTGTCAGGGCGCCGGGATGATGCCCGGCACTGTGCAGAACTTGTCCGGGCGCGCAACGGCGATGTCGGCGCGCAGGAACGCACGGATCCACACCTGCATTTTGCTGAAGGCGTCGCCGGCCGCGTTGCTCATCTCGATCACGAGGTTCTCGCGAACCGCCACCAGCAGGTTGGGGTATTCGCCCACCACAGCGACGCTGGCGTTCGTCGCCGTGCCGTGGGTGAGGTTGTTCGGAACCTGCTTGGTCGGCAGCTTGGTCAGCGCCTTGAAGCTCTCCGGAGCCATGAGCGGCTGGCCGGTGCTGTCCTTCATGCGGTCCAGCGTACCGGCGGTGCGCGGCGAGAAGATCACCGCGTTCGCCTGCCCGTTGGCCTCGGCCACTTTCTCGACGGCGATGGAGAACGGATCATAGCTGGTCAGAACGTCGCCGTTGGCGGATACGGTGACGGTTTGGATGCCGGTCGTGTTCAGCAGCCCCTTGGGCTCCTCGCCAACGCCCGTGCCGAACAACGCCACCCGATCGAGCTCCAGCGCCAGCCCGGCGGCAAGGGCGTTGCGCACCACCGACTCGACGTTGGCCGAATCCATGAACAGCTCCCGGCTGAGCTTGACCAGCACCGCCAGGGTGCGAGCCTTCATATCCACCGGTTCGAACGTCATGGCGCCTTCCGCCATGGCGGCATTCTCGGCTTTCCAACCAGGCGCCGGATCGGTCAGCACGCGAGCGATGCGCATGGTCTGGCTGGTCATCGGGATCGTCAGTGCGCCAGCCTGCAGCACCCGGGTCTGATTGCGGGCGGCGTCGATCACGTCGGCGGAGAGGACGGTCGGGACCGTGTAGCCGCCGTCGGCCAGAACGCCCTCGCTCATGGCGCGGCGCTCGAGCTCGGCGCCAGCCCAATCGCCCGTGACCATGCCCCGGAAGTAGCGCCCGAGGTTCAGATCGTCGCGTTGGCCGTTCCGATGGTCGGGCAGGAAGGCGGAGCGCACCGACTGGCGCAGCGTCAGGGCGCGCACGCTGTCGCCGTCGTTGCCGATGATCCGAGTTGCGGGTTCGGCGCGCTGCTCGCCCACCGGCACAGCGCCACCACCCACCGGGTGCTGTTGGGCGCGCTGCTCGATGAGGTCGCCCTGTGACGCCTGAGCTGCGGCAGCAGCGCGGCGCGTGTCCTCCACCAACTGAGCACGGCGAATATCATCGTCGAGCGTCTTCACCTCGGCTTCCAGCGTGTCGAACTGGCTGCGGGTCTGTTCGGTCAGCTCGCCCTTGGTCAACTGCTCCATCTGGTCGATCAGCTTGGACCGCTTCTGGCGCAGCTCGTTCAGGGTGAAGCCACCCAGGGCGAACGGCAGAAGGTCGGCCAGGGCGCCCGCGTCAAACGGCGTGCCCTGCATGGTGGCGGCCAGCGCGGCGGTGGGGGTGAAGACATAGAGGGCGAAGGCGCCGGCCAGCATCGCGAACAGAGCCGCCGGCACCGAAGAAGAGAGCCGAGCTTTCATGTGGTCACTCCTGATAAGCGGCGGACGCTCCGCCGGTTTTGAGCACGATGGCAAGTTGGTGGATCAAGGCGCCGTCAAAGGTCAGGTCTTCCCGAACATGCGACTTGTCGATCGGGGCGCAGGGATTCCGATAGACCAGCTCCGCCCCCTGGATGCTGATGCGAGCTTCCGGCCAGGAGCGGCACACCCGAACGTGGTCCACGCGGTTCGCAAGGGCGGGGTCGGACAGAACAGCGGTCAAACCATCGTGGAAGGTCGCAGCGCCCAGGCCGTCGACGATGGCGGCGGAAGCAAGACCCCAGTAGTCGAGCACGCGAACGCCGGCATCCACTGCCTTCGACGCGGAAGCCATTGCAATCAGGATGGTCGCGGCGTGGTCCGGACCAATGTCCGGCGCATGCAGACCGCGGCCGCCCTTGGGAAGCATGTCGCGTTCTCGAAGCTGGCGGGTGCGAACATCCAAGTCCGATGCTGGCCAGTTGGCCAGGGTCGTCATCAAGCTTTCGAATTGCCGAGCTCGCATCGAGCCACCTCATTTGGAGAAAATCCGAATGAGGTGGAGGTTATCTTCATTTGTAGAAACTACAATAGACAAAATGTAGAAGTGCGCAGTGCGCACCCGGTGCGCACTGCGCACTTGCTGGAGGGTTAGCAGAGGTTAGCAAGCGCGCAGCAATCAACCCTTTGGAAACCCGCGCGAAACTGCCGTTTAGAGCCTGCAAATCCCGGCATTTGTTAGCAGCCGAAGTGCGCATCACAGGGGCAAAGTGCGCACCTCAAATTCATCCGGAGGGGAAAAAACTCTGAATGGGGGGAGGCGCGGTCCCCCGGCAACGTGGCCCCCAGACTTTCGACCACCCCCCTCGGGTTAGCCGGCGGCAGCCTGCCCGGACACTTCGAGCCTTGCCCGGCGCTCGGCTTCGGAGCGCGACAGCCGGCCATCAAATTCGAGGATGGCGGCCCGTTCCTCGAAGGCGTCGAGCAGGTCTTGCGACCGTTCGGCGTGTCGGAGTGCCCAGTTTTCTGGTGTGACCGGTGTAACCAGTGTGACCGCATTGATATCGCTGGATTTTTTCCGGTTACACCCCGTCTTGGGGGCGGTGTAACCGGTGTGACCGGGCGGTGTAACTGGACCTGCCCACCGTGCGAACAGGTCACGCATCTTCGGCGCCATCGCAAAGCGCATTGGCCGGGAAGTGGTAGAGGCGCGCCAACCCATGGCCGGGAACCTTGACCGACTTGGACGTCTTCCCGTTGTTGTCGGCCAGCAGCATCCCCGCCTTGACCAGCTCGGCCGCCAGCTCCTTGGAGTTGAAGCCCCTGGTCATCTCCTTGAAGCCCTCGGCCATGGCGTAGAATTCCCATTGGCCCAGCGCGTCCTTGCGGCGGAAGCCCACACGATTGATGGTGCGGGACTCCATCGGCTGGCCGGTGGCGTCGGTCTCCCAGGCCGGTTCAAAGCGGCTCATGCCGTGGGCTTCGAGGAAGCCCCGAACCAGCGCAATCCCGGCGGTGACTTCGGCCGGCCCCTTGCCGCCCCGCGCCTCAATCCAGGCAGTGAAGCATGCCGCAGCGGCGCGGCTGGCCTCACCATCCGGCCAGGGCAGCACGCCCATCGTGGCGGCCAGCTCGCCCGCGGCGGCGATCAGGGCGAAGCGGCCGGCGGCACGCTGCACCTGCCCATCCGCACCGGCTGGCAGATGCTCGGCCTTCCACCGATCGCCACCGGCCCGGACGGCGGTGGCCAGCTCGTCGAGGTCACCGGCGGTGATGCGCTCGAGGAAGGCATGGGCGGCGTGCCCGCGGTGCGTCTCGGTGGCCAGCCGAAGCCGGCGGGCGAAGGCGTCGCCGTCGACGGATCCATGCAGGGCCTCAAACGCCCCCAGCCCGGCGCCAGCATCAGCGGGAATGTCGAGGATTCGGATTTCCTGCCCGGCCCGCGTCCTGCGGCCGGCTTCCGCCACCTTCTCCGCCAAGCCGATCTCGCCAGTGGAGACGAACACCGCGCGCCAGGTCATGACCGGCCGCGCGCTGGTGTCCTTCGCCATGCGGGCCTTGCCGACGCCGTTGGAGAGCATGTAGGCCATGGCATCGGCTGCCCGGCCGTCCGCCTGTCCCAGCTCGTCCAGGCAGAGCAGGGCATCGTTCGCGGCACGGGCCAGCGCCTCGGCCGCGTTGTCGGTGGCCCGCCAGTTGTAGACCGGGCAGCCCCAGGCGGATGCGGCAACGGTGAGCATGCTCGACTTGCCGATCGACGAGGCGCCGCGGAAGTGCAGCCCGCCGGACTCGGCATTCAGCAGGTAGAGCAGCGGGCCGGCAAAGGCGGCAGACAAGGCGAAGGCAAGCCGGCTGTTTCCGATGGCCAGCGCCGCAACCTCGTCCTGCCATCCGTCCAGGGTGCCACGGGGCTTGGTGTCGGCCGCTGCGGTGACACCCTGCAGAATCACAGGGTCGCCCTGGGTGTCCCCATAGGTTTGGGTCGCCGACACATAGACCCGGCCATGCCAGCCAGTGCGATCGACACAGGTCGCATAGGTCTCCGCCCGCACATTGGCGAGGTAGACCATGAACATGTCGCGCGCCTTCCGGCCCGGCGCGACGAACAGTCCCCCATCGAGGAAGACACGGCGGAACTCGGTTCCGTCGCCGGCCAGGATGGACCGGGGCATTGCCCATTCGTGGCGCCGCCCATCCGGATCCTTCCACGCTAGTAGCACGCCCCAGCTTCCGCCGGTGGAGTCGCGCGTCTCGGCCACCACCTCGAACGGCCCGGACAGTAGGGTATCGCCTGTGTCGGGGTCGCGGTGATACAGGCCATAGTCGCGCATGACGAAGGCGAGCATTTCCGGCGGCATTCCGCGGCGCTGGCCGGCGGGGGCCTTGGGCGGCGGCTCCCACGGCCCGGCAGCCTCGATCATGGCGCGCAATGTCTCCACCGTGACACCAGCCGGCGGTTCGTCGGCAAGATCCCATCCGGACGGCCAGTCGGCGGGCACCTTCACCACCCGGACGCGGGCGGCCCCCGCCTTCGTCGCCAGCTCGGCAACGGCTTGGGCAAAGGAGGCGCCCGGTTCGTCATGGTCAGGCCAGATCACCACCTCACGGCCCGTCACCGGGGACCAGTCCGTCTTGTGGGGGGACTTGGCGCCGTGCATCGGCGTGGTGGTCACGCACTCGGGGAGCAGCTCGGCGGCGGCATCGGCGGCCTTCTCGCCCTCGGTGACGATCACCAAGGCGTCGGAGCGGGCGATCAGCTCGGGCAGCTTGTAGAGCGGCCGCGGATCGGGAATGCCCTTCGAGCGCCAACCGCGCTTGGTGCCTCCCAGGTCGCAATAGGTGAGCGGCAACACGTCCTTGGCTGGGGTGCCGTCGCTGGCGGTGTAATCGAAGCGCGCGGCGTAGCCCAGCAGCCGACCGGCGGCGTCATGGTAGGGCCAGAGCTTTGACGGGGCGCCGTGCTTCGTATGTTTGAAGTTGGAAACCGGCGGCGCGCGCTCGGGCACCGGCAGGATAGGCACCTTGTCGGCACCCTTCGCCGGCCCGGCCGCTCGGCTGGCCTTGGCTTCCTCGGGCGTCAACGGCGCGAACATGCCGGCATTGTCATCGGGCATCATCTCATTCCCAGCATGTCGGACAGGTTCCGGGCCGCCTCGGCTTGGGTGGAGCCGGCCAGGAAGGCGGCCAGGGACACCACGTCGCGGCCCCGGTCTCCGGTGGCGAAGTCACCCCACTTGCCGGTGGTGAGGTTCACCTTGAAGGATCCCGGCTTGCGATCAGCACGGCGCGGGTTGAGCGCCACCCACTCCACACCGGCCCGGCAGCCGTCCGGGAGCCAGCGCGCCACCAGCACCGGCAGCACGGCCAGCGCGGCGGCGTTGATCCGCTCGAAGTCGAGACGGGCGCGCATGGTCAGTCCCCCCACGGATCTTGCGGCTTGGTGACCGGGGCCCAGCCGTAGCGAAGAAAGCCGTGCAGCCGGTCGGCTTGATCGCCTTCCGGCAGGAAGCCGACCAGCTTCATGACGGGCTGCCCTTCGCTCCCCACCTCGGTCAGCAGCGCCCAGGCGGCCAACCGGTTGCGGATCGGGCGACCGCCGGCAATGCCCAAGTCGTCGACATATTCAGCGAACCAGCCGATAGCCGGGATGATCTGCGCCTTGGTGGATAGGGGGGCGGGAGCGTCGGGCATGGCTCAACCTCCCGTGTTGCCGGCCAGCCGCGCCAGGAAGGCGGCGGGCGAATCGGTGATGATCCTGCGGCGCCCGACGGTGACGAAGCGGATGAGACCGTCTCCCATCAGCTCGTACGCCTTGGACCGGCCGATGCCGGCGCCATAGCAGAACTCGGGCACCGAATAGCCCGCCTTGTCGACGCGGGGCGGCTCCGGGACCTTGCCCGGCTGGCCGCGATCAACCTTGGCCATGGTGTGTCCCTCCCGATCCATCAGTCGGCCTCGATGTGCTCGCCGGCCGGGGAGCTCAGCCGGTCCACCTGCTCGGCCGGGACCTCGATTCGCTCGTCAGCCAGGGCGGCCAAACGGTCAACTTCATCGGCGGGGATCAGCCACGCGCGCCCGATTTTGGTCCCCCGGAGCTTGCTGTAGCGCACCAGATTGCGGACGGTCGGGCGCGGCAGCCCGGTTTCGGTCGAGAACTCGGCGATGGTCATGAACCGCTTGGCCATAAGAGCCTCCATGGGGAAAAGAGCGTTCGTTACGGCTATATGCGTAACAGCGTCCGAAGGGGCTTGCAACGGGTAAAGCGCGAACGATACGATACCAGCCGTACTGAACGAGGTGGTTCGTAATGGACGCTTTAAGCTGGAGACGCCCGATTTCGGGGGCGATGGTGGACCACGATGGCAATGTCCAGGTCATCCGCAGCGTCATCGGTGGTGTCGAGGCCAGCTACACCCCGCAGGACGTGCCAGCAGTATGGCGTCGCGTTGTCGACGCTCCGCTGGACGTCGCGGCTCTTGCCACCCGCTGGGGACCTACCGAGAAGTGGGGCGAAGATCAGAGCTTCTGGCAGGCGCTGCACACGGAGCTTTCAGAGGTTGCCGCCCTGTGGTCGCAGAGGGACCAAGCCGGGCGTGAAATCCTGACGAATGGCCTTGAGTCCGATCCGATCAAGCGCAGGGTGCAGAACCATCTCTCCACGATGCGGGGCAAAGGATATTTCGAGGTTGGTCAAGCCGGCCTGCTTTTGAATGTCCGCGCCACCTGTCTTGCAGCGGAGTTGATGTACAGCGCGGCGCAATCTCTGGCGGAAGGAACGAAGTACAAGCGTTGCAGCGAGTGCAGCCAATACTTCGAAGCCAACCGGGCCGATGCGATCTTCTGTTCGTCCGCCTGCCGGATGGCAGCCCATCGGAAGGGATGACGATCAGGCGCGCGAGACGGTTGCAACTCTCTATCCGGCGACGGACTTCATGAAGTCGCGCAGCAGCGCCAAGGCGGTTTCCTGCGCCTCCACCTGATTGCCCTGGCCCATGCCGGCAACGTCATGCGCCAGCAGCTCCAGCACGGCCATCGCGTCGGCCGACGTCTTGGGCGGCGTGGTGAACACGGCGCGCCGGATGTCGCACGCTTCCACCACCAGATGATCCGGCAGGTTGTCGGAGCCGGCCTTGGCGGCGGCAGCGTGCTCATCGAACAGGGTGAGCACCATGGCGCTGGCGGCGGCGAAGGTCTGGTCGAGCGAGGGGATGATGGTCGATGTGTCCACCGCGCTGGCGATGCGTTCCGCCGGCCCGTCGATGGAGGCCATGCGCGCAAGGTCCCAGGCTTTACGGAAGCGCTTCCGGAGATCGCTGAGGTGGGTTTCGATCATGTCCGCGAGGTAGACGATGGCGGCCTCCTCATCTCCTCTTCCCAGGCCATTGGTGATTATGTTGAGCGTGGTGACGGCAGCCTCGGCGGAAGTCAATGGCGACTCCACATCGGAGATTGCACGAAAAAGCGGGGTGCAGGTCTTATCCATGGTGGGCTCCTGAAGGGGCTGGCTGCGGACCGACGGCGGGCAAGGCTTGGGCGTGGCGAGAAATGCTCGCAATGGGTCCGTCGGATGTTGCATCTCGTACTGTTTTCGGTATAATGTACCGATATCATTATCCCATCGGGACATCAACAGGAAATCGGTACAACGTCATGACGATTGCCGCCGTACAGAGCAAAATGGCTCGGGCTGCCGTGGGGTGGGGTGTGCGCGACCTTGCGAAGGAAGCGGGCGTGTCGGTTGACACTGTGTCACGGCTGGAGCGTGGTGAAGAGCTTCAGCCGCGCACCCTTGCCGCGATCCAAACAGCCCTGGAAGCGGCCGGCGTCGAGTTCATTCCGGAGAATGGGGGTGGTGCTGGCGTTAGGTTGAAGAGAGGCAATGCATGAATTGCACAGCTTAGGCAAAATGAAACAAAACATTGGATATGTTAGAAAGTAAGGAAAATTCCGGTGAATTTTACAGATATAATCAAAATAGTTCTCGGAACAGGGGTTCTTAGTGCAATATTAAACTCGATAATTAGTCACTATTTGACTTCTCGTAATGAAGAAAAGATAGAAAGTAATCGAGTAAAGAGGGAGGGAACTTTTTTAGCTATAAGGTTGGCTACTACGTTAGAGGGGTTCGCTCATGAGTGCCAAAACCTTATGGCCAGCAATCAAAACTACTTTACAACAGGTGGAGCAGTTGGAAACATGTATATTATGTTGCCAAAAATTCCTGAATATCCAACTGATTCAGACTGGAAATGTTTAAACGTAGATCTAGCAGAGGCGGCTCTCTCTTTTAGAAATGAAGTAAAAGAAGCTCAATATTATATAGACTTTGAAATAGAAATTAATGACAACGAAGGCGGAGCTAATGAATTTATTGTTGTATCAAGAAGAATTGGTATCGCTTCTTTGAAAATTGCCGAATTGCTCAGGAAAAATTACGGCCTTCCAGAATATAAGCACGCATTAGAATTGATGAATGTATTCGAATACAAAGAGGACGGAGCAGCGAGAGATATAAAATAATAAAAGTTGACGCTTCTTCTCTGAATTAGAAGAGCCCGCCCGGCTCCTACCGTGGCGGGCTTCGTCGTTCCGGAGCGCCGGTAATCCCCGGTTGGTAACCCCGGTAACCTCGGCTCGCGCGATGCACTGATCGGCCGGTTACACCACGCAGTTACACCGGTTACACCATGCTTCCGAGCTGGTGTAACCGAAAAACCGTCAATAAAATCAATGCGGTTACACCGGTTACACCGGTTACACCGGAAATCAGGCATCACCTGCACGTTTCCGCTTCTTTGCGGCCGACAACGGCACCACGTTGGCCTTAGCCCCCTGGCAGAAATCGGCCCACAGCTGCATCAGCACGCGCCGCTTCTCCAGCAGATCGCCGCGCCGATAGGCGGCCTCCACCTTGTTCTTGATGGTGTGGGCCAGCGCCATCTCCGCCACGTCGCTGGGGGTGTTCGTCGTCTCGGCCGTCCAGTCGCGGAAGGCGGAGCGGAAGCCGTGGGCGGTAGCTTCCACCTTCATCCGCCGCAGCACCATGGTCAGGGTCATGTCCGACATGGGCTTGCCGGGCTTGCTGCCCTCGAACACCAGGGCGTCGACGTCATCCGGCTTGCGGGCCAGCTTGCGGGCTTCCTCCAGCAGCTCCAGGGCGCGCGGCGCCAGCGGCACCACATGCGGCTTGCCGGCCTTCATCCGCTCCGCCGGGATCGTCCACAGCTTGGCCGCGGTGTCGATCTCCCGCCACACGGCCGCTCGCATCTCCCCCGACCGCACCGCGGTCAGGATCAGGAACTCCATCGCCAGCTTGACCACCGGGCCGGTCTGGTCGGTCACCCGCAGCTTGGTCAGGAAGGCCGGCACGTCGTCATAGGGCAAGGCGGTGAAGTGCTCGGCCGTGTCCTTCTGCTTCGGCAGTCCCTTGACCACGGAACGCACCGGGTTCTCGCCTTCCCGGTAGTTCTTGGTCGCAGCCCAGTCCAGCACCGTCCCGATCCGCTGGCGCACCCGGCGGGCCGTCTCGGGCTTCTCCAGCCAGATCGGCGAGAGCACGTCCCGCACCTCGGGCATGCCGATCTTGTCCACCGTCATGGCGCCGATCACCGGGAAGGCATAGGTTTCCAGGGTGGTGAGCCACTGGTCAGCGTGCTTTCCGTTCTTCCACGAGTCCTTGTGATCGGTGTGGCAGGCGCGGGCCGCGGTCTCGAAGGTCGGCACGACGCGCATAGCCTTCTGACGCTCGGCCAAGGGGTCGCCGCCGGCACGGGCCACCTTGCGCATGGCCGTCGCCGTATCCCGCGCCTCGGCCAGCGACACCAGGGACGTGGAGCCCAGCCCGATATCCCGCCGCCTCCCCTGCACCATGATCCGCAGGAGCCAGCGCCGGGCGCCCGACTCGTCCACCTCCAGATACAGCCCGTTGCCGTCCGCATGCCGGCCGGGCTTGGCGTTGCGCACTGCAACCGCAGTCAGGGCCTTTTCGGGGTGCCTCCCGGTTCGCTTGGTCATTTCGATTCCCTGCCAATCCTACCCCACACCTCACCCCACATTCTGTTTCGGGTGCAGGCGGATGGCAATGGACAAGCGTGGACGCTGGCGGAAAATAGTTCCGCTCAGATCAATGGCTTATCGAATATTAGCGGACGCTAGCGGACACCAGCAAACGCCTTGTTCTGAAGACACCTCTTCCGCCACAAAATAGGCCAGAGCGTTGATTGCGGTTAAAAGTACGCTTTAGCTCTTGGTATTGACGCAGCTGCCAGCGATAGCTCGTGGACGAAAGCCTCGCTTTCCGACGAATCACAAAAATCTTCGTTCGCATGGAGCATTGCGTCTTCAGTCGAGGACAAGCTGTATATTAGGGACAAATCAGCGCCCTTAAGTCTCCACTGTTCTATCGGCAAATATTCCTTTGGAGATATCGAATAATTATTTAGGCTTACAGCCGATCGTTATCGCCCCCGTTGAACTCTTTCAGCGCCTCCATTTTGGGCCGTGTAGCTACTGCCGGGTCTGTGAGTGTCTGCTAATCGGGGGACTGATTGGCGTCGTTAGTATTCTGTGCCCTGCAAAGTGCTAACCAGCGAGGGTTGCGTTTGTAGGTGTGGGCATCTATGCAAAGGCGGAGAAACTCTGTTAGCGCCTGACCACCTTATAGCAACCGATTAGATGAGCGATTGCAAAATTAGGGGTGCTCGTGACTCATCCAATGTGGAGTTTATTTCGTACGAATGGCGGGGGGACTAAAGCGTAGCAGTGCATAAATCTTGAAAGAGGGCCCCGCAAGAAGAATTGACGGGCCCTCTGTTGAAATCATACATTTAATCAGAGTAGTTTTATCTAATATTTATTTAAGCTCTTGAATGATTTTATCGGCAATGGCATTTATTTGTCTCCTGACTTTCCCAATCAATTTCAACTGAGCTTCAGACCATTTCTGTTTATCACCAGTTAAATTTTTTACTTGCTTGTGTTGATCAAGCTTCGCTGCAGGAACATTTAGCCAAAGGCTATTCTGCATAAGAACATTCATGTCCTCTACTTTCCCTATATTGTAACTTTCTCCATCAATCTCTCTCACCGCTGCATAAGATTTCACATGTTGATTAAGATTTTCCGCGAGCCTATTATTCGACTCATCAATATTGTGGTAATGCGCTTGATCAGCTCTAAGCATTTTCCTTGACCTAGTATCATACCCATTGAAAATCCATCCAGAAAACTGAGGCTTTCCTAGGTTGTCATACTCAGGAGAGCCATAGTTATTTTGCTTAAAGCGAACGATGCCATTTTCCCAATCGGCAATGAACTGAGGAAGCATTTGAGCAATCAAGCTAATGCAATATTCACTAAATGTGTCTGATGTACATGGTATGACAAGATAATCAGAAGAGTAAAGCGCAGATCTTACTAAGCCTCCAAAAGAAGGTGGAAGATCGATCATAACATAATCAAACACCTCTCCATCTTCACGCAATTTTGCCTCTAAAGTTCTAATTGCCGTAAATTTTGCTATTCCATTTCCGGTAAGGAGATCATTGCCCACGCTCAAGGAGTCAGAATAAACGTTTAGCCAGAAATCTCCGGCTACAATCTTCACGTTCTCATTCGTATGAGGACCATCATGAATAGATATTGGACCTGGTCCGGTATTTTGAAGATAACCTTGAAGGAATGAGCGAACTGTTCTGGGTTGAACCGCATTGGAAACAAGTGATTTGAATGCATCAGCGCCGAGCATTGCAATGGATAAATTGCATTGAGGATCGAAATCAATAAGAAGAACTCTTTTTCCTTTTTCTGCAAGAGCATCAGCAACATTCCACGTTAATGTAGTCTTCCCAACTCCACCCTTGTTATTAAACACACTAATGAACTTCGCCATTTTCGGTCTCATCCTCAGGTTTTGGTTTTGTCTTCACACAGGGTTTAAATGTTATTACGAGATCATATTTTCGCAAAAACTGTAAATGCGCAAGAGCAGTTTTTCAATTCTTACCTACAATCTCCCTTTCGAACATATTTTGATTAGAGCCATTACGGTGTGGGCACATTAGCTTGCGTCAGTCAAAAACAAATTGGCCAATTCGTCGATTGCAGATGGAACGGCTGAGCATGTTCTAGACGAAAATCCTATTTTTCAGGATAATCTCATGCATATGTCTCCTCAAGATTAAATACTTCAAGCAGATCGTAAAGAGAATTTATTCGCATAAAATCAATACTACCCCACTCAATTACTGCGTTCATCGACCATCCCGCGAGCCCACCCGAAGGCAAGCTCGTCTCTCTACGCGTCAGTCGAACACCGGAAAACCTGACCTCACGATGTAGGCAGCCCGGCAACCTTCGGCTTGGATCCGGCCTGCACAAGCGCCTGATGAAGGTTCGCATCCTGGACGACCAGTTGGACCGCGTCCCTCAGCGCGGCCGACAGGGCCGGCGCGGCCTGTTCGCCCATCATCAGCATGACGTCCTTGTTGACGCCGACCGCCCGATAGCTGCGGCTGTAGATCAGGGTGCCGTCCTGGCGCTTGGCGGTCAGATCGAACGCGACCTCCGCCACGGCCTCGGCTGTCCAGAATCCGGGCTTGAAGTCATTGTAGAAATTGGTGGTCTGCACCGTGATGGCGATTCCACCAGGGCCGACGTTGAATCCCAGCGACGACAACTCGGTCTGGACGGCTTGCCCCACCTCCGCAACGATGTCGTTCGAAGCGGTGATCTTCGCCATCTCCATGCCGTAGCCATTCTTCTTGGTCGACACCCGGTCGCGGTTGGCGACACGCCCATCGGCCGGCGAAACGCTGATGGTGACGTCCTTGGCGCCTTGGACCACCGAGATATTGGCGGGAGCCGAGTATTTGACCGGGATCGCGTCCTCGGTCAGGGCGCAGCCGGAAACCAGGGCTGCAAGCAGGGCACAAGCCAGGAGCTTCTTCATGTCTTTTTCAATCCTGAGGGTTTTCAATCGACGACCTTGATGCCCTGCGGACGGGCGATCTGGTTCGGCAGATGGTCGGCGGACAGCACGCGCTGATAGGTTCCGCTGGCCTGGACCATCACCCGGTCGGCCGGGTTGAACACCCGGTCGCCCGCCGCCTGCTCCTGAACGATCGTGATGGTCTTTCCGTTGGCGAGGGTGATGGTGTATTCGATCCCGACACGGTCGCTCGCCGCCTGTTCAGCGATCGCACCCACCGCGGCACCCACGAGGACGCCGCCCAGGATCGCCGCGACGTTGCCGCTTCCACGGCCGACGTTCGACATGGCCAGCCCTCCGGCCGTCCCACCGACGACGCCACCGACGCCGGTGTTCTGGCCGCGGATATCGACTGGGCGGGAAGCGACCACCGTTCCAAACTCAACCGCCGATGCCCGACCGACATCCTGGAAGCTGTAGCGGCTTTGACCCTGCGTCGCGCAACCGGCAAGGCTGCCCATCACGCATAGACCTGCGACGATTACTACAAACCGCTTCATCATCACCAACAATGCCCCCTCATGACGAATACCTTCATGCACAATCAACCTGAACATGCCAGGGCGCGGGGGATATGTCGATAGTGGCAAGCACAACGGGAAGACAAAGCAACCATAAGGTCTCTTAACCATCAGCGTGGCTGCCCAACACCCCCGAATGTCATACGCTGGTATGGACCTCTATCCTTTTGCGACCCCTCGATTGCTCTGCTAGCGTCGCTTCAAGAACATCGGCCAAGAACATCGGAAGGGGTGGAGCAATGGGACTGATCAGCTTTCTGAAGAAGGCTGCCGCCGGTCATACCGACGGCCAGAAGCAGGCGCGCTACGACCGGGCGAATGCGCGGTTCAACGACTACAACGAAGTGGTCCAGTGGTATGCCGAGGACGGGAGCAACGACGGCAACCCCACCATTCTCCAGGACTATCAGGCACTCGCGGCTTTACCATTCCGTCCGGGGCATAAGGCGACTTTGGTCGGCTACCGCAACGACATCACGCGCAAGCTTGGCCATGCCGCCCACATCGGCACCAAGCAGAACGCCTGGATTTCCGCCTTCCTGCGACCCGAGGACGGCACCGTCTATTGCGCCTATGTGCTGCTGCGCGACAACAACCAGCAGTTCGCGATGATGAAGCCCTATTGGTTCCTCTCGGGCAGCGAGACGGAGGCCGGGTTCAAACGGTCCGTCACCGGCGTCATCTGACTTCGCGAACAGGAGAGGTCCGCACATGCCGAACGTCGCCGATCTGGTCGCGAATCCCGAAAGCTTCCTCAAGAACAACCTGATCCTGATCCAGTACCAGGCCTACCAGCCCAACTACCGCGTCGGCGGCGTGAAGAACTTCAGCCTGGACGACGACGGCATGACCTGCACCCGGAAGGGCACCGGCGTCATCTCGCAGTTCAAGACGAAGAACGCCGCCGTCTGGTCGCTGCGCTACGAACAGGGCAACCGGCCGGGAAACTGGAGCGCCTATTGGCTGCCCTATGACCAGGACTTCAAGCATCTGGTGGTGCTGGACGACGAGGCCGACGTGATGTTCACGCCGGCGATGGACGGCTGCTCCTTCGGCTTCAGCGACCATGGCGGCGGCACCTATTCCGCCTCGCACGGCAACCTGCAGACCGCCCAGGGCCGCATCGACGAGGCCGGCCTGCGCCAGGGCATGCGCCTGCACGCCACCACGCTGCACAAGTCGCAATACATGAACGTGCCCGGCACCGACGGGGTGAAGGTCACGCTGGTCGGGGTGCGCAACGGCAAGAAGTGGCGCTTCTTCTATCAGCAATATCTCGACAACATGGGCGCCTTCACCCTGCTGAAGGTGGCCGAGGTCAAGAAATAAGGCGGCTGCCGGCTCCGGCCGGCACCCCAGCTCCGTCCTGATTTCCGACCCCATTCCCCCCATTCCCGCCAGAGACAGCCCGGTTCCGCCTTGCTACAGTTCCTGTCCCCTCGGACCCGTCCCGCAGGGCCGTTCCGTACGACAGACCAGAGACAAGGCACATGGACAAAGGCACGCCGAAGGCCATCCGGCTCCAGGACTATCGCCCGCCGGCGCATCTGATCGACACGGTCGACCTGTTCGTCGATCTGGGCGAGGACGCCACCACCGTCCGCGCGGTTCTGGCAATCCGCCGCAACCCCGACCGTCCGGAGGCGGCGACCGAGCCGCTGTCGCTCGACGGGCAGCGGCTGGAACTGGTGTCGGTGGCGCTGGACGGCCGGACGCTGGGACCGGACGAGTTCACCGTCACCCCCGATCACCTGATCGTGCTGGAGGTGCCGGACCGCTACACGCTGGAAACCATCGTCCGCATCAAGCCGCAGGAGAACACCGCGCTGGAGGGGCTCTACAAATCCTCCGGCAACTTCTGCACCCAGTGCGAGGCGGAAGGCTTCCGCAAGATCACCTATTTCATCGACCGGCCGGACGTGATGGCGCGCTACAGCACCACCATCACCGCCGACAAGGCGCGCTATCCGGTGCTGCTGTCCAACGGCAACCTCGCCGCGTCGGGAGAGCTGGAGGGCGGGCGCCACTGGGCGCGCTGGGAGGACCCCTTCCCCAAGCCCTGCTACCTGTTCGCGCTGGTCGCCGGCACCCTCGTCCATGGCGAGGACCGCTTCCGCACCGCCTCGGGGCGCGACGTCACCCTGCGCATCTATGTGGAGCCGGGGAACGAGGACAAGATCGACCACGCCATGCGCTCGCTGGTCAAGTCGATGCGCTGGGACGAAGAGGTCTATGGGCTGGAATACGACCTCGACATCTTCAACATCGTCGCGGTCGGCGACTTCAACATGGGGGCGATGGAAAACAAGTCGCTCAACGTCTTCAACACCAAATACATCCTGGCGAAGCCGGAAACCGCGACCGACACCGACTTCCTCAACATCGAGGCGGTGGTCGCGCACGAGTATTTCCACAACTGGACCGGCAACCGCGTCACCTGCCGCGACTGGTTCCAGCTGTCGCTGAAGGAAGGGCTGACCGTCTTCCGCGACCAGGAATTCTCGTCCGACATGCATTCCCGCGCGGTGAAGCGCATCGCCGACGTCCAGGGGCTCCGCACCGTGCAGTTCCAGGAGGATGCCGGCGCCATGGCCCACCCGGTGCGCCCGGACAGCTATGTCGAGATCAACAACTTCTACACCCCCACCGTCTACAACAAGGGTGCGGAAGTCATCCGCATGATCCACACCCTGCTGGGGCCGGAGAAGTACCGCAAGGGCACCGATCTCTATTTCCAGCGCCATGACGGGCAGGCGGTGACCTGCGACGATTTCGTCGCCGCCATGGCCGATGCCAGCGGTGTCGACCTGACCCAGTTCCAGCTGTGGTACCGGCAGTCCGGCACGCCGGAACTGGACATCGCCGGCAGCTTCGACGCCGCGGCCAAGACCTTCACCCTGACGGTGAAGCAGACGGTGCCGCCGACGCCGGGCCAGCCGACCAAGCAGCCGATGCACATCCCGCTGGTGGTCGGTCTGCTCGGCCCCGACGGGCAGGACCTGCCGCTGCGTCTGGACGGCGAAGAGGCTGCGGACGGCACCAGCCGCATCCTGCATGTCACCGCGGACAGCCAGAGCTTCACCTTCCGCGACATCCCGGCCCGGCCGGTGCCGTCGCTGCTGCGCGGCTTCTCCGCCCCGGTGAAGCTGAAGACCGACCTGACCGACGCCGACCTGACCTTCCTGATGGCGCATGACAGCGACGCCTTCAACCGGTGGGAGGCCGGGCAGATCCTGGGCACCCGCATCCTGCTCGGGCTCGTCGCCGACCAGCAGGCCGGGCGCGCCCTGGTTCTGCCGGAGGGCTATGCCGACGCCTTCGCCAAGATCCTGGAGGATGCGGAGCGCGACCCCGCCTTCGCCGCCCAGGCGCTGGTGCTGCCGACCGAGGCCTATCTCGGCACGCAGATGGCGGTGGTCGATCCCGATGCCATCCATGCGGTGCGGGAATTCGCCCGCAAGACGCTGGCCGGACGCCTGCGCGACCGCTTCCTCGACCTCTACCGCCGCAACGGCAGCCAGGAGCCCTTCTCCGTCGATGCCGCGGCCATCGGCAAGCGCGCGCTGAAGAACCTGTGCCTCGCCTATCTGATGGCGCTGGAGGACGCCGAGGCGCTGGATCTCTGCCTGACGCAGTACCGCACCGCCAGGGGCATGACCGACGAGATCGCGGCGCTGCAGTTCCTGTCCAACGCCGCCTCGCCGGACGGGGAGAAGGCGCTGGCCGACTTCTACGAGCGCTGGAAGGGCGAGGCTCTGGTGGTCGACAAATGGTTCGGCGTGCAGGCGATGTCCCACCGCGCCGACACGCTGGAGCGCGTGACCGCCCTGCTCGGCCATCCGGCCTTCGAGATCCGGAACCCGAACAAGGTCTATGCCCTGATCGGCGGTTTCGCCAACGGCAACCCGGTCCGTTTCCATGACGCGGGCGGTGCCGGCTATCGCTTCCTCGCCGACCAGGTGCTGCGCCTCGACCCGATGAACCCGCAGGTTGCCGCCCGGCTGATGGGGCCGTTCTCCCGCCTGCGGCGCTATGACGCGGCCCGCCAGGGGCTGATGAAGGCCGAATTGCAGCGGATCGTCGCGGCGCCGGGGCTGTCGCCGGACGTCTACGAGGTGGCGAGCAAGAGTCTCGCGGCCGCAGGCTGAGACTCGGGACCAAAGGACCAGGCCTGGGATCAGCCCGATAAACGAAGGGCCGGTGGCATCGCCACCGGCCCTTTTGCCGTCCAGGATCCCCGGCCGGCGGCCGGGGGAGAGCGGCGTTACTTCTGCTCGGACAGGAAGGCGATCAGGTCGGCGCGCTTGGCGTCGTCCTTGAGGCCGGCGAAGGCCATCGTGCCGCCCGGGACGATCTCCTTCGGCGCCTTGATGTAGGCGTCCAGGTTCTCCGCGGTCCAGACCAGGCCGCCGGCGGCCTTTTCCTTCATCGGGGCGGAATATTTGAAGCCTTCGATCGAGGCGGCCGGACGGCCGACGACGCCGAACAGCGACGGGCCGACCTTGTTCTTGCCCTGCTCGGCGGTGTGGCAGGCCATGCAGACCTTGAAGACATCCTTGCCGGCGGCGGCATCGGCCGCCTGGGCGGCACCGGCACCCATCACGACCGCGGCGATGGCGGCAACGCCCATCAACAGCTTCTTCATTCTTCGGCTTCCCTTCCGATGGATCGACCGGCCGACGGCGCCGACCGGAATCGCGCGGCAGCATACACATTCCAAAAGGGTCTCAAACCCCCTTTGATGCAGCCGTACGACCAATGAACAATTGGCCAAGCTAATTCATCCAGGCCAGCGACGCGAGCAGGACGACGACCACGAGCAGCGCCGCCCACGGAACGTAGAAGTTGCCGCTGCCGCCGCCGAGACCACGGCCGATCGGCAGCGGCAGCGGGATCTCCGGCGGGGGCTCCGCCACGCGCGTGGCGGGTTTCGCTGCAGCCGGCTTCGGCGGGACGGCCGCGGAGGATGTCGCAGGATCGGAATAGACGGCCGGCCGGGTTGCCGGCTGGGCGGCAGGGGCCGCAACAGCCGGTTCGGTCACCGCCGGTTCAGCCAGGACGGTGGGCGTCACCACCGGGTCCGACGCCGGCTGCACCTCTGCGGCGGGCACTTCGGTCGGAGCGGGGCCGACGATCTGGGTGAAGCGGGAGAAGAACTCCTCCGCCATCTTGCGGGCGGTGGCGTCGACCAGCCGCGATCCGATCTGCGCCAGCTTGCCGCCGACCTGGGCTTTGGCGGTATAGCTCAACAGCGTGGCGCCGCCCTCGTCGGACAGGGTCACGGTGGCGCCGCCCTTGCCGAAGCCGGCCGCCCCACCCGACCCTTCACCGGTGATGGTGTAGCCGTTGGGCGGGTCCAGGTCCGACAGGGTGACCTTGCCGGCGAATTTGGCGCTGACCGGGCCGACCTTGGCGACCACCTTGGCCGTCATCTCGGTGTCGGACTGCCGGATGACTTCCTCGCAACCGGGAATGCACTGGCGCAGGATGTCCGGATCGTTCAGCGCCGCCCACACTACCTCGCGACCGGCCTCGATCCGATGGCTTCCACTCATGTCCATGGTTCGTGGTTCCTCCAACCCTGATGCGGCCCTTCGCGGGCGTCGGTGCCCCGGCTGCAGCCGGGCTTATGGTCGAGAATATGGCATCGCCGGGCGCCGCGACAGCCCCGGCCGCCTCATCTCAAAGTCTTAAGCGCCGGCTTCTTCACCCCCGCGGCGCCATGCAGTTGCTGACGATCGGCGTGCAGGACGACAGCGACGCGCCGGCCGGGTAGCTGACCTGCTCCACCGTGCCGCGCGGACCGATCACCACCGTCGCCTCGCAACCCGTCGAGGTCCCGCCGCCGACCGGCACCCCGAAGCCGAGGCCGAGCCCGACCCCGCCGCTGCCCCCGAAGCTGCCGGCGCCGATGCCGATGCTGCTGCCCGGGCTGTAGGCGACGGCCGGCCGGGCGACATAGCTGTAGTATTCGCGGCCGGAGGCCGTCGCCTGCCGGTCAGGCACCCCGGCGCAGGCCAGCAGGTCGGCCTTGGGCATGCCCACCATGGCGGTCTGGGCGCGGCGCGCCACCTCCGGGTCGGGGCCGGTGGCACAGCCGGCAAGGATGGCGGCGGTGCCGCCGAGAAGGATCATCGCAGCGCCCACGGTCCTTGCCCTACCCATGTCTCGTCCTCCACCAGAATATCGTGTCATCGCCGGGTTCTTCTCAACCGGTTGATAGAATGCTGAAACCCCGCCGCCGCCCGTCCGTTCCCGAAAGCGGCGGAGCGATCCCGACGCGACGGGCGGCATGACGGGAAGGCTTTGATTTGCTAGGACTCCCGCCATCCGTCCATACCAGCATATCGGGACCGCCAACGCCATGGCCGAGCTTACGCCCCCCTCTTCCTCGCCTTCTTCCGCCGTCACGGTCCATCTGGCACTGGGCGGCAATCTGGGCGACCGCGCCGCCAACCTCGCCGAAGCGATCCGGCGGCTGGCCGGAGCGGTGGAGATCGATGCGCAGTCCGCCCTCTACGAGACGGCGCCGATGTATGTGACCGACCAGCCGGCCTTCCTGAACATGGCGGTGCGCGGCACCACCCGCCTCGGCCCGGCGGAACTGCTGCGTTTCCTGAAGGAGATCGAGGCGTCGCTCGGCCGCGATCTCGGCGGCCTGCGCTTCGGACCGCGCCCCATCGACATCGACATCCTGCTCTATGCCGACCGGGTGGTGGCGGAGCCGGATCTGGAAATCCCCCATCCCCGCATGGCGGAGCGCGCCTTCGTCCTCTGCCCGCTGGCGGACATCGCGGCCGACACGATCCATCCGGTCCTGAATCGGCGGATCGATACCCTGCGCGACGAGGTGCCGGGCCGCGAAACCGTTCTGCGCATCGCTGACGCGCTCTGAACCGGCCCGAGCGCGGTGGCACGCGGCAACCACACCGCCTATAGTGCCGGGCTGAACGCAATGCCGGCGCCCGCTCGCCGGCCGGGAGAGTCTGTTGTCGGACGATAGCGCAAAACGGGCCGTGCTGGTCCAGCCGGGCGGCGCACCGCTCACCTACACCATTCTGGTGCGCGGGTTCGCCGCCTCCGTCGCGCTCGCCGGCCGCGCCGACCGGGCACAAGTCCGCTTCGACCTGACGCTGACCGTGACCCATCCCGGCCCCGGCTTCCCCGACGACATCGAAGCGGTGATGTCCTACGAGGACATCGTCGAAGACTTGCGTCGTCTTTGCCGCGAATCCAATGTACCGGGTGCCGATTATTTGGCCGACCGTGCCGCGGACTTGTGCCTGTCCCACGGCAGGGTGCGGCGGGTCCAGGTCGACGTCACGGTCCCTGCGGCCGACTCGAGCGATTCGGCGGCCGGGACAAGCCTGACGCGCGCACGGCCGGACCGGGCGTGAGCTGCCCGTTCCGTCCCCCCGCGACTTAATACTGCAATACACAAAGATATAGCGACTCTTGACAAAAGGACGGGTGACAATACGACCTCGTCTGAGTTATGGTCTCCATATTGTATTTTTAACCCACAATCCGGACCGAAGGGGGTATATCCCCAGCGGCGATCCGAACACCGAAAGCCGAGACGAGCGCGCAGCAGGGATTAGGCCAATCGCCATTGCCGGCTTCGACCGTCCGCCGATCCCCCTTCCGGGACGGCAACGGCTCCGGGAGGCCGGACACAAGGGAGGGACGCATGGACCGCAACACGACGCCGACCCTTTCCGAACTGCTCGAGGATCCGATCGTGATCGCCGTCATGGCGCGCGACGGGATCAATCCCGACAGTGTCCAGCAACTCTTCGAGCGCCTCCGCCGGAGCCGGCGAGTACAGGAAGAACGGCTCGCCGCCTGAACTGCGGGCTCCCTGACCAGAGCGTCGCATAAGACCCGGTCAGGTCAATCGGCTGGAATCCTCCAATTCGAAGCGCCGCTGTCCCCGGAGAGCGGCGCTTCGCGATTCCGGGGGGGCCGACCGGAGCGGGAACCTCACCCTTGCAGAACGGCGCGCACGACCTCGATCACCTCCCCCGGGGTGAAGGGCTTGCGCAGGGTGCGGTGCGCGCCCAAGGCTTCGGCCACCGGAAGCACATCGAGCGAGGCGCGGGCGCCGCCGCCGGAGATCGCGATGATCTTCAGCGTCGGCGCGTTGCGCCGCAGTTCCATGATCGTCGCCAGCCCTTCCTGGTTCGGCATGAAGATGTCCGTGATGACGAGGTCCACGGCACGGTCGCGGAATTGCTCCATCCCCTCCACCCCGTCCCGGGCGCCGACCGCCACGTGACCCGCCATCGTCATCGTGCGCAGCAGCACCGCACGGGCCACGTCGTCGTCATCGATGATCAGCACGCTCGCCATGGCGCGACTGTCTCCTCCTCACTCTGCCGGATGGGGCAAGCCGTGCGCCTGCTCCGCCGTGTCATCCGGCATCGGCCTCTTGCGGGCAAGGTAGCTGTAGACCGTCGGCACGACGAACAGGGTCAGCAGCGTGCCCAGCGTCATGCCGCCGACGATGACGGCGCCGATGGCCTGCCGGCTTTCGGCACCGGCGCCTTCGGCATAGGCCAGCGGCAGCGCTCCCAGCACCATGGCACCGGTGGTCATCAGGATCGGACGCAGGCGCAGCACCGCCGCCTCCTCCACCGCCTTGCGGATGTCGGTCCCGGCCCGCTGGAGCTGGTTGGCGAACTCGACGATCAGGATGCCGTGCTTGGTGATCAGACCGACCAGGGTAACGAGGCCGATCTGGCTATAGACGTTCATCGTCCCGCCGCTCATCTGCAAGGCGGCCAGCGCGCCGGTCATCGACAGCGGCACCGTCAGCATGATGACGAAGGGGTCGATGAAGCTCTCGAACTGCGCCGCCAGCACCAGATAGATGAAGGCGAGAGCCAGGACGAAGACGAAATAGAGGCCGGTCGCCGATTCGCGGAACTCGCGGCTCTGTCCGGCATAGTCGGTCTGGGCTGTGGCCGGCAGCACCTTGTTCGCCGCCGCCTGCATCACCGCCAGCGCCTCGCCCAGGGAGGTTCCCGGCGCCAGCGTCGCGGTGATGCTGGCGGAGCGCAGCTTGTTGAAGTGGTTCAGCTCCTTGGGCGCCACCCGCTCCTCGACCTTCACCAGATTGGCGAGCGAGATCATCTGACCCGCTCCGCCGGTGGCAGAGGTGCCGCCGCGCACATAGATGGATGCGATGTCGTCCGGGTTGCGGCGGTCGACGTTCGCCACTTGGACGATCACGTCATACTGCTTGCCGTCCTTCTTGAAGCGCGTCACCTGCCGGCCGCCCAGCAGGGTCTCCAGCGTACGGCCGACGGTGTCGACATCCACCCCGAGGTCGGCCGCCTTGTCACGGTCCAGCGAGACCCGCAGCTCCGGCTTGTTCAGCTTGAGGTCGGTGTCGAGGTTGGTCAGGCCCGGGAAGTTGCGCGCCTCCGCCATCATGGCGTTGACCATCGCCTGCAGCTCCTCGAAGGGCAGCGAGGTCTGGATAACGAAGTTGACCGGCTTGTCGATCGGGCTCTGGCCCAGCGACGGCGGGTTGGTGACGAAGCCCAGGATGCCGGGAATGCCGAACATCTTGGGGAACAGCTGGGCGGTGATCGCCTGCTGCTTCACGTCGCGCTCGTCCCAGTCGATCAGGCGGACGAAGGCGATGCCCTGATTCACCACCGGGAAGCCGACGACGACGAAGAACTTCTCCAGCACCGGGATCTGGCGGAACAGCGCCTCCATCCGCTGGGCATAGCCCATGGTGTAGTCCAGCGTGGACCCTTCCGGTGCGATGGCGATGCCGACGATGGTGCCGCGATCCTCGACCGGCGACAGTTCCGACTTCAGGCCGGTGAACAGCACATAGCTGGCTGCGGCGACACCCAGCCCGATCAGCAGCACCAGCGGGCGGACCCGCAGGGACAGGCGCAGCAGGCTGCGGTAGCCATCGGTCATTCCCTCCAGGAACCGCTCGATGGCGCGGTAGACGATGCCGTGCTTGGTCTCGTGCTTCAGCAGCTTGGAACACATCATCGGCGACAGGGTCAGCGCGACGAAGCCGGAGACGATCACCGCACCGGCGAGCGTCAGGGCAAATTCGGTGAACAGCCGCCCGGTGCGGCCGGTCATGAAGCCGATCGGCGCATAGACCGCCGCCAGCGTGATGGTCATGGCGATGACGGCGAAGCCGATCTCGCGCGATCCCTTCAGCGCCGCATGGAAGGGGTTCATCCCCTCTTCGACGTAGCGGAAGATGTTCTCCAGCATGACGATGGCGTCGTCGACGACGAGGCCGATCGCCAGCACCATCGACAGCAGGGTCAGCGTGTTGATGGAAAAGCCGAAGGCATACATCAGGGCGAAGCCGCCGATCAGCGACACCGGAATGGTCACCAGCGGCACCAGCGTCGCCCGCAGCGAGCGCAGGAAGAAGAAAATGACCAGCACGACCAGGATGATCGCTTCGAAGATGGTGTGGAATACCGCATCGATCGACTTGGCGATGAAGACCGAGCTGTCATAGGCGACGTCCACCCCCATGCCGTCGGGCAAAGCGGCGGTGATCTTCGGCAGCGCGTCGTTGACCGCCTTCGAGACGTCGAGCGGGTTGGCGGTGGATTGCTTGACCACGCCGATGGCGACGGCGCCGCGGCCGTTGAAGCGGGCGCTGACCCGCTCGTCCAGCGCCCCCAGCTCCGCCCGGCCGACGTCGCGCAGCCGGACCAGATATCCCGCATCGTCGCGCAGGATGATGGCCTCGAATTCGGCCGGGCTGCGCAGGTCGGTTTCCGAGACCACGGTGAACTCGCGCGCCACGCTTTCGACGCGGCCGGCCGGGATTTCGACATTCTGCCGGCGCAGCGCGTTCTCGACATCCTGCGGCGTCACCCGGTAGGCCGCCATCCGCTGCGGGTCGAGCCACAGGCGCATGGCGAAGCGGCGCTCGCCGAAGATGCGGACCTGGGCGACGCCGGGCAGGTTCTGCAGCCGGTCCTTGACGTAGCGGTCGGCAAAATCGGTCACCTCCAGTGGCGAATGCCGGTCGGAGGAGAAGGCGAGATAGAGGATCGGCTGAGCGTCGGCCTCGACCTTGGCGATCACCGGTTCGTCGATCTCGCTGGGAAGCTGGGCGCGCACGCGGCCCACCCGGTCGCGCACGTCGCTGGCGGCGACATCGACGTTGCGGTCCAGCCGGAAGCGCAGGGTGATCTGCGACTTCTCCGCCCGGCTGATCGAAGACATGACATCGATGCCCTCGATGCCGGCGAGGCTGTCCTCCAGCGTCTGGGTGACCTGGCTTTCGATGATCTGGGCCGAGGCGCCCTTGTAGGTCGTCTCCACCGTGACGACCGGCTCGTCGATCTTGGGATATTCGCGGACCGACAGGCGCTGGTACGACACGACGCCGATCAGCATCAGGGCGAGGCTCATCACCGTCGCCAGGACGGGACGGCGGATGGAGATGTCGGAGAGGACCATGGCCTCAGCTCCCGGCCGGCTTGCCGGGCAGCACCGTCACCGGCACGCCGTCGCGGATCTTCAGCTGACCGGCGGTGACCACCATGTCGCCGGCGACGAGTCCCTTGGAAATCTCCACCTCGGCATTGCGGCGTTCGCCCAGCATCACCCGGGTCTGGGCCACCTTGCCGTCCACAACCTTGAACACGTACTGATCCTTGCCGAAGGCGACGACGGCCTGCTCCGGAACCAGCACCGCGTCGGGCACCGTGGTCAGCGTCAGCGACACCCGGGCGAACAGGCCGGGGCGCAGCGAGCCGTCGGGATTCGGCACGCGGGCGCGGATCGCCAGGGCGCGGCCGTTGACGTCCACCAGCGGGTCGATGGCGTAGACCGCGCCATCGAAGCTGCGTCCGCCGAAGGCGTCCACCGCCACCTTCACCGTCTGCCCGACCCTCACCGCCGGCAGGAACATCTCCGGCACGCGGAAGTCGAGCTTCAGCGTGTCGATGTCCTCCAGGTTGACGATGTCCTTGCCGGCCTGGACGAAGTCGCCGACCGACAGTTTGCGCAGGCCGAGCACCCCGTCGAAAGGCGCGGTGATGACCTGCTTGTCGAGCTGCGCCTTCGCCAGCTGCACCGCCGCCTCGTCGGCCAGCAGCTTGGCCGAAGCCTGCTCGCGGTTGCGCAAGGGGCCGGTGTTCTGGCGGACGAGTTGGTCGGCGCGCGACAGCTCGGCGCGGGAGAAGGCGATGCTCGCCTGGGCCTGGGCGAGGGTGGCGCGGGCGATGGCGTCGTCCAGCCGGACCAGCACCGTGCCCCTGGCGACGCGCTGCCCCTCCTTGAAGGCGATCTCGCTGATCCGGCCGGCGATCTCCGGGCGGATCACCACCGATTCGTTGGACAGCAGGGATCCGACGGCGGTCACCGTCCGCTCCACCACGCCGACGCGAACCGCCGCGGCTTCCACCGCAATCGCCCCCGACATCGGCGGGCCGCCGCCGGGCGGCTTGGCTCCGGCGGAGCCGCCGGGCGGCGGCGCATTGCCGGAGACGGCACCGCTCATCATCGCCGTCAGCGCGGCGACGGTGCCGCCCTGCTTCACGAAATACCAATAGGCCCCGCCCGCCAGGGCGGCCAGGACAAGGAGTGCGGCGATGCGAAGGGTATGGCGCATGGGACCGGGACCGAGGCGAGTTTCGCGCTGCCTTGGCGCAACCGAAGGGTCCGCTGGGCAAGCCGAACTATATCATTCAGTTCAAATCCGGAGTCGAGAAGGTTCAGCCAATCGAACCGTCCGTCGAACCGATCATGTCCGCCGCCTTCGGACCTTCGCCACCCTCCAGCCTTCCTGCCCGCATCGGCACCGTTCGGCCGCCGCAGAGGGTCACCCACAGATCGGCGGGATCTCCAGCCACCACCGGGCCGTCCCTCTCCATCCGGCGGACATCGCCCCCCTCGAGGTCGAGCCCCGGCGCGCAGCAGGGCGACTCGCCGGCCGGCACCAGGGCGCGGACCCGGCCATCCTCGATCCGGATATCGCGTAATCCGTCGTGAACCCGCGCATTCTTCAGCCAGAATTTTCCGTTGGCGGGGATGCGGGCAAGGCAGCAGGTCGGGGCGTTCATGGAGTTTACCCGTGTCCGGTCCGGCGATGTGCAATGCAACAAAGCTGACACGAAATGGTAAAGCAAAGCCAGCGGCAGCGTGGCGTTTCAGGGTTTACCCTTCCCCCAGCGCCAGGAATTCCTGGAAATTGGCACAGCGGCCGGCGCGGAAGGCAGCGTCATAGGCGGCGTTCCGAGCGCGCTTGACGACGATGGCCTGCATGAAGCGGTGGCGCAACGACTCGTCCCGGATGCCGAACCCGTCCCCTGCCAGCCGGTCCAGCGCACGGCGATAGCAGCGCTCCGCACGCTCTCCGCTGTCGGCGGAGAAGGTGATGGAGCCGGCACGCTGGCGATATTCATAGAAAGGCGTCGAAACCAGCGGCACCGGGCCGGCGGCGTCGAGCACCCGGACATTGAAGACAACGTCGTCGCAGAAATCCACATCCTCGTCCCAGCCCGGCACCAGATCCCGCCGCACCACCGGGAACATCGGCACGGAGGTCTCCAGGAAGCAGGCGCCGTCCAACAGCGCCGGCGCCTGCTCATCCCCATACAGGCAGCGCAGCGGCGACCCGTCCGTGTCGCGGACCACGGCGACATTGTCGAAGGCAGCACCATGGCGGACGGCAAGAGGCACCAAGGCCGACAGGCGGCCGGGACGGAAACGGTCGTCGGCATCCAGCGGCGCCACCAGTGCCAGCCGCGCGGCCTTCAGCCCGACGTTGCGCGCGGCGGGGGCACCGGCCCCGATCCGGCCGGTGCTTGCGAAGACCAGGCGCGGGTCGTCGATTCCGGCGGCCTGCAGCGTCGGGCGGTAGTCGGTGCCGTCGTCGCTGACGATCACCGCCTCCCAAGCCGTCCAGTCCTGGGCCAGCAGGCTGCGGACCGCGCGGGCGATGGTGTCGTGGGCGCGGTGGGCCGCGACGATGACCGATACGCCCCGCCCCGCGCCGCCATCGGACATTCCGCCGCACTCCTGCTCCCGGCCGGTCCGGCCGTCCAGGTCGAAGTGTGGCCGCCCGGCCATCCGCGCGCAACCCGAGGCGTGACCGACGCCATCGATTTTGGCCCGCCGGACGTTGAACATGAAGCCCGGACGGGCTATGTGGTGAAGCAGGCAAGGCGCATGCGGCAGCGGGACAGCAGTCGGGGCATCCCTCCGGCGACGAATCCCGGTCCCGATACCCCGCTTCCGATACCAGGGAGAAGAACATCAATGGCGCAGGTCGGATACACCCGGTTCGACGACGAACCCGAAAAGGAACCGGACGAGAAGTCGAAGGAAAGCGCCCAGCCGCAGTTCGCCGCCGTGCAGCAGAGCCTGTTCAAGGCGCGCACGGTCCTGATCTTCGGCCAGATCGACATGAAGCTGGCGCAGGTCGTGTCGGCCCAGCTGCTGGCGTTCGCGCATGAGAGCGACGACGACGTCACCGTCGTGGTCAACTCGCCGGGCGGCCATGTCGAGGCGGGCGACACCATCCACGACATGATCCGCTTCATCAAGCCGCGGGTGAAGATGCTGGGCACGGGCTGGGTCGCCAGCGCCGGCTGCCACATCTATCTGGCGGCGAACAAGGAAGACCGGTTCTGCCTGCCCAACACCCGCTTCCTGATCCACCAGCCGCTGGGCGGAACGGGCGGCCGGGCGACGGACATCGCCATCGAGGCGAAGGAAATCATCCGCATGCGCGAGCGTCTGAACAAGATCATCGCGCGCGAGACCGGCCAGCCTTTTGAAAAGGTCGCCAAGGATACGGACCGCAACTATTGGATGCAGTCCGACGAAGCCAAGGACTACGGCATCGTCAGCCACATCATCAACACGATGGACGAGCTGAAGTAAGACTTCCGTCTCGGCCTGAAGAAACGGGGCCTTTCTCCAAATCGGAGGAAGGCCCTTTTTCTTTTGGCAAAGGGGAAACCAATCGGCCGGCAAAGGCGTTGATCCGCCACAACATCCACGAAAGATGGAGCCAACCGATGAAACGCTATCTCGTTCTGGGCTGCACCGCCGCGCTGCTCGCCGCCTCCCCCGCCCTGGCCGCGTCGTCTGAACACAGCGTGACCAAGTCGAACAATCCTTCGGTTGCGGCCATCGACGACAGCGCCGATCCGGCGCTGATGAAGATGCATGTCGACCAGTTGAAGGGTAAGGACATCTACGGCGCCAAGGGCGAGAACATGGCGGAGATCGAGGACGTCGTCCGCTACAACAACAAGCTCTATGCCGTCATCGACGTCGACCACACCATCGACGTCAGCGACAAGGACGTCGTCCTGCCGCTGAACAAGCTGCACATGAAGGGCGACAAGCTTACCCTCAACATGACCGAACAGCAGCTTCAGGGCCTGGAAAAATGGCAGAAGGGCCGTTACGAGACCATCAAGGGCAAGGGTCCGTTGAGCGAACTGTCGCGCTGAACCGGGGCCTGTGAGAAGGCGGCGGGGGGAAGCTCCTCCGCCGCCGGTTCCACACGGCCAAGGGTGATGTCCCGAACGACCTCTTTTCAGACCGACAGGTTCAATAGGGATCCGCGCGGCTGGTAGCCCTGGGCGTTCACCCGGGCGCCAAGCGCGCCGGCGGCGGTGTCGACCGCCTGATTGCCCTGGGTCGCCGTGCGGGCGTCGCGGGTCTGGTCGGATTTGCCGGCCGCCTGTGGTGCCGTCACGGTCTGCGTGCGGACCGCCGGTGCCGTCTGCTGCGCCGCCTGGACCGCCGGGGACAGGGCGACCTGCGCCGCGGGACTCAGCTGCGGCGTCGGCTTCAGCGTCTGGTAGGACGGTATGGCCGGGTTGAATTGCATGTCCCGATCATGCGCTCACCCGGCGCAGGATTCAACAGGAAGCCCAGCCAGAGCTTGGGCCCCGGCATTCACGGCGTCTCAGCCATCGCCGCCGAAGGAACGGCGGACTTGACGGACTGCCGACGGGTCCGCCGCCGCTCCAGCACCAGCGCCATCGCCAGCAGAACGGCGATGCCGACCATATTGACCACCAGGACCATGAAGGCGCCATCCTCCGCCACCAGCAGGGCGGACCCGGCGATGGACAACACCACGCCGACGCAGAAGACCGGCAGCGAATGCCGGCCGCAGGCGACCAGCAACCGGGCGGGGGCGGAACGCAGCCACCCGGCATCCCGCGGCACCAGCAACGCCGCCGCGCAGGCCAGAGCCAGGAAATGCAGCAGCCGCATCGGGCCCAGCGTGTCCTTGTCGGCCCAGGGGATCGTCTCCTCGGGCAGCCAGTCCCGGAGCGCCGCGGGGGCCAAGGCTTGGCCGATGTCGGATGCCGCGAATTTCCACACCGCCATGCCGGCCAGCAGCGCCAGCGCACTGCCCAGCAGCCACCGTGAGCGCGGCAGCCGGACCCGCCCGCTGCGTACGATCAGCGCCAGGCTGGTACCCAGGAAGAACACGCACTGCCAAGCCAGCGGGCTGAAGTTCCAGTCCTCGTCCCACAGGTTCGGCGGGATCAGGCCGGGCGCCGCCTGAGCGACCAGATAGAGCAGCAGCGACACTGCGATCGCCGCATAGCCGAAGCGGGCATAAGTCCACAGGAACAGCGGCGCCACCGCCACCAGCAGGATGTAGAGCGCCAGGATGTCGAAGGCGAAAGGCAGGTACATCAGCACCAGGTTCCACGCCATGGCGGTGACCGGGGTGTCGAACAACGGCGCGAAGCTCTGCAGGCGGTTGGACGCCGCCATCGGCAAATCGCCGATATGGACGGCGAGCGCCACCACCAGCGCACTGACCAGCATGGTCAGGATGTTCGCCACCCACAATTGGCGGCAGCGGTCGAGCGCCTTGCGCTGGCACGCGGCGAAGCCGCGCTCCGCCAGCACCGGGGCGTAGGCCAGCGCAATGGCGTAGCCGGAGATGAAGACGAAGATCTCGGCCGAATCCGAAGGTCCGAAGCGGGCCGGCATCAGCTTCGCCAGCGGGTTTCCCCCGACATGGTTGATGAAGATGATGAGAAGGGCCATGCCCTTGAACAGATCGAGCCGTGGGTCACGTGCTTGACGTTGCTGCATGCAGCCATGCCTCTCCAACTTTCGCGGCTCCCTCTCGAGGCGAGTGCCCCTTCGGGTCGGCGCGTTCCCCTCAACACTGGCGGCCCGGCGCCGTCCGCGCCGCGATGCCATGTCGCATCCCGGCCCATATCCGCCGGACAGGACGCGCGGCCTACCATTTGTTGTGTGGGCAGACGAACCATGGCAGCACAGGACCGTCACGCATGCCGTGCCGCCACGACGGATGTAGTCCACCATGGCCACTTTCCACGCCAGGGTGTCCAACGCGATGGTGGGATCCTTCCAACGCGGCGCATAGAGGAAAAAGCGTTAAACCCTTCTTATGGCGGCAGCGGGAACCAACCCGTTATCGGAATACCCCAAGAGGGGGAACAGCACACGGACGGCCCTGTTGGAGTGGCGAGGCCGCCGCAAACCGGATGGCCGACAGATCATGGAACCGTCCGATGAGCGCCGCCGATCCCCTGCCGCACCCGCTCCCGATGTCGGACCTTCAAGGACCGGGACGGACCGTTTTGTTGGGCGGCTTCTGCCTGGGCTTCGCACTGGGCGGCTTCTTCGACGGCATCCTGCTGCATCAGATCCTGCAGTGGCACCATCTGCTGTCCGGCCTCACCAACCCGGCCTTTGCCGACATCGGGGTGCAAATCCTGGCCGACGGGGTGTTCCACGCGCTGATGTATGTCATCGCCGCCATCGGGTTGTGGCTGCTGTGGCGCGGCCGGCCGGGGCTGGCCCAGATCGGCGGACGCCGGCTGATGGGGTGGGCATTGCTGGGTTTCGGCGTCTGGCACGTCCTGGACGGGCTGATGTCCCATTGGCTGCTCGGCCTTCACCGCATCCGCATGGATGTGGAGAACAAGCTGTTCTGGGACCTGGTGTGGTTCTTCGTCTTCGGCATCGCCGTGATGTTGGCCGGATGGCTGCTGACGCGCGCGGAGAGCGGACCTCCGAGCGGCAGGAACCGGGTGGCGGTGCCGCTGCTGCTGGCGCTCGCGGTCGGGATTGCCGGGGCGGTCGCCACCGTGCCGCCGCCGGGCACCACCGCCACGCTGGTGCTGTTCCGCCCGGGCACCGCCCCGGCCGAGGCGCTGAGTGCACTGGCCTCCGTCGATGGCCGCACGGTATGGAGCGATCCCACCGGCCGGCTCTGGGCCATCGACATGGCCGATGGGGCCGGCACGCTCGGCCTCTACCAGCGCGGCGCGCTGCTGGTCAGCAACGGCGTGGTTCCGGCCGGCTGCCTGGACTGGTTCAGGCCCGCCCCCGAACAGGCCGCCGCTCGCCGAGGCGCGGAGCCCCGGCCGGCCGCGCTTTAGGCGGCTTGCGGGATGCCTGGGCGGCCCGTCCGGCGAGAACCGCCTTGCGGGCGGTCTGCATCGCCGCCGCTTCGATCTGGCCGATGCGCTGGCGCGACAGGTTCAAGCGCCGGCTCAGCTCGGCGGCGAGCACCGGCTCGTCAAGCGGTCGGCGGCGAGGCGGCGGACATGGTCGTCTCCGGCGACGTTTCCGATTGTCCTTGCGCGGATCAACACCCAAGCGGCCTTTCCGCTCCCTGCCCATCGGGTCATCCTCTGGAGGAAACACTGCCTGTTCCGGGAACATCCCGCCATTCCGCTTATTGGAGAGCTTGCAGAGACCCCGGAATCCGTGAGGCCGCGCCATGGCGACCGATAGCCTTCCCTTCATCCCCTATTGCGGCGTCCCGCCGGTGCCGGGCGACCTGTCGACCGCCTGGAACACCGATCCGGTGCTGCTCGCCGCCTTCGCGCTCTCCGTGGTCGGGTTGGCGATGGTCGTGCGCCGGGCGGACGCGAGCGGTGTTGGCGTGGGGGCCCGGCCCTGGTGCCTCGCCGCCGGCTGGCTGGCGCTGGGCGTCGCCTTCGTTTCCCCCCTGTGCAGCCTGACCTCCGCCCTGTTTTCCGCCCGCGTGGCCCAGCATCTGCTGACCATCCAGGTCGCCGCACCGTTGTTCGTGCTCGGCTGGCCAGCCAGGGGACCGCGCTGGCCGCAGCCGCTGCGGCGTGCGGCAAGGCCGCTGCGAAAGCCGGAGCTGGCCTGGGGCCTGTTTGGCATCACCCTGTGGGTCTGGCACCTGCCGGGGCCCTACATGGTGGCACTGGCGAACGATGCGGTGCTCTGGCTGATGCACGCCACGCTGTTCGCCGGGGCGGTCGCTGCATGGCGAACGGTGCTGGCGCCGGCGGACGACGCCATGCGCCTGCGCGGGCTGCTGGCCGCCTTCGGCACCTCGGTTCATTTGGCGATGCTGGCGGCTCTGCTGATCTTCGCCGGGACGCCGCTGTTCCCCTACCATCTCACCACCACCACGCCCTGGGGCCTGTCGCCATTGGCCGACCAGCAGTTGGGCGGCCTGATCATGGGGGTCGTCGGGTCGCTGGCCTATGTGGCGCTGGTCCTGGCCGGGATGGCGGGCTGGTTGCGGCGAGGGGTGGGTCTGGGCGAAGACCGGCCGCTCTCCAGCCGAAGGGCCGGTTGAGCGCATGCGGCGGACCTTGAAGACTCTCGCCCTTGCAGGGATGGCGGCCGCGATCGGCGGGCTCCTGTTCGCCTGGTCGGGCCTGTACAGCGTCGCGGCGAGCCGGGAGCATTGGGCGCCCGTCGAGATGTTCTTCGAGATGGCGATGCGCCGTTCGGTCGAGACGCACGCCGCTTTCACCGATCCGCCGCCCGATCTGCCCAGTCTGGATGATCCGGCGCTGGTCCGCCGCGGCGCGGGCCATTACGAGGATGGCTGCGCGCCCTGCCACGGCGCGCCCGATGCGCCGCGCAACCCGATCTCCCGCCACATGATGCCGGAACCGCCCTACCTGCCCGACAAGGTAGCGGATTGGAAGCCGAGGGAGCTGTATTGGATCACCCTGCACGGCATCAAATATGCCGGCATGCCGGCTTGGCCGGCCCAGCAGCGCACGGACGAGCCCTGGGCGGTTACCGCCTTTCTCCTGCGTCTCAAAGGGATGAGCGCGGAAGAGTATCGCAGCCTCGCTTTCGGTCGGGCGCAGGCCGATGGACATGCCCATGTGGCCGAGCTGACCGGTCCGACCGGCGCTCCGGCCGGCGGCCCGGCAGGCCTTGGATTGGGCGCAGCCCTCCAGGGTTGCGCCCGCTGCCATGGCTATGACGGGAATGGCGACACCGCCGGCGCCTTCCCACGGATCGCCGGGCAGTCGGCGGATTACCTGTACGAGACGCTGCGGGCCTATGCCGGCGGCGACCGCTTCAGCGGCATCATGCAGCCGGTCGCCGCCGGGCTGGACGACGACGCGCTCCGCGCGCTGGCCGGGCATTACGCCGCGCAAAAGCCTGCAACGGCAACGTCTGCAGACGCCGATCCCTCTCCCGGACGCCTGGAACTCGGCCGGCGGATCGCGGCTTCCGGAGCCCCCGGAGACGGCGTGGCCGCCTGTTCAGGATGCCATGGCGGGGTGGATGGCGACGCCCGCCATGCCCGCGACACGCGCTACCCGTCGCTGGACGGGCAGCATGCTTCCTACATCGCCGGGCAGTTGCGGCTGTGGCGCGACGGGGCGCGGGGGAACACGGCGCTGTCGCGCATCATGGAGGCTTCCGTCCGCCGCATGACCGACGAGCAGATCGACGCCGTGGCGGAGTATTACTCCCGCCGGGCCCCCGAACGCGCCATGGTGAAGGACGACGACGGAAAATCGTGAGACGACGTCAGGGAACAAGAAGGCCCGCTGTTGATTGTTCATCGCATGACCCAGCTGTCGCTTGCCGTGCGGCAGGACAGTACAGGCCGCACCGGGCGGCGGGTCGCCAACATCGAATCGTAATCGAGAAGGATGGCAACCATGCGTGGGATTTCGAAGATCGTCATGACCGCCACCGCGGCCGGCGCCCTGTTCGCGCTCAGCGCCTGCGGCAGCACGGATACCTCGCGGACGGCGACCGGCGCCGGCACGGGTGCGGTGGCCGGTGCCGTGGTCGGCGGCCCGGTCGGCGCGGTGGTTGGCGGCGTCGGCGGCGCGGTGGCCGGCAACAGCATGGACGAGAGCCTGAGCAAGAAGACCGACCGCGTGACCGACCGTGCCACCGCCGAGGTGAAGGACGAGACGTCGGGCAATTCGACGCGCCGTTCGGGCCACCACTCGGGCGCCATGGCCTCCAGCAGCAACCTGAGCCACGAGCAGGTGCGTGAAATCCAGCAGGCGCTGAACGATCGCAACGACGGCCGCGACATCACCGTCGACGGCGTCTGGGGCGCCGGCACCCGCAACGCCCTGATGAAGTTCCAGCGCGACAACGGCCTGCGCGCCACCGGCCGCGCCGACCAGCGGACCATGGCCGCGCTGAACCTGAGCGGCAACAGCCAGGGCACTTCCGGCACCTCCACCGGGAACACCACCGGCACGACGCCGGGCAACACGATGCCCGGCAGCACCCCCAACGGCACCTCCACCACCACCCCGAACGGCACCCAGCAGTAACGGCAGCTCCCAGAAAGCGGACGCCGCCGACGTTTGGCCCCCCGGATGCTTGTCGAAGCGTCCGGGGGGCCGAAAACGTTTGGTTTTCCGCAGGATTAACGTCTCGGGACGCCCGCCTCAACCGCAGGCGGGGACCAGAAGGGCGGGCATCGCGACCCACAGGATCGCCACCAGCGCCGAGGCCGATCCGGCGATGACGAACCAGCGGGCGAAGCGGCGCGGGTCGGCGGCCGCGACGTGGCCGGCCGGCCCGGCTCCCTGCACTGCCTTCCCCAGCAGGATCGCCACCCAGCCCAGGGCGAGAAGCGTCGCGATGCCGACCAGCGCCATCGACAGCGGAAGTCTGAACAGCGACGCCCCCTCCGGCGTCCGGGCGCAGACCAGCCCGTTGATGCCGTAGACCACGCCGAAATGCGCCGCCCAGACCAGGAAGGGCGCCAGCATCCCGGCGAAGGTAACGGGGAAACTGCGGCTCGCCATGGATTCCCCCTCAGATCGCAAGCCGCGGGAACAGGTGCAGAAGCAGCAGGGCGGTTCCCCCCTGCGCCGCGCTGTACCAGCCCATCAGCATGGTGTTGTCGAAGGTCACCCGCCGTTCGGAATGCAGCAGGCCGGCGACCGAGCGCGCCAGCGTGTAACCCAGCATCAGGGTCATCACCGCGACGTGGAAGCCCTGCCAGGCCACCAGCATATAGGCGATGGCGCCATAGGCGCTGGCCGACCCGACGAGCCCCGTCTGGATCTGCGCCTGGGCGTCCAGCAGGATGCCGCCGACCATGGCGGTCCAGGCCAGGACCAGCCCGATGCGGGCCCGGCCGTGCCGGTTGCGGTCGATCGCCGCACGCGCCCGGCCGATGGCGAACGCCGCCAGCGCCCACAGCGCCAGCCCGCCGGCCAGCCAGGGCAGTCCCGGCAGCCCGTCACCGGTCGGCCAGACGTCGGGGCTGACGGTCCACAGGAACAGGTAGGTGAAGACCAGGCAAGCGAAGGCGGTGCCGTCCACCAGCAGGAGCACCACCATGCCCCACCAGGAATGGTTCTTCGGCCCCTGCACATAGACCGGCACGCGCCAGCCGCCGCCGACATCCTGCGGCGGGTGGTCCGCACCCTTGTCGAGGCCCCACAGCCACCAGATCACCATCGCCACCGCCAGCACCGCCGGAACGAGCGAGGCGTAGTAGAGCTTCAGCGTCAGGCCGATGAAGTGGGCCGCGGTGAACAGCCCGGCCAGGAAGGGCGCCCAGTGCGGCCCCGGCAGCGGCATCAGATATTGCGGCTTCGCCTCGATCGGACTGGTGACGATGGTCTCGCGCCGGCCGGTCGGGGCGCCCGGCAGGTAATGGGCGCCCTCGCGCACCTCGCGCGGCAGGTCGGGATTGTCCCACAGGGGATGAAGGCTGGTGACGTGCGGAATGCTGCGGGTGGCGTAAAGCTCGTTCGGCAGCCACTCCAGCGTTCCGGCGTTCCAGGGATTCTCGGGCGCCGTCTTATCCCCGCCCAGCGCGCTCCGCGCCATGTCCACGAGCACCAGCAGCACGCCGAGGGCCAGCACGAAGGCGCCGACCGTCGACACCATGTTCAGCAGGTTCCAGCCGAGATCGCCGGGATAGGTGTAGACCCGCCGCGGCATGCCAAGCAGGCCGCTGATGTGCATGGGGAAGAAGGCGACGTTGAAGCCGATGAACATCAGCCAGAAGGCCCAGCGCCCGATCCGCTCCGACAGCAGCCGGCCATTCAGCGTCGGCCACCAATGGTACAGCCCGGCGAAGACGGGGAACACCATGCCGCCGATCAGCACGTAATGCAGATGGGCGACGATGAAGTAGCTGTCATGGGCCTGCCAGTCGAAGGGCACCACCGCCACCATCACCCCGGTCAGCCCGCCCAGGACGAAGATGAAGAGGAAGCCGAACAGGAAGAAGGTCGCGGCAGTCCACTGTACCCGCCCCGCCCCCAGCGTGGCGATCCAGGCGAAGACCTGGATGCCGCTGGGCACCGCCACCGCCATGCTGGCGGCCGAGAAGAAGCTGAGCGACAGCGGCGGGATGCCGGTGGCGAACATGTGGTGGACCCAGAGGCCGAAGCTGAAGAACCCGGTCCCGACCAACGCCAGCACCACGAGGTCATGGCCGATCAGCGGACGGCGGGCCAGGGTCGGCACCATCATCGACACCAGCCCGGCGGCCGGCAGGAAGATGATGTAGACCTCCGGATGGCCGAAGAACCAGAACAGGTGCTGCCACAGCAGCGGATCGCCGCCCTTCTCCGCGATGAAGAAGGGCCAGTGGAAGCTGCGCTCGATCTCCAGCAGGGCGGTGCCGACGATCACGGCGGGAAAGGCGAAGATGATCATCCCCGCCATCACCAGCATCGACCAAGCATAGATCGGCAGCTTGTCCAGCGTCATGCCGGGCGGGCGGGTGCGCAGGATGCCGACCACGATCTCGATGGCGCCGGCGATGGCCGAGATCTCGATGAAACCGATGCCGAGCAGCCAGAAATCGGCGTTGATGCCCGGGGAATGCTCGTAGCTGGTCAACGGCGGATACATGAACCAGCCGCCGTCGGGGGCGACATCGAAGATCAGGGAGCAGAAGAAGGAAATCCCGCCGAAGAAATAGGCCCAGAAGGCGAAGGCCGACAGCCGGGGGAACGGCAGGTCGCGCGCCGCCAGGAAGGAGGGCAGCAGATAGACGCCGATGGCCTCGACGATCGGGACGGCGAACAGGAACATCATCCCGGTGCCGTGGACGGTGAAGAACTGGTTGTAGGTGTTGTGGTCGAGCAGATCGTTGTCCGGCACCGCCAACTGCAGCCGCATCACCAGGGCCAGGATGCCGGCGACCAGGAAGAACAGCAGCGCCGTGCCGATGTACCAGACGCCGACCTTGGTGTTGTTCACCGCCGTCAGCAGCGCGATCCCCCGCGGCAGCCGCCAAAGGCGGCGCAGCCTCTCCTCCTCCCCCGCAGGGCGCGGGGTGGGGCTGGGAAGGCTGGGGGAGACCGCGTCGCGGAGCGGTTCGCCAAGCTGGGGGGCAGGATGGTGGGGGGGCGGGGTCATTTCAGGCTCTCCAGCCAGGCGGCCATGGCATCCAAGGTCTCGCCGTCCATCACGTCGAAGGACGGCATGCGGTTCTCGGGCTTGATGTGCTGGGCGCCCTGGATCCAGGCGGCGATGGTCTCCACCCGCGTCGGCAGCGTCCCGGCGGCGAGCGAGGGCCGGGCGCCGAGGCGGCTCAGGTCGGGACCGACCAGCCCCGACGCCTCGGTTCCGCGCACGGCGTGGCAGGATTGGCAACCGAAGGCGAAGAAGGCGTCGCGGCCGCGCGCGAGCACCGATGTCGCCGGTTCCGGCACCGGGCGCCGCTGGTCCGCCATCCAGGCGTCGAACGCGCCGGCCGGCAGGACCCGGACGTCGAAGGCCATCAGGGCATGCTGCGCCCCGCAATATTCGGCGCATTGGCCGCGGTAGAGCCCCGGCCGTTGCGCCACCATCGGCAGCCGGTTCACATGGCCGGGGATCATGTCGATCTTGCCGGCAAGGGACGGCGCCCAGAAGCTATGGATGACGTCGGCGCTGGCGACCCGCAGCTCCACCGGCCGCCCGGCCGGCAGCACGATCTCGTTGGCGGCGCGCAGCGGCTCCTGCCCCGGCACACGATAGCGGACGTCCCACCACCACATGTAGCCGGTGATCTCCACCACCAGCGCCGGCTCCGGAGCCAGCATCGCCAGCCGGCGGGCGAGCGCATATTCATGGATTTGGAGTGCCGTCAGGGTGACGACCGGGAACAGGATGCCCCCGCCGATCACCCAGGCGCGGCGGCCGGGAAAGCGCTCCGGCCGGACCAGCGCGGCGTAGAGCGCCAGCGCCATCACCGCCATGAGGATCGCGCCGCCGCCGGCGAACAGGATCCAGCCGGTGACCAGGATCTCCTGTGCGCCGACCCCGGCGGCGTCCAATGCCGACTGGCGGCCCTCGCATCCGACAAGAGCGAGGACTGCCGCCGGCAAGACCGGCGGCGGAACGGATCGCGCCGCAGTGGGCGCCGTGGCGGGCGCCGTTGTGAATCCCCCGCGGTGCCGCCCCGGCCAGACCATGCCCACCCCTTCCCTGATCACCCGGCCCCTTACCGGCCTCTGCCGGGCCGAGGCCTTTTCCCCCTCCGCTCAACAGAGCCGAGGCTCGGCGGTTTCGTGGGCAATCCGAAGTTCCCACATCACTCCGGGAAACCTGTGCGTGGCCGTGAGCGTTGAGGGTGGAAAAGCCGCCGCGATGATCGCCGCGGGGTTGGGCTGCAACGGTCGGGGAGACGACGAATGACCGCCGAAACCGGCCGGAAGGATGCGGCTTTGCCGGGCAGAGCGGCTTCGGACAGGCCCGTCTACGAAGACAACCGCTCCTTCCTCGTCGGGTTGGCGCGGGCCTTCGCCGGGGCGCTGATCTTCTCGCTGCCGATGCTGATGACCATGGAGATGTGGTGGATCGGCTTCACCATGACGCCCTGGCGGCTGGTCCTGCTGCTGGTCCTGATGATCCCGCTTCTGATCGGGCTGTCGGTCGTCAGCGGCTTCAAGGCCAACGCCAGGCTGCGCGACGACGTCGCCGATGCCTTCGTCGCCATCGCCGTGGCGGTGGTGATGTCGGCCGTCATCCTGGTCATCTTCAAGGTGCTGTCCGCCGATATGCCGGCGCGCGAGGTGATCGGCAAGATCGCCCTGCAGAGCTTCCCCGCCGCCATCGGCGCCATGCTCGCCCGCGACCAGCTCGGCGAGAAGAGCAGCGAGAGCCTGCAGCGGCAATCCTCGATGACCTATCCGCAGGAACTGTTCCTGATGGCGGTGGGGGCGCTGTTCCTCGGCCTCAACGTCGCCCCGACGGAGGAGATGGTGCTGCTGTCCTACATGATGGACCCGTGGCGGGAACTGGCGCTTCTGCTGCTGTCGCTGGTGCTGATGCACGCCTTCGTCTATGCGGTGGAATTCCCCGGCGGGTCGAAGCCGCCCGGCGACGTCGGGTTCTGGAGCCTGTTCCTGCGCTTCACCGTCGTCGGCTACGTCATCGTCCTGGCGATCTGCCTCTATCTGCTGTGGACCTTCGGCCGGACCGACGGCACCGGTCTGGCCGAGATCCTCAGCGCCACCGTGGTCCTGGGCTTCCCCTGCGCCATCGGCGCCGCGGCGGCCCGCCTGATCCTGTGATTGATCCTGCGATCCGATGAGGGAGCCGATGGAAACGACCGGCGACGAGTCACGACCGAACGGCGGGGCGGAGCGCGCACCGCCGACCTCTCCGCTGGAATGGGTGCTGGCCGGCATCGGCGCGCTACTGATCGCCGCGATGATCGCCTACATGGTGCAGTACGCCCTCAGCGAGCACGGCTCGGTTCCGGGGGAGATGGAGGTGACGGTGGTGGAAACGCGGGCGGGCGGCCTCGGCCATACCGTGCGGTTCCAGATCCGCAACCGGACCGCCGCGACCGCCGCCACCCTGCTGGTGCGCGGAGAATTGCGGGCGGGCGACCGGGTGGTGGAAGCGGCCGAGGCCCAGTTCGACTATCTGCCGCCCTACTCCGAACGCTACGGCGGCCTGATCTTCCAGCATGATCCCGCCGGGCTCCAGCTGAGGATCTTTCCCACCGGCTACAGCGAGCCCTGACCGACGGGGAACCCGCTCAGTCGCGGCCCCAAAGCCCGCGCTCGCCCAGATCCTCGCCGCGCTGCCGCTCCAGCGCCTGGGAGTAGCGGCGGAGCGCGAAGGACTCCGTCACATAGCCGATGATCCGCCGGTCGGTGGGAGACGACAGCACCGGCAAGGCCTCCACCTCCTCGCTGCCGAAACGGTTCAGCACCGTGCGGGCATCGTCGCCGGGCATCAGCACCGCGTCGGCATTGCGGGCGAAGGACCCGACCCGCGTCTCGGTGGCGGCGGCGCTCTGGTCGGGATCGTGGATGACCGACATGTCGACGATGCCGGCATAGCGGCCCGTCTCGTCCACCGCGAAGACCGCCTTGGTCGAGCCCAGCGGGTAGAGGCGGCGCAGCGCCTCCACCGTCAGGCTGGCGGGTACCGTCTTGGCATCCCGGCGCATCAGCCGGAAGGCCGTCAGCTCCGACAGCCAGCCGATGTCGTAGGCCCCGCGGATCGGTACGCCGCGCAGGTGGAAGCGCCAGGTGGCGAAGGAATAGCCGAAGGCCTGCCGCACCACGGTGGTCGACAGCACCACCCCGATCAGCACGCCCGACGCCGCCCACAGATCCTGCGTCGTCTCCAGCACCAGCAGCACCATGGTGACCGGCGCGCCGACGACGCCGGCGGCGACCGACCCCATGCCGACCAGCAGCAGCAGGCCGCTGTCGATCCCCAGCCCCGGCATGAAAGCCGCGGTGGCCTGGCCCAGCAGGCCGCCGAACAGCCCGCCGATGAACAGCGAGGCGCTGAACAGGCCGCCGCGGAAGCCCGAGCCCAGCGACAGGGCCGAGGCCAGGATCTTCGCCACCAGCGTCAAGGCCAGCGCCAGCGCGCCGCCGGCCAGTTCCGGAGGCACGGCACCGGGGCCGCTGCCCATCACGGCCGGCACCGCCAGGGCCAGCGCGCCGACCGTGAGCCCGCCGATGGCGGGACGCGCCCAGCGCGGAACCGGCAGGCGGTTGAACCCGCGTTCCGCCACCGTCACCGCCTGCATGGCGAGGATGCTCAGCCAGCCGGCGAGGAAGCCGACGACGCCGCAGGCGGCATAATCCCAGCCGGCGATCTGCACCGGCCGGCCGAGCGCCAGCGGCATTTCGCCGCCGGTCAGCAGGGCCGAGGCCGCCACCCCCAGCGCCGCCGCCGCCCCGACCGGGGCCAGCACCGCCAGCGTATAGCCGCCGAGTACCAGTTCGAAGGCGTAGAAGGCGCCGGCGAGTGGGGCATGATAGGCCGCGGCGATGGCGGCCGCGGCCCCGCAGCCGACCATGGTGCGCAGATCCGCGCGGCGCAGCCGCAGACGCTGGCCCAGCGCCGACGCCAGCCCGGCACCGGCCTGGGTATAGGCCGCCTCCATGCCGACCGACGCGCCCGAGGCGTTGGACAGGGCGGTCGTCACCGTCAGCCGCAAGCTGTCGATCAGCGACATCTTGCCGCCGTAGAGCGCATTCGCCTCCACTGCGTCGACGATGGCGTTGGAACGCCAGCGCCGCACCAGCATCGACAGGAGGCCCAGCAGCAACCCGCCCACCGCTGGGACACCCAGCGTCCGCAGCAGGTCGGGCGCACCCTGCCCCAGCCGCTCGCCCTCCGGCAGGTCGAAGACCAGCGCCTGCATCAGCAGCACCGCTTCGTGCAGAAGCCCGACCGCCAGCCCCACCGCCCCGCCGACCAGCGCCGCGAGCACCACCACGGCCAGCGCGCTGTTGCGCACGCTCCAGCGGTCGGACACGGTGGTGGCGGCGGACGCATCGAGCGTCGCATAGGGGTCGCTTCCGGCGCGGGCGTTGTCGCCCACGCCGTCGAGGGAGGCGGAGTTGTCAGGCATTGTCACGCTGATCGATGGGACTTCCGTACGGGGACAATGGGCTGGACGGGCGTGAGTTCCGTCAGGGTTTGGCCGGCTGCGGTTTCGGCTGCGGCTTCACCGTCGCCGGCGGGGGAGCCGACGGAGCGGATGGAGCGGGGGCGGGCACAGGCGGAGCCGCCGGGGAGGTCTGGGTTGCGGGCGCCTGCTGGACCGGCTTCTGTTGAACCGGCGCCGCTTCCGTGCCGGCCTGGGGCTCAGGCGGGGGCGCGGGCGGCGGGGGCGGCGCCGTTCCGGCGCGGCGCAGCACCTGGGCCAGATTGTCGCGGACCTTGTCCGCCAGCACGACGTCGGGCTCGCCGGCCTCGTGGAAGATCACGGTGAACAGCCGGCGCTGCGACAGCAGGAAGTTCAAGCTGACATGCAGCTTGCCCTGCTGCATGGCGCAATCGACCGATCCCGTGCGCAGCCAGACCGAACCGGCCTGTTCGGACGGGTTCAGGCTGACCGTCGGCGTCCCCTCGCACCGCTGCTTCATGGCGTCGGCGAAACCGTCCGACAGTTCCTCGAACTTGGCGCCCTCGCCCACCGCACGTTCGCGGATGCCGCCGACGATGGGGCCGAAGCGCCAGGCGACGTCGGCCGGGCGGCGGTCCTGCGGCACCTTGTCCATCGGCACCAGTTCGGCGTCATGGACGCCGGCGGCCGTCAGCAGGCTGTCCAGCCCTTCCGGCAAGCGGTTCTTCTTCTCGGCCGGGCGGCCGGCGGCGACCTTGATCGGCGGGACGTTGCCGCCCTTGTCGACGCAGGTCCTCAGGTCACCCAGCACCTTCTTGGTGCCGGCCAGCTTGAAGACGATGCGGTCGGTCGCCGACGACACCACCAGTTCGTTCCCGCCCATCAGGGCGTTGATCAGGTCCTCGTCCTTGCCGGTGGAGACCACCAGCATGTCCGGCTGCGATGCGATGGCGACCCGTTCCCGCTTCAGCTTCTTGTCGACCTCGATGGTCACCGGCCATTCGCCGTCCTTGGGCAGGTCGGCGCCGGGGATGCCGATGCCGATGTTGGTCTCCCCCTTCGGGCTGCGGGCGAACATCAGGACATGGCCGGAGGTGAATTCGCCCTCCACCACGCAATAGGCGAAGCTGCCGTCCTTCTTCTTGGCGGCGCCGCCGTCCCAGCTCTCGATCAGCTCGCCCGGCCCGTCGGGCTTGGGCGGCGGCGCGGAGCCCGGCTTGCCGTCTGGCTTCTCGGCCGGTTTCCCAGCCGGCTTGGCGTCCTGCGCCGGGGCGCCGGGGACGACGATCTCGGCCTCCGGTTCGGGCAGTCCGTAATAGGCGGCGGGGGGGATCGTCGGCTGGACCGGCACCAGTTCGGCCACCGCCGGAGCCGACGCCACACCCAGCAGGAGAAGCGCGGACAGCGGAGCGGCAAAGCGGGCGATCATCACGAGGTAATCCATAGATGGTTGCGGCGGCGAAGCTATCCGTGCCCGTCCCCATCCGCAAGCCCAACCGCCCCACCTGTTGCAGGAGGCAGACACCTGTTGCACGGGACACGCAGGGGCGTCGTCTCACCCTCCGAAGAACACGTCGCGCAGCGCCTCCTCCGACAGCGATGCCACCGGCCCGTCGCCAACGACGCGGCCCAGCCGCAGCAATATGGCGCGCGGAGCGACCCTCAGGGCACGCACGGCGCTCTGCTCGGCCAGCAGCACGGCGGTGCCGGCGGCGGCGATGCGGCCGATTGCGGCGAAGACCTCGTCGGCCAGCTTGGGCGACAGGCCGAGCGACGGTTCGTCGAGCAGCAGCAGGCGCGGCCGGCCCATCAGGGCACGCCCCAGGCTCAGCATCTGCTGCTGGCCACCGGACAGGCGCCAGGCATGCTCCCCGCTCTTGGCGGCGAGATCGGGGAACAGGGCGAAGACGCGCTCGACGTCCCGGGCGCGGTCGCGGGCAGCGGGCAGGCCGGCGACCTCCAGATTGTCGCGCACGCTCATCCCGGGAAAGACCCGCCGCCCCTCCGGCACATAGCCGATGCCGCGCCGAACCCGCGCTTCCGTCGCGAGGCCGCCGAGATCGGCACCGTCGAAGCGCAGGGCGCCCCGCGCCGGCACGAGGCCGAGCAGCGCCTTCAGCAGCGTCGATTTCCCGGCTCCGTTGGCACCGAGCAGCGCCACCGTCTCCCCCGCCTCGATACCCAGCGATACACCGTCGAGCGCGCGCGCTCCGCCATAGCCGGCAGTCAGGCCATCGACGCTCAGCAACATGGTCATGCCGAACCCGCCGGGCCGAGATAGGCCTCCGCAACCGCCGAATTCCGGCGCACGCCATCGGCCGGCCCATCATAGATCACCCGTCCGCGGTCGAGGCACAGGACCCGGCCGGCGAGCGGCAGCAGGAAGCCCATGTCATGCTCCACCAGCAGGACGGCCATCCCCTCCCCCGCCAGATCGCGCAGCACGGCCGCCAGTTCGGCCTTCTCGCCGTCGGTCAGCCCGGCCGCGGGCTCGTCGAGCAGCAGGACCGCCGGGCGGCGGACCAGGGCGCGGGCCAGTTCGACCCGTCGCCGCAGCGCCGCCGGCAGCCCGTCGCAGGACCGGCCGGCAAGGCCGCCGACGCCCAGCCGGTCGAGCGCCCAGCGGGCATGCGCCTCTGCGGTCGCGGCGTCGGGATCGACGGCGAGGCGGGCGGCGGCCACCGCCTCCAGCACGCCCGCTTCGTCCGGCAGCGCCGCAGCCTGGAAGCTGCGCGCCAGCCCGGCACGGGCCAATCGGTCGGCGCGGGCACCGGTGACCTCCTGCCCGCCGAGCAGCACCCGTCCGGCCTCCGGCCGCTCGAGCCCGGACAGCAGGTTGATCACCGTCGATTTGCCCGACCCGTTGGGGCCGATCAGCCCGGTGATGATGCCCGGCCGCAGATCCAGCGACACGCCATCCACCGCGCGCACGCCGCCGAAGGACTTCCGCAAACCCTCCACCGACAGACCGGAAGGATGGGCGGGCGGGAGCGGCGGCTCCTTCGCCGCCGCCAGGGGGCGGGGCTTGCGGCCGAACAGGCGGACGGCGATCCGGTGGGCGGCGATCCGGTCCAGCAGCCCGGTCAACCCGTCCGGTGCCAGCACCACGGTCGCCAGCAGGGCCACGCCGTAGACGACCAGATAGCCGCGTTCCAGGAAACGGAACCATTCCGGCAGATGCAGCAGAAGCACCGCCCCCAGCACCGCTCCGGCCATCCGCCCGCGCCCGCCGACGATGGCGATGGTGAGGATGGAGACCATGACCGGGAACTCCAGCACCTCCGGCGAGACGACGCGCTGGGTGTGGACGGCCAGCGCTCCGGCGGCCCCGGCGAACAGCGCGCTGATGCCGAAGGCGGCCAGCCGCAACCGCCCGACGTCGAGCCCGAGCGTCGCCGCCGCCAGCGCATCGTCGCGCAGCATGGTCAGCGACCGGCCGAGCCGCCCGCGCGCCAGCCGCCAGCCGATCAGCCCGCCCAGCGCCACCAGCCCCCAGACCAGCCCCGCCATCGGCAGCCCGCGCGGCACCGTCCAGCCGAACAGCACCGCCGGCGGCACCCCGGCCAGCCCGTTGGAGCCGCCGGTCAAATCCGGCAGGTTCACCGCCAGCAGATGCAGCACCTGCGCGATCCCCAGCGTCGCCAGCGCGAAGTAATGCGACTCCAGCCGCAGCACCGCCAGACCGACCGGCAGGGCCAGCAGGAGCGGGACCAGCATCGACAGCGGGAAGGTCGCCTCGAAGCCGAGCCCGTAGCGGCTGCCGAGGATGCCGGTCACATAGGCGCCGACCCCGAAGAAGGCGCCCTGCGCCAGCGACAGCGCGCCGCCGAGACCGAAGACGATCTGGAAGCCGAAGGTCGCCAGCGCATAGACGCCGGCGACCGTCAGGACGCGCAGGCCGTAGGGGGAGGCGAAGGCGAGCGCGTAGACCAGGAGGGCAAGCGCGCCGGTCCCCAGCACGACGCTCTCCACCCCGACCCTGCTCCCTCTCCCCCCCGGGGAGAGGGTTGGGGTGAGGGGGATGCGCGGCGAGGATCGTCCGGCAGACGGAACCCCCTCACCCTGACCCTCTCCCCGGGGGGGAGAGGGAATCTCCAATGGGGAGGATCGCTCAGCCACGGCGACGCACCGCTTCGCCGAACAGTCCTTGCGGACGGAACACCAGGATCGCCAGCAGAGTCAGGTACAAGGCCCCGAGCGCCATCGGGTAGGACAGCACCGACGACACCCCGATTTCGAACAGCGCGATCAGCAGCGCCCCCACCACCGCCCCCGGCACGGACCCCCAGCCGCCCACCGTCACCGCGATGTAGGCCTTCAGGATCAGGTCCCCACCCGCCGTCGGGGTGACGAAATAGCGGTTGGCGAGCAGCAGCCCGGCCGCCCCGGCGCAGGCGGCGCCGATGGCGAAGGTCACCAGGATCATCGCGGTGACCGGCACGCCGCAGGCGCGCGCCATCTCCGGATCCTGCGCCGTGGCGCGAAGACGGCGGCCGAGCTGCGTGCGGGCGAACACCCATTGCTGCGCCCCGATCAGCAGGGCCGCCACCGCGACGATGGCGAGCGATTGTTCCGGCACCGCCAGCCCGGCGATCCGCAGGGTGTCGTCGCCGAACAGCGGCGGCGCGGCGCGCGGCTCCGGCCCGAACAGGATGGCCGCGCCGTTCTGCAGGATGATGCCGACGGCGATGGTGCTGATGAAGACCGATACCGGCGGCCGGCGGCGTAGCGGCAGATAGGCCGCCAGCGCCAGCAGCAGCCCCAGCACCGCCATCAGCACCAGAACCACCGGCAGCAGGACGATGCCCGGCAGCGGGATCAGCGGCGCCAGCGCCACCGCCAGCAGCCCGCCGGCCATGACGAGGTCGCCCTGGGCGAAATTCACCGCCGAGGTGGCGTTCAACACCAGCACGAAGCCGAGAGCCACCAAGGCATAGGCCGCCCCCAGCGCCACCCCGTTGACCAGCAGTTGAAGCGCCGCCATCCGCTCACTTCGCCGCAAGCGCGGGGTCGTCGTACCGCTTCGCCAGCACCGGCACGCGGCTGGTCCCGTCATAGCAGACGATGACGGCGGAATGGGCCATGTTGCCCTTGCCGTCGGACTTGTAGGTCATGGCGAGGCCCTTGAACGTCTCGGCGGACAAAGCCTTGCGGATGGCGTCCGGGCTGCGGGCGCCGGCCTTCACCGCCTCCAGCACCATGGTCATGCCGTCATACTGGCCGAGCGCGAAGGCGTCGGGCTCCTTGTCGAAGGCGGCGCGGTAGGCGTCGGTGAAGGCCTTGACCTCCGGGGTGCCGCCGGAGATCGGCGAGGCGGCGGTCTCGGCACAGACGCCCTTCAGCTCCGCCGGCTCCAGCAAGGCCGCGGTGCTCGGCTGGTGCATGGCGGAGCCGGCGACGATCGGCAGCGCCACGCCGCTGGACGCCGCCTGCCGCAGCAGCAACGCGGTCGGGCCGGAATGCAGGTGCAGCACCAGCACGTCCGGCTTGGCGGCCAGTGCCTTGGTCAGCACGGGCAGCAGGTCCTTGGCCGCCGGGTCCACCCCTTCCTCGAAGACGGGCGTGACGCCCAGCGCCTTGAAGGCGGCGTCGAGATGGGTCTTGCCGCTCTGGCCATAGGCGGTGGTCTGGTAGATGACCGCCGGGTGCCGCTTGCCCAGTTCCTCCACCACGTAGCGGGCGTGGGCGGCCTTGGTCACGGCATCGCCGGGGAAAAAGCGGAAGACCCAGGGATTGCCCTGCTCGGTGATCGAGGCGGTGCCCGACACGGTGACCAGCGGCAGCTTGAGCTCCTGGGCCAGCGGCAGCATCGCCAGCATCTGGGTGCCGAGCATGCTGGCGGCCACCGCCCCGACGGTACCGCGGCCGCCCGCCCGCTCCAGCGCCGTCACCGCCGCCTCGGGCGAGGTGCCGGTGTCGACGACCTCGGACGCGATGGCGACGCCGGCCGGGGTCTGCCCCAGCGCCAGGACGGCGCCGTTGCGCTGGCTAGTGCCCTCCAGCGACAGGAAGCCGGTCAGCGGCACCAGCACCGGGAAGGACAGCGTATCGTCGGCACGGGCCGCCGGGGATAGGGCCGGGGACAGGATGGATGAGGCCGCCAGCAGGCCGATCAGAAGGGGAAGCGCGCGCCGCATGACCGAAAAACTCCTCAACACGCGCCGGCGACGGAGGCGACGCGGAGGGGACGGGGCGTTTGCGGCAGGTTTGCAGCAGGTCCGTCTGGTTCCGGTCGGCTCCCTTCGCCGGCATGACCCGGATCAGGTTCGATGGGTGTGTCTCAGCCCGCACGGCCGCCGAACCGGCATCCGCACGGGCACCCCAGCCGTGAACAGGCGGCGAGAGTGTCGCCGCCGGCCCCGTCCTGTCAAGAACCCAGCCGGCGGCGCGCCACCAGGGTTTCACGATGCAGGATGTAGAGACCGCTGCCGATGATGACCATGGCGCCGGCCAGGACCGGCACGGTCGGCAGGTCGCCGAACACCATCCAGCCGAACAGGCTGGCCCAGACCATGCCGGTATATTCGAAGGGCGCCACCACCGCCGGCGGAGCCCGGCGGAAGGCCTGGGTCAGCAGGACCTGCGCCCCGGCGCCGATCGCGCCGACCAGCGCCATCAGCCCCAGCGCGAAGGCGGTCGGCGCCGTCCAGACCGGCACGGCCAGCGCGCCGCTGACCACCGTCGTCGTCAGCAGCAGATAGAGCACGATGGACGCGCTGGTCTCCGTCCGCGACAGGCCGCGCACCGCCAGCGCCGCCAGCGCGTAGAACAGGGCGGCGGTCAGCCCGACCAGCACCGGCACCAGCGGCGCCCCGGCCGACGGCTGCGCCATCACCACCACGCCGCCGAAGCCGACCACCACCGCAGCCCAGCGGCGCCAGCCCACCGGCTCCCCCAGCAGCGGGGCGGACAGCGCGGTGATGAACAGCGGCCCGGCGAAGCTCAGCACATAGACGTCGGCAAGCGGCAGTTCCCGGAAGGCATAGAAGAAGCAGCCCATGGAGATCAGCCCGGCGAAGGCGCGCCAGACATGGCCCAGGGGACGCCGCGTCCGCATCGCCGCGATCCCGCCGCCGCAGGTCAAGGTGTAGCCGCCGACCAGCAGGAAGGCGACCAGCGAGCGGACGAACATCAGCTGCGGCACCGGATAGTCGGCGGTCAGGACCTTGATCAGCGTGTCCATCGCCGCGAACAGCAGGATCGCCCCCAGGAAGCAGCCGACGGCATAGGGAACCGAATCGGCCTCGGCAGGCAGCAGGTCGGCGGTTTCGGCGTCGGTCATGGGATCGATTCGGACAGGCGATGGCGGGGGTTGCCCACATTATGGGCAAATGCCCCCGCGTCCCAATGCCGCAACCGCAGGTCTGGTAGGCGTGGGGTTTTGGAAGTGTCGGCTTCGATTGCCCCCACCCCAGCCCTCCCCCGCTAGGCGGGAGAGGGGGTAAGTGCTTGTCCGGGAAGGCAGCGGAAGTCCCTCCCCCGCCCAGCGGGGGAGGTTAGGAGGGGGCAATCGAAGCCTACACCTCACCGCGTCAGCACCATCACCAGCCGCTCGACGGGTGCATTCTCCATCAGATGCGAATCGACGATCTCATCGATGTCCTCCACCGTTTCCGGGCGGTACCAGATGCCTTCGGGATAAACCACCATCAGCGGGCCGGCTGAGCAGAAGCCGAGGCATCCCGTCATCGCCATGCCGACATCCGTCAGCCCCTTGGCCTGGATTTTCTGGTCGAGCCGCTGCCACAGCGGATGCGCGCCCTTGGCGGCGCAGCTGCCGCGCGGATGGCCGGGCGGGCGCTGCTGGGCGCAGCAGAAGACGTGGTGGCGGAAGGTCTGCGGAATGTCGAGCGGCATCGGGCATGCTCCATGACCATAAAATATATATGGATATAGAATGCCGGAATGTTGCGATGCGGCAAGAGATTTGTGACGCTTCCGATTCCCCAGCGTTGATCGGTTTTCCGGCGCGACGAAACGCTTGGTCGGCAGAGCGTTGGCGGTTAAGAATCCCGGCGGGGCAATCCAGGAGACGCCGGTGCTGCTGAGCGGGTCGGGGAAGGGTCAGCCGGGCGCCGTGCCGGGCTGGGTCGGGTATGCGCTGCTGCCGGTTCTCAACCTCCTCGCCGCCTTCGTGCTGTCGGGGCTGGTGATCCTGGTGATCGGCGAGAACCCGGTGGACGTGCTGTCGCTGCTGCTGTCGGAGGCTCTGGGATACCCGGAGGCCATCGGCTACACCCTCTATTACACCACCGACTACATCTTCACCGGGCTGGCGGTGGCCATCGCCTTCCATTGCGGGCTGTTCAACATCGGCGGCGAGGGGCAGGCCTATCTGGGCGGGCTCGGCGCCGGACTGGTGGCGCTGGCGCTGACCGGCTGGCCCTGGCCGGTGGTGGCGCTGCTGGCAGTGCTGGCGTCGGCCCTGTTCGGCGCCGCCTGGGCCTTCATCCCGGCCTGGCTGCAGGCCAAGCGCGGCAGCCACATCGTCATCACGACGATCATGTTCAACTTCATCGCCGCGTCGATCATGACCTGGCTGCTGGTGGACGTGCTGATCCGCCCGGGCAGCCAGTCGCCCGAGACCCGCGAGTTCGATCCCGGCGTCTGGCTGCCGTCGATGGACCGGGCGCTCGGCTGGTTCGGCATCACGATCCCGGCCTCGCCGCTGAACCTGTCCTTCCTGTGGGCGCTGGCCTGCTGCCTGCTGTTCCATGTCTTCCTGCGCCGGACCCGCTGGGGCTACGAGCTGCGCACCGTCGGCCGGAACGAGCGGGCGGCGGTCTATGCCGGCATCTCGCCGGCACGGAACATCGTCGTCGCCATGCTGATCTCCGGCGCGCTCGCCGGCTTCGTCGGGGTCAACGAAATCCTCGGCGTGCAGCACCGGGTGATCCTGAACTTCACCGGCGGCGTCGGCTTCGTCGGCATCGCCGTGGCTCTGATGGGGCGCAACCACCCGGTCGGAATCATTCTGGCGGCCTTGCTGTTCGGGGTCCTGGCCCAGGGCGGCGGCCAGCTGTCCTTCGAATATCCGACGATCAACCGCGAACTGGTGATGGTCATCCAGGGGCTGGTCATCCTGTTCGCCGGTGCCATGGAAAACCTGTTCAAGCCGCAGGTCGAGGCTCTGTTCCGCCGCCGCGGCACAGTCGCGGCCAGCAATGCGGGGAGGGGCTGAGCGATGGAGGATGCGCTTCTTCTGGCGCTGCAGCTGCTGAGCGCCACCATCCGCGTGGCGACGCCGCTGGTGCTGGCCGCCTTCGCCGGCCTGTATTGCGAACGGGCCGGCGTGGTCGACATCGGGCTGGAAGGCAAGATGCTGGCCGGCGCCTTCTTCTCCGCCGCCGTCGCGTCCGCCACGCTGAACCCCTGGCTCGGGCTGCTGGCCGGCATCGCCGCCGGGGTGGCGCTGGCGCTGGTCCACGGCTTCGCCTGCATCACCCACAACGGCAACCAGGTGGTGTCGGGCATGGCGATCAACATCCTGGTCGCCGGGCTGGCGCCGACGCTGGCCTATGCCTGGTTCCAGCAGGGCGGCCAGACCCCGCTCCTGCCCGCCCAGGCCCGCATCCCCGCCGTCGAACTGCCGGGGGTGGAGGCGCTGGCCGGCATCCCCGTCCTCGGGCCGATCTATCGCGAGTTGTTCGACGGCAACAACGTGCTGATCTGGGTGACGCTGGTCCTGGTGGTAGCCACCCAGTGGGTGCTCTACCGCTCCCGCTTCGGGCTGCGGCTGCGGGCGGTCGGTGAAAACCCGGCGGCGGTCGACACCGCCGGCCTGTCGGTGGCGAAACTGCGCTATCAGGCCCTGCTGGTGACCGGCGTGCTGACGGGCATGGCGGGCTCCTACCTGTCGACCGGCCATGGCGCCGGCTTCGTCCGCGACATGACCGCCGGCAAGGGCTATCTGGCGCTGGCGGCGCTGATCTTCGGCAAATGGCGGCCGGGACCGACGCTGTTCGCCTGCCTGCTGTTCGCCTTCACCGATGCGGTGCAGGTCCGCCTCCAGGGGGTGGTGCTGCCCGGCATCGGCGTCATCCCGGTGCAGTTCATCCAGATGCTGCCCTATGTGCTGACCGTCCTGCTGCTGGCCGGCTTCGTCGGCAAGGCCGTCGCCCCGAAGGCGAGCGGCATCCCCTACGTCAAGGAACGCTGAGGCCATGGCCGACACACCCGAGCTTGCGCAACTGATCGAAGCGGCCCGCGCCGCCCGCGAGAACGCCCACGCTCCCTATTCCAGCTTCAGGGTGGGCGCCGCCATCCTCGGTGACTCGGGCCGCATCTTCGCCGGCTGCAATGTGGAGAACGCGGCCTACCCGCAAGGGCAGTGCGCGGAGGCGACCGCCATCGGCGCCATGGTCACCGCCGGCGACCGCCGCATCCGCGCCATCGTCGTGATGGGTGGCGAGGCGGGAGCCGAAGAGATCTGCACCCCCTGCGGCGGCTGCCGCCAGCGCATCCGCGAGTTCGCGGCGCCGGAGACGCCGATCCACATCTGCGACCCGGCCGGCCTGCGGCGGAGCTTTTCGCTGGAGACGCTGTTGCCCGAATCGTTCGGCCCGACCAATTTAGCCTTCTGAGCGGAGTTCCCCGACATGACCGCAGCCCGCGCCGCCGCGGACATCCTCCATCGCGCTCCCGGCCATCGGCCGCGGGTCGGCATCGTGCTGGGCTCCGGCCTGGGCGGGATCGCCGACCGCATCGCCGACTCCGTTCCCATCCCCTACACCGACATCGCCGGTTTCCCGATCCCCAGCGTGTCCGGCCACGCCGGACGGCTGGTGGTCGGGAAGCTCGGCGGCGTCGAGGTAGCCTGCATGCAGGGCCGAGTCCATGCCTATGAGGGCAACGGCTTCGATGCGCTGAAGACCGCGGTGCGGGCGCTGAAGCTGGCCGGCTGCGACACGCTGGTGCTGACCGCCGCGGTGGGCTCGCTGCGGCTGGAGGTCGGGCCGGGCCGGCTGATGGCGATCACCGACCATCTGAACCTGCTGGGCGCCAACCCGCTGACCGGCCCGAACGACGAGGCCTTCGGCGAGCGCTTCCCCAGCATGACCGACGCCTGGGACCCGGCGCTGCGCAGCCTGCTGAAGGAGGTGGCGGCGAGCCTCGCCATCGACCTGGCGGAAGGCGTCTATGCCGCCTATCCCGGACCGTCCTTCGAGACGCCGGCCGAGGTGCGGATGATGAAGCTGCTCGGTGCCGACGCCGTCGGCATGTCCACCGTTCCGGAATGCATCGTCGCGCGCCATTGCGGCCTGCGGGTCGTCGGCTGCGCGGTCGTCACCAACCTGGGGGTCGGGCTCGGCGACGGGCCGGTCGACCATCACCAGACCCTGACCGCCGCATCGGCGGCAGCCGCCGACCTGGAACGCCTGCTGGTCGGTTTCCTCGAACGCCTTCACGAAAAGGACGGGTCCCGGTCATGAAACTGTCTGCCGACCTGCAAAGCGCGCTGGACGCCAGCGCCAACGCCCCGTCCGACGCCGATCTGGCACGTCGGGCCGTGGGCATGCTCGACCTCACCAGCCTGAACGGCGACGACAGCGACCGGGTGGTGGAGGATCTCTGCGCCCGCGCCGTCACCCCGGTGGGACCGGTCGCCGCAGTCTGCGTCTGGCCGCGCTTCGTCCCCACCGCGCGCAAGGCGCTGGACGGCACGCCGGTGAAGATCGCCACCGTGGTGAATTTCCCGACCGGCGAGGCGGACGCGGCCTCGGTGGCGGCGGAGACCCGGCGGGCCATCGCCGACGGGGCCGACGAGATCGACGTCGTGCTTCCCTACAAGGCCTTCATCGACGGCGCCCGCACCCAGCCGATCAATGTGGTGAAGGCCTGCCGCGAGGCCTGCGGCGACAAGGCCCTGATGAAGGTGATCCTGGAATCCGGCGCCTTCCCCGACGCCGACCTGCTGGCCTGGGCGGCGCGCGACGCCATCGCCGCCGGGGCCGACTTCCTGAAGACCTCCACCGGCAAGACCCAGCCGGCCGCGACCCTGCCGGCGGCGGCGGTGATGCTCGACAGCATCTATGAATCGGGCAAGCCGGTCGGCTTCAAGGCGTCCGGCGGCATCCGCGACGCGGCGGAGGCCGCACGTTACCTGGCGCTGGCCGACCACATCCTGGGGGATGGCTGGGCGACGCCGCAGACCTTCCGCTTCGGCGCCTCAAGCCTGCTCGACGCGCTGCTGGCGTCGGCCGGGCACGGCGAGCGGGAAGGCGAACGCGAACCGGCCCCGGCGGGAGGCTACTGAGGCATGCTCCCGCAGGAGATCGTCCGTGCCAAGCGCGACGGCCAACCGCTGGACGCCGCCACCATCCAGGACTTCGTCCGCGGAATCACCGACGGCCGCGTGTCCGAAGCCCAGGCCTCGGCCTTCGCCATGGCCGTCTTCTTCCGCGGCATGAGCCTGGACGAGCGGGTGGCGCTGACCCGTGCCATGCGCGATTCCGGCACGGTGATGGAGTGGCGGTCGCTGGACCTGCCCGGTCCGGTGATCGACAAGCATTCGACCGGCGGCGTCGGCGACAAGGTCAGCCTGATCCTGGCGCCGATGCTGACAGCCTGCGGCGGCTTCGTGCCGATGGTATCGGGACGCGGCCTCGGCCACACCGGCGGCACGCTCGACAAGTTCGAGAGCATCCCCGGCTATCGTGCGAAGCCGGACAACGACCTGCTGCGCCGGGTGGTGAAGGAGGTCGGCTGCGCCGTGATCGGCGCCACCGACGACATCGCCCCGGCCGACAAGCGGCTCTACGCCATCCGCGACGTGACGGCCACGGTCGAATCGCTCGACCTCATCACCGCCTCGATCCTGTCGAAGAAGCTGGCCGCAGGGCTGGATGCGCTGGTGATGGACGTGAAGTTCGGCAGCGGCGCCTTCATGCAGCGCTTCGAGGACGCCGAAGCGCTGGCCGACAGCATCGTCACCGTGTCGAAGGGCGCCGGCCTGCCGGCGGTGGCCCTGCTGACCGACATGAACGAGGTGCTGGGGCACAGCGCCGGCAACGCGCTGGAGATGCGCGAATGCCTCGCCATCCTGCGCGGCGAGCCGGCCGAACCGCGGCTCTACGAGGTGACCGCGGCCTTGGCGGCGGAATTGCTGGCGCTGAGCGGGCTGGCGCCGGACGCCGCCGCCGGCCGGGCCATGGCTGACCGCTCCATCGCCAGCGGCGCGGCGGCGGAGCGCTTCGCCCGCATGGTGGCGGCGCTCGGCGGACCTGCCGACCTGCTGGAGCAGCCGGACCGCCATCTGGAGCGCGCGCCCATCGTCCGCCCCGTGTTCTCCGACCATGCCGGAGTCGTCGGCGCCATCGACACCCGCGGCGTCGGCATGGCGGTGGTGGCGCTGGGTGGCGGCCGGACCAGGACGACCGATGCCATCGACTTCGCCGTCGGCTTCGACGAGGTCGCCGGGCTGGGCGATGCGGTGGGACCGGGCGAACGTCCGCTGGCGATCCTGCACGCCCGTACGGAAGAGCGGGCAGCCGAGGCGGAGCGCCGCCTGCTCGCCTCGGTCACGGTGACCGACACCGCACCGGTGCGCGGGCGGCTGATCGCGAAGCGTTTGGGGTGAGAGATAACGCCCTCTCCCGCCCCGGGAGAGGGAGGGGACCCGCCGAGGGCGGGGAGGGTGAGGGGCTATCCGAACATGGACTTGATCCTTGGATCACCCCTCACCCTTCCCAAGCTGCGCTTGGGCCCCTTCCCTCTCCCGGGGCGGGAGAGGGAGAATTCTCGTTCGGGACGGCTACCGCCGGAACAGGAATTCGCGGCCGACCTTCACGCGGCGTTCGCCGTCATACTCGATGATGTCGGCCGTCGCGTAGGTCTCGGTCCAGCGTTCGGGCAGGTAGCTGCCGGTGCCGATCACGTCGACCGGCGCGTCGGCTTCCGCCATCAGGCGGCATTTGGCCGGGCCGAAGCCGCTGCTGGCGACGATCTTCACCGCCGGGAATCCCGCTTCGTCCAACCTTTCACGCACATAGTGGATCGCGGCGGCCGATACCCCGGTGCCGATCAGGTAGCGGAGCTGGGTCTCGTCGCGATAGCCACGGATGGCATGCGGGGCGTGGCGCTCCAGCACGGCATAGGAACCGGGCGGGTCCAGCCCCTCGACGAAGCGGCCGCCGGGGGTGTCGAGCCGCAGCGCCAGCTTGCCTTCCGCGGCCAGCTGCGGGAAGCGGCGGCAGACCTCCAACCCGTCGGTGATCTCGCGGCCGAAATAATCGACCAGCACGGTCAGGGACAGCTCGGGGAAGGTCTCGTGGAACATCTCCGCCGCACGCACGGTCGAGCCGGCATAGCCGATCAGGGCATGCGGCATGGTGCCCATGCCCTTGGCCTGCCCGAAATAGGGAGCGGTGGCGTCGGTGGCGTTGCCGATGAAGCCCTTGGCACCGACCTTGCGCCTGGCGCGGTCGGACCCGACGGACGCGGCATAGGCCATCATCTCCGCCATCTCCGTCCCGGCGCAGTGGCGGGCGTCCATGGCGAGGAAGGCGACCTTCGGCAGGTCGGCGCACATGGTGAAGGCGTTGTAGGCGGCGACGCTGGCCGGCCCCAGCTTCTGCAGCAGGATCGTCTCGCAATCGACCAGATGGTAGAAGGAGCCGGTGATGTACATGATCGGCTCGCCGGCACCGACCCATTTTCCCTCGGGATAGTTCAACTCGATCTGGAAACTAGTGTTGCGCTCGCGCGCCACCGCCTCCAGCCACTCCACCGCCAGCCTGGGGGCGCAGACCACCGGGCGGCGCATGAAGATGGCATAGGTGACGGTCTTGTCGCCGAACTTGCCCACCGCTTCCTTGGTCCGGCGGAAATAGGTGTCCGTCCAGTCGGGGACAGCGGACGAGGATGGGTGGAGGGCCATCGGCCCGTTGCCGGCCGGCCGACCGCCTTCTGACCGGCCGCCAGCCGACCGGTTATCGCTGTCGCTCATACCCGTCACCCTCGCCTTCCGCCTCCGTCTGCGCATGTGTCTGCGCATGGCCGTGCAATGCTTCGTCATGGATGGCCGGGCCGCCGAACAGGCGGCCGGCCAGTTGTGGTGGAATTCCAGCATTATACGCCCAAGGGGAGCGGGGGAAGAGGCTTGCCGCCCCGTCGACCGGCAGCGGATGGCTGCATTGCGTTTTCCGTCTGGGCGCCCTGCGCCCGTCATCATGCGGATGACGCGAATTCTCCTGAAAATCATCGCCGCGACGCCGCAGTCGTTCGCCTCACATCCTTCAACAATCAGAGGAAAAACCAGATAAAATACCTTTATTTGACCTACCACTTCCGCGCTTCTAAAGTTCCCGCACCGACTAGGCGGCAACACTCCAGCAGGGCGGCATGAGCAAGTCATCAATGTCCGCCGGCTCCGAGCGGAACACCCTGCCCTCCTTCGACGGGACCGGCAACAGGATCGTTCTGGCGTTGCTGGGACTGATGATCGCCTTTGCCGGCGCCGGGGCCGGCGGCGCGCTGTTGTTGCGTCCGGCTCCCGCCCAAGGCGCCTACGCCCCTCCCCGGATCGCGGCGGCATCGGCTCCGGCCGTCTACGCCGCCTTGCCGACCCTGACCGTCACGCTGAACGACGGCCGTCGTCTGCAGGAGCTGCGCCTGCGGGCGGTCCTGGAATTCGATCCGGCGACCCCGCTGGAAACGGTCACGCCTCACCTGCCGCACATCGCCGACGCCATCAGCCGGCGCCTGCTGGAGGTCGATCCCGCCGAACTGCGCGGGGCGGAAGGGCCGGCCTATATCAAGGACGCCCTGCGCTACGTCGCCAACAAGACCATGCGGCCGCTGAAGCTTCGACAAGTGCTGATCCAGGACATGCTGCTGCGCTGACGGCGCGCTTCCCAATACCCGCCTCGACCCCATATCCTTTCGGACCGCGATCATTCGTGGAAACCTCTCTTGAGATATGGGTCCAGTTGCGGAAGGAGACGGCCTTGGCCGAGTTCGATTTCGACCTCTTCACCATCGGGGCGGGGTCCGGGGGTGTCGCCGCCAGCCGGCGTGCCGCGTCCTACGGCGCCAAGGTCGCGATCTGCGAGGGCAGCCGCGTCGGCGGCACCTGCGTGATCCGCGGCTGCGTGCCGAAGAAGCTTCTGGTCTATGCCGCCCAGTTCCGCGATGGCTTCGAGGATTCGGCCGGTTATGGCTGGAGCGCGCCCATGCCGTCCTTCGACTGGGAAACGCTGATCGCGCGCAAGGATAGCGAGATCGACCGGCTGAACGGCATCTACATCACCATGCTGAAGAACTCCGGCGTCACCCTCTTCGAGGGGTTCGGCCGGATCATCGACCGCCACACGGTGGAGGTCGACGGCAAGCGCTACACCGCCCGCAACATCCTGATCGCCACCGGCGGCTGGCCGTCGCTGCCGCCGATCGAGGGGATCGAGCATGCCGCGACCTCCAACGAGGCGCTGCACCTGGAGACGCTGCCCCATTCCGTGCTGATCATCGGCGGCGGCTACATCGCCGTCGAGTTCGCCAGCATCTTCCGCGGGCTGGGCGCGGACGTGACGCTGATGATCCGCGGCGATGATCTGCTGAACGGGTTCGACGACGATATCCGCGTGGCCCTGGCGCAGGAGATGCGCAAGCGCGGCATCACCATCATCTCGCGCTGCAAGCCGGCGAAGCTGATCAAGGGTGCCGGCGGCTATACGCTGACCGACCATTTGGGCCGCGAGCATTCGGCCGGCCTCGTGATGGCCGCCACCGGCCGCAGCCCGAACACGAAGAATCTCGGGCTGGAAGAGGTCGGCATCACCCTGAGCGGCTCCGGCGCGATCCCGGTCGACGAATGGTCGCGCACATCCGTCAACAACATCTACGCCATCGGCGACGTCACCGACCGCATGGCGCTGACCCCCATCGCCATCGCCGAGGGACGGGCGCTGGCCGAAACGCTGTTCAACGACAACCCGATGCACATCGGCTACGACAACGTGCCGACCGCGGTGTTCTCGCTGCCGCCGCTCGGCACCGTCGGTCTGACCGAGATGCAGGCCCGCGCCGAATACCCGCAGGTCGACATCTACAAGGCCGGCTTCCGTCCGATGAAGCACACGCTGTCCGGGCGGGACGAACGGGTGCTGATGAAGCTGGTGGTGGACGGCGCAAGCCAGCGCGTGCTGGGCTGCCACATGATGGGCATGGACGCGCCGGAGATGATGCAGTCGATGGCGATCGCGCTGAATTGCGGTGCCACCAAGCGCGACTTCGACCGCACCATCGCGCTTCACCCCTCGACCGCCGAGGAATTCGTCCTGATGCGGGAGAAGGCGGAGCCGGAAAAGACGATCTGAACGACCGGCCTTTCCCCACGCGACAACGGCAGGAGTTCCACAACGGGTCCAGGAGCGGAGTCTTCCGCTCCTGGACCCGTTGATTTCCACGCCTCGGACCTGAAAACCCTGGATTTATCTCGATTGCAGTACATACCATAGTGGTACGAACAATTTTCCTAGGAAATGACCCCAAACATGCGCGGAATTTTTGCAGCGGCCGTCTGTCTCGCGGCGGTTACCTCGGTCGGCACCGCCCACGCCCAGACCAAGATCGGCGTTTGGGACGTCAAGATCGATAAGGACTGCGCCATCAGCCAGGAATGGAAGACCGATTCGAAGGACACTGCCGGCATCATCCTGGCCTATACCAGCAAAGGCCAGGCCATGGTGCTGATGTTCAGTGACTCCGCCTGGAAGCTCAAGGAAAAGGAAGATCTCAACATCTCCTTGTCGGTCGACAAGAAATGGGGCGACAAGGTTCCTGGTGCCGCCATCGACAAGACGATGGCCGTCGTCGGCATCCCGGCCACCTCCAAGGCGATCGAAGCCCTGATGAACGGCCGTGAACTCTACATGGAAATCGACGGCAAGGGCGACGACTACGCCTACACCTATTACCTGGACGATACCCGCAAGGCGATCTCCGCGTTGGAAGCCTGCCGGGCGCAAGCTCAGTAACGGCTTACGGCCGGGAGGGCGGGAGTATCCGTACGGCGCCATGCCGGGGTGGATGCGCCCGCCCAACCGCCGAGCCCTACACGGAAGGCGATCCCTCCCGTCAGCGTTACGATCCGTCCGTCATAGCACTCCGAAACAGGCATTTTCTCTGGAACGCTTCTAAAGATCCTGGGTTAAGGACACCAGAGCGATCCGGAACGGCCTGTCCTGCCGGCTCCTGCATCCTGCGCGGCGACCGCCACGAAACGGCTTGGTCCCGGTCGCTCCGATCCGCGGCCCCCCCGCAAAGCGGGCCATCTGAGGCAGGAGGAGTCCCTCGCATGTTCATGCATAATAAAAAGCTCATGTACACGGTTCGCGTGTCGGAGCCGAATCCAGTGCTCGCCAGCCTGATGCTTGAGCAGTTCGGCGGCCCGCAGGGCGAACTGGCCGCGGCCATGCGCTACTTCACCCAGGGTCTGGCCGACGAGGATCCCGGTCGCAAGGACATGCTGATCGATATCGCGACGGAAGAGCTGAGCCACCTGGAGATCATCGGTTCGATCGTCGCCATGCTGACCAAGGGGGCGAAGGGCAAGCTGGCCGAGGGAGCGGAGGAGACCGCCGATCTCTACGCCAACATCACCCAGGGCAACGGCAGCCACACCCTGTCGCTGCTGTATGGCGGCGGCCCGGCCCTGGTGAACTCGGCCGGTCAGCTGTGGACGGGCGGCTACATCGACAGCATCGGCGACCCGACGGCCGACCTGCGCTCCAACGTCGCCGCCGAGGCGCGCGCCAAGATCATCTACGAGCGCCTGATCAACGTTACCAATGATCCGGGCGTGAAGGATGCGCTGGGCTTCCTGATGACCCGCGAGATCGCCCACCAGAAGAGCTTCGAGAAGGCGCTCTACGCCATCGACAACAACTTCCCGCCGGGCAAGCTGCCGGGCAAGCCGGAATACACCGACAAGTACTACAACACGAGCCAGGGCGAAGGCGACATGCGCGGGCCCTGGAACCAGGGCGCCCAGTGGGAGTTCGTGGACGTCAAGATGGGCGACGCCCCGGTCAACGGCGGCGACGGCAACCCGACGGTCAAGCTCGCCGCCTCCGAACTGGCGGCCGTCAACGCCGTGGCCGCCCGCACCATGTCGAAGCCCGATTCCGATCCGATCACCGGCGCCGACCTGGGCGCCGGACCGGGCGCCGGCAAGACCAAGTCGACGACCAAGGGCTGATCCGCCAAGACCTGAAGCTCCTTCGGCGAAGCCGTCCCCGTCCAGCCATGCCGATCACTGGGCGGGGACGGCGGCTCCCTCGCGGCGGTGCAGGCCCATCAGCCAGACCAGCAGGCACAGCGCCGGTACGGCGCCGGCCATCGACAGCAGGAAGAAGCTGACCCAGTCCATCCGCTCCGCCAGCCAGCCGGACGAGGCGCCGAACAGGTCGCCGCCCAGCTTGTAGAGGCTGGAGAGCAGCGCATATTGCGTCGCGGTATAGGCGACGTTGCACAGGCTGGAGAGATAGGCGACGAAGGCCGAGGTCGCTATGCCGGCACAGACATTCTCGACCGCCACGGTCACCGCCAGCATCGACACGTCGTTGCCGCTCCAGGCCAGGAAGACATAGCCGGCATTCGACACCATCTGCAGGATGCCGCCGATCATCAGGCCGCGCAGGACCCCGACCTTGCCGACCAGCAGGCCGCCCAGCAGGCCGCCGGCGATCGTCGCCCATAGCCCGAACAGCTTGCTGACGGTGGCGATCTCCGCCTTGGTGAACCCAAGGCTGATATAGAAGGTGGAGGACATCTGGCCGGCCAGCACCTCCCCCAGCTTGTAGCTGGCGATGAAGGCCAGGATCAGCATCCAGCCGCGCCGCTCCATGAACTGGGCGAAGGGCGCCACCACGGCACCGTAGATCCAGGCGAGCACCACCGCGCTGCGTCCCGACAGATGCGGCCGATGCGCCAGCCATTCGGCGATCAGCCGCTCGCGGGCGCTCGGCGGCGGCTCCTTCGGCTCGCGGCACAGCAGGATGGTCGCCATGCCGACCAGCACCAGCCCCGCCATCACCTCGTAAGCCGTGCGCCAGCCGTAGAACTCGGCGACGTAGAGGGCGCCCGCCCCTGCCGCCATCATGCCGAAGCGATAGCCCAGCACCAGCACCGCGGCGCCGGCCGCCTGCTGATGCTCTTCCAGCACCTCGACGCGATAGGCATCGACGACGATGTCCTGGCTGGCCGAGCAGAAGGCGACCAGCACCGCGCACAGCGCCGTCCACCACAGATCCCGCCCCGGATCGGTGGTTCCCAGCCCCAGCAATGCCGCGATCAGCGCCACCTGCGCCGTCAGCGCCCAGCCGCGCCGCCGCCCGAACAGCCGCGTCATCCCCGGCAGCCGCAGCCGGTCGATCAGCGGCGCCCACAGGAATTTCAGCGCATAGGGCATGGTGACCAGGGCGAACAGCCCGATGTTGGTCCTGCTGACGCCCTGCTCGGTCAGCCAGACATTCAGCGTGGCGCCGGTCAGCGCCAGCGGCAGCCCTTCGGAAAAGCCCAGGAACAGGATCGCCAGCACGCGCGGGTCGCGGTAGACCGCCAGGGCCTGCCCCCAGGAGGACAGGCGCGTTGCCCGCCAGGATGTCGCTTTCACCGGGGAGGCTCCTCTCTCGGGCATGGTCGGTCGCCCCCGATGTATAAAGGCCGCGGGCATCCGCCGCCAGCAGCCCATACGCATCGGGGACGACGCGAATTTCCTTTCATCTGAAATCACCCCCGGTGGCGGACGGCCTATCCCGACGGCACAGCATTGCCGGGACGCGGGTCGAAACTGTGGAAAAGTTACCGCGAGTCGCGCTATAGAGTACCTCCCACGGGTCTCGCCGCCGGTCGTTCGCCGCCCGCCCGGCCCCCGTTCCGCAATCGTCAAGGAAGAGCAGGCGCGTCATGGTCGAGCGTTGGACACCCGCCAGTTGGAGGACGAAACCGGCGAAGCAGTTGCCGACTTATCCCGACCAGTCGAAGGTCGAGGCGGTCGAACAGCGCCTGTCCTCCTATCCGCCGCTCGTCTTCGCCGGCGAGGCCCGCCGGCTGAAGGCCAAGCTGGCCGACGCCGCCGCCGGCCAGGCCTTCCTGCTGCAGGGCGGCGACTGCGCCGAGAGCTTCGCCGAATTCCATCCCAACAACATCCGCGACACCTTCCGCGTCCTGCTGCAGATGGCCGTGGTGCTGACCTTCGGCGCCTCGATCCCGGTCATCAAGGTCGGTCGCATGGCCGGCCAGTTCGCCAAGCCGCGGTCTGCCGACATGGAGACGATCGACGGGGTGGACCTGCCGTCCTACCGCGGCGACATCGTCAACGGCTTCGACTTCACCAGCGACGCCCGCGTTCCCGATCCGGAACGCATGATGCAGGCCTATACCCAGGCCGCCGCGACGCTGAACCTGCTGCGCGCCTTCGCCCAGGGCGGCTATGCCGACCTGCACAAGGTCCATCAGTGGACGCTGAGCTTCGTCGAGAAGTCGCCGGCCGGCGAGCATTTCCAGGAGCTGGCCACCCGCCTCGACGAGACGCTGGCCTTCATGGCCGCCTGCGGCATCACCGCGGAGACGACGCCGCAGATCCGCGAGACCGATTTCTTCACCAGCCACGAGGCGCTGCTGCTGCCGTTCGAGCAGGCGCTGACCCGCATCGACAGCACCACCGGCGACTGGTACGACGTGTCGGCCCACATGCTGTGGATCGGCGACCGCACCCGCCAGCCCGACGGTGCCCATGTCGAGTTCCTGCGCGGGGTGAAGAACCCCATCGGCCTGAAATGCGGTCCGACCACCGACCCGGACGAGCTGATCCGCCTGATCGACATCCTGAATCCGGCCAACGAGGCCGGGCGCCTGACGCTGATCGTGCGCATGGGCTCCGACAAGGTGGCGGAGAAGTTCCCGCCGCTGCTGCGCAAGGTCCAGCGCGAAGGCCGCACCGTGGTGTGGTCCTGCGACCCGATGCACGGCAACACGATCAAGTCGACCACCGGCTACAAGACCCGCCCGGTGGAGCGCGTGCTGGCCGAGGCCAGAGGCTTCTTCGAGGTGCATCAGGCCGAAGGCACCCATGCCGGCGGCGTGCATTTCGAACTGACCGGCCAGGACGTGACGGAGTGCACCGGCGGCGCCCAGGCGATCACCGACCACAACCTGGCGCTCCGCTACCACACCGCCTGCGATCCGCGCCTGAACGCCAGCCAATCGCTGGAACTCGCCTTCCTGCTGTCGGAAAAGCTGAAGGAAGGCCGCCAGTCCCGCGAGGCCCGGCGCCGCGCGGCGGTGGCTGCCGAATAGGCGTCCCTCGGAAAATCGGGCGAAAAAGATCGGGGGGCGTTTTGCGCCCCCCTTTCCATTTTCCGGTTACCGTTCGATTTCCTTGTTCCAGCGCTGGTTCCAGTCCGGGCGCTTCTCGTTGATGACGTCCCAGTCCACCGTGACGGCGTTCTTCATGTAGCCCTGGAACTTGTTCATCTCGTCGGCCACCTCGGCCGGCGCCGCGACCTTGGTGTTGGACGGGATCTGCGCGCCGTATTGCAGGGCGGCGAGCTGCGCCTCCGGCCCCAGCAGGTAGGCGGCCAGCTTCTGCGCGGCCTCGTTGTCCGGGTTCTTGGCGACGACGCATTCGCCGACCATCAGGACGACCGAGCCTTCCTTGGGCTGGGCGTATTCCACCGGGATGCCCTTGGCCTTCAGGCTGCCGACGCCGGTCGGGGTCAGCGGGAAGATGGCCGCCTCGTTGGTCTGCACCATCTCGGCGATCTTGGCGGAGCTGGGGATGTACTCCAGCACGTTCGGGCCGATGGTCTTGCGCCAGGTGGTGAAGCCCGGATCGACGTTGGCCTCGGTGCCGCCCTTGATGCGGTTGTACATCAGGAAGGCGTGCAGGCCGAAGGAGCTGCTGGCGGCGGACTGGACGACGATCTTGCCCTTGTACTTGGGGTCGGCCAGATCCATCCAGCTGGTCGGCGGCGCCCAGCCCTTCTCGTCGAACATCGCCTTGTTATAGGCGAGGCCGGTCATGCCCATGTTGACGCCGACCGCCATGTCGCCCTTCAGGCGCGCGGACTGGTAGACGTCATTCAGCACCGGCGAGCTGTCCATCTTCTGGCACAGGCCCATGCCGATGGCACGGTACATCAGCCCGTCGTCCAGGAAGACGACGTGCATCTGCGGATTGTCCTTCTGGGCCTGCAGCTTGGCCAGGATGTCGGACGAGGTGCCGGGGACAACCACCACCTTGATGCCGGTCGCCTTCTCGAAGGCGGGGAAGACGTTCTCGGTGTAGGTCTTCTCCATCGTGCCGCCATTCATGCCGATGTAGACCGTCTTGGTCTGGGCGGCAGCGGGAGTGGCGAGCGACGCGGCGGCCGCGATGGCAACCGTGGCGAGACCGGTGAGAGACAGGGAACGCAAGGTGGGCATGCACGTCCTCCAAAGGGCCAAGGGATGGGATTTTAGGCGGTCGGCGTTTAGGTGGTCAGCGGGAAGCGGTCGATGCGGAACGGCTCCAGCGGCATCGCGGTCTCGCCGGCGGTTACCAGTTCGGCGAGCGTCTGGCCGACGCCGGGGCCGATCTGGAAACCGGCACCGGAGAAGCCGAAGGCGTGGAACAGGCCGGGCGTGGTGCGGCTGGGGCCGATGATCGGGTTGCGGTCGGGCGTGTAGCCCTCCACCCCGGTCCAGCAGCGGATGACGTGGGCGTGGCGCAGCTGCGGGAACAGCTCCGCTGCGTCGCGCATCAGGGTCAGCACGGCGTCGCGCTGCGGCCGGGCGCGATCGGCGTCCAGTGCGAAGCCGCGCCCGCCGCCGACCACCATGTTGCCGCGCGGCACCTGCCGGCCATAGACGCCGCCGCCCTCCACCCCGATGTTGACGTCGAGGAAGCGGGGCAGCGGCTCCGTCACCGCCATGTTGGGGTGGAGCGATTCGAGCGGCACCGGCTCGCCGAAGGCTTCCGCCACCCGCCGGGACCAGGCGCCGGCGGTGTTCAGCAGGAAGCGGGCGCGCACCTCCAGAACGTCGCCGCTCAGCAGGACGAAGCGGTCGCCGTCCTTCTCGACCCGGTCGACCGGCGTCTGTTCGCGCACCACGACACCCAGCTTGGCCGCGGCGCGGGCAAAGGCGGGGGAGACGAGACGCGGGTTGGCGTGGCCGTCCTCCGGACACAGCGAGCCGCCGATGGCGCGGTCGCCCAGCGCCGGCCAGCGGCGGCGGAACTCATCGCCCGTGACGATCTCCAGCCCGAGACCGAAGCCCTGGGTGCGCTCGCGGTAGTCGATCAGGGACGCAAGATCGGGTTCGCTGCGCGCCAGCTTCAGATGACCGGAGCGGATGTATTCGGCATCGGTGCCCAGCAACTCCGGCAGCCGGCCCCAGATGGCATGGGCGCGCTGGGACAGCGGCAGCTGCTCCAGCGGGCGGCCCTGCCGGCGCACGCCGCCGAAATTGACGCCGCTCGCCTTGGCGCCGCACCAGTCGCGCTCCAGCAGCGTCACCGACAGGCCGGCCTGCCGCAGGAACAGCGCCGCCGACCCGCCGACGATCCCGCCGCCGACGATGGCGACGTCGCAATCGATCCGTTCCCGCATCACGCGACCTCCCGCCCGTCGTCAGTGCCCTCTCCCCCCCGCTCATGCGCAAACGAAGTTTGCGCTGACGCGACAGACGGACCTTCGGTCCGCCGAAAGCGGGGAGAGGGTTGGGTGAGGGGGATGCGTGGCGGAGCGTTTGTTGCGGGTTGGAACAGCGCGGTTGACCGACCGGGGCCTCGCAATGCATCCCCCTCACCCTGACCCTCTCCCCGGGGGGGAGAGGGAACAACGGTCGCGATGGGCAGCGGCTTGATCGGCGGCTGTGCCCGCAGGCGGCCGACGCCGTAGGGGCCGGTACCGAGCGTTCGGGACAGCAGTTCCGCCGTGGTGGCGCTGCACATGCGGCCCTGGCAACGGCCCATGCCGGCGCGGGTCAGCGCCTTGGCGCGGTTCATCTCGCGGGCCTGTCCGCTGCGGGCGACCTCGCGCACGGCACCGGCGGTGACGCCTTCGCAGCGGCAGATCATCGTGTCGTCGGCAATGGCGTCGGCCCAGTCCGCCGGGAAGGGGAAGGCGGCCGACAGGCTGCGGCGGAAGGCGACGATACGGGCGAGCCGGCCGTCCAGCTCCTTCACCCGTGCGGCCTCGACCGGCCGGCCGAGATCCTCCAGCAGGGCCAGCGCCGCGCGCTCCCCCGCCAGTTCCGCTGCGTCAGCGCCAGCGATGCCGCTGCCGTCGCCGGCCAGATAGACACCGGGAACCGAACTGCGCCCTGCCCCGTCCCGCTCCGGCAGCCAAGCCCGGTCGGCCTCGTCGAAGCGGAAGCGGCAGCCGGCGAGGTCGGCCAGTTGCGTCTCGGACCGCAGGCCGAGCCCGAAGGCGACGGCGTCGCACGCGGTGCGCCGCACCTGCCCGCGCGCATCGCGCCACACCAGCGCATCGACCCGCTCCGCGCCCTCGGCGCGCACCGGACGGACGCCGTTGTGGATCGGCACGCCGTGGGCGCGCAGCCAGCCGACGAACAGCAGCCCCTTTGCCAGCGTCGCCGGGTCGCGCAGCATGCCGGCGGTGGCGCGGGCCTGGGCGGCGAAGGGCGTGGTGTCGAACACCCCCGCCACCTCGACCCCGGCCTTCAGATACTGGTAGGCGACCAGATAGAGCAGTGGCCCAGTGCCGAGGAAAGCCACCCGCCGGCCGACGGCGCAGCCCTGGAACTTCAGCGCGACCTGCGAGCCGCCAAGCGTGAAGACGCCGGGCAAGGTCCAGCCGGGGAAGGGCAGCACGCGGTCGGTGGCACCCGTCGCCAGGATCAGATGGCTGAAGGGCAAGGCTTCGCTCGCTCCCTCGCTCAGCAGGTCGAGGGCACCCGCCTCGCAGTTCCACACCAGCGTGCGCGGCCGGTAGTCCACGCGGTCGCGGATCGCCGCCATGGCGCGGTGGAGCGCGTCGGCCTTGCCCGCTTCGAAGCCGTACAATGCGGTCTTCGGCCGGGTGAAGCCGCCATCCGGCGGTTGGCGGTAGATCTGGCCGCCCCAGCGTGCCGCCTCATCCACCACCACCGGACGCAGGCCGGCGGCGACCAGCCGTTCCGCCGCACGGATGCCGGCCGGGCCGGCGCCGACGATGACCGGCGGGAGGAGTTCGCTCACGACGTCCACTCCCCGGTGCTCAGAAGGCGCATGCCCTCGGCGATGAAGGTGCCGCAGGCGCGCAGGCGCTCGCCCTCCTCCGTCCGCACCCAGCAATCCTGGCAGGCGCCCATCATGCAGAAGCCGGCGCGCGGGCTGTCGGCGAACTCCGCCCGGCGCAGCCGGTCGCCGTTGGTGAGCATGGCGGTCATGACGGTATCGCCTTCCAGGGCCTCCACCGGACGGCCGTCGAGGGTGAAGCGGACCACGCGCCGGCCCTGTTCGGCCACACGCTGCAGCAAAGCCATGATGACTGGTCTCCGAGGAGTGGACGGCCGGAGCGGATGCTCAATGCTGGCCGACCAGGATGCGGTCCAACCCATAGACGCGGTCGAGCAGAAGCACGGCGACCATGGTGATGCCGATGATCAGCGCCGACACCGCCGCCATCATCGGGTCGATGGATTCGGTGGCGTACATGTACATCCGCACCGGCAGCGTCACCGTGGACGGCGAGGTGATGAAGATGGACATGGTCAGTTCGTCGAAGCTGTTGATGAAGGCGATCAGCCAGCCGCCGGTGACGCCGGGCAGGATCATCGGCAGGGTGACGCGGCGGAACACGATGGCCTCGCTGGCACCCAGCGAGTAGGCGGCCTGCTCGACGCTGCGGTCGAAGCCGGAAATGGCGGCGATCAGCAGGCGCATCACATAGGGGGTGACGATCACCATGTGTGCCGCCACCAGCCAGCCGAAGCTGCCCGTCGCGCCGACGACGGCGAACAGCCGCAGCATGGCGACACCCAGCACCAGATGCGGGATGATCAGCGGCGACAGGAACAGCGCGTTGAGGAAGCCGCGGCCGGGAAACTCCCAGCGGGTGACGGCGAGGGAGGCCGGCACCGCCAGGGCAACCGCCAGCGTCGCCGACAGCACCGCCAGCCACAGGCTGTTCCAGAAGGACTGGACGAAGTCGGGATGGTGGAACACCGCCTGGAACCAGCGCAGCGAAAAGCCCCTGGTCGGCAGCGACAGGGTGTTTTCCGGCGTGAAGGCGACGAGGCAGACGATGGCCAGCGGCGCCAGCATGAAGATGACGACCAGCGTATGAAAGAACAGGGCGACGGGTCCGTTGCGGGTCATGGCATCCTCACCCCAGCCGGCGGCGGTAGTGGCCTTCCACCATGCGGTGGTAGGTCAGCATGATGATCAGGTTGGCGGCGAGCAGGATGACGGCGACCGCAGCACCCATCGGCCAGTTGAGGTCGCTGAGATACTGGTCGTAGACCACCGTCGCGACCATCTTCAGTCGCCGCCCGCCGAGCAATCCTGGAATGGCGAAGGCGCTGGCGCTGAGGCCGAAGACGATCAGGCTCCCCGACAGGATGCCGGGCAGGATCTGCGGCGCCACCACCCGGACGATGGCCGTGGCGCGCGAGGCGCCGAAGGACAGCGCCGCCTGCTCCACCGCCGGGTCGAGCTTCTGCAGCGAGGTCCAGACCGGGATGACCATGAAGGGCAGCATGACGTGGACCAGCGCCACGACCACCGTGCCTTCGGTGTAGAGCAGCTTCATCCGGCCGATGCCGAGCGCGATCAGCGCGCCGTTCACCGGGCCTTCCGGACCCAGCAGCATGCTCCAGCCGAAGGCGCGGACGACGACCGAGACCAGCAGCGGCGCCAGGATCACCAGCAGGAAGATCGACCGCCAGGGGTTGGTCATGCGGCTGAGGATGTAGGCCTCCGGCACGCCGATCACCACGCAGATGGCGGTCGCCAGGGCCGAAATCCGGAAGGTGCGCAGGAAGATTTCCAGGTAATACTCGTCGGTGACCACCGACAGGTAATGCTCCAGCGTGAAGCCGCCGGTCCGTCCGGTCGCATAGTCGAACTGGTTGAAGGACAGGAGCGCCGTCAGGAACAGCGGGGTCAGCACCAGCGCCGCGAACAGCAAGGCTGCCGGCCCCGACAAGAACAGCGGAGCGGTGGGGAAGCGGCGCTCCGGCGTCTCGTCGCCGGGAGCGGCGGGCGCCGTCTCGGGAAGGGCGGCGCTCATCCCGTCACCTCGAGCGCCACGTCCGGGGCTTCAGCCATGGCGCCGCGATGGACGCGCACCACCGACGGCGACCATTCGAGCCCGACCGGCGCGCCCTGCTCCGCCGGGGTGGAGCCGTCGTTCGGCGTCACCACCATCAAGGTGCCGACCGGCCCGTCGATGTGATAAAGCCATTGGCTGCCCAGGAAGAAGCGGTCGGCGACACGGCCGGTCAACAGCCCGCTCGACGGCGCGGTCAGATGCAGCTTCTCCGGCCGGATGCACAGCGTCACCGTCTCGCCCACCGACAGGTCGGCGGTTTCCACCGGCACGGCGATGCCCGCCAGCGATACCGTGGCGCCGGCGCCGGTCGCGGTGACGACCTTGCCCGGCAGCAGGTTGGTCTTGCCGACGAAGCGGGAGATGAACTCCGTCTCCGGATGCTCGTAGATGCGGTAGGGCTGGTCGATCTGGGTGATGCGTCCGGCCTCCATCACCACGACGCGGTCGCTGATCGAGAAGGCCTCGGCCTGGTCGTGGGTGACCATCACCGTGGTGGTGCCGACCTTGCGCTGAATCTCGCGCAGCTCGAACTGCATCGCCTCGCGCAGCTTGGCGTCCAGGTTCGACAACGGCTCGTCCAGCAGCAGGACCGGCGGGCGGATCACCAGGGCGCGCGCCAGCGCCACGCGCTGCCGCTGGCCGCCCGACAATTCGCGGGGATAGCGCTTGGCATAGGGGGAGAGATGGACCAGCGACAGCGCCTCCTCCACCCGGGGCTTGCGCTCACCCCTGGCCACGCGCTGCATCTCCAGACCGAAGCTGACATTGTCGAACACGGTCATGTGCGGGAACAGCGCGTAGCTCTGGAACACGATGCCCAGCCCGCGGCTGTTCGCCTTGGCCCGCGTGATGTCGCGGCCGTCGAGCCGGATGGTGCCGGCCGACGGTTCGACGAAGCCGGCGATCATCTGAAGGGTCGTGGTCTTGCCACAGCCCGAAGGCCCGAGCAGGGAGACGAACTCGCCCTTCTCCACCGACAGCGAGACGTCGCCGACCGCGGTCAGCGGCCCGTAACGCTTGGTGATGTTTTTCAATTCAAGGAACGACACGGGGGAATTCTCCCTCTTGCGACAATCGGCCTCGGTCTCCGGGCCTCACCTGTTGCTCCGATGGTTCCGCCGAGCCCCTCATGGCGTCAATCCGCTTTTTCCATGGACAGAAAAGATTTTGCAAAAGCTTCCGATATGCGGAATAGATGGGGCAGCAAACATCACCGATTTTCAGGATGGAGCGGAATATGAGCGCCGATAGCCGCGAAGCCCTTTCCGGCGGCGACGAGACCAAACAGGGCGCCGGCGGCGACGAGGCGGGCGGGAAATCCAGCCTGCAGCGCGGGTTGGCGATTCTGCGCCTGCTGGCGTCCTCCAACGAGACCGGGGCGCGGCTGACCGACATCTCGCGGGCCCTCGACCTCACCCCGCCGACCGTTCACCGCCTGCTGAAGATCCTGGTGGAAGAGCGGATGGCGGAGGTGGACAAGGCGACCAAACGCTACCGCCTGGGCATCGATCTGTTCGGTCTCGCGGCGCAGGCCGGCAATCCGAACAATCTGCGCGACATCTGCCGGCCGATCCTGCTGCGCCTGTCGGCGACCCTGCGCGACACCATCTTCCTGCTGGTGCGCAGCGGCTTCGACGCGGTTTGCCTGGACCGCAGCGAGGGGCCCTTCCCCATCCGCTCCTTCACCGGCGACATCGGGGGACGGGTGACGCTGGGCGTCGGCCAGGGCAGCCTCGCCATCATGGCGTTCCTGCATGCGGAGGAGCGGGAGGAGGTGATCCGCTTCAACCTGCCGCGCATGCAGGGGGTGGGCATCATCGACGAGGTCTATCTGCGCACGGAGATCGCCCGGGTGCGGGATCTGGGCTATGCCAGCCGCTCTACCGGGCTGCTGCCGGGCATGTCCGGCGTGGCGGTGCCGGTGCTGGACCGCGACGGCCATGCCGTGGCGGCGCTGAGCGTCGGCACGATCAGCGAAAGGCTGAACGAGGAGCGGCTGCCGGTGGTCGTCGACATCCTCAAACGCGAATCCGCAGCGATCAGCCGCCAGCTGAACCCCTTCGACCCCGTCCTGCGCCGGCCGGCGGCGATCCTGGGAGGCGGCCCGGCGTGAAGGGCGTGAAGAAGGCCGAGCTGCCGGCCAAGATCTGCCCGGTCTGTAACCGCCCTTTCATCTGGCGGAAAAAATGGGAGCGGGTGTGGGACGAGGTGAAATACTGCTCCGACCGCTGCCGGGGCGAGGCGCGAAAGCGCGGGCGGCCCTGATGGAGCGGGACCGAGCGCAGGATGCCGTTCGCTTGATGTCGATCAATGGCGGGCGTCCCGTGATCGGCTAAAGTCGGCATCGCCTGGGGAGTGCCCCCCGGCCGGTCGACCTTGCGGCGGACATGAAGCATTCGGGCCACATCCTTGCCGTTCTTCTCTTTGCCTTCGCGCTCCTGTTGGGCGCGGTCGGCGGAGCGATGGCGCCTGTGGACGGCCCCCCCGGATCGTCCGACCATCACCATGGCGATACGCGCGACGGCACCGGCGGCAAGGCCGGAAGCGGAGCCCACAAAGCGACGCTGGCCATGTCCGCCCCCTGCTGCCCGGCGGCCGAAGCCCCGGCGACCGGCAAACTTCCGCCTCCGGCCCGCTGGGCCGACGCCTCGTGGCCGCTGCGCCCGGACCACACGCCGGACAAGCGCGGCATTGCACCGGAAACACCCCCTCCCAAGACCAGCCTCTGATCGGCCCCGCGCCGGCTGACCCGTACCAGCCAGCCGGTCGCGGTGTGCCCAGCGACCCCACACGCGATCAGAGGATTTCATCATGCCCGATCCGAGGCATTTCACGACCCGTCGCGGCTTCATCGCCGGACTGGGCTTCGGCGCCGTGTCGCTTTACGGCGCCTGGGCGGCCTATGGCGCCGCCCCCCTCCCCTTCGGCCACACGCCGTCCGCCGCACGCGCCTCCGAGCCCGTCCCCCAGGTGCACGACCATGGCGGCAGCGCTGCCGGGAGCCATGACGGCCATCCTGCGGCGGCCACGGCGGAGAGTTTCCGCCTGGACCATGAGGCCTTCCTGCGGACCTACGGACAGCCCGACGGCAGCGTCGATCCCCATGCCGCGTCCCATGCCGGCGGGCATTCCCATGGAACTGCCAATGGGAGCCACGCTGATGGCGGCCATGGCAACCACATTGCCGCCGCTGAACCGGTCACCGTCTACCTGATGGCGCAGAGATTCGCCTACAGCCCCGATCTGCTGCGCCTCAAGGCGGGCCAAGCCTATCGCTTCCGCATGATGGCGGACGACATCACACACGGGGCTTCGATCCAACTCGGCATGGCCAGCCGGATCGTCCGGCTGCGTCCGAACATCGTCAGCGAGCAGACGGTCACCTTCACCAAGCCGGGCGAGTACCTCGTCTATTGCACCGTCTATTGCGGCCAGGCGCATGACGCCATGCAGGGCCGCATCGTCGTCGTCTGACCGGGGGATCGATCATGGACATCATTCCGCAAGATGCCCCCGTCGCCGCCGCTCCCGGCAGGACGGCTCACGGCCTGACGGTGCGCATCCGCACCCTGCCCCGGCCGGACAAGGCATTGCTGAACCTGCTGTTCGGCGCGGCCCTGCTGGCCCTGGTTCTCGGGCTTGCCGGCGGCCTTCTCACCGCGCTCGCCCGCGCCGGGGCGTTGCGCTTCTACTCCGACGACGCCTACCGGCTGCTGACGCTGCATGGCGTGTCGGTGTTCTTCTACTGGCTCTACCTGATCCAGGCGGCGCTGCTGCTGGCCTTGGCGGCGGCGGAGAATGGCCGCGGCCTTGCCCTGCGCCCGGCAGCCTGGGCGGGGGCGGCCCTGATGCTGACCGGTTTCGCGGTCAGCGAGTGGATTTCCGCCACCGGCACGCCGCTGCTCTATGACGGCAGTCCGGAACTGGCGGTGGACGATCCGCGCTCGGTCGGGGTCTTCGCGCTCGGCTATCTGCTGCTGGCCGCCGGCCTCGCCGCGTCCGCCGCCAGCGGCATCGCCACCCTGCTGCAACCGCGCCGCAGGGGCGAAACGGAAGAGTTCGGCGCGGTCGGCTTCGCCCTGTTCGCCTGGGCCGGCTTCCTGATCGTCAGCGCCATCGCCGCCACCAACGCCTTCCTGCCCGGCCTGCTGTGGGCGCTCGGCGCCGGCCCCTTCCCGGCCGACCACGGTACCGAATGGCACATCCTGTTCCACAACCTGCACTATCTGCCGCTGATGGCGACGGTGCTGGTCTGGTACGTGCTGACCGAGCATCTGACCGGCGTCACCTCCATCCACGGCGCCCGGCTGTCGAAGATCGTCTTCGCCGCCTATCTGGTCTTCGTGCCGCCGACCAGCCTCTATCACATGTTCCTGGAGCCCACCCTGTCCGACGGCGTGCGGGTGGTGGGATCGCTGCTGTCGCTGTTCGTCTCCGTCCCGACGCTGGCGGCCTTCGCCATCATCGTCTCGTCGCTGGAAGCCAGCGCACGGGCCCACGGCGCCACCGGCTTTCTCGGCTGGATGCGCGGCCTGCCCTGGAGCAACCCGGCAATGGCGAACATGGGCTGGGCGGTGGTCAACATGATGGCCGGCCTCACCTTCGCCTTCGTGCTGATCCAGGGCGATCTGGCACCCATGCTGAGCGACACCTTCTTCGTCCCCGGCTATTTCCATCTCTTCGCCGTCGGCGTGCTGACCCAGACCTTCCTGGCGGCGCTGATGGTGATGCTGCCGGCGCTGAACGGCGGCCCCCTGTGGCGCCCCGCCTTGCTGGCCCGCATGCCGGCCCTGGTGACCGCCGGCCTGTTCCTGTTCGCCGCGGCCGGCATCGCCGCCGGCACCATGGGCGTGCCGCGCCGGGTGTTCGACATCGGCTATGGCGGCCTGGCACCCGCGGCATGGCCGGTCCTGATGGCTCTGGTCGGCATCGGCGCCAGCCTGTTCGCCGCCGCCCTGTCGGTCAGCGTCTATGGCGTCGTCCGCACCCTGCTGTCCGGCCGCAAGGCCCCGGCAACGGACCTGACGGCGGTCGCCTGGAGGGTGGAGCCAAGCCGGATCGGGACCGCTCCCGCCTGGACCGGCCCCGTCTCCATCGCGGCCCTGGTGGCGGCCATGTATGTCTTCACCATCGCCGCCTTCCAACTGATCCAGTCGCTGCCGATCGCCGCCATCGGGGGCGGCCACGGCCATTGAGCGCAGGAGAGCCGCCATGAAGAACCATGAAATTCTCCTGATGCTCGCCATCGTCGCGGTCTGGGCGGTCCTGGCCGCCGTCTACGCCTTCGTTCCCAGCCTCGGCATGCCCGGCTATGTCCGGGTCTGGGGCGGAGGGGCCCTGCTGTTCCTCCTGCTCGCCGCCGTGCTGGCCCTCGCCGGACAAGGACGGAGCGCCGGGGAAACGCCGCGATCCTGACCGGATGGCCAGGAACTTCTGCCTGTTTTTCAATCACATGCCAGCATTCTGACCGGCCGGCTGGCCGCCCCGCCAGACGGGTGGCGGCCCCGGCCTCTGGCATTTCCGTTGCATTTGCATGTCCGGCGCGCACGCTCCCATGGATTCCGGGTAACATTCCCGGTTAATCATGGGAGCCGGCGGGCCCGCCGCCCTGCCGCCAAGGATGGGCGGTCGGCAAAACGCGGCCGAGGATACGTGGCCAACGATATTCAGCGACGAAGGGGACTGAACGATGTCGGTTCGGGGGATGGGGAAACTGGGCATGGGTGTTGTGGGAATGACGCGCCGTGCGGTGCTGTGCGGCGTCGCCGCGGTCGCTTTCGCGGCGGCGGCCGGCGGCTCCCTGCCGGCATTCGCGCAGGGCAAGGTGAAGGTCGCCGGCATCTACACCGTTCCGATCGAGCAGCAGTGGGTCAGCCGTATCCATGTCGCGCTGAAGGCTGCCGCCGACCGCGGCGACATCGAGTATGTCTGGGCCGAGTCGGTCGCCAACACCGATTATGAGCGCGTGATGCGCCAGTATGCCGAGGCCGGCCAGCAGCTGGTCTTCGGCGAGGTGTTCGGGGTGGAGCGCGCCGCCCGCGCCGTCGCCAAGGACTATCCGAAGACCGCCTTCGTCATGGGTTCCAGCTTCAAGCCGCAGGAGCCCAACTTCTCGGTCTTCGACAACTACATCCAGGAGCCGGCCTACTTGTCCGGCATGGTCGCCGGCGGCATGACCAAGTCGAACGTCATCGGCATGGTCGGCGGCTACCCGATCCCCGAGGTGAACCGCCTGATGAACGCCTTCATGGAGGGCGCCAAGGAGGTCAACCCGCAGGTCAAGTTCTCGGTCAGCTTCATCGGCTCCTGGTTCGACCCGCCCAAGGCCAAGGAAGCCGCCTTCGCCATGATCGACCGCGGCGCCGACGTGATGTACGCCGAACGCTTCGGCGTGTCCGACGCCGCCAAGGAACGCAAGGTGCTCGCCATCGGCAACGTCATCGACACCCAGCCGCAATATCCGGAAACCGTGGTCGCCAGCGCGCTGTGGCACATGGAGCCGTCGGTGGAGCGCGCCATCGCCGCGGTGAAGGCCGGCAGCTACAAGGCCGAGGATTACGGCCCCTACAGCATGATGGCGCACAAGGGCTCCAGCCTGGCGCCGCTCGGCACCTTCGAGGCGAAAATCCCCGACGCCGTCAAGGCGAAGGTCAAGGAGCGCGAGCAGCAGATCCGCGACGGCAAGTTCACCGTGAAGGTCAACGACGCCGAGCCGAAGTCGACGATGTGACATCCGGCGTATCTGCAATGTCATCACCCGTGAAAGGCAGGCCGGAGGTCGTCCTCCGGCTCGCCGGCATTTCCAAGCGGTTCGGCCCGCTGCTCGCCAACGACGGCATTTCGCTGACGCTCCGCGCCGGCGAGGTGCTGGCGCTGCTGGGCGAAAACGGCGCCGGCAAGACCACCCTGATGAACATCCTTTTCGGCCATTACGTCGCCGACGAGGGAACCATCGAGGCGTTCGGCCGCCCCCTGCCGCCGGGTTCGCCCCGCGCCGCGCTGGAGGCCGGCATCGGCATGGTCCACCAGCATTTCACGCTGGCAGACAATCTGTCGGTGCTGGACAATGTCGCCGTCGGCACCGAATCGCTGTGGCGCTGGCGCTCCGACCGGGGTGCCGCCCGCCGCCGGCTGCTCGACCTCTCCCAGCGCTTCGGGCTGGAAGTGCGGCCGGACGCACTGGTCGGCGACCTGTCGGTCGGCGAACGCCAGCGGGTTGAGATCCTGAAGGCGCTCTACCGCGACGCCCGCATCCTGATCCTGGACGAGCCGACCGCGGTGCTGACGCCGCAGGAATCGGCCGGGCTGTTCGAAACGCTGCGCCGGCTGACCGCCGACGGGCTGGCCGTCGTCTTCATCAGCCACAAGATGAACGAGGTCTTCGCCGCCAGCGACACCGTCGCCGTTCTGCGCGCCGGCAAGCTGGTCGCCACCCACGCTACCGCCTCCACCGACCGGGCGAAGCTGGCCGAGCTGATGGTCGGCCGCAGCGTCAAGCCGCCGGCCCCCGCCCCGCTCAGCCCCGGCGAGCCGGTGCTGGAACTGGCGGGCATCACCGTCGCCTCCGGCCACGGCCGTCCGCTGCTGGACGGAGCCGACCTGACGGTGCGCCGCCATCAGGTGGTCGGCATCGCCGGCGTATCCGGCAACGGCCAGACCGCGCTGGCCGAGCTGGTCAGCGGCCTGATCCGTCCCGACTCCGGCAAACTGTCCTTGAAGGGCAGCGTGGTCGAGCATGGCGACCCGGCCGACATGGTCCGGCGCGGCGTCGCCCGCATCCCGGAGGACCGACACAGCGCCGGTCTGGTCGGCACCATGGCGGTGTGGGAGAATTTGATCGCCGAGCGCTACCACGATTCCGCCTTCTCTCGATTCGGCGTGCTGCGGCGGGGCGCTGCGAAGACATACGCCCGCGAGGTGATCGAGGAGTTCGACGTCCGCTGCCCCGGTCCCGACGCGCGCACGCAGCTGCTGTCGGGCGGCAACATGCAGAAGCTGATCCTGGGCCGCACGCTGGCCCATGGCCCGGACCTGATCCTGGCGAGCCAGCCGACGCGCGGGCTCGACATCGGTGCGGTGTCCTACGTTCACAGCCGGCTGCTCGATGCCCGCGCCGCCGGGGCCGGTGTCCTGCTGATCTCCGAGGATCTGGACGAGATCCTGGCGCTGGCCGATTGCGTCACCGTCGCCTATCACGGGCGCCTCACCCCGCTTCTGCCGCATGACCGGGTGTCGGTCAGCCAGCTCGGCCTGCTGATGGCCGGGCATTGGGATATTTTGCGCGACATCCTGCCGGAGACTGTTGATGCGGCTTGAACCGCGCACCGATACCCCGCTCGCCCTGCGGCTGCTGGCGCCGGTCGGCGCCGTGGTGGCGGCGCTGGCGCTCTGCGCCCTGCTGGTCGCCTGGACCGGCGCTCCGGTCCTGCGCGCCTACGGCCTGCTGTTCGAGGGGGCCGTCGGCTCCCGCTTCGCCCTGACCGAAACGCTGACCCGCGCCACCCCGCTGATCCTGACCGGCCTCGCCGCCGCCGTCGCCTTCCGCGCCAAGCTGTGGAACATCGGGGCGGAGGGTCAGCTCTACATGGGCGCGCTGGCCGCCGTGGTGGTGGGCGGCGGCATGCTCGACCTGCCGGCCTGGGCGCTGATCCCGCTGGTGATGATCGCCGGCACGGCGGCGGGCGGCGTCACCCTGCTCGGCCCCGCCGTGCTGAAGGTCCGCTTCGGCGTCGACGAGGTGGTGACCACCCTGCTGCTGAACTTCGTCGTGCTGCTGCTGGTGTCGCTGCTGCTGGAAGGTGCCCTGAAGGACCCGATGGGCATGGGCTGGCCGCAGTCGGCTCCCGTCGTCGAAGCAGCGGAACTGCCCAAGCTGGTGGCGCGCACCCGCCTGCATGCCGGGCTGGCCATCGCGCTCGGCCTGTCGGTGCTGCTGTGGCTGGTCGATACCCGCACCATCTGGGGCTACGAGAACCGCGCGGTCGGTGCCAACCCGCGTGCCGCCGCCTTCGCCGGCATGCCGGTGACGCGGGTCATGCTGCGCACCGCGCTGCTGTCGGGCGGGCTGGCCGGGCTGGCCGGGGCGGCGGAGGTCTGCGGGCTGAAGGGTTACCTGACGCTCGACCTGTCGCCGGGCTTCGGCTACAGCGGCATCGTCGTCGCCATGCTGGCCCAGTTGCACCCCATCGGCGTCGTCGGGGCCGCGCTGTTCATTGCCGGCATCTTCGTCGGCGCCGACGCCATGAGCCGGGCCATGCCGGTTCCCAACTACATCGCCGACGTCCTGGTCGCCACCAGCCTCTTGTGCATGCTGGTCGCCGGGCTGCTGGCGCGCTACCGGCTGCGGCGGGGGTAAGGGGTCATGGATTTCCTGTCGATCATCCTCGACATCCTGCTGTCGGCCGCCTTCTGGACCGCGGTGCTGCGCATCGCCACCCCCTATGTGCTGGGCACGCTGGGCGAGCTGGTGTGCGAGCGGGCCGGCGTGCTGAATCTCGGCATCGAAGGCATCATGACGCTGGGCGCCATGGCCGGCTGGATGGCGGTCTATCAGGGGGCCGATCTCTGGACCGGGGTGCTGGCCGCCGCCGCCTGCGGCGCGCTGCTCGGCCTGCTGCATGCGGCGCTGACCGTGCCGCTCGGCCTGTCGCAGCATGTGACCGGCATCGGCGTCACCCTGCTCGGCACCAGCCTGTCCTATTTCGTCTACCGGCTCGTCCTGCCGCAGGCCAGCACCCCGCCGACCATCGAGCCGTTCCAACCGCTGGCCCTGCCGGGTGCCCTGGCCCAGACGCCGCTGACCTACCTCGCCTTCCTGCTGGTCGCGGTCGTCGCCTATGTCCTCTACCGTACGCCGGTCGGGCTGGCGGTGCGGATGGTCGGCGAGAATCCGGCCGCCGCCGAGGCGCAGGGGCTGAACGTCACCGCCATCCGCATCGGGGCGGTGATGGCGGGCAGCGCGCTGATGGCGCTGGCCGGCGCCTTCCTGACGCTGTCGGCCTTCAACGCCTTCTTCTTCAACATGGTCAACGGGCGCGGCTGGATCTGCATCGCGCTGGTGGTCTTCGCCTCCTGGCGGCCGGGCAAGGCGCTGCTGGGCGCCCTGCTGTTCGCGGTGTTCGACGCGCTGCAACTGCGGTTGCAGCAGGCGAGCGGCGGTATCCTGCCCTACCAGCTGTTCCTGATGATGCCCTATCTGTTGAGCATCCTGGCGCTGGTGCTGGTGGCCCGCCGGGCCTCCTACCCGCGCGCCCTGATGATCCCGTACCGCAAAGGAGAACGCTGATGTTCGACCTGATCCTGCGCCGCGCCACCCTGCCGGATGGCCGCAGCGGCATCGACATCGGCATCAAGGACGGCCGCATCGCCGCGGTCGAAGCCAATCTGGCCGGCGAAGCGGCAGCGGAGATCGACGCCACCGGCCGGCTGGTCAGCCCGCCCTTCGTCGATTCGCATTTCCACATGGACAGCACGCTCAGCTACGGCCTGCCGCGGGTGAACCAGAGCGGCACCCTGCTGGAAGGCATCGCGCTGTGGGGCGAGTTGAAGCCGCAGTTGGTGCAGGACGCCATCGTCGAGCGGGCGCTCGCCTACTGCGACTGGGCGATCGGGCGCGGCCTGCTGGCGGTGCGCAGCCATGTCGATGTCTGCGACCCGCGCCTGCTGGCGGTCGAAGCTCTGCTGGACGTCAAGAAGCGCGTCGCCCCCTATCTCGACCTGCAGCTGGTCGCCTTCCCGCAGGACGGCGTCCTGCGCTCAGCCGGCACCGAAGAGCTGCTGGTCCGGGCTCTGGACATGGGTGTTGACGTTGTCGGCGGCATCCCGCATTTCGAGCGGACCATGGCCGATGGCGCCGCCTCGGTCCGGCTGCTCTGCGAGATCGCGGCGGAGCGCGGGCTGCTGGTCGACATGCATTGCGACGAGACCGACGACCCGCTGTCCCGTCATGTCGAGACGCTGGCCTATGAGACTCAGCGGCTGGGTCTGCATGGGCGGGTGACGGGGTCGCACCTGACCTCCATGCACTCGATGGACAACTACTACGTCTCCAAGCTGATCCCGCTGATGGCGGAGGCGCGGCTGGGGGTGATCGCCAACCCGCTGATCAACATCAGCCTCCAGGGCCGTCACGACACCTATCCAAAGCGCCGCGGCATGACCCGCGTGCCGGAACTGATGGCCGCCGGGCTGACGGTCGCCTTCGGCCATGACTGCGTGATGGACCCCTGGTATCCGCTGGGATCCGGCGACATGCTGGAGGTGGCGCATATGGGGCTGCATGTCGGCCAGATGACCGGCCAGGACGGCATCAAGGCCGCCTTCGATGCGGTGACGGTGAACCCGGCCAAGCTGTTGCATCTGGACGGCTATGGGCTGGAGCCCGGCTGCAACGCCGATCTGGTGGTGCTCCAGGCCGGCGGCCCGGTGGAGGCGATCCGCACCCGCGCCGCCCGCCTGTTCGTCCTGCGCCGCGGCCGGATCGTCAGCCGTTGCGAACCGGTGCAGGCCAAGCTCGACCTGCCTGGGCGGCCGGAGACCGTCGATTTCCTGCTGAACCGGGGGTGAAGCTAAGTCCAAGCCCTCTCCCGTCCCGGGAGAGGGAGGGGACCCGCCGCAAAGCGGTGGGGAGGGTGAGGGGTGACCCAAGAATCCCGAAGCACATGGCTTCCTGCCCAACCCCTCACCCTTCCCATGCTCCGCATGGGCCCCTTCCCTCTCCCGGGACGGGAGAGGGAGATTCACGGCACCTCTTCAGGACTTCAAAAAGTCCCGCAGCGCGTCGGCCACCGCGCGCATTTCCTGCTCGGTGCCGATGGTGACGCGCAGGCAGCTCGGCAGACCATAGGACGGCATCTGGCGGACCAGGATGCCGCGGGCCTTCAGGAACTGGCGGGCGGCCTCGGCATCGTCCTTGCCGGCGGGCAGGCCCTTGAAATCGACCAGCACGAAGTTGGTGACGCTCGGGTGCACCGTCAGGCCAAGCTCCCGCACGGTGGCGGAGAACCACTCGCGCCACTGCTCATTGTGGCTGCGGGAGCGGTCGAGGAACTCGGCGTCCTCCACCGCGGCGACGCCGGCGACATGGGCGGCGTTCGACACGTTGAAGGGACCGCGCACCCGGTTGAGCACGTCGACGATCCCAGCCGGGCCATAGCACCAGCCGATGCGCAGGGAGCCCAGCGCGAAGATCTTCGAGAAGGTGCGGGTCATCACCACGTTGGGGAACTGCTCCACCAGTTCCTCGCCGGCGGTGTAGTCGTCCTTGTTCATGTATTCGGCATAGGCCGCGTCGATGACCAGGATGACGTCCGGCGGCAGGCCGGCATGCAGCCGCGCCACCTCCGACGCCGGCAGATAGGTGCCGGTCGGGTTGTTCGGGTTGGCGAGGAAGACCAGGCGGGTGCGCGGGGTAACGCGGGCCAGCAAATTGTCGACGCTGGCGGTCAGCCCGTCCTCGGGCGCGGTCACCGGGGTGGCGCCGACCGACTTGGCACCGATCGGGTACATCAGGAAGCCGTATTGCGAATACAGCACCTCGTCGCCCGGCCCGGCATAGGAGCGGATCAGCAGGCTGATGATCTCGTCGGACCCGGCGCCGCAGACGATGCGGTCGGCATCCAGGTTGAAGCGCTTGGCGATGGCGCCGCGGAGCGCCGCCGACCCGCCGTCGGGGTAGCGGTGCAGCGTCGAGGCCGCCGCCGCATAGGCGTCCATCGCCTTCGGGCTCGGTCCCAGCGCCCCTTCGTTGGAGGCGAGACGGATATGACCCTGATGCTCGCCGCCGACATAGGCGGCGATGTCGAGAATCCCCGGACGCGGCTGCGGGCCGTTCGGCTGGGTCATGGTCTGCTTACCTTCCGACGCTGTTGGATGGGCGTTTCTGGGATGAAAGTGGAACAGGGTGGAACAGGTCCGGCGACCATGTTCCAACCCTGCCGACTGCGGGTGCAGCTTAAGGCAGGAGGCGCTCGGCCGGCTCGCCCTGAATGCGCGGATCAGCCCAGATGCAGCGGCACGGCATAGCCGCCGACGACGGTGACCCGCACCGGGATGTCGCCCGACCGTTCCGCCAGCTTGGCGAGGCGGGGGTCGGCCTGTCCGACGAAGTCGCCGACCTCGACCAGATGGACGGACGGCCCGCCGCCGCTCATCCCGGTGGCATGGCCGGCCGGGTGCCAGGTGCAGAAGCCGACCGGCGGCAGGCCGCAGGCCTCCAGCAGATCCTTCAGGCGGCCACGGCTGAGGTCGCCGCCGATCTCGATGCTCAGCAGCGTGCGGTCGTCGCCGGTCGGCTCATGCGGGACGGCGGCGATGGCCAGCGCGTCGCGGTTCTCGCCGCGGGCATTGCCGCGCCCGCCGAAGGGCAGCCGCGCCACCACCTGCGGCCTTCCGGCATCGGCCGACACCAGGAAGCGCCACCAGGGATCCGAATCGTCCTCGGCCGGATAGGGCACGACGGCGACGGTGGCCGCCCCTTCCGACACCGCGCGCAACGCGGCGGCCGGGGTGTTGACGGCGGTCATCGGCACGAAACCGCCGAAATGGTCGCGGGCGACGTCCCAGAAGCCGCGGCGATCCTCCGGCGCATAGACGGCGACGGCGAAGGGCCCCTGCATGCGGGTGAAGGCGGTGATCATCTCCCGCCAGATGCGCACCACGACCTGGGCGGGGAAGGAGCCGGCATGGCGGGCCATCAGGCGCCGCAGGATGGTGGCCTCCCGCGCCGGACGAAGGATCACGGGCTGGGCGCCGCTGTCCGCAACGCCATTGCCTTTCGCCACCCCGATGCGCTCCACCACGGCGGCGCGGCGCATCAGCAGGTCATGGATCGCGTCGTCGATCTGGTCGATCTCGCGGCGCAAATCGTCGAGCGGGGTCCGGGCGGCGGCCATGGGTCACAAAACCATAAAATGCAGAGCCGGATAGTAGTAGTCCGCATGCGCCGCGAAATCAAAGAAAACATTGACACTCCGAAGGCCGGCTTCGTAGCTATACCCTCCCGTTCCGCCCCAGCTCACCGACGGTTCCCGCCGAGGCGCCGCAAGGCCTCACACAGGCCGGGAACCGCTTCCGAAGGCCCGAAGCGACATGTCCGCGCCCCCCACCGCGCCGCAGCCCTCCCTGGTCACCCCGTCCCCGGTCAACCCGGCGGTCGCCGACCACCCGGCCATGCCGGGCAAGCGCGTGCGGCTGGCGGTGGACCGGCCGATGAGGCTGGACAGCGGCATCGAGATCGGCGGCTTCCAGATCGCCTACCAGACCTACGGCACGCTGAACGCCGACAAATCCAACGCGATCTTCATCTGCCACGCCCTGACCGGCGACCATTTCGTCGTGGAGAAGCACCCGGTCACCGGCAAGCCCGGCTGGTGGGAGATGCTGGTCGGCCCCGGCAAGCCGGTGGACACCGACCGCTATTTCATTATCTGCTCCAACGTGCTGGGCGGCTGCCTGGGCAGCACCGGGCCGAAGGACGCCGACCCCGCCACCGGCCGGCCCTATGGCCTGTCCTTCCCGGTGGTGACCATCGGCGACATGGTGCGGGCGCAGAAGCTGCTGGTCGAGCATCTCGGCATCGAGAAGCTGTTCTGCGTCATCGGCGGGTCGATGGGCGGCATGCAGGTGCTGCAATGGGCGGTCGCCTATCCCGAATCGGTGTTCGCCGCGGTGCCCATCGCCACCGCCGCCCGCCATTCGGCGCAGAACATCGCCTTCCACGAGGTCGGACGCCAGGCGATCATGGCCGACCCCAACTGGCGCGGTGGCAACTACCTGCTGGAAGGCACCAAGCCGGAGGCCGGTCTGGCCGTCGCCCGCATGGCCGCCCACATCACCTACCTGTCGGAAGCGGCCCTGCACCGCAAATTCGGCCGCAACCTGCAGGACCGCAAGGCCGTCACCTACGGCTTCGACGCCGATTTCCAGGTGGAAAGCTACCTGCGCTACCAGGGGGCGGCCTTCGTCGAGCGGTTCGACGCCAATTCCTACCTCTACATCACGCGGGCGATGGATTACTTCGACCTCGCCGCCGATGCCGGGGGCACGCTGGCGAACGCCTTCCGGCCGGGGGGCAAGACGACGCCGGTGCGTTTCTGCCTTGCCAGCTTCTCCAGCGACTGGCTGTTCCCGACTTCGGAATCGCGGGCCATCGTGCATGCGCTGAACGCCGTCGCCGCCAATGTCAGCTTCGTGGAGATCGAGACCGACAAGGGCCACGACGCCTTCCTGCTGGACGAGCCGGAGTTCCATCAGGTCATCCACGGCTTCCTGGAGGGCTGCGCCGAGCATCGCGGCCTGTCCGCCCGCCGCGCGCGCTGATTGGGGCAAGAAGACCGACCATGCTGGACATTCGCGACGACCTGAAGCTGATCGCCGAGATGGTGGAGCCGAACAGCCGCGTGCTGGACGTCGGCTGCGGCGACGGCGCCCTGCTGGACTATCTGTCCCACGCCAAGAACGTCGACGGCCGCGGCATCGAGCTCAGCATGGACGGCGTCCGGCAATGCGTGGCGCATGGCCTGTCGGTGATCCAGGGCGATGCCGAGGCCGACCTGAAGGACTATCCGGCCGAGGCCTTCGATTACGTCATCCTGGGCCAGACCCTGCAGGCGATGAAGCAGCCGCGCGACGTGCTGGAGATGATGTGCCGCATCGGCCGCCGCGCCATCGTGTCGGTCCCCAATTTCGGCTATTGGCGGGTGCGGCTCCAGCTGATGCTGACCGGCCGCATGCCGGTGACGGAAAAGCTGGGCTACCAGTGGTGGGAAACGCCCAACATCCATTTCTGCACGCTGCGCGACTTCGTCGTCCTGACCGAGGAGATGGGCATCACCATCGAACAGACCCGCATCATCGACCGTGCCGGCCGGGTGGCCAGCCGCGCCCATTCCGGCTTCGCCAACCTGCTGGGCGAACAGGGCGTCTTCCTGTTGCGGCGCAACGGCGGGTGATGTTTTCCCGGCGAAGGCGGGAACTTCCCGCCTTCGCCATTGTTCATGATACGTTCCCCTTCGAGAGGCACGGATCATGACCACCAAGCAGTCCACCGATCGCCACGACCATGCCGGTCACGAGAATCCGAAGACCGGCGAAGACACCTCCAACCGCGACAAGAATCCCGACGACTGGACCACCGGCGACGAGCCGATGACCGGCGCCCAGGCGTCCTACCTGAAGACGCTCAGCGAGGAAGCCGGCGAATCGTTCGACGATGGCCTGACCAAGGCGGAAGCGTCCAAGCGGATCGACGCGCTGCAGGACAAGACCGGGCGCGGGAAGTAAGAAGGGTGGCTACAAATGCCCTCTCCCGCCTCGGGAGAGGGAGCCATATGCGATCCTCTGTCGGCAACCCAATGGCATGTTGCGCTGTTAACCAGGGCGATACCGAATCCGAATGGAAAGGTCGCCCCCATGCTCCGCCCCCTGTTGCTCGTTCCAGCTGCGGCGCTGCTGCTGACCGGCACCGCCTTCGCCCAGACCGCCCCGGCGCCGGGCGTCACCGCCGCACCGCCGCTGATGACCGCGCCGCGGCCGGACGACCAGCCGGCGACCGGGCAGATCACCTCCCCGCCGGGCGTCAGCGGCGAAGCCCCGTCACTTGAGGTGCAGAATCCCGCCCCCGCGGTCACGGGCGCCCAGGGCTCGTCGCCGCCCGTCGCCGCCCTGCCGCCGGCCGCCCTCAATCCGGATCAGGCCCGGGCTATGGTGGGAACGGAACTGCGCACCAGCGACGGCCAGCCGGCCGGGCGCATCCTGGATTTCACCATGGACCAGACCGGCGACCGGGTGGACCGGATCGTCCTGGCGCCGAACGAGGTGCTGGGGCTGGGCGAAAAGCTGGTGGCGGTGCCGGCGGCGACGCTGGGCAATGGCCCCAACGGCCCGATGCTGACCATCGGCGAAGCCGATTTCGCCAAGGCGCCGACCTTCGCCTATGGCAGCGAGCCGACGCTGACCCGCCCCGAAAGCCAGCAGCCCGCCCAGCAGCCCAACAGTCAATAAGCCCGTCAGGTCGCGGGACGGCGGCGGAAGATGCCGGTCAGGCAGGCGACGAGGCACAGCCCGGCGCCCAGCCACAGCACCACCACGCTGCCGTCCGCCTTGCCGATCGCGGTGAAGACCAGCCCGACCGTGGCGGCGCCCAGCGTCTGGCCCAGCAGCCGCCCGGTGGCCTGAATGCCGCTGGCGCCGCCGCTGCGCTCCTTGGGCGCGCTGCTGACCAGGACCTTGTTGTTCGGGGTCTGGAACAGGCCGAAGCCGAAACCGGCCAGCGCCATGCGCCAGACCACGTCCAGGTTCGACGGGTCCGACGGCAGCAGCGCCATGAAGGCGAGGCCGGCGGCGAAGAGGGCCAGTCCGACCGCGGCCAGCCGCGTCGGCTCGTAGCGGTCGGCCATCCGGCCGGAGATCGGGGCGACCAGTGCCACCACCAGCGGCCAGGGCGTCATCAACAGCCCCGATTCCGCCAGCGAGCGGTTCAGCACGTCCTCGAAGAAGAAGGGCATCGCCACGAAGACGATGTTCTGCGCCGCGAAGGAGCAGACCGACGTCACCACCGTCAGGGCGAAAACCGGCCGGCGCAGCAGATCCACCGGCAGCAAGGGGGCCGCCTGCGCCAGTTCGCGCCGAACCAGGGTCGCGCCGAGCGCCAGTGCCGCCGCCAGCTCCGCCGCGACCAACCATGGGGGCTGACTGCCGTCCACCCCCTTGAAGCCGACGATCAGCAGGCCGAGCGTGGCAGCGTTCAGCGCGGCGCTCAGCCAATCGAACCGGTGCCCGGCCGGATTGGAGGCCGGCATCGCCCGCGCCGCCACCGCCAGCGCCGCCAGCCCGAGCGGCACATTCACCGCGAACAGCCAGGGCCAGGACGCCACCGACAGGATCAGCGCTGCCAGGCTGGGCCCCGCGGCGGAGGACACCGCGACGATCATCGCGTTGTAGCCGACGCCGCGCCCGAGATGGGTGGAGGGGTAGATGTGACGGACCAGCGCCAGATTGACGCTCATGATCCCGGCGCCGCCGATGCCCTGCAGCACGCGGGCAGCGGTCAGCAGCGGCAGGTTCGGCGACAGCGCGCAGGCGAGCGAGGCCACGGTGAAAACCGCAAGGCCGAACCAGTAGACCTTGCGGTAGCCGATGATGTCGCCCAGCGAGGCCATCGGGAACAGCGCGACGGTGACCGCCAGCTGATAGGCGTTGACCACCCAGATCGCGCTGGCGGCATCCACCGCGAACTCGCGCTGGATCGTCGGCAGGGCGATGTTGGCGACCACGCCGTCCAGCACCGCCATGATCAGCGCGACGGTCATCGCCGCCATCGCCCAGTAGCGCTGCGGGATCGGCAAGCCGTCGACCGCCACGGCGGGCGGCTTGCGGGTTGCGGATTGGGGCGAGGAGAGGGTCGGCGCGGAGGGGTTCGACATGCCCGTCAGCATAAAGGCCGCCGGGCGCCCTGCGGTCGCAGCAATTTCGCATGAAAGCATTGCGAAGGCCGAGCGCGCGGGTGGGTCTTCACTGGTCCGGAACCCCTCCCCCGCCCTCCTGTTGGAGGGTAACGCGAGCCAACATAAGGAGTGCCACCATGACCAAGCACATCCCGCCCGTCCCGCCCGAGGGCCGCAGCGACAAGGGTCCCGGCGAGCCGGCGACCAGCGCCTCGCCCGATGACGGCGCCGGCAACCGCGGCACGCCCAACACCAAGGAACAGGGCCAGACCGGCAACACCCGGCAGAACACCACCCACCAGGGCTACCAGCAGGATCGGTGAGGCATGACCAAGCACAACGAGGCGACCGACCGCCACCATGGCGGCCCCGGCAGCAGCCGGCAGAACGCCGACAAGCCGGAACCGGCGGCGGAAAAGCACCCGCATCCGGGTGAACCCACCAACGGCCGCCAGTCCGGCAGTTCCAGCGGCGGCGGCGAACGCGACCTCCACCACACGCACGACCCGAAGACCAAGCGATAGATACGCGTGACGCCGCGACGTTCGGCGCGGGCGGCATGGCGCCGCCCGCCCTGACGGACATCGGCAGAGCCGGCCGTAACCGAGGCGCCGCCCTTGCGGGTCTCAACCGCCGACGGCGGCTCCGCCTGCTACCAGATCGTTCAGTGCCGCGGTCAGCCCGTCGAGCAGGGGAAGCGCCGCCTTGGCCTGCAGCCGGCCCGACCAGCCGGAGAACGGGGCGCCACCCAGCAGGACCGCCTCCGCCCCGCGGTCGCGGGCGGCGGCGACCGCCTCCAGGATCTCGCCATGGTAGCGCCATGGCTCGAACGCCAGATCGAGGACGCCGCCGCTGAGGAAGGCGATGCCGGCCATCTGGTCGGCCAAGCCGAGTTCGCTCACCCTGGCCTCGATCGCCGGACGCATCGCCGGGCCCAGCGTGACGACGGCGAAACGGCGCCCCCCGGACCCGGCGGCGCGCAGGCCGGCCTCGCCCAGCCCTTGTACCGGCCTCCGGCCAAAGGCAGCCCGTGCCCGCGCCAGTCCGGGATCGCCGAAGGCGCCGACGATGGCACCCTCGCAATCGGGATGGGCGCCGAGCATGGCGGCCACCGCCAGTTCGGCGGTGGCCAGATCGGCCGGCGTCTCCAGCGCCGGCGCACCGAACGGGGCGGTCGCCCCGACGATGGTCACGCCGCCGTCCACCAGGGCCCACGCCGCCTCGACCATGCGGGCGGTGATGCCGGCCGAGGTGTTGGGATTGGCGATCAGGATCCTCATGGCTGGGGCGGCTCCGGAAAGACGGTCAGCCAGTGGCGGGCGATGTCGGCGCGGCGGGCCGCCCACACGCCCGGCTTTTCGGCCGCATGCCGCAGGATGCGCTCCAGCGCCCCCATGCGCCCCGGCCGGCCGATCATCCGCAGGTGAAGCCCGACCGACAGCATCCGCCTGCCTTCCCCATGCAGCCAATCCATCGCATCGGTGACATAGCCGGCGAAATCGGCTCCGGCGAAGCGCTGGGTGTGGAAGTAATGCATGTCGTTGGTGTCGAAGGCATAGGGCAGCACGACATGGCGCCGTCCGCCGATGTCCAGGTCGTAGGGAAGGTCGTCGTTGTAGGCGTCGCTGTCGTAGAGGAACCCGCCCTCCTCCACCAGCAGCCGGCGGGTGTTGGGCGATGCGGCGGAGCGGGTGTGCCAGCCCACCGGGCGCTCGCCGGTCGCCGCGCGGATCGCCGCCACGGCGCGGGCGATGGCCTGCCGTTCCTCCGCCTCCGCCATGTCGGCGTGGCTTTCCCAGCGCCAGCCATGGGCGGAGACCTCGTGCCCGCGCGCCACCGCGTCGCGGGCCAGATCGGGGGAGCGCTGCACCGCTTGGCCGCAGGCGCTGACCGTCAGCGGGACGCCATAGCGGTCGAACAGATCCATGATCCGCCACCACGCCGCCCGGGTGCCGTATTCGAAATGGCTGTCGATGCAGGGATCGGGGCCGGCGCGGCGGTCGGTCACCTCGTAGACCGCCTCGTTGACCGGGTCGCCGTCGCGGACGGAGAATTCCGCCCCCTCCTCGAAATTCAGCACGAAGGACAGGGCGAGCCGCGCGTCGCCCGGCCAGCGCGGATCGGCCGGCCGGCCGGCATAGCCGCGAAAGTCGCGCAAGGAGCCGTCTCCGGAAGGTCTGTGGGTCATGCCGGTCACTCCCCGGTTCCAGCCATGCGGGACAGCCCGACGGCGCGGTCGGCGATCACCAGCAGGACGAGCGTGCCGAGCAGGATCAGGGTGGACAGCGCCGCCAGGGTCGGGTCCGGCGCCTCTTCGATATATTGCAGCATCTTGATCGGCAGGGTCTTGGTGCGGACGTCGGTCAGGAAGATCGACACCGGATAGTTGTCGAAGGACGCCAGGAAGCTGAACAGCCCGGCGACCAGGAAGGACGGCGCCAGCGCCGGGATCATCACCCGGAGCACGCTCTGCGGCCAGGTGCAGCCCAGCGTCAGCGCCGCCTCGATCAGGGTGAAGTCGAAGCGCGACATCCCGGCGATCATCGTCCGCGCCACGTAGGGCAGCGTGATGACCAGATGGGCCAGCAGCAGCGCCGGCCAACTGGCGGTGAAGCCGATGCCGCGGAAATACTGCAGCATCGCGATGCCGAGCACGAGGCCGGGCATCATCAGCGGCGAGACCAGCGCGGCGGCGAAGGCCTCCGCTCCCGGCAGCCGGCCGCGCACGATGGCGGCGGCGGCCATGGTTCCCGCCACCAGCGACAGGGCGGTGGAGAGCAGCGCGATCTGCACCGACAGCCACAGGGCCGGCCAGAACCCCTCCAGCGAGGCGATGCGCCCGTACCATCTCCACGAGGCGCCGCCGACCGGCAGGTCGAAGACCGGGGTGGGCGACAGGCTAGCGGCGGCGATGACCAGCAACGGCGCCAGCAGGAACAGGCAGGCGAGGATCGCCATCGCCCAGGAGAAGGCCAGTGCGGCGGTTCTCATGCCCGGCCCTCCCTGGCGAGCCGGCTCGACAGCACGACGATGGCGACGGCGATGACCAGCAGCACCACGCCGGCCGCCGCCCCGAAGGCGGGCTCCCGGGTCAGCAGATAGGCCTTGGCGATGGTGGAGGCGAGCGTCGGGTAGCGCTCGCCGATCAGCAGGGTCGGCACGACATAGGCCGAGACCGACAGGGCGGAGACCAGCGCCACCCCGGCGACGATCCCCGGCATGGTCACCGGCAGCGTCACCTTCAGGAAGCCGGCCGCCGGATTGGCGCCGAGCGTCGCCGCCGCCTCCGACAAGCGGGGGTCGAGCTGGGCCACCACGGCGTAGACCGGCAGGATCATGAAGGGCAGGAAGACGTTGACCGCGCCGACGATCAGGGCGGTCTCGGTGAAGATCATCCGCACCGGCGCATCGACGATGCCCAGCCCCAGCAGCACCGTGTTGACGATCCCGCTGGAGCGCAGGAGGATGGTCCAGGCGAAGGCCTTGACGATGACGCTGGCCGACAGCGGCAGGAACAGGCAGCCCAGCATCAGGCTGCGCCATCGCCCTTTCGCCCGCGCGATGGCGAAGCTGGCGGGATAGCCGACCAGCAGGGTGAGGACGGTGACGGCCAGCGACAGCTTCACCGAGTTCCACACCGCGCCGAGATGGTGCGGCGTGGTCAGCAGCCGCTCGTAGGCGGCGAGGCTCGGCCCCGGCGGCGTCCCCGGCGGCGCCTGCAGGCTGACGGCGAACAGCAGGCCGAGCGGCAGGGCGAACAGCGCCAGCAGGATCAGCCCGGCCGGCCCCGACAGCAGCAGGGCGACGCGGCGGTCCCGGTCGATCGGGGGGAGCAGCGCGATCATGCCGCCTCCTCCGCCGGGAACAGCAGGGTTTCGGCGACCGGCCAGCCGAAGGAGACCGGCGTGCCGGGGTCGGGCAGTGCCTGCCGGCCCGGCAGTTCCGCCATCAGGACGGCGCCGCCGGCATCGATCTCCACCACGCTGCGCGATCCCTGGAAGGTGACGCCGGTGACGGTGCCGTGCAGGGTGTTCTCGCCCTCGGCCAGCCGGACATGCTCCGGCCGGGTGGCGACGATCACCGGCGAGCCGGGCAGGAAGCGGCGCGGCGCCCGCACCTGCCCCACCGCCGTCTCCACCATCGAGCCGTCGCCGTCGGCGTCGACCACGGTGCCGGGCAGCCTCAGCGACTGGCCGACGAAGGACAGGGCGAAGGCGGTGGCCGGCCGGTCGTAGAGCGTGCGGGGGTCGGCGAGCTGGTCGATCCGCCCGCGATGCATCACCGCCACGCGGTCGGACATGGTCAGCGCCTCCTCCTGGTCGTGGGTGACGAAGACCGCGGTGGCGCCGATCTGCCGGAGCAGGCGGCGCAGTTCGCCCTGCATGGTCTCACGCAGCTTGCGGTCGAGCGCCGACAGTGCCTCGTCGAACAGGATGACGCTGGGTTCGACCGCGATGGCGCGGGCCAGCGCCACCCGCTGCTGCTGGCCGCCCGACAGGGCGCGGACCGGCCGGTCCGCCAGGGCACCGAGATGGACCAGCTCCAGCGCTCGTTTGACCGAGGCGTCGATCTCCGCCTTCGGCCGCTTGCGCAGCTTCAGCCCGAAGGCGACGTTGCCGGCGACGTCGAGATGGGGGAACAGCGCATAGTTCTGGAAGACGACGCCGACGTTGCGGCGGTAGGGCGGCAGCCGGGTGATGTCCCGGCCGGCCAGTTCCAGCACGCCGCTGTCCGGCTGGGTCAGGCCGGCGATCACCCGCAGCAGGGTGGTCTTGCCGCAGCCCGAGGGGCCGAGCAGCGTGACCAGTTCGCCGCGCGCCATCCGCAGGTCGATGTCCGTCAGCACCGGCGTGGCGCCGAAGCGCTTGGACACCCCCCGCACCGACAGATGGGCCGCCATGCCGCCGCCTTCCATCACAGCAGCTCCGTCGTCCAGCGCTCGGCCCACTTGCCGCGCTCCCTGGCGACGAAGGCCCAGTCTGGGGCGAACAGCGTGGCCGGGTCGGGGAAGCCGGCGGGGCGCGGGGTCGCCGTGTTGGTCGGCGCCACCACCGCCTTCTCCACCAGGATCTCCTGCACTGCCGGACCGAGGAAGGCGTCGATCACCGCGTCGGCCAGATCCGGGGCCGGCCCGCCCTTGACCTTGGCGATGCCGGACGGCATGGCGAAGCCGCCCTCCTTCGGAACGGCGAGGTCGACCGGCGCCCCTTCGGCCTTGCGGGTCAGGGTGTAGGCGGAGAACTGGCCGCCGATCATCGACGCCTCGCCCTGCTCCAGCAGGTTCATCGCCTGGGGGGCGTTGGTGTAGACGTTGAGCAGGCTGGGAACCAGGCTCTTCAGCTTCTTGAAACCGGCGTCGATGTCGTACTGCGCCTCGGCGAAGGGCTTGCCGGTCTCCAGATGCGCGGCGACCAGCAGGTTCCAGAACCCCTCGGTGTTCTGGATGGACGGGACGATGACCCGCCCCTTGTTGGCCGGCACCCACAAATCGGCCCAGGAGGCCGGGGCGGGGGTCTTGGAATTGAAGGCGATGCCGGCCCAGGGGCGCTGGTAGTTCGCCCACATCCCGTCGCGATGGACCGCGCCGGCGACCAGCCGGTCGAGGTTGGGGCTGCCCTTGGCGGTGATCGGAACGATCAGCCCTTCGTCCGCCGCCTTGATCATCACCGGGTCGTCCATGATGACGACGGAGAATTTCGGCGCCCCGCGGTCGGCCTGCATCTTCTGCAGGTTGGTCAGCGAGTTGGAGCCTTCATACAGGATCGTGACGCCGAGTGACTTGTTTATCGCCGGAAACACCGCCTCGTTGAAATATTTGGCTGCGCCGGCCGGGCCGCCGACGACGATCTCCTTGGTCTGGGCGCGCAGGATGGACGGCATGGCGAGCGAGGCGGCGAGGGCTCCGCCGGCCGTCAGCAGGGTGCGGCGGGACAAATCGTCAGGGCGCATGGGAAAGGCTCCGAGCGGGGGAAAGACAGGATGCCTTTCGCAAAGGTCGTGCCAAATGTGCACATTTTGCCTTGCGCGCTGGAATCAAAGGCTTAAAACAGATTCATGGGCGACGCTTCAAACTGCGCCCGCAATAATGTGCACATTATTTTGAATGAATGCGCACATTTTTTCAGCACAGGTTCGGGAATGACGACGCGCGCCAGCAAACGCCCGCCCAAGGGCGACACCGAAGCCGACGAGACCGTCTATACGGCGATCCTCGACGCCATCCTGGCCGGGCGTCTGGTCGCCGGGACAAAGCTGGCGGAAACGCCGCTGGCCGAGCTTTTCGGCGTGTCGCGCGAACGGATCCGCAAGGTGCTGCACCGGCTGGTGGCGGAACGGCGGCTGGAGGCGGTGACCAACCGCGGCGTCCGGGTTCCCTGCCCGACCCCGGACGACGTGCGGGCGATCTATCAGGCCCATCGCGTGTTGGAGGCCGGGATCCTGGTGGAGCTGGCGAGCCGGCTGGATGACGCATTATTGGGCAGGCTGGCGGACCACATCGCCTGCGAGCGTCAGGCGGCGGCGGACGGCGACCGTGCCGCCTCGGTCCGGCTGTCCGGCCAGTTCCATCTCCTGATCGCCGACTCGCTCGGCAATGCCGAGCTGTCGGCGGCCTTGCGCGACCTGCTGTCGCGCTCCTCGGTGATGGTGTCGGTGTTCGAGGCGGCGACGGACTCGATCTGCGGCGCCAACGAACATGCGGCCATCGTCGAGGCCCTGCGCGCCCGCGACACCGCGCGCGCCATCGCCCTGTCCGGCGATCATTTCCGCCACATCGAGACCCGCCTGCGCCTCAAGATGCCGAGCGGCGGACGGCCGGACCTGCCGGCGATCTTCAGGCCGCCGGCCCCGGCGGGGTGAGGCAGGGTGATCGCATTTGAAATCTAGAGTCCGATGAAGAGACTTCCTGGATCCCCGCGGAGGCGGGGATCCAGGAAACTCTCGTGTATAGCAGCTGAGATGGCTGGATTCCCGCCTCTGAGCCTGTGAAGAAATCGAACGCACCCATCCAAGAGCTGATCGAGTAGGTGCGCGCGTCTCCGATGGGTCATCCCCGCGAAGGCGCTACGGCATGCACAGATCTCGCTTCTGCGAACGAGATGCGACTTTCTCTAGCGAATGGCCCTTCTCCCCTCGCGGGAGAAGGGTTGGGATGAGGGGGCGGCCGACCGTAGGTCGGTGGAAATCAAACTTGCGTCCCCTCACCCCAACCCGCGGGTCGGCAAAACGCCGTTGGCGTTTGGCCGATCCCGCCCCGCGAGGGGAGAGGGGCTACGCGCAACGGTAAGATGCTTTTCCTGCCGCAAGCGCGAGATCTGTGCATCCCGTAGCGCGAAGGCGGGGATCCAGAGTTCCCAGCGCAAGCACTTGCAAAGTCTGGATTCCCGCCTTCGCGGGAATGACGGTCGAGGGACGCGCACGATGCGACCCAACGCGACGTGGTTCGAACTTGGGGCTTCTCTCAGCGAGTCACCGAATTCTTCACAGACTCCTCCGCGGGAATGACGGGTTTCCTTCTATAGGATCATAACTCCCATATGCGATTGCCCTGCGGGGTGAGGGCGCTCCGGCATCATCACGACGCCAAGTCCTTCAGGATCGGGCAGTCCGGCCGCTCGTCCCCGTGGCAGGCGTCGGCGAGCTCATGGAGCGTGTCGCGCATCGCCTGCAGCTCGGCGATCTTCGCCTCCAGCTCGTCGATGTGCTGGAGCGCGATCCGCTTCACCTCCGAACTGCAGCGCGAGCGGTCCTGCCAAAGGCCGACCAGCTTCTGGATCCGCTCGATCCCGAAGCCCAGCGTCCGCGCCCGCTTGACGAAGCGCAGCACATTCACCTCGCGGTCGTCGTAGACACGATAGCCCGACGCCGTCCGCCCGGCCTCCGGAATCAGGCCGATGGATTCGTAATAGCGGATCAGCTTGGCGTTCACGCCCGACGCCTTGGCGGCGTCGCCGATGGTCATGCCGTCCTTCATCGCACATCCTCACTCTTCGGCGGCGTCCAGCCGCGCAAGGTCAGGGCGTTCACCACCACGCTGACCGAACTGAGCGCCATCGCCGCCCCCGCCAGCACCGGGCTGAGGTTGCCCGATGCCGCCAGCGGGATGCCGACGACGTTGTAGGCGAAGGCCCAGAACAGCCCCTGCCGGATCTTCGCATAGGTCCGCCGCGACACGTCGATGGAGCCGGCGACCAGCCGGGGATCGCCGCGCATCAGGGTGACGCCGGCGCTGTGCATCGCCACGTCGGTGCCGGTCGCCATGGCGATGCCGACATCGGCGGCAGCCAGCGCCGGGGCGTCGTTGATACCGTCGCCGACCATCCCCACCGTCTTGCCCTCCCCCTTCAGCGTCGCGACCACGGCGGCCTTGTCGCCCGGCAGCACCTCGGCGAACACCCGCTCGATACCGAGCGCCGCGGCGACGGAGCGGGCGGCACCCCAGCCGTCGCCGGTCACCATCACCGGCTCCACCCCCTGCGCCTTCAGCGCGGCGATGGCGGTGACGGCGCTGTCCTTCACGGTATCGCCGAAGGCGACGAGGCCAAGCAGGCGCGGCGTCTCGCCGATCTCGATCAGCCAGGACAGGGTGCGTCCGGTCGCCGCGAGCGCCTCCGCCGGTTCGGCCAGCGCGCCCGGCTGCAAGCCGGCCTCCGCCACCGCGCGGGCATTGCCGAGTTGCAGGCGCCGTCCCGCCACCGTGCCGGCGACGCCGCGGCCGGCCAGCGCGCGGAAGTCCGTCACCGGTTCCGCCGCCATGCCCGCCGCAACCGCCCGGTCGCGCAGCGCATGGGCCAGCGGATGCTCGCTGCCGGTCTGGAGGGCGGCGGCAAGGCGCAGCAGGGTCACGCCATCGACGCCGTCGGCCGCGAGCAGGTCGGTGACGCGCGGCTTGCCTTCCGTCAGCGTGCCGGTCTTGTCGAAGGCGACGGCGGTCAGGGCATGGGCGCGCTCCAGCGCCTCGGCGTCCTTGATGAGGATGCCGTGGCGGGCGGCGGCGCCGGTGCCGACCATGATCGCGGTCGGCGTCGCCAGACCCAGCGCGCAGGGGCAGGCGATGACGAGGACCGAAACGGCGGTGACGATGGCCATTTCCAGATCGCCGCCGACGATCCACCAGCCGGCCAGCGTCAGCGCCGCCACCGCCAGAACCGCCGGGACGAACACCGCGCTGACCCGGTCGACCAGCCGCTGGATCGGCGCCTTCGACGCCTGGGCGCCCTCCACCATGCGGACGATCTGCGCGAGCATGGTCTCGGTGCCGACCGCCGTGGTCTCCACCACCAGCAGGCCGTCGCCGTTGATCGAACCGCCGGTGACGCGGTCGCCCGGCTCCTTGTCGACCGGCAGGCTCTCGCCGGTCAGCATCGATTCGTCGACGCCGCCACTCCCCTCCACCACCCGGCCGTCGACCGGCACCCGCTCGCCGGGGCGGACCACCACGGGATCGCCGACGCGGACGCGCTCAACCGGCACCTCGGTCTCCACGCCGTCGCGGCGCAGCCGAGCGGTGGCCGGGCGCAGGTCCATCAGCGCGCGGATCGCCGCCGCGGTCTGGCCCTTGGCCCGCGCCTCCAGCCATTTGCCGAGCAGCACGAAGGTGATCAGCACCGAGGAGGCTTCGAAATACAGGTGAGGCTGGTGACCGGAATGCGCCGTCAGCATCAGGTAGAGGCTGAGGCCCCAGGCCGCCGAAGTGCCGAGCGCCACCAGCAGATCCATGTTGCCGGCCCCTGCCCGCAACGCGTTCCAGCCGGCGCGGTAGAAGCGCGCGCCAAGCCAGAACTGCACGATGCTGGCCAGCACCAGTTGGATCCAGCCCGGCAGCATCCAATCCGCCCCGAACAGGTCGCCGGCCATTCCGGCCAGCAAAGGCAGCGACAGCGCAGCGGCGATCAGCACATGGTGCAGCTCGCGCCGGCTGCGGTCGGCCCGCGCTTCCTCCTCCGCCTGTTCGCCGCCCTGGGTGAGGAGGGCGGCGCCGTAGCCGGCCTTCTCCACGGCGGCGATCAGCTCCGCACTATCGACGCTGCCGGCGAAGGCGACGACATGGGCGCGCTCGGTCGCCAGATTGACCGCCGCCGATTCGACACCGGCCAAGCGGTTGAGCGCTTTCTCCACCCGGCCGGAGCAGGAGGCACAGGTCATGCCGGTGACCGACAGGTCGAACTCCCGCCGTTCGGCGTGGAAGCCGGCGGCCTCGACCGCGTCCGCCGCGGCCTTGGCGTCGGGCGAACCGGCGAAGCTCAGCCGCGCCCGCTCCGTCGCCAGATTGACCGAGACGGCGGTGACGCCCGGCACCCGGCCCAACGCCTTCTCCACGCGGCGGACGCAGGAGGCGCAGGTCATACCCGACACGGCCAGATCCAGGTCGGTCGGGGAAGCCGCGGCCGTCGCCTTGCCGCTGTCTTGCTGGGTCGTGGTCATGCCGGTTCTCCTTCGATTCCTCTCGGCATGACGGGATATGGGGCTTCCAGCCGTTGGAAGGTCAAGGGGCGGATCGACGCAGATCCGCAACTCCCTGAACAAAAGACCGGAGCGGGCGTTCGTGTCCTGACCGCCAGCCATCAGCAGAAGGGACCAGCCCCTTGATCCGCCTGACCATCGCCGAGGCGCAGAGCCGCGTTTCCCACATGCTGACCCATGACCTGGTCGAGGATCTGCGCGCCGTGGAATACGAGACGCCGCCCCTGGCCGACGCCCCCTCCGCCACCCCGCTGAGCGAGTTGCGGCGGGCCGAGGTCAGCTTCAGCCATGCCCCCGGCTCCCCCGACTGCCTCTATCGCATCGGCGCCTTCGGCGATTCGCTGCTGATGCGGCTCCAGCTGAATGTCTGGCGCTTCGTCGCCCTCTACCAGGTGCCGGTGACGGACCCGATCGACAGCAACACCATCGCCCCGCATTTCGAGCGCTGGGCCATCGGCGCCGGCCATGCCGGCTGGACCATCGGCTGGCGTGACGGCGTCGATCCGTGGAATCCGGATCTGCGGGTGGTGGAGACCTATTGCTACGCCATGCTGCCGGAGGATTTCCTGGACGAACCGCTGACCCAGCTCTACTGGCGCACCGACCTGTTGCAGATGACCCGCGCCTTCATGCTGGAGGCGCGGCGGATGGGCATCCGGCTGTCGGCCCCCGACACGGTGTAGCGGAGGTTTCGCTTGGCGTGGCGGGGGCGGCCGTGCTCAATCGGTGGGCACACGATCCTCCGCAGAGTCCGCCCCAGAGTCCGCCCATGCCGCCGCTTCCCATCCCGATGCCGACCGACCTCTCCACCCTGCTGACGGTGATGGATTTCATCGGCGTGTTCGTCTTCGGCCTCAGCGGCGGCACGCTGGCGGTGCGCAAGCGGCTGGACCTGTTCGGGGTGATGGTGCTGTCGCTGGCCGCCGCGCTGGCGGGCGGCGTGATGCGCGACCTGCTGATCGGCGCGCTGCCGCCGGCCAGCCTGCGCGACGACCGCTATCTGATGGTCGCACTTGCCGCCGGGCTGGCCGCCTTCCTGTTCCACGGCCCGATCAACCGGCTGGGCAAGCCGGTGATGGTGCTGGATGCCGCCGGGCTGGGACTGTTCACCGTCGCCGGCTGCGGCAAGGCACTGGCCTTCGGGCTGAGCCCGCTGCCGGCCGCCCTGCTGGGCGTGATGACCGCCTGCGGCGGCGGGGCGATGCGCGACCTGCTGGTGGCCGAGGTGCCGCGGGTGCTGCGCGAGGAGATCTATGCCATGGCCTCGCTGCTCGGGGCCGCGGTGGTGATCGCCGGCCAGCGGCTGGATCTGCCGCCGGTGCCGGTCGCGGTGGTCGGCGCGCTGGCCGTGTTCACGCTGCGCGTGGTCAGCGTGCTGCGCAATTGGAGCGCGCCCAGGGCACCGGGGAGTTGAGGGGACGCCCTCTCCCGCCCCGGGAGAGGGAGGGGACCCGCGCCGTCCGGCGTGGGGAGGGTGAGGGATGATCCGAACATGGACCCGATCCTTGGAACACCCCTCACCCTTCCCATGCTCCGCATGGGCCCCTTCCCTCTCCCGGGACGAGAGAGGGAGCGTCAGAGACGCTTACATCAAGCCCGCTTGCCCCAGCCCGGCATCGGGAAGACCGGGTCGGCTTCGGCCGAGGCTTTCGGCAGCACCACGGTCGGGCGCAGCTTGTGGTTCTGGATGCAGGCCGAGATCAGGTTGGTGTTCTGGCCCTTCTCGTCGAAGGTGATCGCCGGGCCGACCATCAGCTTGTCCGACAGGTTGGTCTGGCGCAGCGCCGCCAGCATGGCCGACGCGTCCGCGGTGCCGGCGCGCTTGAAGGCGTCGGCGGCGATCAGGATCGCCTCGAAGGTGAAGGCGACGTTGAAGGCGTAGCCCTCGAACCGGTCGTTCGGGAACTGCTTCTTGAAGGCCGCCTCGACCCGCTTGGTCATCGCCGCCTTGGGATCGTACCAGGGCAGGTTGGTGATGGCGTAGTCGGCGTATTTGCCCAGCACCTTGTAGAACTGCTCGTCATACAGGCCGGGCGAGCCGGGGGAGACGATGCCCTTGGGCTCCCAGCGCTGCTTCACCATCTCGCGCACCATCATGATGGCATCGTTGGCGCGGGTGGTGACGATGGCGAGTTCGGCGCCGGTGCCCTTGGCCTTCGCCACCTCGACCGCCAGATCCTGCGCCCGCGGATCGTAGGAGATCGACTCCACGATCTGGAACGGCATGTCGAGCTTGGGGAACAGCGCGTCGACGGCGGCCTTGTTCGCCATGCCGAAGGTGTCGTTGGCGTGCAGGAAGACGGCGGTCTTGGGCGTGGTGCCGGTGGCGGCGAACAGGTCCTTCATCAGCGACATCCCGTTCGACACCAGCATGGTGGAGGTCGGGAAGTTGCGGAAGACGGTCTTGTAGCCCTGCTCCGTCAGCTTGTCGGCGGCGGCGATGTTCATCACCAGCGGCACGCCGCGCTGCTCGCAGACCTGGGCGGCGGCGGCGGTCTGGCCGCTGTCGAAGGCGCCGACGATGACATGGGCGCCGTCGTTGATCAGCTTCTCGGTGCGCGAGCGGGCGACGTCGGCGTTCGATTCGGTGTCGGCCGACATCACCTCCACCTTGTAGCCGAGTTCGGACAGCACCGCCGGGGCGATGTCGGCGCCACGCTGGCAGGCCTGCCCCGCCTGGGCCAGCAGGCCGGAGCGCGGCAGCAGCACGCCGACCTTCAGGGTGGTGTCCTGGGCGAAGACCGGGGCGCGGCCGAAGCCGGCCAGCACGCCGCCGGCGATCGCCGCCTGGCCCAGCGTGCGGCGGGAAAGGGCGAGTCCTCCGGCGGAACGGTTCTTATGATCGTTGGTCATGATGCAACGGGTGCCTTTTGGCTGAACGCAATGCGGATCCTGTCGACCGAAGATTTCACCGCGCGCGCCCTCTGTGTCAAAGTGGAATCGTCGAAGTCCTTCGATTCGCAATGGAATCAAACCGTCATGCCCAGCAGCGGCCGGACCGTCACCCTCGACGAGGCGCTCGCCATCGCGCTCGACCACCTCAAGTCCGGCCGGTTGGCGGAAGGGGAGGCGCTGTATGCCCGCATCCTCGACGCCGATCCCGGCAATCCCGAAGCGATGCAGCGGATGGGCTTCATCGCCGCCCGCAACGGCGACCTGGACCGCGCGCTGGAGCTTCTGACCCGCTCGGTGGAGCAGGCGCCCGATGCCGACGCGCTGTTCAATCTCGGCACCCTGCACCATCGGGCGCTGCGGACGGAGGAAGCGATCGTCGCTTATCGCCGCGCCCTGGCGCTCCGCCCCGATTTTCCCGACTGCGAATACCATTTGAGCGAGGCGCTGCAGGGCGCCGGCCGGCTGGACGAGGCGCTGGCGGCGCTGGACGGCCTGCTGGGCCGCCATCCCCATTACCCCGCCGGCTGGCGCCAGCACGGCGACATCGAGGCCGATCTGGGCCGGCCCGGCGCCGCGGTGCATTTCTACGAGATGGCGCTGGCGCTCAACCCCGCCGACGAGCTGTCGCAGGCGAGGCTGGCCGGGCAGGAGGCCGCCTTCCGCACCCGCAGCGCGGCGATGGCGGCGCGGCTGCCCGACGGCCGGCACGACCTGCGCGACACCACCATCCTGATCCCCTTCCGGGCCGACAGCGACGACCGCAGGCGCAACCTGCGCTGGATCGTCGCCTTCCTGCTGAAGCATGTCGACGCCACCCTGCTGATCGGCGAGGACAGGGACGGGCCGAGCGACGTGCCCGGCGCGCTCGGCCCCGATCTCGCCGCCCGCTGCCGCCACCTGCATCTGCGCGGCAACGACACGCCCTTCACCCACAAGGCCCACTTGGTCAACCGCATGGCGGAGGCGGCGGAGACGCCGATCGTCGCCCTGCACGACACCGACATCGTGGTGGATCCGGTCCAGTATGTGCTGGCCCGCGACGCGGTGCGGCGGGGCGGCGGGCTGGTCTTCCCCTACAACGGACTGTTCTTCTGGATCATGGGGCGGGAAGTCCTGCGCTTCGGCCACACCCTGTCGGCGGCGCCGCTCAACGCCGTCTGCCCGCGCTTCCCGCTGATGCATCGCAACTCTCCCGGCGGCGGCGCCTTCTTCGACCGCGGGCGGCTGCTCGCCAACGGCGGCTACAACGAGGCCTTCCTGTCCTGGGGCTATGAGGACGACGAGATCGCCGAACGGTTCCGCCGCCTGGGGCTCGGCGTCGAACGGGTGCCCGGCCCGCTCTATCACCTGGAACATGCCCGGCCGGAAAACTCGTCGGAGCAGAACCCCTTCTTCAAGGCCAACCGGGCGGAGCTGGAGCGCGTCCGCGCTGCGGACGGCGGAACGCTGCGCGCCGACATCGCCGCGGGGCGGCTCAGCCGGCCGCTGCTGTCGTCACGCGATCTTCCGGCGGGGTGAAGGCGGCGCAAATGCGGTGCAACAAAGGAAGCCCCCTTAAGAAGCCCTTGAAGGGAAAGCGGCACGGACACAGCTGTGTGGGCGTGATGTGACAAAGTCGAGAACGATCCCCGTGTTGAGCTTGGCACGCAAATTGTGGACGGAGGCGACCTCGGGCGCCTCCTCGGCCGGCCGGACGGGACCGGCGTCGGTGCCGCGCGGCATGCGCGTCTATGCGGTCGGCGACATCCACGGCCGGCTCGACCTGCTCGACCAGATGCTGGGCCAGATCGCCCGTGACGCCGAACAGGCGCCGAACCTGCTGAAATACCTCGTCTTCCTCGGCGACTATGTCGATCGCGGCCCGGATTCGCGGCTGGTGATCGAACGGCTCGCCTGCGGATTGCCGCCGGCCTTCGGCGCGGTGTTCCTGCGCGGCAACCATGAGGACACGATGCTGGGCTTCATGGCCGACCTGCGCGTCGCCCCCGGCTGGCTGACCTATGGCGGCGACGCCACCCTGGAAAGCTACGGCGTCCCGGCCCCCGATCCCGATGCGCCGCCCGAGCATCTGCATCAGGCGCAGACGATGCTGAACAGCGTGCTGCCGGCCCATCACCGGGCTTTCCTGAAGGCCTTGCGCTGCCATCTGACCATCGGCGACTATCATTTCGTCCATGCCGGAATCCGCCCCGGCGTGCCGCTCGACCGGCAGGAGGACAATGACCGCCTGTGGATCCGCGAGGCCTTCCTCGCGTCGCGCGCCGACCATGGCAAGGTTGTCGTCCACGGCCACACCATCGCGCCGGAACCGGAACTGCTGTCCAACCGCATCGGCATCGACACCGGCGCCTACGCCACCAACCGCCTGACCGCCCTGGTGCTGGAGGGGACGGAGCGGCGGTTCCTGTGCACGGTGTGAAAGAGGCGCCCGGTCGCAGCCGGAAAATTCGGCTCCATGGCAAGAGCTAAAAAGCACATCTGTCCCGATGGGGGCGTTCAGCCGCCGTTTCACGGCGTATAATGTCCGCCTTCGACGCGAGCGTGCCTTTGCATTTCGCCGCACGCCCACGCCTCACCTCAGGGAGGGGCACATGGATCGCCAATCAGTCTATCAGGAAATCATGGAGGTCTTCGGGCTGGTTCCATCCTTCTTCAAGGAGTTGCCTGATTCCACCATAGAAACCGAATGGCGCCTGTTCAAAGCCGTGCAGGTCGATGACGGACCGATCCCTCAGAAATACCGTGAACTGATCGGTCTCGGGATCGCCGCCGTCACCAAATGCCGCTACTGCGCTTTCTATCACACGGCGCTCGCCAAGCTCTTCGGAGCGACAAAGGAAGAGATCGAAGCCGCGGTTCATTATGCCAAATCCAGCGCAGGCTGGAGTGCCTATCTGAATGGACTGCAAGTGGACTACGACGCCTTCACACGGGAGGTCGACCAGGCCTGTGACCATGTGCGGGGCCGGATGTCGCAACAGCAGCGCGCCGCCTGACAGGCCGGCCGGTTCCGGCACCACGGCAGGCCGGAAAGACGAAGGGCTTCCGGATCGCTCCGGAAGCCCTTGTCATTTGGTCGGAGAGAGAGGATTCGAACCTCCGGCCCCTGCCTCCCGAAAGCAGTGCTCTACCAGGCTGAGCTACTCTCCGGTCCTGTCACCGGCGGCCTTTCACTTTGGAGTGCGCCGTCCGTCGGTGGAGCGGGTGTATAAACGGTTCCGGCGGCCTGCGCAATGCAAAGTCACAGCCTGGCGGATGCATTTTTGCCATGCCGGTGGAGCATGGAATCACCGGCAGGACTCTGCCCGAAACGACGAAGGGCTCCCGGATTTCTCCGGAAGCCCTTGTCATTTGGTCGGAGAGAGAGGATTCGAACCTCCGGCCCCTGCCTCCCGAAAGCAGTGCTCTACCAGGCTGAGCTACTCTCCGGTCCTGTCACCGGCGGGCGGTGTCGTCCGCCGGTGGAGGGGGTGTATAAACGGTCCGGCCCGGGCGCGCAACGCAAAAAACATGTCGTCGCCAAAAAGACCCAGCCGGCCGCCCCACCCCCTGCCGCTTCGTCAGAAATCGCGATCGATCACGAAATCAATGACTTCCAGCAAGGCCTGCTTGACCGGCCCTTCGGCGAACAAGCCCAGGCTGTCGCGGGCGATCGAGCCGTAATGGCGCGCCCGCTCCACCGTGTCCTTCAGGGCGTTGTGGCGGGCCATCAGCGACTGGGCGCGCTCCAGGTCGCCGTCCTTCTGGTCCAGCTCCTCCATCACCCGGCGCCAGAAGGCGCGTTCCTCGTCGTTGCCGCGGCGGAAGGCGAGCACGACCGGAAGCGTGATCTTGCCCTCGCGGAAATCGTCGCCGACCGTCTTGCCCAGCTTCGCCTGCAGGGCCGAGTAATCCAGCACGTCGTCGACCAGCTGGAAGGCGATGCCGAGATTCATGCCGTAGTCGTTGAGCGCCATCTCCTCCGCCTGGGGGCGGTTCGCGACGACGGCGCCGACGCGGCAGGCGGCGGCGAACAGCTCGGCGGTCTTGCCCTTGATGACTTCGAGATAGGCCTGCTCGCTGGTCTCGGTGTCGTTGGTGGTGCGGAGCTGCAGCACCTCGCCCTCGGCGATGATGGCGGACGCGCCGGACAGGATGCGCAGCACGTCGAGCGACTGCACCTCCACCATCATCTCGAAGGCGCGGGAGAACAGGAAGTCGCCGACCAGCACGCTGGCCTTGTTGCCGAACACCGCGTTGGCCGAGGCCATGCCGCGGCGCAAGTCGCTTTCGTCGACCACGTCGTCGTGCAGCAGGGTGGCGCTGTGGATGAACTCCACCACCGCGGCCAGCAGCCGGTGATGCTCGCCCTGATAACCGCACAGGTTGGCGGCGGCCAGAGTCAGCACCGGGCGCAGGCGCTTGCCGCCGGCGGCGATCAGATAGCCGGCCAACTGGGGGATCATCTCGACCTGCGACTGCATGCGGTCGAGGATGATCTGGTTGACGGCGCTGAGGTCCTCGGCCACCAAAGCGGTCAGGTCGTCGAGCGGGTTAGACTTGCGCCGTTTCGGCTCGAAGTTGGTCACGACCGCCAAGGTCGACTCCACGGATGATTGACGCCAGAATTTGCGCTAGGGAGCATAACGGCCTAGCCTCTTCGGTCAAGTCCGCAGGGGACCGTTCTTTCGAGACACCATGACCGAACTGCTGCGCACTACCGATCCCGTCCGGCTGTCCTGGCTGGTCGCCCTGCTGGCCGATGCCGGAATCGAGGCCATCGTGCTGGACAGCTACACCAGCATTCTCGAGGGGTCCATCGGCGCCATTCCCCGGCGGCTGATGGTCGATACGGAAGACGCCGCACAGGCCGTCCGCATCCTGCGCGAGGCTGGCGAAGCGTGAGCGACCTTATCGTTCCGGTTCCGGAACCAGACAATGAAACGCATGTGGATTTCCTGCTGAACGGCCGGGTGAGGCTGCTCCAGCCGGAGGGGGGCTATCGTGCCGCCATCGATCCGGTCTTCCTCGCCGCCATCACCGCCGCCGGCGACGGCGAACGCGTGCTGGATGTGGGAACCGGCACCGGGGCTGCGGCACTGTGCCTCGCCGTCCGGGTGCCCGGCGCCGTGGTGGTCGGGCTGGAACAGCGTGCCGATGCCTGCGCCTTCGCCCGCCGCAATGCCGCGCTCAGCGGCGTCGCGGAGCGGGTGACCGTGGTGGAGGGCGACCTGCTGGCCCCGCCCGACGCGCTCGGCACCGCCGGATTCGACCGGGTGATGATGAATCCGCCCTATCTGAAGGCCGGTGCCGCCAGCGTTCCCCCCGACGGCTGGAAGGCCGCCGCCAATGTCGAGGGTGCGGCAGGATTGGCCGACTGGGTGCGGTTCGCCGACCGCATGCTGAAACCGCGCGGCACCCTGACGATGGTCCACCGCGCCGACCGGATCGACGACATCCTGCACGCGCTGCACGGCCGGTTCGGCGGCCTCGTCCTGGTCCCGCTCTGGCCCAAGCCGGGAGTGGAATCCAAGCGGCTTCTGCTGGTCGCCCGCAAGGGCGGCAGAGCTCCGGCCCGTCTGACCGCCGGCGTGACCGTGCACAAGGCCGAAGGCGGCTACAGCCCGGCGGCGGAACGGATCCTTCGCGACGCCGAGGCGCTCACGATTTAGCGGGGCCAAATTAACGGGACCTGTGCCTTTCAATCGGGAGACTACACTCCCATCTCTGCCGGCATGAGCCTGCAATCCCTCCTCGCCAAACTTCCCTTCGGCCCCTGGCGCAAGGCCGGGCCGCTGGTGTCCGTCGTCCGCCTGACCGGTGTCATCGGCCAGGGTGGCCCGCTGCGGTCCGGCCTGACGCTGGCCGGCGTCGCCCCGCTGCTGGAGCGCGCCTTCGCGCCCAAGGACCAGAAGGCGGTGGCGCTGATCGTCAACTCGCCCGGCGGGTCGCCGGTGCAGTCGGCGCTGATCGCCAAGCGCATCCGCGATCTGGCCGAGGAGAAGAAGCTGCCGGTCTTCGCCTTCTGCGAGGATGCGGCGGCGTCGGGCGGCTATTGGCTGGCCTGTGCGGCGGACGAGATCTGGGCCGACGAAAGCTCCATCCTCGGCTCCATCGGCGTGGTGTCCTCGGGATTCGGGCTGCATGGGCTGATCGAGCGCCACGGCATCGAACGGCGCCTCTACACCGCCGGCGACAAGAAGGTGCTGCTCGATCCCTTCTCGCCCGAGCGCGAGGACGGCGTCGCCCATCTGAAGGCCTTGCAGGCCGACGTGCACGAGGCGTTCAAGGCGATGGTGCGCAGCCGGCGCGGCAGCCGTCTGGTCGGGCCGGAGGAGGAACTGTTCTCCGGCGCCTTCTGGGCCGGGCGCCGGGCGCTGGCCCTTGGGCTGATCGACGGGCTGGGCGACATCCGCTCCGTCCTGCGCGGGCGCTTCGGCGAGAAGCTGCGGTTGCGCGTGGTGCAGCAGGAGCGCGGCATGCTGCGGCGGCTGGGGCTGCGGACTGGGCTGGAGACCGGATACGGCGACGCCCCGGCCTTGGAAGCCGGGGCGCCTGAGGCCTTCGCCGAGGCCCTGGTGGCGGCCGCCCGCACGTCGCTGGACGATTGGGCGGCCCGGGCAAGGCTGGGGCTTTGAGGGCTCCCGTCAGCGCTCCGCGGTCATCGGAGCTGCCTGCAGGCCGTAATCGTCGGCCTGGATGAAGGCGGCGCGCAAGGGCTTGAGCACGAACAGTGCCAGCACCGCAGCCACCAGATTGAAGCTGGCAGCGATGTAGAACACGGCGTGCCACCCGAAATGGCTGGCGATGATGCTGCTGAGCGGCACCAGCAGCGCCGCCGTGCCCTTGGCGGTGTAGAGCATGCCGGCGTTGGTCGCCGCGAACTTCGAGCCGAAAGTGTCGCCGGCGGTGGCCGGGAACAGGCTGTAGATCTCGCCGAAGACGCAGAAGAACATCGCGGTGAAGATGACGAACATCACCGGGTTGCGGCCGAGCTGCGTCACCAGGATGATGGCGAGCGCGGCGATGCCGAAGGCGATGAACATGGTGTTCTCGCGGCCAATGCGGTCGGACACCCAGCCGAAGAAGGGCCGGCCGGCACCGTCCAGGATGCGGTCGATGGAGATCGCCAGCGTCAGCGCCGGCAGGACGAGCCCGAACATGTTGATCGGCGAATCGGCGACGTGGAAGTCATGGGCGATCGGCGCGATCTGGGCCGCCGCCATCAGGCCGCCGGACGCCACCATCACGAACATGACGTAGAGCAACCAGAACACCGGCGTGCGGATGACGCGGGACGGCGGATGGTCGATTTTGGTCTGGGCGAGACCGCTCCGGCGCACCGGGCCGCTCGACTTCGGCGCCTTGCGCAGGAAGAAGGACAGCACGAAGATCACCACGCCCTGCCCGATGCCGAAGACCAGGAAGGCCTGCTCGTAGCCTTGGGCGGCGATCATGTTGGCGATCGGAATGACCGTGGCGCCGGCACCGGCACCGAAGCCGGCGGCGGTGACGCCGGCCGCCAGGCCGCGCTGTTGCGGGAACCATTTCAGCGCGTTGCCGACGCAGGTGCCGTAGACGCAGCCGGCGCCGATGCCGGAGATCACCGCCGCGGTGTAGAGCATCGGCAGCGACGTCGCCTGGCTGTCGATCACCCAGGACCCGCCGACCAGCAGGCTGCCGACCAGCACCACCACCTGGGGGCCGTAGCGGTCGACGAACCAGCCTTCGACCGGGACCAGCCAGGTTTCGGTGAAGACGAAGATGGAAAAAGCGATCTGGATGGCCGCACGTCCCCAGCCATGCTTGGCATCGATGGGATCGACGAACAGCGTCCAGCCATATTGCAGGTTCGCGATCATCGCCATGCACAGCAGGCCGACGCTGAGCTGGAACCATTTGTTGTGCAGAAGACCGCGGTCTTCGGTCGTCTCTGTGGTCATGCCCCAAAGTCCCGTTGAGCGTGGGGGCGCAGGATCCGCAGGCTGTGGCTGTCCGCTGTTGCGGGCCACCCGCATCGCACCGCGTCGAGCGCCGTTCGGAGATGACTGTGCGCTTCAACAATCCGTATTCCAAATACCGGATACCGAATGCGTTATTCTTTTCCACATCGTGGAATGCCTTGAAAAGTCTCGCTTTTTCACGCTGGCAGGCATGCACCTATTGCTTGTCTTGCGAACAGAACTGTCAAGGCAGAGCCATGCGGCGCACACATATTTGAAATACGGTATCTGGTATACAGAATATCTTGTTACGGTGCGGGGACAGGCGCATGATCCGGCCATGTTCAACGGCGCTGACAAGCCGCGCCGCAGCCAGGGGAAATCGCATGATGTCCAGCATCCTGACCCGCCTGTTCGCCGGTTCCGCCACTCTGGCCACCACCGGCTTCGCCCCTGCGGGAGCCGAGTTTCCCGTGGCATTCCCGCACATCGCCCTGCCGGATCTGTTCGCCGGTTTCCGCGCCCGCCATGGCGGCGGCAAGCGCAAGCCGGAGTCGCCGGACGTCGCGCTGTCCTGGGCCGAGTTCGGCCGGGGGTTCTGAGGGGGTTCCTAGCGCTTTTTTTTAAACGCGGCCGGTGTCAGGCCGCCGAGTTCTGGGTCAGCAGGGTGGTCAGCCAGCGGAAGTTGGAGCCGTCGCCATTCTGGATGGCGCTTTCGACCACCTGCATCGCGGTCGCCGGATCCTGCGGATCGGGCACCGGGGACGCGGGATCGGCAGGCATCTCACCCTGCCCATCCTCCTGCGCGAAAAGGGTAACGGCACCGACGCCGAGCCGCACGGACGGCTGGGCATTCGCCACCACGCCCGTGCCGTCGGTGCCGGAGGCGCCCGCCTCCCCCACCCCGTTCAGGGTTTCCAGCATTGCCGCGAACTGGCCGGCCAGCGCACCGGCCTGCCGGGACGCAGGAGTCCCTTTGCGCTCCAGGACGTCTTCCGCCCGGATGCGCATGGCTTGCGTGGCCTCGCTGTTGGCCATCATCGACATGGGACGATCCCCGCGGTTTGTGGCGAACCGCAGGGACACCCGCAAAAATCACGCCACCGACGCAACCGGCGGAACGCAAGCCTTCCGACCAAGCCTGCGACGATTTGGCCGGCAAAAATTACCCAGCCACCCGGCAGAAGTTACCCAGCGGCCGGCAAGCCTTGCCGAACCGAAAGCCTGTCAGTCGCGGAAGTTCTGGTACTGCAACGGCTGCTCGATGCCCAGACGCTTGACCAGGGCGATGGCGTCCTGCAGGTCGTCGCGCTTCTTGCCCGTCACCCGCAATTCGTCGCCCTGGATCGAGACCTGGACCTTCATCTTGCTGTCCTTGATCCCCTTGACGATGGTCTTCGCCAGATCCTGGGCGATGCCCTGCTTGATCGTCACGGTGTGGCGCAGCGCATCGCCCGCGGCGCGCTGCGGCTGGGCGGTGAAGTCCAGCGCCGCGGCATCGAGCTTGCGCCGGGTCACGTAGACTCGCAGCAGTTCCTGCATCTGCGCCAGCTTCGGCGGGTCGTCGGCCAGCAGGACGATCTCATTCTCGGTCCGCTCGACGCTGCATTTCGAGCCCTTGAAGTCGAACCGGGTTTCGATCTCGCGGCGGACGCCGGCGAGGGCGTTGTCGATCTCGTGGACGTCCGTCTCGGACACGATGTCGAACGACGGCATGGCGGCACTCTCCCTGATAGGACGGCTGAGGAACGAATCGGGCCCACCGTAAAGAAGACGGCCGCCGCACTCAACAGCCGCCTTCCGAACGGCCAACCTTCAGACGGTCGCCGCTCCGCTCAGTTCATCTCTTCGGCGTAATGGCAGGCCACCAGCCTTTCGTCGACGGTGCGCAGCGGCGGAACCTCCACGGCACAGCGGTCGGTGGCGAAGGGGCAGCGCTTGTGGAACGCGCAGCCCGGCGGCGGGTTCAGCGGCGACGGCAATTCGCCCTTCGGCACCACCCGGTCGACCCGCAGATCCGCGTTCACCCGCGGCGTCGCCGCCAGCAGAATGCGGGTGTAGGGATGGCGCGGCCGGGTGAACACCACGTCCTTGGCACCATGCTCCACCGGCTTGCCCAGATACATCACCATCAGCGAATCGGCGATGTGCCGCACGACGCTGAGATCGTGGGAGATGAACAGATAGGCGAGGTTCAGCTCCTCCTGCAAATCCATCATCAGGTTCAGCACCTGCGCCTGGATCGACACGTCGAGCGCCGACACCGGCTCGTCGGCGACGACGACGCGCGGGTTCAGCATCAGGGCCCGGGCGATGGCGATGCGCTGGCGCTGGCCGCCGGAGAACATGTGCGGATAGCGGTCTATCTGATCGGGACGCAGGCCGACCTTGCCCATCATCGCCACTGCGCGGTCGCGCCGCTCATGCTTGTCCATGGCGGTGTTGATGACCAGCGGCTCGGTCAGGATCGATCCCACGGTCTTGCGCGGATTCAGCGAGCCGTAGGGGTTCTGGAAGACCATCTGCACCGTGCGGCGCAGCTCCTTCATCTCGGCCGCGCTGCGCCCGACCACGTCGCGGCCGTCATAGAGCAGTTCGCCGGAGGTCGGCGGCTCGATCATGGTGGCGGAGCGGGCGAGCGTCGACTTGCCGCAGCCCGACTCGCCGACCACCGCCAGCGTCTTGCCGGCCTGGAGGCGGAAGGACACGCCGTCCAGAGCCTTCACCGTCGCCATCGGCTTGAAGGCGCCGCGCTTGACCGCATAGTACTTGCGGAGGTCGCGCGCTTCCAGCACGACCGAATTGCCGGCCGCCGCCTCGAAGATGTGGGGTTCGGTCTCGATGCTCATCACAGCGCCTCCCCGGCGGCGGAATAGCCGTCCGGCAGCGGGTAGAAACAGCGGGCGCGCCCGTCGTCCACGTCGAACAGGGCCGGGCGCTCGGCGCGGCAGCGGGCGTCGGCGAAGCGGCAGCGCGGGCTGAACAGGCAGCCGGCCGGCCGGTCGGCGATGCCCGGCACCATGCCGGGAATCGTCGGCAGCCGGCGCTTGCCCAGCGCCCGTTCCGGCAGGGCGTCGAGCAGAGCGCCGGTGTAGGGATGGCGCGGCCGCTCGAACAGGGAGTGGACCGGCCGCGTCTCCGCCACCTGGCCGGCATACATGACGACGACGCGCTGGGCCGTCTCCGCCACCACGCCCATGTCGTGGGTGATCAGGATCAGCGCCATGCCGCGCTCGCGCTGCAGTTGGACCAGCAGGTCGAGGATCTGTTTCTGGATGGTGACGTCCAGCGCCGTCGTCGGCTCGTCCGCGACCAGCAGCCGCGGGTTGCAGGCGATGGCGATGGCGATCATCACGCGCTGGCTCATGCCGCCCGACAGCTGGTGCGGGAAGGCGGACAGCCGGGTTTCCGGGGCCGGGATGCCGACCTGCTCCAGCAGCGCGATGGCGCGGTTGCGCAGCGCCTTGCCGGACAGCCCCTCATGCACCCGCAGCGTCTCCATGATCTGGAAACCGACAGTGAAGCAGGGGTTCAGGCTGGTCATCGGCTCCTGGAAGACCATGGCGACGTCCTTGCCGGTGATCTTCCGGCGCTGGGCGGCGGGCATGGTCAGCAGGTCCTTGCCGGCGAACATCATCCGGTCGGCGACGACCCGGCCGTTGGAGCCGAGCAGCCCCATCACGGCCAGCGAGGTGACGGACTTGCCGGAGCCGGATTCGCCGACGATGCCGACGACCTCGCCCTCGTCCACGGTCAGGTCGATGCCGTCCACCGCGCGGAAGGTGCCGGCGCGGGTGGTGAACTCGACCGACAGGTTCTTGATGTCGAGAAGAGGCATGGGGTCAACGCTTCAGCTTGGGGTCGAGCGCGTCGCGAAGACCGTCGCCCAACAGATTGAAGGCCAGCACGGTCACCAGGATGGCGATGCCGGGCCAAGTCACGACCCAGGGGGCGCGCTGGAGGAACTGCAGCGAGGAGGCCAGCATGGTGCCCCATTCCGGCGTCGGCGGCTGCGCCCCGAGGCCGAGGAAGCCCAGCGCGGCGGCGTCGAGGATGGCGGTGGAGAAGCCCAGCGTCGCCTGCACGATCAGCGGGGCGACGCAGTTCGGCAGAACCACGATCAGCATCAGGCGCAGTGGCCCGGCCCCGGCGACGCGCGAGGCGACGACATAGTCCTTGTTCACCTCCGCCAGCACGGCGGCGCGGGTCAGACGGGCATAGTGCGGGATCACCACCACCGACACCGCCAGCATGGCGTTCACCAGCCCCGGCCCGAGGATGGCGGCCACCACCACCGCCAGCAGCAGCGACGGCAGCGCCAGCAGGATGTCCATGGCGCGCATGATCAGCACGTCGGCCATGCCGCCGAAGAAGCCGGCGAGCAGCCCCAGCCCCAGCCCGACGGCCAGCGACAGGGTCACGACGATCAGGCCGATCATCATCGACAGCCGGGCGCCGAACATCAGGCGGGACAGCATGTCGCGGCCGATGTCGTCGGTGCCCAGGATGTAGCTCCAGGTCCCGCCCTCCTGCCAGACCGGCGGGGTCAGGATGGCGTCGCGGTATTGGATGTCGGGATCGTGCGGGGCGATGACGCCGGCGAAGATGGCGATCAGCGCGATCAGCGCGATCACCACCAGACCGCCCAGCGCGCCCTTGTTCTGCTTGAAGTGATACCAGAACTCGGCCAGCGGATGCGGCGGGCGCGACACGGCGATGACGGGCTCTGGGGCGGCGGGTTCTGTGTTGGTCGAGGTTTCAGCGGACATGTTCGGCCTCACCGCGCGTGACGGATGCGGGGGTTGAGGACGCCGTACAGCACGTCCACCAGCAGATTGACCAGGATCACCGAGGTGGCGATCAGCAGGACGCCGCCCTGCAAAGCCGGATAGTCGCGGCGGTTGATCGATTCGATCAGCCATTTGCCGACGCCCGGCCAGGAGAAGATGGTCTCGGTCAGGATGGCGCCGCCCAGCAGCGTGCCGACCTGCAGGCCGATGACGGTCACCACCGGGATCAGCGCGTTGCGCAGCGCATGCATGCCGATGACCCGGCCGCTGGCCAGCCCCTTGGCGCGGGCGGTGCGAATGTAGTCCTCGCCCAGCACCTCCAGCATGGCCGAGCGGGTCATGCGCGCCACCACGGCGAGCGGCACGGTGCCCAGCACGATGGTCGGCAGGATCAGGTGCGACAGCGCGGAGCGGAAAGCGTCGTAATCGCCGGCCATCAGCGTGTCGATCAGCATGAAGCCGGTCACCGGCTCCACATAATAGACAAGATCCAGGCGGCCGGACACCGGGGTCCAGCCCAGCGCGACCGAGAAGAACAGGATCAGCAGCAGGCCCCACCAGAAGATCGGCATCGAATAGCCGGTCAGGCTGGCGCCCATCACGCCATGGTCGAACAGCGATCCGCGCTTCACCGCCGCCAGGATGCCGGCCGGCAGCCCCACCAGCGTCGCGAACAGCATGGCGCACAGCGCCAGTTCCAGCGTCGCCGGAAACAGGGTGATGAATTCGCTCAGCACCGAATTGTGGGTGACCAGCGAGAGGCCGAAATCACCCGACAGCACGTTGCCGACATAATCGAGGAACTGTTGCCAGAGCGATTGGTCGAGACCCAGCTCGTGGCGGAGCGCGGCCAGCCGATCGGGCGCGATACCCCGTTCGCCGACGCGCACCTCGATGGGGTCGCCGGGAACCAGCCGGATCAGGATGAAGGTCAGAAAGGTGATGCCGAGAAAGGTCGGAATCACCAAGCTCACCCGCGTCAGGATGAAGCGAAGCATCGACGGGTACTCGTTTTTTAAAACTGCGATTAAAACTGGAACGGAGCGCCGACCTGGCGACGCCCCGTTCCGTCAGGGGCACCTGCCCCAATTCCGGCCCGTCCCCGCTTGCGCGGAGACGGGCATGTCATTCGCTTCGAACAGGCGGGAGCAGGCAACCCATACCCCCGCCTTGCCGCTACACCACACCGCGCCCGCGCTTTCAGCGCAGGCGCGTTCCGCATCACTTCAGGTCGACGCCTTCGAAGCGATGGATGCCGAACGGATCCATCTTGTAGCCGACGACGTTCTTGGCGAGCCCCATGTAAACCACCGAGTGGGCGATGGTGTACCAGGGAGCCTCTTCCTTGAAGATGACCTGCGACTGTTCGTACAGCTTGGTGCGCGCGGCGATGTCGGTGGTGCGCTTGGCCTGGACGACGAGATCGTCGAACTCCTTGTTGCACCACTTCGACAGGTTGTTGCCGCCCGGACGCGCCGCCTCGCAGCCCAACAGGGTGTAGAGGAAGTTGTCGGGGTCGCCGTTGTCGCCGGTCCAGCCGAGCATGCCCATCTGGTGCTCGCCCTGCTGCATCCGCTTGCGGTATTCACCCCACTCGTACTGGACGATCTTCGCCTTGATGCCGACCTTGGCCAGATCGGCCTGCATCATCTCGGCGATGCGCTTGGCGTTGGGGTTGTAGGGACGCTGCACCGGCATCGCCCACAAATCGGTCTCGAAGCCGTTGGGGTAGCCGGCATCGGCGAGCAGCTTCTTGGCGCGCTCGACGTCGTAGGGATAATCCTCGATCGCGTCGTTGTACGACCACATGGTCGGCGGGATCGGGTTCTTGGCCGGGACGCCGGCGGCCTGATAGACCGCGGAGACCATCGACTTCTTGTCCATCGCCATGCTGACGGCGCGGCGGACGCGGACGTCGTCGAACGGCTTCTTCGTCACGTTGAAGGACACGTAGCCGACGTTCAGGCCTTCCTGCTCCTGGACGACGATGGACGTATCCTTCTTCATGCCGTCGATGTCGGCCGGGTTCGGATACGGCATCACCTGGCATTCGTTGGCCTTCAGCTTGGCCAGACGAACCGCCGCATCGGGCGTGATCGCGAAGACGAGGTTGTCGAGCGGCTGCTTGCCGCCCCAATACTGCTCGAACGCCTTGTAGCGGACGACGGCGTCCTTCTGGTAGGCGACGAACTGGAACGGGCCGGTTCCGACCGGAACCTGGTCCAGCTTCTCCGGCGTTCCCTTCTTCAGCAGCATCGCGCCGTATTCGGCCGACATGATCGGCGCGAACGGCATGGCGAGGTTGGCCAGGAACGGCGCCTCGACCGCGTTCAGCGTGAACTTGACCGTCAGGTCGTCGACCTTCTCGATCGACTTCAACAGCTTGGGCATCGCCATGTCGTTGAAGTAGTCGTAGGCGCCGCCCGACACCTTGTGGAAGGGATGGTCCGGCTTCCACTGGCGTTCGAACGAGAAGATCACGTCGTCGGCGTTGGCGTCGCGGGTCGGCTTGAAATCGCCGACGCTGTGCCACTTGGCACCGGCACGCAGCTTGAAGGTGTAGACCAGGCCATCGTCGGAGATGGTCCAGGACTCGGCCAGGCCGGGAACGACCTTGGTGCCGCCATGCTCGAACTGGACGAGGTTGTTGTAGACCGGGAGGGCAACGTCGAAGCTGGTGCCGGTCGTGTTCAACATCGGGTTGAAGTTTTCAGGGCTACCCTCGGAACAATAAACAAGGGTCTTCGCCGCCTGGGCCGGCGCCGACAGCGCCAGCGCCGCGGCCATACCAAGCCCGGCACCCAGCAGGATGCGCTTCATTCGTCTTGCCTCCCAATTCCGGTTGGAGCGTACGGAAATTTGCCAGAACGCCTTTGGAAATAGCGCCGACATTTGGCGCGTGCCGTAGGCACCTGTCAACGCCAACATGCATACGTGGCTATACCGTGGCGCAGGGCACAATTCGTAGCGCCGATACGTCGATATGGATACATTTTCGGCCCCGAAAACGAAACAGTTGCAAAGCCAACCATCAGGTTGACCGAATCGACAGCTCCCTGCCCCTGCGACTCAGGCTATCCGGGTGGACAATTCCGGCAATGCGCGCAGCCGATCGGGAGCGGGCGGAAGGACGGCTGCCATGCACACCCGCCGTGAAGGCCGGCATCGAACGCTATGCTAGGCTGGGTTGCACCTGTCATGGAACCCTTTTTCGATGCCCTCTTCGATCCTGCCGCCCGCCCTGCGAACCGGTCCGCTGGCCGCCTACGGCCTCTACATCGTCGGCTCGGCGCTGCTGGCTTCCAACCCGGTGGTCGGGCGGGCGGCGGCGCATGTGGTCCCGCCGATCGGGCTGGCTTTCTGGCGTTGGCTGATCGCCTTTCTGATCGTGCTGCCCTTCGCCCTGCCGGGGTTGCTGGCCCACCGCGGCCAATTGAAGGCGCAATGGCGGCGCTACCTGTTGCTGGGCGTGCTGGGCCAGGGGATTTCCGGCGCCATCGTCTATTACGGGCTGGAACGGACCAGCGCCACCAACGCCAGCCTGATCTATGCCACCAGTCCCGCGATGATCCTGGCGCTGGCTGCCGTCTGGCTGGGCGACGCAATCAGCGTGCGGCAGGTGCTGGGCATCCTGCTGGCGATGGCCGGCGTGCTGGTGATCCTCGTCCGCGGCGACCCGCAGGCCCTGCTGCACCTGTCCTTCAATGGCGGCGACCTGCTGGTGCTGGCCGGTGCCGTGTCCTGGGCGGTCTACACCATCCTGCTGCGGCAATCGGGCACACCCCTGCCGGTGGTCACCGCCTTCGCCGCGAATGCCTTCGCCGGCGTGCTGGTGCTGGCGCCTTTCTATGCCTGGGAGACGGTAGCCGTGCGACCGGTCCCGGTCTCGGTCTCCACCGTGCTGTCGATCATCGGGGTGGCGCTGTTCGCCTCGGTCCTGGCGCTGCTCGCCTACCAGAAGACCATCGTGATGATGGGGGCTGCGCGCGCCTCCACCGCGCTCTACGTGTCGCCGTTGTGGGCGGCGCTGGCCTCCTGGCTTCTCCTGGCCGAACCGCTGCAAGGCTTTCACCTGATGGGCGTGCTGCTGGTTCTGCCCGGCGTGATGCTGGCCACCCTGCCTGCCCGGAAGCCGGCGGCCGAACCGGCGACCGAAGCCGCTTGATCGACGCCGCTTGATCGACAGGGCCCGCCCGCCCATCTTGGCCGGACACCCGTATCCCGCTCCCGTCCGGCCATGCTCCAAACCGCCCTCACTCCGCTGCTGCTCTGTGCCGACGATTACGGGTTGGCGCCCGGCGTCAATGCCGCCATCCGCGATCTGATCGCCCGCGGGCGACTGACCGCCACCTCGGTCATGAGCCTCTGCCCGCATTGGCGGAGCGGAGCGGATGCGCTACACGAGCTGAAGGACAAGGCCGATGTCGGGCTGCATTTCACCCTGACCGACCAACCGCCGCTGGGGCCCATGCCGACACTGGCACCGGATGGGCGGCTGCCGCCGCTGGGACGGCTGATGGGCTGGGCCTATCGTGGGAAACTGAACGGCCCGGCCGCAAGGTCCGAGATCCGCGACGAGCTGGCGCGCCAGATCGCCGCCTTCACCGACGCCTGGGGCGGACCGCCCGACTATATCGACGGCCATCAGCATATCCATCAGTTGCCCGGCGTGCGTGACGCCGTGGTGGAGGTGCTGGCAGCATTGCCCGGCGCCTATGTCCGGCTGTGCGGGGAGCCGGTGGCGGCGGTTCTGCGCCGGGGCGTGGCGATGCCGAAGACCTTGCTGATCGGCGGACTTGGTGGCGGGCTGGCACGCATGGCGCGGACCCGCGGCGTTCCGGCCAATGACCGCTTCGCCGGAGTCTACGACTTCGCCGGCAACCGCCCCTTCGCCGAGCTGATGCCGCGCTTCCTGGACGGGATCGGCGGCCGGACCCTGGTGATGGTCCATCCCGGCCTGCCGGACGAGGAGTTGCGGCGCGTCGACAGTCTGGTCGAACCGCGACGCGCCGAATACGACTATCTGGGCGGGCCGGCCTTCGCCGCCCTGTTGGAAGCGCGCAACATCCGGCTGACCCGCTTCGCCGGCTTTCCACGGTCGTGAGGGGACGCTTCTCCGCGTCCTTCGACGGCTGCGCACCCGGCGCCATCACGGGCGCTGATTTCCGCTATCAGAACAGATTATTTGCTCTGCCGGGCATTTGCGGGATTAGCTGACGACCGCTCCCTCTTCACGGCGGGACCTTCTGAGCCATTGGGACTGGGCAAGACAGTTCAATGAACCTCCGGGCTCTGGAGCGTCATTCAGAGGCACTCTTCCGGTTCATGGCAAAAATCTGGTAAAAACGGCGTATTTAACCAAATAACTCCGACAAAATATCGCAGTAAACAGGCATCGAGCTTAGAGATTAATAAATGTTTTGTCAACGAGTTGTTAATATATTTCATCATATGTAAGTAATTGATGGCTTGGTTTGCAAAGGCTTGGCCCAGTTTTTTCATGCGCTGCATTCTCCGGATAAATCTCCAGGATCACTGCGCCCCGTCGGCTCTGCCGAACGGCATGCCTTGACCAACCGGGAGCCGACATCCTGAACGAGCCGCGCCAGGAGGGGGTTCATGAGGATCAGGGGCGTTTTTCTTTCGTGTGTCCTGGCCATGGCGACGGTGGCCGGCACGGTTTCGGCAACCTTCGTGGCCGGCGAATGGGGCAGCTACCGGCGGGCCGTCGATGCCGGTGCGCTGTCCGAAGCCATGGGTGCGGTGCTGCGCCTCACGGAAAAGCTCGTGCTGAGCCGGGGCGTCCAGAACGGTATCCTTCTCGCCGAGGCGCCCGCGAACGATGAAGGCCGGACCAAGATCGCCGGAGTCCGGAGCGCGATCGCCGAAGCACTGGCGGACGCGCAACGGACGGTGGACAAGGCGGAGTATCCCGACCGGCGAGCCGCCGGCGATACGCTGCGGGCCATGGACACGGCCCTGACGGCACTCTACGCCGAGGTGGATGCCCAGATCGTCCGTCCGAAAGCAGGCCGCGATCAGATCTTCGTCAAGGGCTTCGGCGACCGCATCGTGTCCCTGGTGAAGACTCTCGGTGGGGTCTCCAATGGGCTCGAAGGCGCCATCGCCGCCGCGGATCCGACCATCGCGCGGTTCGCCGGCGTCGCCCGCCTGTCCTGGGACATGCGCGAGGCCGGCGGACGACGCGTCGCCATCTTCACCACGGTGATCGGCGCCCAGCGCCCGTTGAGCACCGCCGAGATCGAATTGGCGGCCGGGTTGGCGGGGGAAACGCGCCACGCCTGGGCTCGGCTTCAAGCCACCGCGGCCGAGATCGGTGAGGCTTCGGACCTTGATAAGGCGATGAAAGGCACCGAGACCACCTTCTTCGGCGATACCGACTCCCTGATTGCGGATCTCACCGCCAAGGGGCGCAGCGGCAGCGATTACGGCATCTCCTTCCAGGACGCATGGTCCCGCCTCGTCGGCGGCGTCCAGACGGCGTTGGCGGTGCGGGACGCCGCCATCCGGCAGGCGATGGCGCAGGCGGAAACCGCACGCGGCGCGGCGTTCCTGCGTTTGCTGCTCGCCGTCGGCGCTCTTGTCATGGTGATCCTCACCGTGGTCGGCATCGCCATCCTCATCGGCCGGCGCATCGTCGACCCGCTGGTCGGCATGACCGCCGTGCTGAGCCAACTGGCCCGGGGCGAGCGCGACGTGACGGTGCCGGCACGCGGCCGCACCGACGAGATCGGCGAAATCGCCGCCGCGGTGGAAGCCCTCCGCGTCACGGCGAAGGAAGCCGACCGGCTCGCCGCCGAACAGGCCGGCGAACAGGCCCGGCGTCAGGAGCGGACGCGTGTGGTGGAGGCGGCGATCACCGACTTCGACAGATCGGTCGTCACCATTCTCTCCACCATGGACGCCGCGGCGGTGGATCTCGATGGGACGGCGAACACCATGACCGCCGTCGCCGACGAGGCCGGCCGGCAGGCGGCGGCAACGGTGTCGACGGCTCAGGACACCGCGGTGACCGTGCAGGCCATCGCATCGGCGGCGGAGGAGATGGCCTGCTCGATCCAGGAGATCAGCCGTCAGGTGAGCGGGTCCAACGAGATCGCCTCGACCGCCCTGTCACAGGCGCAGGAGACCACCCGGTCCGTGCTGCACCTGACCGATGCGGCGGCCCGGATCGGCGAAGTGGTCAAACTCATCCAGGACATCGCCGGCCAGACCAACCTCCTCGCGCTCAACGCCACCATCGAGGCGGCGCGGGCCGGCGAGGCCGGCAAGGGCTTTGCCGTCGTGGCCTCGGAAGTGAAGGCCTTGGCCAATCAGACCGGGAAGGCCACCGAGGACATCGCGGCGCAGATCGCGGCCGTCCAGGCGGCGACGCAGGCGACCAGCACGGCGATCGAGGGGATCGGCAAGACCATCACCAGCATCAACGAGACGACGGCGACCATCGCCGCGGCGGTCGAGGAGCAGACGGCCACGACCGGGGAGATCACCCGCAACGTGCAGCAGGCCGCGCACAGCACGACCCTGGTCAGCCACAACATCGCCGACATGACCCAGACCGTGGCACGGTCCAGCGCCGCGGGCGCGCAGGTGACCGGCGCGTCGGGCGCGCTGGCACGGCAAGCCACCGAGCTCCGCAGGGAGGTCGAAACCTTCTTCGCCAGCATCCGCTCGTCCAGCGCCGGCTGACGGCCTGTGCGGACGCCGTTGCCCCCACTCGCGAGGGCAACGGCGGCTCGCACTCAAGGACCCTTATCCGGCTCCTTATTCGGCATCGTCCGGCTGCCACGCGCGCCGGCGCAGCTTGAAGCGCTGGACCTTGCCGGTCTCCGTCCGCGGCAGGGCGTCGAGGAACTCGACCGCCCGCGGGTACTTGTAGGGGGCGATGTGATCCTTGACGAAGCTCTGCAACTCTTCCGCCAGATGCTCGTCGGGACGGACATCGTCGCGCAGCACGACGAAAGCCTTGGGGATGGTGCCGCGCACCGGGTCGGGAGCGGCGATCACCGCGCATTCCTGCACCGCCTCATGGCTCAGCAGGATGTTCTCGACCTCCAGGCCGGAGATCTTGTAGCCGGCCGAGACGATCAGGTCGTCGGTGCGGGCATGATACCAGAAGAAGCCGTCCTCATCGACGTGGAAGGCATCGCCGGTCAGGTTCCAGCCCTGCTGGACGTAGCTTTCCTGCCTGGGATCGTCGAGATAGAGGCAGCCGGTCGCCCCGCGCACCGCCAACCGCCCGACCTGGCCGGGGGGAAGCCGGCGGAACTGGTCGTCGACCACCATCGCCTCATAGCCCGGCACCGGCTTGCCGGTGGAGCCCGGCCGCACGTCGCCGGGCACGGCATGCAGCACGGCGTTCAGCAACTCGGTGGTGCCCAGGCTATCGAGGATCTCGAGCCCGGTGGCGTCGCGCCAGCCTTCGAAGGTCTGCTGCGGCAGCGGCTCGCCGGCCGAGACGCAGAGCCGCAGGGACGCCAGCCCCTTCACCAGAGCCGGGTTCTCGGCCATCCGGCCGATCATGCCGCGGTAGACGGTGGGCACGGTGAACATCACCGTCGCCTTGTGGCGGGTGGCGGCCTCCAGCAGCCGGTCGGCGGTGCCGCGCTCCAGCAGGATGACCGAGGCGCCGATGCGCAGCGGGAACAGCAGAAGCCCGCCCAGCCCATAGGCGAAGGCCAGCGTCGGCGAGCCGCAGAACACGTCGCTGGCCGTCGTCCCCAGCACCGAGCGCGGCGACAGGTCGGAAATCGCCAGCAGATGACGGTGCAGATGGGCCGCGGCCTTCGGCGTGCCGGTGGTGCCGGAGGTGAAGGCGATCAGCGCGACATCGTCCTGCGCCGTGTCGGCGGCCCGGAACCCGGCGGGCTTGGTGGCGATGCGGTGTTCCAGCTCGCCGTCGCGGAAGCCGACGATGCGCAGCGACGGCAGCGCCGCCTCTTCCAGATCGTCGAGGAAATGGGTGTCGCACAGCGCCATGTCGATGGCGGCGCGCTTCAGCACGTCGGCCAGTTCGGGCGCGCGCAGCAGCGGCATGGTCGGCACCAGGACGCCGCCGGCCTTGATGACCGCCAGCCAGCAGGCGGCCAGCATCGGCGTGTTGGGGCCGCGCAGCAGGACGCGGTTGCCGGTGACCAGCCCGTAATCCTCGGTCAGGACGCGGGCGATGCGGTCGACGGTGTCGCGCAACCGGCCATAGCTCCACACCTCGCCGTCGCCGCCGATCAGGCAGGGACGCTCGTCCCAGCCGCGCTCGCGCCAGCCGTCGATCAGCGCGGAGACGGCGTTGAGCCGCCGGGGATATTGCAGTTCGGGACGTTCGAGGATCAGGTCGGGGCGCTGGGCCGGTGCCGGCAGCCGGTCGCGGGTGAAACTGTCCAGATGCCCGGATGACGTCATGCGCGGCGTTGCCTCCCCCCGCTGAAGGACGGGGAGGACGGGGCCGGCGTGATCGGTGGGCGGACCCGGCCGCCACACGCGCGGTTCAGACACGGCCATGCCGTCGGCCGGCGCGAATGCGCATCCCTTCATGGGCAATGCTCCATCTCCCCCCGCAGAGGACGCATGAACACGCCTCCGTCTTGTCTTTTATGATCCGACTATAGTGCCGGGAGGCGCAACTGAGCCATGCAACGAACGAATGGTGGATGCACCATCAATCACCATTCCTGCCGGGGCAAGTGACTGAAAACGCCTATTTTTCGTTGGTGAGACGCATGATTTGGAACGAAAGTACGGGTCGGCGTACCGATCTTCAGCCGTTCTGCAGATAGAGGTCGATCTCGCCCTGCTCCATCACATGGGCGGTGCCATGGATGATGCCATTGGCGACCTGGATGATGCGGTGGATCATCGCGACGGAGGTCTGGCAGTCCATCCGCAGCTTGTCGGGGTCGCCGCTGTCGATATCGGTTCCGATCCGCTCCAGCGTATGGGCGATCACCTGATGGGCCTGGGCGATGGTGTCCTCGAAAGGACGGAGGAACTTCGACGGCACATGGCCGTAGGCCTCGATCGCCAGATCCTTGTCGGAGAAGCCGCTGTCGCGGAAATGCTCGGCATAGCTCTTGGGCTGCCAGATGCGGCATTCCTCCAGCATGTCCGGCATGTCGGGGATCATCTCGATCAGCATCACGATTTCGTTGAAGTGATTGAGATAATCGGTCGCCAGCAGCGTCTTCTCGGAAATGTTCGTTCCGCGCACGCACTCCCGCCACCGAGCGAAGTCGGCCAGCTCATCCGGCGGAATGCCATCCATCAGGGACCGATCCAACTCTTGGTCTTCCATGCACAAACCCGGACCCGATGCGGCAGCCCACGCGATACACCGCGGCCGGCGCGATATGGCCGGCCCGTCACACGGACGATGCGCCTCCAGACGCCGTAATCCAACCGTGCGCCGATGTCCTTAACGTTGGATTACTCGCGTTGCAAGCGCGGGCTTGTGAAAGTCCCCGATTGACAGAATGGAAGCGATGACGGGGCCATTATCTGTCCAGACAAAGATTCGCCGCCGGCGCCGGTCCGCGTGACGTCGCGGCCGCGCCTGACGGCGAGAGGATTGGCGGTTCAGGGAGGAATCACACCATGCCTCTTCAAACACCTCCCCCGCTGGTTGGTTCCCGGACCGCTCCGCTCGGTCTTTCCAGCCGCCGGACCGGGAGATCCGGGACTCCCGGCGGGAAAAAGAAAAACGCGCCGGCCTGGGGGATGGCCGGCGCGTTCGAGGATCGGGAACACTCGCCTCGCCCTCTCACGGCCATGGCCGGAGGGCAAAGTCAGAGTATGCTTGTAAGTCTTTCAGAACGGTTAAGCCTCTCCCTCCGGCACCCCCTATGCAACGGGCGTCATAGGCCGCCGGTTGGAGACGCAGAACCGGACCATGCCATGCTTCATACCATGCATAGTGAGTAATCCTTTCCTGGTATCTCGAATAAATCTTTCGAGTTCACTCCCGTTAGGCCGTGAACTGCGCCATATGAATTTAACCGTTGCGGGTCGGGATGCGTCAGTCTGCTGGTCGAAGCAGCGTCGATGGCGTCGCGGTCTTCGGCGGGACCGCCCGCCCAGTCAGCCGCCCGGATTCGCCGCCGGGTTTCGCCGCTGGGCAGGCGGACCGGGAAGAGGCGGCCCGGGAAGAGATCGAATTGCACCGGCGGTACCCGGCTTCCCGGGACGGCCGATGGGTGGATGCCAGGAACACGCGCCGCAGAAAGGCACGGGGAGAGAGATGGAGCAGTACACCGGTCACTTCATGCAGCATTTGCCCTACCTGCGCCGCTATGCCCGCGCATTGACCGGGACGAACGGGCGGGGGGACGCCTTGGTGACCCGCACCCTTGAATGGTATCTGGAGGCGGACGAGGCTGAGACCGGCCGGGGCGGCGAGCTGTCCCGCGGCATCTTCTATCGCCACCTGAACCAGTTGCAGGACGAGGAAGGCTCACCCCCGGCGGCGGCGCCGTATCATCCGGTCGAATCGGCGCTGATGACGCTGGAGGAAATCGACCGCCGTCTCTACCTTCTGGTCAACCTGGAGGATTTGCCGGTCGGCGATGCCGCGGCCGTCCTGGGCCTCGCACCGGAAGATGCGGTGGAGCGCCTGACCCATGCGCGCGAGCGTGTCCGCGCCCGCCTGACCGCCACGATCCTGATCGTCGAGGATGATGCCATCATCGCCTACGATCTGGCGGAAACGGTGCGTGGCATGGGTCACATCGTCTGCGGCAACGCGGCGACGATGGACGAGGCGCTGGCACTGGCGGCCGAGCACCGTCCGACGCTGGCCCTGATGGACATCCGGCTGGCCGACGGCGACAACGGGCTGGAGGTGGCGCGCGAGTTGCGGGCGCGCCGGTTCCTGCCGGTGATCTTCGTCACCGCCTTCCCGGACGATCTGGCGAAGCACGGGCTGGAGCATCTGGGTCCGGTGATCCCGAAGCCCTTCACGCGCGACCAGATCGAACAGGCGATCACCCGCGCGGTGTTCATGCCGCAGCCGGAAGACGCCCGCGAGACGGCGCAGCCCCATTGAGTGAGGGGCGGCGCCGCAGCGGCGTCGGGCCGGCTCGACCGGCCGGAGGGCGGGCTTAGCGGAAGACCACCGTCTTGTTGCCGTTGAGCAGAACGCGATGCTCCACATGGTAGCGGACGGCACGGGCCAGCACGATGTTCTCGATGTCACGCCCGATGGCCACCAGGTCGTCGGGCGTCATCGTGTGGTCGACCCGTTCGGCCTCCTGCTCGATGATCGGGCCCTCGTCGAGATTGGACGTGACGTAGTGCGCGGTGGCGCCGATCAGCTTCACGCCGCGGGCATGGGCCTGATGGTAGGGCTTGGCGCCCTTGAAGCTTGGCAGGAAGCTGTGGTGGATGTTGATGACCCGGCCCGCCATCCGCTCGCACAGCGTGCCCGACAGCACCTGCATGTAGCGGGCGAGCACCACCAGGTCGACCTTCTCCTCCTCGACGATCTCCAGCAGGCGGGATTCCTGCTGCGCCTTGTTGTCGGAGCCGACCGGCAGATGGTGGAACGGGATGTTGTGCCAAGCCGCCAGCTGGTAGAAATCCCGGTGGTTGGAGACGATGGCCGGAATTTCGATCGGCAGATAGCCGGTGCGGTAGCGGTACAGCAGGTCGTTCAGGCAGTGGCCGAACTTCGACACCATGATCAGCACGCGCGGACGGCGGCGGGCATCGTGGATCTTCCAGGTCATGGCGAAACGCTCGGCCACCTGGGCGGCGAATTCCGCCTCCAGCTGTTCCTTCGTCGCCCCGCCGGGATTGCCGCCGGAATTGCCGTTGAAGCTGACGCGCATGAAGAACAGGCCCGAAATGCGGTCGCCGAACTGCGCGCTGTCGATGATGTTGCAGCTCCGCTCCGCCAGGAAGCCTGACACGGCGAAGACGATGCCGACGGTGTCGGGGCAGGAAACGGTAAGGATATAGTCGGAGCCGGTCTCAGACATCGCGCGTCCACCATGACGTACAGCAAGAAAAGGGGGAGGCTTCCCTAGCACGAACGCCGCGATGTTGCACCCGCTTCATGAGCGCTTCGGCACATGGCTGTACCGACGGCTGCATTGCGGACAGGGACTAGCGCCGATCGCAGCCGCTGCGGCCCACGCCGCTCTGGCATTGCCAAGCCCCTGGTGCGACAATCGAAAAGGGCCGGACTGGCCGGCAAAGCAGGGCGGGGGCTCCATGGCATCCGGCGGCAAGGTCATCGGCGAATACGCCAAGGGCAAAGTCGACAAGCTGATGACGGCGGACGCCGCCGACAGCAGCCGCAGCCAGCGCATCCGCCATTTCCTCGAAAACATGGACGCCGCCATCCTGGAGGCCAATTGCGAGGTCATCGGGCGCGAGCTGCCCAACCTGAACCGGGAGACTTTCCTGCGCATGGCGGTACGGGTGGCGGAACTGCGCGCCGACTATATCCGCGCCGGTCTGACGCTGTCCGAATCCCGGCGCCCGAACCAATCGGCGGTCGCCGACCTCGCCCGCCTGCGGGCCGCCTACGAGGAGATGCAATCCGTCTATGAGGCCGCCGAACGGGTGATCGAGCGAGGATACGCAAAGCTGGGGTGAGGTGCGGCAATCGGCAGCGAGGGCCGAACAGTCATCCCGGAAACAAAAACCCCCTCCCCCGCGCTCTTGCGGAGAAGGGGTGCGACCGATCCGGTCACGTCGAATTCAGTGGCGACCTTTCATGACGACACCCGGCGGCCGATGCGGCGGCCGGGGTCACACGTCGTGGAAATGTTCCAACTCACGACGCAGGCTGGTGGCCTCCTGCCGCAGGCCGACGATCCGGCGGACGTCGGGACTCTGCTGCTGCTCCTCGCGTTCGAGCTTATCCTCGATTTCGCGCTGCTCTTGCCGGATGATGTTGAACAGTGCTTTCCTCAACATCGACACCTCCCGAGCTGATCGCTAAAATTTTAGCGCTTTTCCAGACTTCCATCAAGCAACCATTCACCTTTGTCGAATCATCGGCATGTCAAGTCTGCCGGGATGACCGGATGGTCACAAATATTCAGGAATGGTAACCTGCACGGCCTTGACAATACTTTTTCGTAGCCGCATTGGTTAATGATTCGGGATAGATCAACGGGCGGCGCAGTCGGGTGCCGAGCCCCTTCCCTCCTTTGCAGCACGGTATTTTTGGTGATGGATCGACGGCAGCTGCTTGGGCTCGGGCTGAGCAAACTTTGGTTAACCGCCGTCGGCGCGGCAGGGGCGGCGCTGGCGCAGTCGCCGGGCCAAGCCTGCGCCTCGGCGATGGAACGGCGGCCGGACCGCAAACCCACCGCGGGCACTCCGACGCGATCCCGGCTGGTGATGCTCGATCCCGGCCATGGCGGCAACGATCCCGGCGCCATCGGCACTCGCGGCACCTTCGAGAAGGAGGTAACGCTGGACATCGCCCGCGACGTCGCGCGCATCCTGGCCGACCGCCACCGCATCGGCGTCAAGCTGACGCGCGGCGACGACCGTTTCCTGGCGCTGGACGAACGGGTGGCGCTGACCCGCGAGGCAGGCGCCGACCTGTTCGTATCGATCCACGCCGACAGCGCCCCCAATGCCGACGCCCGCGGCCTGTCCGCCTATATCCTGTCGGAAAAGGCCTCGGACTCCTTCGCCTCCCGCCTCGCCCAGCAGGAGAACCAGGCCGACCGCTTCGGCAAGGCGGGATCGGTCGGCGGCGGCCGCATCGTCAAGGACATCCTGCTCGACCTGACGGCGCGCCATACCCGCCATGCCTCTCTGGCCGCCCGCCAGCTTTTGGTGGAGGGTGCGGGGAAGGAATTGCACCTGCTCGACAACCCGATGCGCGCGGCCAATTTCGCGGTGCTGAAGGCGACGGACGTGCCGTCGGTGCTGGTGGAGACCGGCTTCCTGTCCAACCCGAGGGACGAGGAGATCCTGCGCGACGCCACCGCGCGTCGGGTGGTCTCCCGCGTGCTGGCGCGCGAAATCGCCAAAGTCCTCTCCAGCCCAGCTTTCGCCTGATTTTGCCCCAAGACTGCCGGAGGCGCTGCGGCGAGACTTCCTTCGCAGCCGCAGCGACTGCAACATCCGCGCATCACCTCGGGACAAAGTGACGATGACTGGTGAAAACTCCGAATTTCCCCATTGCAAAGGCCGTTCCGCCGTGACTTTTTCCGGCCGCGCGCCGTGTTTGCCCGGCGCTGGCCACGCGGGCGAAGGGAGGCACGCTGTGACGGGTTTGAGCCGCCTTTGGAGATCGATCGCACTCGCCTGCACCGCCGGGATTTCGCTGGCCGGCTGCGGGCCGCTGGTGCTGGGCGCCGCCGGTGGGACCGCTGTCGTGGCGACGCAGGAGCGTGGCTTCGGCGGCTTCGTCAGCGACACCGAGATTCGCGCCCGCATCAATTCGCTCTGGCTGCAGCATTCGATCGACCTGACCAACCGGATCGGCCTGACCGTCGACCAGGGCCGCGTGCTGCTGACCGGCCGCGCCGCCGATGCGCAGATGCGCCTCGACGCGGTGCGCCTGGTCTGGCAGGCGCAGGGCGTCAAGGAAGTCATCAACGAAATCCAGATCGACAACGGGTCCAGCATCGTCGACACCGCGCGCGACACCTGGATTTCGACCCAGATCCGCAGCAAGATCACCTTCGATGCGGATATTCATAGCCAGAACTACAGCATCGATACCGTCGACGGCGTTGTCTATCTGATGGGTGTCGCCAGTTCACAGGAAGAGTTGGACCGCGTGCTCCAGGATGCCCGTTCGGTCGCCAACGTTCAACGCGTCGTCAGCTACGTCCGCCTGCTCTCAAACCTCCAGGGTTGAAACCCGACCGCCATGGCCTCCGCCCTATCCCGCGTCCTCGCCGTTCTCCGCACCGCCGCCGTCGCCGCCCTGTTCCTGCCGGCGGCGGTCGCGGCCGGTCCCGTTCCGGCGCAGGATGCGGTGGCGCAGGAGGGGGCGGCACCGACCATGGCTGCGCAGGACCAGGATGGCGGCGGGGCGGACAACCCGGCCGCCGGCACGCCGGGTCCGGCCAACCGCCTGTTCGTCCAGGCGCTGCAGCTGATCCGGCAGGCCGACAACACCTATGACGTCGCCGAGGAGGGCCGCCTTCTGAAGGAGGCGGACAAGCTGTTCAACGACATCGTGACCAAGTATCCCGACAGCCCGCTGGCGGTGCAGCTCGTCACCAACCAGTTCGTCGGCGACTTCGATTTCTACGAATTCCGCTCGCGCATCCGTGCGCTGGTCTGCAACGACGCCCTGAACAGCCTCTGCTTCCTCCACCGCATCGGCGAGATGCTGCCGCCGGTGGAAACGCCCATCACCGCGGCGCGCTGGGACTGGCTGTCGCTGGCCGTCGCCTACCAGCAGCTGGGCGATACCGGCCGCGCCAAGGAGATCATGGCGCCCTTCGTCAGCGTGGTCCGCCGCGGCGGCGTCGCCGACAGCTCCGGCCAGGATCTGTTCGTCGCCCGCGCCCTGTCGCTGATGGGGCAGACTCCCCTGGCGCTCGACATCACCCGGCAGATCAACGACTGCTCGACCCGCATCTACAACCTCGCCGACATCGCCAAGGCGGCGGCGTGGCGCGGCGACAGCGGCCTGACCAACGCGCTGGCCGACGAGGCCAAGAGCTATGCCTCCAGCCACGGTTGCGCCTGGGAACTCGGGCTGGTCGCCCAGACCCTGCTGCGCGCCGGCAAGGAGGCGCAGGCCCGCACGCTGTTTCTGAACACGGTCGAGACCCAGTTCTCGAAGTTCAAGGAATCCCGTGGCGACTGCTGCCCGCCGGAGCTGGCGGTGGCGGCGGCCGACATCGGCGAGCCGAAGCTGGCGCTGGGCCTGCTCAGCACGGTGCAGGACGAGAATCCCTGGACGATCCCGGCGGTGCTGGGCCGCTTGGCGAAGCGTGGCGAGGCCGGCCAGGCCGTCGCCTATGCCGAGCAGGTGGCGGACATCGACACCCGTGGCGAAGCCTATGCCGAACTGGTCGAAGCGGTGATGAAGCGTGGCGAGCCGGCCGTCGCCAACGACCTGATGAACCGCCTGAACAAGCTGGCGGATGACGCCGCCGGCCGCCGGCCGGGCCTGCTGGCGCAGCGGGCCAAGGCGGAAAAGGCCTTCTACAACGACGACCGCTGGCGCCGGACCTTCCAGCTGGCGATCAACGCGGCGGAAAAGGCCAGCAACTTCGTCCGCCGCGACATCGGCGCCCCGCTGCTGGCTGCATTGGTCCGGATCGAGAGCGGCCTGCCGATGCTGGACTGAGGGGGGTGAGATCCCTTGGGGTTCCCCCTCTCCCCCCCCGGGGAGAGGGTCGGGGTGAGGGGGATGCACAGGGTAGATTTGGCGGGGAACGGGGACTACGTGATGCTTGAAAATCCTCGTCACGCGCCCCCCTCACCCTAACCCTCTCCCCAGGGGGGAGAGGGGATTACTGGATCTGAGAGGGCTTCAGTTCACCCCACCGCCAGCACCAGCTTGCCGACATGCTGGTTGCTCTCCATCAGCCGGTGGGCGTCGGCGGCCTTATCGAGCGGGAAGACCTCGTGGACGACCGGCCGGACCTTGCCTTGCGCGATCAGCGGCCAGACGCGCGCCTTCAGCTGTTCGGCCAGCGCCTGCTTGTAGGCGACGGGGCGCGCCCGCAGGGTGGAGCCGGTCAGCACCAGCCGCTTGGTCATCACCGGGAAGAAGTTCACGTTGGCCGTCGCGCCGCGGACGAAGCCGATGCAGACATAGCGGCCCTCGACCGCCAGCGCGTCGATGCTGCGGGCGACGTAATCGCCGCCGACGATGTCCAGCACCACATTGACGCCGGCGCCGCCGGTTGCCTCCTTGACCACCGCGACGAAATCCTCCTCGGCATAGTCGATGGCGCGCTCGGCGCCCAGCCGGACACAGGCGCCGCATTTCTCCGAACCGCGGGCGGTGGCGAAGACGCGCGCGCCGAAGGCAGCCGCGAGCTGGATGGCCGTTGTACCGATGCCGGACGTGCCGCCATGGACCAGCAGCGCCTCGCCGGGCTGGAGCGCGCCGCGCTCGAACACGTTGGACCAGACGGTGAAGAATGTCTCCGGCAGGGCCGCCGCCTCTGCCATCGACAGGCCGGCCGGGATCGGCAGGCATTGCGCCGCCGGCACCACGCAGAACTCGGCATAGCCGCCGCCGGCCAGCAGGGCACAGACCGGGTCACCGACCTGCCAGCCCTCCACCCCCTCGCCCAGCGCGTCGATTGTGCCGGCAACCTCCAGCCCGGGGATGTCGGTGACGCCCGGCGGCGGATTGTATTTGCCGAGCCGCTGCAGCACATCGGGCCGGTTGACGCCGGCGGCCTGGATGGCGATGCGGATCTCGCCGGGTGCGGGATCGGGAACCGGGCGGCGCGCCGGGACCAGCACCTCCGGCTTGCCGGGCTGGCTCACCGCGATCGCCGTCATGCTTCTGGATTCCGCCATTCGCAACACTCCCCTGCCCTGTTTTCGTGATCGGTATGGGGGGCACTGTGTCGTCGCGACGGACGGCCAGTCCACGCGGCGATGGATCCGATTTCGCTCTGCGGAAAAGGCAAAAAAATGGCCGTGCTGCACACAGCACGGCCAGTCTCCGAGAGAAGCGCGAACATGCAAAACAACACATCCGCCCGATGAGAAAGGAACGCCTTTCCCGAGACAGACAATCGCACGGCCGACGGGGGATTTCCCGAGAAAAACGCCGCTTTTCCATTCCGTGGAAACGGTCGATTTCTCAAGAAAAAGGGCCGCATCCCGTGAGGAATGCGGCCCTGAGTGCGCCAGGGAGGAATGCCAACGTGCACCACCTGCCGTCAGCTCTTGGCGTTCTTTTGCCTTGGGCGTTCTTTTATCCGTGTCAGGGATGGATCAGTTCGGAACCGGCACGCGGCCGCCCAGTTCCTGCGTCACCGCGGCGGCGGCGCGCTTGACCATCTCGCCGAGCGCGCGCAGCCGCGCGTCCTCGATGCGCCGGCTCGAGCCGGACAGCGACAGGGCGCCCATCACACGGGAATTCTCGTCGAAGATCGGGGCGGCGACACAGCGCAGGCCGGACACCCGCTCCTCCTGGTCCAGGGCATAGCCGCGGGTGCGGACCAGCGTCAGGTCGCGGTACAGTGCCGGCAGTGACGACAGGGTGCTGCGGGTGAACTGGCGCATGCCGCGCTGGGTGACGATGGTCTGCACCTTGGTTTCCGGCATGCCGGCCAGCAGCGCCTTGCCGACGGCGGAACAGTGCAGCAGCGTGCGGTCGGCCTGCGGCACGGCGACCTGGGCGGCACGCGGACCGCCGACACGGGCCAGATAGAGCGCTTCGCCATTCTCCTCGACCGCGAGGTTCACGATCTCGCTGCTTTCCTCCATCAGGCGGCGCATGCGCGGACGGGCGACGTCGACCAGATTGCGGGTCTTCAGGAAATTGGCGCCGGTCATGTAGGCCTGGACGCCGACCACCCAGCCGCGCGCGCTCTGGTCGAAGCGGACGTAGCGCTCGTACTGCAGGGTCGTCAGCAGGCGATGGGTGGTGGAGGGCGACAGGTTCGCGGCTTCCGACAATTCGGTCAGCGTCATCGGACCGTCATTGCCACCGAGGATCGTCAAAATGTTCAACGCCCGGCACAGGGACTGCACCACTTGGCCACGCTCGGCCTTGGCATCCTTGCCGTTGTCGTTCTTGACCCGCGGCGTTTCGATGATGGCGGTCTTGATGATCGCCGCGGCGCCCTCGCTGGGGTCGTCGTGGATGATCCGGCGGGCCAGGATGCTGTTTTGGGCTTGCGCTTTCATGTCCCATCTCCCTCGGGGTCCGGCGCGTTGGTTGCGCCTGTCTGTTGCGGCTGATGGCGTGAGTGACAGAAGCTTCGCTGGAATCGCGGGACCGTCGCGGACGGCGGTCCCGCGGGGGAACGGTCAATTTTTGAAGATCGACTGCATGGTGGAGCCCAGGCTGGCGGGGCTGTCGGCGACGGCGATGCCGACCGACTTCATGAAGTCGATCTTGAAGTCGGCGGTGTCGTTGCCGCCGGAGATCACCGCGCCGGCATGGCCCATGCGGCGGCCCGGAGGGGCGGTGCGGCCGGCGATGAAGCCGACGACCGGCTTCTTGGTGCCCGACGCCTTGATGAACTCGGCGCCGCGGACTTCGGCGTCGCCGCCGATCTCGCCGATCATGATGATGCCCTCGGTCTCCGGGTCCTTCACGAACAGCTCCAGGCTGTCGACGAAGTTGGTGCCGTTGACCGGGTCGCCGCCGATGCCGATGCAGGTGGTCTGGCCCAGCCCGGCCGCCGTGGTCTGCGCCACCGCCTCATAGGTCAGCGTGCCGGACCGCGAGACGATGCCGATCTTGCCGCGCTTGTGGATGTGGCCCGGCATGATGCCGATCTTGCACTCGTCCGGCGTGATGATGCCGGGGCAGTTCGGGCCGATCAGGCGGGTGGCCGAACCATTGAGCGCGCGCTTGACGCGGACCATGTCCAGCACCGGGATGCCTTCGGTGATGCAGACCACCAGCGGGATCTGGGCGTCGATCGCTTCCAGGATCGCGTCGGCCGCGAACGGCGGCGGCACGTAGATCACGGAGGCGTTGGCGCCGGTCTTCTCGACCGCCTCGGCGACGGTGTCGAAGATCGGCAGGTCGAGGTGCTTGGCCCCGCCCTTGCCGGGCGTCACGCCGCCGACCATCTTGGTGCCGTAGGCGATGGCCTGCTCGGAGTGGAAGGTGCCCTGGGCTCCGGTGAAGCCCTGGCAGATCACCTTCGTGTTCTTGTCGACGAGAACAGCCATTTCACGCGGCCTCCTTCTTCACGGCGGCGACGATCTTCTTGGCTGCGTCGTCCAGATTGTCGGCGGACAGGATCGGCAGGCCGGATTCGGCCAGGATCTTCTTGCCCAATGCGACGTTGGTGCCTTCCAGGCGCACCACCAGCGGGACATGCAGCTTCACGTCGCGGGCCGCGGCGACCACGCCCTCGGCGATCACGTCGCAGCGCATGATGCCGCCGAAGATGTTGACCAGGATGCCTTCGACCGCGCTGTCGGAGAGGATCAGCTTGAAGGCCGCGGTGACGCGCTCCTTGGTGGCGCCGCCACCGACGTCGAGGAAGTTGGCCGGCTCGGCACCGTACAGCTTGATGATGTCCATGGTGGCCATCGCCAGGCCGGCGCCGTTGACCATGCAGCCGATGTTGCCGTCGAGCTTGACGTAGTTCAGCTCGTGCTTGGCCGCTTCGATCTCCGCCGGGTCCTCCTCCGCCTCGTCGCGCAAGGCGGCGACATCCTTGTGGCGGAACAGGGCGTTGTCGTCGAAGCTCATCTTGGCGTCGAGCGCCAGGATGTCGCCCGAGCCGGTGACGATCAGCGGGTTGATCTCGACGATGGCGCAGTCCAGCTCGACGAAGGCCTTGTAGGCGGCCTGGATGAACTTGGCGGCGGCACCGACCTGCTTGCCTTCCAGGCCGAGCGCGAAGGCGACCTTGCGGGTGTGGTAGCCCTGGATGCCGGTGGCCGGGTCGACGGCGACCTTGACGATCTTCTCCGGCGTGTTGTGGGCGACCTCCTCGATCTCCATGCCGCCTTCGGTCGAGGCGATGATGGTGACGCGGCCGGTGGCGCGGTCGATCAGCAGGCCGAGATACAGCTCGCGCTTGATGTCGGCGCCTTCCTCGACATAGAGGCGCTTCACCTCCTTGCCTGACGGGCCGGTCTGCTTGGTCACCAGCACGTGGTTCAGCATCTCGGCGGCGTTGGAGGAAACCTCCTCGACCGACTTGACGACGCGGACGCCGCCCTTGCCGCCCGGATTGTCCTGGAAGCGGCCGGCACCGCGGCCGCCGGCATGGATCTGCGACTTCACCACCCAGACCGGACCGCCCAACTCGCGGGCGACCGATGCAGCCTCTTCCGGGGTGAAGGCCACGCCGCCGCGCGGAACGGCGACGCCGTACCCCCGCAGCAGATCCTTGGCCTGATATTCGTGAATGTTCATGGTTTGCGTCTCTGACCCTGTTCGGGAATTGTCTTTTGGAGACCGCGGGGAGCCGGAAATTCATCGGCTGACGGGCGGCGGATTTTAAAAACTGCCGGCTTCGGCTCTCGGGCGGCCGGGAAGGGGACGGCCGGGGAGAGGGAGGCACGGCGATATGAATATGGTAGGCGTTCAAATTTTGGGGCGTTAGGCCCCCACCTAACCTCCCCCGCTGGGCGGGGGAGGGACTGCCGCCACTCTCCCGCTTCAGGACTTGCCCCCTCCCCCGCCCAGCGGGGGAGGGTTGGGGTGGGGGTATCAAAGCTTGAACCTTACTCCGCCGCCAGACGCTCCACGACGCCGATGGCGCCGCTGTCGCGGATGTCGACGATATCGCGCTCGCTGAAGCCCAGCACCTCGCGCAGGATTTCGTCGGTGTGCTCGCCCAGCAGGGGGGAGCGGGTGACCTCCGTCGGGCTGTCGGACAGCTTGATCGGATTGCCCACCGTCAGGTAGCTGCCGCGGGTCGGGTGCTCGACCTCGACCAGCGTGCCGGTCTCGTAGAGCGACTTGTCCTCGGCGATCTCCTTCATCGACAGGATCGGGCCGCAGGGAATGTCGTACTTGTTGAGAAGATCCATGACCTCGAACTTGGTCAGGGTCTTGGTCCACTCCTCGACGGTGCCGAAGATCTGCATCAGGCGCGGCAGGCGGGCCACCGGGGTGGCGTAGTCGGGATCGGTGATCCACTCCTCCTTGCCGATGACCTTGCAGATCGACTTCCAGACCGGAGCCTGGGCGATGAAGTAGATGTAGGCGTTGGGATCGGTCTCCCAGCCCTTGCACTTCAGGATCCAGCCGGGTTGGCCGCCGCCCGACGCGTTGCCGGCGCGCGGCACGGTGTCGCCGAACTCACCGTTCGGGTATTGCGGGTATTCCTTCATCGGCCCGTTGGCCAGGCGCTGCTGGTCGCGCAGCTTGACGCGGCACAGGTTCAGCACGGCGTCCTGCATGGCGGCCAGCACCTTCTGGCCCTTGCCGGTGGTCTTGCGCTGGTAGAGCGCGGTGACGATGCCGAGCGCCAGATGCAGGCCGGTGCCGCTGTCGCCGATCTGGGCGCCGGTGACCATGGGCGGGCCGTCGTCGAAGCCGGTCGTCGAGGCGGCGCCGCCCGCGCATTGGGCGACGTTCTCGTACACCTTGCAATTCTCGAACGGCCCGGGCCCGAAGCCCTTGACCGACGCGACGATCATCGCGGGGTTCAGTTCCTGGATGCGTTCCCAGGTGAACCCCATGCGATCGAGCACGCCGGGGGCAAAGTTTTCGACCATCACGTCGCAGGACTTGATCAGCGCCTCCAGCACCTCCTTGCCCTTGGGCGTCTTGGTGTCGAGGGTGATGGACCGCTTGTTGTGGTTCAGCATGGTGAAATACAGGCTGTCGGCGTCCGGCAGGTCGCGCAGCTGGCTGCGGGTGATGTCACCCTCGCCCGGCCGCTCCACCTTGATGACGTCGGCGCCGAACCAGGCGAGCAACTGGGTGCAGGTCGGTCCCGACTGAACGTGCGTGAAGTCGAGGACCCGAACGCCCTGAAGTGCCTTGCCCATGTATTTCTCCCCCTGCTTCTTAGAGTCGTGTGGTCGGCGTTTCTTTTAGGACGGCATCTTGCGGACCGAGCTGGTCGGGTTCAGGCTGCCGATGTTGCCGCTTTCGGTGCCCGCCGCCGGATCGATGACGGCGTTGACCAGGGTCGGACGGCCGCTGTCCATCGCCTCGTTGACCGCACGGTACAGCTCGTCCGGGTTGGTGACATGGACGCCGACGCCGCCGAAGGCTTCCATCATCTTGTCGTAACGCGAGCCGGGGACGAAGACCATCGGCGACGGGTCGTTGCCGCCGGTCGGGTTGACGTCGGTCCCGCGATAGATGCCGTTGTTGTTGAAGATGACGATGCAGACCGGCAGGTTGTAGCGGCAGATCGTCTCCACCTCCATGCCGGAGAAGCCGAAGGCGCTGTCGCCCTCGACGGCCAGCACCGGCTTGCCGCTCTCCACCGCCGCGGCGACGGCGTAGCCCATGCCGACGCCCATCACGCCCCAGGTGCCGACGTCGAGGCGCTTGCGCGGCTCGTACATGTCGATGATGCCGCGGGCGAGGTCGAGGGTGTTGGCGCCCTCGTTGACCAGCATGGCGTCGGGACGCTCCTTGATGACCCGGCGCAGAGCGCCCAGCGCACCGTGGAAGTTCATCGGCGAGGCGTTGCTCATCAGCTTCGGCGCCATCTTGGCGACGTTCTGCTCACGCTTGGCCGCGACGGTGGCCATCCAGTCGGTCGGCGGGGTCAGCCCGCCGTCGATGCCCTTCAGCAGCACTTCCATGACGGACGCGATGTCGCCGACCAGCGGAGCATGGATTTCAACGTTGCTGTCCATCTCCCGCGGCTCGATGTCGACCTGGATGAACTTCTTGGAGCCGGGCTTGCCCCAGGTCTTGCCCTTGCCGTGCGACAGCAGCCAGTTCAGCCGGGCGCCGACCAGCATGACGACATCGGCGTCCTGCAGCACCAGCGAGCGGGCGGCACCGGCCGACTGCGGGTGGGTGTCGGGCAGCAGGCCCTTGGCCATGCTCATCTGCAGGAAGGGGATGCCGCTCTTCTCGACGAAGGCGCGGATGGTGTCGTCGGCCTGGGCGTAAGCCGCACCCTTGCCGAAGATGACCAGCGGACGCTTGGCGCCCTTCAGCAGGTCGAGCGCGCGGTTGACCGCCTCGGTCGACGGGTACTGCGCCGGGGTCGGATCGACGACCTTGACCAGCGACTTGGCGCCTTCCGCGGCGTCCATCACCTGCGAGAACAGCTTGGCCGGCAGGTCGAGATAGACGCCGCCCGGACGGCCCGACACGGCGGCGCGGATGGCACGCGCCACGCCGATGCCGATGTCCTGGGCGTGCAGGATGCGGAAGGCGGCCTTGCACAGCGGCTTGGCGATGGCGAGCTGGTCCATCTCCTCGTAATCGCCCTGCTGCAGGTCGACGACCTCACGCTCGGACGAGCCGCTGATGAGGATCATCGGGAAGCAGTTGGTGGTGGCGTTCGCCAGCGCGGTCAGGCCGTTCAGGAAGCCCGGAGCCGACACCGTCATGCAGACGCCCGGCTTCTTCGTCATGAAGCCAGCGATGGCGGCGGCGTTGCCGGCATTCTGTTCATGGCGGAACGAGACGACGCGCATGCCCTCGGCCTGCGCCATGCGCAGCAGGTCGGAGATCGGAATACCGGGGACGACATACAGGTTGGTGATGTCGTTGAGCTTGAGCGCGTCGATGACGAGCTGGAAGCCGTCGGTCAGCGCCGGCGCGTCCTCGACAACAGATGCTTCCGTGGCCTGGTTCTTAGTGATCGTTGCAGCCGCAGTAGACATAAGGGTAACTCCTCCCCGAGCTCCAAAAAAAGGTTCAAGATCGGCTAGTCGAGGAAGGCGCAATGCCGTTCCACGTACTGTGCGAGACCGAGCGTGTGTTCGCGGACGCGACGTTCCGCGAGATCGGCATCGCGGGCGGCCAGCGCCTCGATGATGTCCCGATGCTCGTGGATGGACTGGTCGGCACGGTCGCCGAGGCCCATCGTCGCGCGGCGGATCGCACGCATATGGATGAAGAAGCGATCGGTCAGGTCCGAGATCAACGTGGAGCCCGAGGCCTGGACGATGCTTTGATGGAAGACGATGTTGGCGTCCGAATACTCGGCGACATGTTCCGCCAGTTCGGCCTTCGTGTATTTGTCGAACGCGGCGTGCAGGAGCTCCAGCTTGTCCGTGGTGGCGTTCTCGACGAACAGGCGTGCCGCCATGCCTTCCAGGGCGGCACATACCGTGATCATCTCCACCAGTTCGGCCTTCGTCTTGCGCACCACGAAGATCCCGCGCCGCGGCTGGGAGCGGATGAACCCCTCCTGTTCCAGCAGCGCCATCGCCTCGCGCACCGGGGTGCGGCTGACACCCAACGCCTCGCACAGCCGGCGTTCGTCCAACCTGATCTCGCTGCTCTGGCCGTAGATGTTCATCTGCGTGATGGCCTGTCGCAGCGCTTGGTAGGCCTTCGCCTTGAAGCTCATCCCCTGTTCGAGGGGTTCGACACTGAATCTTTCTCGGTTCATCACGTTTCCGACCCTTTGCGCGCCGACGCCTTCGGCGCCGCTTGTTGTCGTGAGCGTTCCTGTGCGAGCGTTCGAATGATCGCCCCGTGCCCTTCGTCCTGAGTGGCGCGTCGTTTTGAATTATCGATACGGTATACCAGATGCCAGACACCCGCAAGACCAATTGCGGGCACCTCGAACTATTTCTGCCGCAGACGGAGTTGCGGCCGGTTTTGTTCGATTTTCCTGGAACGTGCGCGATAATCGCCCTAACTTGGCTGTCGATCGCGCGTTCCCCGGAGAGAAGGTCCGCACATGGCCGACACCCACCATTCGCCTAAGGCCGCAGACATGAAACCGTCCGACGCTGCCGAAGAGGCATCCGATCCGAACTTCATGACCTCGCTGGCCCGCGGCCTGTCGGTGATCCGCGCCTTCACGGAGCGCGAGCCGAACCTGACGATCGCCGACATCGCCAAGATCACCGGACTGCCGCGGGCGGCGGCGCGGCGCTGCCTCTTGACGCTGATGCAGCTCGGCTATGCCGGATCGGACGGACGGACCTTCCATCTGAGGCCGAAGATCCTGGCGCTGGGCTATTCCTTCCTATCATCGGCTCCGCTGGCGACGATCCTCGACCCGCTGATCGAGCAGGTCAGCGGGGCGGTGCAGGAATCCTGCTCCGCCGCGGTTCTGGACGAGGACGACGTCGTCTATATCGCGCGTGCGGCGACCAAGCGGATCATGTCGGTCGGGCTGAATGTCGGCAGCCGGCTGCCGGCCTACTGCACCTCGATGGGCCGCGTCCTGCTGGCGGCCTTGCCGGAGGCGGAGCTGGACAGCTATCTGGCGCGGGTACCGTTGAAGCCCTTCACCGAACGGACCATCACCGCGACCGACGCCCTGAAACGCGAACTGGAACGGGTGCGCGACCGTGGCTTCTCGCTGGTCGACCAGGAGCTGGAACTGGGATTGCGCTCCATCGCCGTGCCGATCAGCACCGCGGCCGGCGGCGTGATCGCGGCGATGAATGTCAGCGCCCAGGCAGCGCGCGTCACCTGTCCGGAGATGGAGCAGCAGTTCCTTCCGCAGTTGCAGCGTGCCGCGCAAGAGGCCCGGGTGCTGCTGGTGCGCTCACGGGGATTGTAAAGGCGGGCAATCATGCGCCCTCTCCTCCCATCCTGCGCATGGGCTCCTTTCTCTCTCCTTACAGGATCGTATCCGGCGAGATCGCCGTCAGCGCCGACTTGATCTTCGGCACCATATGGTCGGCGAAAGCCCGCACCTTGGCCGGGACCAGCGCACGGTGGGGATAGAGCACGGCCAGCGTCACCGGCTCCGGCGGACAGTCCGGCAAGACCGGGAGCAGCGCGCCGCTGGCCAGATGCTCCGCCACCTCCCACAGCGGCTTCATGGCGATGCCGCGGCCGTCGAGCGCCCAGCCGGTCAGCACGTCGCCGTCGTCGGCGTCGAAGCGGCCCGACACCGGCAGCTTCACCGGCTCACCGTTCTCCAGCACGCTCCATTGATATTGCTGGGTGCCGGGAAAACGCAGAAGCAGACAGTTGTGGCCCGACAGGTCGGCCGGCTTCCCGGGCTGCCCGCGCTCCGACAGGTAGGAGGGGGCGGCGACCAGAACGCGGCGGACATCGGCAATCTTGCGGACGACGAAACTGGAATCCTTCAGCGTCGCCATCCGCACCGCCACGTCCACCGCCTCGCGCAGCAGATCCAGCAGATGGTCGGACAGCCGCAGCCGCACCTCCACCAGCGGGTGGGCGGCGCAGAAGTCCGGCACCAGCGGCGACAGGATGCGGCGGCCGAAGCCCAGCGGCGCCGTCACCCGCACGCTGCCCGACGGCACGCCGGATCCGGCGGCGATGCTGCTGTGGGCACGCTCCACCGCCTCCAGCACCTCCAGGCAGCTCTGGTAGAAATCCATGCCGGTTTCAGTGGCCTGGAGCTGCCGGGTCGTGCGGTTCAGCAGCCGGACGCCGAGATGGGCTTCCAACTGCTGGATGCGGTGGCTGACCATGGCCGGCGACATGCGCAGGTTCCGTCCGGCGGCCGACAGGCTGCCCAGCTCGACGACACGGACGAAGATGCGCATGTTCTCAAGCAACGCCATGCTTGCGCGGACTCCCTGCCGGACCGGTTGGTTACGGGTGGAGACGGACGCTAGCACGGGTGTCGAGGGGAGGGGAATTCCGCGATGCAACAAGCCCGCCCAAACGAAAGCCGCCGGGGCGCATTGGCGCCCCGGCGGCTTCAGGCTGGATCGGACTGCGGCCGGACGGGATGGGGCCGTCAGACCAGAACGGTCTCGCTCTCCTCCACCGGCAGGTCCAGCGTCTCCTCGAACTCGGTGACGCTGTCGATGTCGGCGCCCATGGAGATGTTGGTCACCCGCTCCAGCACCAGCTCGACGACGACCGGCACCTGATACTGGTCCATCCAGGCCTGGGCCTGGGTGAACGCCTCCTGGATGCGGTCCGGCTCGGTGACGCGGATCGCCTTGCAGCCCAGCCCCTCGGCCACCGCGACATGGTCGACGCCATAGACGCCGATCTCGGGGGCGTTGATGTTCTCGAAGGACAGCTGCACCTGGAAGTCCATCTGGAAGGCGCGCTGCGCCTGCCGGATCAGGCCGAGATAGGCGTTGTTCACCAGCACATGGATGTAGGGCAGCTTGTGCTGGGCGCCGACCGCCAGCTCCTCGATCATGAACTGGAAGTCGTAGTCGCCGGACAGCGCGACGATGCGCCGCTTCGGATCGGCCACCCGGACGCCGAGCGCCGCCGGCAGGGTCCAGCCCAACGGGCCGGCTTGACCGCAGTTGATCCAGTGGCGCGGCTTGTAGACGTGCAGGAACTGCGCGCCGGCGATCTGCGACAGGCCGATGGTGGTGACGTAGGTGGTGTCCTGGCCGAAGGCGCTGTTCATCTCCTGATAGACGCGCTGCGGCTTCATCGGCACCTGGTCGAAGTCGCTGCGGCGGTGCATCGACCGCTTGCGGCCCTGGCAGTCCTTGACCCAGCCGCCGAGATCCTTGAAGCGCCCTTCCGCCTTCCACTCCTTCGCCACCTCGATGAACAGGTCGAGCGCGGCGCCGGCATCCGAGACGATGCCGAGGTCGGGCATGAAGACGCGGCCGATCTGGGTCGGCTCGATGTCGACATGCACGAACTTGCGGCCCTTGGTGTAGACCTCGACCGAACCGGTGTGGCGGTTGGCCCAGCGGTTGCCGATGCCCAGCACGAAGTCCGACTTCAGCATGGTGGCGTTGCCGTAGCGGTGGGCGGTCTGCAAGCCCACCATGCCGGCCATCAGCGGATGGTCGTCGGGGATGGTGCCCCAGCCCATCAGCGTCGGGATCACCGGCACGCCGAGCAGCTCCGCGAACTCGACCAGCTTGTCCGACGCATCGGCGTTGACGATGCCGCCGCCGGCGACCACCAGCGGCCGTTCCGCCGCCGCGAACATCGCCAGCGCCTTCTCGACCTGGGCGCGGGTGGCCGAGGGCTTGTAGGCCGCCAGCGGCTCGTAGGTCTCGTCGTCGAACTCGATCTCGGCCATCTGGACGTCGATCGGCAGGTCGATCAGCACCGGGCCGGGGCGGCCCGAGCGCATCAGGTGGAAGGCCTGCTGGAAGACGTAGGGCACCTGCGCCGGCTCCAGCACGGTCACCGCCCATTTGGCGACCGGCTTGGCGATGTCGGCGATGTTGATCGCCTGGAAATCCTCCTTGTGCAGGCGGGCGCGCGGCGCCTGGCCGGTGATGCACAGGATCGGGATCGAGTCCGCGATCGCCGAATAGAGGCCGGTGATCATGTCGGTGCCGGCCGGGCCGGAGGTACCGATGCACACGCCGATGTTGCCGGCCTTGGCCCGCGTGTAGCCTTCGGCCATGTGCGAGGCGCCCTCGACATGGCGGGCCAGGACATGGCGCATCGTGCCGCGCCGCTGCATCGCCGCGTAGAAGGGGTTGATCGCGGCGCCGGGGACGCCGAAGCAGACGTCGATGCCCTCCCGCTCCAGCACCCGCACCGCCGCTTCCGCCGCCGTCATTCTCGCCATCGCTCGACTCCTCACCAAACGCGATTGTTCCTGAAGACAGCTAAGCGCGCGGATGGTGGGTACGGCAAATCAACGGGTTGCCTTTTCCACAGGCTGGAAAGCGGCACCGAAAGGAGAAGGGCGTCAGCTGCCGCGATAGGTCGAGTAGGCCCAGGGCGAAACCAGAAGCGGCACATGGTAATGCTGGGTGACATCCTTGATGCCGAAGCGGAGCGGCACCTCGTCGATGAAGTCCGGGCCATCGCCGGAGATCACGCCGATGCGGCGGAAATAGTCGCCGGCCAGGAACAGCAGTTCGTAGCGGCCGATCTTGAAGTCCTCGCCCTGCAGGGCCGGCGCGTCGAGCCGGCCGTCGGCGTTCGTTGTGAACTCGCCGAGAACGGCGCCGGTGTCGAGCGAGGTCAGGCGGATGCGCAGGCCCGGCGCCGGGCGGCCGGCGGCGATGTCGAGGACGTGGGTGGTCAGGCGGCCCATGGGTGCGGTCTCCATTTTTCAGGCGTCGTCCGACGATACCCCCACCCTGACCCTCTCCCGCTCTCAGCGGACCTATGGTCCGCCTGCCGCGTCAGCACAAAGCGAAGCTTTGTGCGAGAGCTGGGCGGGAGAGGGAATTGGACCTTTGTCGGCGTTCGGCGGCAGTCCCTCCCCCGCCCAGCGGGGGAGGTTAGGTGGGGGCATCGTCAGCCGACGACATTTCACGACTGACAGCTTAAGCGCATCCGCCCTGCCCTGCCCACCCGTCCAGATCCGGAAACTGTCTTCGGCCGCCGGACGCCAATCGGCCGGTTGAACCCCCTGCCGCCAATGGCTTAGCGTAGGTCCCGCTTCGACCGCAGCGCGAAAAGGGCGAGACGACGATGACCGGCACCGCTTATCCCCGCGACATGATCGGCTATGGCGCCACGCCGCCGCAGGCCAACTGGCCGGGCGGCGCCCGGGTGGCGGTGCAGTTCGTCATCAATTACGAGGAGGGCGGCGAGAACTGCGTCCTTCACGGCGACGCCGCGTCGGAGGCCTTCCTGTCGGAGATCGTCGGCGCCCAGCCGATCCCCGGTGCCCGCCACATGAACATGGAGTCGATCTACGAATACGGCTCGCGCGCCGGCTTCTGGCGGCTGCACCGCCTGTTCACCGAACGCAACCTGCCGGTCACCGTCTACGGCGTCGCCATGGCGCTGGAGCGCAATCCGGAGGTGGTCGCCGCGATGAAGGCCGCCGGTTGGGAGATCGCCACCCATGGCTGGCGCTGGATCGACTACCAGCATCTGCCGGCCGAGGTGGAGCGCGAGCACATGCTGCGCGCCATCGAGGTCCACACCCGCGTGACCGGGGAACGCCCGCTCGGCTGGTATCTCGGGCGGTGCAGCCCGAACACCTGGCGGCTGGTCGCCGAGGAGGGCGGCTTCGTCTACAACGCCGATTCCTATGCCGACGATCTGCCCTATTGGGACGACAGCCATGGCCGGCCGCAGTTGATCGTGCCCTACACGCTCGACGCCAACGACATGCGCTTCGCGACGAACCAGGGCTTCAACAGCGGCGACCAGTTCTTCGCCTACCTGAAGGACAGCTTCGACACGCTCTATGCCGAGGGGGAGACGTCGCCGAAGATGATGTCCATCGGGCTGCACTGCCGTCTGGTCGGGCGGCCCGGCCGCGCGGCGGCGCTGGCGCGCTTCCTCGACTATGTGCGCGGCCATGACAGGGCATGGGTGGCGACCCGGCTCGACATCGCCCGCCACTGGATCGCCGAACACCCCTACACCGCGAAGTGAGAGCGCAGATGCCCTACAGCCTTGACGACCTGAACCAGATGGACCGCGCCGCCTTCGTCGCGGCGCTGGGCGCGGTGTTCGAGGAAAGCCCCTGGGTGGCCGAGGCCGCCTGGGACAAGCGCCCCTTCGCCGATGCCGGCGCCCTGCGCGCGGCGATGACCGGCATCGTGCGCGCGGCGGGGACGGAGCGGCAGCGCGCGCTGATCCTGTCCCACCCCGACCTCGCCGACCGTGCCAGCCGCCCGGCCAACCTGACTGCCTTCTCGCAGACCGAGCAGGCCAGGGCCGGCCTGAACGAGTTGACCGAGGCGGAGGCCCAGGAGCAGCGCGAGCTGAACCGGGCCTACCGCGAACGCTTCGGCTTCCCCTTCATCATGGCGGTACGCTTCAGCAGCAAGCAGGAGATCCTGGCGGCGATGCGCGAGCGCGTGGCGAACGAGCCTGAGGTGGAGTTCGGCCGGGCGCTGGAGGAAATCTACAAGATCGCCGGCTTCCGGCTGGATGATCTGGTGGTGGGATAGCGTCGGCTCCGATTGCCCCCACCTAACCTCCCCCGCTGGGCGGGGGAGGAACTGCCGCCGAACGCCGACAAAGGTCCAATTCCCTCCCCCGCCCAGCGGGGGAGGGTCAGGGTGGGGGCATCGTCAGCCTACGTCTCTCCCAAAAAACAAAGCGCGCCGCCCCATCGGAGCAGCGCGCTTTTTCCTGCAAAAGTATCAGTTACGCTTCCATCGCCTTGACGACCTCTTCGGTGACCTTCTTGGCGTCGCCGAACAGCATCATGGTGTTGGGGCGGAAGAACAGCTCGTTCTCGACACCGGCATAGCCGGCGGCCATGCCGCGCTTGATGAAGAACACCGTCTTGGCCTTCTCCACATCCAGGATCGGCATGCCGTAGATGGCGCTCGACGGGTCGGTCTTGGCGGCCGGATTGGTCACGTCGTTGGCGCCGATGACGAAGGCGACGTCCGCCGTGCCGAAGTCGCGGTTGATGTCCTCCAGTTCGAACACCTCGTCGTAGGGCACGTTGGCCTCGGCCAGCAGCACGTTCATGTGACCGGGCATGCGGCCCGCCACCGGGTGGATGGCGTATTTCACGTCCACGCCTTCGTGCTTCAGGCTGTCGGCCATCTCGCGCAGGGCATGCTGGGCCTGGGCCACCGCCATGCCGTAGCCCGGCACGACGATCACCGACTGGGCGTTCTTCATGATGTAGGCGGCGTCCTCGGCCGAGCCGGCCTTGACCGAACCCTGCGGACCCTTGGCGCCGGCCGCGGCACCCGCCGCCTCGCCGCCGAAGCCGCCGAGGATGACGTTGAAGATCGAGCGGTTCATGCCCTTGCACATGATGTAGGACAGGATCGCGCCCGAGGACCCCACCAGCGCGCCGGTGATGATCAGCAGGTTGTTCTGCAGGGTGAAGCCGATGCCGCAGGCCGCCCAGCCCGAATAGCTGTTCAGCATCGAGATGACCACCGGCATGTCGGCGCCGCCGATCGGCAGGATCAGCAGGAAGCCCAGCGCCAGCGCCACGACGACGATCAGCCACATCGCGGCGTCGGCGTTCGACTGGACCAGCCAGCCGATCAGGATGACGGTCAGCACGCCGAGCGCCGCGTTCAGCGGATGCTGCATCGGGAAGACCAGCGGCTTGCCGGTGACCAGACCCTGGAGCTTGGCGAAGGCGACGATGGAGCCGGTGAAGGTGATCGCGCCGACCGCGGTGCCCAGCGCCATCTCGATCAGCGAGCCCTTGGCGATGGCGCCGCGGACGCCGATGCCGTAGGCCTCCGGCGAGTAGAAGGCGGCCAGCGCGACGAAGACGGCAGCGAGGCCGACCAGAGAGTGGAAGGCGGCGACGAGCTGCGGCAGCGCCGTCATCTCGATCTTCTTGGCGACGACATAGCCGATGGCGCCGCCGATGGCGATGCCGAGCACGATCATCCAATAGGACTGGACGATGGGAGAAGCCAGCGTGGTTAGGATGGCGATGGTCATGCCGACCATGCCGTAGATGTTGCCCTGGCGCGAGGTCTCCGGGCTACTGAGCCCGCGCAGCGCCATGATGAAGCAGATGGAGGCGACGAGGTAGAGAAGGGCCGACAAGGTTTCCATGGTCTTACTTGCCCTTCTTCTTGAACATGGAGAGCATGCGCTGGGTCACCAGGAAGCCGCCGAAGATGTTGACGGACGCCAGGATGACGGCGAGGAATCCCAGGACCTTGGAGAAGCCGAAACCGGCCGGGCCGGCGGCGACCAGCGCGCCGACGATGATCACCGACGACACGGCGTTGGTGACGGCCATCAGCGGCGAGTGCAGGGCCGGGGTGACGCGCCAGACGACGTAGTAGCCGACGAAGCAGGCGAGCACGAGCACCGTCAGGCCGGTGACGAAGAAGCTGCCGTGGCTGGCCGCCTCGGTCACCGGGACCGGCGACAGCTGCGCCACCTGCACGGCCAGCGCGTCGACCTGGTTGGTCAGCGCCGCCAGGGTCTGGCGGAACGCGGCGATGTTGCTTGCGGGATCCGGGTGTTCCATGGGATCCGCCTCCTCACGCGGGTTGCGCTTCGCGGGCGTCCGCGAAGGCAGGATGCACGACGGCGCCGTCGCGGGTCAGAGCGATGGCCTTGACGATCTCGTCGTCCCAGTTGACGGCGACACCGGTCTCTTTTCCATGCAGCGCCGTCAGCAGCGCCAGCAGGTTCTTGGCGTAGAGCAGCGAGGCGCTCTCGGCGATGCGGCTGGCGTAGTTGGCATGGCCGACGATCTTCACGCCGTTGGCCGTGGTCACCACCTCGCCCAGCTTGGAGCCCTCGACGTTGCCGCCCTGCTCCACCGCAAGGTCGATGATCACAGACCCCGGCTTCATCGACGCCACATGCTCCGCCGTCACCAGGATCGGCGCCTTGCGGCCGGGGATCAGCGCGGTGGTGATGACGAGATCCTGCTTCTTGATGTGCTCGGCGACCAAGGCCGCCTGCTGGCGCTTGTAGTCGTCCGACATCTCCTTGGCATAGCCGCCGGCGGTCTCCGCCTGCTTGAACTCGTCATTCTCGACCGCGACGAAGCTGCCGCCCAGCGACTGCACCTGCTCCTTCACCGCCGGGCGCACGTCGGTGGCCGAGACGATGGCGCCGAGCCGCTTGGCGGTGGCGATGGCCTGGAGGCCGGCAACGCCGACGCCCATGATGAAGGCTCTAGCCGGCGGCACGGTGCCGGCGGCGGTCATCATCATCGGGAAGGCGCGGCCATACTCGCTGGCCGCATCGACGACGGCCTTGTAGCCGGCGAGGTTGGCCTGGGAGGACAACACGTCCATGACCTGGGCGCGGGTGATGCGCGGCATGAACTCCATGGCGAAGGCGTTCACGCCGGCATCGGCATAGGCCTTCACATGGTCGCGGCTGTTGTAGGGATTGAGGATGGCGAACAGCAACGCGCCCTTGCGGAGCAGCGCCAACTCATCGACATCCCCTTCGCCGGCGATCAGCGGCCGCTGCACCTTCAGCACGATGTCGGCATCGGCCAGTGCCGATGCCTGGTCGGCGGCGATGGCGGCCCCCGCCGCCTCGTAGGCCGCGTCGGTGATGCTGGAACCGAGGCCGGCTCCGCTTTCGACCACCACGTCCAGTCCGAGGGCCTTTAATTTTTTCACGGTTTCGGGAGACGCGGCGACGCGGCGCTCGCCCGGGCGGCGCTCCCTGGGTATCGCGATCTTCATGTCGTTTGCTTTCGAAGGCCGGCCATGGCGGCGGGCAATAATCGGCCCGCTTCCGGGCCAGGGCCGGGCCAGGGTCGGATCAGGGCGGGCAAGCGCCGAAGCGGCAGATCAGATGGGGCGGCGGATGCGTGCCGGCCCCACCCGCAGCACTCACTGGTTGGCGACGACCGGGAAGTCCCAGCTCTCCGCGGCCGTGGCGGCCGCCGCAGCGGCGACGGGCAAACCCTCGCCCGACAGCTCTTCCAACTGGCGGCGGATCAGGTCGCGGACGCTGACGACGCCGACCAGGGTCGTCCCCTCCAGCACCGGGACATGACGGATGCCGTGCTGGTCCATCAGGCTCAGCACATGGCGCACCGGATCGGACGGGCTGCAGCAATAGGGATCGCGCGTCATCAGCGCCGATACCGGCTGCTCCAGGATCGCCGGCCCGCGGTCGACCAGCGCGCGGACGACATCGCGTTCGGAAATGACGCCGACCACCGTGTTGCCTTCGGTGCGGCAGACGTCCTTGACCACCAGCGCGCCGGTGTTCTCCGCCTTCATCAGGCGCAGCGCGGTGGTCACCGTTTCATTGATGCGCACCATGCCGATGCGCGTACCCTTCTTGCGGAGAATGTCCTCGACCTTCATGACGCTCCACCCCCGTGTTCGAAGCGGCCGGCCGGAAACCCGTCCGAGTTCGCGCCGGCCGCATCACCTGCATTGCTTATCGGGCCGCCACCACTTCGGGGGTGGGAGCGGCAACCGCTGCGGGCCGCGGCCGGCTGTAGCAGCCGGCGGTCTCGCCCCGCTGCTTCACCAGGGCCAGCACCACGTCGATGGTCGGCGTCGGCACGCCCACCATGCGGCCCATCTCCTGGACCACCGACAGCAGCGGATCGATCTCCATCGGCCGGCCGCGCTCCAGATCCTGCAGCATGGAGGTCTTGTGCGCGCCCACGGCGGCAGCGCCGTTGATCCGGCGTTCGACGTCGACGCGGAAATGGACGCCCAGCTTGTCGCCGATGTCCTTGGCTTCCAGCATCATCGCCTTGGCGACGGCCCGGGTGTCGGTGTCGCCGCAGATGACTTCCAGCGTGCCGTGGGTCAGCGCGCTGATCGGGTTGAAGCACAGGTTGCCCCACAGCTTCAGCCAGATCTCGTCGCGGATGCGGTCGAGAACGGGTGCGCGCAGGCCGCCGGCCTCCATCGCCTGCGACAAGGCGACGACGCGGCCCGACTTCGACCCGTCGGGCTCGCCCAGCGAGAACTTGTCGCCGTAGACATGCTGGATGACGCCGGGTTCCACCACCTCGGTCGCCGGATAGACGACGCAGCCGATGGCGCGCTGCGGCCCCAGCCCGTTCCACTGGACCGAACCGGGGTCGACCGTCTCCAGCGTGCGGCCATCGAATTCACCGCCGGTACCGTAGAAATACCAATAGGGAATGCCGTTGACCGCGGTGACGACGGCGGTGTCGTCCCCCAGCAACGGTTGCATCGCGGGCACGACACCGGGGACGGAGTGGGCCTTCAGCGCGATGATGACGTAATCCTGCGGGCCGAGTTCGGCCGGGTTGTCGGTGCAGCGAGGGCGGACGACGGTCTTCTCCTCCCCCATCAACAAGGTGACGCCGTTCTCGCGCATCGCCGCCAGATGCGCGCCACGCGCCACCAGACTGACTTCGGCGCCGGCCTGGTGCAGGCGCACGCCGAGGTAGCCGCCGATGGCCCCGGATCCGTAGATGCAGATCTTCATGCCGGATTCCCCTCTCCCCCGATTTCGCTTTTTGAATGCTGTGGGGCTGGACGACGCCAGCCTGCCCACACCGGCCGCATCCATCGGCTGACCGGTTGCTTTGCAGCGGCATCCAACAGTCTGTCGCGCAAACTGTGTCTGGAGTTTGGTATACCACATACCGTATGTCAATGCGGAATGTGGGGGCTCGGTTGAGATTGCGGGCGTGGCTTACACCCCGATCGGTTCAGGCTCCCTTCGCAAAGAAGTACAGGGTCAGCACCGCGCCGATGAGGACGACGAAGGTCTTCAGCAGCTTCGGATCGACCCGCTTGGCCCCGATGGCGCCGGCATAGCCGCCGGCTATTGCGGCCACTGCCATCGCCAGCGTCTCCGGCCAGGACACCGCTCCGGCGATGATGAAAGTCCCGACGGCGGCGGCATTCATCAGCATCGCCAGCAAAAGCCGCAGTCCGTTCATGGCATGGATGTCGCGCAGGCCGAACAGGGTCAGCGCCGCCAGCATCAGGAAACCGATGCCGCCGCCGAAATAGCCACCGTAGATCGAGATGAGGAACTGGACCACCAACACGCTGCGTCCGCCCAGCCGCAGCCGGGACACGATGCCAGGCGCATAGGCGCCGATGGCGAAGACGGCCGTGGCGAACAGCAGCAGCCAGGGCACGAAGCGGGCGAACATCGCATTCGGCGTCAGCAGAAGAAGAAGCGCGCCGGCCAATCCACCGACGAGACTGAGCGCCGCGAAGACCGGGACGTTGACCTGACCGCCGGCCGCGATCTCCCGCCGATAAGCCCAGCTGCTGGCCGCCTGTCCCGGAAACAGCGCGACGGTGCTGGAGGCGTTGGCGGCGACCGGCGGCACCCCGGCGAACAGCAGGGCCGGGAAGGTGATGAAGGCGCCGCCGCCGGCGACGGCGTTCAGTGCCCCCGACATGAAGGCGGCCAGCATCAGCACAAGGAGTCCCAACATGATCGATCCACCCCTTCCGATCGGTGTTGACGAGATCAGCCGTATTCTGTATACAGAATATCAGTCTCCGACGGTTCTCTGCCGCGACGGAGTTGAGCGGGGAGATGCGGGACGCGCGATGCGGTGCGCGCTCTCATCCCCCAAAACGCGACAAACCGACATCGGGACCAATTGCGGTGGTCCCGATGCCGGTTTGTCGTGTCGCTCAGACGGTGACGATTCCGCCTTTATCTGAAGTCCCGGTTGGCCCCCCGGTCAACCGAGGCTCCATCTTCCATTCAATCCGCCCCCTCGGCCGCCAGCTTGCCGATCGGCTGGGTGGTGTCCTCGGCGATCTGACGGGCCCGCATCGGCTTCAGGACGAACAGGGCCATGAAGGCGGCGATGGCATTGACCGCGGCAGCGAAGAAGAACACCGCCTGCCAGCTGCCGGTGGAGCTCACGATGATGTTGGCGAAGGGAACGACCAGCGACGCGGTGCCCTTAGCGGTGTAGAGCAGGCCGGCATTGGTGGTGGCGAACTTCGAGCCGAAGCTGTCGGCGCAGCAGGACGGGAACAGGCTGTAGATTTCGCCCCAGGCGAAGAACACCAGACCGGTCAGGACGACGAAGGCGACCGGGTGATGGCCCCACTGGTTCAGCGCCAGGATGCCGACCGCTTCGATGGCGAAGGCGACGAACATCGTGTTTTCACGGCCGATGTGATCCGAAACCCAGCCGAAGAAGGGACGCGTCACGCCGTTCAGCACGCGGTCGATGGTCAGGGCGAAGGTCAGGGCCGGCAGGGTCAGGCCCATGATGCTGACGGGCATGCCGTCGAGGTGGAAGTCCTTGGCAATCGGGCCGAGCTGGGCCGTGGCCATCAGACCGCCGGCGGCGACCATGACGAACATCAGGTACATCACCCAGAAGACCGGCGACTTCAGCGTCTCCTGCGGGGTGTAGTTGCGGCGGCTCTGAGCGATGTTGCTCTTGGTCTTCGGCAACAGGGCCGGATCGGCTTCCTTCAGGAACCAGGCCAGCGCGAAGACGATCAGGCCCTGGCCCAGGCCGAACACCAGGAAGGTCTGCTCGAAGCCGGAGGTCTGGATCATGTTGGCGATCGGCACGACCGTCAGGGCGGAGCCGGCACCGAAACCGGCGGCGGTCAGTCCGGCAGCCAGGCCGCGGCGGTCCGGGAACCACTTCAGCGCGTTGCCGACGCAGGTGCCGTACACGGCGCCGGCACCGACGCCACCCACGGCCGCGCCGATATAGAGCAGAGCGAGCGAGTCGGCGAAGGAATTGATGACCCAGGCCAGCGCGCACAGGATGCCGCCGACCACGACGACGATGCGGGGACCGAACTTGTCGACGAACCAGCCTTCGACCGGCACCAGCCAGGTTTCGGTCACGACGAAAATAGTGAAGGCGATCTGAATGGCGGCACGACCCCAATGGTACTTTTCATCGATGGGGTTGACGAACAGCGTCCAGCCATATTGCAGGTTCGCGATCATCGACATGCAGATGACGCCGATAACCAACTGCATCCAGCGGCCGCCGAGCGGTGCTCCCTGCGCCCCCGAATTCGTATGCTGCATCTTCTATCTCCTCCTAGGAAGCGGTTCTCTGCCGGTTCGGGCGTCGCTTCTGTTTTGATGCTTTAGGCGTTTTCTTTGGGTGTCTTATTGGATGCTTTAGATTTTGATGCGGTTGTTTGCTGTCGGTGGCGGCGCGGCGAGGATGCGGCCTCGGGGCGTTCCACCGTCTGAGGATCGATTTTTCGAGCCCCGCCAGACCGTGCGGTCCTGATCCGGTCTGGAATTATCAATATGGTATACCAGATGCCGAACGCCTGACAAGCGATTAGTGGAACGGGCGAACTGTTTCCGCGGGCTGCATTCGCGTGAGTGCCGGTATCGCCATCCAGCTTTTGGTTTTCCGGCACGCGGAAAGCGTGGCAGGGCAGCTTTCTGCCGGGCAATCTATTGGCATATGGTATGCCAGAGCCAGGGACACGTCGCTGGCGCCGATGCCCTTCCCGGCAGAACCCATATTGATAAGGAGTCGACCGCCATGGACCAGCAGCAGAACATCGAGATCGTCGTGGCGCGTGACGATGCCGATATCGCCGCCAGCTATCCGATCATGAAGGAGCTGCGGACCCACATGACCGACCCCGAGGCGTACCGCGCGCAAATTCGCCGCCAGATGGACGACGGCTACAACCTCGCCCTTCTGCGGCTGGACGGCGAGATCGCCGGCTGCGGCGGCTTTCGCGTGCATGAGACCCTGTCGCGCGGCCGCTATATGTATGTCGAAGATCTGGTGACCAGCGCCGCCAAGCGTTCCTACGGGCTGGGCGACAAGCTGTTCGACTGGCTGGCCAACGAGGCGCGGGAGCGCGGTTGCGCCCAGATGGAGATCATTTCCGGCATCCAGCGCGGCGAAGCCCACCGCTTCTACCACCGCAAGCGGATGACCATCAAAAGCTTCCAACTGGTCCTGCCGCTCACCTGAGCGAACGGAGCATCGCGGATCGGGATATAAAAAAAGACGGCCTGGGAAGGCCGTCTTTTCCTTGTTCCGCTGATCCCGTGGGGCCGAAAATCAGAAGGCGCGCGGGAAGCTCGCCCAGGCGGGACCCGGCGGCAGTTCGTCTTCCGGTTCCTTGAGATCGCTTTCGGTCGGATTGGCGAGGCGAAGCGGCGCGGAGGAGAAATCGCGCTGCGACTTGCCCGCGCTGGCGATCTGCATCGACAGGATGTAATGGACCGTGCCGCCGAAGACGGACAGCACAAGCGCCAGAACCAGCATTTCCAACATGTTCATCGCTCCAGTGGCTCGGTGGGTGCTTTTTTGTTTGGTCGGCTTCGGCGTGACAGTTCCGTTATGACGCACTGCAATAAGTGCTTCAAGTTTTTTGGTATACAAGGTACATGATGCCGGTCATGCGAATACCGCATACCTCTCCCATACCGCACGCATATCAAACATACCGCTCCGTCAACAGTCTGGCTCTGGTACCTTGGTGCTACGGCTCCAACAGCTTCGGCCGTGAATGCGCTGCACCATCACCTGCGCCGATGCTGAAACTGTTTGCGTGGCGTACTGTATCTGGCATACCATATTCACAGCACGACGCCCGGCCGGGCGCCCTGCCGCCCAACCGACGATTCCATCGCCAGCCGCCAGCCGTTCAGGAGCCACGCCATGAAGGTCGAACACATCCTGCGCACCAAGGAATCCCGCGTCGTCGCCGTGCGGACCAGCGCCACGGTCGCCGATGCCATCCGCCTGATGAAGACGGAGAACATCAGCGCCCTCGTCGTCAAGGACGTCTGCCGCACCGAAGGCAATACGCTGGCCGGCGTCCTGTCGGAGCGTGACGTCGTGCATGCCCTGCTTGAGCGCGGTGGTTCGCTGCTGTCCATGCCGGTCTCGCAGCTGATGACGCGCCAGCCGGTGACCTGTTCCCCATCCGACAGCGTCAAGCAGGCCCTGCAGCTGATGGAGCAGCACCACATCCGCCATCTTCCCGTGCTGGAGGACGGCCATCTGGTCGGCGTCGTCAGCGCGCGCGACTTCACCCGCCTGCATCTTCAGGAGCTGGAGGGCACCGTCGCCTCGGTCGCGGAGCCGGCGGCGACCACCGCCTATACCCACTGATCCGTCCCACCCGAACGCGGCGCCGCCGGCCCAGCAAGTCCGGCGGCGCCTTTCCTATGGGAGAGGCCGCACCGTGACTACCCTGATCTTCACCCATCACGACTGCTTCGCGCACGACACCGGCCCCGGCCATCCGGAGGCACCGGAAAGGCTCGCCGTGGTATGGCAGGTGCTCGACCGGCCGGAGTTCCGCGACCTGGAACGCCGGTCCGCCCCCGAAGCCGACGTCGAGCAACTGTCGCGCGTCCATGACCGCAGCTATGTCGACGCCGTGCTGGACGCGGTGCCCGCCGACGGTTACCAGCGGCTGGACGGCGACACCCTGCTGTCGCCGGGGTCCCGCGGCGCGATCCTGCGCGCGGCCGGATCGGTCTGCGCCGCGGTGGACGCCGTGCTGGCCGGCGAGGCGACCAACGCCTTCTGCGCGGTGCGCCCCTGCGGCCATCATGCCGAACCGGCTCGCGCCATGGGCTTCTGCGTCTTCAACAACATCGCCGTCGGGGCGGAGCATGCCCGCAAGATCCATGGTTTGAAGCGCGTCGCCGTGGTCGATTTCGACGTGCATCACGGCAACGGCACCCAGGCGATGTTCGCCGACGATCCCGACCTCTTCTTCGCCTCGACCCACCAGTCGCCGCTCTATCCCGGAACCGGTCATTCGTGGGAGCGCGGGGTGGACGACAACATTTTGAACCTGCCGCTGGAGCCCTATAGCGGCTCCGTCGAATTCCGCCAAGCGATGGAGCGTGCCATCCTCCCGGCGCTGGAAGCGTTCCAGCCGGAATTGCTGCTGATCTCCGCCGGCTTCGACGCCCACAAACGTGACCCGCTGGCCCAGCTCGGCTTCACCGATGAGGATTTCGAATGGGTCACCCGCAAACTGGTCGAGCTTGCCGACCGCGTCTGCGGCGGCCGGGTGGTGTCGGCGCTGGAAGGCGGCTATGACGCCGCGGGCTTGGCGGAAGGGTGCGCGGCGCATCTGACGGCGCTGATGCGGGCATAATACGCGGTCAGAAAAATTCTGACCGCTGCGTTCATACGCCACGCAGGCTTCGCGCCTAGCGGCGCGCGCCCGCAGTCGCGGGCGATACCGGGTTCGAAAAGTCAGAACTTTCCGAATCCGGTATAAGGAGCGTCCGCCAGTCGACCTCGCCAGCGGCCCGCCGGACGGGACGCTGGCAAGCGCCTTTCATCCGCTCCCCTCAATCGGCCGCCAGCCCCACCCCGCATTCCCGCGCCCATTCGAGCAGCCGGGCGGTCACGCCGTCCGGTTCCGGTCGTTGCAGAGGCGCGGCGCCCGCCACCACGGCGCCGTTGCTGCCGTCGATGGTCAGCAGGTCGCCGGTACGAATCGTCACCGCACCCACCCGCATCACCCCCTCCTCCGCGTCGATGCGGAGCGCACGGGCACCGCAGACGCAGGGGCGGCCCATGCCGCGGGCGACGGTGGCGGCGTGGCTGGTGAAGCCGCCGCGCGCGGTGACGATGCCGACGGCGGCCTGCATGCCGTGGATGTCCTCCGGCGAGGTTTCCGGCCGGCACAGGATCACCGGCGCTCCGCCGCGCGCCAGCCGCACCGCATCCTGCGTGGTGAAGGCGGCCCGGCCGGTCGCCGCCCCCGGCGACGCCGGCAGGCCGGTGGCGATCGCGGCATCCAGCGCCTCCGGCGTCAGGGTCGGGCGCAGCAGCTCGTCCAAGGCCTGCGGATCGACGCGGCGCACCGCCTCGTCGCGGCTGATGATCCCCTCCTCGGCCATGTCGACGGCGATGCGGACCGCCGCTTCGGAGGAACGCTTGCCGCTGCGCGACTGCAGGATGAACAGGCGTCCGCCCTCCACCGTGAATTCGATGTCCTGCATGTCGCCGAAGGCGCGTTCCAGTTGCCCGGCCACCGCGCAGAGCTCCGCATATGCCGCCGGCAGGCGACGCTCCATCGAACGGTCGGGGTTGGGTTGATCGGCGCTCAGCGGATCCGGGTCGCAGGTGCCGGACACCACGTCCTCGCCCTGGGCATCGGCCAGGAATTCGCCGCAAAGGCCGGGGGCACCGCTGGAGGGGTCGCGGGTGAACAGCACGCCGGTGCCGGACTCCGGCCCGCGGTTGCCGAACACCATCGCCTGCACCGTCACCGCCGTCCCCAGATCCTCCGGCACGCAGTGCAGGGCGCGGAAGGCGACGGCCCGCGGGTTCATCCAGGAGCGGAAGACCGCCGCCACCGCCAGACGCAGCTGCTCCGCCGGATCCTGCGGAAAGGGACGGCCGCAGCGCGTCTCCACCAGCCGGAGAAAGCGCGGCAGCAGGATGCGCCAATCCTCCGCCGTCAAATCGCCGTCGCGCTGCAGCCCGTGCTCCTCCTTGTGCTCGTCCAGCAGCGCCTCGAACCGGTGGCCGGGCACGCCCATCACGACGCAGCCGAAGGATTGCACCAGACGGCGATAGCAGTCATGGGCGAAGCGCGCATCGCCCGACGTCGCCGCCAGCCCCGCCACGGTCAGGTCGTTCAGGCCCAGGTTCAGGATGCTGTCCATCATGCCGGGCATCGACACCGCCGCGCCCGAGCGGACGGACAGCAGCAGCGGACGGCCGCCATCGCCGAACCTTGCGCCCGCCCGGCGCTCCAGCGCCGCGATGGCGTCGTCGATCCGTGCCAGCAGCCCGGCCGGCAGCGCGTTGCCGCCATCCAGCCCCCGCCCGGCCTCGGCGGCGATGACGAAGCCCGGCGGGACCGGAATGCCGAGCGCCGCCATCTCCACCAGCCGCGCGCCCTTGTTGCCCAGGCGCTCCACCTCGGCCGGGCCGTTGGCCAGCCCGGCCCCGAAGGCGACGACCATGTCCGGCACGACCATGGGTACCGGAACCGCCGGAATGGAGGCGTCGGGACGGTGCATCGGAATGGTCTCGCGGACTGCGGTCGTCGTCATGATGCGCTCAACTCAGGTTCGGCGACAAAGGTTCAGGGGGGCCGTCGAAGGCCATCAGGCGCAGCAGCCGGTGCAGTCCATCCGGATCGTCACCGTCGCCATCCGGCTTTCGATCAAGACGCGCCCGTTGCCCCGCGCCGGGGCCGCCGGCATGGACGGCGCGATCGGTGAACACCCGGAGCAGAGCTTCGGCCCGTGCACATGCCTCATCGCTGCCGCCAAGGTCGACGGGCAGGTCCCGGGCAAGGCTGGAGGCGATCGGCGCATCCACCAGCAGGCCGCCCAGATCGGCCAATCGCGCGGCATTGCCCATGGCGGCGGCCGGTGACAGGGATGACAGGTCGATCACCAACGCGCCCGGCGGCAAGGCGGCGGCGAAGCCGTCGTCGGCGAACAGGGCGGCCTCGACCGACCGTGCATCCGGCAACAGCATCATCACGACATCGCATCTTCCGGCCCGGTCGCGGAAGACGCCGCGGCCATGGGGGTGACGGTGCAGCCGATGTCCGGCCTCCCGCAGCCTGCCCATGATCGCATCGGCCATCCCCCCGCCCCCGACGAACCCGACATCCATTGCGCGATCCTCACTGCCTCCGCCCCACCGCCGTCATCCGGCGCCGAGCGTCGGCATGAAGAATGATTGCGCGTTCCGCGTCGCACAATAGCACCTTCGCGCAATTTTCACATCGCGGAAACCCGCCCCGGCTTTCCTAATCTTACCCGAGCCTAACATGTTCGGCCGCAGTCTCCAGTGGCGAAAAGCCGCAGCCGGCCGGAATCCGGTAGACCGGTCCGGCCGCCGTGTCCACCAGGCACGGCAGGATCGGCGGCGGCAATCCGGCATGCGGTCCGAGAGGAATCGCGGCACAGGCCATCGCCGCCGCGGTGTCTGCGCAGCCCGCCAGCCGCAGCAGGGTCATGCGGGTGGCGAAGACCAGCCGGCACCGTCCGGCCTCCTCCTCCGCGAGCAGGCGGCACGGGGAGGCCCACAGCGTGCCGACGGCTTCCCCGCCGTCGCCCTTCGGCTCCTGCCCGTCCGGCGCCGGGGCCAGGAGGAACAGCGTGTCGAAGCGGCGCGGCAGCGTCTCCGGCGTCACCCAGCGCGCCATCACCGCCATGCGGTCGAAGGCCGGGGCGGCTCCGGCACGGGCCAACGCGTCGGCGAAGCCCTCTCCCGCCGCAAGAGAACGGCGCAACCCGGCCAGGGACGAGGGCGGCAGTGGATCCTGGGTCAGCAGAATGCCGCATTCCTCCGCACACTCCCGCACGGCGGCGACCCGATGCGCGAGATCGGCCGGCGGCTCCCCGTCCGGCCAGCGGGCGCGCCAGAGCGGATCATGGTCCGCCGGCTCCAGCCGGCCGCCGGGAAAGACGGTGGCGCCGGGCGCGAAACGGAGACCGGCATGGCGTTCCATCACCAGCACTTCTAGTCCTTCCGGCCCGTCGCGCAGCAGGATCAGCGTGGCGGCCGGATGGGGCGGAACGGGGCTTCGGAGCGCGGTCTCGGGCATGTCCCAGTGTCGCCGACCGGGTATCCGCCTGTCCATGGGCGGAGGGAGGAACCACTCTCACGATGCGGAATTAGGAACGGGAGCCGTTTGACCGTCCGGCCTAAGACTTCCAGCATCCCGGCAACACCGAACTTCGCTCACCATCACTCGCCAGTCCCGCCCCTTTTCGCAAAGGGCCGGGCGGAGGAAGGCTGTCGTCATGCCGTTCAACCGCAGCACCAAGATCGTCGCCACGCTGGGTCCCGCCAGCTCGTCCGAAAGCCAGATCACGGCCCTGGCCCGGGCGGGCGTGAACGTCTTCCGCCTGAACGCCAGCCACGGCACCCAGGCCGAGCATGCGGAGCGCTACGCCCGCATCCGTGCCGCCGAGCGGACGCTGGGCCGGCCGATCGGCGTTCTGCTCGACCTCCAGGGTCCCAAGCTGCGGGTCGGCACCTTCGGCTTCGGGCCGGTCGATCTTTCCATCGGCGACCGCTTCCGCCTCGACCTCGATCGCCGGCCGGGCGACAGCCGCCGCGTCTGCCTGCCCCATCCTGAGGTGTTCGCCAGCCTGGAGCCCGGCCTGGACCTGCTGCTGAACGACGGGCGCATCCGGCTGCGCGTGCTCGACTGCGGCGCCGATTTCGCCGAGACGGAGGTGGTTGCCGGCGGCACCCTGTCCGACCGCAAGGGCGTCAACGTCCCCGGTGCGGCGCTGGCGCTCAGCGCCCTGTCGGAGAAGGACCGCAGCGACCTCGCCTTCGGGCTCGACCTCGGGGTGGACTGGATCGGCCTCAGCTTCGTCCAGCGGCCGGAGGACATCCTGGAAGCGCGCGAGCTGATCGGCGACCGGGCGCATGTGATGACCAAGATCGAGAAGCCGGCGGCCCTGCCGACGCTGGACCGGATCATCGAGCTGTCCGACGCGGTGATGGTGGCGCGCGGGGATCTCGGCGTGGAATTGCCGCCGGAAGACGTGCCGGGCCTGCAGAAGAAGATGATCCGTCTCAGCCGCGCCATGGGCAAGCCGGTGATCGTCGCCACCCAGATGCTGGAATCCATGGTGTCGGAACCGACCCCGACCCGGGCCGAGGCCTCCGACGTCGCCAACGCCGTCTATGACGGGGCCGACGCGGTGATGCTGAGCGCCGAGTCCGCATCGGGCCGCTATCCGGTCGAGGCCGTGGCGATGATGGAGCGCATCGTCCGCCGGGTGGAAGGCGACCCGCTCTACCGCCGCATCATGGACGCCGACCATCCCAGCCCGGAGGCGACCGTCCCCGACGCGCTGACCGCCGCGGCGCGACAGGTGGCGGAAACCATCAGCGCCGCCGCCATCGTGACCTACACCACCACCGGATCGACCACGCTGCGCGCCTCGCGCGAGCGGCCGGGCGTGCCGGTCCTCGGCCTCAGCAACAACGAGGCGACGGCACGGCGGCTGTCGCTGGCCTGGGGCGTCCACGCCGCGCTGACCGACGACGTCGCCAATTTCTCGGAGATGGTCGGGCGGGCGCTGACCGCTGCGGCGGATGCCGGGATCGGCAAGTCCGGCCAGTCGCTGGTGGTCACCGCCGGCGTTCCCTTCGGCACGCCGGGCAAGACCAACGCCCTGCGGGTGGTGACCATCGACGGCGACGACGTGCCGAAGGTGGAAGCGGCGCAGAAGGCAGTGACGGCCTGACGTGCGGGGGGCCGCAGGCCGGCTCCCTCCCTCACTTCGGGAAGCTGCTCTTCACTCCAGGAAGTCGCAGTGCTTCTCCACATGCGCGGCCAGCCCCATCGTGTGCTCGCGCACCAGCCTCTCGGCAAGGTCGGCGTCGCGGGTCTCCAGGGCCTTGATGATGGCGCGGTGGTCGTGGATGGAGCGCTCGGCCCGGTCCTCCTGGCCGATGGTCAGCTTGCGGATCGCCCGCATGTGGATGAACAGGTTGTCGGTGACGTCCTGGATCAGCTTCGAGCCACTCAGCTGGATGATGCTCTTGTGGAAGGCGATGTTGGCGTCGGAATATTCGCTGACATTGTCCTTCGGGCTGCGCTGCTCGAAGCTGCCGAACAGGTCCCACAGCTTGTGGATCTCCTCCGCCGGGGCGTGTTCCGCCGCCATGCGGGCGGCCATGCTTTCCAGCGCCGCCCAGACCTGGATCATCTCGACGATCTCGGTCTTGGTCTTGCGGATGACGAAGATGCCGCGGCGCGGCTGCAGGCGGATGAAGCCCTCCTGCTCCAGCAGGGTCAGCGCCTCGCGGATCGGCGTGCGGCTGACGCCGAGCTTGTCGCTGAGCTGCCGTTCGTCCAGCCGGATCTCGCGGTCGTGGTCGTAGATGTCCATCTCCGTGATCGCCTGCTTCAGCGCGTGATAGACCTGACTGCGGAAGGTCGTTCCGGTGTCGAGGGGCTGGACGTTGAGAGCAGGAAAGGTCATGGAGTCGATGTCCTCATGTCTCGCCGGCTGTATGTCTCGCCGGCTGTCTGGGCGCACCCGGTCGGGCCCCCGACCGGGACCTTCGGCTTTTTCGTATCCTACATACCAGATGCATGCAAGGCGTTGAAATGTCCAGGGGGGCAGGCGTAAACCACGCCCGCGGTCAGCCGCAACGCTGCGCTGCGTTTCCGGCCGGCCCCAATGCCGCAAGCAGCGGCGCCAGCGCTTGCGGATCGCGCATCGCCAACCCCATCACCGCCACGCCAGCCGCACCGGCCGCCCGGCATTCAGCCACTGCGCCCGCCCGGTCGATGCCGCCGAGCGCGATCACCGGCACGCCCCGGCCGACCCAGTGCCGCACCCCTGCGGTGCCGAGGCAAGGTCCGTAGCCCGGCTTGCTGGCCGAGGGAAAGACCGGAGACAGGGTGACGTAATCGACCTGCCCGCTTGCCCGCTCAATCGCCGCCCCGCCGTCCGAGTCGTGAACCGACAGCCCGATCAACGCGTCCCTGCCCAGCAATGCGCGCGCCGCCGCCGGATCGCCGCCGGAAGGCAGATGCACCCCATCCGCGCCGGCCGCCGCCGCCAGCGTCGGGTCGCCATGCAGGGTGACGCAGGCATCCCAAGGCCGGGCGCGGGCCATCAGCGCGCGGGCCAGCTCCAACCGCTCCGCATCCGGCAAGTCCTTGTCCCGCAACGACAGCCAGCGCAGGCCGGACGCGAACAGGCAATCCGCGATTTCCGGCAGCGGCCGGTCGGCCAGCCGCCGGTCGGTGACGACCAGCAGCGACGGTTCAGGCAGTGGCATCGGTCCGCATCCATTCATCGGGCCTTGCATCCTCGCAAACTGCCGCGCTTCCGGCCAGCCGCCGATTGTGGCTTTTCCCATTCCACGGAAATCCAGCGGATTCACATGGACAGTTCGCATGCATGTTGCGTGGTTCGCAGATGGTCCGTATTGACATAGTCCGTCAAACTGATGATCGTGAAAGCGGGCATGGGGCATATGGCATGCCAGCAATTATAAGTTGGTGACGCAGCCCCCTCCCACAGCCTTTTCTCGGGCCGGACGGCAGAGACGAATGACACGGCCGTATCAATCAAAAGGTCCGGCAGTCCGAACAGAACATGTCGCCGAACAGAACATGTCGGGTGCAAGCGGGAGGAAGCATATGGTGCGTGAGACGCACGGCAACACGGCCCAGGTCGCACCCTGGGGCGGGCGCTGGATGCAGCTGGCCATCGGCATCGTCTGCATGTCGATGATCGCCAACCTGCAGTATGGCTGGACCCTGTTCGTCGAGCCGATCGACGACAAGCATGGCTGGGGCCGCACCGCGATCCAGGTTGCCTTCACCATCTTCATCGTCACCGAAACCTGGCTGGTGCCGGTGGAGGGCTGGTTCGTCGACAAATTCGGCCCGCGCATCGTCGTGCTGGTGGGCGGCGCGCTGTGCGCGCTGTCCTGGGCGCTGAACGCGGTGGCGGATTCGCTGACCCTGCTTTATCTCGCCGCGGTGATCGGCGGCATCGGCGCCGGCGGTGTGTACGGCACCTGCGTCGGCAATGCGCTGAAATGGTTTCCCGACCGCCGCGGCCTGGCCGCCGGCCTGACCGCCGCCGGCTTCGGCGCCGGCTCCGCCCTGACGGTCGTGCCGATCGCCACGATGATCGAGACCTCCGGCTTCGAGACCACCTTCATGACCTTCGGCCTCGGCCAGGGGCTGGTGATCCTGGTGCTGGCCTGGTTCATGGCCGACCCGCCCAAGCTGGGCTACGGCCAGGCGCGCGGCGCCACCGCCCCGCAGCGCCGCCACTACACCCCGCAGGAGATGCTGCGCACGCCCGTCTTCTGGATCATGTACGGCATGTTCACCATGGTCGCCGCGGGCGGGCTGATGGTCACCGCCCAGCTCGGCCCCATCGCCGCCGACATGGGCCTGATCGACGCCCCGGTCAGCATCCTGGGCCTGACCCTGCCGGCCCTGACCTTCGCCCTGTCCATCGACCGGGTGATGAACGGCATCACGCGGCCCTTCTTCGGCTGGGTGTCGGACCATATCGGGCGCGAGAACACGATGTTCATCGCCTTCACCATCGAGGCGGTCGGCGTGATGGCGCTCAGCGCCTATGGCGCCGACCCGGTGGCCTTCGTCATCCTGACCGGCCTGGTGTTCTTCGCCTGGGGCGAGATCTTCAGCCTGTTCCCGGCCTGCTGCGGCGACACCTTCGGTTCGCGCTTCGCCGCCACCAACGCCGGCATGCTCTACACCGCGAAGGGGGTGGCCGCCCTGCTGGTTCCCGTCGGCAACCTGATGGTGGAGGCGACCGGCAGCTGGCAGACGGTCTTCTACAGCGTCGCCATCGTCAACGCGCTGGCCGCCTTCCTCGCGCTGTTCGTCCTGAAGCCGCTGCGCGCCCGCTACGTCGCGGCGGCCAGCGGCACCGCACCGCGCCTGACCACGCGGCTGGCCGACTGAAATCAGGAGCCGCTCGCCCCCGGGATGCGTCCAATCGGGCGCGTCCGGGCCGGCGGCCTTTTCCGGGCTGCTCGGCTCACCTGACCACCATCCGGTCCAGCAGGATGTCCTTCACCCGCACACCGCGCAGTTCGCGGTCGAGCACCCCGGCGATCGTGCTCTTCATCAGCATCGCCCCGTCGGCGCCGGCCAGCTGCTTCGGATCGATCTGGCGCATCCGGTCGGACAACTGGTCGGAGATGCGCGGGACATAGGGGTCGGCCACCTTGCCGTCCACCGACGGGTCGATCTCCAGCAGGACCTTGACGTCGACCATCCGGGCGTCGTTGCCGCCCAGGCTGAAGGTCATCAACGGCAACGCCGCGTATTTCTTGTCGGCCCCCTGGTGCCCCTGGGACGTCGGTGCACGGTTGCGGCTGGCGACCACCGCACCACCCACGCCCAGCGCCGCCAGCGTCAGCAGGATGCCGGTCAGGACGAGCGGCATCAGGGAAACCGCTTCGCCCTGCCGGTTGCGACGAACGAGCCGCAAGATCGCCTTTCCGCCCCCATCGCGGGAGCCACGAAACCCGCCGGGGCCGTGCCCGACGGGACGGATGCTAGGCACGCAACAAATATCGGTCAAATGCCGATCTGGCCGGCATCATCACTTCCCGGCCACTCTGCAGCCACTCCCCGGCCGGTCAAGCGGCGGGGATCACCGGCACATTGTCGATCAGCCGGGCCTTGCCCATCCAGGCGGCGGCCAGCAGGCGGGCCGGACGGGAGACGGAAGTCACCGGCTCCAGCGTTTCGGCATCGCGCAGTTCGACATAGTCGATGGTGCCGAACCCAGCTTCGGCGATACGGCCGCGGATGCCGGTCAGGACACCGTCGGCCTCCGCCCCCCGCGCCAGGGCATCGGCGGCCAAGGTCAGCGCCCGGTACAGTTCAGGCGCGCCGGCGCGTTCCGCGGCGTCGAGATAGGCGTTGCGCGACGACATGGCGAGTCCGTCGGCCTCGCGTACCGTCGGCAGCCCTTCGACGCGGACGGGAATGTCGAGGTCACGGGTAAAGCGGCGGATCACCATAAGCTGCTGGTAATCCTTCTCGCCGAACACCGCGACGTCGGGCAGGGCCTGCAGGAACAGCTTGGTCACCACCAGCGCCACGCCGCCGAACATCTGCGGCCGGAAGGCGCCGCACAACCCTTCCGCCGGGCCGCCGACCGAGATGGCGGTGGCGAAGCCTTGCGGATACATGGCGCGGACCGTCGGCGCATAGAGCGCATGGCAGCCGGCCGAGGCCAGCTTGGCGGCATCGCCGCCCTCGTCCCGCGGATAGCGGTCGAAATCCTCGTGGGGGGCGAACTGGGTCGGGTTGACGAAGACGCTGGCGATCACCCGGTCGGCCAGTTCGCAACCGCGCCGGACGAGGCCCAGATGCCCGTCATGCAGTGCCCCCATGGTCGGCACCAGCGCGACGGTCAACCCGTCCCGGCGCCAGACCGCGACCTGGGCACGCAGGTCCTCGACCGTCCTCAGGATCGGCAGCGGACGGGAGGATGGGTCGGCGGCGATCGGCGTCATGGCGGCGGTCCCTGCGCTTCGAGAACGGGCGCTGGATAACCCGCCGGACCGTTCCTGTCCAGAAAAGCTTTCTGCAAGACAGACTGTTGCCCGAACATCGGGGTTCGGCAGCCGCGGCGGAGTCAGGGAGCCCCCTTCCCGCCGCGGTTTCCGATCAGCGCGCCGGCTCAGCGCTTGGCGATCACCGCTTGGCAATCACCGCTTGATCGTGATGCCGACCAGATAGGCCAGATTCGCCCAGGCCAGCAGCGTGGCCAGCAGCGCGGTGAAGGACGGGACGAAGATCACCGAACCGATGATGACGGCGAGGACCGCGACCAGCAGGCCGAGGGAGAGCAAAGCGATACGGGTATCGTCCATGTGATCTGGCTTTCCGAAGCGGGTGACAAGGATGCCCCCTGTCTATCGCATCGCGGCGCGAAGAGGGCTGATCTGCGTCAATCGACCGCGCTCTCGCTGATCATGATCGGCCCATGACCGGCGAGGCTGCGGCGCAGGGAAAACGATCGCCGGAATTGAAAAAGGCCCCGGATTTTCGTCCGGAGCCTTTTTCGTGATGGTGGGCGCGACAGGGATTGAACCTGTGACCCTTCGCGTGTGAAGCGAATGCTCTCCCGCTGAGCTACGCGCCCGAACCCTGAAACTCTTTACCCCGAACCGGTAATCCTGGACGGTCCATCCGGATGCCCATTTCACCGTTCCGGAAGCGTCACGACCGTCTTTCGCCGGCCCCGCCGCTGCGGTGGGCGGGTTTCTACGGCCTTCCCCGCCGGGTGTCAAGCACCAGATTCATCCCCATCTAAAAAACCATCCGCCGACCGCAGGAGCCCTGGACCGTGCCCCAGCCCAGCCCCTTCCGCCTCTCCTCCCCTGTCCGGACGGCCCTGATGGCAGCCGGCCTGTCGCTTCCCCTGCTTCCCCTCGCACCGGCCATGGCGCTGGCGGAGCCGGCGAAGGCGACCTACCGGGTCTTCGTCGGCGGCGTCACCGCGCTGGACGTCGACGCGACACTGGAGGTGACCGGCGACCGGTACCGGATCGCGGTGTCGGCGGTGACCGGCGGCACCATCGGGCGGCTGTTCAGCTGGCGCACGGACTCGCAGAGCGACGGCCAAGTCCGGGGCGGCGACCTGCGACCGGCCAGCCACCGGCAGACCAGCCGGTTCCGCGGCGAGCCGCGCGACGTCACCCTGACCTATGGACCGCAGGGCGAGGTCTCGGCCAGCGTCTCGCCGCCGCCGGAGAGCGACGAGCGGGAGCCGGTGCCCCCGGCGCTGCAGCGGGACACGCTGGATCCGCTGACCGCCGTGCTCGACCTGCTGTTCGCCGTGGGGGCCGGCGGGGGCTGCGACCGGTCGCTGCCGGTTTTCGACGGCCGTCGCCGCTACGACATGGTGTTCGGCGAGGTGGGGCGGCGTGTCGTCGATCCCTCGCGCTACTCGATCTTTTCCGGCGTCGCCCAGCAATGCCGGGTGACCTACAAGCCGGTGGCCGGTTACGCCAAGTCGTCGCCGTCCGGCCGGTTCTGGCAGCGGAGCAACCCGGCGGACCGGCCGCCGGTGCAGCTTTGGCTGGCACCGGTCGCCGCCGGCTATCCGCCCCTGCCGGTGAGGCTGGAGACGGACAGCGACTTCGGCAGCGTGGTGGTGCATCTGACCGGCGTCACTCCGCCATCGGCGGACCGCCGGGCCGACCCGGCAACCCTCGGGGACTTACCTACGATCCCTTGAAAATCCGATCAGCTGAACGCTTTGACAGCCACATCGGAGATGCGGCTTCTGTGAGCAGCGAAGATATTGACTGCCGGCCACAGCGAGAACCGCGTATTCTCGTCGATGGAAAATAGATGAAATGCAGCATCAGGATCCTTAACTCGCGACCGGAGAAGAGAATAATATATCCCGCCGGTTCTCCTGTCCAAACCACTCCAGACCGGCACAAATGGCACGTATCCGTATGAACTCAACAACTTGAGAGGGGCGATCGTGGTTTCAGACTTATCTACGGATATCCAGTTTTCCATTATTACGAATGGTTGGTCTCTTTCGATAGTCCGCGTTGCGCCGGATAGAACTTCAAGTTCATGATCCTCTGCATCAATCTTGATCAAGTCCACGCGGCCGGTTCCATGCACGTCATCCACTCGGCAGGTCGTGCAGCTTCCGCTCTTCATCCACTCGACACCAGCTATCAAAGAATTCCCTTCACTTGTCAGCCTTGTAAGCCCCGAGTGATTGTTGTTTGCTCTATAAATGCTTGCTTCTCCCGCTCGATCAGAAGCCGCAACGCGCAAGCAGTGGATCTTTGACTGAAGCCCGGCTTGTTGAACGACTGAAGACAAATCTTGATATGTTTCCGCATCGGGCTCGAACGCAAATACCGACCCCGAAAATCCTGGTCTTGTTGCTGCAAATATTGAGATATGCCCCCAGTTCGCACCAATGTCATACATAGTGCCATCTTCAGGAAGAAATTCATCGATCAGCGTCAATATCTCCGGTTCATAGAATTTATGAGGATCTGTCTCGGTGACGCTCGAGAATTGCTTGTTTTTATCGTTAAATTTGACAGGAAAGATGCCAGATGCGGTCTCTACATGGAAGGTGTCGCCCCCACGATAAGTGAACGGCTGCCTCAGACCAGAAGAGGGCTTAATACTAAAAGATGCGCGAGGCGAATATGGAAAATGACTGATAAATCCTGCATTGTCATTACCCCAGTCACCAATACTAACTTGAGCATTCAGAGACTCTGGAAAATATTCCGCAACAAGCCTAAATATATACATAGCATCCGAAATGCGCTCCTCTGCTCTAAACTGGCGGGCAACTTTTAAACATTCATCCTTATGATATTGAACAAGCTTTTTTATGTTTGCTCGCGAAATCCTATGGCCTTCATCAAGCAAAAGCGCCTTCATCGTATAAGTGATCGCGGTCGAAAGGTTGCCGCCCTGGTGCGCGACCACAGCAAGGAGAGAAAAAGCGTCAGCATTCTCGCCCTTCTCTCTCAAATCCTCTTTCAAATATTTTTCCGCCGCCCCAAGATCTCCTGATCGCATGGAGCTCAGCGCCATCTCAATATTGTTCATTGGTTTCACTCGAATACGGTACCATGCAGGAACGACAGTTTACGGTGCCCGTCTTCGATAAAGAAGTGCTTATCGCCACGCCTTGATGGAAGACTGCAACGTTCCGCTCACCGTCGCGCATATGCTCCGGGCTGCGGCGCTGACGCTCTACGATGGCCGGAGGTCATCGGACCCCAGCAAGATACGGTGGGACGATTATGCCCGCTCCGCGCTCCAGGCTACCCAGAAAAAGCCCAATACCCGGCTGTGGGTACCGTGCCACGCAGACCTAAAGGTCGAGTTGACGGGGTGGCGGGGAAACGCTACTTCCGTGACAATACTGGTTAACCCGGCCTCCGATAAGCCCTAGAACAGAATAGGATTTTCCAACGCCGTACACTCGGCACGCAATCCTCATCCGGAACTGAAGCGTTACGTTTTCATAGCTAGCGGCAAGCCCCTGCCTCACTGCTGGCGCGGGCGGGGCGTTGGGCTCTGGAGAGCCCGGCCACCGCGAATCCGGAAAATCAACGACATGAAGCTTGGGAAAGTTGAACAGGCAAACCCCTTGGAAACATTTAATCATTGCAGATTGAAACAAAAGTTGACTTGGGCTTGCACGGCTTCCTGTGGCACACCACTCCCGGAATTGCGGGTGGTTCAGTGGCAATTCCGAAAGAGGCCTCCTCCTTCCCGGCAGTGATGTCTTAACCTTTCCCGGCTCAAGTACGGCACCTCATCGACCAGCTTTCCGTCCCACACAGGCTCGACCAGGAACACCACCATGGCCCATCGTCCGCTCGCCTGCGTGATCCTCGCCGCCGGCAAGGGCACGCGCATGAAATCCGATCTGCCCAAGGTGCTGCACCGGGTTGCCGGCCGGCCGATGGTCGGGCATGTGCTGGCCGCGGTGAAGACGCTCGACCCCGACCATGTCGTGGTCGTGGTCGGCCCCGGCATGGACAGCGTCGCCGCCGCCGTCGCCCCCTACCCCACCGCGGTCCAGCATGAGCAGCGCGGCACCGCCGACGCCGTGCGCGCCGCCTTCGGCCTGCTGGAGGGCTTCACCGGCGACGTCATCGTGCTGTATGGTGACACGCCGCTGGTCACGCCGGATACGCTGCGCGCACTGGTGCAGGCCCGCCGGCAGGCGGCCGACCCGGCGGTGGTGGTGCTGGGCATGCGGCCCACCGATCCCGGCGCCTATGGCCGGCTGATCCTGAACGCCCGCGGCGGGCTGGAGAAGATCGTCGAGTATCTCGACGCCAGCGAGGAGGAGCGCGCGGTCACCCTGTGCAACGCCGGCCTGATGGCGTTCGACGGCGCCCGCATGGTCGACCTGATCGGCAGCGTCGGCAACGACAATGCCAAGTCCGAATATTACCTGACCGACGTGGTCCAGATCGCGCGCCGCGCCGGCATGGCCTGCGCCGTGGTGGAAGCCGCCCCGGCCGAGGTGGTCGGCGTCAATTCCCGCGCCGAGCTGGCGGAGGTGGAGAAGCTGCTGCAGCGCCGGCTGCGCAAGGCGGCGATGGACAATGGCGCCACCCTGATCGACCCCGACAGCGTCTTCCTCAGCGTCGACACCAAACTCGGCCGCGACGTGGTGGTCGGGCCCGGCTGCTTCTTCGGCGCCGGCGTCACCGTCGGCGACCGGGTGGAGATCAAGCCCTACTGCCATCTGGAAGGCGTGCGCATCGACAGCGGCGCCGTCATCGGCCCCTATGCCCGGCTGCGCCCCGGCGCCGAGATCGGCCCCGATGCCCATATCGGCAATTTCGTCGAGGTGAAGAACGCGGTGATCGAAGCCGGCGCCAAGGCCAACCACCTGACCTACATCGGCGACGCCCGCGTCGGGGCCAAGGCGAACATCGGGGCCGGCACCATCACCTGCAACTATGACGGCTTCTCCAAGAGCCGGACGGAGATCGGCGCCGGCGCCTTCATTGGCTCGAACAGCGCGCTGGTCGCCCCGGTCGTCATCGGCGACGGCGCCATCGTCGGCGCCGGCAGCGTGGTGACGATGGCGGTGGAGTCCGACGCGCTGGTGGTCGCCCGCGGCAGCCAGAAGGCTTACGCCGGGTGGGCGAAGCGTTTCCGCGAACGGAAGCAAAACGAGAAAGCGAAAAAGGCGTAAGGTCGGTTCGGGTCTTCTTCTCCGGTCGGCATCTTTTTTTCAGGAGCATCAGGTCCATGTGCGGCATCATCGGCATCAACGGCATTCACGACGCGTCCCCCCGGCTGGTGGAGGGCCTGCGCCGGCTCGAATACCGCGGCTATGACAGCGCGGGCGTCGCCACCCTGGTGAACGGCCACATCGAGCGCCGCCGCGCCGAGGGCAAGCTGGCCAACCTGGACATGAAGCTGCGCGACCAGCCGCTGTCCGGCACCGTCGGCATCGGCCACACCCGCTGGGCGACCCATGGCGGCCCGACGGAGAACAACGCCCACCCGCATGCCACCAAGCGCGTCGCCGTCGTCCACAACGGCATCATCGAGAACTACCAGGAGCTGAAGGACGAGCTGACCGGCCACGGCTATGTCTTCGAAAGCGCCACCGACACCGAGGTGATCGTCCACCTCGTCACCTATTACCTGGACCAGCAGGGCATGACGCCGGTCCAGGCCTCGGCCGCCGCCTTCAAGCGCTTCACCGGCGCCTTCTCCCTGGTGCTGATCTTCGCCGGCGAACACGAGCTGATGATCGGCGCCCGCCACGGCACGCCGCTGGCGATCGGCTATGGCGACGGCGAGATGTATCTGGCATCGGACGCCTTCGCGCTGGCGCCGCTGACCAACCGCATCTGCTATCTGGAGGACGGCGACTGGGTCGAGGTCAGCCGCACTGCCGCCATCGTCCACGATGCCGCCGACGCGGTGGTGGAGCGGCCGGTGAAGACCACGGCGGTGTCCGGCGCCCTGATCGGCAAGGACGGCTACCGCCACTACATGCTCAAGGAAATCTACGAGCAGCCGCAGGTCATCGGCGACACGCTGAACGCCTACATCAACCCGGAAACCGGCACTTTCACCCTGCCGGACTTCCCCTTCGACCTCGCCGGCGCGTCCAAGCTGACCATCGTCGCCTGCGGCACCGCCTATTACGCCGGCTTCGTCGCCAAATACTGGTTCGAGACGCTGGCCCGCATTCCAGTCGAGGTCGACATCGCCTCGGAGTTCCGCTACCGCGAGGCGCCGCTGCCACCGGGCGGCATCGCGCTGTTCATCTCGCAGTCGGGCGAGACGCTGGATACGCTGGAAGCGCTGCGCTACTGCAAGCGCCAGGGCCAGAAGATCCTGTCGATCGTCAACGCCCCGGAAAGCACCATTGCACGGGAATCCGACGCCGTGCTCTACACCATGGCGGGACCGGAGATCGGCGTCGCCTCGACCAAGGCCTTCACCACCCAGCTGACCACGCTGGCCTGCCTTGCCGTCACCGTCGGCCGCGCCCGTGGCGCCATCGACCAGGAGCGCATGCAGCAGATCGCCCACGCGCTCCGCGAGGTGCCGGCCCGCGCCGCCGATGTTCTGGCCCATGACGAGCGGCTGAAGGAGCTGGCGCAGGAGGTGTCGGAAGCCCGCGACGTGCTCTATCTCGGCCGCGGCGCCATGTATCCGCTGGCCCTGGAAGGTGCGCTGAAGCTGAAGGAGATCAGCTACATCCACGCCGAAGGCTATGCCGCCGGCGAGCTGAAGCACGGCCCCATCGCCCTGATCGACGACAATGTGCCGGTGATCGTGCTGGTGCCGTCCGACGCCCTGTTCGAGAAGGTGGTGTCGAACGTGCAGGAGGTCTGCGCGCGGTCGGGCAAGGTGCTGCTGCTGGCCGACAGGAAGGGCATCGACAAGCTGAAGGACAAGGTCCGCTGGTCGGTCGAACTCCCGGCCTGCGACCCGCTGGTCGCCCCGCTGCTCTACGCCATCCCGGTCCAACTGCTGGCCTACCACACCGCCGTGCTGAAGGGGACGGACGTGGATCAGCCGCGGAACTTGGCGAAGAGCGTTACGGTGGAGTGAGGGCGCAGAGTGCAGGAAGGGAAGACAGTGCCTCCCATGCCGGGGGTGGCCTCCACCAGATGATTACCACGTCGGCGAACTGGAAAGTCATGGAAGGCGGCGGAACAATCCACCGCTTTCCGCCCGCCGTCGCCTGTCCACCACATTAGATCGGCGGCGGAGCATGGAAGGATGCCGGCCCATGCACCTCGCTCGTCTATTCACGCCCGTTCTGTTGATGCTTGCCTTGCCCTGGGCGGCGCCTGCCGCCGCTCAGGACATGCCGACGGTGCTTCCGAACAATTACGTGATGTCCGACATCCTCAACAGGCAGAGGGTCGACAGCGCGATCAAGTCCGGTCGCGGCGGCAAGACGCAATCGGCGCAACAGCCGGCACGCCCTACCGACCCGGCAGCCGCCACGACCTACCGCGCCTCGCCGGCGGTGAGCGTCCGCGTGCGTCGTCAGTTCGCCGACTGGATGGGCAAGCAAGCCGGCGAAGAGGGCGGCAGGCGCATTGCCGAGGCCATGGCCCGACACGATCCGGTGGCCAGTTGGGCGGAGATCGTTGCCGGTGACGGCCTGCGCCCGGGCGACATGGCCGACAGCATGGCCAGCTACTGGATCCTCAACTGGGCGATGGCGAACGGCGCCGACAATAACCGCGCCCAAGCCCAGGCCGTGCGCGACCAGATCCGGCCGACGATCGCCTCCAACCCCGGATATGTGCGGCTCGACGAGGCCCAGCGCCAGGAACTGTCCGAGGTGCTGATGCTGAACTTCCTGATCCAGCACGCCGCCTATATGGATGCCATGAAGCGCGGCGACAGCGCCACCGCGCGCCGGCTGGGCGATGCGGCCGTTGCCCGCTTCCGCACCGAGATGGGAGTCGATCTGCGGCGACTGAAATTGACCGAGGCCGGCTTCGCCCCAGCCGGCTGAGGCCTGCCAGGCAAGATGGGACGGTCTCCCCGGCCAAGCCGGAAGTGCCATGGCGCAGTGTTCGCCACCCCCTTCCTCAAGACCCCCGTCAGCGACCGGCGCCGCAACCACGCTCTGCTGGTCCTCGCCGCATTGCCGAATCGGGCAAAGCCGCCCCCATTGAAAAGCTGGCAACATGGCGCTTACATGTTTACAAATACCCGACAACAGAGGGCTGACGGGCAATGGATCGGAGCGACAGGATGCGAGCGGAAAGCGACGGTTCGGCGAACCAGGTGGCCAGCGCGGTGGCTGACGATGGCGGGGAAGGAGCGCAGGTCCTCCGTACGCGCCAGACGCCGCTCGTTACCCGGGTCTACCAGCTGCTGCTTGCCCAGATCAGCGCCGGCGATTTCCAGCCCGACGAGCGGCTGCCCGGCGAGAACGAACTCGCCGCCCGTTTTCAGGTGTCCCGACCGGTGGTTCGCGACGCGCTGAAACGGCTGCGGACGGACGGGCTGATCTATTCCCGCCAGGGCGCCGGCAGTTTCGTCCGGGTGGCGGCGGAGGAAAGCCAGCCGGTGCTCGGCTACGCCCCGGTGGAGACGATCGCCGACATCCAGCGCTGTTACGAGTTCCGGCTGACCATCGAGCCGGACCACGCCTATCATGCCGCCCTGCGCTGGAACGACGACGCCCTGGACAGGATCGCGGCGGCGCTCAACCTGATGGGCGATGCGACCCGCGCGCACCGGCACCGCGAGGATGCCGACTATGCCTTCCACACCGCCATCGCCGAGGCAACGAACAACCACTATTACATGTCGTCGATGCAGGCGCTGAAGGACCACATCTCCGTCGGCATGAAGTTCCATAGCGTGTCGCTGATGGGTCCCAGTTCGGGCCTGTCCGGCGTGTACGAGGAGCATCTCGGCATCTTCGACGCCATCCGGGAACGGGACGGCGAAACCGCCCGCATGCGGATGCGCCGGCATCTGGAAGGGTCGCGCGACCGTGTGTTCGAAGGACGCGCCCTGGATCTTTCCCTGTAGAACCTTCCCCTGAATTTCTCCCTGCCGGGCCAGCCGAGCCCGCTTTCCCGCTCCCGCTCGCTTCGCCCTGCGGCCTCTTCCGGCTGCGGGGCACTGCGCTTTGGATGCTCTGCCATAATCCTGTAAACATGTAAGGCGCAAAAACTCCGCAAGCGCAGCATTTTCGATTAGACAAGATTACAACATATTGATATCTCCGCAGCGCTGTGATGGAATGGGACATCATCAAGGGCGGCGGGAGCGCCCGGCTGCATGTCATCGCCTTGCGGTGGCCGCCGCTCGAAGGATGGGGATCACCCATGGACAGCATGGTTCCACAGGATGGGTCGCCGAACGGCATCCGGGCGGCGACCGGATCACCGGCGCCGCGGCGCCCGTGCCTGATCGCCGACGACCTGACCGGGGCGCTCGACACCGCCGCCCAGTTCGCCGTCCTCACCGGTCCGATTCCCGTTTATTGGCAGGGCCTGCCCTACCCCGTCCTGCCGAACGAACTCGCTTTCGACAGCGGCACCCGCGAGGCGACGCGCGACGCGGCACGGCGCCGGGTGGCCGCCATCGCCGCCGGTCTGCCGCGCGTCCCCGGCACGCTCCATTACGCCAAGCTCGACAGCCTGTTGCGCGGCCATGCCGGGGCGGAGATCGCCGCCTGGATCGCCGCCACGGCGCCCGACCACATCATCGTCGCCCCAGCCTTCCCCTATCAGGGCCGCATCACCCGCGCCGGACTCCAGCTCGCCCGCGGGGATGACGGGCGCAGCTGGACGCCCGCGGCCAGCGACCTGCGCGCCGATCTGGAGCGGGAGGGCCAGGCCGTCCAGCCCCGCTGCCCCGGCGAGCCGGTGCCCGCGGGCCTCAGCCTGTGGGATGCGGAGGCCGACGCCGATCTCGACGCCATCGCCGCTGCGGGTCTTGCGCTGACCGGCCGGGTGCTGTGGTGCGGCAGCAGCGGTCTGGCCGGCGCCCTGGCCCGGCAGATGGGCGGTGTCTCCGGCGACGGCGCTCCGCTGCGGCTGCCGCGCCCGATCCTGGGGCTGTTCGGCACCAACCATCCGGCGATGGCGGCCCAGCTCGACGCCTGTTCCGACCATGTGCTGGCGCTGCCCGACGGCGGCCCGACCGGGGCCGCGGTGCTGGCCCAGCGGTTGGACCGCGACGGCCTCGCGCTCGCCACCCTTGCCCTGCCCGACGGGCTGGCGCGGGCCGACGCGGCGCAGCGGATCGAACGGGAATTCGCCCGGCTGGTCCGCCGGCTCGACCCGCCGGGAACGCTGCTGGTGGCGGGCGGCGAGACCCTGCGCGGCCTCTGCCTGGCGCTGGAAGCCGACCGGCTGGACCTCGACGGCCATGTCTGGCCGGGGGTGCCCTGCTCCATCCTGCGCGGCGGCCGCTTCGACGGAGTCCGCGTCATCTCTAAATCGGGAGCCTTCGGCGACCCGGCGCTGCTGCGCCGGCTGCTCGCGCTGGATGCGCCGCTTCATCAGGGAGAACAAGCATGACACCGCATCTGGCCATCACCATGGGCGATCCGGCCGGCGTCGGGCCGGAGATCATCGTGAAGGCCTGCGCGCGTCTGAAGGACCGGCTGGCCGACGGCACGCTGCGCCTGCTGGTCATCGGCAGCAACCCCGCCCTCCACGCGGCGCGCGACGCGCTCGGCAGCGACCTCGACTTCCCGGAGGTCACCGACGTCGATGGCGAGTGGCCGGCGCTGGCCTGCCTCCAGGCGGGGCCGGAAGGCGAGCCAATCCGTCCCGGCGTGCTGTCGGTCGACGGCGGCCGCTTCGCCTATCTGGCGGTGGAACGTGCGGTGCGTCTGGCGGAAGCCGGCCGCATCCACGGCATCGTCACCGCCCCCCTGAACAAGGAGGCGATGAACAAGGCCGGCTATCACTATGCCGGGCACACCGACCTGCTGGCCGAACTGACCGGCGCCCGCGGTTCGGTGATGATGCTGGCCCACGGCAACATGCGGGTCAGCCACGTCACCACCCACATCGCGCTGGAGGACGTGCCGAAGAAGCTGACGCCGGAACGGCTGCGCTACGTCATCGACCGCACCGACGAGACGCTGGCCGGGCTCGGCCTGCCGCGCCGCCGCATCGCCATCGCGGCGCTGAATCCCCATGCCGGCGAAGGCGGGCTGTTCGGCCGCCAGGACATCGAAGTGACCGAGCCGGTCATCAAGCGATGCGTCGCCGACGGGCTGGACGTGATCGGGCCCGTGCCGGGCGACACCATCTTCGTCAAGCTACGCGCCGGCCAGTACGACGCGGTGGTCGCCATGTACCACGACCAGGGCCACATCCCGGTCAAGCTGCTGGGCTTCAACGTCAATCCGGAAACCGGCACCTGGGATGCGCTGAGCGGCGTCAACATCACGCTCGGCCTGCCGATCATCCGCACCTCCGTCGACCACGGCACCGCCTTCGACATCGCCGGCAAGGGCATCGCCAACGAGCTGAGCCTGATTGAGGCCATCGACTACGCCGAAAAGCTGGCCGCCGCCCGCGTGCGCGTCGCCGCCTGAGGAACCTGGAAAATGAGCACCATCGACCTGACCACGCCCATCGACCTGCTCCGCCCACCCCGCGTCGTCTTCGGCGCCGGTACGGCGGCTGAGACCGGCCGCTGGGTGCGCGAGCGCGGCCTCACCCGCATCCTGGTGGTCGCCGACGCCTTCAACGCCGCCCGCGTGGACCGGCTGGGGCTGGAAGGCGCCGTCACCGTCTTCGCCGACATCAAGCCCGAACCCGACGTCCCCAACCTGGAGGCGCTGCTCGCCGTCGCAGAACGGGTCGAGCCGCAGGTGGTGATCGGCTTCGGCGGTGGCAGCGCCATGGATCTGGCCAAGCTGGCCGCCGTCCTGCCCGGCAGCGGCCAGACCATCCGCGACGTCGTCGGGCCGGAGAAGGTGACGGGCAAGCGCGCCGCGCTGGTCCAGGTCCCGACCACCGCCGGCACCGGCAGCGAGGTCGGCACCCGCGCCCTGGTCACCGATCCCGCGACGATGAGCAAGCTGGCGGTGCAGAGCGTCCACATGCTGGCCGACGTCGCGGTGGTCGATCCGGACCTGACGCTGAGCGTGCCGGCCGCCGTCACCGCCGCCACCGGCGTCGATGCGCTGGCCCATTGCGTCGAGGCCTACACCAACCGCAAGGCTCATCCGCTGATCGACCTCTATGCGCTGGAGGGCATCCGGCTGGTCGGCCGCTTCCTGCCGCGGGCCATCGCCGACGGCGGCGACCGCGAGGCGCGGGCCGGCCTGTCGCTGGCGTCCTTCTATGGCGGCATCTGCCTGGGTCCGGTCAACACGGCGGCCGGCCATGCCGTCGCCTACCCGCTGGGCACCCGCCACCACATCCCGCATGGCGCCGCCAACGCGCTGATCTTCCCGCATGTGCTGGCCTTCAACGCGCCGGCCGTCCCGGCCAAGACCGCCGCGGTGCTGGAAGCGCTCGGCCTGCCGGCCGCCACTGATCCCGCAGCGGTGTTCGAGGCCGCTTACGGCTGGTGCCTGGAGCTCGGCTGCACCATGCGTCTGTCGGAGTTCGGCGTGCCCGAGACCGATCTGCCGCGCATGGCCGAGGAGGCGCACGCCATCCGCCGGCTGCTCGACAACAACCCGCGCGACCTCAGCCGCGAGGACATCCTGGGCATGTACCGCGCCGCCGCCTGACGGCGCGGCGCGACACCCATCCCGTTCGTTGAAAGGTCAAAGTTCATGAGCAACACCAGCGGCCCCAAGATCGGCGGACCCTTCGTCGCGATCGTCACCCCCTTCGACGACGACGAGCGCGTCGAAATCGCAGCGCTGCGACGGCAGGTGAAGCGGCAGGCGTCCGCCGGCAACGGCGTCTTCTGCGCCGGTACCAACGGCGAATTCTACGCCCTGTCCTTCGACGAGAAGCTGGCGGTGGCGGAGACCTGCGTCGAGGCCGCCGCCGGCAAGGTGCCGGTGCTGGCCCATATCGGCGAGATCTCCACCCACCAGACCATCGCGCTGGGCAAGGCGGTCGAGAAGCTGGGCGTCAAGGCGGTCTCCGCCATCACCCCGTCCTTCATCGCCTGTTCCCAGGCCGAACTGGTGGAGCATTACCGCCGCGTCGCCGACGCGCTGACGGTTCCGGTCTATCTCTACAACATCCCCGCCCGCACCGGGAACACGCTGGAGCCGGAGACCGCCCGCATCCTGGCCGACCACCCGAACATCATCGGCATCAAGGACAGCGCCGGCTCGCAGGAGAGCCTGGACGGCTTCCTCGCCGTCGCGCGCGGCCGTGACGATTTCGACGTGCTGGTCGGCCCGGATTCGCTGGTGCTGCACGGCCTGCGCAACGGTGCCGCCGGCTGCATCTCCGGCCTCGGCAACATCGCGCCGGTGACGCTCAACGGCATCCACGCCGCCTTCGTGGCCGGCGACGCCGCCGCGGCCGAGGCGCACCAGTCCCATTTCAGCACGCTCCGCAAGGAGCTCTACGCGCTGGGCTTCCCGCCGGCGATGGTCAAGCGCGCGCTCCGCAGCGCCATGCCGGAGGTCGGATTCAGCCGCGCCCCGGTGCTGATCGCCGACGAGGTCGACGCCCAGGTCAAGGCCATCGCGGCCCGCTATGCCGAAGCGGTGTGACGCTGTTCCACGCCGCATGGCGCCGTGACGATACAAGGCCGGCGCCAAATCCCCGAACAACACCGCCCTGAACAACACTGAAGGCGGATCCATCCGCCCGTTAGGGAGACCCGTCCATGAACCATTTCACCAGTGGAGAAAGTGCGCTCATCCTGGGGATCGTCGTCCTCTACATCCTCTTCACCTCCTGGCTGACGATCCGGCTGCGCAGCCGCAACAACGGCGAGTTCATGAACGCCGCGCGGTCGATGCCGGCGGCGGTCGTCGGCGTGCTGCTGATGTCCGAATTCATCGGCGCCAAGTCCACCGTCGGCACCGCGCAGGAGGCCTTCAGCTCCGGCATGGCGTCGGCCTGGTCGGTGCTCGGCGCCTCGATCGGCTTCCTGCTGTTCGGCCTGTTCTTCGCCAAGCGCATCTACGGCTCGGGCGAATACACCATCTCCGCCGCCATCGCGAAGTATTACGGCACCTCCACCATGCGGACGGTGTCGATCATCATGATGTATGCGCTGCTGCTGGTGAATGTCGGCAATTACATCAGCGGTGCCGCGGCGCTGTCCACGGTGATGAACCTCAACCTGACCTGGGCGATGGTCATCATCGCGGTGGTCAGCACCTTCTACTACGTGTTCGGCGGGCTGAAGGGCATCGCCTACGTCACCGTCCTGCACAGCGCCATCAAGCTCATCGGCATCGCCCTGCTGCTGGGCACCGCCCTGTCGCTCAGCGGCGGCATCGGCCCGATGGTCGAGAAGCTGCCGGCCCACTACTTCACCATCGACGGCACCATCGGCCTGCCGACGATCTTCGCCTGGGTCATCGGCACCGTCGGCGCCATCTTCTCCACCCAATTCGTCATCCAGGCGATCTCGTCCAACCGCAGCGCCGGCGAAGCCCAGCGCTCCGCCTTCTACGCCGCCATCTTCTGCCTGCCGCTCGGCATCATGCTGGCGCTGATCGGCGTCACCGCCCATTACCTCCATCCCGACATGAAGAGCCTCTACGCGCTGCCGGTGTTCCTCGACGCCATGCATCCGCTGATGGCCGCCGTCGTCACCACCTCGCTCGTCGCCTCGGTCTTCGTCAGCGTCAGCACCGTGGCGCTCGCCATCGCCTCGCTGGCGGTGCGTGACTTCTACGTGCCGTGGAAGAAGCCGACGCCGGAACAGGAATTCCGCACCACCCGCATCCTGTCGCTGATCATCGGCTTCCTGCCGCTGATCTTCGTCTTCTTCGTGCCGGAAATCCTGAAGCTGTCCTTCTTCACCCGGGCGCTGCGCCTGTCGATCACGGTCGTCGCGATGATCGGCTTCTTCCTGCCGCTGTTCGCCAGCAACCTCGGCGCCACGCTGGGCCTGCTGGGCGCCACCGTCAGCACCACCGTCTGGTACGTGATGGGCAACCCCTACGGCATCGACAACATGTATGTCGCCCTGCTGACGCCGATGCTGGTGATGGCGGTGGAGCGGCTGGTCCGCGGCCGCAGCGCCCCGGCGATGGTCGCAGCCCCTCCGCAAGCCGACGCACGATGACGCTCCGCCCCCCTGCCCCAGTTTTCATGTGACCGCCATGACCACATCCTCGACCATCACATCCTCCCGCCTGCCCTCCACCACCGACCGCGGGCGCATCGCGCCCACGGAAGGAGACACCGGGCGCCGCGATTCCTATCTGCCGTCGCCCTGCGTGCAGAACCACGCCGCCAACATCGCCGTGCTCGGCAACGGCGATCTCGGCTGCGTCTGGTTCGGCGGCACCCAGGAAGGCATTCCCGACATCTCGATCTACTTCTCGCGGCTGGCCAAAGGCAGCGAGCGCTGGACCGACCCGGTCAAGCTGTCGGACGACCCGACCCGCTCGGAACAGAATCCGGTGCTGTTCCCCGCGCCGGACGGCACGCTGTGGCTGTTCTACACCGCGCAAATCTCCGGCAACCAGGACACCGCCGTCGTCCGCTGCCGCAACTCCGCCGACCATGGGCACAGCTGGGGTCCGATCCGCACCCTGTTCGAAGGGACGAATGGCGACGGCATCTTCATCCGCCAGCCGGTGGTGGTGCTGCCGAACGGCGACTGGCTGCTGCCGACCTTCCTCTGCCACGGCACGCCGGGCGAGAAATGGGTGGGCGACAACGACACCAGCGCGGTGCGCATCTCCAGCGACCGCGGCGAAAGCTGGACCGAGCATGCGGTGCCGGGCAGCGTCGGCTGCGTCCACATGAGCGTGGTTCCCCTGCGCAACGGCACGCTGGCCGCCTTCTACCGCAGCCGCTGGGCCGACCATGTCTATCGCAGCGTCTCCACCGACAATGGCCGGACGTGGAGCGCGCCCGTTCCGACCGAGCTGCCCAACAACAACTCCTCCATCCAGGTGACGGCGCTGGCCGACGGCCGGCTCGCCATCGTCTTCAACGAATCCAGTGCGGAAAACGCCACCGAGCGCCGCGCCTCGCTCTATGACGAGATCGAGGACGATGTTCCGGCCGGCGGCGCTGCCGCGGCGGTCGCCGCCCCTCCGGCGCAGGCGCCGGCCCGCAAGGCTTTCTGGGGCGCGCCCCGCGCGCCGCTGACGCTGGCCCTGTCGGAGGATGGCGGGGTGACCTGGCCACTGCGCCGGAACCTGGAGGTCGGCGACGGCTACTGCATGACCAACAATTCCAAGGACAGCCTGAACCGGGAATTCTCCTATCCGTCGGTCACCCAGACGGCGGATGGCGACCTGCATGTCGCCTTCACCTATTTCCGGCAGGCCATCAAATACAGCCGCGTCTCGCCCGACTGGGTGGGCGGCGGCCGCTGACCGGCGATGGGGGCGTCAGCCGGCGTCCCCGCCCGCTCTATTCCTCATTTTCCGGGGACTTGTCCCATGACCATGACCGCCGAGGCCGTTCGTGAGGCCGCTGCGGCGCTGCTCGCCGCACGCCGCGACAACCGCCCGCTCGAAGCGCTGCCCCCCGCGGCGACGCCCGCCGACAAGGCCGGCGCCTACGCCATCCAGACGGAAGTCGCCCGCCGCATCGGCCCCGTCACCGCCTGGAAGGTCGGCGCCTCCGCTCCCGACGCCGAGCCGTCCAGCGCCCCCATCCATGCCGAGACGCTGTTCTTCGAGACCGGGACGCTGCCGGCCAGCATGTTCCGCGTCATCGGAATCGAGGCGGAGATCGCCTACCGCCTGAAGAGCGACCTGCCGGCCCGTGACGAACCGTGGACGCGGGAGGAGGTGCTGGACGCCATCGGCTCCGTCCATCCGGCCTTCGAGATCTGCGATACCCGCTTCGCCGGATACGGCTCGCAGGGTCCGCTCGCCTCGCTGGCCGATCAGGCCAATCACGGAGCGCTGATCGTCGGTCCGGCTGCTGCCGACTGGCGCCGCATCGATCCGGTGAGCCAGCCCCTGACGTTGGACATCGACGGCGAGCGCAGGATCGAGGTGGTGGGCGGCAACAAGGCCGGCGACCCGATCCGCCTGCTGGCGTGGCTCGCCAATGTCGGTGCCCGGCCGTTCGGCGGGCTGCATGCCGGGGACACGGTGACCACCGGGTCCTGCACCGGCACCCTCTTCATCAAGCCCGGAAGCCGCGCCGTCGCCGACTTCCCCGGCCTCGGCCGCATCGCGCTGACCGTGGCCTGACGGAGGATCGCCGAGATGAACACGGATCTGCGGCAACGGCGCGCCCTGGTGACCGGTGTCAGTTCGGGCATCGGCGCCGCCATCGCCGAGCGGCTGTTGCAGGAGGGCTGGCTGGTCGAGGGGATGAGCCGGTCGGCCCCCGCCATCGCCCACCCGCATCTGCGCTTCACGGCCGCCGACCTGATGGCACCGGCCTCCCTGGCCGATGCCCTTGCCGGACTGCCGCCGGTCGATGCGCTGGTCCATGCCGCCGGTGTCATGCGCGTCGGCAAGCTCGGCGAGCTGGCCGGGGAGGACGCAAAAGCGATGTGGCGCCTGCATGTCGAGGCCGCGACGCAGCTTGTCGAGCATGTGGTTCCGCGGATGCCGGAAGGCAGCGCAAACGGTGGCCGCGTCGTCCTGATCGGCAGCCGCACCGCCCAGGGCGCCGCCGGCCGCGGCCAGTATGCGGCGACCAAGGCGGCGATGGTCGGCCTCGCCCGTTCCTGGGCGCTCGAACTGGCGCCGCGCGGCATCACGGTGAATGTGGTGGCGCCGGGAGCGACCGATACCCCGATGCTGAAGGACCCGAACCGCACCGGCCTGCCGCCGAAGCTCCCGCCGATCGGCCGCTTCGTCAAGCCGGAGGAGGTTGCGGCGCTGACCGCCTTCCTGCTGTCGGACTCCGCCGCCGCCATCACCGGGCAGCAGATCCTGGTCTGCGGCGGAGCCTCGCTCTAGCCGGATCCAGCCATGTCACGTCTTCGGCAAGCTGTGCGGACAGCCCGCGGTCCGATCCCGCTCGCCGGTATAACGGGTGAGCATATGCGCACCCGCCTTGCCGATGAAGGTGGCGGTATAAATAAGCGGCTCGGCGTCGCTGTCGTTGTGCTGCTGGTGAAGCTTGCCCGGCGCTATCTCCACCACGACCCCGGGCTTGAGCACGACGTCGGGCTTGCCGTCGATCGACAGACGGCCGCTTCCACTCACCACCTCCATCATCTCGTCGATGTCGTGCTTGTGACGATGGGCGTCGGAGCCGGGCGGAACCGTCAGTTTCTCCACCATGCGCAGCGTTCCGGGCAAGCCCGGAACTGGCGCCGGAGGCAGCAGGACGGTGCAGCTCACTGCCATCGGCTTCGAGGGGGTATCCGCACCCGCTGCAGCCGCGGGCATTGCTGCCGACAACAGGATAAGGCCGGCACCGGACAACACGCGGAACTTCATCAAGGGTGCTTTCTGATCCGTGGAGCGTCGCAAGATCGACGGCAACGCTGACACGAATGGTTGCACCACCGAACCGATCCTGTCAAAGGCGACCTGCCCCGATCCCCGGCATCGAATCTAGGCCGCCCCGCTCCGCAGCACCGCCCCCAATCGCCGCAAACCCGGTTCGATCCGGTGGGTGGCGATGGAGGTGAAGCCGAGGCGGAAATACCGGCGCCCCTCGGCGGGGTCGAGGAAGAAGATGTCGCCGGCCTCGATCAGGACGCCCTGCTCGCGCGCTTTGCGGACGAGGTCGCGGCTGTCCAGGCCGGGCGGACCTTCGATCCAGAAGCTCTTGGCGCCGAAATCCCGGCGGAAGCGGAAGCCGGGCAGGCACTCGGGCAGCAGGTCGGCGATCCGCCCGGCCCGCTCCTCCAGCACGGCGGCGGTCCGGCGCAGATGCTGGCGGTAATGGCCGAGCTGGATGAAGGTGGCGAGGCTGCGCTGGTTGTTGGTCGGCGGGTGGCGCAGCATCAGACGGCGCAGGACGCGCAGCTCGTCGATCACCGGCTTGGGCGCCACGACGTAGCCGATGCGCAGGCCCGGCGCCAGGATCTTGGAGAAGCTGCCGGTGTAGATGACGCGGTCCGCCCGGTCGAGGCTCTTCAGGCAGGGCAGGTCGGCATCGCCCTCGACCGACAGGTCGGATTCGTAATCGTCCTCGACCAGCACGACATCGTGGCGGCAGGCGGACTCCAGCAATTCGCGCCGCCGCCCGACCGGCATGACCGCCGTGGTCGGGCATTGGTGCCCCACCGTCACGAAGGCGACCCGCCGCCCGGCGAACACCGCGTCGGGCACGACGCCGAAGCCGTCGCAGGTCAGAGGCCGCATGTCGGCGGTCGCCATGCCGACCATGTGGCGCATGTCGGGATAACCCGGATTCTCGATGCCGACCGGCGTGTCGCGGCCCACCAGCAGCTGGACCAGCATCGACAGCGCATGCTGCGAGCCGATGGTGACGATGATCTCCCCTGGACCGGCGAAGATGCCGCGCCGGGGCAGCACCTTGTGGCGCAGTTGGTCGAGCAGGTCGGGATCGTCGTCGTCGATCATGTCGCGGGCCCAGCGGGTGATCTCCTGCACGCTGGAGGCCGCCTTGACGCTCTCCCGCCACGGGTTGGTGGGGAACAGGCTGGGATCGAACTGCCCGAACAGGAAGGGATAGGGATAGTCCATCCAGTCGCGCGGCTTGGTGATCTGCGGCAGCCGCGACGGCCGGATGGCGAAGCGCGCCGCCCAGCCGCCGGCCCTGTCCGCCGCGGCCTGGGCATCGCCATGTCGGGCATCCGCCGGCCCCGACGCCGGCCGGTCGTCCGATGACGCGACGAAGCAGCCGCTGCGCTCGCGCGAGACCAGCAGGCCGTCGTCGATCAGGGTCTGGTAGGCGGCGTTGACGGTGTTGCGCGAAATGCCCAACGCCTCGGCGAGGCTGCGGCTCGACGGGACCCGCATGTCGGGCGCCAGCAGGCCGGTCTCGATGGCTTCCGCGACGATGCCGCGGACACGCGCGCTCAACCCCTGCGGGTCGCGCTCCATCGTGCCGAAAAGAAGCCGCCAGGCGGTGTCGATCTGCATGGTGCAACCGTCCTTCTTCTCCTGGCCATCGCGTGATGCCTGCCTGCCCCGGTATGCGGAATAGCAAGAAGGGTGCCGGCCGGCGGAGGCCCGAAACCCCGGCGGCATGACGGGTGCGGCGATGAACGGGCGGGCGTTTGCCCAAAGGGGCGCCACATGGCGCGGGATGCGGCAGCGCAACGGACGCTGGACCAGTGCCCGCCGCAAACCGGGGGGATCTGGACCTTTCGGCGGGAGACGAGGACGGGTCCAATGGCCGCATCGGATCGATCGGCCTGGACGGAGACCCGCCATGACCTTCAGCAAGACCCTGCTCGCCACCGCCTTCGTCGCCATCGGCGCGCTGTTCGGCACCGCCGCCCCGGCCGTTGCCGCGGAGAAGACCGTCACCTTCGCCTATCAGGACATGATGACCCCCATCCGCGTCCTGATGGAAAGCGGGGATCTCGAGAAGAAGACCGGCTATGCCGTGAAGTGGGTCAAGTTCGGCGGCGGCGGCGATGTCATCCGCGCCATGTCGTCGGGCAACGTCGACATCGGCGAGGCCGGATCCTCCCCCATCGCCGCAGCGGCCTCGCAGGGGCTTCCCATCACGCTGTTCTGGATCCTCGACGACATCGCCAACGCCGAACAGCTGGTCGTCCGCAACGGCAGCGGCATCAAGTCCATCGCCGACCTGAAGGGCAAGACGGTCGCGGTTCCCTTCGTCTCCACCTCCCACTACCAGCTGATGTACGCGCTGCAGGAGGCCGGGCTGTCGGGCAAGGACGTCAAGCTATTGAACATGCGCCCGCCGGAGATCGCCGCGGCGTGGGAGCGCGGCGACATCGACGCCACCTTCATCTGGGCGCCGGTCCTGACCACGGCGAAGAAAAACGGTACCGTCATCGCCAGCGCCGGCGATTTCGCCAAGAAGGGCAAGGCGACCTTCGACGGCATCATCGCCACCAAGGCCTTCATGGCCGCCAACCCCGACTTCATGACGACCTTCGTGAAGCTGCTGGCCGCCGCCGACGCCGATTACGCCAAGACCGGCGACGGCTGGACCGCGACGTCGCCGCAAGCCGCCGCCATCGCCAAATGGACGGGCGCCGCCCCGGCCGACGTGCCGGACGGTCTGGCCGCCTACCGCTTCCCGACCCTGGAGGAGCAGGCGTCCAAGGAGTGGCTGGGCGGTGGCGCCGCCGAAGCGCTGAAATCGACCGCCGAGTTCCTGAAGAGCCAGGGCCGCGTCACCGAACTGGCCCCCGATTACGGCCCCTTCGTCACCGCCGACGTGGTCAAGGCTGCGGCCAAGTAATTGGGCAGTTCCAGGGTAATCGCATTCGAGGTTTATTCTAGGCCAAAGCCCCTCTCCCCCTGCGGGAGAGGGGTTGGGGTGAGGGGTTGCAAATCCAATACTTCCGACGGCTTTCAGCCGTCTTCCCCCTCATCCCAACCCTTCTCCCGCAGGGGGAGAAGGGCTTCCGAAGCGGACCGTCATCGCTCGAACCGGAAAAGCGATGGCCCTAGTCCACCCACCCACCTCCCCTCAAGCCGGGAAGCCAGCCATGCTCGAAGTCCGCAATGTCAGCGTCCAGTATGGCGGCGGGGAGAGCGCCACCGTCGCCCTGTCCTGGGTCGATCTGACCATCGAACCGGGGGAGTTCGTGGTGGCGCTCGGCGCGTCGGGCTGCGGCAAGACGACCCTGCTGTCCTGCATCGCCGGCTTCCTGCCGCCGACAGACGGGGAAATCCTGCTGGACGGCAAGCCGGTCACCGGGCCGGGGGCCGACCGCGGCGTGGTGTTCCAGCGCCACGCCCTGATGCCCTGGCTGAGCGTGGTCGACAACGTCGCCTTCGGCCTGAAGATGCAGGGCATGGGCAAGGCGGAACGCACCCGGCGCGCCCGCAACATGCTGGAGCTGGTCGGGCTGGCGTCCTCCGCCGACAAGCGGATCTACGAGCTGTCGGGCGGCATGCAGCAGCGCGTCGGCATCGCCCGCGCGCTGGCCGCCGACCCGCGCATGCTGCTGATGGACGAACCGCTGGGCGCGCTCGACGCCTTCACCCGCGAACAGATCCAGGAGCTGATCCTGCGGGTTTGGGCGGAGACGCGGAAGATGGCCTTCTTCATCACTCACGAGGTGGAGGAGGCGATCTTCCTCGCCACCAAGCTGGTCATCATGACCCCGCGCCCCGGACGGATCGCCGAAACGATCCCGCTGGAGTTCAGCCGGCGTTTCCTGGCCGGGCAGGACGCGCGGACGGTCAAATCCTCCCCCGACTTCATCGCCATGCGCGAGCGGGTGCTGGGCTTCATCCACGAGCGAAGCGAGCAAGGGCATGACCGCAGCGACAGCGGCAGCGCCGCCGCCACAGGAGAAGCCGCATGAAACCCACCGCTACCGAACGGCCGCAATCCGCCAAGGGCCTGAGCACGGGCCTTGCCGGCATTCCCACCGGGCTGGTGCCGCTGGGCCGGCTGCGCCGCCGGATGCAGGGCTTCCGGTCCCAGCCGGCGCTGATCAGCATGGCGGCCGTCCTGGCGGCCCTGGCCCTGTGGGCGGCGCTGACGAGCCAGGGCGTGGTGAAGCCGCTGTTCCTGCCGAAGATCGGAACGGTCTTCCAAGCCTTCCTCGACGCGGTGGACGGGCGGATCGACGGGGCCCCGCTGGCCGAACACATCGCCATGAGCCTGCTGCGCGTGGTCAGCGCCTTCGTGCTGGCCGCCCTGGTCGGCATCCCGGTGGGGCTGGCGACCGGGCTCAGCCCGGCCCTGCGCGCGGCGCTCGACCCCTTCATCGAGTTCTACCGGCCGCTGCCGCCACTGGCCTACCTGCCGCTGGTCATCATCTGGTTCGGCATCGGCGAGACGTCGAAGATCCTGCTGATCTTCTTCGCCTGCTTCGCCCCGGTGGCGCTGGCCGCCCGGGCCGGCGTGTCGGCGGCGGCGGCCGATCAGGTCAACGCCGCCCGCGCGCTGGGCGCCAGCCGCTGGCAGGTGGTGGTGCATGTGGTGCTGCCGGCGGCCCTGCCCGACATCCTGGTCGGCCTGCGCATCGGCATGGGGGTGGGCTGGACGACGCTGGTCGCCGCCGAGATGGTCGCCGCCTCCACCGGGATCGGGCAGATGGTGCTGAACGCCTCCAACTTCCTGCGCACCGACATCGTGCTGATGGGCATCTTCGTGATCGGCGCCTTCGCCACTCTGTTCGAATTCGGCATGCGCTGGCTCGAACGCCGCTTGGTGCCCTGGAAGGGCAAGGTCTGACGCCGGGAAGGTCGCAAGCCAGATGTCGATCGCTCCGATGTCGATGATCCTCTTCGGAGGCGTCACTTTCCTCGCCGCCGCCTTCCGCGGGGTGACGGGGTTCGGATACGCCCTGATCGCGGCGCTGGGGCTGCTGGTCCTGCCCTCGCCCGCCGCCGGCATCCCCTTCATCCTGGTCAGCGACCTGCTGCTGACCGGATTCCTGCTGCTGGACCGCGGACAGGCGGCGGTCGACTGGGCGGTGGCGGGGCTGCTGCTGGCGATGGGCTTCGCCGGCGCACTGTGCGGCAGCCTGATCGCCGCCGGGCTCGACGACGGGACCTCGCGGGTGCTGATCGCGGCGACCGTCTTCGTGGCGGCCTGCGTCGCCCTGGTGCGCGAGCCGCCGCCCTGGCTGCGGCACCGGGCGATCGGCGCCGGCATCGCCTTCGTCGTCGGCGTGCTGCTGGCCGCCTTCGCCGTCGGCGGGCCGCTGATCGCGGCGTGGCTGCTGGCCGGTGGGCGGGACCGCCGGACGATCAAGGGCACGCTGGCGGTGTTCTTCGGCGCGGTCGACGCGCTCAGCCTCGCCGGCCGTGCTATGGTGGGGGCGATCGACCCCGGCGTGGTCGGGCTGCTGGCGGCCTATACGGCTCCCACGCTCGCCGGCTTCGCCGCCGGCCGGATGCTGGCCGCCCGCCTCAGCTTCGACGGCTGGCGGCGGCTGGCCTCCGGGGGTCTGGTCGCCGTGGCGGTGGCGGGCCTGATCCAGACCGCCGTCACGCTGGGCCTGAGCTACACTCCGTCATGAGGACACATCGCAGAATGTCGAACTTCGCCCCGAAAACCTTCGCTCCGAAGACCGCCATCGTCACCGGCGCCACCTCCGGTTTCGGCGACGCCATCGCCCGGCGGCTGGTCGCGGAAGGCTGGCGGATCGTCGCCACCGGCCGGCGCCGGGACCGGCTGGACGCCCTGGTCGAGGCGCTGGGCGGGCCGGACGTCGTCCATCCGCTGTGCTTCGACATCCGCGACGAGGAGGCGACCCGCGCCGCCCTGGACTCCCTGCCGGCGGCGTTCGCCGACATCTCGGTCCTGGTCAACAATGCCGGGTTGGCGCTGGGCACCGGGGCCGCGCAGGACAGCGACCTGGAGCAGTGGCGGACGATGATCGACACCAACGTCACCGGTCTGGTGACCATCACCCGGCTGCTGCTGGACCGGCTGATCGCGCAGCGCGGGCTGATCGTCAACCTCGCCTCCGTCGCCTCCAACTGGCCCTACCCCGGCGGCAACGTCTATGGCGGCACCAAGGCCTTCGTGAAGCAGTTCTCGCTCGGCCTGCGCTCCGACCTGTCGGCCCAAGGGGTGCGCGTCACCTCCATCGAGCCCGGCCTGTCGGAAAGCGAGTTCACCCTGGTCCGCACCGGCGGCAACAAGGCCGCCTACGACGCGCTCTATGCCGGGGCCGATCCGCTGCAGCCCGAGGACATCGCCGAGACGGTGCGCTGGGTGGTCTCGCTGCCGCCGCACGTCAACATCAACAGCGTGGAAATCATGCCGGTGAGCCAATCCTGGTCGCCGTTCAAGATCCACCGCGACACGCCTGCCTGACGCTTCCCCGGGGCAATCGCATTTGAAAGCAAAATTCCCATGACGGGACTTCCGTCATCCTCGCGAAGGCGGGGTTCCAGGAAACTCTCGTGCAAAGCGGCTGAGATGGCTGGATTCCCGCCTTCGCGGGAATGACGGGTTTCCCCGGCACCGGATCGAATTTGCCGAATGCGATTGCCCTGACGCTTCCTTAAACCACACCCGCATCCCACCCGAGGAGATGACCGATGGATGACGTCCTTCGGAACGACGAGTCACGCGTCAACGACATCCGGCACGTGATCGAGGCCGACCGCGCCCATGTCTGGCACCATCTGACCCAGCACAAGGGGTTCGAGACGACCGATCCGCGCATCTTCGTCGAAGGCAAGGGGATGCGGGTGTGGGATGCCACCGGGCGCGAGTATCTCGACGCGGTGTCTGGCGGGGTGTGGACGGTCAATGTCGGCTATGGCCGGGCCAGCATCGCCGACGCGGTGCGCGACCAGCTGGTCAAGCTGAACTATTTCGCCAATTCCGCCGGGTCGATCGCCGGCGCCCGCTTCGCCGAGAAGCTGATCGCCAAGATGCCGGGGATGAGCCGGGTCTATTATTCCAACTCCGGCTCGGAGGCGAACGAGAAGGTGTTCAAGATGGTGCGCCAGATCGCGCACCGGCACCATGGCGGCGCCAAGTCCAAGATCCTCTACCGCGAGCGCGACTATCACGGCACCACCCTCGGCACCCTGGCGGCGGCGGGACAGGCGCAGCGCCGCGCCCAGTTCGGCCCCTTTCCCGACGGCTTCGTCGAGGTGCCGCATTGCCTGGAATACCGCAGCCAGTACGGCGCGGTGGAGAATTACGGCGAACTGGCCGCCGATGCCATCGAGGCGGTGATCCTGCGCGAGGGGCCGGACACCGTCGGCGCCCTGTGCCTGGAGCCGATCACCGCCGGCGGTGGCGTCATCACCCCGCCCAAGGGCTATTGGGAGAAGGTGCAGGACATCTGCCGCCGCCACGAGGTACTCCTGCACATCGACGAGGTGGTCTGCGGCCTCGGGCGCACCGGCACCTGGTTCGGCTACCAGCATTACGGCGTGCAGCCGGACTTCGTCACCATGGCGAAGGGGGTGGCGTCCGGCTATGCCGCGATCTCCTGCACGGTGACGACCGAGCGGATCTTCGAGCTGTTCAAGGACGATCCGGCCGACCCGATGTCGTTCTTCCGCGACATCTCGACCTTCGGCGGCTGCGTCGCCGGCCCGGCGGCGGCGCTGGAGAACATGCGCATCATCGAGGAGGAGAATCTCCTCGCCAACACGCAAGGGATGGGCGAGCGGCTGCTCTCCGGCCTGTGGGAGCTGGCGGAGCGTCATCGCGCCGTCGGCGACGTGCGCGGCAAGGGGCTGTTCTGCGGCGTCGAACTGGTGCAGGACCGGGCCAGCAAGGAACCGGCGGAGGAGAGGCTGGTGCAGGCGGTCGTCGCCGACTGCATGGCGAACGGTGTCATCATCGGCGCCACCAACCGCTCGCTGCCCGGCCTGAACAACACGCTGTGCCTCAGCCCGGCGCTGATCGCCGGCGCCGACGACATCGACCGCATCGTCGCGGCTATCGACGGCGCCCTGTCCCGCGTGTTCAAATAAGCCTGCGTGGTCAATGAGATCGGATCGTGCGGGATCGGACCCGGTCCGAAGCGATCCGATCGCCGAACATGAGGCCATAGCCCGTTCCCCGATCCCCTCCAACCAAGGGTCGGCACCGTCACGCGCCGTCGCCGGCACGCTTTCTCATCGGAGGGCCCTCATGCGCATACGCCTGGGTTACCAGCTGAACTTCAGCTTTCCCGCCCCGACGCCCATGATCGTGATGCTGAACGTGCATTACACGCGCGTCGGCGACCTGGAGAGGCCCGACCACATCGTCACCAACGTACCGGTGCCGATCCAGGGCTACCGCGACAGCTTCGGCAACTGGTGCAGCCGGCTGGTCGCGCCCGCCGGTCTCGTCACCATCGGTGCCGACAGCATCATCCGGGACAGCGGGGCGCATGATCCGTTCGAACCCGGTGCCGTCCAGCACCGGGTGGACGAGTTGCCGGCCGATGTGCTGCTGTTCCTGCTGGGCAGCCGCTATTGCGAGACCGACGTGCTGTCGGACGAGGCATGGCGGCTGTTCGCGGGCACGCCGCCGGGCTGGGCGCGGGTGCAGGCGATCTGCGACTTCGTTCACAGCCACGTGACCTTCGGCTACGAGCATTCGCGCCCGACGAGGACCGCGGCGCAGACCTATGCCGAAAAGCATGGGGTCTGCCGAGACTACGCCCATCTCGCCATCGCCTTCTGCCGCGCCATGAACATTCCCGCGCGCTACTGCACCGGCTACATCAGCGACATCGGCCTGCCGCCGCCCTATGCGCCGATGGATTTCGCCGCCTGGATGGAGGTCTATCTCGGCGGACGCTGGCATGTCTTCGACCCGCGCAACAACGCTCCGCGGATCGGCCGCATCCTGATCGCGCAGGGCCGCGACGCCGCCGACGTGCCGCTCACCCACACCTTCGGCCCCAACACGCTGACGGAATTCCGGGTCTGGACGGACGAGGTGACCGCCTGATCCGTGCCCGCGCCGGGATCAGGCCGGGGGTCACGCGCGGCCGGCCGCCGGGGTGTCCGAAGCCTTGGCATCGAGCGCCATGGAACGGACGAGGGCACCGGTGCGGCCGCGCGTTGGCGGCAGCTGCGCGATCCGATGCAAATCCTCCACCCAGGGAGACGGATAGCTGTCCGTTCCGAAGACCCAGACGGTGTCGGTGCCGCCCTTCGCCGTCCGCAGCGACACGCGGGCGTCGTGGCCGTCCTTTCCTGCATGGTTGGCGGCCTGCACCGCGGCGATGAGGGCGCCGACCCGTCCGTTGGGAAAGGGGCCGTAGCGCTCCCCCTCGAACCCGATGAACCAGCCGTCCGTTCGGCACGACACGATGTAATGGGCTGAAAGGCTCATGAGGTCACTGTTCCTTGATGGCGGCCGCGCCGGCGGCGCAGGCCATGGTGAGACGGGTCAACACGGCGCCCCGCTGCAGGCCGGTACGGCCCGGCGGCGAAAAGGCAGGGGGAAGCCGGTCGGCCGATATCCCATGCGGCGCCCGACGCCAGCGGCGTTCGGCGGTCGTCCAGCGCAGCTGTTCACGCAGCACGTCGGCACCATCGGGGCGCCGACCCTCGATGGACTGGAACGCGGGCGTCATGGCCGTTCCTCCGGTTGCGGAATGGGCGGCAAAGCGCCTGCCATGGCCGGAACCGCCGGATACGAGGTTTCCCCGACCGCTGGCGACGCGCCGCCGCTCCCCGCACAGCACCAGCAGACGGTGCAGCTTTCTCCCGGAGCCGATTGGGCCAGCACCACGCTGGCGAAGCCAAGCCGCTCCGCCGCCTTTGCTTCGCGAATGGCTTTGGCGAGCGCGTCGGCTTTGTCGGCGCAGGGAGGATAGACGAACCCATCCGCCCGGACGATCCAGCCGGCATGGGTTTTCAGAATGAAGAAGGCAAGCCTTGTCCTGGCATTCATGGGATGGTCTCCGATAAGGCCGGTTTCGCGGCGATGAGGGCGGCCGTGCCGTCCGATCGAGTCACGCCAGGAAGAGTCTTGAGCCCGCAATCCCCGAAAAATGCACAAGCCTGGAGTGATTACCGTCGTTTACAAATGGTAATCCCCACAAAGATTCTCAATGACCATCGCGAGCATGGTCCGGTTTTTATTGTTTTTGTGATTCGAGGCGTGCCTGTTTTTCATTTTCCGGCCCGTATTTTTAAAGTATATCGCCGCGCAGCAATCGCTTTTTCGGATCGGATTCCATATCCTCTTTGACTGACCGGCCCGTGGACGGCCTGGATTTATCGGCCGCGTGCCGACGCGCAGTGACGCAGGCGAGCCCGACAGGGCGCGGAAAGATTGCACTGCCTCAGATATACTAGTATCCAATGGCCCCGGCCACGCTGCGCGCCGGCATTCTCCCTCCGGCCCCGTGTCTGCCCGAACATGACCCTCGCCTTCCATATGATGCCGCTCGTCGGCACGATCCTGCTGCTCGCTTCCCGCCGTGTCAGCCTGCTGTCGGCCGGGATCGCCGGCATGGCGCTGGCGTTCGCCACCATGGTCACCCCGATGATCGTGGCGCAGCCGTCGGTCGGTCCGGCGCTGGGCATGGCGGCGGTCAAGGCGGGGGAAGGAGCGTGGCTCGCGTGGCACGCGATGTCGATCATCGCCGCCGGCCTGCTGTTCCACCGCTCCTTCGAGGCGCGCGGCATCCGTCCGGCGGCGGTCGTGCAGGAAAACCGCCGGCGCGCCGTCTTCGTCGCCTGCTTCCTGGTCGGTCCCTTCGCGGAATCGGTGACCGGGTTCGGCGTCGGGCTGGTCGTGGCCCTCGCCATGCTGCGCCATCTCGGGCTGCCGCCGGTCCAGTCCGCCGCCCTCGGACTGTTCAGCCAGGTCCTGGCCGCCTGGGGCGCCATGGGGGTCGGCAGCCGGGTCGGGGCCGAGCTGATCGGCGTGTCCTTCACCGAACTCGGAACGGCCAGCGCCCTGCTGATGGCCGTCGTGCTGCCCTGCCTTCTCCCGGTGTTCTGGGGGCTGATCCGGTCCTGCGGGCTGCGGTCGAGCCTGCGCGAGCGCGCGTCCGACGCCGCCCTCCTCCTCTGCCTCGCCGGGCTGATCTGGCTGACCAACGTTTTCGTCGCCCCCGAGCTCGGCGGCGGGCTGGCGACCGCCGTCCTGCTGCTCGCGGTCGAGGGGCCGCGCCTGCTGCGCAGCGGCGCCGATATCCGCAGGCTCGCCGGGCTGCTCTGGCCCTACGGGTTGCTGATCGCCGGGCTGATGGCGACCCGCCTGCTGCCGCCGCTGTCGGACTGGACCGGGCGGTGGCTGGTGCTGGACCCATTCGGCGGCCTCGCCCCGCTGGCCGTGCTGCGCCATCCGGCGACATGGCTGGTGCTGATTTCCGGCATCCTGCTGTCCGGCCTGCCGGGCGCCGGTGCCCGGACCCTGGTCCTGGGCGCCCTTCGCGCCGCCCTGGTGCCGATGGCGGCGACGCTGGTCTTCGTCGAGTTCGCCACCTTCATGGCTGCCTCCGGCGGGGCGGCGATGTTCGGCGACGCCTGGCGCGCGGTGGCGGGCCCCTTCGCCGTGCTCGCCAGCCCGGTCTTCGGCGCCGCCGCCGGGATGCTGACCGGCTCCAACACCGCCTCCAACGCCCTGATGATGAACATCCAGCTGAGCCTTGCCGCCGAAAGCGGCCTGCCGCCCATCCTGATCGCGGCGATCCAGACCGTTTCGGGGAGCATCTGCACCATGCTCACCCCCGGCCGCATCGTGCTCGCCGCCGGTCTGGTCGGGCTGGAGCGGGCGGAGGGGGCGATCTACCGCCGCGCCCTGCCGATCGGGCTGGCCACCGTCCTGGCCCTGCTGGCCGTCATCGTCCTGATGGCCGGACTCCAGGCCCGCGGATTGGCGTAGCCACGCCGCTCAGGCGAACTTCTTCGCCCCCGCGACGCACAGCACGACGAGGCCGGCCGCGGCGATCATCGTCCAGGCGACCGGCTCGCGCAGCAGCAGCCCCGCCAGGATCAGGCCGAAGGCGGGCTGGAGAAGCTGCAGTTGCCCGACGCCGGCGATGCCGCCGAGCGCCAGCCCGCGATACCAGAAGAAGAATCCCACCAGCATGCTGAACACCGAGACATACCCCAGCCCGACCCAGGCCGGGACGGCGATGCCGGTCCAATCGTCCGGCATCGTCGCCAGCGCCGCCGCCGCCATCGCCGGCAACGCCAGCACGAGCGCCCAGGAGATCACCTGCCAGCCGCCGAGCCGGCGCGACAGGGTCGCCCCCTCGGCATAGCCGAGCCCGCAGAGCAGGATCGCCAAAACCATCAGGAGATCGCCGGCCAATGACGCGCCACCGCCCTGCCATAGGGCGAAGCCGGCGACGGTGAGGCTTCCCCCCGTCGCGAACAGCCAGAAGGCGGGCCGTGGCCGCTCCCGTCCCCGCAGCACGCCGAACAGGGCGGTGGCGAGCGGCAGGAGGCCGATGAAGACCATCGACTGCGCCGAGGTGATGTGCTGGAGCGCCAGCGCGGTCAGTAGGGGAAAGCCGGCGACGACACCGAGCGCCACGATGGCGAGCGAGGGGAGGTCGCGGCGCGCCGGCCGGGCCTGCCGCAGCAGCGCCAGCAGTGCCGCCGCCAAGGCGGCGGCGATCACCGCCCGCGCCGCGGTCAGGAACAACGGGCTGAAACCGCCGACCGCGACGCGCGTCGCCGGCAGCGAACCGCTGAAGATGAGCACGCCGACAAACCCGCTGCCCCACCCCGCTGTCGACCTTTGCATCCCGTCTTCCTTCCCGGCAATCCGATCATTCTGCCGCGATCCTAAAGCGCCGGGCCTTGGCGGCGACAGCGACAGTCCCATACAATTTCACCGAACTGTACTGGACTCCAAAGCAGTACACTTGCTATCGACACAGGCCATGACAGGCAGGGCGGGGACGAGCGGGATGGGAACGCGCACCGGAGACGTGATGGACGCGATCCGCCGCAGGATGGCGAGCCGCGCGCTGTCTCCCGGGGAGAAGCTGCCTTCGATCCGCAGCTTCGCCACCACCATGGGGGTGTCGCCGTCGACCGTGGTGGAAGCCTATGACCGGCTGGCGGCCGAAGGCGTGATCCGCTCCCGACCGGGATCGGGCTTCTATGTTTCCGGCGCCGTGCCACCGCTCGCCCTGGCCGAGGCGGAGCCGAGGCTCGACCGCGCGATCGATCCTTTCTGGGTGTCGCGGCAGTCGCTCGATGCGGGGCCGGACATGCTGAAGCCAGGATGCGGATGGCTGCCGGCCGACTGGATGCCGAACGCGGCGATCCGCCGGGCGATCCGCCATCTCGCCCATGCGGATGACGGCCTGCTGGCGGATTATGGCGGCACGCGCGGATCCCTCCCCTTGCGCCGGCTGCTGGCGCGGCGGTTCGCGGACGAGGGGATCGCGGCGGCTGCCGATCAGATCCTGCTGACCAATTCCGGAACCCAGGCGATCGACCTGATCTGCCGCTTCCTGCTGCGGCCCGGCGACACGGTGCTGGTCGACGATCCCTGCTACTTCAATTTCCAGGCCCTGCTGCGCGCCCATCAGGCCCGGGCGGTCGGCGTGCCCTATGGCCGGACCGGCCCGGACGCCGCCCTGTTCGCCCGGCTGCTGTCGGCGCATCGACCGCGCCTCTACATCACCAATTCGGCGCTCCACAACCCGACCGGCGCCACGCTGTCGCCGCAGACGGCCCACCAGATCCTCTGCGCCGCGGCCGCCCACGACCTCACCGCCCATGACTTCACCATCGTCGAGGACGACATCTTCGCCGACTTCGAACCGGAGCCGTCGCCACGGCTGGCGACCCTCGACGGACTGGACCGGGTCATCCGGATCGGCAGCTTCTCCAAGACGCTTTCCGCCTCGATCCGCTGCGGCTACATCGCGGCCCGGCCGGACTGGGTGGAGGCGCTGGTCGACCTCCAGGTCGCGACGAATTTCGGCGGTCCGAGCCCGGTCGCGGCCGAACTCGTCCACGCGACCTTGAACGACGGCAGCTACCGCAAGCATCTCGACGGCCTTCGCCGGCGGCTGGCACGGGTTCGGCGCGAAACCGCGGCCAGGCTCGAAGCGCTTGGCCTGCGGCCCTGGCTGATGCCGCGCGGCGGTTTCTATCTGTGGTGCAGCCTGCCGGACGGCCGGGACGCCGCCGAAGTGGCACGCGCCGCCCTGCGCGAGTCCGTCGTGCTCGCTCCCGGCGACGTCTTCAGCGTCTCCCGGTCGGCATCCGGCTATATGCGCTTCAACGTCGCCCAGATGGGTGATCCGCGCATCTTCGACGTGCTGGCCCGCGCGATGAAGGCAAGCGGGCCCGGTACGGTTTCCCAGCCGTCCCGGTAGCGCCGGCGATCATCCCCCACTACCCCCGCCATGGCCGCCGCCGCCCGCGCCGGCCGGTGCTGCGGCGGCCACCGCCTTGTGCAGTTCCTGCAGCAGGGTGTCGATCCGGTAAGGCTTCGACAGTACCGGGATGCCCCCGGTGCGGGCCACGTCCTCGCTGTAGCCGGTGGTCAGCAGCACCGGCAGTCCGGGGCGCAGGATGCCGGCCTCGCGGCCGAGATCGATGCCGCTCAGCCGGCCCGGCATCACCACGTCGGAGAAGAGCAGGTCGATCCGCTCGTCTCCGGCCAGCAGCGGCAGCGCCTCGTCGGCCGTGCCGGCGCGCAGCACGGTCCAGCCGGCATCCTCCAGCGCCGCCGCGACGGAGGACGCGACGACCGGATCGTCCTCCACCATCAGCACGCGCATCCCCGCGACGCCTGGGGCGGCGGCGTCGGTGCCGACGGCCGGTGCGCGGGGCAGGCTCTCCGAAGCGCGCAGCAGCAGGACGATGCGGGTACCCTCGCCCGGCCGGCTTTCGATCCAGACGGTGCCCCCCGCCTGCCGCGCCAGCCCATAGACCTGCGCCAGGCCGAGGCCGGACCCCTTGCCGACCTCCTTGGTGGTGAAGAAGGGATCGAAGGCCTTCGCCACCACCTCCGGCGCCATGCCGGTTCCGGTGTCGCCGACCGTCAGCCGCAGGAATTCCCCCTCAAGCCCTGACGCATTGCCGGGGCCGAGAGTCTCGTTGTCCGCTTCGATGGTCAGCGTACCGCCCTGGGGCATCGCGTCGCGCGCGTTCACCGCCATGTTGATCAGCGCCAGCTCGAACTGGGTCGGATCCACCTCGATGGGGCGGAGGCCGGGGGCGAAGCGGGTCTCCAGCCGGATGTCGGCGCGCAAGGCACGTTCCAGCAGGCCGGCCATCCCGTGAACCCGCTCGCGCACGTCGATCGGCTCCGGGCGCAGGCTGTCGCGGCGGGCGAACCCCATCAGCTGCTGGACCAGCTTGGCGCCGCGGTCGACCGCCTGCATGCCGGCCTCCAGCAACGGCGCCAATCCCGGCTGCGTGCTGCGGCGGCCGATCATGGTCAGGCAGCTGCTGAGCGCCTGGAGCAGGTTGTTGAAATCATGCGCCACGCCGCCGGTCAGCTGGCCCACCGCCTCCATCTTCTGCGCCTGGCGCAGTTGGTCCTCGGCCCGGCCGAGCGCGGCGGCGGCTTCCTTCTGCGCCGTCACGTCGCGCCCCACCGCATGGATGAAGCGCTCGTCCGGAACCGCTGTCCAGGAGATCCAACGGTAGGACCCGTCCCGGTGGCGATAGCGGTTCTCGAACCGCATGGTGGTCAGGCCCGTCTCCAGCCGGCCGACCTCCGTCACCGTCGCCGCGAGGTCGTCGGGATGGACGAAATCAAGGAATACCGCGTCCTGCAATTCGGTCTGCCGCCAGCCGAGCACGGAGGTCCAGGCCGGGTTGACCGCGGCGATCGTGCCGTCGAACCGCGCCACCAGCATGATGTCGGTCGACAGCCGCCACATGCGGTCGCGGTCTGCCGTCCGCTCCGCCACGCGCTGCTCCAGCGTCGCGTTCAGTGCACGCAGGGCATCTTCGGCACGCCTGCGGTCGGTGATGTCGTAGCAGGCGCCGAGAATCCGTGCTGCCCCCTCGCTCTCACCCCCTGTCTGCATGGTCGCCTGCGCGCGCCGGGCGATCCAGCGGATCTCGCCGCTGCCGGGCCGGACGATGCGGTATTCGACATAGCCCAGCCCGTCCGTCGGCACCTGCCCGGGGCGGAGCGTATTCAAGTTGGGCCGGTCCTCCGGATGGATCAGGGCGACCAGATCCTCCAGACGGACCAGCGGACGTGCATCGATGCCCCACAGCCGGCAGAATTCGGGAGATACCGCCAGCAGCCCGTCGGCGCGCAGCTCGAAGGTGCCGACCCCACCGGCATCCTGGGCGATGCGCAGCCGCTGCTCGCTTTCGCGCAGCGCCTCCTCGGTCCGCTTCATTCCGGTGACGTCGCTGCCCTGGACGAACATGCCCGTGACATGGCCCTGCTCGTCGCGGATCGGCTGGAAGACGAAGGTGACGAAGCGCTCCTCCAGCGGCGTGCCGGGCCGCCGGGCCAGCCGCGCCGGCATCCCTTCGCCGACGAAGGGTTCGCCCGTGGCATAGACACGGTCGGCCAGTTCGAAGAATCCCTGCCCCACGATTTCCGGCAGCGCGTCGCGCGCCGGCTTGCCGATGATGTCGCGGCGGCCGATCAGGTCGAAATAGGCGTCGTTCGCCATCTCGTAGACATGGTCCGGTCCGCGCCAGACATACATGAAGCCCGGCGCCTGCCGGAACAGGGCGCGCAACCGCTCCCCCTCCGCATGCAGCCGCTGATTCGCGCGCCGGACCTCCTCCTCCGCCTGCACGCGCTCCACCGCCGACCAGGTCCGTTCCGCCACCTCCTTGACCAGGTCCACCTCATCGTCGCGCCAATGCCTGGGCTGGCGGCAGTGGACGTAGAGCGCCGCCACCATCCGCCCCTGCTTCACCAGGCTGGCGGTGACGACGGCGGAAAACTCCAGGGCGGCGAAGGCCGCCCGCAGCTCCGGCATCACGGTGCGCGGATCGCCGGCCGCATCGTCGACGACCAGGGCCTCCCCCTTGCGCAGCGTCGCCAGCACGGGCTCGCCGAAGGCCAGCAGGTCATGGGTGCCGAGGTGGGGCGGCAGCGTGCCGTCGGTCCAGCTGCGCTCCGTGGTGAAGAAGCGCTCACTCTCATCCATGGCGCCGTAGCCGACGCGGCCGGCGCCCAGATGACGCCCCAGCGTCTCCGCCGCTACGGCCACCACCTCGACCGGATCGGTCAAGTCCCGCAGCCGGCTTTCCAACTCGGCATGGAAGGCCATGCGCCGCCGGCTCCGCACCGCCGACGTCGTTTCGGCCACGATGCAGAGGAAGCCGCCGGTCCGTCCGGCCTCGTCGGTGATCGGCGTGTAGGAAAAGGTGAAATGACGCTCCTCGACCGCTCCCCGACGTTCAAGCGGGACCGGAAGGTCTTCGTGCAGCAACGCCTGCCCGTCATGGGTGCGGCGGACGAAATCGAGGACCTGCGGCCAGGCGTCGGGCCAGACCTCCCTCATCGGCCGTCCCAACGCCTGCGGATGGCGGGGTCCCAGGATGTCCAGATAGGCGTCGTTGTACAGGACGGTGATGTCCGGCCCCCAGCCGATGAACATCGCCTGCCGCGACCGCAGCATCAGGCGGACCACGGCACGAAGCTCCTGCGGCCAGCCTTCGGGCGGACCGAGCGGCGTCGCCGCCCAGTCATGGCTGCGCATGAAGGCGCCCACCTCGCCCTCCCCGGCCGAAAAGACGGGCGACGATGTCGCGTCGGATGGCTGGCTCACCGACGCCGTCCGACGTCGATGGAAATCGGATAAGCTTGAGCGTTCATCAAGACAATCGAACAATCAGCGTCGGATCGAAATCCTTATCACACGACCGCGAGGCAGCACGGTAGCTATCCAATCGTCAGGCCCGAACGGTCGAAGGCACCTTGATTCCGCTCCCGTCATACTCCCTCCCCCTGCTGCACCTGCTGGGTCAGGGTGGCGATGAAGCGCTGGGTGCGCTCGCGCGTGGGGTGGGTGAACAGCGCCTGCGACGGGCCGGCCTCCACCACATGTCCGCCGTCGAGGAACACCACCTCATGCGCGATGCGCGAGGCGAGGCGCAGGTCATGGGTGGCCATCACCATGGTGGTCCCCTCGGCGGCCAGCGTGCCCAGCACCTCCACCACCTCGCCCGACAGCTCCGGGTCGAGGGCGGAGGTCGGCTCGTCGCACAGCAGCACCCGCGGCGACGGGGCGAGTGCGCGGGCGATGGCGACGCGCTGCTGCTGCCCGCCCGACAGGGTCGCCGGCCAGGCGTCGGCCTTGTGGTCCATGCCGACCTTGCGCAGCAGGGCCATGGCACGGTCGCGCGCCTTTTCGGCCGGCCATTTCTGCACGGTCACCAGCCCTTCCATCACATTCTCCACTGCTGTGCGGTGGGGGAAGAGCTGGAAGTTCTGGAAGACCATGCCGGTCTGGCTGCGCAGCCGCTGGATGTCCTTCCAGCCGGGTTTGCCGCCGGGGTGGAAGGTCAACTCCTCCTCGCCGATGCGCACGGTGCCGGAGGTCGGGATCTCCAGCAGGTTGATGCAGCGGAGCAGCGTGCTCTTGCCGCCGCCGGACGGGCCGATCAAGGCGGTGACGCGGCCTTCCGCCACCGTGACCGACACGCCCTTCAGCACGGTCAGGTCGCCGAAGCGCTTTTCGATGTTGGTCAGCCGGATCAAGACTTCGCCTCCAGGAAACCGCCATACTCGCCGAACCGCCGTTCCAGCCGGACCTGCAGGGCCGACAGCACGGAACTGAGCAGCAGATAGATCAACGCCGCCTCCACATACAGGATCAGCGGCTCGTAGGTCGTCGCGACGATGCGCTGGGCCGCCTGGAACAGCTCCGGCACCGTGATGGCGGCGGCGAGCGAGGTGTCCTTCACCAGCGAGATGAAGCTGTTGGACAGCGGCGGCACGGCGACGCGGGCGGCCTGCGGCAGGATGGTGCGCCGCATCGCCTGGGACCAGCTCATGCCGGTGGAATAGGCGGCCTCCCACTGGCCCTTCGGCACCGAGCCGATGACGGCGCGGATGATCTCCGAGGTGTAGGCGCCGACATTCAGCGTGAAGCCGATCAGCGCGGCCGGGAAGGCGTCCAGCACGATGCCGGCGCTGGGCAGGCCGTAGAAGATCAGGAAGAGCTGCACCAGCAGCGGCGTGCCGCGGATGATCCAGACATAGAAGCGGACGACGGCGGCCAGCGGTGCCGGCCCGAACAGCCGGACCACCGCTGCCACCAGCCCGACGATCAGGCCCAGCGCGAAGGAGGCCAGGGTCAGCGGAACGGTGAAGACCAGCGCCGCCCACAGCAGCGACGGAAGCGAGTCCGTCATCAGGGTAAGCCAGTGCAGCACGGGGAAGGTGCCTCTCGTGAAGATGGAACGACAATGCCCCCGGCCCGGAGAGGGCAGAGGGCATTGCGGCGGGCAGTGAAGCGAGACGGGAGATTAGGTCGAAACCGTCACTTGGAAACGTCGGCGCCGAAATACTTCTGCGAGATCGTCGTGTAGGTGCCGTCGGCCTTTATGGCGGCCAGCGCCTCGTTGATGGCGGCGACCAGCTTGGCCTCTCCCTTGCGGACGATGATGCCGGACTGGTCGGCATTGTCCTGGGTGGCGGCAATCTTCACGCTGGCGTCGGGCTTGTGCTTCTTGAAGTCCAGGAAGGACAGGCTGTCGTTGACCGTCGCATCGGCCCGGCCGTTCAGGACGAGCTGGATCGACTGGTCGAAGCCGTCGGTGCCGACCAGCTGCGCGCCCGACGCCTCGGCCAGCTTGCCGAAGTTGCTGGTCAGCGACTGGGCCGACTTCTTGCCCTTCAGGTCGGCGAAGCTCTTGATGCGGTCATTGTCGCCGCGCACGATCAGGACGGCCCGGCTGGTGATGTAGGGGTCGGAGAAATCATACTTGGCCTTGCGCGCCTCGGTGATGCCGACCTGGTTGATCACCGCGTCGTAGCGGCGCGCGTCCAGGCCGGCGATCAGGCCGTCCCACTTGCCCTCCAGGAACTCCGCCTTCACCCCGATGCGCTTGGCGACCTCGCGCCCGATCTCCACGTCGAAGCCGACGAGGGCGCCGGAGGCGTCATGGTAGGTGAAGGGGGCATAGGTGCCCTCGGTACCGATCTTCAGCACGCCGTCGGCCTTGATGCGGTCCAGGTCGGCCTGGGCCCAGGCGGCGGAGGAGGAGACGGCGGCGACCTGCAGAAGGCCGACGACGAGAAACGATTTCAGCCATTTCATCGGTTGATGCCCGGTGTTCATTGGATGGGATGTTGGGTTGGTTGGAGTCGGGTTGGTCCGCCGCCCTTGTCGTGCTGCGGTTCCAGTCACGCTACAGGGAAGAATATACTCTAACAAGGGAATAAGATACCTATTTAGCGCAGATCAACTGTATATAAAAACGTACTACGAACAGATCATGTTGGAAAATCTGCGGCCCATGCGTAGCATTCCCCCAACTGCGCTTCCGGCCATCCGATGCCAGACCCTCGTATGATGGGCCGAATGCGGCCGGACCTGTAGGATCCGCGACATCCGGCCGGCCAGTCCGGCGAGTTCTCCCAGCGAGGGTCCCATGACCGTGATCGACACGCGCAGGCGGCAGATGTTCCCGACGCTCGATGCCGGGCAGTTGGAAACGGTCCGGCGCTTCGCCGGCTCCGGGATCCGGCGTTTCGCCCCCAGCGAACCGGTGTTTGCAGTCGGCGACCGCCACCCGCCGGCCTGGTTCGTGCTGGACGGCATCATCGAGACCAGCCACCGCAACGGGCTGGGGCACGAGACGGCGATCGCGCCGGTCGGCCCCGGCCAATTCACCGGCGAACTCAGCCAGCTCGGCGACCGCCCCTCCCTGGCGGCCGGAACCGCCGGTCCCGATGGATGCTCGGCCTTTCCCTGCGATACCGCCCATCTGCGCGCCCTGCTGGTCGGCTCGGCGGAGATTGGCGAGACGGTGATGCGGGCGCTGATCCTGCGCCGGGTCGGACTTCTGGAATCGGCGGATGCCGGGTCGGTGCTGGTTGGGCGGGCGGACGCCCCGGACGTGGTCCGGCTCCAGGGCTTCCTGCTCCGCAACGGGCATCCCTGCTCGGTCCTCGATCCCGGCAGGGATGCCGAGGCGGAAGCCCTGGTGGAACGCGCGGCGCTCCGGGAAGACGACCTGCCGCTGATGATCTGCCCCGACGGCACGACGCTGCGGCGCCCCACCGATGCCCAGGCCGGCTTTGCCCTGGGCATGACCGCCGGGCTGGAGTCCGGCAAGCTGTACGACGTCGCCGTGGTCGGCGCCGGGCCGGCCGGGCTGGCGACCGCCGTCTATGCCGCATCAGAAGGGCTGTCCGTCCTCGTCCTCGACAGCCGCGCCATCGGGGGACAGGCGGGAGCCTCCGCGCGCATCGAGAATTATCTGGGCTTCCCGACCGGCATCTCCGGACAGGCGCTGGCCGGCCGCGCCTTCAACCAGGCGCAGAAGTTCGGCGCCGATATCGCGATCCCGGTCGAGGTCGGAGAGATCGACTGCGGCGGCGACGGTCCGTTCCGCATCCGTCACGACGGCGTGCAGAGCGGTGATTCGGACGGAAAATCCATCGTCCGGGCGCGGACCGTCGTGGTCGCCTCGGGCGCCCGCTACCGCCGGCCGGACATCCCGGGACTGGAACGGGTCGAGGGGACGGGTGCCTCCTATTGGGCCTCCCCCATCGAGGCGAAGCTGTGTGCCGGCCAGGAGGTCGCCCTGGTCGGCGGCGGGAATTCCGCCGGCCAGGCGGTCGTCTTCCTCGCTCCCCATGTCGCGACGCTCCACCTGATCATACGCGCCGACGGGCTGGAACAGTCGATGTCGCGCTATCTGATCGACCGCATCATGGCGCTGCCCAACGTGGTGCTGCACACCGGTTCGGAGGTGGCGGCGACGGAGGGCGACCGCGCGGAAGGCCTGACCGCCGTCACGCTGCGCGACCGCGCGACGGACGCGCGGAGGCAGCTCTCGATCCGCCACCTGTTCCTGTTCATCGGCGCCGACCCGAACACGGCTTGGCTGAAGGACTGCGTGGCGCTCGACCGCAAGGGGTTCGTGCTGACCGGCTCCGAGGCCGGCGACGGCGCCTCCCGCCTGCCGCTGGAGACCAGCCGGCCCGGCATCTTCGCGGTCGGCGACGTCCGGGCCGGCTCCACCAAGCGCGTCGCCGCGGCGGTGGGGGAAGGCGCCGCGGTGGTCGCGCAGATCCATGGCCTGCTCGCCCGGCTCCGCTGACCCGAAGCCGAACCCGTTTCAGAAAGAAGGAGCCCGCTTCCCAAGTTCCGGGATGGGAGATGAAACAAAACATTCAAAATCGCGCCGCAGGAAATCCCTGCGAGTTTGGCTATGGTACCCCGTCGCGACGGTGGCCGGTACGCCCTGCCCCATCCCGAAGACCATCCTTATCGAGCAGAGGCCCCGGTGGCAGCAATTGGGCATGTGTCGGGCACCGTGACGGTCCCCAGCGGAACCGACCTGATCTGCGGTTACTTCCTGGCCGCCGACGGCGAGATGGTCCGCCTGTCGTTCGACGACATCGCGATGGTGCAGGAACGGACGGACGGGGTGCTCTGGCTGCATTTCAACCTGGTCTCCGTCCGCGCCCGGCATTGGCTGGAACGGCAGAGCGGGCTGGATCCCTTCGTCTCGGAAATCCTGCTGGACGCGCATGACGACCGGACGCGGCTGGAACGGCTGGACGACGGCTTCGTCGCCGTGCTGAGCGACATGCATTACGACTTCAAGTTCGAACCGTCGGACATCGGCACCCTGCGCCTGTTCATGGATGGCCGGCGGATCGTCAGTTGCCGGCGCCATCCGCTGAAGGCGGTGGACCGGCTGCGCAAGGCGCTCAACGACGGCGCCCGCTACGCGACCACCAGCGAGATGATGGCCGATCTCGTCGGGCATCTGGCGGAAACGCTGAGCGACGTCGCCGCCAGCGTGGAGAAGGACGTCGACACCGTCGAGGACATCATCCTGGCGGAACGCTTCCTCCAGGCCCGCAAGCGGCTGGGACAGATCCGCCAGCTCATCGTCAAGCTGCGGCGCCACGTCTCGCCGCAGCGCCAGGCATTGGCGCGGCTCGGCAACAGCGGCTTCGACTGGGTCAGCGACGACGACGACACCTATCTGCGCCACGCCACCGAGAAATTCGCCGGTGTCCTCTACGACGTCGAGGCCCTGCAGGACCGGGCCAAGGTCCTGCAGGACGAGCTTCTGGCGCGCGTCGCCGACCAGCAGAACCACAGCCTGCACGTGCTGGCGGTGGTGACGGTGATCTTCACGCCGATGACGCTGATTTCCGGCATCTTCGGAATGAACGTGGCCGGCGTGCCCGGGGTGGCGGGGATCGAGGGCGACCACATCGCCTTCTGGTGGGTCATGCTCCTGATCGTCCTGTCGGGCGCGCTCATGCTGTTCTTCCTGCGGCCCAGGCGCTGATCGTAGAGACGTCGATCGAGGCAGGACGAAAGAACGCCGCGCCTGCCGGCATGGCGGTCACAGCAGGCCGCCCTCGCGCAGCCGCCCGTCCAGCTCTTCGTTGTAGCGCCGCAGCGCGTGCTGTTCGGTGAGCTGCCCGATCACCCGCATCCGGTCGGTGCCGTCGACCATCGCCAGCACGTCGCTCTCCGCCGCGGCGAAGCTCTTCATCGCTTCGCGGACATTGACGTTGGGCAGCAGCACCTCGCTCTTCAGGCGGATGAGATCGGCGAGTTCGGTGGTCTCCACCGTCTCGCGGTGGGCATCGGACACGAAGACGATGCCGGCATAGCGGTCGGCATGGTCGACGACGATCACCCTCTGGGTCGCGCCCAGCGGGAAATTGCGGCGGAACTGGGCCAGCGTCTGGTCGGCGCGCACGGTACGGACGTCCTTGCGCATCATGCGCCCGACCGTCAGCTCGCGGATCCAGCCGATGTCGGCAGCGCTGCGGATGGACTCGCCGCGCAGGTGGAAGCGCCAGGTGGCGAAGGAATAGCCGAAGACCCGCCGGACGGTGAGCGACGACACCACCGCGGCGGCCAGCACCGCGATGGTCAACGGCAGGCTGCCGGTGACCTCCAGCGCCAGGAAGGCCATGGTCAGCGGCCCGCCGAGCACCGCGGTGGCCATGGCGCACATGCCGATGATGCCGATCACCACCGCCGGGATGGCCAGCCCGACCGCCAGCATCCAACCGATGGCGACCAGCTTGCCCAGCATCGCCCCCAGGAACAGCGAGGCGAAGAAGAGGCCGCCGCGAAAGCCCGACCCGATGGAAATCGCCGAGGCCAGCGCCTTCAGCCCGATCAGCGCCAGCAGGACCGGGGCGGTGTAATAGGCATTGAAGCCGACATGCAGCGCGCCGTGACCCGACGACAGCACCGCCGGCGTGGCGAGCGCCAACAGGCCGATGCAGCCGCCGCCGGCGACCGGGCGTGCCCACACCGGGATGCGGCTCCGGTTGAAGAGCGCCTCCACCAGCGCGACCGTCCGCATCATGGCGATGCCGAGCAGGGCGCACAGCACGCCCATCAGGCAGACCAGCACATAGTCGGCCGCCCCCAGGCTGCCGGCGAAGCCGACCTGGAGCGACGGCTGGGGCAGGATCAGCCGCATGACGCCGACGCCGGTCATCGCGGCGACGCCGACCGGGGCCAGGGTGGAGATCGAGTAGCTGGCGATCACCAGTTCGAAGGCGTAGAAGGCGCCGGTCAGCGGCGCGTCGAAGGCCGCCGCGATCGCCGCCGCGGTGCCGCAGCCGACCAGCGTGCGCAGGTCGGCGCGCCGGACATGGAAGATGCGGCCGAGCTTGGACGCCACCATGGCGCCGGCCTGGGCATAGCCGGCCTCCATGCCGACCGAGGCGCCGAAGCCGTTGGACAGCATGGTCTGCAGGACCAGCAGCAGACTGCCGTGGATGGGAATGCGCCCGCCATGCAGCGCATTGGCCTCCACCGGATCGATGATGGAAACGCGGGGAAGCCGGCCGAGCAGCCAGCCGAGCGCCGCCATCAGGACGCCGCCGGCGACCGGGACCAGCGCCGCCCGCCAGGGATCGACGGCGGCGGCACCGCTGACGTCGTACCCCTCCACCGCGAACAGGACGTGGTGGAAGGACTGCACCGCCCGGACGATGGCGGCGACCAGGCAGCCGGCGACGATCCCGATCCCGGCCGCCAGCACGACCAGCCAGATCTCGTCGCCGCGCACGAAGGCACGCAGCCAGGCCGGAGCCCGGATGCCCGGGCCTTGGTCCGGACCGGACAGCCTGGCTCTCAGCGATTGGAACATGCGTCTCCGTGCCGCCTCCCGCGACGGGGGTTTTGCCGGTTCGGGAAAGTCCCGCCGTCAGCCGAGCATCGCTAGGGCGTAGAGCTCGGCGATGTGCGCGGTGACCGGCCCCGGCTTGCCGTCGCCGATCCGGCGGCCGTCGATCCCCACCACCGGCGTGATGCCGCCCAGCGTGCCGGTGACGAAAGCTTCGTCGGCACTATAGACTTCCGCCAGGGTGAAGTCGTGCTCGCGCACCGTACCGCCATCCTTGCGGTAGAGGTCGATCGCCTTGCCGCGGGTGATGCCCTTGAAGTTGTAGCGGCCGGTGGAGGTCCAGAGTTCGCCCTTGCGGACGATGAAGAAGTTGGTGGAATTGCAGCTCGCCACGAAGCCGTGGGGATCGAGCATCAGCGCCTCGTCGGCGCCGGCATTGATCGCCTGGATCAGCGCCTGGATGAAGTTGAGGCGGCTGTGCGAATTGAGCCGCAGGTCGAAGACGTCGGGCCCGCTGCAGCGGATGGTCGAGGTGAACAGGGTCAGCCCCTTGGCCTTCGATTCCGGCTTCGGCGCCTTGTATTCGGCGATGATGACGATGGTCGCCTGACCGAGCGCGAAGCGCGGATCCTGGTTGGGCGTCTTCTTGCGGCCGCGGGTGACCATCAGGCGGATATGGGCGCCGTCGGTCATGCCGTTGCGATCCAGCGTCGCCTGGATCGCCGCGACCAGTTCCTGGCGCGTCATGCCGATGTCGAGCTGGATGGCGTTGGCGCCCTCGTAGAGCCGGTCCATATGATCGTCGAGCGCCAGGATGCGGCCCTTGACCAGCCGAAGCCCTTCCCACACCCCGTCGCCCAGCACGAAGCCGGCGTCGAAGACCGAGATTTTCGCCTCGTCGCGCTTGAAGAGCCCGCCGTTCACATAGATCAGGACGTCGTCGTTGCGGGTGTCGTCGACATAGCCCTGCGAACTGGTCTGGCTGACCGTGCTGTTCGAAACCATCGCATTGCCCTTTCCCGGATAACCGGAAGGAAGATCAGAAGGAGAATTCGGTGAAGCGCTCCAGGAAGGCGCGCGTGCGCTCCTGCCTGGGATGCTTCAGCACCTCGTCCGGCGTCCCGACCTCGTGGAAGACGCCGTCGGCGAGGAAGATCACCTTGGTGGCGAAATGATAGGCGAAGCCCAGCTCATGGGTGACCAGCAGCATGGTCCGTCCCTCCTCCGCCAGCTGACGGATGACCCGCAGCACCTCGCCGACCAGCTCGGGATCGAGCGACGAGGTCGGCTCGTCGAACAGCAGGATCTCGGGCTCCATGGCGAGCGCGCGGGCGATCGCCACCCGCTGCTGCTGGCCGCCGGACAGCCGCCCTGAATAGACGTCGGTCTTGCCGCCCAGCCCGACCTTGTCCAGCTCGCGCAGGGCGCGCTCGCGCGCCTCCGCCTTCTTCATCCGCTTGACCGTCACCAGCCCTTCCATGGCGTTCTCCAGCACGGTCATGTGCGGGAACAGGTTGAACTGCTGGAAGACCATGCCGACACGCTCGCGAACCCGGCACAGCTCGCCTTCGGGATAACGAACCGTGTCCGGCTTGCCGGCGGACACGCGGCCGAGCGGCGTGCCGTCGAGCGCGATCCGGCCGGAGGTCGGCATCTCCATGAAGTTGAGGCAGCGCAGGAAGGTGCTCTTGCCCGAGCCGCTGCCGCCGATGATGGCGACACGCTCGCCGGCCGCCACGGAGAAATCGATCCCCTGCAGCACATGCAGCGCACCGAACCATTTGTGCAGGCCGGACACCTGAAGGATGGGCTCTGGCATGGAAACTGTCTCCGCTTGCATGGCCGTCATCCCTTGCCGGCCATGCGGCGTTCGAGGGTCATCGAGAGGAAGGTGGCCGGATAGATCAGGACGAAATAGACGACCGCCACCGTGGTGAGGATTTCGAAGGGCCGGTAATAGGTCGAGCTCAGCAGCCGGCCCTGGTACATCAGCTCATGGACCGACAGCACGGAGGCCAGCGACGACATTTTCGCCACCTCGACCGCGCGGTTGGTGAAGGCCGGCAGCATCAGCTTGAAGACCTGCGGCAGGACGATCCGGCGCAGCACGTCGGCATGACGCATGCCCAGCGCCTTCGCCCCTTCCCACTGGCCGCGGGCGATCGACTGGATGCCGCCGCGGAAGATCTCCGCCCCATAGGCCGAGGTGTTCAGCGCCAGCCCGAGCAGCGCCGCCGCAAAGGGCGAAAGCTGCACCCCGATGATGATGGGGAAGGCGTAGTAGAACCAGATCAGCTGGATCAGCACCGGCGTGTCGCGGAACAGCTCGATGTAGACCAGGCTGCCGCCGCGCAACAGGCGGCTGCCCGAGAGCCGGGCGAGCGCCAGCAGGAAGCCGGCGGCCAAACCGATGGCGAGGCTGGGCAGCCACAACTCCAGCGTCACGACAAAGCCGCGCATCAGGATCGGGAAGGTCTCGACCACCAGCGCGATGTCGAAGCTGTATTCCATCTCTCCGTCTCCTCAGCGGTAGGCCGTCAGCCGCGCCTCGGCGACCCGGGCGAGGGCGCTGCAGGAGACCAGCAGGACCAGATAGAGCAGGGCCACGGCGGTGTAGACCTCCAGCGGCCGGAAGGTCTCGCTGTTCACCATCATCGCCCGGTACAGCAGCTCCCCGTAAGCCAGCGTCGAGGCGAGCGCCGTGGTCTTGATCAGTTCGAAGGAGCGCTCGACGAAGGGGGCGAACATGCGCGTCGCCGCCTGGGGCAGGACGATGCGCCGCATCAGCTGGGCATGGCTCATCCCCAGCGCCCTCGCCCCCTCCCACTGTCCGCGCTCGATCGACCGGATGCCGCCGCGGAACACCTCGGCATAGAAGGCGCCGGACTGGGTGGACAGGGCGAGCACCGCGGCGACCAACGGATCGAGGCTGATGTTCAGCACCACCGGCAGCGCGTAGAAGAACCAGAAGAAATGCACGATCGGCGGCGTGTTCCGGTAGAACTCGACGAAGACCGACGCCGGCAGGCGCAGGAATCGGCGCGGCGACAGCCGCAGCAGCGCCAGAACCAGCCCGACCAGGACGCCGAGGACGATGGCTACCGCGGCGATCTTGACCGTATTGAACAGGCCGTCGAGCAGCATCGGCCATCGCGCCAGGATCGGCGAGAAATCCCATTGGTAGGTCATGCGGCGTCCTCGTCGATGTCCTTTTGTGGCAAACGCGGGATCAACGCATTTGGCGACAATGGCCCTCTCCCGTCCCGGGAGAGGGAGGGGACCCACGAAGTGGGGAGGGTGAGGGGTGGGCCAAGCATCCCGAACCGCATGGTTCCTTGGATAACCCCTCACCCTTCCCATGCTCCGCATGGGCCCCTTCCCTCTCCCGGGGCTCTCAGCGGATCTTCGATCCGCCTGACGCCGTCAGCACAAACTTCGTTTGTGCGAGAGGCGGGAGAGGGAGACAATTGCGATAGCCCTGCGCGGACCGTCAGTGCCAGGCTTCCTTGATCAGGCCCGGGATCTTCGATGCGTCGACGTTCTTGGACTTCAGATAAGAGGCGAACACCTGGTCGGGGACGCCTTCGGCGTAAAGGGTCTTGAGCTGCCCGTCCAGCCAGTCGCGGAAGGCCGGGTTCTCCTCCTTGCGCAGGCCGACGCTGGTCGCCACCGGCTCCACCGGTTCCGGCAGGATGACCTTGCCCAGGCGCAGGCGGGTCTGCTGGACCACCAGCGCCGGATGGAACTGGACGGCGACGTCGATGCGCTTGGCCGCGAAGGCGGCGATGGTCTCGTCGTTGTTGGAGAAGCGGTTGATGGCGGCCTGCTTCACCATCGCCGTCACGTTCTTGTCGAGCGAGGTGCCGAGCGTCACGCCGATGCGCAGCCCCGGCTTGTCGATGTCCGCCCAGGCCTTGATGGGGGAATCGCCGGCGACCAGCGCGCCCATCGCATAGTAGAACAGCGGGGACTCGGGGAAATCGATGGCCTTACGGCGCTCCTCCGTCGGGTCGAGGACGAACATCAGGTCGATCTGGTCGGCCTGGAGCGCCCCCACCGCGTTGGCCCAGGAGGTCTCGACCGGCACCAGGGTGGCGCCGAGGCTGGCGGCCAGCCGCTGCCCCATCGCCACGCCGACGCCGGTCCAGGTCTCGGTCATCGGATCCTTGAAGAACCAGGGCTCGGCCGAGGTCACGCCGATGCGCAGGCGCTTGCTGGCCTTGACCGTGTCCAGCGTGGACGGCGAGGCAGCAAGAGCCGGCAGTGCCGACAGGCCGAAAGCGGCGCCTGCGGCAAGGCCGAGCAGGGTTCTCCGGTCGATGGTTCCCCGGTCGGTGGTCCCCCGGTCGATGGTCATCGTAAGCCTCCTCTGTCTTTCGTGTCGTCTTTTGTCTTCTGTCTTTCCGCTTGGGATCGCGGGCTTCTAATCCGCGACGGCGCCTACCGGCCGGCCACGCAGGAACTCCTCGGTCTGCCGGCCGCCGCGGGCCATGTGGTCGGTGATTTCCACCTTCAGCGCGGCGAGGTCGTCGGAAAGCGCCATCTCCACATAGCGGTCGTGGCCATCGCGGCGCGGGCCGCGGATGCCGTGCGCGCGGTGGTGCGCCGCCCAATAGAGCTGCAGGCGCCCGCGGATGCTGTCCCAGGTCCTGATCAGCAGCTTGTGCCCGGTCGCCTCGTAGACGAAACCGTGCAGTTGCAGTTCGGCGACGATGCTGGCCGCATCGTCCTGGGCGTCGATGCAGGCGGTGAGCGCGTCGTGGCGGGCGACGAGGCCCTGGCGGAACGCCTGGTCCCGCCGCGCCCAGATCTGCTCGAAGGCGAAGATCTCCAGGGTGACGCGCATCGAGTAGATCTCGCGCACGTCGTCGACGGACAGACCGACGACATGGGTCCCGGTATAGGGCACGGCGACCAGCAGCCCTTCGTCGATCAACTGCCGCATCGCCTCGCGCAGGGGGCCGCGGCTGACCCCGAACTGGTCGGCAAGCGTGGTCTCGACGACCTGGGCTCCCGGTTCGATGTCGCCGTTCAGGATCGCCGCCCGCAACCCGTCGGCGATGTGGGCGCGAAAGGTCGATTTCGGCACGCGCGCCAAGACCGATCCCCCGGCCCTGTCTTTCGCTCCGCCGGACATGCGCCCTCACCGTCAATGATCGATTGTTGACAATCTGCGCGCACAGACATGACGAGTCAACGGTGATGTTTCGGGATCGAAGGAAAACGGCGGGGGAGCCATGCTTCCGCTCCGAGCGCAAAACTCCGCCATGCGTTCAGGCCGTTCCCGGCGACCATCCCCGCTCCGCCGCAGCCGGCGGAAAGACACCGGCCAGCCAGTCGATGAAGACCCTGATCCGCAACGACAGGTGCCGGCTCTGCGGATAGAGCACGGACACGGGCATCGGCGGCGGCGGGAACGCGTCCAGCACCGGAACCAGATGCCCGGCAGCGATCTGGTGCTCCACGCGATAGCGGGGGACCTGGATCAAACCGAGCCCGGCGATGCCGGAGGCGGTGTAGATTTCCGCACCCCGGACGACGACATCATGGGGCAGCGCCATCTCCCATGTCCTGCCGTCCTTCATGAATTCGAGCGGATAGGGCTGCCCCGTCGCCGAGGCGGTGTAGGCGACCATCCGGTGGCCGGCGAGATCGTCCGGCGTCGACGGGACGCCGTGGCGTTCGAGATAGGCCGGGCTCGCCAGGGTGAGCTGCTCGAACATGGTTATGCGGCGGCCGATCAGGGATGAGTCGGACAATTCGCCGGCACGCACGACGCAGTCGACGCCTTCGGTGATGAGGTCGACCATCCGGTCGCCTTCGCTGAGGCTGAGCGAGATGCCGGGATAGCGCGCGATGAACTCCGGCAAGGCCGGCAGGACGAAAAACCGCGCGATCGTCCCCTGCATATCGACGCGAAGCGGCCCCCGGGGTTCGGCGCTCCTGAAGACGCTCGCCACCTCGTCCAGGTCGGCCAGCAGCCGGACGCAGCGTTCGTGATAGAGCGCGCCATCGAGCGTCGGCTTCACGGTCCGCGTCGTCCGTTCGAGCAGACGGACTCCCAGATCCGCTTCCAGGCGCTGGATCGCATGGGTCGCGGTGGGACGAGGCACCTGCAGGTCCCGCGCTGCCTGGGCAAAGCTCCCGCGCTCGACGATCCTCACGAAGAGCCGCATGACGTCGATGCGATCCATGATCCCCTCAGGGCCGATTGTTATGGCTTCTGAAATGGTGATGTTGAAACGGGCTTCCTACTGCCACTTTCCAGAACAGCTACCTTCGTCGTCGAGAACAACGGCCGATGGGGGACCCGGGATGTCGAGAGACCTGCGAGCAAGGGGGGCCGTGCGTTCCGGGAGCGAACTTGGACTCCCCCTCCCGTCGACCGCCTCACCGTTCCATTCGCCAGTTCAACCAGCCGGCAGGAGTGAAGACCATGCCCTTCGTCAATTTCAAGGTTCCGGAAGCCGCCCTGACCCGGGCCCAGAAGGAGGAGATCGTCCACCGGACGACGGCGCTGCTCGTCGAATACTTCTCCGAGGCCGCCCGCCCGCACACCATGGTCCTGATCGAAGAGGTCAAGGACGGCGGCTATGCCCGCGCCGACGAGGTGTTCATCATCCCCGACGATTACCGGGCAAAGGGTTGATGCCGGCAACGACACCGCGGAAAGGAGCAGCACAATGATCACATCGACGAACAGGGCGGCGATCGTCACGGGATCTTCCCGCGGCATCGGGGCCGCCATCGCCCGCCGGCTGGCGAGCGACGGCTTCGCGGTCGTCATCAACTATGCGGGCAGTGCCGGCGCAGCCGCCACGCTGGTGGACGAAATCGAGAAGGCCGGCGGTCGCGCCATCGCCTGCCAAGCCGATGTCGGCGACCCGCAGGCGGTGAAGCGGATGTTCGACGCCGCCGAAGCGGCCTATGGCGACGTCGACGTGCTGGTGAACAACGCCGGCATCATGACGCTGGCCCCCGTGGCGCAGATGGACGAAACGGCCTTCGACCGGACCATCGCGATCAACCTCAAGGGAACGTTCAACGGCCTCCGCGAGGCGGCGAACCGCCTGCGGGACGGCGGCCGCATCGTGAATTTCTCGAGCAGCGTCGTCGGACTCTACCAGCCGGCCTACGGCGTCTATGCGGCCACCAAGGCGGCGGTCGAAGCCCTGACCCATATCCTCGCGAAGGAACTGGGATCGCGGGGAATCACGGTCAACGCGGTGGCGCCCGGGCCGGTCGCCACCGAGCTTTTCCTCGACGGCAAGGATCAGGCGACGCTCGACCGCATCAAGGGGATGAATCCGCTCGGCCGCCTGGGCGAGGTCGACGACATCGCGCGCGTCGTCGCGCTGCTGGTCGGACCGGACGGCGGCTGGATCAACGGCCAGATCGTCCGCGCGAATGGCGGCGTGGTTTGAGGGAGCAGACACCATGAAGCAGGTGATTCTCGTCACCGGCGCATCGAGTGGCTTCGGCCGCCTGATGGCCGACGCCCTGGCGGCATCGGGGCACACGGTCTACGCGTCCATGCGCGGCCTCGGCGGCAGGAATGCCGAACGGGTGAAGGACGTCGCGGCCCATGCCGAACGGCATCGGGTCGATCTTCGGACCGTCGAACTCGACGTCCGATCCGACGCGTCGGCGCAATCGGCCATCGCCGCCATCATCGCGGAGCATGGCCGGCTCGACGTCCTGGTCCACAATGCCGGCCATATGGTCTGGGGGCCGAGCGAAGCGTTCACGCCTGAGGACCTCGCCGACCTCTACGACGTGAACGTCCTCGGCGCCCAGCGGGTCAACCGGGCCGCCCTTCCGCACATGCGCGAAGCGCGGCGGGGTCTGGTGATCTGGATCGGCAGCAGCAGCGCGGCGGGCGGCGTCCCGCCGATGCTCGGCCCCTATTTCGCTGCCAAGGCCGGCATGGATGCCCTCGCGGTCTGCTACGCCCGCGAGCTGGCGCCCTTCGGCATCGAGACCTCCATCCTCGTCCCCGGCGCCTTTACCAAGGGAACCAACCATTTCGCCCATGCCGGGTCGCCCTCCGACACGGCACGGGCGGCGGAGTACGAGGCCGGCCTTCCCCCCGGCTTCGCCGAGAACATCCTCGCGGCGCTCGCCAGGACCGTACCGGACGACGCGGAACCGGACCTCGTCGCCGAGGCCGCGGTCGCCCTGGTGAACGCGCCTTTCGGAAAGAGGCCGTTCCGCGTGGTCGTCGATCCGGCCGATGACGGATCGGCGGTTTCCTATGCGGTGATCGACCGGGTGCGGGCTGAATTCCTGCGGCGGGTCGGGCTGGCCGACCTGATGCGGCCGAAGGACGTCGATGCGACCTGACGCATGAATCGTACCCGGCGACGGCCGTTCTTCCGAATGGCGTCACCGGGCACCACGGCAAGTGCCGGAAATCCGGACCATCACCGCGCGCCCGTGGACCGCCGCCGAGCCTGACACCATCCCGCCGTCCCCGGCCGGATCTCCCGCAGACCTCCGGCCAGACCTGTTGATCCCGGCGGGAAGGAATGCGATCCTGCGCCCTCATCAGCGGACGGGCAGGATGTCATCGAACACGTCACCGAATGGCGGCAGGCGCCTGACGATCGGGGTCGTCGACGATGATCCGGCGGTTCTCCGGATGGTCGCCGACCTGCTGGCCGGCGAAGGCTACGAGACGATCCTCTGTCCCGACGCGGCGGCGCTGATGGCGGTGCTGGCATCCGGCCGGCTCGACCTGATCGTGCTGGACCTGCGGCTGCCGGACCGTGACGGCATCTCCATCGCCGCCCAGCTGCGCGGCACGATGGACGTGCCGATCATCATGCTGACCGGGCGCGGCGACGACATCGACCGCATCATGGGGCTGGAGGTCGGCGCCGACGACTACATCGTCAAGCCGTTCAACAACCGCGAGTTCATCGCGCGGGTGAAGGCGGTGCTGCGCCGCACCGCCCGCGAGAGCGTTCCCGTCCCGGCGCCCTGCAAGCGCGGCTACCGCTTCGCCGGCTTCACGCTCGACGAGGACGGGCGGCGGCTGTTCGACCCGTCCGGCAAGCCGGTGTCCCTGACGGTGGCCGAGTTCGACCTGCTGGTGGCGCTGGTGCGTGCCCATGGGCGGGTGCTCAGCCGCAACCAGATCCTCGACCTGACCCACCACGCCCGCGACGACGTCTTCGACCGGACCATCGACGTCCTGATCCTGCGCCTGCGCCGCAAGATCGAGAGCAACCCGCAGCAGCCCTGGCTGATCCGCACCGAACGCGGCCTCGGCTACGTCTTCGACTGCGACATCGAGGCGTTCGGGCATTGACGGGCATCCCCTGCGGATGCCGGTTCCGTTAACAAGATTACAGCCTCCTCCCCGTGGCGGTGAAATCCGTCATTCACGCTGGCCGCGTACGCTCGCTGGACGAACAAACCCGTCCTGAGCAAAAAACCATCTCGACCTCCTGGGAGGAGCGTTCCATGAAATCCGCAGCCAATTGGATCAAGTCGGCCGGCTTCGGCCTGGGCGCCCTCGCCGCCGGAGCCGTCTTCGCCGTCACGCCGGCTCCGGCCAAGGCGCAGGGGACGCTCACCGTCCTCTGCGGCGTGCAGGAGGAGTGGTGCAAGGCCATCGCCGTCGCCTTCGAGAAGAAGTCCGGCATCGCCGTCGCCATGAGCCGCAAGAGCGCCGGCGAGGCGCTGGCCCAGATCCGCGCCGAAGCCGCCAACCCGAAGACCGACGTCTGGTGGGGCGGCCCCGGCGACCCGCATCTCCAGGCGGCGGAGGAAGGGCTGACCCTCGCCTATGAAAGCCCGCAGTACAAGGAGCTGCAGCCCTGGGCGCAGAGCCAGTACAAGCAGTCGCAGGGCCGCAGCATCGGCATCTATGCCGGGGCGCTCGGCTTCACCTACAACACCGAGCTTCTGGGCAAGCGCAAGATCCAGGCCCCGAAATGCTGGGCCGACCTGCTGCGTCCGGAGTTCAAGGACGAGATCCAGGTGGCGAACCCCAACGCGTCCGGCACCGCCTACACCGCGCTGGCGACCCTGGTGCAGATCTTCGGCGAGGAGAAGGCCTTCGACTACCTGAAGAAGCTGAACGAGAACGTCAACCAGTACACCAAGTCCGGCAGCGCGCCGGCCGCCGCCGTCGCGCGCAGCGAGACGCTGGTCGGCATCATCTTCATGCATGACGGCATCAACCAGAAGATCAACGGCTTCCCGGTGGACGTCTCCGCCCCCTGCGAGGGCACCGGCTACGAGATCGGGTCGGTCAGCATCATCAAGGGCTCCAAGAACCTCGACGCCGCCAAGGCCTTCTACGAGTTCTCCCTGTCGCCGGAAGGCCAGGCCACCGGAGCCGAGACCAAGCAGTTCCAGATGCCGTCCAACCGGAAGGCGGCGGTCCCGCCGGAAGCGCCGAATCTCGAAGAGATCCGGCTGATCGACTATAATTTCCAGAAATACGGCACCGCCGAGGAACGCAAGCGCCTGCTGTCGCGCTGGGACGCGGAAATCAAGTCCGTCGCCCGGTAACGTTCTACGGCCCTCTCCCGCCTCTCGCACAAACGATGTTTGTGCTGACGGCGTCAGGCGGATCGAAGATCCGCTGAGAGCCCCGGGAGAGGGAGGGGACCTGCGCCGAAGGCGTGGGGAGGGTGAGGGGATCACGAGAATCCCGAACCGCATGGCTTCGTGCCTAACCCCTCACCCTTCCCACCGCTACGCGGTGGGCCCCTTCCCTCTCCCGGGACGGGAGAGGGAGCCCACAGGCGACCGCTCTGCCCACAAAATGGCCCGGCCGTGCCCGGTCCGTCAAAATCCGCAGGTGATGTGATGCGTCCTCGCTCAGCAATATGGCTGGCGCTGGGGTGGGTGGGCTTCGCCCTGCTGCCCTGGTTCGCCGGCAGCGGCACCCAGCCCGCCCTCGCACCGCCGTCCCCGGGCCCGGCCGGCTCCGCCCTGATCGACGGGCTGACAAACGGGCGCTGGTGGCTTCTTCCCATCGCCCTGCCGCTCCTGCTGGCGCTTGCCGTCACCGCGCTGCCCGGACTCCGCGCCCGCCGGCCGGCGGTCCTGCTGGCGAGCGGCGCCTTCGGGCTGGCCTGGATCACGGTGCAGGGTTTCGCCATCGGCCTCGACGGCTGGGCCTCGGGATGGCTCGGCGCCCTGTTCGGTCCGCTGGCGCTTGGACAGGGCGGCTTCGGCGCCGGTGCGGCGCTGACCGCGCTGTCCTTCCTGTTCCTGATGACCAACGGCTTCGCCGGCTTGGGCTTCATGAAGGGCGACCGCTTCACCGCGGGCGCCATCGGGCTGGTGCTGGCGGCCATCGCCGCCTTCGTCTTCCTGCCGGTCGGCTATGTGCTGAGCGGCGCCGGCGACACCGGCAGCGGCGGCTTTTCGGCCGCAGCGCTGGGCGCGCGGCTGGCGGCCCCCGACATCTGGCGCCTGTCCTGCCTGACCGAGGCGAAGTCCTGCGGCGTGGTGTGGAACAGCGTCTTCCTGGCGGTGATGACCGGCATCGCCACCACCCTGCTCGGGCTGGCCTTCGCCCTGGTGGCGGTGCGCACCGGCTTCCGCGCCAAGAAGCTGCTGCGCGTCTTGACCGTGCTGCCGATCATCACGCCGCCCTTCGTCATCAGCCTCGCCGTCATCCTGCTGTTCGGGCGCAACGGCACCGTCACCCTGGCGATGTCCGACTGGTTCGGCCTGCCGGCCTCGCGCTGGATCTACGGGCTGCCGGGCGTGCTGCTGACCCAGACTTTGGCCTTCACCCCGATCTCCTTCCTGGTGATGATCGGCGTCGTCCAGGGCATCGGCCCGTCGCTGGAGGAGGCCGCGCAGACCCTGCGGGCCAGCCGCTGGATCACCTTCCGCACCGTCACCTGGCCTCTGATGCGTCCCGGCGTCGCCAACGCCTTCCTGATCAGCTTCATCGAGAGCTTGGCCGATTTCGGCAACCCGCTGATCCTCGGCGGCAATTTCGAGGTGCTGTCGACCAAGATCTACTTCGCGGTGGTCGGCGCCCAGAACGATCCCGGCCGCGCCGCGGCGCTCGGCATCATCCTGCTCTGCCTGTGCCTGGGCGCCTTCTGGGTGCAGCGGCAATGGCTCGGCAAGAAATCCTACGCGACGGTCGGCGGCAAGGGCGACAACGGCATCCCGTCCCAGCTTCCGCGCGGCATCAAGATCGCCGCCTATGCCACCGCGCTGCCCTGGGCCGCCTTCACCTTCGTGCTCTACGGCCTGATCCTGTTCGGCGGCTTCACCGAGAACTGGGGACGCAACAACAGCCTGACCCTGCGCCATTACCTGGCGGCCTTCGACCTCAGCTGGGGTCCGGGCGGGCTGATCTGGTCGGGCCGGGCCTGGGGCTCGCTGTTCACGACGATCGAGGTCGCCGCCCTGTCGGCGCCGCTGACCGCCGCCGTCGGGCTGCTGACCGCCTATCTGCTGGTGCGCCAGAGCTTCAAGGGCCGCGGCGCCTTCGAGTTCCTGACGATGCTGAGCTTCGCCATCCCCGGCACGGTGATCGGCATCAGCTACATCCTCGCCTTCAACCAGCCACCGATCGAGCTGACCGGCACCATCACCATCCTGATCATCTGCTTCGTCTTCCGCAACATGCCGGTCAGCATCCGGGCCGGCGTCGCCGCCATGTCGCAGATCGACCGCAGCCTCGACGAATGCTCGCTGACGCTGGGCGCCGGCAGCGTTCAGACGATCCGCCGGGTGATCCTGCCGCTGCTGCGCCCGGCCATCGTCGCCTCGCTGGTCTACAGCTTCGTCCGCGCCATCACCTCGATCAGCGCCGTCATCTTCCTGGTCAGCCCGAAATACGAACTGGCCACCGCCTACATCGTCGGCCGGGTCGAGCAGGGCGATTTCGGCCTCGCCATCGCCTACAGCTCGGCGCTGATCGTGCTGATGTCGGTCGTCATCGCGCTCATCCAGTTCGCCGTCGGCGAGCGCCGCATCGGCCGCCGCGCCGCCACCCCCGTCACGCTTCAGGAGAAGCCGGTATGAGCATCGCCAGCAAAGCCGCGGGCGTCGAGTTCCGCAACGTCAGCCGCCGCTACGGTAACACCACCGCCGTCGACGACGTCAGCTTCACCATCGAGGCGGGCAACCTCGTCACCCTGCTCGGCCCGTCCGGCTGCGGCAAGACCACCACGCTGCGCATGATCGCCGGGCTGGAGATGGCGAGCAGCGGGACGATCCTGATCGGCGGCAAGGACGTCACCCGGCTGCCGGCCACCGACCGCAACGTCACCATGGTGTTCCAGTCCTACGCCCTGTTCCCGCACATGACGGTGGCCGACAACGTCGCCTATGGGCTGGTGGTCAGCGGCGTGCGCAAGCGCGACGCCGCCGCCAAGGCGACCGAGGGGCTGGAGCTGGTCGGGCTCGGCGGCTACGGCCAGCGCCTGCCGAGCGAACTGTCCGGCGGCCAGCAGCAGCGCGTCGCCGTCGCCCGCGCCCTGGTGCTGGAGCCGGAGGTGCTGCTGTTCGACGAGCCGCTGTCCAACCTCGACGCCAAGCTGCGCCGCAAGATGCGCGACGACATCCGCGAGCTTCAGCAGAAGCTCGGCCTGACCTCCGTCTACGTCACCCACGACCAGGAGGAGGCGCTGGCCGTCTCCGACCGCATCATCGTCATGAACAAGTCGGTGATCGCCCAGACCGGCACGCCGGACGAGCTGTACCGCCGGCCGAAGAACCGCTTCGTCGCCGACTTCATCGGCGGCGCCAACCTGATCGACGGCGAGCTGGTCGGGCGCAGCGGCGGAACGGCGACGGTGGCGCTCGGCCGGCTGACCCTGTCGGTCCCCGATCCGGGCCTGCCGGCCGGCGAGGTTCTGCTCGCCATCCGGCCGAACGCGATCCGCCTGCGGACCGGGTCGGCCGACAGCGCCGGCGACGGCATCCCGGTCACCGTCCGCAAGGCGACCTATCTCGGCTCGCACATGGAATACGGGCTGACCAGCGAGTTCGGCGACCTGTTCGTGGTCGATCCGAACGTCGCCAGCCCGGTGCCGGCCGGTGCGACCGCGCTCGCGACCTTCACCGGCGACGGCATCGCGGCCGTCGCGCGTTGACGCGCCGGAGCTGTGGGCGGAGCTGAGACCAGGGCGAGAACAGGGAGGTCGAGGTGGAACGAGAGGGAACCCCGGTCCGGCGGACGCGCTTCGGGATACGCTTCAGGCTGAGCGCCGCCATCGCGGCCGTGGCCGCCACGACCTTCCTGGCCGGAGGCATCGCGCTCTATGCGTTCGACGGGGTGTCGCGCAGCATGGACCGTATCATGACCGCCAGCCTGCCGGTCGTCGAGCTGGCGCTCCGCCTGTCGGAGCAGAGCGCCGAGGTCTCCGCCGCCGCGCCGGCGCTTGCCGGCGTCCGCAACCAGATGGAGCGCGGCGTGGCCGGTTCGGAGCTGGCGTCGCGCCTCCAGTCCCTGCGCGGCGCCACCGAGGCGCTGCGGGCCGCCGGGGTGGACATGGCCCCGATCGACCGGCCGGCGGCGGCACTGATCGACAATCTCGACCGGCTGAACGGCGCCAGCGAGGCGCGGCTGGCGGCACAGGCCCGGCGTGCCCCCTTGCAGCGCCAGCTCGACGATGCCCATGCGAAGGCCAGCGGCGAAGCGGCCGACGCGAACCTGCTGCACGGCATCCTCAGCACCAGCCTGATGCTGGACGATCCCCGCGACCTGCGCGACTGGAAGGCCCGCTTCGACCGCGCCGCCGACCGGATCCGGAAGGACGCCGGCGGCGCGCCCCTGCCGGAGGCGCTGACGGCCCTGGTCGCGGCGGCCGAGGGCAAGGACGGCGTCTTCGCGATCCGCCAGGCCGGCTTCGCCGCCGCCAAATCGGTGGCCGACTTGCTCGACGCCAACCGCGGGCTGACCGCCGGCTTCAAGGAGGCGGTCGCCGGCCTCGTCGACCGCGCCAAGGCCGACGCCCAGACATCGGCCGGCGCCGCCGACGCCGCCATCCGGCAGGGCTACGCACTGCTGGCCGCCACCGTCGGCGCCAGCGCCCTGGTCGGCCTGCTGATCGCCTGGCTCTATGTCCGCCGCAACCTCGCCCGCCGCCTGGAACGGCTGACCGGCGCCATGGAGCGGATCGCCGAGGGCGACCTCGCCGCCGCGATCCCGGCCGGCGGCAGCGACGAGATCGCGGTGATGGCCGGCGCCCTGGCGGTCTTCCGCGACAATGCCGCCGCCATCGAACAGGCCCGTGCCGAGGCGGAGGATCTGCGCCGGCGCCAGTCGGCCGAGCGCCGGCAGGAGCGCGAGGCGCTGGCCGACAGCTTCCAGGCCACCGTCGACCACGTCATCGCCGAAGTGCGGGACGGGGCGAAGGAGGTCGGCACGTCGTCCCGCGGCCTGTCGGAGACGGCGGAGCGGACCTCGTCGCGCCTGACCGACGCGCTGGCGGCGACCAGGAACGCGAACGAGAGCGTCCAGACCGTCGCCGCGGCGGCGGACGAGCTGTCGCGCTCCATCGCCATGATCATGGCGCAGGTCACCGCCTCCACCGGCGTCACCCGGCGGGCGGTGGAGGACGCGGCGCACACCACCCGGCAGATCGGGGTCCTGCAGGACTGCGTCGTCCGGATCGGCGAGGTCAGCGAGCTGATCGGCGCGGTGGCGGTGCAGACCAACCTGCTGGCGCTGAACGCCACCATCGAGGCCGCCCGCGCCGGCGACGCCGGCAAGGGATTCGCCGTGGTCGCCGGCGAGGTCAAGGCGCTGGCCGGCCAGACCGCGCGGGCGACGGAGGAGATCGCCGCCCAGATCGCGGCGATCCGCGGCGCCTCCGCCGATACCCGGCAGTCGTTGGAGGCGATCGTCCGCACCATCGCCGACATCGACGGCACCAACGCGGCGATCGCGGCGGCGGTCGGGCAGCAGAGCGCCGCCACCGACGAGATCGCCCGCAGCGTCGCCATCGCCGCGGGGCATTCCGGCCAGATCACCGAAGCCATCGGCAGCGTATCGGCCGAGGCCGGGCAGACCGGCGAGGCGGCCGGCATGGCGGCGGGCAGCGCCGACCGGATGCTGGCGCTCTTCGCGCAGCTCGACCGCGAGCTGGGACTGTTCGTGACCGGCCTGAAGGCGTCGTGATGACGCCCGCCGGCGTCCCCGTTCCGTCCGCCTCTTTTCCCGCTGGCGCGGGCAGGGCGGCCGGCGGTAGCCTCCAGCCCGATGGTCAGACGCATGCTGTCCCCCGTTAGCGTTCGCGGCCGGCTGCTCGCCGCCTTCGGAATCATGGTGGTCCTGACGACGGCGGTTGGCGGGGTCGGCTGGTTCGGGCTGGGGGAGACCGAACGCGCCCTGCTGTCCCTCCAGCGCGAGGGGCTCGGCAACATCGCGCTGGCGATGCGGATGGCGGAGCTGAGCACCGGTCTGGCGTCCCGCGCCCCCTTCATCGCCGCCATCGAAGCCACCCCGGGTCTCGACGAGGAGCGCGGCCAGCTCGAACTCAAGCTCGCCGACCTGACCGGGCTGGTCAACCGGCTGCCCGGGCTGGAGCGCGCCTCCCTGCATGTCCCGTCCGACGTGCCGTCGCTGGTCCGGCTCGCCGGCCGGCTCGACGGCACGCTGCGCAACCTGATGGACGTCACCGGCGAGGCCATCGCCGTGCGGGCGGAGGCGTCGGCGATCCGGCTCGGGCTGGAACGCCAGCGCATCCTCGGCGAGACTCTGGCCGGCGCGGCGGCCAGGACCTTCGAGCATCCGGGCTTTCCCGGCTTCGAGGGGGCCGGAACGCCGCCCCTGCCCTTCTCGGTCCTGCGGCTGGCCGACCGCACGCGCGATGCCGTCTCGGCCGCCCTGACCACGACCAGCCCGACCGACCTCGCCCGCTGGCGCGCCGGCTTCGACGCCGACCGGCAGGGCCTGCGCGCGATCGACACCGCGGTCCCGGCGCTGGCGATCATGGCCCCCTCCCTCGACCAGCTGCTGGCCGTGCTCGACGCGCAGGGGGCGGTCTTCGACATCCGCAACCGGCAGCTCGGGATCGAGCAGCGCAGCCGCTTCCTGGTCGCCGCCGCCAACACCCTGTCGGTCCAGCTGAACCGCGAGGTCGAGAGCGTCACCAGCGCGATGCAGACGGCGGCGCGCAGCCGGGGCGACGCCACCTTCTCCGCCCTGTCCTCGGGCAAGGCCAGCATCCTGGCGCTGGGCGCGCTCTGCGCGCTGGCGGCCTTCGCGGCGGCGGTCTACGTCATGCGCGACGTCGCCGGCAACCTGCGCGCGGTGACGCGGGCGATGTCGGCGCTGGCCGGCGGCGACCGGCTGGTCAGCGTCCCGGCCACCGGCCGGCCGGACGAGATCGGCGACCTCGCCCGCGCCTTCAGCGTCTTCAAGGAGAACGTCGCCGAGCGCGACCAGTTGGCCCGCAAGCTGGGTGAGAATTCGCGCATGCTGGAGGCCGTCTTCGTCAACATGAACGACGGGCTGTCGGTGTTCGACGAGAAGGGCCGGCTGGTTACCTGGAATCCGCGCTTCCTCGACCTCAACGGCTTCACCCCGGCCGAAGTCGCCGGGCGCGATCTGGCGGAGCTGCAACGCAGCCTGCTGCGGCGCGGCGTCGGCATCCGCATGCTCGACGGCAGCAGCGTCGATCTCGACGCGCTGACCCGGCTGCGCACCGAACAGGCGCTGCGCTGCGAGCATCACTTCCCCGACGGCCGGGTGGTCGAGCTGCACAGCAGCCCGATGCCGTCGGGCGGCTTCATCACCACCTATTCCGACCTGACCGAGCGCAAGGATATCGAGAAGCAGCTGCGCCACGCCCAGAAGATGGAGGCGGTCGGCCAGCTGACCGGCGGCATCGCCCACGACTTCAACAACCTGCTCGCCGCGATCATGGGCAATCTCCAGATGATCCACGACGAGACATCGGAGCAGGAGCCGGTGCGCGGCAAGGCGCTGCGGGCGCTCGACGCCGCCGAGCGGGGGGCCACGACGATCCAGCGGCTGCTCGCCTTCTCGCGGCAGCAGGCGCTGCAGCCGCAGGCCGTCGACCTCAACGAGCTGGTCGAAGGGATGCTCGACCTGCTGTCCTACGGGCTGGGCAACGGCATCGTCCTGAAGACGGCGCTGGCGCCGGGGCTGCCCCCCGCCCTGGTCGATCCCGGCCAGCTGGAGAACGCCCTGCTCAACCTCGTCGTCAACGCCCGCGACGCGCTGGCCGAGGGCGGCACCATCGTCATCGCCACCGAGGCGGCCAAGCAGGAGGAGGGCGACGCGGTCGTCCTCTCGGTCCGCGACGACGGCAGCGGCATGCCGCCCGCCGTGCTGTCCCGCGTCTTCGAACCCTTCTTCACCACCAAGCGCTTCGGGCGGGGCAGCGGGCTCGGCCTGTCGATGGTCTACGGCTTCGTCCGCCAGTCGGGCGGCAAGGTCGACATCCAGAGCGAGCCCGGAATCGGCACCCTGGTGGCGATGGCCTTCCCGCGCGCCCGCATGCTGCCGGAGACGCTGGCCCCGCCGCGCGACCCCGGCGCCGTCGAGGGCGGTCCGGAGCGCATCCTGGTGGTGGAGGACGACCCCGCCGTCCGCCTGACGGCGGTCGACATGCTGACGGCGCTGGGCTACCGGGCGGTGCCGGCGGCCTCGGCGGAAGAGGCGCTGGTGCTGCTGGACGGCACGGCGTTCGACCTGCTGTTCACCGACGTCATCCTGACGGGCGGCATGAACGGCCCTGCCCTGGTCGCCGTCGCCAAGGTCCGGCAGCCGTCGTTGCACGTGCTGTTCTGTTCGGGCTACGCGCGGGATTTCCTGGTGGAGAGCGCCAGCCTGCCGCTCGACATCCACTTCATCCAGAAGCCCTACCAGAAATCGGCACTCGCCGCGCAGCTCCGCAACATCCTCGGAAGAGGCGGCGACGGCACACAGCCCGTCCCGGCACGCGGCCGGCCGGAACCGTCGGTCCTGTCGGCACGGGGGTGACGGATCCTCCCTCTCCCTCCGGGGAGAGGGCCGGGGTGAGGGGGATGCACAGGATGGATTCTCGGGAGTCCCCGCCATGCGTCCCCCTCACCCTAACCCTCTCCCCGGGGGGGAGAGGGGATCCAGGCCGGCTCCACAGGATGTGTGTGACCCGGAGTTTCCGGCATGAAACGAAAAAAGCCCGCTTCCCCCGGCGCCTGGAACGGCACCGGGAGAAGCGGGCTTCTTCGAACCGGACCCTTCGCTCAGTTGGCGACGGACTTGATCTCGGATTCCCAACGGCCCAGCAGCCGCTTGCGCTCCTCGACCATGCCGTATTTCTGGAAGTTGTAGTCGATCAGCCGGACATCCTCGAACTTCGGCGCATCGGGCGGCGACACCGACTGCTTGTTGGACGGCGTCATCTGGAAGTTGACGGCACCGTAATCCTGCGCCTCGGGCGTCAAGGCGAAGTCATAGAACTTCTTGGCCGATTCGAGATTCTTGGCACCCTTGAGGATGCTCATCGAACCGATCTCGTAGCCCGTCCCCTCGCAGGGGGTCGAGATGTCGACCGGGAACTTGTTCACCTTCTGGATGACGCTGTCGTTAACCCAGGAGATGCCGACCAGCGTCTCGCCCCGCGCCACCGCAGCCGCCGGGGCGGCACCGGACTTGGTGTACTGGTTGATGCTTTCGTTCAGCTTCTTCAGATAGTCGAAGCCGGCATCCTCGCCGAAGATCTGCACCAGGGTCGCCAACGCCGTGTAGGCCGCCCCGGACGAACTGGGATTGGGCATCTGGATCTCGCCCTTGAACTCCGGACGCAGCAGGTCGGCCCAGCATTTCGGCGGCTGGATGCCGCGCTTGGCGAGCATCTCGGTGTTGTAGACGAAGCCGAGCGCCCCGGCGTAGATGCCGACGCTGCGGCCCTGCGACTGCTTGTACTGGCTCTGCGCCCAGGACTGCAGATCCTTCATCTGCGGGCTGTCATAGGCGACGCTCAACCCTTCCTCGGCAGCCTGGAGATGCGGGTCGCCCGAGCTGCCCCACCAGATGTCGATCTTCGGGTTTGCCGCCTCGGCGCGAATCTGGGCCAGCGCCTCGCCGGCACTCTTGCGGGTCATGGCGACGCCGATGCCGGTCTTCTTCTCGAAGGCGACGGCCATGGCCTTGCACCATTCCTCCTGCACGCCGCACAGGACAGTGACGCTTCCCTGCGCATAGGCCGGGCTCGCGGCAAGCGCAACCAGCGCGCCGATGCCGAACCCGACAGACTTCATCGTAGAAACCGCACTGACCATGGAAAGAATCCTCCGGTAAAAACTGCGTTTTTGTTTTCTCTGATGATACCAAATTATCCAAAACGCTTTGCGTTTCAGGAAAAAAGCGGTATCAACGATGAAGAAGATACAAGATAGACTTTTACCTTCCTTCGATCTCCCTTCGATCGTCCAGGCGGCATCGTTTCCGACGCCTTTCTTTTCGATTGTTCATACAAGGACCGAATGAATGGCGGATGTCACCATCATGGGAAACCGGCGAAACACTGTTAACGGAAGCCGGCCGGCGCCGGCCGCCGCGACTCGTGGGAGGGCCGGCGGCCATGGCACCGATCATGGTTGAGGCTCTCCTCGGCGCCGTCGACCGGGCTCGCGAACGCGCCGGCTTCCTGTCCGTCGAGGCGGTGGCGGCGCTCGCCGACGACGGGGTTCTCGTCCTCGACCCGTTCTCGACGCTGGTTTCGCCGGGCGTCGCCCTGGCAGGCGGCGTCACGCTGTGGCCCGGCACGATCATCCAGGCGACGGAGGGGGGCGAGGTGACCGTCGGCAGCGGCACCCGGCTCTTCCCCGGCACGCGCATCGTCGCCGCCGGCGGGCGGGTGACCATCGGCGCCGAAACCGAGATCGGCGAGGAGGGCGGCTTCACCATCAAGGCCGACCACCCCGGCTGCCTCATCGAGATCGGCAGCCACGCGCGGCTGCTCGGCGGCGGTTCGCTGGCCCTCGCCAACCACATCGGCGACGGGGCGCAGGTGCTCGGCCCGATCCGGATGCAGGACTGCCGCCTTCAGTCCGGCGGCAGCCACCGCGACCCGGACCCGGACCGGCGGGGCGGCGTCCTAAAGGGCAGCGGCGTCGCCCGCGGCCTCACCGTGCCGACCGGCATGGTCATCCAGGCCTTCGGCCTGTTCGGCGAAGCCCCTCTGCGCCCGCAATCCTTCTTCCACCCGAAACCACGGGCATGACGCCATGAAGACTGTTCAAACACGGCTCGAGCTGGGCCTCGGCCTGCTGTCCATCGGCCGGAGCTGGGGCGTGCGCCCGACCGGGGTGCCCGGCGAGGAGGAGGCGCAGGCCCTTCTCCGCCGCGCGCTCGAACTCGGCATCCGCACCCTCGACACCGCCCCGGCCTACGGCACCAGCGAGGCCGTGCTGGGCCGCTTCCTCGCCGGCCTCCCGGGACCGCGACGCTCCGCCCTGACGGTGATGACCAAGGCCGGCGAGCATTGGGATGCGGACGGCGCCACGACCTTCGTCGACCATGGCCGCGACGCCCTGCGGCGCAGCATCGACCGCAGCCTGACCCTCCTGCAAAGGATCGACGTCCTGCAGATCCACAAGACGACCGCCGAGCTGGTGGACAGCCCCGACGTGGTCGCCGCGATCGGGCATGCCAGGGCGGCGGGGGTGACGAGATTCGGCGCCAGCATCGCGACGGTCGAGGCCGGGCGGCGGGCAATCGAGACGGGGCTCTATTCCTATCTGCAATTCCCCTTCAACAGCGCCGACGACAGGATGCTGCCACTGCTCCCCCTGATGGCGCAGGCGGGCCTGCGGGCGATCGTCAACCGTCCCTTCGCCATGGGCTCGCTGGTCGGCGCGCCGGCCGGATCGGCTGCCGGCTCGGCGGCAGGCGGGGACGCCGCCCGTGCCGCCTTCGCCTTCATCGGCCGCCATCTCGCCGACGGCATCGTCCTCACCGGAACCGGCAAGGTCGCCCATCTCGAAGCGAACGCCGCCAGCTTCGCCGCCGCGCTGCCGTAGGCTCCTGGGCCAGGGCGGCGGAAGATCGCGGCGCTCTTGGAAGTGCGGCTCAGCGCCCGGCAGGTGGCGGCGCAAGGGCCGCCGCCATCCTTGCCTTCGCCGCGACCGCCGCGGCGCCGGACAGGGCGCCGGCCTCCATCGCCAGTTCCAAGGCGCGTTCCAGGTCGGTGATCCGGAACGGCTTTTCCAGGAAGGCGACGGCACCGGCGGCCCGCGCGTCCTGCGCGGCTGCATGCCCGCTGCACACGATCACGGGAATGCCGTTCCGGTCGGTCAGGTGCCGCGCGGCGGTCAAGCCATTGGACCCGCCGGCCAGCCAGACGTCGATGACCGCCACGTCGACGGCTTTCCCGACGGCGAAGTCGATCGCGCGCTCGGCGGTGTCCACCACGGCAACGACACGGTGACCCAGGTCGTCCAGGATATCGGCCAGCATCGCGGCGATGCAGGGATCGTCCTCGGCCACCAGAATGTCCAGGCAGTCGGCCATTCCTCACCTCCCGTCAATGCGATCCCCCTTCACATGGCGGTTCGATGACGGAATTGCCTCCGCTCACCGGGAGACAGCGATCCACTGTGGCATTTCGGCCTCCCTATCCCACCGGGCCGATCGCACCCTTTTCGCGCACCGGCGCCGTCCTCATGGCGTTTGCGGGATGCCCCGGCGATACCGTCCCGGCGTGACCCCGAAGGCGCGCCGGAAGCAGCGGCCGAGATGGCTCTGGTCGGAAAAGCCGGTCTCGGCCGCCACATCGGCGACCGCCTGCCCGACGCGCAGCAGCCGGCGGGCCTCGTTCAGTTTTCCCGACAGCCGGAACATCTGCGGCGGCATGCCGTACAGCCGGCGGAACCGGCGCGAGAAGCCTTCGCGGCTCATGCCGGCGAGATCGGCCGCCTCGCCCACCGTTTCCCACCGGACGCCGGCGCTATCGGCCGGATGCGGCGGCATGGCCGCCCCGACCCGGAAATCCTCGACGGCCGCCGTGAGATCCCGCCAGTCGATGCACGTCCGCGGTCGCCACAGCCGGACCAGTCCGGAAAACAGCGCCGTGGCCTCGCAAGCCCCCGGCGCGGTGTAGATGTTGAGGCAGACGACATCCGCCGGTTCGGCGAGCGACCGGTGCGGCGTCCCGGCCGGGATCTCCACGCCCTCGCCCGGGCCGACGTCGAACAGCGCGCCGCCCATCACGAAGCGGCGCCGTCCGGACAGGACGAAGGTCAACTGGTCCTCGTCATGGAAATGCGGCGGCAGCGACACGTCCCGTCCACGGACGATGCCGAGTTCGACGATGCCGCTGCCGGACGGCCGCCAATAATGCCAGGCACCGTCGGGCTTCGTGCCTCCGGCAAACCGCAGCGACGTCGCCATGACACGGTCCCCCCATCCGCAAATGCCCGCACAGCATCGCCGACCGCGCGGTCATCCGCCAGCGAAGCGTGCCGGCTGCCGGCCGGTCACATCCGTTCCAGACCGCGGACGCCTCGGCCTGCTATCCATCGGCTGGAAACCGCCGCAGGGATGCCAACCCTGCGGACCCTCGGTCCTGCAAACCTGAAGGAGTCCGGCATGAGCGCCGCCCTGTCCGTCTTCTCGTATCTCCTGGTGATCGGCGCCGGGGTGAGCGTCGCCCTGCAGCAGGTCCTGAACGCCAATCTGCGGGCGCAACTGGGATCGCCCTGGTGGGCCGGCTTCGTCAGCTATCTCGTCGGCATGCTGGCGATGCTGGCGGTGGCGCTGACCGCCCCCGGCCCCCGGCTGGCCGACGGCGTCGGCGGGGTCACGTCCTGGCTGTCCTGGACCGGCGGGCTGTTCGGCGCGCTGTTCATCGGAACGGCCATCCTGATGGTTCCCCGCCTAGGGGCCGCGACCGTGCTTGCCCTGATCGTCGTCGGCCAGATGCTCGGCTCCCTCGCCTTCGACCATTTCGGCCTGCTCGGGCTTTCGCAACACCCGGTCAGCCCCACCCGTCTGGCCGGCGCGGCGTCGCTGATCCTCGGCGTCGTCCTGATCCGGTCGTGACGTCCCCGGTTCCGCACCGCCCCTCGGGTGCCCGCAGCAGCAGCGCCACGACGCCTCGCCGGTCCGCCGGAATTGAGGGCCGGCGGGGCCGCCGCCATCGGCCCCGCCCTCCCCTGACCGACCATCATTCCCCAGGCTGATGCCGCGCCTTCATACCGACCTCTTCGGGGACGGCGGGATGCTGGTTGACTGCCAGCGGTCGGCTGAACAGGCGGCGGACGACCGTATAGAACACCGGGGTGAAGATCAGGCCGAAGATGGTCACCCCCAGCATTCCCATGAACACCGCGGTGCCCAGGGTCTGCCGCATCTCCGCTCCGGCTCCCTGCGCGATCATCAGCGGCACGACGCCGAGGATGAAGGCGAGCGAGGTCATCAGGATCGGGCGAAGCCGCGTGCGGGCCGCCTCCACCGCCGCCTCGAAGCGGTTCTTCCCTTCGAAGAGTTCGTTCTGACGGGCGAACTCGACGATGAGGATGGCGTTCTTGGCGGCAAGGCCGACCAGGACGACGAAACCGACCTGGGCCAGGATGTCGACGGCCATGCCGCGGATCATCAGGCCGGTCACCGCCGCCAGCAGGCACATGGGCACGATCAGGATGACCGACAGCGGCATGGTCCAGCTCTCATACTGGGCCGCCAGCACCAGGAAGACGAACAGCACCGACAGCCCGAAGACCATCAGGCCGCTGTTCCCGGCGGCTTTCTCCTGATAGGCCAACTCCGTCCACTCGAAACCGAAGCCGTCGGGCAGCACTTCCGCGGCGGCCTTCTCCATGGCGGCCAGGGCATAGCCGGTGGAGAAGCCGGGCAACGTGTTGCCCTGCAGCTCCGCCGCCGGATAGAGATTGTAGCGGGCGGCGCGGTAGGGGCCGGTGATGTCGGTCAGCGCCGCCACCGCACCGATCGGAACCATCTCGCCGCGCTCGTTGCGGGTCTTCAGGTTGGCGAGGTCGTGCGGGTTCTGGCGGAAACGGCCGTCGGCCTGCGCGGTCACCCGGTAGGTGCGGCCCAGCAGGTTGAACTCGTTGACGAAGGCCGAGCCGATATAGATCTGCAAGGCCTCGAACACCTGATCGGCGGTCACCCCCAGCATCTCCGCCCGCTGGCGGTCGATGTCGGCGTAGATCTTGGGGGTCTTGGTGTTGAACAGCGTGAACACGCCGACCAGCCCCGGGATCTTGTTGGCCGCGGCGGACAGCTCGGTCACCGCCGCATCGAGCGCCGGCAGGCCGCGGCCCCGCTTGTCCTCCACCATCATCTTGAAGCCGCCGGAATTGCCGATGCCGCGGACCGGCGGTGGCGGGATGGTGATGATGAAGGCGTCCTCGATGGAGGCCAGCCGCTTCCTCAGATCGGCCAGGACCGCGTCGGCGGAATGACCGTCCCTGATGCGATCCTCGAAGGGGGCGAGGGTCACGAAGATCGCTCCGGCGTTCGGCGCGTTGGTGAAGGTGGCGCCATCGAAGCCGGCGAAGGGAACGGCATGGATGACCCCGGGTGTCTTCAGCAGCACGTCCACCGATTTGCGCACCACCTCGTCGGTCCGGGCCAGCGAAGAGCCCGGTGGCAGCTGTATCACGGTGATCAGGTAACCCTGGTCCTGGTTGGGAATGAAGCCGGTCGGCGCCCGGTTGAACTGCCAGCCGGTGACGCCGAGCAGCAGCAGATAGACCGGCAGGACGATGAAGGGCAACCGCACCAGCCGCCGCGTCAGTCCGGCATAGCCGTTGGACAGCCGCTCGAACCCGGCGTTGAAACCGCGGAAGAAGGCGGCGACCGGCCGCATCGGCAGCGACGGCTTGGGCGGGTGTTCCTGGTGGGGCTTGAACAGCAGGGCGCAGAGCGCCGGGCTGAGGGTCAGCGACACGAGGCAGGAGATCACCGTGGCACTCGCGATGGTCACCGCGAACTGCCGGAAGAACTGGCCGGAAATGCCGCTGACCAGGGCGGCGGGAACGAACACCGCGGTCAGCACCAGGGCGATGGCGATCAGCGCCCCACCGACCTCGTTCATCGTCTCGTGCGCGGCATCCTTGGGCTTCATGCCGCGGCTGATGAAGCGCTCCACATTCTCCACCACGACGATGGCGTCGTCGACCACGATGCCGATCGCCAGCACCAGACCGAACAGCGACAGGGTGTTCAGCGAATAGCCCAGGGCCGCCAGCACGGCGAAGGTGCCGACCAGCGAGACCGGAATGGCCAGAATGGGAACAATGGAGGCGCGCCAGGACTGGAGGAACAGGATGACGACGACGACGACCAGGATGACGGCCTCGTAGATCGTCTTGTAGACCTCCTCGACCGACTGGGCGATGAACTCCGTAGGGTTGTAGACGACATCGTAGCGCATGCCGGCGGGGAAGCTCTTGGAGAGGTCCTCCATCGTCGTCAGGATGCGGTTGGCGGTCTCCAGGGCGTTGGAGCCGGGCCGTTGGAAGACCACCAGCGGCACCGCGGACTGGCGATCGAGATAGGCGTTCAGGTTGTAGTCCTGGGCGCCGAGCTCGACGCGGGCCACGTCGCGCAGGCGGGTGACGGCGCTGCCGTCGGTCTTCACGATGATGTTGCCGAAGTCGCGCGCATCGGTCAGGCGGCCCAGCGTCTCGACATTCAGCTGGAACGCGCCGGGGGTCGGAACCGGCGGCTGGTTGATGACACCGCCCGACACCTGGACGTTCTGCGCCTGGATGGCGCGGACGACGTCTCCGGCCGTGAGCCCGCGGGCCGCCACCTTGTCGGGGTCGAGCCAGACGCGCATGGCATAATCGCGGGCACCGAACACCTGCACGTCGCCGACGCCGTCCAGGCGCGCCAGCACGTCCTTGATCTGCAGCAGCGCGTAGTTCGACATGTAGAGCTGGTCGCGCTCTCCGCCTGGGGAGTTCAGGTGGATCACCATCAGCATGTCGGGCGAATTCTTGCGCACGGTCACGCCGATGCGCCGCACCTCCTCCGGCAGCCGCGGCTCGGCGACGGCAAGGCGGTTCTGCACGAGCACCTGGGCGGTGTCGAGATCGGTGCCGAGCTTGAAGGTGATGGTCAGTTGCAGGCGGCCGTCGCTGGTCGCCTGCGAGGTCATGTAGAGCATGTTCTCGACGCCGTTGATCTCCTGCTCCATCGGAGCGGAAACGGTGTCGGCGACGACCTGCGCCGAGGCGCCGGGATATGTGGTGTTCACCACGATGGTCGGCGGCGCGATCTCGGGATATTGCGCGACGGGCAGGGTCAGGTAGGCGAAGAGGCCGATGAGCGTGATGACGATGGACAGGACGGCCGCGAAGATCGGCCGGTTGATGAAGAAGTGCGAGATGTTCATGACGGTCGCCCCTCAGCCGGCCGGCGGTTTTGGCGGCTCGATCGATCCTTCCTGCGGCGTCACCTTGGCGCCGGGCCGGGCGCGGACCAGACCGTTGATGATCACCCGGTCGGTGTCCGCCAGCCCAGACCGAACGATGCGCAGACCGTTTTCGATCGGGCCGAGCCGAACCGGCTTGGGCACCACCGTGCCGTCGTCGGAGACCGTCAGCACGATCTTGTTGGCTTGGTCGCTGACCACCGCCTGGTCCGGGATCAGGGTCGCGGTATAGCGGTCGGACCCCGGCAGGCGCAGCCGCCCGAACTGTCCGGGCGTCAGGACGCCGTTGGGATTGCGGAAGACGGCGCGTGCCCGGATGGTGCCGGACCCGGCATTCACCTGGTTGTCGACGAAATCGAGCGTGCCCTTCAGCGTCCAGTCGCGCTCGTCGAACAGGCGGGCTTCGACCTCGATGCCGCCGTCGCGTTGCGAGCGCAAGGTCCCGTTCTGAGCGGCACGGACATAGGCGAGGAAGTCGGCCTCGCTCATGTCGAAGGCGAAGTAGATCGGGTCGAGGGAAACGATGGTGGTCAGCGGCGTCGCCGCGCCGGCCTCGCCGCCGGCGATCAGATTGCCCACGCTGACCTCGCGCCGGCTGATGCGGCCGGCAAGCGGCGCCAGGATGCGGGTGAAGCTGAGATTCAGTTCCGCGGTGCGGACGGCGGCCTTGGCGACCTCGACCCCGGCGGCGTCGACGCGGACCTGCTGGTTCCGCTCATCGAAGACGCTGGCGGCGACATTGTCGCTGCGCCGCAGTTCGGCCGCACGGGCCAGCTGGCGGTTCGACAGGTCCAGCTTGGCTTCGGCCTGCTGCAACTCGGCCTTCACCGAGGCGAGCGTCGCCTCGAAGGGGCGGGGATCGATGACGAACAGCAGGTCGCCGGCCTTGACCATCTGGCCGTCACGGAAATTGACGGAATCGAGATAGCCGCTGACCCGGGCGCGGATCACCACGGAGTCCACGGCCTGGAACTGGCCCGTGAATTCATCCCACTCGACGATGTCCTTGCGCAGCGGCCGGCTGACCGTCACCGGCGGTGCGCCTGCCCCGGCCGCCTGGGCATGGGCCGGGAGCGGGCCTTTGCCATCCGCGCCGGCCAGCCACAGCCCGGCGGCCGCGGTGACTGCCAGGAGCAGTCTGCCGATACCGGCAGCCAGCGGCCTGACCGGGGCGGTATCGCACGCCGTCGCCGCGATCATCGCACGCTCCCACCCGTTGGGTCGCCGGACAGCGGCCAGCCGTGGGAGACCGGGATGGGACGCGCCTCGCCCCAGTCACGATACGCAGTCTGCGCTCCATCCTTGAGGGTGATGACGTCCATCATCATGAATCCTTTCCAGTTGGATCTGTTCGGCTTGCCGGTGCCGTGCCCTCCCATGAAGGAGCAGGCACAAAAAAACCCGCGATTTATTCCGTAACGGCACGACTGAAACGAAGCTAGGCGATCTGTCCGTTATTTTGTCGAAAGCGTATCTTCCGTCCGGCAAAACTGCGCCGAACGTGAAAATAACCAATTATCTCTCAAATCATGCCAAAAGCAGACGCGACGCTAAACGAACACTTATGCACGGCAATCGAGATGATCGAAGCCGATATCGCGCACAACATCAAAGTTAAGCATTTGGCGTCTTCCATCGGCATCTCGCGGTCTCACCTCACCTCTTTGTTCAAAGCGGCGTTCGGCATGCCGCCGCACCGGTGGCTTCTGCAGAAAAGGCTTGAAACCGCAAGGACATTGCTGACGGACGAGGCCAGAAGCATCACCGAGATCGCGTTCTCCTGCGGTTTCAATTCCTCCCAGCACTTTGCGACCGCCTTTCGTGCCCGTTTCGGGGTCGCCCCCTCGGCATATCGGCGGAGCCGGAATCGCGCCGCGGCGGCGTAACGGGACTGCGGTAAGGGCGCAAGGGGGCAGATGTCATACGCGATGGCGCTCCGCACTGTGGGCTTCAACCAGCGACTTGACTGGTAACCAGGATAAGGCCGCCGTGAAACTTGGCAAGTTCCACAAAGTTCGATTGATCATCGAAAGTCGCCCGGCGAGGTCGTCTTCGACCAACCTCGACGGCATCGACATCGGCCCGCTAGTCGACATGTGACGTTTCCGGGCAGGAGGGTAGCCGGCGCCCGTACCGGCCGCGTTCAAAAAAGACCTGTGCATCGACGATGGCGTACAATCCGGCTCCCGAGCGGATCGGTTCTTTGCCTGGATCGCCGTTCCCGGCCCGTTCACAAGGCTGATGCAGCGCGGCCTGCGACGGACCGAACCGGGTACCGGCAGTGTGTGTTCACGGGGATGGGGCGTTCACAGCGACAGCCCACCATCGACGGTCAGCGTCGCGCCGGTGATGTAGGTGGCCTCCGGCCCGACAAGGAAGGCGACCGCTGCGGCAACGTCCTCCGGCTCGCCGTAGCGGCCGAGCGCGGACATGCCTTTCAAGAGGTCCGCGACAGGACCGTCCTTGGGGGCCATGTCGGTGTTGATCGGGCCGGGCTGGACGACGTTGACGGTGATCCCACGCCGGCCGAGGTCACGCGCCCAGCCGCGGCTGTAGGCCGCGACCGCCGCTTTCGAGGCGACGTAATCCGCGATCCCTGGGAAGGCCGCGCGATGGCTGGCGCCGGCCGTGCCGATCGACACGATGCGGCCGCCGTCGCCCAGCAGGGGAATGGCGGTCCGGACGGCACCGACCACCGCCTTCAGGTTGATGTCCAACTGGCGGTCGAGAGCCGCCGGGTCGGTTGCCGGATCGCCGGCGACGCCCGTTATGAACACGCCGGCCGAGTTGACCAGGATGTCGAGCCGGCCGAACGCCGCGTGCGCCGCCCTCACCAGGGCCTCGACCTCCTGGCCGACGGCCTGGTCGGCCCTGATGGCGACGGCCCGGCGGCCGAGGGCTTCGACCTCCTCGACCATCCGCTCGGCCTGCTCCTTCGACGAGCCGTAGCTGAACACGATGTCCGCGCCGTCGCCGGCGAGCCGGCGGACGATGGCGGCGCCGATTCCCCGCGAACCGCCGGTAACGAGGGCAACCTTGCCCGTAAGCGCTTGCGTCATGATACTGTCCTTGCATGAGGAGGCGGGTCAGGCGCTCCGCAGCCGTGCGGAGGCCCCCGCCGGGGGATAGTCGAGGTAGCCGTCCGCGCCCTGCGTGAACCAGGTCGCGCGGTCGTCGGCGGCCAGAGGCAGGCCTTCGGCGATCCGACGCGGCAGGTCCGGGTTGGCGATGAAGGGGCGGCCGAAGGTCACGGCGTCGCCGATGCCGGCATCCAGGTCCGCCTGAGCCCGCGCGGCACTGAAATCGGAATTGAGCAGCACCGGTCCCTTGAAGGCCGGACGGATCAGCGGCGCCAGCGGCGGCAGGTAGCCGACGCCGAAGGTGCCGTCGAGCGGCGGTTCCCGCAGTTCGAGATGGGCGATCCCGATTGAAGACAGCGCCTCCGCCGCTGCGATGAACACGGGCAGCGGATCGCTGTCGCGCACCCCCTGGGTCTCGCCGTTGGGCGACAGCCGGACCCCGGTCCGGTCGGCGCCGACGGCATCCGCCAGAGCCTGCGTCACCTCGCGGAGAAGGCGCACCCGGTTGGCGATCGGGCCGCCATACGCGTCGTCCCGGAAATTAGCGCTGTCGCGCAGGAATTGGTCGATGAGGTAGCCGTTGGAGGCGTGGAGTTGGACACCGTCGAATCCGGCCTCGATCGCGTTGCGGGCGGCCGTCCGGAAGTCGGTCAGGATGCCGGGGATCTCATCGCGGCGCAGGGCGCGCGCCGCCGCGTAGGCCGCGTGCCGGCGTAGGTGTGGGCATGGCCGGGTGCCGTCGTGACGGAGGAGGAAACCGGCTGGGCGCCGCCGAGGAAGCTCGGATGGACCACCCGGCCCATGTGCCAGAGCTGGGCGACGATCCGCCCACCGGCGGCATGCACCGCCCCGGTGACGCGGCGCCACCCGGCGATCTGCTCCGCCGACCAGAGTCCGGTGGCGTAGGGCCAGCCCAGCCCCTGCGGGGTGATGCCGATGGCCTCGCTGATGATGAGGCCGGCAGAGGCGCGCTGGGCGTAATAGTCGGCCATCATCGGCGTCGGCACATGGCCCCTCGTTCCGCGGGCGCGGGTCATCGGGGCCATCAGGATGCGGTTGGGCGCCGTGATGCTGCCCAGCCTGATCGGGTCGAAGAGTGTCGGCATGGATCGTCCCTCGTGGCGCCGGCAGGCAGCCCGGCGCACCGGATGTTCCGTCTTGGCGGAAGGTCAGACGAGGCGGGCGCCGCCGTCGATGTGCAGCGTCTCGCCGTTCATGAAGCCGTTGCCCATCAGGAAGACCACCGCCGCGCCGACCTCTTCCGGGGTTCCCAGGCGGCGGAGCGGCAGCTTCTCCTTCAGGCCCGCGACATAGGCGTCGCGCCCGGCGCCGAGGGTCCGCTGCAGCAGCGGCGTGTCGGTGGTTCCCGGAGACAGGGTGTTCACGCGGCGCGGCGCCAGTTCGAGCGCCAGCCCTCGGGCAAAGGCCTCCATGGCGGCCGACGCCGCCGCCAGGATGGCGGTGCCGTAGGCGTTGGGGCGGTCGGCGAGCACGCCGGACACCAGCGTGATGGAGGCGTCCGCCGCGAGACGGTCGCCGAGGGCGCGGATCGTCGTCACCGCCGCCCAGATGCGTTCCTCGAACGCCCGGCGCAGGAAGGCGACGTCGGCGTCCATGACCTTGCCGGCGACGAAGGTCCCGGCCAGCAGCACGAGATGGTCGACCTGGGGAATGTCGGCCAGGGCCGCTTCGACGGCCGCGCTGTCCGTCACGTCGGCGGCGCGCCAGCCGTCGAACCCATGGTCGGCGGCCGCCCGGGCGGCGCGGTCGCGGTCGACGCCGATGACGATGACCTTGGCGCCGACGGCCTTCGCCTGGATCGCGGCCGACAGGCCGATTCCCGACGTGCCGCCGACGACGACGACCATGCGGTCGCGGAGGGAGGAAAGGCCGAGCGACGGGGACGGCAGGGCGACCGAAGGCGTCTGGGACATGATGGGCTCCTGTATGGCGAGGCGCCCCGGCGGGGCTGTTGAAGGAACCCTATCCCAGAGAGTTCAGGTTGATAATTGCGCCTGGTTTCGCTTTACTCATTCCATGATGGAACATATCGGTCTGGAGAGGCTGACCGGCCTCATTGCCTTCGCCCGCGCCGCGTCGTTGGGCAGCTACACGGCGGCGGCCCGTGCGCTGTCGGTGTCGCCATCGGCCATCAGCAAGAGCGTTCAGCGGCTGGAGCAGCAGCTCGGCCTGTCGCTGTTCACGCGCACCACGCGGACCCTGACCCTGACGGCCGAAGGACGCGACCTGCATGAGCGCGCCTTGCGCCTGTTGCAGTACGCCGAGGATATCCAGCAGGCCGCGATGGCCGCCCGTGCCGAGCCGTCGGGCACGTTGAAGGTCACGGCCCCCCTGCCGATCGGCGTCCATGTCCTGTCACCGGCGCTTCCGCGCTTTCGCGCACGCTACCCCAGACTGGCGGTCGACCTGCGGCTCGGAGACCAGGTGTTCGACATCATCGAGGCCGGGATCGACATCGCGATCCGGGTCGGCGATCTCGCGGATTCGCGCCTGATCTCGCGCCGGCTCGCCTCGCATCGGGTTTGCGCCTTCGCGTCGCCCGAGTATCTCGCCCGGCGCGGGATACCGCAGCATCCGGACGAGCTGGTGAACCACGACTGCGTGAACTTCCGCTACCAGAGTTCCGGCCAGGCCCTCCGCTGGCCGTTTCGGATCGGCGACCGCATTGTCGAGATCACGCCGGCGCCCGGCCTGGTGATCGACGTCAGCGACGCCGTCGCATCGGCCCTGGCCGCCGGGGGCGGCATCGGCATCTCGCCGACCTACATCGCCGCTCCGTATGTCGCCCGCGGACAGCTTGTCCCCATCCTCACCGCCTTCGCGGTCGACCGCTTCGCCATCACCGCGCTGTGGCCGGAAAGCCGGCGCGCCAGCCCGAATGTCCGGGCGTTCCTCGCATTCCTCGACGAGGTGTTTCCGACGCCGCCGCCATGGGACGCGTGCCTGCAGGCCGTGCCGCACACGGCGCCATGAGCGCCCGGACCCTGTACCCGCCGCACGACATCCCCGACCTCAATCCCATCGAACTGTATCGGCCGGACGAATGCCGAACCCTATGCGGAATCGCCGGATATGGAGCTTGCATCGTATCGGACGCGGGCGTCCTGGATGTTCTCCTGATTGGCTCCCGCCCACGTAACGAGAGCCATCACGGGCGTAAGGAGCGTCCGTCCTACCTCCGTCAACTCATACTCCACGCGCGGCGGAATGGTGGGAAACATTGTCCGCTTCACCAACCCGTCCCGTTCCAGTCCGCGCAAAGTGATCGTCAGCATCCGCTGCGATATGCCATCGATCTGACGCCGCAGCTCATTGAACCGAACCGGTCCTTCTTTGAGCGTCGCGATGATGTACAGGCTCCACTTGTCGCCGATGAGATCGAGGATTTCCCGAACCATCCGGCAGTCGTCACCTTTTCGGGGGATAGGAAAATCAATGTTACTAAGTGTCATTGGAGTGCCTTCTTGCGAGGGACAGGGCAGTTACCTTAATAGCGTTGGTAACAAGAGTTAACTACCCTGGTCACGTCGGAGCAACCATGACCAACATCCTCCTCGTCACCTCAAGCCCTCGCGGCGCCGAAAGCCTGTCCACCCGCTTCGCGACCGAGATCGCCGAAGGCCTCAAGCTTCGCTTGGCCGCCACCCTTGTGACTCGCGATCTCACGGCCAACCCGCCGCCGCATATCGCGGAGGCCTATATTCACGGCCGCGTCGCAGCCCCCGAGGCGCGCACGCCCGAGCAGGCCAAGGCGGTCGGCCTTGCCCAGCAACTCGTCGATGAGGTGAAGGCGGCCGACGTGATCGTCCTGGGTTCGGGCATGATCAATTTCGGCCCATCGTCCCAGCTCAAGACCTGGTTCGATCATATCACCTGGCCGGGCGTGACGTTCGGTTTCAGCGAAGCCGGCCGCCCGCAGGGATTGCTGACCGGCAAGAAGGTCTATCTCGTCACGGCCGCAGGCGGCGTCTTCTCGCAAGGCGACTACGCCCCCTTCGATTTCCAGACCGGCTATCTTCGCCACCTCCTAGGCTTCATCGGCCTGACCGACATCGAAATCGTCCGCGTGGAAGGTACCGTCTACGGGCCTGAGGCGGCCAAGGCCGCTATCGCCGCCACCGAAGCCCAGGTTCGCTCGGTCTTGGAAAAGGCCGCCTGAAGACGGGCCGGCCGACTGCTCGGGCATGCGTCCATGCATGTCCACATGCTGGAGCGGTTGGTCCAAGACAAAAGACCACAAGGAAGATGAGAAGCTCGGCATGACGCTGTCCCGTGGGAACCTTGCAAAATCCCTGATCGATCAGGCCGCAGCCAGGGAATACCTGCAGGCTGCGCCGGGGATCGCCGATCACGTCTGAGGGCAGATGGCCCATCAACCGGCTCGTGGCACGGATGGCCTCACCGCCATCCCGACCAGCCCGGCGGGCAGCCCCTGGCTCTGACGAGCGTGTGCTCGGATTTATCCAAGACTTGCCGGCTCAACGACCGGAAGGAGGATAGGATGCTGCAAATCGATCTTTACACCGACATCACCTATCCCTGGTGCATCATCGGGCATCACCGTCTCGATAAGGTCCTGGCGGACCGATTCCCCGAGCTGGACGTGGACATCCGTCAGCATCCGGTGCTTTTGCTTCCCGATGCGCCGGCGGAGGGCCTCTACATTCCCGAGCTTCTCCGCTCGCGCTACGGCGTGACCGATCCGAAGGCGTCCTTCGCCCGGCCCGAGGCGGAAGCACGGGCGTCCGGCCTCGACCTCGACCTCAGCCGCCAGCTCTGGACGTACAGGACGCAGGCGGCGCACGGGCTGATCCTTGCGGCGCGGGCGCGGGGGACGCAGCACCGGCTCGCGGTCGCGATCACCGACGCCCATTTCGTGAAAGCAAAGACCATCTCGGACGCCGATGTCCTCGCGGATATCGCCGTGGCCTATGGGTTCGAACGCGAGGAAGTCCGTGCGATAGCGCTCGATCCCGAGCAGCACGGGCGTGTCGAGCAGGAGGCGGCCCAATCGACGGCGGCTGGGGTCAGGTCGGTTCCTCACTTCGTCTTCGGCGGGCGCATCGCCGTCAACGGAGGGCGCAGCGAAGACGAGCTTGAATGGGCCATCCGTCAGGCTGCCGCTGTCGCCGCGTCCAGCTCGCAGCGGTAGGGTCACCGCCGCGGCAAAACACCCGACTTCAGCCTATCAAGCTTATTGACGGAGAAGCTTTCGCGACCCTTCGGGCGCAACTCCGATCTTCATCGCAGGGTTCCGACACGCGAAGTGCCGGTGGCCCCCATCGCCGCCATTCGCCTGCATCTTCAGGCACCAGCGCTAAACACAAACATTCATCAGGGCTGTTCGGGCCTGGCAGAGTCATGGTGAACACCCACGACCGCTGACGGCGGCCAGCGATGGACGAAGCCGGCGTCGCGCTCCAATCGCCGGCCCAGGCCGATCAGCCGGCCCTCCTCGCCGGGACGCGCGATCAGTTGCACGCCGAAGGGAAGCATGCCCGCCTCCCCCACCGGCAGCGTCAGCACCGGAAAGCCGATCAGCGTCACGATGGCGGTCACCCCGAGATAGTCGAGGATCGTCTCCACCGGCCTGCCGTCGATGGCCGTCACCTCGCCGTCCTCGTTCGGCCAGGGCAGCACGCCGCAGGCCGGGGCGACCAGCACGTCGATGTCCCGGAACAGCGCGACGAAGCGGCGGTACAGCGCGGTGCGCGCCGCCTGCGCGTCCAGATAGGCATCCGCGGTGATGCCGCGTCCCGCCTCGATGTTCCAGCGCACCGTGTCGGTCAGCCGGTCGCCATGGCTGTCCAGCAGCGGGCCATAGGCGTGGCGGATCTGCGCGGCGCGCAGCGTGCGGAAAATCGCCATGGCGTCGCCGCAGTCGGGATGGCGGTGGACGACAGGCCCCGCCACGTCCTCCAGCCGGGCGACAGCCGCGGCGAAGCGCTCCCGCACCGCCTGCGAGACTGCGGCGACGCCGAAATCGGCCGTCGCTCCCAACCGGGACTCCGCCTCCCCGTCGCGACCGTCGCGCAACGGCGGCAGCAGCGACGTCGGATCGCCGAAATCCATCCCGGCCATCGCGCCGAGCAGCAGGGCGCAGTCGGCGGTGTCGCGCGCCATCGCCCCATGCGTCGCCAGCGTGTCCCAGCCCAGCGCCCGTTTCGGCGCCGGGACCAGTCCGGGCGTCGGCCGGATCGAGGCGACGCCGCAGAAGCTCGCCGGCACCCGCACCGACCCGCCGAAATCGGTGCCGTGGGCCAGCGGCGCCATGCCGGCGGCCACGGCGACCGCCGACCCGCCGCTCGACCCGCCCGACGTCAGCCGCGTGTCGAACGGGTTGCGCGTCGGCCCCGCCAGCCGGTTCCGGCAGATCGCGCCGAAGCCGAACTCCGGCGTGTTGGTCTTGCCGATGACGATCCCGCCGGCCGCCTCGATCCGGGCCACCGCGACGTCGTTCGCCGCCGGCACATGGTCGGCATAGAGTTCCGACCCGTAGGTGGTGCGGATGCCGGCGGTGTCCGTCAGATCCTTGACCGCCACCGGCAGGCCGTGCAGCGGCCCGACCGGCCGGCCGGTGCGCGCCAGCGCGGCGTCCAGCTCCCCGGCCCGGGCCAGCGCCTCGTCCGCCGCGACGGTGAGGAAGGCGCGGAGGCCGGGATCGGCGGCGGCGATCCGCTCCAGATGCGCCTCGGTCACCGCCCGCGCCGAAACTTCGCCCCCGGCCAGACGCGCCGCCAGGGCCGCCGCGCCGTCCCGCCACACCCCGTCGCTCTGCACAGACATCGATCAATCCCCCGCAATGGCGCCGAAAGCGGCAACTGCATCCGGCCGCCGCTCAAGATGACGGCACAGCCGTTTTCCAGGACACAGACGACTTTCTCTAAAACATGTCTATCATATTGTAATATATGGATAACACAGAAAACGGCATGCCGTTTGCTAAAGAAGGAGGCGCAAGAACGGCAACGCGAAAGGGATGGTGCAGCCATGGTCAACGCTTCGCCCAACGGCCCGGCGTCCCCACGCGGGCAGACGCTCCTTCTGGACGGGATCACCCAGCGTTACGGTGCCTCGCTCGCCGTCGACGGGGTGACGCTCGACATCCGCGGCGGCGAGCTGGTGGCCCTGCTCGGCCCGTCGGGCTGCGGCAAGACGACCCTGCTCAGGATCATCGCCGGCTTTCTGGCCCAGACCAAGGGCCATGTGATGGTCGGCGGGCAGAGCATCGACGGCCTGCCGCCCAACCGCCGGTCGGTCGGCATCGTCTTCCAGAACTACGCGCTGTTTCCGCACATGACGGTGGCGGAGAACGTCGCCTATGGGCTGGACGCGCGCGGCGCCGACCGCGCCACCCAGCGCAGCGAGGCGCAGCGCATGCTGGATCTGGTGAAGCTCGGCCATCTGGGCGACCGTGCCCCGCGCCAGCTGTCCGGCGGCCAGCAGCAGCGCGTCGCGCTGGCCCGCGCGCTGGCGGTCAACCCGTCGATCCTGCTGCTGGACGAACCCTTCGCCGCGCTCGACAAGAACCTGCGCCTCGACATGCAGATCGAGGTGAAACGCATCCAGCGCCTGTCCGGCATCACCACCATCCTCGTCACCCACGACCAGGAGGAGGCGCTGTCGATGGCCGACCGCGTCGCGGTGCTGAGCCAGGGCCGGCTGGAACAGTTCTCCCCGCCGACCGAGATCTACGACGCCCCCGACAGCCTGTTCGTCAACACCTTCGTCGGCTCGGCCAATCTGCTGGGCGGCGTGCTGCTCGACTGCGACCGCTCCGCCGGCCGGGTGCGGCTCGACGCCGGTGGGCTGATCGAGACGCGCGCGCCCAAGGGCGATCTGCGGCCCGGCGCCCGCGTCACCGTCTGCCTGCGCCCCGAGCATCTCAGCGTCGCTCCGGCGGCCGGCGACGGCGACACGCTGAACGGCGTGGTCGAGATGGGGCTGCCGCTGGGCGCCACCGTCGTCCACGAGATCCGCGTCGGCGACGGCACCGCCGTCAAGGTGTCGGAACCGCGCATCCAGCGCGCCGACCTGCTGGCACCCGGCACCCCGGTGCGGCTGGCCCCGGTCGCCCCCCGCCTCGCCTCGGTCTTCGCCGCGGCCTGAAACCCCTCGAATCCACCCACCTCCTCCCCCCTTTCAGGAGTGAACGATGCTGCTGACCCGCCGCAACCTGATGCAGACGGCGCTGACGCTGGGTGCCATGCACGCCTTCCCCGGCCTGACCTGGGCGCAGGCGCGCCCGCTGGTCTTCGCGACCTTCACCGGCAGCTGGGAGGAGGCGCACCGCGCCGTGCTCGTCCCCGCCTTCCGCAAGGCGACCGGCAACGCCGACATGGTGCTCGACCCGATGCTGTCGGTCGACCAGATCGCCAAGGTGAACGCCGCCAGGTCCAACCCGCCGATCGACGTCATGCTGCATGATCCGGGTCCCGCGCTCCAGGCCGTCGCCCAGGATCTGGTCGAACCCTATCCGGTGGAGAAGAGCGCCTACTACAAGGACCTGATCCCGGCGGCGCAGGTGCCGATGGGTCCGGCGCCCTTCTTCCAGGTGGTCGGCATCACCTACAACCCGGAGACGGTGAAGACTCCGCCGACCTCCTGGGCCGATCTGTGGCGGCCGGAGTTCAAGGGCCGCGTCGGCATCACCAACCTGAACTCGACGCTCGGCACCGGCTTCATGGTCGAACTCGCCAAGATGCATGGCGGGTCGGAGGCCAACATCGACCCGGCCTTCAAGGCGATCGAGGCGCTGCGCCCCAGCCTCGCCGCCGTCGCCGCCAACCCCGGCCAGCTCGCCACCCTGTTCCAGCAGGGCCAGATCGACATCTCCCCCGGCAACTTCAACGCCATCCAGATCCTGAAGGCGCGCGGCGTGCCGGTCGAGTTCGTCATCCCCAAGGAAGGCGCCATCGCCTTCAAGACGACCATCCACATCGTCAAGAACTCCCCCAACAGGGAGCTGGCCTTCAAGCTGATCGAAGCCGCCCTGTCGCCGGAGGTCCAGGCGACGCTGATGGAGGAGCCGTACCTGATCGTCCCGACCAACACCAAGGTCGCGATCAAGGGCGAGCTGGCGAAGACGCTGGCCAAGGACCATGCCGAGATCGCGAAGAAGTTCGTGTTCCAGGACTGGGCCAAGATCAACGAGCAGCGCAGCGCCTGGATCGAACGCTTCAACCGCGAAATCCGCGTCTGAGCCTTGCCGGATCCGGGGGATTCCCCCTCTCCCCCCCGGGGAGAGGGTCGGGGTGAGGGGGACGCGTGGCGTGGCGCAGCAAGCGTCCGGCAACGCTCCTCCCTGGCCGGAGATCCTCGCCATGCATCCCCCTCACCCTAACCCTCTCCCCGGGGGGGAGAGGGGATGGAGCCGGGTAGAAGAGCGCTTTTCCAAAGGAGCCGCCCCATGGCCGCGACGTTGCGCGACGTCACCACCTACGACCTGAAGCTCGCGGCTCCGCTGGCGGCGGGCTTCGTCCTGTTCTTCGTCACCCCGCTGGCGATCCTGCTGGCGCTGAGTTTCCAGACCGATCCGCAGGGCGGCCATTACGGGCTGACCCAGTACGTCAATTTCCTGGGCGACCGCTTCAGCCTGGGGGTGCTGGGATCCACCCTGTGGCTGGGGGTGAAGGTGACCGCCCTGACCCTGCTGCTGGGCTATCCGGTGGCGTGGCTGCACCAGCGCTCCCCCGGCTGGGCGCGCGGGCTGATCATGCTGCTGGTGCTGCTGCCGCTGCTGACCAGCGTGGTGGTGCGCACCTTCGCCTGGGTGGTCATCCTCGGCCGCCAGGGCATCGTCAACGCCACGCTGGCCTGGCTCGGGCTGATCGACACCCCGCTGAAGCTCCTCTACACCGACGGCGGGGTGGTGGTGGCGCTGGCGCAGGTGCAGATGCCGCTGATGGTGTTGCCCATCGTCACCGCGCTCGGCCGCATCGACCCGAACTTCGCCGACGCCTCGTCGGTGCTGGGGGCCGGCCACTGGCGGACCTTCCGCAAGGTGATCCTGCCGCTGTCGCTGCCGGGCATCGTCGCCGGCTGCCTGCTGACCTACGCCGCGGCGATCACCGCCTTCATCACCCAGAGCCTGATCGGCGGCGGCCAGATGCTGTTCATGCCGATGTACATCTACCAGCAGGCCTCCACCCTGCAGAACTGGCCCTTCGCCGCGGCGATCTCCATCGTCTTCCTGGTGTCGGTGCTGGTGGTGGTGTCGATCTTCAACGCGCTGGGCCGCCTGTCGCGCGGCTACGCCAACGCCTGATCCGGGGAGGCAGCGATGTCCAACACCAATCCGGGCACCAATCCCGGCCGCCGCATCGACCTCGACGCGCTCAGCTTCCGCATCGTCATGACCGCCATCGCGCTGGCCGCGCTGGTCCTGCTGGTCGCCCCGACGGTGGTGGTGATCTGGGTGTCCTTCACCAGCGGCTATTCCCTGAAATTCCCGCCGCCCGGCTATTCGCTGCGCTGGTACGCCGAGCTGTGGAACGCCTGGCAGCTCCAGTTCGCCATGATGAACAGCCTGAAGGTGGCGGCCTGGGCGACCGGCCTGTCGATCCTGCTCGGCGTCGCCGCCTCGCTGGGCATCGCCCGCTCGCCGACCTTGACCGCCAAGGTGCTGGACAGCCTGTTCCTCTCGCCTCTGGTGCTGCCGGCGCTCGCCTTCGGCCTGTCGTCGCTGATGTTCTTCTCGATGGTCGGGGTGCCGGTGTCGCCGCTGACGCTCGTCATCGGCCATACCGTGGTCTCCGTTCCCTTCGTGGTGCGCAACACGGTGGCGTCGCTGGCCCAGATGAACCCGTCGCTGCTGGAGGCGTCGTCCAGCCTCGGCGCCGGGCGCTGGTATGGCTTCCGCCGCATCACCCTGCCGCTGATCCGGCCGGGCGTGATGGCCGGCGGCTTCATCGCCTTCATGGCGTCCTTCGACAACGTCCCGGTCTCGCTGTTCCTGCGCGACGCCGCCACCGACATGCTGCCGATCCGCATGTGGCAGGATCTGGAAGGCCGGCTCGACGTCACCGTCGCGGCGTTGTCCGGCATCCTGATCGTCCTCACCATCGCCCTGATGCTGGTGATGGAAAGGGTCGCCGGTCTCTCCAAAAGGTTGACCTGACCCCCGTCACACACCGAGAAAGAGGGAAACCCCGTAGGGGGTGAACTTGAAGGGCAGATGAAGATGGCGGTCGAGGTCGGTCACGACGAAGCGGAACGGCACGATGTCGAGGAAGCGGGCCTGCTCCTCCGCATAGCCGGCGGCGCGCAGCCAGTCGCCGACATGGAACAGCACCTCGTGCGGCCCCTCCGCGACGCCCTCGCCGCGGACGGTGGGATGGTCGAGCTGGCCGTTGGCCCCGAGGTCTCCCGCCGCCAGCAGCCGGCGTTCGGGCGTCAGCGCATGAAGCTCCACCCGCATGCCCTCTGCGGCGACGCCGCGCGCCACGTCGACGCCGTGTATCGAAATCCCGCCCGCCATGCCGCCCCTCACGCCCGTTCAGCGCAATGCTAGCCGAGACGACGGCCCCGGCGCCAGTCCCCCCGGCCCTGCCGCCGCTGCTGCCGGCGCTGATCGGCATGACCGGCCTCCAGGCGCTGGTCGCGTTGGCCCTGTTCGCGCCGGGGGTGCTGGCGCCGCGCATGGGGATCGATCCCGCCGGGCTGGGCCTGTTCACCACCACCGGCTTCGCGGTCGGAATGGCGGCCTCGCTGGTCGGCGGCGTGCTGGCCGGACGGCTGGGGTCCTTCCGGGTCGCCAGCTTCTGCGCGGTGGCGGTGGCCGCCGCCATGCTGTGCGCAACGCTCGGCAACGGCGCGATGGCGCTGCTGGCGGCCGGGATCGCCATCGGTCTCGCCTGCGGACCGGAGACGCCGGCCAGCGCCACCATCCTCGGCCGGCTGGTGCGCGAGGCCGACCGGCCGATGGTGTTCTCCGTCCGTCAGACCGGCAACCAGATCGGTGCCATCGCCGGGTCGCTGGCGCTGCCGGTGCTCGCCGCCGTCACCGATCCCCGCGCCGGCTACGTCGCCATCGCCGCGCTGGCGCTCGCCTGCGTTCCGATCTTCGAGCGGCTGCGACCGGCCTACGACCCGCTGACCCGCGACGCCGCGGCCGGCTTTGGACTGGGTCCGGCGATGCGGCTGCTGCGCGACGACCCGGCGTTGCGCCGGATGGCGCTGGCCGCCTTTCCCTATTCGGCGAGCCAGCTGACGCTGAACGGTTTCTTCGTCGTCTTCGCGGTGACGGAACTCGGGCTGGGGCATGTCCCCGCCGGGCTGGCGCTGGCCGCCGGTCAGGCCGGCGGCTTGGTTGGGCGGCTCGGCTGGGGAGTCGTCGCCTCGCGCTGGATGGCCCCGCGCCGGCTGGTCGGTCTGCTCGGGCTGGGCATGGCCGCGGCGTCGGTGCTGCTGGGGCTTGCCGGTGCCGCCCTGCCCTTCCCGCTGCTGGCGGTGACGACCTTCCTGTTCGGGCTGACCGCCAGCGGCTGGAACGGCGTCTTCCTGGCGGAGATCGCCCGGCTGGCACCCCTCGGCCGCATCGGCGAGGCGACCGGCGCGGTGATGGTCGGCGGCTTCGCCGGGCTGATCGCCGGCCCGATCCTGCTGGTCGCCGTCGCCGCGCTCAGCGACCTCGCCACCGGCTATGTCGTGGTCGGGCTGCTGGCGGCGCTGGCCGGGCTCAGCCTTTTGGGAGACAAGCGATGACCCCGTGCCTGCGCGCCGCCGCCATCGCCGAAGCCGTGCGCGCCGGCCGCAGCGGCGCCCGCGCCGAGACCGAGGCGACGCTCGCCCGCATCGCCGCCGGCAACCCGGCGCTGAACGCCTTCGTCACCGTCGACGAAGACCGGGCGCTGGCCGAGGCGGAGGCCGTCGACCGCCGGCTGGCCGCCGGGGAAAGGCCGCCGCTGGCCGGCGTCCCGGTCGCGGTCAAGGACACCATCTGGGTCGCCGGCCGCCGCGTCACCCAGGGGTCGCGCCTGTTCGCCGATTTCCACGCCCCCGCCGACGCCATCGCGGTGGAGCGCCTGCGCAGGGGCGGCGCCATCATCGTCGGCATGGCCAACAGCTCCGAATTCGCCTGCAAGGGCGTCACCACCAACCCGCTGTTCGGGCCGACGCGCCACCCGCGGGACCCGAGCCTGACCCCCGGCGGATCGAGCGGCGGACCGGCGGCGGCGGTAGCCGGCGGGCTGGTGCCGCTGGCGCTCGGCACCGATGCCGGCGGGTCGAGCCGCCGCCCGCCCGCCCATGTCGGGGCGGTGGGGTTCAAGCCCTCCTTCGGCGCCATCCCCTACGGCCCCGGCTTTCCCGAACCCTTCACCGGCATCGCCGTGATGGCCCCGATCGCCGCCGACGTCGCCGACGCCGCGCTGATGTTCGAGGCGCTGTGCGGCCCCGACCCGCGCGATCCCGACTCCGTTGCCGTCGCCGCGGCGGACTCCCGCCCGTCCGAAAGCCTGACCGTCGCCTACAGCCCGCGCTTCGGCCTCGACGCGCCGGTGGACGAGGAGGTACGGCAGGCGGTGGATCGCGCGGTCGAGGCGCTGGAACGGGCGGGCGCACGCATCGTCCGGCACGATCCCTCCTGGCCGCCCGGGGTGACGGAGACGGCACTGATGCCCTTGCAACATGCCGGGCTGGCCGCGCTCTACGGCGACGCCTTCCGCCGCGACCCGGCCCTGTTCGACCCCGACATCGCCGCGCAGATCGACCGCGGCCTGAGCCTGACGGGGGCGGAAGTCGCGGCGGCGCAGCTTCTGGGGGTGGAGATCGCGCGCATGCTCGCCGCCTTCTTCATCGATGCGGACCTGCTGATCGGCCCGACGACGCCCTGCGTCGCCTGGCCGCTCGACCGGCTGGGGCCGGAGACCATCGGCGGGCAGGCGGTGCCGCCGCGGGCGCATGCCGTCTTCACCCCGCTGTTCAACCACGCGAAGGGTCCTGCCCTCAGCCTGCCCTGCGGCACCGGCCGCGACGGGTTGCCGGTTGGGTTGCAGGTCGTCGCCCCCCGCGGGCTGGACCGCCGGGTGCTGCGCTTCGCCGCCTTCGCCGAAACGGTGCTCGCCGCCGGCGGGCAGGGACATTCCGGATGAGCATGGAAAACGACGGTCCCGCCGACTCTTTCGAAGCCGCTCCCCGGCGCCGCCGAACGGTGCCGCCGCCGCCGCTGGCGGAGATGGCGGTGGACCGCCTGCGCTCCATGATCATCTATGGCGAGCTGCCGCCCTCGGCCCGCCTGATCGAACCGGAATTGAGCGAGAAGCTCGGCATCTCCCGCACCCCCCTGCGCGAGGCGCTGAAGCTGCTGGCGGCCGACGGGCTGGTGATGCTGCGCCCCAACCGCAACGCCATCGTCGCTCCGCTCGACGCCGGCGAGTTGATCCACCTGTTCGAGGCCGAAGGCTGCATCGAGAGCTTCGCGGCGAAGCTGGCCGCCGAACGGATGACCGCCGCCGATTTGCGCCGGCTGCGCGGCTTCCAGGACAGGATCGAGGCTTTGCAGGGAGCGGGCGCGCTGGAGGAGTATTTCTCGATCAACCAGAAGATCCACCGGCTGATCGTGTCGGGCGCCAAGAATCCGGCGCTGGTGGATGCACATGACCGGCTGCTCGGCCGGCTGGCGCGGGCGCGCTACTTCGCGCTCGGCGCCCAGGGTCGCTGGAAGGAATCGGTGCTGGAGCACCGCGAGATCCTGGCGGCGATGGAGGCCCGCGACGGCGCGACGGCCCAGCACCTGTTCATCCACCATGTCGGCCGCACCGGCGAGGTGGTCGCCGCCGCCTGCGCCTCGCCCAGAAATCCCCTCTCCCCCCCGGGGAGAGGGTTAGGGTGAGGGGGATGCGCGGCGGACCTTTACCGAGGATCCATCCCGTGCATCCCCCTCACCCCGACCCTCTCCCCGGGGGGGAGAGGGAGTGTATCAAAACCCCAAAACCGGCGCCGGGGCGCTCTTGGGGCGAGCGGGGGCCGGCAGGCCGCAGGGCAGGAACGCACCGCGGCCGGGTCCGACCAGAAGCGCGCCGTCCCGGCACACCACCGTCCCGCGCGAGATCGTCGCCACCGGCCAGCCGGTGACCTCCATCCCCTCATAGGGGGTGTAGTCGACATTGTGGTGCAGCATGGCGTTGGTGACGGTCACCCGCCGCGCCGGGTCCCACAGCGCGATGTCGGCGTCGGATCCCACCGCGATGGTGCCCTTGCGCGGATGCAGCCCGTACATGCGGGCCGGGTTGGTGGCGGTCAGCTCGACGAATTTGGTCAGCTCCATCCGCCCGGTCATCACGCCGGCGGAGAACAGCAGCGGCAGGCGCGTCTCCACCCCCGGAATGCCGTTGGGCACGCAGCGGAAGGGGGCCGTCTCTCCATGGATTTTCTTGCCGCCGGGGCCGTCGAAATGGAACGGCGCATGGTCCGACGAGAAGACCTGGAAGGTGCCGCCAGTCAGCCCGTCCCAGATCACCCCCTGGTTGGCGGCGTCGCGCGGCGGCGGCGAGCAGATGCACTTCGCCCCCTCGAACCCCTCCCCGCCCAGATCGTCGGCGGTCAGGAACAGATATTGCGGACAGGTCTCGGCATAGATCCGCAGGCCGCGTCCTTGCGCCCAGCGGATCTGCTCCACCGCGTCGGCGCCGGAGACATGGACGATCAGGATCGGCACGTCCACCAGCTCCGCCAGCGAGATCGCCCGGTGGGTGGCCTCGCGCTCCGCCACGCGCGGGCGGGAGACGCCGTGGAAGAAGGGGGCCGTCTGCCCGGCGCGCTCCAGCCTGTCGGTCAGCCAGGCGATGCAGTCGGCGTTCTCCACATGCATCATCACCATGGCGCCCTCGCTGCGGGCGATGTCCAGGACCTCCAGGATCTGGCGGTCGTTCAGCTTCAGCGCGTCGTAAGTCATGTAGATCTTGAAGGACGTGTAGCCCTCGCGGATCAGCGCCGGCAGCTCCTGACCCAGCACCTGCTCGGTCGGATCGGTGACGATCAGGTGGAAGGCGTAGTCGATCACCGGCTTGCCGGCGGCCCGCCGGTGGTAGTCGTCCACCGCCTCGCGCAGCGACCGGCCCTTTTCCTGGCACGCGAAAGGCAGAACCGTGGTGGTGCCGCCGAAGGCGGCGGAGCGGGTGCCGGTCAGGAAATCGTCGGCCATCACCGACCCGTCGCCGGTCGGCTGGTCGAAATGGACGTGCCCGTCGACCCCGCCCGGCAGGACCAGCAGCCCGGCGGCGTCGATCTCCTCGGTTCCGGGGGCAAGGCCGACGCCCAGCGCCGCGACCGTCCCGCCGCGCACGCCGATGTCGGCCTTGAACACGTCCGACGCAGTGGCGACCGTGCCGTTGCGGATGACCAGATCGAACTCCATGCTCCCCTCCCCCGTTTCAGCCATCGGCCGTCAGCCGTGCAGCTCTTGGAACAGGCTGCCCCAGCCCTGCACGCGGCGCGTATCGATGCCGGTCATGCGCAGCGCCTTCCACACCACGGTGGACACGGTGTCGTAGACGGGAATGCCCAGCGCCTTCTCCACCCGCTCGGCCACCGGGGCGCCGCGCATGTTGGTGCAGATGATGGCGATGGCGTCGGGCTTCGCCTCCGCCACCTCGGCGCACATCCGCTCGATCCTCTCCTCGCCGATCTCGGAGAAGGAGAAGTTGCCGCGGTCGTTCAGATGCCGCTCCGCCACCACCTCGAAGCCGGCGGCGTTGTAGTTGGCGACCATCCGCTCCTGGATCTCGTCCAGATAGGGGCTGACGATGGCGAAGCGCCTGCGCCCCGTCGTTTCCAGGATCTCGTTCAGCGCCAGCATGGAGGTGCAGGCCGGGATGCCGGTCTCCGCCTCGATGGTCCGGCACAGCTTCACGTCGGCGTCGAAGCCGAGCCAGCCGGCCGAGGTGCCGTTCCAGCCGATGACGTTCAACTGCGCGTCGGCCAGCAGCCGGGCGGCGTCGAGGAAGGGCGCGTCGGTGAACTGGTCCAGCGCCGCGGCGCGCAGCGAAATCTCCTTCACGGTGAAGCGGCCGAAATGGGCCGTCACCTCCGGCAGCCCGCCCAGCATGGCGGAGGTCACCGGTTCCAGCACCGTGTTGGACGACGGGGTCAGCATCCCCAGCAGGACGCGCTTGGTCAGGTCGGGCGTGTTCATGTTCGGTCCTTATCGCTTCGGGCGTTTTCTGTTTTTGGGGTTTTCTGTCTTTGGGGTTCAGGCCCGCGCCCACAGCGCGCGGGCGGCCTCGTCGGCCTTGATGCAGATCCGCTCCAGGTCGGCGCGCAGCAGGCGGCCGTCCTCGACCAGCGTCTCGCCGTCGACCATCACCATCTCCACGTCGCGGCCCTGGCCGGTGTGGACCAGCGTGCCGAGCGGGTTGGTCTGCGGGCGCAGATGCGGGCGGCGGCTGTCGAACACCACCAGATCGGCGCATTTGCCGACGGTGAGCGTACCGATGCGGTCGGCCATGCCGACGGCTTCGGCCCCGCCCAGCGTCGCCATGCGGAAGACGTCGGCCGGCTGCCAGTCGGCGGTGACGCCGCCCTGGCCGATACGGGCGGTGGCGAGCGCCCAGCGCATCGTTTCCACCATGTCGCCATGCTGGGTGTCGGTGCACAGCGCCAGATTGACCCCCGCCGCCTTCAGGGCCGGGGTCGGCGCCAGCCTGCCCGACGCTGCGTTGCATTTGGGCACATGCACCGCATGGGCGCCGGCGCGGGCCAGCCGGGCGATGTCGTCGGCATCGACATACAGGCAATGGGTGGCGAGAAGCCGGTCGTTCAGCAGCCCGGCCTCCTCCATCAGGGCCGCCGGTGACAGGCCGGTCGAGGCGCGGACACGCTCCACCTCGACCCGGCTCTGCGCCAGATGGGTGTTGACGCGCATGCCGCGGGCCGATGCCTCGGCGGCGAGCGTCCGCAGGAAACCGGGGGAGCAGGTGTCGGGTGCGTGGGCCGCCATCTGCACCGCGATGCGGCCGTTCAGGGCGCCGTGCCAGCGGTCGTGCAGGTCGAGCGTCCGACCCAGCAGATCCTCGCCGATCCCGGCATCGAAGCACCATTCCCCCTGCGGCACGCGGGCGAAATCGACGTCATGGACCCGCCAGCCGGCATGGACGCGCAAGCCCAGCTCGGCCACGGCCTCCAGCGTCGCCTCGGCATGGACGAAATGGTCGCAGACCAGGGTGGAGCCGGACAGCAGCGCCTCGGCCACGCCCAGCCGGGCGAGCGCCCGCGCCTCCTCCGGCGTGGCGTCGGTGCCCTTGGGCACGCCGGGGGTGTAGGACGGGGCGAAGCCGAGGTCGGCGGCGACGCCGCGCACCATCACCAGCACCGCATGCAGGTGGGCGTTGACGAAGCCCGGCGTCACCAGCCGGCCGGGACGATGCAGCGTGCGCGCCGCCGCCGGCAGCCCGGCGGAGGCGGCGGTCAGATGGGCGATCCGGCCGTCGCGGATGCCGATGGCGGCGTCCTCGACGATGCCCAGTGCCGGGTCGCCGGTGATCGCGGTGACGCCGGTCAGCAGCAGGTCGAGCGGTGGGGCGGGCGGCGGCTCGGGCTGCATCGGGGTCATGCCGCGGCGCCCTGCCGCCCGGCCGGAACCGGGTCCGCCTTCGCTTCCCTGCGCTGCTGCATGCCCTCCTCGCGGATCAGGTTCAGGATGTGGCGCTTGTGGTCGTTGAACTGCTGGCCGGTGATGTCGCGCGGTCGCGGCAGGTCGAGGTCGATCAGCTCGCGCACCCGGCCCGGCCGGCTGGTCAGCACGGCGACCTGGGTGCCCAGCACCAGCGCCTCGTCGACGCTGTGGGTGACGAAGACGATGGTGCAGCGCTGCTTCTGCCAGATGGCGACCAGCTCCTCCTGCATGTCCATCTTGGTCTGGGCGTCCAGCGCCGCGAACGGCTCGTCCATCAGGATGACCTGCGGGTTCAGCAGCAGGGCGCGGGCGATGCCGACGCGCTGGCTCATGCCGCCCGACAGCTCCGCCGGATAGTGGTTCTCGAAGCCCTGCAGCCCGACCATGTCGATGTATTCCTGCGCGGCGGCCCGGCGGTCGGCCTTGCGCCAGCCCTTCAGCCGCAGGTGGAAGGCGACGTTCTCCCACACCGGCAGCCAGGGCATCAGGTTGGCCTGCTGGAAGACCATGCCGCGGTCGGCGCCCGGCCCGTCCACCGGCTTGCCGCCGACGGTGACGCTGCCGCCGGTCGGCTTCTCGAAGCCGGCGATCATGTTCAGCAGCGTGGATTTGCCGCAGCCCGACGACCCCAGCAGGCAGAGGAACTGGTTGCGTTCCACCGTCAGGCTGACGTCGTCGATGGCCAGCAGGTCGCGCTTGCGCTTGGCGTCACGGAAGATCTTGGTGATGTTCTTCAGCTCGATGGAGGCCATGGCGTCAGCCCTCGCGGCTTTGCAGGGTGGATCCGTGCTGCCAGTGCAGCGCCGCGGACATCAGGAGCTTGATCAGGCCGTCGGTCGCATAGCCGAGCAGGCCGATGCTGGCCATCGAGGCGAGGACGAGGTCGTAGCGCAGGAAGTAGTAGCTGTCCCACAGCACGTACCCCAGCCCGCTCTTGACCGCGACCATCTCGGCGGTGACCGTCAGCATCCAGGCGGCGCCGATGCCGATGCGCAGGCCCGCGAAGATGCTGGGCAGCGCCGCCGGGAACACCACATGGCGCAGAAGCTGCTGCTCGGTGGCGCCCATCATCGAGGCGGCGCGGATCAGGTTGCGGTCGGCCGTCTTCACCCCGTGGATGGTATTCATCAGGACGGGGAAGAAGGCACCGAGGAAGACCAGGAAGATCGCCGGCTTGTTGGCGATGCCGAACCAGATGATCGCCAGCGGGATCCACGACACCGGCGGGACCGGGCGGAGCATCTGGATGGTCGGTTCCACCGTCCGCTCGACCCAGCGCCACCAGCCGATGGCGATGCCCAGCAGGATGCCGCTGACCGCCGCGATGCCATAGCCGGCGGCGACCCGCACCGCGCTGGACAGCGCATCGGCCAGCCAGCGCCCGCTGTTGCCCTGCGCGGTCTCGTCGAAGCCGAACACCCAGTCGCCCCACGCATGCAGCACCACCGTCGGCGGCGGCAGCAGCGCCGCCGGCAGCAGGCCGGATCGCGACACGATCTCCCAGGCCACAAGGATGAAGAGGGGAACGACCGCCCGTTCCCAGGATTTCCATAGCGCCGTCATGAACCGGCCTCCCGTCGAAAACACCTGCCCGCAGGCGCTTGTGGATCAGAATCCCAGATCGCTCTTCGGCTTGCCGGTGACGGCCTCCAGGAATTTGTAGTCGAGGTTCTTCTCGGCGGCGGCGGAGACGTCGTGGCTGATGTATTTCAGGTCGCGCATCATCGCGGCGATGGCGAGCGTGCTGTCCTTGTGCATGGCATAGTCGGGAGCTGCGTTCTTCAGCGCCTCGGCGGCGACCGCCTTGTCCATGCCGGTGTATTTGTTGATCGTCTCGATCCAGGCGGCCTTGTCGGCCTTCAGCCTGTCGACCAGCGCGACGACCGACGCGACGGTGGCCTCGACCGCCTTGGGATGCTCCTTGATCACGTCGGACCGGGTGACGATCAGGTTGGTCAGGTTGCCGGCGGCCTGGTCGTAGGGAAGCGTGAAATGCCGGCCGGCCCCGCTGGCGCGGATCTGCGAGGCGAAGGGCTCGACCGTGCAGATCACGTCCACCTCGCCGCGCTGGAGGGCGGCGGCATGGTCGGACGGATTCGGGATGTTGATGAACTGCACGTCCTTGTTGGCGTCGATCCCGTTCTTCAGGAAGGCGCCGCGCATGTGGATGTCCTGCGCGTTCCCGCGCGAGGCGGCGACGCGCAGCGGCTCGCCCTTCGCCTTGCGGTCGGCGATCAGCGCCTTCAGCCCGGCCCAGTCGTCCGGCTTCAGCTCGATGCCCTTGGCGGTCAGGATCTCCGATCCGCCATTCACCTGGCCGGAGATCGCCACCACGTCGAATCCCTTGTCGAGGGCGGTGATGTAGTGGAGGTAGGTGACCTGCGCCACGTCGATGCTCTTGGACACCAGCGCCGTCAGCACGTCGTTGCCGGAGTTGAAGTTGATCGCCTCGATCTTCACGCCCTTCGCCAGATCGGGCGTCAGCGCCATCGGCAGGCAGTGGGCGCATTTTGCGAAGCCCAACTTCACCTCTTCCATGTCGGCGGCTTGGACAGGCGCGGCGGCCGCGGACAGGGCGAGGGCCACCGTGGCGAGGGCACCGAACGTGAAGGATCGAAGCGACATGGGCAGGGTTCCCTGATTCGATTGCGATATCCCCACCAGTCGCAAACCGCATGCCAAAATGTATACAAAATGGTGATTTTGATTTTATATATATATTTCAATATGTTAGTTTTGTTTTTTGGTGAAGAGTTCCGCTCGTCGCTCTTGCCTTGTTTTTAAGCGCATGGCATCGTTCACACACCGATGCACAATCATTCAGCAAAACAAGCCCTCCGGATCGACCATGGACACCGTGAACACCGTCAAGGCCGCCACCGGGCCGATCCGCCGCGAAACGCTGCATCACGGCGCCGTCGCGGAGCTGCGCGCGATGATCCTCGCCGGGGAACTGCGGCCGGGCAGCCGGGTGGCGGAGGTCCAGCTCTGCGGACAGCTCGGCGTCTCGCGCACGCCCCTGCGGGAGGCGCTGCGCGTCCTGGCGGCGGAAGGGCTGGTCGAGCTTCGCCCGCGTCGCGGTGCGGTGGTAACGCCCATCGATCCCGTGGAGATCGGCGCCGTCTTCGAAGTGATGGAGGCGCTGGAGGCACTGGCGGGCGGACTCGCCTGCCGACGGGGCACGGCGGAGGAATTCGCCGAACTGGACCGGCTCCACGCCCAGCTTCACGCCCGGTTCGAGGCCGGCGACCGGCCGTCCTACTTCGCCACCAACCGCCTGATCCACGCCCGGATCGTCGCGATGGCCCGCAACCCGTCCCTGGAAGCCAGCTACGCCGGGTTCACCGCGAAGATCCTCCGGGCGCGCTCCCTGGCCAATTACGATGCGGAGCGCTGGCGGGGGTCGCTGGACGAGCATGAGGGCTTCATGGCCGCGCTCCGGCGGCGTGACGCCGCGGCGGCCGGCAGCCTGCTGGCAGACCACAGCCGCCGCACCGCGGACGCCGTCCTCCAGGCGTTGAACGGGGGAAGTGAGTAGCAGCGGAACAGACCCGCTCCCGTTCGTCCGTCGTCGGCCCCGCCCGCTTGCCATGGTCACGGTCGGCTTGCCGGACCCAGGTCCGCAGCGTCTCGGGATTGCAGCCGATCTTCGCGGCGATCGGAGTGATCGCAGCTCACTGCGACGCGTGTTCGCCTTCGTGCTCGAACACCATCCGAACCGCGCGCTCGCGGACTTCAGGGGCATATTTGGGTGATGCTTGCTCCGTCATGTCGATCCCAGTCTCTCAGAAGACGGGGCCTCCGGGAAGCCCGGGGCGGTTCGCCGTATCGCGTGGGTATCCTCCACCGAAACAGTGCGCGAAGACAGCGGGAGTGCCGAGGTTCGATTCTTGCTGAGACTTTGTGTTCCCCTGCAACTCAACCCGCTGGACGACGGCCTTGTCAAAAGCGGTCGGAGAACATGAATCCGACGGCGGCGATCAGGCAGACGAAGGCGGCGAGGTGATTCCATTTCAGCGCCTCTCCCAGATAAAGGGCGGCGAAGCCGGCGAAGGTCAGCAGCGTCACCACCTCCTGGATCACCTTCAGCTGTCCGGCGCTGAAGCCCGAGGCGTAGCCGAGCCGGTTGGCCGGCACGGCGAAGCAGTATTCGACGAAGGCGATGGTCCAACTGATGAGGACCACCTTCCACAGCGGCGCGCCGGGATGCTTGAGATGCCCGTACCACGCGGCGGTCATGAACAGGTTGGAGCAGCACAGCAGCAGGATGGTCGTCATCGCGATTTCCGGGAAAGCTGACAGGGGAGATCAGGCGCGGCCGTAGACCGGGATCACGGCGGGCATCGCCTCGCGCCATTTGGTGTAGACCTTGCCGATGTCGCCCAGCGGCTTGGCGAGCAGGGCGAGGTTGACGGCGAAGCTCGACGCGGTGGCGACGTCGCCGCTGCTGGGAATCAGGCCGAGGTCGAAAGCCAGCGAGACGCCGACGAACAGTCCGAAGCTGATCCACAACACCGCCCCCATGCCCCGGTCGGCCAGCCAGCGCAGCACCTCCAGATGCATCACCGAGCGGAACAGCCGCTCCTGCGACCGCTCGAACCGCTCCCTGTGCAGACGCTTGGTGCGGGCGGCGAGCACACGGTGGGTGGCCAGGACCAGACGGCTCAGGCGCTGGATGGCCGGGCCGACCAGCCAGACGATCAGCAATGCCGGCAGGATGGACAGCAGCAGGGCCGGCAGCCAGTCCGGGCCGATGGACAATTGCCAGAGGATGATCGCGCCGATTTCGGCGGTCAGCCGCCAGGCATCCTTGTAGATGACCTCGAAACCCTTCTTCGCCAACTCGCTGCCGTAGAGAATCTGGGTGACGTCGCGGGCCTGGCTCTCGCCCCGGCGACGGTCGAGATAGGTGCGCTGAAGCACGATGATCAGCCGTTGCTCGACCGCCTTGGAGCCGATCCGCTCGGCGAATTCGGCGAGCCCCCCGGCCAGCGCGACCAGCAGGAAGGGCACGCCGACGGTTGCGATCACCGTGGCGACGGTCGCCCCGGCCGTCTGCACGGCGCCGATGCCCTCCTTGGCGATCCAGGAGAAGCTGGGGGCGACCGCCGCCTTGAAGGTCAGCGCCAGCAGCAGCGCGGCGATCAGCCAGCGGATGCCGAGCAGGGTGCCGAGCATCTGGGACAGCAGGCGTGGGATGGCGGGCGGGGAGGCCCCGGAAGGGGGTTGGCCGGGAGGCTGGGAGGAAGGCGCGGAGGGAGGGGTGCCGGGCGGCGTCGCGGCGGCGTCGGGACAGGCGGAAGGGGGCATGGGGACCCGATGGGCTGGAAGCGACTCCGCCGGACGGACCGGCGGAGTCTTTGCGGTCAGGCGACCGGACGCCGGTGGATGGCCTGACGGTCGGTGGCGATCACCGATCCGGCGGCCGGAACGGCGCTCTTCACGCCGAGCGGCCAATCCGGCACGTCGCGCCAGTCCCCGGCACCCGGCGTGGCCCCCGGCGCGGCGAGCCACGCGCGGTCGCCACGCCACGCCAGCAGCCCGCCGTCGCCGACCGAGGCGTGCAGTTCGCCCGGCCCGGCCACCGCCTCGACCAGGACCGGCGTGCCGCCGTCGAGGCGGAACAGGCCGGCCTTGCCGGCCAGCCAGATCCGCCCGTCCGCCGTCGCCAGCGGCTCGGTGCCGGGCGGCAGATCGGCCAGCCGCTCGACCGTACCGTCGAGTGGATCGACGCGGTACAACACCCGCTCGCTGGCGACGATCAGCCGGGCTTCGCCATCGACCGCCAGACCGTCGATCAACTGCCGTCCGAAGGCGGGCAGCGCCCGCAGGTCCTTCGGCCCGCCGGAGCCGGACAGGAACAGCCCCGCCTTGGTGGCGAGCGCCAGCCGTCCGCCCGCGAAGGCGATGCCGGTCAGCTCGGCGAAGCCGTGCGGCCGGCCGGTCACCTTGACGTGCTTCCAGCTCGCGCCGTTGTCGGGGCTCTGGAACAGGCCGCGCTGCGCGGCCAGCCACCACACGCCGTCCGGCGCCCGGGCGACCCCCGCTGCGTCGAGCACGCTCCAGTCGGCATGGACCGGACGCCAGACGCCCGAGCCGCCGTCCTCCGACAGGAAGGTTCCGAAACTGGCGGTCACCAGCAATCGGCCGCCGTCGAGCGCGAAGAGCTTCTTGACCTTGGCGGAGGACGGGTCCGCTGCCGCCCCGCCTGACAGGTCGCCGAACAAGTCACGGAACAGCCCGGTCGACAGATCGACCAGCAGCGCGCCCTGGACGCCCGCCACCAGGGCATGGTCGCCCAGCAGCAGCAGGATTTCCGCCTCGGCGAAGGCGGGATGCTTCATCTCCATGTGGCAGCGGCCGCCATGCAGCAGTTCCAGCTTGCTGCCGCCGATCAGCGCCACCGTCCCGGCGCCGACGGCGGCGGCGGTCACCGGTTCCTTGCGCGGAACGACCGCGTCGCCCAGCCGGTGCGGGCCGCCCCATTGGGTGACGATCAGGTCGCCGGCCACGGCGCGGGCGAGGTCGGCGTAGGAGCCTTCGTAGACATGGCGCCAGCGGTCGCCGCCATCCACCGACACGGCCAGCGCCGGGTCGCGGCCCGGTCCCTGCTTCTTGACGAAGGCCAGGATGCGGCCCGGTTCGCCGGCCAGTCCGATCACCTCATAGGGGCGGCCGGAGCGCACCGCCGTCCAGTCTTCGCCGTCCAGCCGCCAGATGCCGGTCTTGCCGCCGGCGAAGACGACGCCGTCCTGGACCAGCAGCGACTTGGCTTCGGGCGCCGGCAGATCGGGGAGCCGGCGCAGGATGGCGCCGCTCTCGTCGCAGACCAGCAGCGGGGCGCCGCGTTCGCCGGTCGCCAGCAGCACGCCGTCCGGGGCGGCGGCCAGCGCCCGCACCGGCCGGCCGGCGAAACCGGGAACCGGCTCCAGCCGGTCGTCGCGCCAGCGGAACAGGCCGCCCAGCGTCGCCAGCCACAGCGCGTCGCGGTGGAGGATGGCGCCCTTGACCTCGGGGCGCCGGTAGGGAGTGAAATCGTCCATCACAGGGGATTCCTTGCGGCTCACAGCGCGATGCGGAAAAGGCGGGCACGGTCGGTCGCCAGGGCGACGCCGCGCGCGGCATCGATGGCGACATGGCGGACGCCGATCGGCCAGCCGGCCACGGCGGTCCAGTCCCGTCCCTCCCGGTGGCGCATCCACGCCCCTTGCCCATCCCAGACGAACAGCCGGTCGCCGGCCTCGGTCAGATGGATGCCGCCCCTGGCGTCCGGTGGGGTCGCATCGGTCAGGGCGCGGCCGCGGATCTCGGTCAGGCGGTCGCCGCAGGCGAGCCACGCGACGCCGTTCCCGGCCAGCATCGCCGATTCGCCGATGGGCATCCCGGCCGGGGCCTGGGGAGCCGTCGCCCAGTCCCAGTGCCACAGCGTCCCAGCCGCGGTGCCGACGACCAGGGTGCCGTCGGAGCGATCGCAGGCCAGCGCCTCGACCGCCTCGGCCCCGAAGGCCTCGACACGGACGAAGCGCTCGGGATCCTCGGACGGGCGGTTGACGAACAGCCCCTGCTTGGTGCCGATCGCCACCCGGTCGCCGGCCACCGCCAAGGCGCGCAATTCCGCGTAATGCGGACCGTCCACCTTGATCTTGTGATAGTCGATGCGGCCGCCCCGGTCGTCGGTGCGGAACAGCCCGCGCTGGCAGGCGATCCACCAGCGTCCGGCGGCGCCGCGCGCGGCGTGCTCGGCGTCGAGCACCCACCATTCGGAATCCGCACGCTCCCACGACACACCGTCGTCGAAGGACCGGAAGGTCCCGAAGGTGGTCGTCCCCAGCAGCGCGCCGTCCAGCAGGAACAGGCGTTTCAGCTTGCCGGGCCGGCGGTCGAGGCCGTGGGCGGGCAGCAGGTCGGTCAGGGTGCCCGTGGCCGGCTCGAACCGCCAGGCCCCCTGGGCGCCGGCGACCACCGCGCCGCCGGGCACGAGGTGGAGATGTTCCGCCTCGGCGATGGCCGGGTGATAGGCGGCGAGCTTGGCGGCGCCGGGCCGCGCGATCTCCAGCTTGTCGCCGTCGACCACGGCAGTGGTGCCGTCTTCGGCGATCAGCCCGGCGGTGATCGGGTGCTTCTTGTAGCCGGCGCGCTTGTCGATCGGCCGCGCCCCGCGCCAGCGGGTGATGATCGACCCGCCGGCGGCGGCGAGCACGAGATCCTGATAGTCGGGTTGCGGCAGCACCGTCCAGCTGTCGCCGTCGTCCACGCTTTCGATCAGGGCGGGACGGTCGTCGGGAGCCAGCTTCTTGACCGAACCGACCAGGGTCCGGCCGCCCCGGTGCCACAGCCGCAGGATCTCGGCCTTGCCCCCGGCCGCGAGGATCTCGGCGCCGAAGACATGGCTCCAGCCCTGTCCGTCATGGCGGAAGACGCCGCGCTTGGTGCCGATCCACAGCGTGCCGCCGCAGGCCGCCAGCGTCTTGACCTTCTCGCCCGGCGGCGGGGCGATCCGCTCGCCCGTAACGCCATCGGCGTCGCAGCGGGCGATTGCGGCGCCGTCCGGCCCGTAGGTGGCGGCGACCAGACTGTCGCCGTCGGCCGCCAGGGCCTGCACCTCGACATCCAGCCAGCCGGGGACCGGCTCGGCAGTGACGGCGGATTCCGGGGTCCAGCGCAGGAGACCGGCGGCAGTGCCGATCCACAGCCAGCCGCCCAGCTCCAGGGTGGATTTGACTTCCACCCGTGCAAAAATATCCAGTGATGTCATCGATTGTGCAAAGACGGGCTTGCACCGCGGCGTCCGAGTGACGGATTGCCAGGTGTCTCCAACGGTCACGGCCGCGGTGCGCGCCGGTCCATCCTCATCATCTTGCCCAGGGTCGTCAGGTCACGTCCCCGCCAAAAAAAAGCATGAATTGCGAATAACTGTCAATCGCAATTCATGCTCCGATATGCGGAGAGAGATGTAGGCCGCTCAGAACCGCATGCGGCCGCCGACCATCACCGTCCGCCCACTGCCGATGACCGCCTCGCGCAACAGCACGCCATTGGTGACCTCATACTCGCTGCGCGCCTTGTCGGTCAGATTCTCGGCGCTGGCGAACAGGCTGAACCCCTCGACGATCCGCTGTTCGGCGTAGAGATCGACGAAGGTCTCGGCCCGGCGGGTCTTGCGGCGGATCTGCCCCGCCCCTTCGTTGCTGACGACCAGCCGTTCGGTGCTGGCGTTGAGGGTCGCCGACAGGACGGTGCCGGTGTCGGGATCGTTCCAGGTCAGGCCGATGTTCGCGGTGATGTCCGGCGTCTCGGCGAAGGGCCGCTTGCCGGTGTTGGGATCGTTGACTTCGGTCTTCAGGAAGGTCTGGTTGGCGAAGAAGGTCAGCGGCCGCAGCGCCTCGATGCCGAGCAGGGCCAGGTTGAAACGCTGCTCCAGCTCCAGCCCGCGGGCATAGCCGTCGCCGACGTTGCGGATCCGGAGCGTGGTGCTGTTGACCTCGTCGGCCTCGATGACGTCCCGCACCCGGCGATGGAACAGGTTGGCCGCCAGGAAGAAGCCGTCGCCGTGATATTCGGCTCCGGCATCGACGCTCCAGGACCGGGTCGGCGCCACGTCGGGGTTGCCGTAGATGGTGCGCGACCCGCGCACGGTGATGCCCGGCGCCATGTCCTCGAATTTCGGCCGGTTGATCTGCCGCGACAGCGCCCCCCGCAGCACGATCGCGTCGTTCAGCCGGTAGCGGATGGGCAGCGAGGGGAACAGGTCGGTGGCGTCGGTGTCGAAGCGGCCGTTGTAGCCGCTCAGCTTGTCGGTCACCCGTTCCACCCGCAGGCCGGGCGTGAGGGTCAGGGCGCCCAGCGTCACCTCGTTCTGGACGAAGGCGGCGTAGTAGCGCTCCTCGATCTCGTAGTCGGACTGCCGCGAGGTCAGGCGGTTGGCGGCGGTCTGCGAGCGTGTTCCGGCAGCGTTCAGCGTGTAGGTTTCGCCGTCGCTGGTGCGCTTGGCCGAACGGACCACCACGCCGGCCTTGAGCACCTGCGGCACGCCCAGGCTCAGCGGCACCGTCAGCGTGCTGCCGCCCTGGACGGTCCGCTCGTCATAATCGGACTCGCTTCCGGTGGCCGAGCCGAAGGCGAGCGCCGGGGTCAGCGTCACCTCGCGGTTGCGGGTGTCGTAACTGGCCGTGGACAGGTTGGCGAAGTTCCGCAACGATACCCCGCCGGCAAAACGGTGGGTGTGGTCGAGCGTCGCGCCGACGTTGGTCGCCTCCTCGCGCCCGGTGGTCAGCACGCGGTCCTGGAACTGGCCGGTGACGCGGCGGTACTGGTCGCGCCATTTGTCGATGTCGGAGGTTTCGCGCAGCAGCATCGGCTTGAAATGGATTTCGCCGCCGTCGTAGAAGCCGGCGAGGTCCAGCGCCGCGTCGAGATTGTCGACGTCCTTGGGTTCTTCCTCGTTGCGGCGGAACCCCTGGCCGCCTGGGCCGCCGGAGTAGGTGAACTCGCTGTTGTGCTTGGTCTTGGTGAGCCGGCGTTCCTCGTAGGAGACGGACCCGAGCAGGCCGAAGCGGTCGATCCGCCGCCCATAGGCGCCGCCGCCCGCCTTGACGGTTCCGTTCACTCCGTCCAGCCCGCCATAGCCGACGCGCAGTTCGCCGGTGGGCTCGTCTGGGATGGCGCGCGTGGTGACGGCGATCCGCCCGGCGATGCCTTCGGCGTCGTGCTCGGCCGACGGGTTGCGCAGCAGCGTGACCTCCCCGGCCAGGAAGGACGACATGTTCATCAGTTCGAAGCTGCGGCTGGGCGCCGGCATCTGGATGCCGTCGACGCTGACGCGGGTGTAGTCGGTCGGCAGGCCGCGTAGCGAGAAGGTCTTCTTTTCGCCCGGCGGGCCGGACACCACAACGCCCGGCAGGCGCCCGACGATGTCGCTGACGCGGTCGTTGGGCAGCGTGTCGAACTCCTCCCGCGTCACGGTCACGCTGGGCGCCACCTGATCCAGGCGGATGGCCTCGCCGGCCGGCGCCGAGCCGGTGACGGTGATCGACGGCAGGCGGGTGGAGGATGAGTCCTGGGCTTGGGCGGGAAGAACGCCGATGAATAGGCCCAAGGCCGTGGGAGCGATGGCTTTCGGCCAATGGCGAATCGTCGTGAAGCGGCGCCGGGCATGGACCCGGTGCGCCCACAGCCTGCTTGCGTGCGGCATGGGAACACCTGTTTCAAAAAGGGGGGTCGACACCTGGCGCTCTCTGATTAGCGCTAATGCGAGTTATTCGCAATATCTTGCGTGTGCGATGCGCACTGAAGCGGCGCCTGTTGGCACCGGCTCAACAGCAGAGTTACCCGCCGCCAAATGCATCAGGCGACGGGGATAGTCGGGCCTTCATAGTGGGGCGCAGTGGGAATTCGCTGATTGCCCGAAGAATACGTATGCCATACCGTTTTGAAAGTCCGACGTTTTTCGCTAAAGCCAGCATGGGAACGCGATGAGGTTCCGCGCCTCGATGGCGTTCTGCCCGATGTTCCGCAACGGCACCTGGGGCCGCGGCAGATCCCACCGAGACATCAATCAGGACACTTACCTAGGGTTTCCGTTCCGTTGTTCCTTGACCCCCAACGGCTGCGGCGCGGACGCTCCGGCCGCCGCGACCGCCGGCTCTCCGCTCCCGGACTGAGGAGCCGCCCGCGGGAGCTATAGCAGCGACGAAGGCCGGTCCATGGGGATGGCCGGCTCGCCGTCCCCCGGCAGTCCCGCCTGCCGCGCCATGAAGACGGGGGATGCGTTCGGCGGCCACAGCAGCGCGGATTGCAGGCCCAGCCATCGGCAGAGCACGGGCCATGTGCCGGCATGCGCGACGATCAGCGGCGGACGGCCGTCGGCGGGTGCCGGCAGGCCGTCGAGCGCCGCCGTGACGCGGGAGCGGAAACCGGACAGGCTTTCGCCGTTCGGCACCTCCTCCCGCAGCAGGTCGGCCGGAATGGCGCCGCCCTCCAGATCGCCCCAGCGCCGCTCCTCCAGCCCGGCCACCGGCACGACGGGAGCTTCCAGCGCTTCGGCCAGGATGCCCGCGGTCTCCAGCGCCCGTCGCTGCGGACTGCTGTAGACCACCGGCACCGCCCGGCTTTCGGCGAGCAGGGCCACGGCGGCCTCCCGCGCCTGCGCCCGTCCCCGGTCGGTCAGCGACACGTCCCGCGACCCGGCGAGCCAGCCGCCGAGGTTGCTCTCCGTCTCGCCGTGGCGGCAGAAGATCACGGCGTTCAACATGACAGCCGTCCCGGCAGGTCGGCGAAGCCGTCGAGGATGCCGTCGTGCGGCAGGCCGTCGAGCGGAACGCGGGCGTAGCCGTAGGGCACCAGCAGCACCCGCGCCACCCCGGCCGCGCGGGCGGCGGCGACGTCGTGCTCGTTGTCGCCGACGAAGACGGTTTCCGCCGGGCCGACCCCCAGCCGCCCCAGCAGGCCGAGCACCGGTTCCGGCGAAGGCTTGCGGGTCGGGTAGCTGTCGCCGCCGACCACCGCCGTGAAGAAGCCGGCGATGCCCAGGTCGTCCAGCAGCCGCGCCGTCGCCCCCATCGGCTTGTTGGTGCAGACGCCGAGCCGCAGCCCGGACTTCGCCAACGCGTCCAGCGTCCCGGCGACGCCGGGATAGAGCACGCTGTGGGCGCTGGGGTCGGCCTCGTAGATGGACAGGAAGCGGCTGAGGCAGCGGGCGGCCTCCTCCGCGGCCGGGATGCCGCCGGTGGCGGCCAGCACGCGCTCCACCAGCTTGGGTGCCCCGTCGCCGACGAAGGAACGCACCGCCGGCAGGTCGACCGGCGGCCGTCCCAGCTCGGCGAGCAGGGCGTTGGAGGCATGCATCAGGTCGGCCACGCTGTCCACCAGCGTGCCGTCGAGGTCGAAGGCGACGGCGCGGATGGCGGGGCGGTTGAGGCTGTCGGCGGTATCGGTCACGATTGCGGCACCTTACTGGCGAAGGAAGCGGGCCTTGTCGGCCGCGAGGTCGAGGATGATCGGGGCATCCGGGGGGAGCAGAGCATCGCCCGCCTGATGCGGCACGTCCACCTGAACCAGCTGCCCGCCGACATCCACCGCATAGCGGATGGAGGCGCCGAGGAACTCGCGGTGGCGGACGGTGCCGGTCAGCCGGGCCTTTCCGGGTGCCGGCGGCTGGCCGTCGGCACGGATGGCGAGGTTCTGCGGCCGGAACATCAGCTTGCCCCCAGCCCCGGTTCCGGCCTCTGCCGCCGGCAGCGCCACCGGGGTGAAGCCGTTGCCGACGAAGGCGCGGCCCCCGGCCTCGTCGTCCCGCACCGTGCCGTCCAGCACGTTGGCGGTGCCGAGGAAGCCGGCGACGAACAGGTTCGCCGGATGGTCGTAGAGATCCTGCGGGGTGCCGACCTGCTGCACCCGCCCGTCCTCCATCACCGCGATGCGGTCGCAGATGGTGTTGGCCTCCTCCTGGTCGTGGGTGACGAAGATGGTGGTCAGGCCGAGTTTGCGCTGGAGGCTCAGCAGTTCCTGGCGCATCTGCACGCGCAGCTTGGCGTCGAGGTTCGACAGCGGCTCGTCGAGCAGCAGGATCTTCGGCTCGATCACGATGGTGCGGGCCAGCGCGACGCGCTGCTGCTGCCCGCCCGACAGCTGCGAGGGGCGGCGGTCGGCCAGATGCTTCAGCCCGACCAGTTCCAGCGCGGCATCCACCCGCCGCTCGATCTCGGCACGGGGGACGCGGCGCTCCTCCAGCCCGAAGGCGACGTTGCGGCGCACGGTCATGTGCGGCCACAGGGCGTAGCTCTGGAACACCATGCCAACGTCGCGCCGGTGCGGCGGCAGGGTGGAGATGTCGCGCCCGCCGATGCGGACCTCGCCACGCTGGGCGGTGTTGAAGCCGGCGATCAGGCGCAGCAGCGTGGTCTTGCCGCAGCCCGAGGGGCCGAGGAAGGCGAAGAACTCGCCGGGCTTGATCGCGAGGTTCACGTCCTTCAGCACATGGTTGCTGCCGTAGGACAGGTTGACGCCCTCGATGTCGACGCCGACGCTCTCGATCTGGGCGGCAAGGGCGGCCGGGGAAAACTGGTGGTTCATGACGATGGTTCCCCTCAGTGGTCCTGGCTGCGGTCGCGGCGGCCGCGCTCGATGACGACGTGCGACAGGTAGGTGCCAAGCCCGACGATGATGACGGCGAAGATGCCCAGCGCCGCCCCCGGACCGCGCCCGGCCGCCGACTGCATGTAGACGTAGAGGCCGTAGGCCAGCGGCGCGTCGCTCTGCGAATGCACCAGCATGATGGTCGCCGACAGCTCGACCGCCGCGGTAGCGAAGCTGGTGACGAAGCCGGCCAGGATGCCGCCGGACATCAGCGGCACGACGATGCGCCCGACGGTGCGCAGCTTGGTGGCGCCGAGATTCTCGGCCGCCTCCTCCAGCGAGGAGCTGACCTGCTGCAAGGCGGCGGTGCAGGCGCGCAGCGCGTAGGGCAGCCGTCGGATCGCCAGCGCGAAGACCAGGATCAGCCAGAAGTTCGACAGCGGCTGGCCGGTGAAGGGCATCGGCACGCCGTAGAAGCTGCGCAGATAGCCGATGCCGAGCACGACGCCCGGCACCGCCAGCGCCGCCATCGCGATGTAGTCCAGCCATTGCCGGCCCGGCAGCTTGGTGCGCAGGACGAGATAGGCGATGGCGGTGCCGATCACCACGTCGAGCAGCGCCGCCAGCGAGGCGTAGAGCAGCGTGTTGGTGATGTACTGCCCGCTCTCGGAGAAGACGGTGTGGTAGTGCTTCAGCGTGAAGGCGTCGGGCAGCGGGCTGAAGGACCAGATGGTGGCGAAGGACAGCAGGCCGAGCCCGACATGCGGCGCCAGCACCAGCACCAGGATCAGCAGCACGATGCCGTAGGCCGCCACCAGTTCCAGCGGCTTCAGGCGCCGCTTGGCGAGGCCGCCGCCGCCGCGCTGCACGGTGGCGTAGTCCTTGCCGCGCATCGCCAGCGCCGATACCCACAGCGCCAGCAGCGAGCAGGCGATCAGCACGACCGAGATGACGTAGCCCATCGGGTCGGCGATGCCGATCGAGGAGATGCGCAGGTAGGCCTGCGGCGCCAGCATGTCGTTGACGTTGAGCAGCAGCGGCGTGCCGAGGTCGTCGAACACCTTGATGAAGACCAGCGAGGCGCCGGCGACGTAGCCCGGCATCGCCAGCGGGAAGACGATGCGGCGGAACAGGCGGAAGCCGTGGCAGCCGAGATTCTGCGCCGATTCCTCCATCGCCCGGTCGATGTTCTTCAGGCTGGCCGACAGGTTGATCAGGATGAAGGGGAAGTAATGGATGCTCTGGACGAAGATGACGCCGTTCAGCCCCTCCATGAAGGGGATCGAGAAGCCGAAATGGTCGCGCAGCAGCAGGTTGACCGAGCCGTTGCGCCCGAACAGCAGCTGCATCGCCACCGCGCCGATGAAGGGCGGCATGATCAGCGGGATGATGCCCAGGCTCTGGATCAGCACCGAGCCGCGGAACTCGAAGCGCGTGGTCAGATATGCCAGCGGCAGCGCCAGCAGGCTCGCCACCACCACCGACATCGCCGAGACGTAGAAGGAATTCCCGAACGACCGCATGAACAGGGCGTTCTGGAAGAAGTCGGCGAAGTTCACCAGGGTGAAGGCGCCGGTCGTCTTGTCCTGGAAGGCGACGAAGATGACCTGGACCACCGGAACGACGAGGAACAGCAGCAGGAAAGCGGCGATCAGCAGCGCGGCCAGCGCCGGCCCCGGCCGCACGCGCGCGATGCGGTCGCGCGTGAGCGCAAGTGACGTCATGGAAAGGCCTGTCGGCTGAGGAGAAAGGAGGGGGCGCCCGGAAAGCGCCCCCTAGGCTTGACGCAGCCAGCGTCAGCGCATGGGCGTCAGCGCGCCAGGGCCAAGGCCTCGTCGGCCTTCTTGCGGGCGTTGGCGTAGTTCTCCTTGGCGAAGGCGGCCCATTTCTGCTCGACCTGCGCCTGGCGCTCCGGCACCGCGTCCTTGGCCGACTTGCGCTCCACCGTGAAGGCGCCGGCCAGCTGCGGGTCGGCGGCCTGCTCCGCCGTCACCGGCATGGCGGCGACGAGGTCGCGCGCCTCGCCCAGCAGGGCCTTGGCCTTGTCGTTCGGCTTCTTGGCGAGCGCCGCCTCGGCCTTGTGGATGGCCTGGGTCGCCGCCTTGAGGTCGTCGAGCTGGAAGGTGACGAGCTGGTCGAACAGCGCGTCCACCACGTTGTAGCGGGCCTGCGAGACGTTCACGTCGAAGTTCACCTGGGCGCCCAGCGACTTGTCCTTGAACGGGTTGGGATAGCCGGCGGGCGCCTTCTCGTAGGTGACCGGGTTGACCGGCAGGCGGCGGATCGCCGGTTCCAGCAGGACCTCCTGCCCCTTGGGCGACAGCAGGAAATCGACGAAACCCTCGGCGGCGGCCTTGTTGGGGGCGTTCTTCACGACGCCGACATTGGCCGGGACGATAGTGGTGACCGTCGGGTAGGCGAACTCCACCGGGAAGCCCGAGGCCTGCGACGACAGCGCGAAGAAATCGATGACGATGCCGACGCCGAAGGCGCCGGAATTCACGCCGTCCGGCACGCCGAAGCTGCGCTCGGTGATGGTGCGGTAGTTGCCGGCCATCTCCTTGTTGGTGCGCCAGCCCTTCTCCCAGCCCTCGCCCTGGAGGATGGTCTCGATGGTCAGGTGCGTCGTGCCGGAGCGCGACGGGGCGGAAATCGCGACGTGGTCGTAATAGACCGGCTTGGTCAGGTCGGCCCATTCCTTGGGGATCGGCAGGTCGTTGGCCTTCATGTAGCGCGTGTTCCACATGATGCCGTAGCCGGACGCGGCGAAGCCGGCATACATCCCCTCCGGATCGTTGACCGGATAGGCGCCGACCTTCTCGGGGATGCCCTCCACCTTGGGCTTGTAGGGCTGGAGCAGCCCGGCGCCCTTCAGCACCTCGAAGGCATCGGGCGCCGAGGCCCAGAACAGGTCGACGCCGTTGTTCGACGCGGTTTCCTGCAGATACTTCACGCCGGCGTTGGTGTTGCGGTTCAGGATCTCGACCGTGACCTTGGGGTTCGCCTTCTGGAAGGCCTGCTGGAAGGCGGTCGTCATGTCCTTGGGGAAGGAGGTGACGATGACGAGCTTGCCGCCGGCGTCCTGCGCGAAGGCGGCGGTGCCGGACAGCAGCAGCACGACCAGGGCGGCGGCGGCGTTGCGCAGGGTGCGCGTGGTACGAAGCATCGGTGTTGTCCCTCCCTTGATGTCTTATGCTGGCTTGTTCAGCAATCCGCATGCCAGACGGTCGACCCTTGTCCGGTCCGGCTTTGCGCGACATCGATGGGTCAGGATGGGAACATCGGCGCGGACGGCCGGGTAACGCCGGGAACAGTCCCGAGGCCGTATTCCCGAAGCCCTCCGCTCACTCCTCCGTGAAATCGTCCCGGCTCAGGCCGTGGTGGCGCATCTTCAGATACAGGGTCTTGCGGGTGATCCCCAGCCGCTCCGCCGTTTCGCCGACGCGCCCGCCGCAGCGGGCCAGCGCCTCCTCGATCAACTGCCTCTCGATGCGGTCGAGCTGGTCGGCCAGCGGTTCGATCTCGGCCGTTCCCGCCGCCGCACCCACCACCATCGATGCGGCGGAGGTCAGGCCGTCTCCCAGCCCCAGCGCCACCCGTTCGGCGACGTTGCGCAGTTCGCGGACATTGCCGGGCCAGGAGTGGGCGCAGAGGCGGGCGAGGGTGGCGGCGTCGAGCGGCGGCACCGTCCGGCGCGACCGGGCCGCGGCGGCGTCCAGGAAATGGCGGAACAGCAGCGGCACGTCCTCCCGCCGCTCCCGCAGGGACGGCAGCGGGACGGTGACGACGTTCAGGCGGTAATAGAGATCCTCGCGGAACCTGCCTTCACCCGCCAGCTTCAGCAGATCGACCTTGGTGGCGGCGATCACCCGCAGATCGAGCGGGATCGTCCGGTTGCCGCCGATGCGCTCGATCGCGCGTTCCTGCAGGACGCGCAGCAGCTTGACCTGGAGATGCATCGGCATGCTCTCGATCTCGTCGAGGAACAGCGTGCCGCCGGCCGCGAACTCCAGCTTGCCGATCCGCCGCCCTTGCGCGCCGGTGAAGGCGCCCGGCTCGTGGCCGAACAGCTCGCTCTCGATGATGGTGTCGGGCATGGCGCCGCAATTCAGCGCCACGAAGTTCCCGGCGCGCCGCCGGCCTCCCTCGTGCAGGCTGCGGGCGGCCAGCTCCTTGCCGGTTCCGGTCTCGCCGAACAGCAGGATGTCGACCTCGGCGTCGGCGAGGTTCGCCACGGCGGCGCGCAGGCGCTCGATGGCCAACGACCGGCCGATGATCCGCCCTTCCGACCCGCCGCCGGCGAGCTGCGCGCGCAGGCGGCGGTTCTCCAGGACCAGCGCACGGTGGGCCAGGGCGCGCCGCACCACCTCGACCAGGTGGCCGGGGTCGGCCGGCTTTTCGATGAAGTCGTAAGCGCCCTCGCGGACCGCGCGCATTGCCATGGCGATGTCGCCGTGCCCGGTGACCAGCACCACCGGAATCTCGGGGTCCGCCGCGCGCACCCGGTCGAGCAAGGCGAAGCCGTCCATTCCGGGCATGCGCACGTCGGTCACCACGATCCCCGGCCAGGAGGAGCCGAGCCGCGCCAGAGCCGCCGCGGCCTCCGTCACCGCCTCGACGGCGAGCCCGTCCAGTTCCAGCGTCTGGCGGCTGGAATCGAGCACTTCCGGATCGTCGTCGATCAGCAGGACGGTCATGGCGGGGCTTTCACGCACGGGTCAGGGTGAGGACGAAGGCGGTTCCGCCGGGGCCGCTCCCGGCCACCGAGAGCACGCCGCCGAAGTCGCGGACGATGTTGTACGAGATCGACAGGCCGAGCCCCAGCCCCGTTCCCACCGGCTTGGTCGTGAAGAACGGATCGAAGATCTGCCCGACCGTCCCGGCGGCGATGCCGGGGTCGCTGTCCCGCACCTCGATGCGGACGCCGTCCGCCTGCCCGTCCTGCCCGCCGCCCGATGCCTCCGCGCGGATCAGGATGCGGCGGACCGGGACGCCGGCCACGGCGTCCAGCGCGTTGCTCAGCAGATTGACCAGGACCTGCTCCAGCCGCACCTCCTCGGCCCGGACCCGCAAGGGCGGGCCGCCGTCCGGCAACTCGACCGCCACCGCGACCGCCTCTTCGCGCAGCCGGTTGCCGAACAGGGACAGGGCGCCCTGGATCACCGGTTCCAGCTCCACCGCGCCCAGGCGGGTGTCGGGCCGGCGGGCGAAGCGCTTCAGGTGGTTGGTGATGTTCGCCATGCGGGCAGTCAGGTCGGCGATCTTGCCGAGATTGCCGTCCGCCTCCTCCGTCCGCCCGAGCTCGATCAGCTTGCGGCCGTTGTGGGCGTAGGAGCGGATGGCGGCGAGCGGCTGGTTCAGCTCATGCCCGACACCGGCGGCGAGCTGGCCGAGCGCCGCCAGCTTGCCGGCCTGGACCAGCTCCGCCTGCGCCTCGCGCAGCTCGCGCTCGGTGCGCCGGTGCTCGGCGATGGCCTGTTCCAGCCGGCCGTTGGTGGCCCGCAGGTCGGCGGTGCGCTCCCGCACCCTGCGCTCCAGGATGCGCTGTGCCTCCAGGCGCTCGGTCATGTCGGTCAGCGTGACGATGAACCGCAGCCGCTGGCGCCGCCAGAAGGGTCGGACGCCGACCTGCACCGGCACCGCCCCGCCGTCCGGACGCCGCCCGGTGGTCAGGATCGACAAGGCCGCCGCGGCGCCGTCCCCGTACCCCCCCGCCGTCTGGGATGGGGCCATCCGGGAGAAGTACGCCGCGACGCGGGCGGCACCCTCCGCGTCGAGCCGGTCGGCGAGACGGGGCGCTTCCCCGCCCTCTTCCGCCGGGCCGGCGGGCGGCGGCGCGATCAGGGCGGCGGCAAGCGGGTTGACGAATTCGATCACCCCCTCCGCGTCGGTGATCGCCAGCCCGGCCTGGGCGTTGTCGATGATCGCCTGGGCGTTCGCCTCCTCCACCGCGATGGCGGTGTCGCGGAAGACCAGCAGCGCCGCCGCCATGTCCGACAGCTCGTCGTCGCCCCCCAGCGGGATGTCCGCCTTCAGGTCCCCGGCGGCGATGGCGCGGGCCGCGTCCCCCAGCCGGGTCAGCCGGGTGATCAGGTTGCGGTTGACGTAGAGCCACGCCACCAGCACCGCCACCAGCAGGCTGACCACGGCGCTCGCCAGCAGGGCGGAGCGTCCGAATGCGATCGCCCGGGCGGAGCGGGCGGCGGCGGCACGGGAATCGGTCTCCACCGCCTGGACCTGCCGGGAGATCAGGCCGTTCAGCCGGGCGACGACCTCCCGGTTCTCGGCCAGCAGCGCCTGCCCGCGGGCGGCGGTCTCCAGCTCCTCCCGGCGCAGCGCCGGCACGCCGCCGTCCGCCCCGCGCGCAAGGCCGAGAAGCTGGCCCACCACCTGCCCCAGCGAGACGCCGTCGGACCAATCGGCCAGCGCCGCCAGGTCGCGCCGCAGCCGGCCGGCGGTCTCGTCGAGAAATCCGGCGTTGTCGTCGAGCATCTCGGGCGTGGCGAGCGTCGCCGCCCGCGCGATCAGCCCGACCGCGAGATTGCCGTTGGCCCCGATCTGCAGCACCGCCTCGCTCCGGCGGTTCTCCTCCCGCAGGATGCGGACGGCATCGGCCGAGGGCCTGCCGCTCTCCACCGAGGCCAGGGCGCTCTGGATGTTGAAGCGTGCATCGGCCACCAGGGGTTCGATCTCGTCGAGGAAATCGGCGTGGAGCCAGCGCAGCCGCTCGATGGCCTCCTGGTTGCGGCGGGCAAGCTCCAGGCGGTGGCGTACCGTGCCGTCCAGCTCCGACAGGTTGCGGCCCAGCGCGTCCACCACCGGACGCAGGCCGGGGACGCCGCCTTCGATGGCGCCGGTCAGCGTCCGCAGCGCGGCCAGGCGGCGGCCCAGCGCATCGCGGATCGCGTCCATCTCGGCCTCCGTCCGGCTGCCGGCCAGGATCGGAGCGGTGGCGATGATCGCTCCCCCCTCCTCCGCCAGCTTGGCGGCGAGGCCCAGGGCCGGCAAGTGGCTTTCCGCGAACTCGTCCAGCGTGCCGCCCAGCCGGTCGTAGGACAGCCAGCCCAGCGCGCAGGCTGCCACCGACAGGACCGCGACGGCGACGAAGGCGAGGAAGAGGCGAAGCCGGATGCCGAAGCGCAGCGGCCCCGCCCCACCGGCCGGCAGGAGGCTCATGGCCAGCTCCCCTCTCCGGCCGCCACGCGCAGGATGACCAGGGCGCGTTCGGACGCCGACAACGCCGCGTCCAGCCGGTCCTTGGAAAAGGCCCGCCAGTCCGCCTCCAGCTCCCCCTGCCTCGCGGAGACCGGCATGCCGCGGGCCGGTCGGCGCAGCGCGGCGGAGAAGACCGGATCGGCGGCCCGGGCGGCGGTGACCGGAACCTCGGTGGCGGCCCGTCGCGCGGCGCGAAGCAGGTCGCGCGCCACCGGATCGGGGGTGGCGGCGAGACGGGCCTCGCCCTCGTGGATCAATTGCCAGACACGGTTGAGCGTCTTCACCCGGAAGGTGATCAACTCGTCGAACAGCAGGTTGACCAGTTCGTAGCGGCGGCTGGACAGGGCCCGGTCGAAGAGGAAGAGGTCGTCGCCGGTTTCCCGCGCATAGGGGTTGGGGTAGCCGGCGGGCGCGCCGGCATAGGCGTCCGGCCGCACCGGCAGCCGGCCGATGTCGGGACGCAGCATCAGCTCCTGCCCGGCCGGCGACAGCAGGAAATCGACGAAGACGTTCGCCCCCGCCAGATTGGGGGCACCGCGCAGGATGGCGACGCTGGCCGGCAGGAAGACGCTGTCGACCGGATAGGCGAAGCGCAGGCCGCCGTCATCCGTCGGTCCTTCTCCCAAATCCCGGCCCATCTGCTTGCCCGGCTCCTGACTTGGCTCCGCCGCCTGCTCCGCTCCCGGCCCCGCCCCCTGTCCCAGGAAGTCGATGGTCAACCCGATGCCGAAGCGGCCCTTGGCGACCCCCTCCACCACGCCGTAGCTGCGCGCCGTCACCGTGGCGAGGTTGCCGGCGATCTCGAGCCAGGTCGCCCAGCCGCGCTCCCACCCCTGGAGCTGCAGCACCGTCTCCACCATCAGATGCATGGTGCCGGATCGCGACGGCGCCGTGATGCCCAGGTGCCGGGCATAGCCGGGCCGCCGCAGATCCTCCCATCCCCGGGGGGGCGGCGATCCCGTGCCGGTCGAGATAGGGCTGATCCCAGACCAGCCCGTAGCCGGACAGGGCGAAGCCGAGATAGGTGCCGTCCGGATCGTCGACCGGCTGGTTGCCGACGGTCGCGGGGGCGCCGGTCGGCCGCGGCGCGATGGGGGCCAGCAGACCCGCCGCCTTCAGGACCTCGAAGGCATCGGGGGCGGACGCCCAGAAGACATCGGCGTCCTCGCCCGCGCGGTCCTGCAGCCGGGTGATCGCCGCGGTGGTCTTGGTGTTGATCACGCGCAGCTGCCGGCCGGGATGGGCGCGTTCGAACGCCTCGCGGACCGGCTCGTAGAAGCCGGCGGGAAACGACGTCAGGACGATGACGGTCTCCGGCCCTGCGCCCGGCAGGCTCCGGCCGGCCGCAGCCGCGATCGCCGGCGCCAGCAAAACCATGACGGCCGCCAGCCAGCCCGCGCGGCGTCCGCCCTGCCGGAAGACCCGCGCCAGAGATGCAATCGCACCACGCCGACCACCGCCCATGCCGTCTCCGCCGACAACGCCCCGGAACCGCCCAGCACCTCACAGCCCGACGCGATTGTCCAGACCCATGCGGCATCGGGGCCCCGGCAAATGCCGGACGGTCTCTATCGTTGCGAGACCGACCCCGCCGCCGCCACCACCAGCGGGGCGAAGCGCTCCTCCATCTCCTCCGGCGTGAAGCGCGCGCGGGAAACGGCGATGTTCAGGGCTCCCACCGGCATGCCGCCCGATCCGGTGATGGCCGCCGCGACCGACAGGTCGCCGTGGTAGAACTCCTCGAAGGCGGTGGCGTAGCCGCTGACCGCCGATTTCGCGATCTTCGCCAGCAGCTCGTCGCGCTTCCAGGTGGTGGTGGGCGTGTAGGGCTTCAGATCCATCCGGTCGATCAGGGCGGCCGCCTCCGCCGCCGGCAGGCGCGACAGGATGGCGATGCCGGGCGCGGTGCAGAAGGCCGGCATCCGCGTACCGACGATGACGTCGGTGTTCAGCACGTGCCGGCTCATGAAGCGCGACACGAAGACGATCTCCGTCCCGTCCATCATGGTCAGGTTGATCGTCTCTTCCGTCGTCTTGCTGAGATGCATCAGGTACGGCATCGCGCGCTGGAGCATCGCGTTGCTGTGCAGATAGTGATGCGCGATGTCCAGGCTGCGGATGGTCAGCTCGAACCGCTTGGTCACCGGATCCTTCCGCAGGTAGCCCAGCTTCTCCAGCGTGTAGGTGAAGCGCTGCGCCGCGCTCTTGTCCATGCCGACGGCGGCGGCGACCTGGGTCAGGCTCATCGACGGCCGGGTGGAATCGAAGGCGTGCAGCACGCGGAAGGCCTTGTCCACCGACATCACCATCAAGGGATCGGCGGTCCGGCCTTCGGAACCGGCGCCTTCGGTTGGAGCGTTCGCCGCGATGCCGGTGTCGATGCCGGTGTCGATGCCGGTGTCGGCGGGAACGCCTGCCTTGGACGCGGAGGAGGTGGATCGGCGCGGTGCCATGTCGGTCGGTCCTGACTGTGCGCGGTGAGAGATACCGTTGACAGCGTAACGAAAGCAAGCCAAGCTAATCAATACAAAGTATTGTTATGCAATACACGCCTCCGCGATCCCCCTTCGACCCCTCGTTTCCGCGGGGCGCCCAGACTGTCGGCGACGTTCCGCCGGGCCGGGCTCCCCTGCCGTTCGACAGGAGCGCACCAGTGACCGACTTCATCCTCACCGAGACCCGCGGCCCGGTCGGCATCGTCACGCTGAACCGTCCGCAAGTCCTCAATGCCTGGAACAAGGCGATGCGCGACGACCTGATCGTCGCCTTCGACCGTCTGGAGGCCGACGAGTCCGTCCGCGCCATCATCCTGACCGGCGCCGGCGACCGCGCCTTCGGTGCCGGGCAGGATCTGAACGAAACCAAGAGCTTCGACGCCGACCGCGCCGAGGAATGGGTGGCGGAGTGGGAGCGGCTCTACCACCGCATGCGCACCCTGTCGAAGGCGCTGGTGGTGGCCCTGAACGGCGTCGCCGCCGGTTCCGCCTTCCAGGTGGCGCTGCTCGGCGACCTGCGCGTCGGCCATCCCGGCGTGCGCATGGGCCAGCCCGAGATCAATTCCGGGATCGCCAGCACCACCGGCCCCTGGATCATGAAGGAGATGATCGGGCTGGCGCGGACCATGGACCTGACCTTGACCGGCCGTCTGATGGACGCGGAGGAATGCCACGCCATCGGCCTCATCAACCGCCTCGTCCCGCAGGACCGCGTGATGGCCGAGGCGCTGGAACTGGCCGGCGAACTGGCCGCCAAGCCGCCGGTCGCCATGCGTCTCGACAAGCAGCGCTTCCGCGAGATGACCGAGGCCGGCTTCCGCGACTGCCTGGCCGCCGGCGTGCGCATCCAGCGCGAGGCCTACGCGTCGGGCGAACCGGCCCGCATGATGGAGGAATTCCTGGCCAAGCGCGCCGCGCGCAAGACCACCGCCTGAACACGGCGCTCCTCCAACGGGGATGGCCGGCGCCGTCCCTGCCCCGACCGATCCACGCTCCATCAACCGGGCGATCACAAGACCCGGCCAGCGAACAGGGAACACGAACATGGACAAGAACGACGATTCCATCATCGGCCGCCGCATCGGCCGCCGCGGCCTTCTCGCCACCGCGCTGACGGGGGCGGGGGGCACCGCCCTCGCCGCCGCCCTGCCGGCGGTTCTGGCGGCCGGAGCGAGCCGTCCGGCGCTGGCGCAGGCGACGCAGATCACCGTCGCCGATCCGGGCGGTCCCTACAGCCCGGCCTTCCGCAAGGCCTTCTACGATCCGTTCGAGCAGGCGACCGGCATCAAGGTGATCAACGTCGCCCGCGAGGCCGAACCGACCGCCCAGTTCAAGGCGATCGTGGAAACCAGGTCCTACAGCTGGGACGTCTGCACGCTGACCCTGTCCGCCCGCGACATCCTGGCCCACCAGAACCTGCTGGAGCCGCTGGATTTCGCCGCGGCCGACGCACCCGGCCTGATGCCCGACGCGCTGACCGGCCAATGGATGGGCACCGACGTCTATTCGACCATCCTCGGCTACCGGACCGACAAGTTCCCCTCCAACCCGCCGCAGAGCTGGGCCGACTTCTGGAACGTCGAGAAGTTCCCCGGCCGCCGCTCGCTGCGCAAGAATCCGATCGACACGCTGGAGCAGGCGCTGCTGGCCGACGGGGTGCCGCTGGACAAGCTCTACCCGCTCGACGTCGAGCGTGCGTTCAAGAGCCTGGACCGCATCCGCCCGCACATCGCCGCCTGGTGGACCGGCGGCGCCCAGTCCACCCAGCTGATCCAGAGCGGCGAGGTCGACATGATCGCCCTGTGGAACGCCCGCGCCCAGGCCGCCATCGACGGCGGGGCGCCGGTGAGGATCTCGTGGAACCAGGGCCTCTATTCGATCGAGGGATGGGGCATTCCGCGCGGCAACCCGCGCGCCGACGCCGCGCGCAAGTTCATCAAGTTCTGCGCCGATCCGCAGCGCCAAGCGGTCTTCACCGAGGTGCTGGCCTATGGCCCGACAAACCTCAAGGCCTATGACGCCATCCCGAAGGAGCGGGCGCAGGCGCTGCCCACCTTCCCCGAGAATCTCAAGACGATGACCATTGCCCGCGAGGACTGGTGGGGCGCCAACCGCTCCAAGATGAGCGAACGCTTCAACGCCTGGATCCTCGGCTGACGACCATCACAGGAGACCCGCCGCCATGCTCCCCTCCCACGGAACGGCCCCTCCCGCCTGCAAGCTTCTGGTCGACGGCCTCACCAAGAGCTACGGAACCGTCGTCGCTCTCCAGCCGACCCGGCTGGAGGTTCCGGCAGGCGAATTCCTGACGCTGCTGGGTCCCTCCGGCTCGGGCAAGACCACGCTTCTGCAGATGATCTGCGGGCTGGTGGAACCCAACGGCGGGCGCATCCTGATCGATGGCCGCGACGAAACCCGCACCCCCGTCCACAAGCGCGACATCGGGCTGGTCTTCCAGCATTACGCCCTGTTCCCCCACCTGACGGTGGCGGAGAACATCGGCTTCCCCCTGCGCATGCGGGGGGTGGCCGCCGCCGACCTGGACCGCCGGGTGCGGGAGGCGCTCGACATGGTCCATCTCGGCCATCTCGGCGACCGCTTCCCCAAGGAGCTGTCGGGCGGCCAGCAGCAGCGGGTGGCGCTGGCCCGCTGCTTCGTCTACCAGCCCTCCGTCATCCTGATGGACGAGCCGTTGGGGGCGCTGGACAAGAAGCTGCGCGAGCACATGCAGTACGAGATCAAGCGGCTGCACCGCGAGACCGGCGCGACCATCATCTACGTCACCCATGACCAGGAAGAGGCGTTGGCCATGTCCGACCGCATCTGCCTGATGAACCATGCACGCATCGAGCAGATCGGCACGCCCCACGACATCTACGCCCGGCCCAAGACCGCCTTCGCCGCCGATTTCATCGGCGTGTCGAACATCTTCCGCGGCACCGTCCAGCGGGACGAGGGCGGACGGCCCATCCTGGTGACCGGCGGCGGGCGCTTCCGCCTGTCCCCCGCGATCGGCGCCGCCGCTGACGCCGCCGACGGCCAGGGCGAGGCATCGCTGATCGTCCGTCCCGAACAGCTCGACCTGGAGGGAGACGGCGACAACGAGGTGTCGGGCCGGGTGGTCGACACCGTCTATGCCGGTTCGGAAACCCGCGTGCTGGTGGCGCTGGGCGACCGGTCGACCATCACCGTGCGGCTGCGCCGCGGCATGTCGCCGCCGCCGCTGGGCGACCAGGTCGCCGTGCGCTGGCGCAGCGATGCCGGAGTGCTGGTGTCATGAGCGCCGTCCTCCTGCACGGCTCCGCCGAAGGCGGCCTGCGGCAACGCCTGCGCTTCGGCCCGCTCTGGCTGGCGGCGCCCGGCATCGCCTTCCTGGCCGTCTTCTTCCTCTACCCGGTCCTGCGCCTGCTCGGGCTCAGCGTCCAGGACGCCGACACCGGCGCCTGGACGGGGGAGCATTACGCCCGCATCGTCGACACCGGCGTCTATTTCCGCGTGCTGATGGGCACCTTCCGCATCGCGGGCCTGACGGCGCTGTTCTCGCTTCTGCTGGGCTATCCGCTGGCCTATTGGCTGGCGCAGCTGCCGGAGCGCCGGCGCGGCACGATGGTGCTGGCGGTGATGGTGCCGTTCTGGACCAGCTATCTGGTGAAGACCTTCGCCTGGATGGTGATCCTGGGACGCACCGGCGTCATCGGCGGCATCCTGTCGGCCGGCGGCCTGCCGCGGCCGGAGATGCTGCACAACGAGTTCGGCGTGATGGTCGGCATGGTGCATGCCATGCTGCCGCTGGCGGTGCTGACGATGCTGCCGGTGATGACCGGGATCGACCGCCGGCTGGTGCAGGCGGCCGAAACGCTGGGAGCGGCGCCCGGCCATGCCTTCTGGATGGTCTATTTCCAGCTGTCGCTGCCGGGCGTCGCCGCGGCCGGGCTGCTGACCTTCATCTCCTCGCTGGGCTTCTTCATCGTGCCGGCCCTGCTGGGCGGACCGCAGCAGACCATGCTGGCCCAGCTCATCATCATCCAGATCCAGGAGATGCTGAACTGGGCCTTCGCCGGAGCGCTGGCGACCTTCATGCTGACGGCCGCGCTGGTCACCTGCTGGGTCTACGACCGCGTCTTCGGCCTGTCCACCCTGTCCGGCGAGGGAGGCCGGCGCAAAAAGGGTGGCGGCCCCCTGCGCAAAGCCGGCCAGGGCGTCCTGTCGGTCCTGGCCGCAGCGACTGCTGGCGCCGCGCGCCTCACGCAGCCGATCCTCGGCGAACGCGGCCATGGCCGGCTGCCGGCGATCTATTCGACGCTGGTGCTGGTCTTCCTGGTGGCGCCGGCCGTCGTGGTCGTGCCGATCGCCTTCACCAGCTCGCCCTTCCTCGATTTCCCGCCGCCGGGCTACAGCCTGAAATGGTTCGAGGTCTATTTCGGCTCGGACCTCTGGCTCGGTGCCACGCTGCGCTCCTTCGGCGTCGCCTTCGCCACCGCCGTCCTGGCGACGCTGGTCGCCGGACTGGCCGCCCTGGCGCTCGCCCGTTCCACCTCGCGCTGGCGCGGCGCCATCTTCGCCCTGTTCCTGGCACCGATGATCGTGCCGCGCATCGTCATCGCCGTCGGCCTTTTCTATCTGTTCGCCCAGATCGGCCTGGTCGCCACCGACCTCGGGCTGGTCATCGGCCACACGGTGCTGGCCCTGCCCTTCGCCTTCGTCGCCATCGCCGCGGTGGTCAAGGGCCATGACTGGCGCCTCGACCAGGCGGCGGCGACGCTCGGCGCCAACCGGGTGCAGACGCTGATGCGGGTCACCGTGCCGCTGATCCGCGGCGGCCTGGTGGCGGCCTTCCTGTTCGCCTTCATCACCTCCTTCGACGAGCTGACGGTGGCCATCTTCGTCAGCGGCGGCGTCAAGACCACGCTGCCCAAGCAGATGTGGGACGACATGATCCTGCAGCTGAACCCGACCCTGGCCGCGGTGTCGGTCGTCGTCTTCGTCATCGTCATGGCGCTGCTGCTGATCGCCGAACGGCTGCGCCGTTCCGGCCGCTGAGCCGCCGCCCTTCCTCCATCCCGAGATTTTCCGAGCCGAGATCCCCCGACCATGTCCGATTTCGACACCGGGTTCGCCGGCCTGCTGAGCCAGGCCGCGCGGACCGACGGCGAGCGTCCGTTCGCCCGCTACAACGGCATCCCGCTGACCGTCGGCACGCTCGACCGCCAGTCCGACAGCATGGCGGCGGAGCTTCGGCGGATGGGGCTGCGCCCCGGCGACCGCGTGGCGCTGATGCTGCGCAACAGCCCGGCGGTGCTGTCCACCCTGTTCGGCCTCGCCAAGGCCGGGCTGGTGTGGGTTCCCATCAACGCCCAGCAGCGCGGCGACGGGCTGCGCTACATCCTGGAGCATTCCGATCCGGCCGCGGTGCTGGCCGACGCCGACCTCGTGCCGGTCATCGCGGAGTGCGGCGCCGACCTGTCGGGCAAGCCGCTGGTCCTGGCCGGCGGCGGAGCGGACGACACCCTGCGGCTCGAGCCGATGCTGGAGACCGGCGCCCGGTTCGAGGGGGCGCTTCCCGGCCCCGACAGCCTGTTCGCCATCATGTACACGTCCGGCACCACCGGCCGGCCGAAGGGCGCGCAGGTCACCCACCGCATGATGCGGCTGGCGGGCGAGGCGGTGGCCCGGGTGTCCGCCGCGCGCGACGGCGACGTGCTGTTCCTGTGGGAGCCGCTCTACCACATCGGCGGCGCGCAGATGATCGTGCTGCCGCTGATCGCCAAGGTGTCGCTGGCGATGGTCGACCGCTTCAGCGCCAGCCGCTTCTGGGACCAGGTGCGCGAGTATGGGGCCACCCACATCCATTACCTGGGCGGCATCCTGCAGATCCTGCTGAAGCAGCCGCCCGATCCGCGCGACCGCGACCATCCGGTGCGCATCGCCTGGGGCGGCGGCTGCCCGAAGGAGACCTGGACGCCGTTCGAGAAGCGGTTCGGCGTGCAGATCCGCGAATGCTATGGCATGACCGAGGCGTCGAGCATCACCACCTGCAACGACGAGGGCATCGTCGGCGCGGTCGGCCGGCCGATGCCCTGGTTCACCGTGGACCTGCTGGACGAGGCAGGATCCCCGGTCCCCCACGGCGAGCGCGGCGAGATCGTGGTGCGCACCGACCGGCCCGGCGCCCTGTTCGCCGGCTATTTCCGCAATCCGGAGGCGACGGCGAAGGCCCTGCGCGGCGGCGCGTTGCACACCGGCGACCTCGGATCCCTGCTGCCGGACGGCACGCTGCTGTTCCACGGCCGGATGACCGACAGCATGCGCTGCAAGGGCGAGAACGTCTCCGCCTGGGAGATCGAGCACATCGCCGCCACCCATCCCGCCATCGAGGACTGCGCCGTCATCGGGGTGAAGGCGGAGATCGGCGAACAGGACATCAAGCTGTTCGTGAAGCCGAAGCAGGGGACCGCGGTGGACGTCCCCGCCCTGTCCGACTGGCTCGGCCGCCAGCTCGCCCCCTACCAGAACCCCCGCTACATCGCGCTGGTGGAGGAGTTCGAGCGCACACCCAGCCAGCGCATCATGAAGCATCGCCTGTCGCCGGCCGTGCATGACAGCTGGGACCGGCAGGCGGCGCGCTGAGGCCGGGTTCGGCGGCCGTCATCGGCGGCCGTCGATGGCGGAGCCGCCCGGCGCGCGGCCGACCGCCCGATTCAGAACTTCACCGTCATGCCGGCGATGAAGGAGCGGCCCGCCCCCGGCAGCGCCCCGACCGTTCCCCGGCTTCCTCCGGCCCTGTAGTCGGCATAGTCGACGCCGCCCAGCGGCTGGAGATAATGCTGGTCGAACAGGTTCTCGATGCCGGCATCGATCCGGATGTCGCCCCACTCGTATCCGGTGCGCAGGGTCACCAGGGCGTAGCCCGGCGTCTTCGGCTCGTTGCGCGCCTCCTCCACCCGCTCCTTGCGGGCGGTCGCCTGCACCTCCACGGCGCTGCTCCAGCCGCCCCGCCGGTGCTCCAGCGTCAGCAGGGCGTTGAGCGGCATCATGTGGTACAGCGCGTCGCCGATGTCGAGATTGCGGCCATGCACCCAGCCGGCCACCCCGGACAGGCGGAAGGCGCCGATCTCCTCGTCCTCGTAGACCCTGGCCGCCGCCGACAGATTGGCGCCGACGAGGATGGCGTCATGGTTGGCGAAGCGCAGCTTGACGAAGCCGTTGCCCAGGGTGCCGATCCGCTCGACGTCGATGAAGTCCTGCACATAGGTGTAATAGGGCGTGAGCTTGACCTCCCACGCCTTGCGGGTGGCGTCGTACAGCGACAGGGTGGTGCTGACGGTGTGGGCCACCTCGGGCTTGAGGTCGAGGTTGCCGACATAGCCGTTGGCGTCGCCGAACCAGCCGTTCATGCTGCTCGACATGCCGCCGGTGCCCCAGGCGTAGCGTTCATAGAGGTTGGGCGACCGGGTCTTGCGGGCGTAGCCGGCTTCGATCGCGCTGGTGTCGGAGGGGGTGTAGCGGACCAGCGCCGTCACGTCGACATTGACGTCGGTGCGGGCATGGCCGCGGGCGTTGAAGGCGCGGGCGTCGGCGGCATCCGGGTTGGCCATCGCCATCATGCCCATGCCGGTGGCGTTCTGCCAGGAATAGGGCTGCACCGCGCCGGTGTCCATCCACACCACGTCGTTGCGCAGGCCGAGCAGGGTCGTCCAGGCCGGTGACCAGTTGGCCTCCCACTCGGCAAAGCTGCCGACGCGGTTGCGGGTACCGTCCTTGACGTTCCAGTAGGTCAGCGGGCTCATCATCATGCTGCCCGCCACCGGGTCCCACCAGTCGTCCAGGCCGGTATGGCGGAACTCGGTGCCGACGCGCAGAGTGTCGCGGTCCGACAGCGGCAGCGTCGCCTTGACCGAATAGCCGGCGTCGGTGGTCAGCGTGTCCATCGGCATGCCGCCGCCGGCGGTGCCGCCCTTGTCCTCCAGGAAGTTCATGGTGTGGCGGGTGCGCCGCCAGTTGGCGCGCGCATCCAGCGTTCCCCAGTCGAAGATCCCTTCATAGCGGCCGTTGAGGAAGGCGCTGCGGTTGTCGGTCAGGTCCATGCGCTGGGTGGGAAAGCCCTGGTAGGGCATGGTCTGGATGCCGCCCTGCAGCGTGACCTTATGCCCATCACGGCGTGCTCCGACCGTCACGGCATTGTCCTGCACGTCGTAGAGCGTCGAGCGGACGGTCCGGCCGTTGCCGGCCTTGTAGTTTTCGGCCCGGCTCCAGGAGCCGCTGTAGCCGAGGCTGAAACCGTCATTGGCGACGGACGCCTCGGCGGCCCCCGTCACGCTGCGTCCGTTCGAGCGGTAGAAGGCCGACAACTTGCCTTCCGTATGCACGGCTTCACCCGGTGCGGCGAAGACCGGCGGGGCGCTCTCGACCGAGATGGTACCGGAGAGGCTGTCGCCGCCAGCACTGACCGGCGTGATGCCGGCCAGCACCTCCACCTTGGAAACGCGCATGGGGGAGATGGCGGACAGGGCCGGGTTCATCTGGTTGGGACAGGCAGGGGCGATGGGCGCGCCGTCGACCAGGACGTTGACGCGGTCGGCGCCCAGCCCGTTCAGCGCCGGCAGGCTCGACACGCCGCCGTTGCCGTTCAGGCTGACCCCGGCCAACCCGCGCAGCAGGGCTGCGGTGTCGGCGGTGGAAACCCGGCGGGCGGCCAGTCCCGCCTCGCCCAGCCCATCGCCGGACAGCAAGGAGCCGGACAGCAAGGCGCCATCGTCCGGACTGGCGAACACGGAAATCCCAGGCAGGGTTTCGACGGTCTGGGCAAAGGCGGCGGTGGAAAACAGGCCGGCCAGGGCAGCACTCGACAACAGGGCCGCACGCAAAGCGTCGGCCGCGGCAAAACGCGACGTCATGACAAGTCTCGATCTGAAGCCAGCCGGGCACGACGCGGCACCATCATGACGGACGGCCATAATGGACGGCTATCGCGGACGTCGTGCAAAGCTGGGAGCCGGAATGGATGGCGATGGCGGCCGGATGCGCGATCCTTGGCGCGCAGCGGTCCCGCATCCTGGCCTCAGGCCGGCGGCCCGCGGGCCTGAAGGGTGGACAGGAACCAGCCGGCGGCGATCAGATCCCCGGGTAGCAGTGTGGAACCCTGGCGCCTGGCCATTGCGGGCATCACCCGCACATCCGGCGGCGGCATGGCCAGTCCGCCGACCAGCGGGCAAAGCGGACAGGAGCCGCCGGACATCGCCGAGTCGTCCTTCCCTGCCGCAGGATCGCTGGCTGCGTCGTGATCACCCCACACCATGGTCTTGAACCCATCGGGTGTGCAGATGACGATCCGGTCGCCGTCGGCCGCCTCTGCGGGTGCGATCATGGCGGGCATCCAGGCCCAGGCGACGATCTGCAACAGCAACGCGATCGCGCCGGCCGCAAGGCCGGCCCGTCGCGTGGGTCGCATCCTGTCCTGGGTCGCGCTCATGCCGGTCCGCTGGTTCATCCCTGGGTCGTGCGCACCGACACGATCCAGGCGCGGCACATTAGCCGACGCGCCGCAGTCGGGATGAGCGGCATTTGCGCGCAGGGAACTCTCCACCGAACCGTCCCAACCTCGCCGGAAGCCGGATCGGTCCAACCACGCCGCGATGGCGCGCCCGTGCGGCCTTCGTCATTTCACCTGCGGTCCGTTGCCGACCACTACCCGGCCATGAGGGAAGTCACATGGAGGCAAGCTCAGACATTCGCGTGCCCGATAGCGAATGGCGTCCGCAACAACAGCTTGGCTCAGCCGCGCCAGATCCCGCACCGCCCGGTCGAGCGCCGCCGGGTCATGGGCAGCGAAGCCCAGCAGGAGGCCGTTGCCGGCGGTCGCATCGGCCGCGCGATAGTAGCCGGACAGGGACGGCGTGGTCAGGCCGATGCGGGCCGCCCGCTCGGCCAGCACATGGTCGGGGCAGTCCGGCGGCAGGCGCAGCAGGACATGCATGCCGGCCTCCCCCGCCTCGGCGCTGGCAAGGCCGGCGAAGGCATCGGCGATCGAGGCCAGGATGGCACCGCGCTTGGCGGCGTAGAGGGAGCGCATGCCGCGCAGATGCGAGGCGAAATGGCCGTCGGCCAGGAAGCGGTGCAGGGCGGCCTGCGGCACCACGCTGGTCCCCCCGTCGAAATGGCGCCGCGCCGCGCGCACCGGCTCCACCAGATCGGGTGGAACCACGACATAGCCGAGCCGGAGCGCCGGGAACATCACCTTGCTGAAGCTGCCGACATAGACGACCCGGCCGGCGCCGTCCAATCCCTGAAGGGCGGCCAGCGGCGGACCGGCATAGCGGAATTCGCTGTCGTAATCGTCCTCGACGATCCAGGCGTCGCGCGCCGCCGCCCAGTCCAGCAGGCGCAGGCGGCGGGCAAGGCTCATGGTCACGCCCAGCGGAAATTGGTGGGAAGGGGTGACCAGCGCCAGCCTGGCGCCGGCCCCGCCAGCCATACCGGCGGCGACATCGATGCCCTCGCCATCCACCGGCACCGGAACCAGCCGCGCCCCGGCCCCAAGCAGGGCGGCGCGGTTGCCGGGCCAGCCGGGTTCCTCGACCCAGGCCTCGTCGCCGGGGTCGAGCAGCAGCTGCGCCATCAACGCCAACCCCTGCTGCGCGCCGGAAACGATGACGACCTGCTCCGGCTCGCAGCGCACGGCGCGGACGGCGCGCAGATAGGCGGCGATCTCCGCCCGCAGGGGGACGTAGCCCAGCGGGTCCGGCTCCGTCGCCAGCGCCCGGCCGCCATGACGCCAGCAGCGGCCAAGAAGCTGCGCCCACAGGGCGAAGGGAAAAGCACCGAGATCCGGAGTTCCCAGCGCGAAGGGTCGCCCCACCCGGTCGCGGGCGATGGACGGCGCTTCGGCCAGGGCCCGGCCGCGGCCGGACAGGCCGACGCCGCGCCGGGCCTCGTCGCGGGCTGGACCACCGCCGGGAGCCGCATCGGGCAACGAGGCGGCGACGAAGGTACCGGCGCCGACCTGACCAGTGACGTAACCCTCCGCCAGCAGCGTATCATAGGCGGTGACCACCGTGTTGCGCGACAGCCCCCAGTCGGCGGCGAGCGTCCGGCTGGGCGGCAGGCGCTCCCCCGGACGGAGCCGGCCGTCCAGCACCGCCTGACGCAATGCACGGTAGAGCTGGCGGTGCAGCGGCTCCGCCCCGGCGCGGTCGAGCGTCACCGGTCCGAGGCTGGACAGAACCGGGCCGGCCGGGCGGGCCATGGCGATCCTCCGGGAGTATGGGAAAATTGGTCCCTATGGAATCGACATTCTGGACCTTTAGAAGGAGCCATTCTGCCGGCCATTCTGGGCCATCGCAACAGTTCCGGCCATGAGCACGACGATGACCAGCCTTCCCGCCGATCTCCCTGCCACCGAATCCCCTGCTACCGAATCCCCTACCGCCCTGCCCCAGACCGCGCGCACCCGGCCGGTGCGGCTGGGCGACCGCGTCAACCACGACCTTGCCCTGATTCACGCCATCATCGACGAGGCGCCGATCTGCCACGTCGGCTTCGTCGACGACGCCATCAAGGGCCGGGACACGCCCTCCCCCATGGTGATTCCGACGATCCCCTGGCGGGTGGGGGAGGAGTTGATGATCCATGGCGCCTCCTCCAGCCGGATGCTCCGGCGGCTGCAGGAGGGAGGCGAGGCCTGCATCACGCTGTCGCTGATCGACGGCTGGGTGTTGGCGCGGTCGGCCTTCCATCACTCCGTCAACTACCGCTCGGTCATGCTGTTCGGCCGGCCACGGCTGGTGTCGGAGGAGGCGGAGAAGCGCGCGGCGCTCGACGCGCTGATGGAGAAGATCGAACCCGGCCGCGCCGCCAAGGTGCGGGCACCCAATCCGCAGGAGCTGAAGGCGACCGCCGTGCTGGCCTTCCCGATCGCCGAGGCGTCGGCCAAGCGGCGGTCCGGTCCGCCCGGCGACGATCCGGAGGACATGGACCACCCGGTATGGACGGGCGTGGTGCCGTTGCGGCTGATTGCCGGCGAGCCGGAACAGGATCCGGCCCAGATCGCCGACTGAGCACCGAAAGACCGTCAGAACGAAAAAAGGCCGCGACCGGGAACCCCGGCGCGGCCTTTTTCTTGCGGCTTCTCCCGCAGGCGGGAAGGCCATTCCGATACCCCCGGAGCGGCCCCCTGCCAACCGTCCTTAGGACGACGGGGCGTTCAGCAGGCGCGGCAGGATCTGCGCACGACGGTTGGACGGCTCGCGGACGTTCGGACCGGTCTGGACCAGCAGCTGGCTCTCGCCCTTGCCTTCGGTCGTGATGTTGGCGGACTGGACGCCCTTGGCGACCAGGGCCTTCTTGACCGCGTCGGCGCGACGCAGCGACAGCTTCTGGTTGTAGGCCGGCGAACCCGAGGTGTCGGTGTGGCCGACGACGTGGATCTTGGCGCCACCGTTCTTCAGGATGGCCGACACCGCGTCACCGATCACGCGATCGGCGGCCGGGGTGATGTTCGACTTATCCCAGTCGAAGAACACCAGATATTCGCTCTGGACCGCGGCGACGGCGGCCGGAGCCGGAGCGGCGGCGGCCGGCGGGCACGGATAGCTGCCCTGATGGATCACATAGCCGCCGTCAGCGGTGCGGGCGGCGACGCCTTCCGCAACCTGACCGGTCCAGCCGATGACCGGGTTGCACCACTGGGTGCCCTTGCCGACCAGGCTCGCGTCCTGGGCATTGGCGGCCGCCGACAGACCGAAAGCGACGATGGCGGCCGGGATGGCAGCCAGACCCGCGCGAACAATAGTCTTCATTGTCTTCACTCCCTTCCAGAACCCTTCCCCATCAGAGTGCCTGCGGGGGATGAACGTATCAATCGAAGCATCAGCCAACGTGCAAGCGCGGCAGCGACCTTCCCAACATGTGGTGTGCGGCGATGTTCCGACACCTCAGCCGTTCGGCCAAACCGTACCTGTACCTTGACCTATGCTCCACTTCCATAGCAGCTTTTCCGGTATGTTTCCGCCAAATCCGTATAACGGTGGCTGAGCACAGGAAAAACCGCGAGATCCTTTTCCGTAAGCTCGCGAACCGGTCTAGCAGGGCTGCCGGCCCACAAGAATCCGGACGTCACCCGCTTTCCGGGCGTCACCAGAGCACCGGCTGCGACCATCGCCCGCGACTCGACATAGGCCCCATCAAGGATGCAGGCCTTCATGCCGATGAAGCAGCCGTCTTCCAGCGTGCAGGCGTGCAGCAACGCCATGTGGCCGACGGTGATGTCGTCACCGATGTAGGTGCCCTGCCCTTCGGAGGCCACATGGATCACGGTGCCGTCCTGAATGTTGGTGCGAGCGCCGATTCGGATCTCGTTGACGTCTCCACGCACGGTGCAGCCGTACCAGATGCTGCTGTTCGCCCCGATCACGACATCGCCGATCACCGCCGCCGTTTCCGCGATGAACGCGGTCGGGTCGACGGTGGGCAGGATGCCGTTGAAGGCGCGGACAAGGCCAGTCATCAGGTCGTACCGAAGTCGTGCATGACGGGCCGGATTGAAGCACCGTAAGGCTTGAGGCACCACCTGATTTCGCATTGACAGGCCAAAGCAAATCCCGATTGGTGCCTCTGTGCAACAGTGCGGACAGGAGGCCACAACGCTGTCACAGCCCCCTGCCTATCCTTTCGCGGTACCCGATTACGGGAAAAGCGGCGCCTGATCGATGCCGGTCGTCTCCCCCAATCCCATCATGACGTTCATGTTCTGGATCGCCTGGCCCGACGCACCCTTCACCAGATTGTCGATCACCGACACGATGATGGCGCCGCGCGGGGTGCGGTCGGCGACCACGCCGATCAGGTTGTGGTTGGAGGCGCGGACATGGCGCGTCGCCGGCACCACGCCGGCCGGGGTCACGCCGACGAAGGGCTCGTCGGCATAGCGGGCGGCCAGCGTCGCGCGCAGGTCGTCGGCGGTGACGCCGTCGGCCATGCGGACATAGATGGTCGCCATCATGCCGCGGTTCATCGGCACCAGATGCGGAGTGAAGGAGACGGTGACCGGGCGGCCGGCGGCCAGCCGCAGCTCCTGCTCGATCTCCGGCATGTGGCGGTGGTGGCCGACGCCATAGGCGTTGAAGCCTTCCGACACCTCGGTGAATAGGTTGGCCTGCTTGGCGTCGCGCCCGGCGCCCGACACGCCGGACTTGGCGTCGATGATGATGCCGCCCGGCTCGATCTGGTTTTCCAGCAGCAGCGGCAGCAGCGGCAGCAGCGAGCAGGTCGGGTAGCAGCCCGGATTCGCCACCACCCGCGCCTTGCGCACGCCCTGGCGGTTGAACTCGGTCAGGCCGTAGGCGACCTCCTTCTGCAGGTCGACGGCGCGATGCTCATGCCCGTACCAGGTGGCGTATTCCCCCGGATCGGTCAGACGGAAATCGGCGGACAGGTCGACCACCTTCAGCCCGCTCGGCAGGCCGGCGACCACCTCCTGCGTCGTGCCGTGCGGCAGGGCGCAGAAGACGAAGTCCAGGCCATCCCACTTCAGCTCTTCGATCTTCACCAGATCGGGCAGGCCATAGCCGCCGAGATGCGGGAACACCTCCGCCATCGGCTTGCCGGCCTGTCGTTCGGCGGTCAGCGCGGCGATCTCCACATTCGGGTGGCGCAGCAGCATGCGCACCAGTTCGGCGCCGGTGTAACCGGAAGCGCCCAGGATGCCGACGCGGATTTTCGAGCCGCCGGGAGTGCTGATCGAGGCCATGGAACCGATGTCCTTCGCTTGACGGGAGGAACGTTGACGTTCGGATGGGCTTGCCCAAAAAGGCAAAAAGAAAGGGGCGCCCCCTTCGGGGCGCCCCTCGCTTGTACCGTAAAGCCGCGGGCCCGTGTAGGGATTAGCGCTTCGAGAACTGGAAGCTGCGGCGGGCCTTGGCGCGGCCGTACTTCTTACGCTCGACCGTACGGGCGTCGCGGGTCAGGAAACCGGCGGCCTTCAACGGCGGGCGCAGCGACGGCTCGAAGTAGGTCAGGGCCTTGGAGATGCCGTGACGGACGGCACCGGCCTGGCCCGACAGACCGCCGCCGGCGACGGTGGCGACCACGTCGAACTGCTCCGAACGCTCGGTGACGCCGAACGGCTGGGCGATCATCATGCGCAGAACCGGACGGGCGAAATAGACCGACTGGTCGCGGCCGTTCACGGTGACCTTGCCGGAGCCCGGCTTGATCCACACGCGGGCGACGGCGTCCTTGCGCTTGCCGGTGGCATAGGCGCGGCCCTGGGCGTCCAGCTTCGGAGCGGCGAGCTCCTCGGTGACGGTCGCGGTGGCGGCGGCGCCCGTCAGTTCCTTGAGGCTGGAGAGGGTGGTGGTGACCTGAGCCATGCTTACGCGCTCCGCTTATTCTTCGGGTTCAGGGCGCCGACGTCGAGGGCGACCGGCTGCTGCGCATCGTGCGGATGCGTGGCGCCCTTGTAGACCTTGAGGTGGGTCATCTGCTGGCGGCCGAGCGGACCGCGCGGAACCATGCGCTCCACGGCCTTCTCGATCACGCGCTCCGGATACTTGCCGTCCAGGATCTGGCCCTTGGAACGGCCCTTGATCCCACCCGGATAGCCGGTGTGCCAGTAGAAGATGTCGGCGTCGCGCTTGTTACCGGTCAGCTTCACCTTCTCCGCATTGATGACGACGATGTGATCGCCGCAATCCATGTGGGGGGTGTAGGTCGGCTTGTTCTTGCCACGCAGGATGTTCGCCAGGATGCTGGCAAGCCGGCCGAGAACGAGGCCGTCGGCATCGACGACGTACCACTTCTTCTCGATCTCGGTCGGCTTCAGATTGAAGGTCTTCATCGCCACACTCGTTTCTTCGAATACGGATCGGCAGGCCGCCGAATCCGGGGCGCCGAAGCGGACGGCTTTCTACGGGTCGGGACGGGCCTCTGTCAACGGAAAAATTTCCGTCTAATATCAATGGCTTGCAGTCACGGTATCCAAATACCCGAGACGCAAACCCATTGAAATAGAACGATCTTTTATGGGGTCACGTCGCTGCGGTAATGGGATACCGCAACGGTGACGGGGTCATGCGGCGGGATCGAGTAGGTTCCGGTGACGTGGGCGACCGGCTCCGGATCGCCCTCGGAGAACAGCAGGATCTCGCCGTAGGCCAGCCGCTTGCCCAGCTTCAGGACGCGCGCTTCGGCGATGATGGCGACGGGCGGCGGGCGACGCAGGAAGTTGATGGTCATGCTGGTGGTCACCGCCAGTTCGACCCGGCCGATCAGGCTCAGCACCGCACCATAGAGCGCCACGTCGGCCAGCCCGAACATCGCCGGACCCGTGACGGTACCGCCGGGCCGGACGAAATCGTCCTTGTAGGGCAGGCGCAGACGGATCGTGCCGGCGCCCAGGCTTTCCACGACGATGCCGAAGTTCCCGACCAGGGGAACCCCCTCGCGGATCAGATTCTCCAACTCCTCCCGGCCCATGGCCGGGACGGGGGTGGTTGCGGCGGACGTATCGACGGCGGACATGGACCCTCGGCCGGTGATCTCGGTTGGATCACCGGACTGTGCGCCATACCGTCCATTCGGACAAGTATGGAGCTATTCGGCGGGCTTCGGCTCCACAGGTGCGGCGGCGGGTGCCGGGGTGGCGGCGGAGGTTGTGACGGACGCTGCGGCAGGCGTGGCGATCTCCGGCGGCGGCGCGTTGTCGGTTGGCGCGGTCAGACGGACCGGACCGCCACCGGTGGACTGGGCAGTGCCGGCGGCGGATTCGGAAGGGGTGGCTTCGCTGGGCGGAGCGAGTGGCACCGCCTTGATGTCGGATTTCGGTGCGTCGGGACGCGGCGTTTCGGGCTTTGGGGCATCGGATTTGGACGCCTCGGCCTTGGCCGAATCGGCTTTGGGGGCCTCCGGCTCGCCGGGAGTCGAATAGTCGGGGACGATGCGGGCTTGGCTGCCGGTGATGACCAGCACCTTCTGGCCGATCGGCAGCGGCTGCGGTTCCTTCTGGGTCAGTGACAGCAGCTCGCCGTTGGATTTGCGGACGATGTATTCCCACCCGTTGGTGTCGCCGGCGATATGCTCCATCGCCGTGCCCAGCAGGCCGCCGATCGCCGTGCCGCCGACGGTGCCGAGCGCGGAATTGATGCCGCCCGTCCCGACCTGCGCGCCCAGGATGCCGCCGGCCGCGCCGCCGCTGACGGCACCGACGGTGCCGTTGGCGCTGATCGCAACCTGGCGGAATCCGACGACGATGCCCGGCTCCACCTTGTTGGCCTGCTGGACCGCGCTGGAGGCGTAGGTGTTGGGAGAATAGTCGGAGGTGCAGCCCGCGAGACCGCCGGCCGCGGCGATGAACAGGCAGAGAGAAACCGATCGAAGCACGGGGGAGCCATCCGTTTTGAAACCCGCCCAATTTCTTACGGCAAAGTCCCCCGGCTCGTCACCGGGCAAAATCCGGACAGGACGCGGATGCTGCATTGCAGCAGAATGATGGCGGGTGGCGGTCGCTTGGCGACGGCGGCGCCAACAGGAAGACCGCCAGCCCGATCTACGACGTCTGAATGGCGTGTGGCGCCGGGAGACGCGGCGCAAAGAGAGCGGCCGGGGAAGAGCATATCTGCCCCGGCCGTTGTCACGCGTGCCGATCCGGCGTCAGCGGCCGGCGGTCTCGCCGCCAGCCTTCAGCGACAGGTATTTCAGCGTCAGCGTCGGGACATTCTCGATCACCCAGGAGGCCATCGCCTCCTCCTCGCGCAACGAGGTCTGCAGCAGAGGCGTCGCGAAGGCGAAATTGCCGGCATCCGCCACGGTCAGCAGCGACCGGTAGCTCGCCACCTCGAAATTCTCGAAGGCGTAGTTGGCGAAGGAGTTCTTGAGAATCTCGTCCTCGGCGAAGCTGTGGCCGAGTGCGGCCAGATTGCCCATGATCGACAGGGCGGTGTCCTTCAGCCCGGAATGGGTTTCCTGAAGCTGGTCCAGGATCTGCTCGATGCGGGTGATCTGGGACTCGGTCTCGCCACGGTGCATGCGCAGGTGGTCGGCGACCTCGGGATAATTCACCAAACGGTCGAGCTGGCGGTCCATCAGGGCGAGCGCCTGCTGTTCCACCGCATGGGCGTTGCGCAGGCCGGTGACGAACAGGGCGCGTGTGAGGTCCGCGGAATAGGCGGCCATGAGTATCCTCCTTGAGGTATCAACGCTCCGTTGAACGTCTGCCCGCACCAACAGCGGGATACCGTCTTCGACCCTCACCGCTTCCGCCATAACGCAAAGGTGCAAAACCTCGCCTGCCGGCCTTCGGTACCGTCATGAAGTGCCCCGACCGGGACACGGACGCGTGGTTGCCGGGCGCCGCGTGCCGCGGGGAAATGGCGGCATGATCCGCACCGGCACATCCGCAAGACACGGCTCCGTCGAGGGCTCCGCCCGGGGCTCGGCCATGCCCCTCACCCTGCCCAGCTCGCTGGGCGCGGTGGTCGCCCTGGTCCTGATGCTGGCCGCCCTGGCCGGCTGGCGCCGGGCCGTTCCGGAAGATCTGACCGGCTGGCGCGCCGAGCGGCTGGAGACCTTCCACGCTTGGCAGGCGAACAGTCCGGCAGACGAGGTCTGGGACCATCCCGACGCGCCCATCCTGGTGACGATCCCCGCCGGCCGCTATCTCCAGGGCGCGCCGGTGACGGAGACGGAGCGCTTTCCGGAGGAATCGCCGCAACGCCCGGTGTCGATCCGGCATGCGGTCGCCGTCGGCAAATACCCGGTGACCCGCGGCGAATATGCCCGCTTCATCCAGGACAGTGGCTACCGGCCCCGGACGGTCTGCCGCGGCTATGCCGGCGAGACCGAGTTGCTGCCGCGCTGGCACTTCTCCTGGCGGCGGCCGGGCTTCGACCAGACGAACCGCGACCCGGCGGTCTGCATCAGCTGGCACGACGCCAAGGCCTATGTGGACTGGCTCGGCCGGCGGACCGGCAAGCCCTACCGCCTGCTGACGGAAGCGGAATGGGAATATGCGGCGCGCGCCGGCACGAGGACCACCCGCTGGTGGGGCGACGATCCGGCCAAGGGATGCGACGCGGCCAACGGCGCCGACCTCAGCGCCAAGGACCGCTTCACCGACTGGGAGGTCGCGAACTGCCGAGACGGCGCCCTGTTCACGGCACCGGTCGGCAGCTACCGGCCCAACGGCTTCGGCCTCTACGACATGCTGGGCAATGTCTGGCAATGGGTGGAGGACTGCGCGGCGGACGGCTATCGCGACGCACCGGCCGACGGTTCGGCCTATTCCGGCCCGGCCGGTGGAGCGTGTTCGCTCAGGATGATGCGCGGCGGGTCGTGGCACAGCAACCCGCGCTATGTCCGCTCGGCCGTGCGGCGGGCGGACGGGGCCGAGATCGGCTATGCCGCCTACGGCCTCCGCGTCGCCCGCGATCCGTAGACCGCGGACGCATCGTCATGTCCTCCCCCGCGCCGGTCCCGGCGCCCGCTCACTGCATGGCGGCGTCGAGCTTGGCTTTCCAGAGACCGCTGGACAACGCTTTGGTCATCCAGGCATCGACGGCCTGCTTCAGCTCCGGATCCTTGCGCAGCAGATAGGCGTTCTCGAAATGGGTGAAGGGGCTGGCGACCGGGACGGCGCAGAGCACGCCGGGGTTCAGCTTCGCCTGCATGTCGACTTCGATGCCGTCGGTGACCATGACGTCGGCCTTGTCGGTGGCGATCTGCGCATGGATGGTCCTGTTGTCGGGCCAGACCTCGATCGGCGCCTTGGTGAAGTTCGCGCGGGCGAACTTCTCGTTGGTGCCGCCGGGATTGACGACGACGCGGGTGGTGGGCTGGTCGATCTTCTCAATGGTCGTGAACTTCTCCTTGTCGGCGCAGCGCGCGATCGGGCGCTTGCCGTCGCTGACGTTGGGAACCGAGAAATCGCCCACCGCGGCACGGTCGGGGTTGACCGTGATGCCGCCCAGCGCGACGTCGAACTTCTCGGCCTTGAGATCGTCGATCAGCGTCTTCCAACTGGTCTGTACGAACTCCACCCGGACGCCCAGCGTGGATGCGAGTTCCTTCGCCATCTCGATGTCGGCCCCCACCAGAGCGCCGTCGGCCCCCTTGTAGCTGAAGGGCTTGTAATCGCCGGTGGTGCCGACGCGGATCACCCCGGCTTGGCGGATCGCCTGCAACGCGCCGTCGGCAGCCTCGGCCGACGGAACCGCGGCGATGGTCGCAGTCATGGTCGCAGCGATCATCGCCGCAGCCGTCAAGAATGCCCTCATCCTGAACCCCTGTCGTTGGTTTGTTTCCGGTCGTTTCTTCGCTGCGGCCGGCATTCGGCCACCCTCCATCACGGGAGTAAGCCAGTATGACGCCCGGCACGGCGAATGCACGGCCGGAAAAGGCAATGGACCTGCGCCGAGCCTCGCTCCACGGTCAGACGCGCAGCACCGCCAGCGCCGATAGGCCTTGTACAGCATGGTCGAGGAAGGCCCGCACCCGGCCGGGCATCAGCCGCGCCGTCGGCACCACCACATGGACCGGCAGCGGCGTCGGCTCGGCATGCGGCATCAGGCGGACCAGCGTTCCGGCGGCGAGGTCGTCGGCTGCCTGATAGGACAGCGGGCGGGCGATGCCGTGGCCGTCGCGGGCGGCGAGCAGAGCCGGCTCGATATGGTTGACGGCCAGCCTGGGGACGACCCGCAACACCCGCTCCCGCCCATCGACCAGGAAACGCCAGTCCGGCGGGCCGGGCCGGGCGGTCGTCAGGATGAGGTCGTGGCCGGCCAGATCCTCCGGCATCGCGGGCGTGCCGTGCCGCGCCAGATAGCCGGGACTGGCGACCAGATAGCGCGCGACCTGACCGACCCGACGGGCGACGAGGCCGGAGGCCGGAGGCCGGCAACGGGCCGATGCGGACCGCCACGTCCAGTTCCTCCTCGATCAGGTCGAGGTTGCCGTCGGACAGCACCAGCTCGACCCGGATGTCGGGGAAGTCCCGCATGAAGTCGAGGACCAGCGGCGTCACATGCTTGCGTCCGAACATCACCGGTGCGGTGACGCGCAGCCGCCCGCGCAACGGCCGGTCGGAGCCGGTGGCGGCCAGCGCCTCGTCGTAATCGGCCAGCAGCCGGCGCGCCTGCTCGGCAAGCCGCCGGCCGGCGTCGGTGGGCACCAGGTTGCGGGTGGTGCGCTCGATCAGCCGCAAGCCCAGCCGCTCCTCCAGCCCCGACAGCGCGCGGGTGACGGCGGGCGCCGACCGCCGCAGCCGCTTGGCCGCCCCGGCGAGGCTGCCGGCCTCCAGGATCGCGACGAAGATCGCCAGTTCGTCCAACCGGTCCACGATTCTTCCGATTTCCGAAATGCTGCCTTTCGATCAAACCGGATTCCTGCAGTGAGGTGCAAGTGGTTGGCTGTCGGGATCCACGGCCCAAAAACGAGAGGGACTCTTCGATGAGCAACAGCGCCGAACCCACCATCACGCTCTACGGCACGCCGCTGTCGGGGCATGCCCACCGGGTCGAAGCCTTCCTGAACATCCTCGGCCTGCCCTACCGCTATGTCGAGGCCGATGCCGGGATACGGAAATCGGACGATTTCCTCGCCCTGAACCCGCTTGGTCAGATCCCGGTGCTGGTCGACGGCGACCTCGTCCTGCCGGACTCCATCGCCATCCTGGTCTATCTCGCCGACCGTTACGACGACTCAGGCCTGTGGAACCCGAAGGCACCGGAGGAGGCGGCGCAGGTGCAGCGCTGGCTGTCGGTCGCGGCCGGGGACCTGCGCTTCGGACCGGCCTTGGCGCGCATCCTGACGCTGTGGAGAGGGAATGGTTCGTGGGCCGATGCGCAGAGGATCGCCGAGCGCGTCCTGCGCTTCATGGACGGCCATCTGACGGGCCGCGACTGGCTGGCGACGGAGCGGCCGACCATCGCCGACATCGCCTGCTACGCCTATGTCGCCCGCGCCCCCGAGGGACGCATTCCGCTCGCTCTCTATCCGGCGGTCCGCAGCTGGCTGGAGCGGGTGGAGGCGATCCCGTCTCTGACCCCGATGCCGCGGAGCGCCATTCCCCAACCCGCCTGAAGCTTCGCATCGGGATCGCGTGACGCAAGCGCACTGAGATGTCGTGACGCAAGCGTACCGAGATACCGTGACGCAAGCGTCACGGGACCGTCGCCAAGCACCCGAATCTGTGCTTCGATGACAGTTCCATGACACTTGATGGATGGGTGTGTCGATGCGCTATTCCGCCTGTTCCGGGCGCTGGTCGTTGCTGTCCGGTGCGGTTGCCCTGTCTCTCCTGGTCGGGCCTGCCCTGGCCGCCGATCCGGCTCCCCAAGGCCCCGTGCCCCAGAACGATCTGTTGAACGCCGAGCTGTGGATGCAGCGCTCGGTCGAATACAAGGCGAACGCGCTGGCGGTCTATGCGCTGGGCAAAATCCAGCTGGACAAGGCGCTGGCCGACAAGACCTGGACCGCGGCGACCGAGCAGACCGGTGCTTACCAGGACCTGCCGCCGGCCGTGGTGTTGGACTTGGACGAGACGGCAATGGACAATTCGGCCTATCAGGCCGGCCTCGTCACCAGCAACGGCGACTTCTCGCCCAAGACCTGGGACGCCTGGGTAAAGGCGGAGAAGGCGACGGCGGTGCCGGGCGCAGTGGAGTTCACCCAATACGCGGAATCGAAGGGCGTCAAAGTCTTCTACGTCACCAACCGCAACGCCGACCAGGAGGAGCCGACCCGCCGCAACGCGCAGGCGCTGGGCTTCCCGATGGGTGGGAATGTCGATACCTTCCTGATGTCGAAGGAGAAGCCGGACTGGGGGTCTGCGAAGAGCACGCGGCGCGCCTACATCGCCAAGGAGTACAGGATCGTCCTGCTGTTCGGCGACAATTTCGGTGACTTCAGCGACGCCTCCAACGGCAGCGACGCGGAACGGCTGAAGGCCTACGAGGCGGCGAAGGAGCATTTCGGGCGCGACTGGCTGATGCTGGCCAACCCCGGCTACGGCTCATTCGAGAGCGCGCCCTATGGTCACAATTTCAAACTGTCGGCCGACGAGAAGCGGGCCAAGAAGATCGGCGCGCTGGAACCCTGGGTGATGCCGGCCCAATAATACAGTAAATGAGCGGGGCGCCTGTTTCAGAAGATCAGGCGCACCGCTTCCACGATCAGCACCCACGGCGTGCCGATCATCACCGTCCACACGGCAAGGCGCGGCAGACCGCGCATCTTGCGGATTTTCGGTTCAGCGGAGGGGGTGGCTTCGAACGAGGTGGCGTTGTAGATCGACATGGCCTGCTGCTCCATGAGCAAGATGACGTTGAGGCCATCATGCGGCTTCGATCCTTAACGACCTTTAAAGAGCGCCGCCCGCGAAGTCGACGTTTGCGCATTACCTCGACCGGATAAGTATACATCCTGCGAACGCGGTGTCGGGGCGGCGAACGCCAACCGCCACGACACCGCGAGGAGGGATGGGCGTTACGGTTTCGCCACGTGCCAGACGTTGTTCACGCCGTCACCCGTGGTGTCGCCGGGCTTCGCGTCCTTGGCCCAGGCATAGAGCGGCTTGCCATCATAGGCCCACTGCCGGCTTCCGTCGTCGCGGGTGACGACGCTGTACTTGCCCATCGGTTTGGCCGAGGCCGGGGCCATCAGCGGCGGCCAGTTGGTCGCGCAAGGGCCGTTGCAGGCCGACTTGCCGGCGCTGTCCTTGTCGAAGACGTAGAGCGTCATGCCCTTCGCGTCGGTCAGGACGGGACCCATCGCGGTCTTCCCCGTCATGGCCGGTTCCTTGTCCTGGGCGAAGGCAGGAACGCCGGCCAGGGCAGCCCCCAGGCCGACGGCGATGACGGTGATACGGAGCGCGGACTTCATTGCGTGGTTCCTCCCCAAAACCCGGTCCACCGGGACAGCGGACCAGATGGATCAAGGACGCAGGGAAGACGCGGATATTCCGCCGCTCAAAGTCCGAGAGGGGCCGTCATCGGGATTATACCGTCAGATATTTGCGCACCTCCTGCTCGTCCAGGCCGCTGCGCGGGCCGGACAGCATCACTTCGCCACGCTCCATCACCACCCAGTCGTCGGCGAGATCGCGGGCGAAGTCGAAATACTGCTCGACCAGCAGGATCGCCATGGTGCCCTTGTCGCGCAGATAGCTGATCGCCCGGCCGATGTCCTTGATGATGGAGGGCTGGATTCCCTCGGTCGGCTCGTCCAGCACCAGCAGGCGCGGACGGGTCACCAGGGCGCGGCCGATGGCGAGTTGCTGCTGCTGGCCGCCCGACAGGTCGCCGCCGCGGCGGTCCAGCATCGATTTCAGCACCGGGAACAGCTCGAACACCTCGTCGGGGATCGAGCGCTGGGCGCGCGGCAGCGGGGCGTAGCCGGTCAGCAGGTTTTCCCGCACCGTCAGCAACGGGAAGATCTCGCGCCCCTGCGGCACATAGGCGATGCCGCGCCGCGCCCGGTCGGCCGGCGCCATCTTCGTCACGTCGGCGCCGTCCCAGCCGATGGAGCCGCCGGATACCGGCTTCAGCCCGACGATCGCGCGCAGCAGGCTGGACTTGCCGACGCCGTTGCGGCCGACCAGACAGGTGACCTTGCCGATTTCGGCCTTCATGGAAACGCTGCGCAGGGCCTGGGCGGCGCCGTAATGCAGATCGAGGGAACGAACGTCCAACATCCTGGGGTCTCCCGTCAGCGGCCGAGATAGGTGTCGATGACTTGGCTGTTGGCGCTGACCGCGTCCAGCGAGCCTTCAGCGAGGACCGAGCCTTCGGCCAGCACCGTCACCTTGACGCCGAGCGCGCGGACGAAGCTCATGTCATGCTCCACCACGATCACCGAATGCTTGCCAGCGATGCTGCACAGTAGTTCGGCGGTCTGTTCGGTCTCGGCGTCGGTCATGCCGGCCACCGGCTCGTCGACCAGCAGAAGCTTGGGGTCCTGGGCCAGCAGCATGCCGATCTCCAGCCATTGCTTCTGGCCGTGCGACAGGCTGCCGGCCTGCCGGCTGCGCAGGGCCGACAGGCGGGTGATGTCGAGGATTTCCTCGATCCGCGAGCGGTCGTCACGGCTGATGGCGTAGGTCAGCGTCTTCAGCGGCCGGCGCGGCGCCTTCAGCGCCAGTTCCAGGTTGTCCCACACCGTGTGCGGTTCGAAGACGGTCGGGCGCTGGAACTTGCGGCCGATGCCGAGGTTGGCGATCGCCGCCTCGCGCAGGCGGGTCAGGTCGGTGTCGCCCTCGAACAGGATGGTCCCGGTGTCGGGGCGGGTCTTGCCGGTGATGACGTCCATCATCGTCGTCTTGCCGGCGCCGTTGGGGCCGATGATCGCCCGCATCTCGCCGGGCATCATCACCAGCGACAGGCTGTTCAGCGCCTTGAAACCGTCGAAGCTGACCGACACGCCGTCGAGATAGAGGAGGGTCGATTCCGCGCTCATGGGTCAGGCTCCCTTCTGGTCGGCAGGCTGGGCGTTGGGGAGGGTGGAGGCCTTGCGGCCGGGCAGCTTCGCCTTCAACTGCGCGCCCAGCCCCAGCAGGCCCTTGGGCAGGAACAGGGTCACCGCCACGAACAGGCCGCCAAGGGCGAATAGCCACAGCTCCGGCAGGGCGCCGGTGAAATAGCTCTTGCCCATGTTGACCAGAACAGCACCCAGGATGGCGCCGGCCAGCGTGCCGCGTCCGCCGACGGCGACCCAGATCACCGCCTCGATCGAGCTGGCCGGGGCGAATTCCGACGGGTTGATGATGCCGACCTGCGGGACGTAGAGGGCGCCGGCCACGCCGGCCATGCAGGCCGACAGGGTCCAGGCGAACAGTTTGTAGCTTTCGGTGTCGTAGCCCATGAAGCGGACGCGGCTCTCGGCGTCGCGCAGCGCCACCAGCACCTTGCCCAGCTTAGAGCCGATGACGCCGGACGCGATCATGTAGGAAAGCGCCAGCGCCGCCACCGTCGCCACGAACAGCGCGACGCGGGTGGTATCGGCCTGGATGTCGTAGCCGAGGATGTCCTTGAAGTCGGTCAGGCCGTTGTTGCCGCCGAAGCCCATGTCGTTGCGGAAGAAGGCCAGCAGCAGGGCGAAGGTCAGCGCCTGGGTGATGATCGACAGGTAGACGCCGGTGACGCGGCTGCGGAAGGCGAACCAGCCGAAGGCGAAGGCCAGCGCGCCCGGCACCACCAGCACCATCAGCGCGGCGAACCAGAAATGGTCGAAGCCCAACCAATACCAGGGCAGTTCCTTCCAGTTCAGGAAGACCATGAAATCGGGCAGCAGCGGGTTGCCGTAGACGCCGCGCGGGCCGATCTGCCGCATCAGGTACATGCCCATGGCGTAGCCGCCGAGCGCGAAGAAGGCGGCATGGCCGAGCGACAGGATGCCGCAATAGCCCCACACCAGATCGAGCGCCAGCGCCAGCAGCGCGAAGCACAGGTATTTGCCGAGCAGCGAGACGGTGAAGATCGACAGGTGGAACGGCGAGTCCGCCGGCACCCACAGCGTCATCGCCGGCACGACGACCGCCAGGAATGCCAGGATCGCCAGGACGATCCCGGCCTTGCGGTCCAGCCCCATCAGGAAAAAGCGCAGCAGCATCGGTCAGGCCTCCACCGCGCGGCCCTTCAGCGCGAACAGGCCGCGCGGACGCCGTTGGATGAACAGGATGATGAAGATCAGCACCAGGATCTTGCCCAGCACCGCCCCGGCATAGGGTTCGAGGAACTTGTTCATGGTCCCCAGCGTCAGCGCGCCGACCAGCGTGCCCCACAGGTTGCCCACCCCGCCGAACACCACGACCATGAAGCTGTCGAGGATGTAGCCCTGGCCCAGGTTCGGGCTGACATTGTCGATCTGGCTCAGCGCCACCCCGGCCAGCCCGGCGATGCCGGAGCCGAGACCGAAGGTCAGCGCGTCGACCCGCGCGGTGCGGATGCCCATGGCGTTGGCCATCGGCCGGTTCTGCGTCACCGCCCGGATCGACAGGCCGAACCAGGTGCGCTTCAGCGCCACCAGCAGGGCCGCGAAGACGGCGAAGGCGAAGACGACGATCCACAGCCGGCCGTAGGTGATGGTCAGGCCGCCCAGCTCGAAGGCGCCGGACATCCAGCTCGGCGCGCCGACCTCGCGGTTGGTCGGGCCGAAGATGGAGCGGACGGCCTGCTGGAGCGCCAGCGACAGGCCCCAGGTGGCGAGCAGCGTTTCCAGCGGCCGGCCGTAGAGCCAGCGGATCACGCTGCGCTCGATGACGATGCCGACGCCGCCGGAGACGAGGAAGGCGGCGGGCAGCGCCACCAGGATCGACAGGTCGAACAGGCCGGGAGCGTGGGCGCGGAAGAACTCCTGCACCAGGAAGGTGGTGTAGGCGCCGATCATCACCATCTCGCCATGGGCCATGTTGATGACGCCCATCACGCCGAAGGTGACGGCCAGCCCGATGGCGGCCAGCAGCAGCACCGAGCCCAGCGACAGCCCGTACCAGAGATTTTGCAGCGCGGCCCAGAAGGCCAGCTTCTGTTCCAGGGTCGAGACGGCGGCGGCGGCCAATTTCTTGGTGACGTCCGACGCGCCGGAGCCGGCGACCATGTTCAGCAGCACCAGCGCGTCGCGGTCGCCGCGCGCGGTCAGCGTGTCGGTCGCCGACTGGATGTCGGCGTCGGTCATCTTCGACGCGGCCTCGCCGGTCAGCAGGATGGCGGCGCGCGCCTGTTCCATGGCGGCGCGGACGCCCTTGTCCTGCTCCTTGGCGATGGCGGCGCTCAGCGTCTCCAGCGCCGAGGCGTCGCGGCTCTTGAACACCGCGTCGGCGGCGGAGCGGCGGACGCCGGCATCGGGGCTCATCAGGGTGAGGGCACCCAGCGAGGCGCTGATGGCGCGGCGCAGCGAATTGTTGATGCGGATCTTCTCGACCGCGCCGGCTGGCGCCTCACCGAGGGCGGCGCGGGTCAGCGGGTCGGTCAGGGTGAAAGCGTCGCCGGCCTTGCGGGCGACGACGACGGTGCCGTCGGCCTTGCGCACATAGAGGTCGCCGGCCTGGAGCGCCTCGATCGCCGGCACGGCGGCCGGGTCGCCGGCCTCCGACAGTTGTGCCAGTGCCTTTTCGGTTCCGGAATACCCGCCGCTGCCCAGGGCCTGGACAAGCGGGCGGAGGTCGGCGGCAAAGGCGGCGGTCGATGTGGCGGCCACCACACAGACAGCCATCAGCCAGCGGAGAGCGCGTCGCATCGGGGGTCCTTCGGTGCAGGGGGCTTACAAACGAGCGACGCTTGCCCCCACCCCAGCCCTCCCCCGCTTCGCAGGGGAGGGTGAGATTCCCTCCTCCGCCCAGCGGGGGAGGGTTAGGGTGGGGGCAAGCGTCACAACCACTCAGATCAGAGAAGGAACGCGACCCTCACGACCCCTTGCCGCCGCACTTGCCGGTCTTCACGTTGAAGTTGCCGCAGGACATCGGCTTGCGCCAATCGGCGATCAGGTCCTTGCTGTCCGGCAGGAAGTCCGACCACTCGTCGCCGGGGACCAGACCCGAGGTCTTGGAGACGACGTCGAACTGGCCGTTCTCCTGCACTTCGCCGATCAGGACCGGCTTGGTGATGTGGTGGTTCGGCAGCATCGCCGAATAGCCGCCGGTCAGGTTGGGGACCGACACGCCGACCATGGCGTCGATGACCTTGTCCGGCTCGGTGGTGCCGGCCGCCTCGACCGCCTTCACCCACATGTTGAAGCCGATGTAGTGGGCTTCCATCGGGTCGTTGGTGACGCGCTTGTCGTTCTTGGTGTAGGCCTTCCATTCCTTGATGAACTCGGCGTTCGCCGGAGTCTCGACGGACTGGAAGTAGTTCCAGGCGGCCAGATGGCCGAGCAGCGGCTTGGTGTCTATGCCGGCCAGCTCTTCCTCGCCGACCGAGAAGGCGACGACCGGGATGTCCTGCGCCTTGACGCCCTGGTTGCCCAGTTCCTTGTAGAAGGGAACGTTGGCGTCGCCGTTGATGGTGGAGACCACGGCGGTCTTCTTGCCGGCCGAGCCGAACTTCTTGATGTCCGCCACGATCGACTGCCAGTCGGAATGACCGAACGGCGTATAGTTGATCATGATGTCCTCGGGCTTGACGCCCTTGCCCTTCAGGTAGGCCTCGAGGATCTTGTTGGTCGTGCGCGGATAGACGTAGTCGGTGCCGGCCAGCACCCAGCGCTGGACCTTCTCCTTCTGCATCAGGTAGTCGACAGCCGGGATCGCCTGCTGGTTCGGGGCGGCGCCGGTGTAGAAGACGTTGCGGGAGGACTCCTCGCCCTCATACTGGACCGGGTAGAAGAGGATGTTGTTCAGCTCCTCGAACACCGGCAGCACCGACTTGCGGCTGACCGAGGTCCAGCAGCCGAACACGGCCGACACCTTGTCCTTGCTGATCAGCTCGCGCGCCTTCTCGGCGAACAGCGGCCAATTGGAGGCCGGATCGACCACCACCGGCTCCAGCTTCTTGCCCAGCAGGCCGCCCTTCTTGTTCTGCTCGTCGATCAGCATCAGCATGACGTCCTTGAGCGTCGTCTCGCTGATCGCCATCGTGCCGGACAGGGAATGCAGGATGCCCACCTTGATGGTGTCGTCCGCCGCCTGGGCGGGCATCGCGAAGGACGCCATCGCGCCCATGGCCAGACCGGCCAGCGCGCCGATCCCGAAGCTCGACGTCAGTTGCTTGGTCCGCATGAAGTTGCCCCCTTCCTTTGGCGCCCCGGTTGCTCCGGGGCTTCGCCACATCGTCGGAAGAAAGGCTACCGCGCATGCGAAAGGCGGTATCTACGTCAAATGACACATACGGTCTCAAGGCGGCACGTGGGACCCCGCCCTCGTGGCGGTAACACCTGTGAAGCTTCGGAATAAAACCGCCGCCATGGCGTCCAACCGTTGGACGAGCGCGTGTAACGATGACAGCTCACAGCGGGTGGGGCGGCGATGCAAGGGAGCAACAGTGTGAACAGCAGGTCTGTCGTCACCAAATGTCGCTTGCGAATCACGAAGGGCTTGTCGAAGGTTGCAGCGTTCGATCCTTTCCGTTCACGGTCCGGTCCAGTCGCCATGCATGATGTCCGCCACCCGATCTCCCGACGCTCCGCCGCCCTGCTGATGGTCGGCGGACTGGCCGGCGTCGTCCTGAGCGGTCCGGCGCTGGGCGCAGCGCCGAAGGAGGCTGCGCACGCGGCCAAGCCGCCGCTGATCGCCGGCTGGGCCGCGGCGCTGGAACAGCGCGCCCTGGAAATCCAGAACGCGCCCAAGGCGCAGGCCACGCGCATCGGCTACGGCGCTGTTGTCAAGAAGGGTGACGGCGGCATGGTCGAGAGCATCGCTCCGGCGATGGACGTGCCGCCGGCCGACGTCCAGCAGGCGCAGGCCCCCACCCTGCCCGGCCTGGAACCGGTGGAGCCGGCGCCGCCGGTGGTCATCTCCGTGCGCTCGCCGCTGGCCGACCGCGTCGGCAAGCTGTCGCGCCGGCTGATCGAGCTGGGCTTCCTGCCCGCCGACAAATGGACCGACAGCTTCAACGACGATGTCGAGACCGCGGTCCGCGCCTTCCAGCTCGCCGAGGGTCTGCAGCCCGACGGCAAGGTCGGCGAGGTGACGCGCCAGGCGATGGACCGCACTCCGGCGCAGACCGTGGCGCTTCTGCGCCGCGCCGCCGCGGCGATGCGGGCGCAGCAGGCTTCCATCCCCGACACCAGCATCCTGGTCAACCTGCCCGGCCAGTCCGTCACCCTGATCGAGCATGGCCGCCCCACCTTCACCATGCGGGCGGTGGTCGGCCGGCCGTCGCGCAAGACGCCGCTGCTGCAGGACAAGGTCACCAGCGTCACCATCAACCCGACCTGGACCGTCCCGCCGACGGTGCTGAGCGAAGACAAGCTGCCGGCCCTGCGCAAGAAGGGCACCACCGGCATCAAGAACGCCGTCGTCTATCTGGACGGGTCGGAGGTCGCCAGCACCCAGTCGGTCAACTGGTGGTCGGTCGATCCCGGCCGTGTCCGCATCGTCCAGAAGCCGGGCGACGACAACGCGCTGGGCCGCTTCCGCTTCAACCTGACCAACGGCGAAGGCATCTTCCTGCACGGCACCAACGATCCCCGGCTGTTCAGCCGCGACCTGCGCGCCGCCAGCTCCGGCTGTGTGCGGCTGGAGGATGCCCGGATGATGGCGGAAACGCTGCTGAGCGCGGCGAAGGTGACGCCGGGCGCCATCGGCCAGCAGCTCGACACCGGGGATACCAAGACGATCCGGCTGCCGAACGCCATCCCCGTGCGCTTCGTCTACTGGAACGCGTCGGTCGACACCGCCGGCGTGGTGCGCGTCCATCCCGACATCTACGAGGATCCGCCCACGCTGGCGACGCCGTCCGGCCAGTCGGGTTCGGCAGCCCCGGCGATGTCCGCCAATCCTGCAGCGGGCGCCAACCCGGTGACACCGGTGTCGACGCCGCGCCCGCTGTCCAAGCCGGCACCGCTGCCGGTCCCAACCGCCCATGCGCCGACGCCGCTGTCATCGGCTTCGGCGCCGGCACCGGCCAAGCCGCTGCCGGCATCGACGGGGATGTGAGGGCCGGTTCTCGCAGTACGCTGGAAGACTGGAGGTCGACATGTCGGTTCATCACTCTTCCAGCGGCTACGAGACCGGTGCCAAGGCCTATGTCAAAGGCCGCCCCAGCTACCCGGCCGAAGCCGCCGTCTGGCTTCGCGACGTGCTGGGCGTCGGTCCCGGCCGGAAAGTCTTGGAGATCGGTGCCGGCACCGGCAAATTCACCGCGGTTCTGAAGCAGTGCGGCGGCGAGATTACCGCCGTCGAGCCGGTCGTCGGCATGCGCGAGCAGCTCGTTCCGGCCTTTCCCGATATCATTGTCCTGGCGGGGACCGCCGAATCCATCCCCCTGCCCGACGGTTCCGTCGATGCCGTGGTCTGCGCGCAGGCCTTCCACTGGTTCGCCACCGCCGCCGCCCTGCAGAAAATGCGGAGGGTGCTGAAACCGGGCGGCACGCTGGGACTGATCTGGAATGTCCGGGATGAAAGCGTGCCCTGGGTCGCGGCGTTGACCGCCATCACCGACCCCCGGGAGGGCGACACCCCGCGCTATCGAACCGGCGACTGGCGCCGGGTCTTCCCCGCGCCGGGCTTCGAGGCCATCGACGAGCGGAACGTCCGCCATGCCCATGTCGGCAGCCCGGAGGACGTCATCGTCAAGCGGACGATGTCGGTCAGCTTCATCGCCGCGCTGCCGCCCGACCAGCAGGCGGAGGTCGAGCGCGACACCCGCGCGCTGATCGCCCGCACGCCTGAACTGGCGGACCAAGCCGAGATCGCCTTTCCCTACGAAACGGTCATGTTCGCCTACCGCAAGGTCTGACGAAGACCGCCTTCAGATCGTCCTGAATGGATCCGCTTTCCGACATCATCGCCCTGCTCAGGCCGACCGCGGCGGTGTCCAAGCCCATCACCGGGAGGGGACGCTGGGGGATCGGCTATCCCGCCCTTCACAAGCCCGGCTTCACGCTGATCCTGAAGGGCGAATGCTGGGTGTCCTTCGAAGGCGGGACGCCGCTGCGGATCGCGGTGGGCGATTTCCTTCTTCTGCCCTCCACCCCCGCCTTCACGCTGAGCAGCCAGCCGGGCATCGCCTGCGTGCCGCGTGAACCGACGGACCGGCCGGTCCGGCATGGCGACCAGGAGGGTGAGGCGGAGTTCGAGGCGCTGGGCGGCAGTTTCCAGATCGAACAGGTGAACGCGCCGCTCCTGCTGACGCTGCTCCCCCGCATGATCCATATCCCGGCCTACGAAGGCAGGACCGACCGCTTCGGCCGGGTGATCGACCTCATCGTCGAGGAATGCGGGCAGCAGGACCCCGGCAGGGAGTTGATCCTCCAGCGCATGCTCGAGGTTCTGCTGGTCGAGGCGCTACGCTGGCGCGGCCTCGCGGCGGACGGGGTGCGAAGCGGCCTGCTCAGCGGTCTGCGCGACCCGGCCCTTGCCCGCGTCCTTCGCACCCTGCACGGGGACGTGCGGGAGAACTGGACGGTCGCCGGCCTCGCCAAGATCGCCGGACAGTCCCGGTCGGCGTTCGCCGCCCGTTTCGGCGAGGTGCTCGGCTGCGGCCCGATCGAGTATCTGGCGCGCTGGCGGATGGCGCTGGCGAAGGACGCCCTGGTCCGCGGCGCGAAATCCCTCGACCGGATCGCCGAGGAGGTCGGCTACGAATCCGCCAGCGCCTTCAGCACGGCGTTCCGCAAGCGGCAGGGCTGCCCGCCCGGCCAGTTCGCCCGCAGCGGTGCCGCGGGCGGCACCGGTCAGGCCCTCGCCGACGACGCCGGCAATCCGTAGGAGAACCCGACCGGGGAGGCGTTGGACGGCAGGACGCTTTCCCCGGCGGGACGAATGGAAAGCGATCCGTCCGGCAGCCGGTCCACGGCGAGATCGCGATAGTCCCGGATGGCGGCATGTCCGGCATCCACGGCTGCGGCACCCGCCGCGGCATGGTGGGTCGCCGTGATCACCAGCACCGAGGCGCCGGCACTGACCGCCGCGGCGATCCCGGCCGGGGAATCCTCCACCACGAGGCAACGGTCCGCCGTCGTGCCGAGCCTCTCGGCCGCCAGTTGGAAGCAGTCGGGGGCCGGCTTGCCGCGCTCGACATCCTCGGCGCCGACCAGGAGCGGCGGTACGGGCAAGCCGGCCGCGGCGATCCTGCGCAAGGCGAGGGTGCGCGGCGCCGACGTCACGATTGCCCAGCGCTCCGCCGGCAGTGCCGCGAGGAATCCGGCGGCACCGGCGATTTCCTCGATCCCCTCGACATCCTCGATCTCGGCCAGGGTGATCGCCTCGGCCTCCGCCTCCGGATCGATGCCGGGGAGAGCGAGCCGCCGGATGGTCTCGACCGCCCGGACGCCATGGATGGTCGGCAGGAAGGCTTCGACGTCGATGCCGTGGCGCAGCGCCCAGGCGGTCCAGATGCGCTCCGCCGCCTTGATCGAGTTCAGGACCGTCCCGTCCATGTCGAAGAGAATGGCGTCGAAAAGAACCTCGTCCATCGTCCGCATCCGGTCATGCCCATGCTGGTTGGCCCGGTCGGCATGACTATCATCGGGTGCATGGTATGGACAGTTGGAAAAGGATCCCGGACGACCGCTTATGGAGTGTGCGGGCCGCTGCGCCTATTCAAGGGACCGTTCGAAACGACGGGAGGTCCCCATGCAAACGATCCTGATCACCGGCACGTCCTCCGGCTTCGGCCTGGAGATGGCGCGGCATTTCCTGGCGAGGAACTGGCGGGTGGTCGCCACCATGCGCCGGCCGGACCCGGAGCTTCTGCCAGCGTCGGACGCGCTGCGCATCCTGCCGCTCGACGTCACCAGCGAGGAGAGCATCGCCGCCGCCGTCGAGGCCGCCGGTCCGATCGACGTGCTGGTCAACAATGCCGGCATCGGCGTGGTCGGCGCCTTCGAGGCGACGCCGATGGCCCATGTCCGCAAGGTGTTCGAGACCAACACCTTCGGCGTGATGGCGATGTGCCATGCGGTCATCCCGCAGATGCGCGAGCGCCGGTCCGGCGTCATCGTGAACGTGACCTCGTCGGTCACCCTGGCCGCCCTGCCCCTGGCGGCGGCCTACACCGCCAGCAAGCAGGCGATCGAGGGCTTCACCGGTTCGCTTGCCCATGAACTCGGCCATTTCGGCGTCCGGGCGAAACTGGTGGAGCCGGGATACAGCCCGACCACCGCCTTCAGCCGGAATGCCGGCATCGTCATCCAGGATCTGATCCCGCCGGCCTATCGGGACTTCGCGGCGCCGATCTTCGACGCCTATGCCAGCCCGGCGGCGACGACGACGGAAACCGATGTCGCCGAAGCGGTGTCGGCCGCCATCGACGACACAACCGGCCGGCTCCACTTCCCGGCGGGGGCCGATGCGGTCGCCCTGTACAATGCCCGCTTCGGCTGACGGCCTCAGCGGGCCTGGAGCACCCCGACCGCCCCGCGCGCCACCTCGTGCAGGTCGGCTTCGCCGCCGGACTGGACATGGGCGAACAGGCCGGCGCGCATGCGCGGATCCCAGAACTTGCGGATGTGGGTCGCCGTCTCCGTCACCGCCTCCTCATGCGGGTAGGTGGCGAAATGGACGGCGATCTGGTTCGCCATCCGGACCAGATCCTTGGCGTGGTTCGTGTGGCTCATCGGTGTCTCCGGAAGGGGGTTAAATCAGCGGAATAGGATGACGGTGTCGCGGCGCGACAAGGCACCCAGGGTCAGGTTGGCGTTGCGCGCCAGTTCCAGCGCCAGCGCCGTCGGGGCCGAGATGGTCGCCAGCAGCGGAATGCCCACCGCGGCGGTCTTCTGCACCAGTTCGAAGCTGCAGCGGCTGGTCATCACCACGAAGCCGGTGGCCGGGTCGGCGCCCGAGCGGACGACGGCACCGATCAGCTTGTCCAGCGCGTTGTGGCGGCCGACATCCTCGCGGGCCAGACGGATGGCGCCGTCCGGCGCGCACCACGCCGCGGCATGGACCGAGCGGTTGGCCCGGTTCATCGGCTGGTGGTCCGGCAGGGCGCGGAAGGCGGCGGCCACGGCGGCCGGCTCGACCTCCAGCGCGGTCTCGATCTTGCGGGGCTCCCGAACGGCGTGGACAAGACTGTCCACGCCGCACAGGCCACAGCCGCTCCGCCCCTCCATGGAGCGGCTGCGCAGACTTCCGCGCAGGAGCCGCAGGGGATCGACCGTCAGGTTGACGACGAAGCCCAGCGGGGTTTCCCGCACGGCGATGTTCTCGATGTCGGCGGCGGTCCCGACGATCTCCTCGGCCAGGCTGAAGCCCAGCGCGAAGTCTTCCAGATCGGCGGGGGTCGCCATCATCACGGCATGGGAGCGGCCGTTGTATTCGAAAGCGACCGCGGTCTCCTCCGGCACCTGCCATTCGACATCCGCGCCCTCCTCCACCCCGACACCGGCGGAAAAGCCGGTGCCGGTGACGGCGATGGAGCACATGGCGGTATCGTCAGGACGGATGGACCCAGAAGGCATCGCGGTCATGCTTCCCACTCCTCAGGCCGTCACTCGGCGGCGATCACGTTGGCGGCGGCGATGCGCTTGCGCTCGACGTCGTTCTTCGCATAGTCAACCTGCCAGTCCGACGGTTGGTTGCTGCGGGCGACCTGCACCGCCGTCACTTTGTATTCGGGGCAGTTGGTCGCCCAGTCCGAATTCTCGGTGGTGATGACGTTGGCACCGGTCACCGGGTGGTGGAAGGTGGTGTAGACGACGCCGGCCGGCATGCGGTCGGAGATGACGGCGCGCAACGTCGTCGCCCCCATGCGGCTGGCGAGCGACACCATGTCGCCGTCCTTGACGCCCCGGATCTCGGCGTCCACCGGGTTGATCTCCAGCACGTCCTCCGGATGCCAAGCCACGTTGGCGGTGCGCCGGGTCTGGGCGCCGACATTGTAGTGGGCGAGGATGCGGCCGGTGGTCAGCACCAGCGGGTACATCCGCGTGGTCCGCTCGTCGGTCGGGACATATTCGGTGATCACGAAGCGGCCGAGACCGCGGGCGAAGCTCTCCTCATGCATGATCGCCATGCCGGTGTCGTCGTCCTCGAAGCCGGTGCAGGGCCACTGGACACTACCGACACGGTCGAGCTTCTCGAAGCTGACACCGCGGAAGGTCGGGGTCAGCCGGGCGATCTCGTCCATGATCTGCGCGGTGGTCTCGTAGTGCATCGGGTAGCCCATCGCCGTCGCCAGCGCACAGGCGACCCAATGCTCGTCCCGGCCCACCTTCGACGGCATCGCCTTGCGGACACGGTTGATGCGGCGCTCGGCGTTGGTGAAGGTGCCGTCCTTTTCCAGGAAGGAGGTGCCGGGGAAGAAGACATGGGCGAAGGCCGCCGTCTCGTTCAGGAACAGGTCCTGGACGATGACGATGTCCAGCGCTTCCAGCGCCGAGGTGACGTGGTTGGTGTTGGGGTCGGACTGGACGATGTCCTCGCCCTGGACGAACAGGCCGCGGAAGCTGCCGTCATGCGCGCTGTCGAACATGTTGGGAATGCGCAGGCCGGGTTCCGGATCCAGCGTGACGCCCCAGGCGGTTTCGAACTCGTGGCGGACGACGTCGTCGGAGACGTGGCGGTAGCCCGGCAGCTCGTGCGGGAAGGAGCCCATGTCGCAGGAGCCCTGCACGTTGTTCTGGCCGCGCAGCGGGTTCACGCCGACGCCCTCGCGGCCGATGTTGCCGGTCGCCATCGCGAGGTTGGCGATCGCCATCACCGTGCTGGAACCCTGGCTGTGCTCGGTCACGCCCAGCCCGTAATAGATCGCGGCGTTGCCGCCGGTGGCGTAGAGGCGGGCGGCGGCGCGGACCTGATCGGCCGGGACGCCGGTGCGCGATTGCAGATATTCCGGCGAGTTGCGGTGCTCGGCGATGAACGCCTCCCACTTCGCGAACTCCTTGGGATCGCAACGGCCCTCGACGAAGGCGCGGTTGACCAGCCCCTCGGTGACGATGGTGTGGGCGATGGCGTTGACCACGGCGACGTTGGTGCCGGGCTGGAGCTGGAGGTGGTATTCGGCCTGGACGTGCGGGCTGCGCACCAGATCGATGCGGCGCGGATCGACGACGATCAGCTTGGCCCCGGCGCGCAGGCGCTTCTTCATGCGCGAGCCGAACACCGGGTGGCCGTCGGTCGGGTTGGCGCCGATGACCAGGATGACGTCGGACTTGTCGACGCTGCGGAAATCCTGGGTGCCGGCCGAGGTGCCGAAGGTCTGCGACAGGCCGTAGCCGGTCGGCGAATGGCAGACGCGGGCGCAGGTGTCGATGTTGTTGGTGCCGAAAGCCGCCCGGATCATCTTCTGGACGACATAGACCTCTTCATTGGTGCAGCGCGACGAGGTGATGCCGCCGATGGAGCCGCGGCCATACTTGGCCTGCACCGCCTTCAGACGCTCGGCGGCGTAGGCGATCGCCTCCTCCCACGACACTTCGCGCCACGGGTCGGTGATCTTCTCGCGCACCATGGGCTTCATGATGCGGTCCTTGTGGGTGGCGTAGCCCCAGGCGAAGCGGCCCTTGACGCAGGAGTGGCCCTCGTTGGCGCCGCCGTCCTTCCACGGGGTCATGCGCACCACCGTGGTGCCCTGCAGCTCGGCCTTGAAGGAGCAGCCAACGCCGCAATAGGCGCAGGTGGTGATGACGCTGTGCTCGGGCTGGCCGTGCTCGATGATCGACTTCTCGGTCAGGGTCGCGGTCGGGCAGGCCTGGACGCAGGCGCCGCAGGACACGCACTCGCTGTCCATGAAGCTCTCGTTGGCGCCCGGCGACACCGACGAGGCGAAGCCGCGGCCGTCGATGGTCAGCGCGAAGGTGCCCTGGGTCTCCTGGCAGGCGCGGACGCAGCGCGAGCAGACGATGCACTTGGAGGCGTCGAAGGTGAAGTACGGGTTGCTCTCGTCCTTGGCGGCGGCGCGATGGTTTTCGCCGTCGAAACCGTACCGGACGTTGCGCAGACCCACCGCTCCCGCCATGTCCTGCAACTCGCAATCACCGTTGGCGGCGCAGGTCAGGCAGTCGAGCGGATGGTCGGAGATGTACAGCTCCATCACGCCGCGGCGCAGCTTCGCCAGCTTGTCGGTCTGGGTGTAGACCTTCATGCCGGGGGCGACGGGGGTGGTGCAGGACGCCGGGGTGCCGCGGCGCCCCTCGATCTCGACCGCGCAGAGGCGGCAGGAACCGAAGGGCTCCAGGCTGTCGGTGGCGCACAGCTTGGGCACGGTGATGCCGGCGTCCATCGCGGCGCGCATCACGGAGGTGCCGTCGGGAACGGTGATGCTGCGGCCGTCGATCTCCAGCGTCACCAGGGTCTCGGAGACGCGGGCGGGAGTGCCGTAGTCGGTCTCGTGGATGAGGGTCATCTCGGGTGCTCCTGGGGTCGCTCGTTATTCGGCGGCGATGTGGGTGACGCGGACGGCGTGCTGCTTCTTGCGGAAGTCTTCCGGGAAGTGCTTCACCGCGCTGCGCACCGGATAGGGCGTCATGCCGCCCATGGCGCAGAGCGAGCCGTCCACCATGACGTCGCAGAGGTCGGCGAGCAGGTCCAGGTTCGCGTCGACGTTCTTGCCGGCGATGATCTTGTCCAGCGTCTCCATGCCGCGGGTCGAGCCGATGCGGCAGGGGGTGCATTTGCCGCAGGATTCCGCCACGCAGAACTCCATGGCGAAGCGGGCCTGCTGGGCCATGTCGACGCTGTCGTCGAAGACGACGATGCCGCCGTGGCCGACCATCGCGTCCTGCGCGGCGAAGGCCTCGTAATCCTTGGGCAGGTCGAACTGCGAGGGCGGCAGGTAGGCGCCGAGCGGGCCGCCGACCTGCACGGCGCGGATCGGCCGGCCGGTGATGGTGCCGCCGCCGAAATCATAGAGCAGTTCGTGCAGGGTGATGCCGAAGGCCTTCTCGACGATGCCGCCTTGGCGGAGGTTGCCGGCCAGCTGGAAGGGCAGCGTGCCGCGCGACCGGCCGACGCCGAAGTCGCGGTAATACGCGCCGCCCTTGTCGAGGATGATCGGCACCGAGCAGAGCGACAGCACGTTGTTGACCACGGTCGGCTTGCCGAACAGGCCTTCGAGCGCCGGCAGCGGCGGCTTGGCGCGCACCATGCCGCGCTTGCCTTCCAGGCTTTCCAGCATCGCGGTCTCTTCGCCGCAGATGTAGGCGCCGGCGCCGACGCGGACGTCGAGGTGGAAGGTGCGGTCGGTGCCGTGGATGTTGTCGCCGAGCCAGCCCTCGTCATAGGCGAGCTTGATGGCGTGGCGCAGGGTCGCCGTGGCGTGCGGGTATTCCGAGCGCATGTAGACGTAGCCGGAGGTCGCCCCCACCGCGATGGCGGCGATGGTCATGCCCTCGATCAGGCAGAAGGGGTCGCCTTCGATGATCATGCGGTCGGCGAAGGTGCCGCTGTCGCCCTCGTCGGCGTTGCAGCAGACGAACTTCTCGTCCGCCTTGGCCTGCATCACCGTGTTCCACTTGATGCCGGTGGGGAAGCCGGCACCACCGCGGCCGCGCAGGCCGCTGTCGGTCACCATCTTGACGATGTCCGCCTGGGTCATCGCCAGCGCGTTCTCAAGGCCGCGGAAGCCGCCATGGGCGCGGTAGTCCTCGACCGACAGCGGGTCGATGATGCCGCAGCGCGCGAAGGTCAGCCGTTCCTGCTTCTTGAAATAGGGGATTTCCTCGGTCAGGCCATGGCCCAGCGCATGGGTTCCGCCGGTCAGGAAACCGGCGTCGAACAGGCCGGGGACGTCGGCCGGGGTGACCGGGCCATAGGCGACGCGGCCTTCCGGCGTTTCCACCTCGACCAGCGGTTCCAGGTAGAGCATGCCGCGCGAGCCGTTGCGGACGATGCGCAGCGGCAGCCCGCGCGAGGAGGCCTCGGCCCGGATGGCGGCGGCCACGGCGTCGGCGCCGACCGACAGGGCGGCGGAATCGCGCGGGACGAAGACGGTGATCAGATGGCCGCTCATTGCGCGTGACCCTTATGGGAGTGGCTCAGGGCACGGGGGATTTGCTGATGGGCCGTCGGGTTGGCCCGCGTCTCGGCCGCCAGTTCGTCGAAGCGGTCGAGCGAGACCCGGCCGTGCAGGTTCTCGTCGATCATCACCGCGGGGGACAGGGCGCAGTTGCCGAGGCAGAAGACCGGTTCCAGCGTGAAGGCGCCGTCGGCGGTGGTGCCGTGGAAATCGACCTGCAGCCGGGTCTTGATGTGGTCGACCAGCGCGTTGGCGCCCATCGACTGGCAGGCCTCGGCCCGGCAGACCTTGATGATGTGGCGGCCGGGCTTCTCGCGGCGGAATTCATGGTAGAAGGACACCACGCCATGCACGTCGGCGCGCGAGAGGTTCAGCTCCGTCGCCAGCAGGGGGATGGCCTGTTCGTCGATGTAGCCGAATTCTTCCTGCAGGGCGTGGAGGATCGGCAGCAGGGCGCCGCGCAGATGCCGATTGTCTTCGACAATCGTCATGGCGCGCTCAGCGCTCCACGGATGGCAAGCGTTCACGGGTGTCCCTCCTTGCGATCGTCCGCGCCGCACTTGGGGTCGGCGTCGTTCTGGCTTGGTACTGCTGGGTTTTTTCCGGCCGTCTCTCGTCGTCCGGTACCGTCACAGTGGCGGAGGATACGGTATACCAGCAAATTGTATTTTCTGATTGGCTGATAGCTTTTGGCTATCAAGAAGCGCCCTCCAGCCCGATGCCGCGGAAATGCCGCTCGAAGAATTCGACGCAGACCCGCAGCTTCGCGGAGTTCGTCAGGCGGGCGGGATAGACGGCCCAGATGTCGGCCGGCTGGCTGTAGGCGGGCAGCAGCGGCACCAGCGCGCCGCTGGACAGCGCGGTGCGGACATCCCACAGGGACCGCAGCATGATGCCGCGCCCGGCCATCGCCCATTGGTGGACGATCTCGCCATGGTTGGACGAGAGCGACCCGGCGACGCGGACGGAAACGTCGCCCTCCGGGCCGCTCAGCCGCCAGAGGCCGAAGGGATGGTCGCGTTCCTTGATGACGAGGCAGTCGTGCTCCGTCAAATCGTCCGGCCGGAGCGGAACGCCGCGCCGTTCGAGATAGGCCGGGGCGGCGCAGAGGATGCGGCGGTTGCCGGCGAGCCGGCGGGCGATCAGCTGCGGCGCGATCGTGTTGCCGATGCGGATGTCGAGGTCGATGCCCTCGCCGACGAGGTCGGTCAGGCGGTCCGAGACGTCGAAGCGGAGCTCCAGCTCTGGATAGAGATCGGCCAGCGCCGCCAGGGCCGGGGCGACATGGACGCGGCCGAAGCCCAGGCTGCTGCTGATGCGGACCAGCCCGCGCGGGTTGAGCTTGGTCGCCGCCACCTCCTCCACCAGCCCGTCCATGTCGGCGAGGATGGTCTGCGCCCAGCGGTGGACCCGCTCCCCCGCCTCGGTCGCGGCGATGCGCCGGGTGCTGCGGTGCAGGAGCTTCACCCCCAGGCTGGCTTCCAGCACCTGGATGCGCTTGCTGACATAGGCCGGGGACGCCCCCAGCGCCTCGGCGGCGGCGGCGAAGCCGTTGCGGCGGAGCACGAGGCAGAAGACGCGCAGGTCGCGGATGTGCGGCTCGTCGTTCACGATCCGTGAATTCCGGGTGCATGGAGCGGGGCATTATCAACGCCGCGGCAGCGGCTATGCTGGATGCCGCCGGTCCGATCATGCCCAGAGCGGGAGCGGGGGCGGGCCGCAATCGATGGGAGGGACGAATGAGCAGGACCTACAGGATCGCCGCGATCGCCGGCGACGGCATCGGCAAGGAAGTGCTGCCGGAAGGCATCCGGGTGGTGCAGGCGGCGGCGGCGAAGTTCGGGCTGTCGATCGAATTCACCCATTTCGACTGGGCCAGCTGCGACTATTACCTCGACCATGGCCGGATGATGCCGGACGACTGGTTCGAGACGCTGAAGGGCTTCGACGCCATCTTCTTCGGCGCGGTCGGCTGGCCGGACAAGGTGCCCGACCACATCTCGCTGTGGGGATCGCTGATCAAGTTCCGCCGGGAGTTCGACCAGTATGTGAACCTGCGCCCGGTCCGGCTGCTGCCCGGCGTGCCCTGCCCGCTCGCCGGCCGCAAGCCCGGCGACATCGACTTCTTCGTGGTGCGCGAGAACACCGAGGGCGAATATTCCTCGGTCGGCGGCCGGATGTTCGAAGGAACCGAGCGCGAGTTCGTCCTGCAGGAGGCGGTGTTCACCCGCCACGGCGTCGACCGCATCCTGAAATTCGCCTTCGAGCTGGCCCAAAGCCGGCCGCGCCGCAAGCTGACCGCCGCCACCAAGTCCAACGGCATCTCGATCAGCATGCCCTATTGGGACGAGCGGGTGGCGGAGATGGGCAAGGCCTATCCGGAGGTCGCCTGGGACAAGCAGCACATCGACATCCTGTCGGCGCGCTTCGTCATGCAGCCCGACCGCTTCGACGTCGTGGTCGCCTCCAACCTGTTCGGCGACATCCTGTCGGACCTGGGGCCGGCCTGCACCGGCACGATGGGGCTGGCGGCATCCGCCAACCTGAACCCCGAGCGCCGCTTCCCCTCGCTGTTCGAGCCGGTGCACGGCTCGGCGCCGGACATCTACGGCCGGCAGATCGCCAACCCGGTCGCGATGATCTGGTCGGGCGCCATGATGCTCGACTTCCTCGGCAATGGCGACGCCGCCTTCACCGCCGCCCATGACGCGATCATGGCCGCCATCGAGACGGTGCTGGCCGACGGGCCGCGCACGCCCGACGTCGGCGGAACGGCGCGGACCGGCGAGGTCGGACAGGCCATCGCCGCGGCGCTGTAGGCTGCGCTCCGCCCGCCGGCCGCCGCTCAACGGATCGCCACCCGCCAGGGGATCATGGCGTCGGCCACGCTGATCGCCATGCGCTGGGCGATGTCGGCGTCCGCCGCCGCCACCGCCAGCGCCTTGGCCAGCGGCGGCGGCGGGTCGCGGTCGGCATAGGCCAGCCCGACGACATGGCTCAGATCCGGGTCGACCAGCGGCAGGGCGACGATGTCCGGATGCGGCGGCACGAAGGTCAGCAGCTGGCCGGGGACGATGCTGGCGCAGGTGCCGGCGCGCACCAGGGTGTAGAGGGTGACGATGGAGTTGGTCTCCATCGCCGGCTCGACCGTCCGCCCGGTCATGCGGAAGGCGGTGTCGGCGATGCGGCGGTTCTGCATGTCCGGAGTCAGCAGGCAGAGCCGCAGGGCCGCCGCCTTCTCCCACGGCACCGCCCCTTGCGCGATCAGCGCGTCCGCCAGCTCGTCGCGGCGGGCCAGAAGGTGGTAGCGCTCGGTGTAGAGCGGCAGGGTGCGGACGTTGTTCAGCGGTTCGTTGTCGAGATAGGTGACGGCGGCGTCCAGCTCGAACTCGTCCAGCCCGCGCTGGATCTCGCGCGAACTGAGCGAGACGACGGTGGAGCGGATATGCGGGAAGCGGGTGGTGAAGGGCGTCAGCACATGGGGCACCGCCGGCAAGGCGGTGGGGATGGCGCCGAGCCGCAGATGGCCGGTGACGCCCTGGGCCAGCGCCAGCAGCTCGTGCCGCAAATTGTCGCGCTCGCCGACGATGCGGCGGGCGTATTCCAGCACCTTCAGCCCTTCCGGGGTGAAGCCCTCGAACTTCTGGCCGCGCTCGACGATGGGGACCTGCAGCTCCTCCTCCAGCTGGCGGATGGCGTTGGACAGGGTCGGCTGCGAGACGTGGCAGCTCTCCGCCGCCCGGCCGAAATGCTTCTCGCGCGCCAGCGCCAGCAGATAGACGAACTTGCGGAACATCGATGACCTCTCCCCTGCCCCGGCTCCCCTTCCCGCCCGTCAGGCCGCCGGATCGAAGGGCGGCACCGGCAGGCCCGGCACCTCGACCGTCATGGCGAACAGGCCGCCGGATTGCGGCAGCCGCTCCAGCTCGTCCGCCGGCCGGCCGGCGCTGGCGGTGGTGACGTAGAGCGTGCGCAGGTCGGGGCCGCCGAAGGCCACCATGGTCGGGCAGCGCGCCGGCACCGGGTGTTCCGACAGCAGCCCCCCGTCCGGCGAGAAACGCGCGACCCGCCCGCCCTCGTAGAGCGCCGACCAGTAGCAGCCCTGCGCATCCACCGCCGCCCCGTCCGGCCGGCCGCGGTCGCCGTCCTTCGGCTCCAGCCGGAAAAAGACCTCGCCGTCGGAGATCGCGCCGGTCGCCGGGTCGTAGCGGTAGCGGCGGACGGTGAAGGTCGGGGTGTCGGCATGGTAGAGCGTGCGCCCGTCCGGGCTGAAGGCCAGCCCGTTGGAGGTCAGCAGCCCGCCGGCCAGCACCGCCAGCCCGTGGCGGTCGTAGCGGTAGAGATGCGCCTTGCCGCCGGCTTTCGGCTCGTCCAGCGTGCCGGCGAGATAGCGGCCGGCGGGGTCGGTCTTGCCGTCGTTGAAGCGGCTGGCGCCCTGACCCTCCGGATTGGCGGCGAGGCAGGTCACCGGCCGGCCCTCCCCGTCCAGCTGCCACAGGCCGGAGCGCAGGCCGGCGATGAAGCCGCCACCCTTGCGCGGGGCGACGCAGCCGATCTCCTCCGGCAGCGCCATCGCACGATTGGCGCCGGTGGCCGGATCGAAGCGGTTCAGCGCCCGGCCCTTGATGTCGACCCAATAGAGCGCCTGCTCGTCCACCGACCAGACCGGCCCCTCCCCCAGCTTGGCACGGGCATCGAGCACACAGGTAAAGGCTGGGCCGGCGGTCATCGCGGGATCCTCGACAGGCGAATGGCCCCGCAGGGTCGGACAGTTCGGCCGTGCGATCAAGCGTGCTGGTGCGTTCGGTGGCCTCGTCTGGTGGTGGGATGGCCGACAGGGGGATGGAACGGCGTGGAACAGATCCCGGCGGATGTTGCATCTGCCGGCCGGCCTCTTACCGGGGACGGGTGAAGGGACCGGCGGCGCGGCGGCTCACCGGGCCGGGGTTGAGGTTGGGATAGGGCTCATGCTGGTTGAGGGTCCAGGGGAAGACGCCCTTGGGGCCTTCGCCTTCCGGGCTGGCAACGATGGCGGCGACGGCGCGCGGATCGGGCGGCGTGCGCTCGCGCAGCGCGCCGGGGATGTCGTCGTCGAGTTCGGGGACGGTGACGGCGGGAGGATCGTCGGGCCTGGGGGCCGGCTTCGGGGCGGGCGGATGGTCCGGCTGGGCGGCTTGCCGGGTGGTTGCCGGCAGGTCGAGGGCGGCGAAGAGGCCGAGGCGTTCGGCCAGCCAGCGGACGGTGGAGGGATCGCCGGCGGCGACCAGCCGCTCGATCTGCTCGGCGACCAGGATGCGTAGCGAGGACAGCCGCAGCTCGGCCTCGCGGTTCAAGGCTTGCCGCTCCCACCACACCCTGTGACGGAAATCCTTGGATCCGTAATAGGCGCGCCACAGGGTGGTGCGGCTGCAGCCCATGGCGCGGGAGACATGAAGGAAGGAACTGCCGCGGGACAGCATGCCGGCGGCCATGATCCACTGCTCCTCATGGAACTGCGAACCGGGGACCAGCGCGCCTTCGGAGGGAACCGGGGGCTCCTTCGCCCAGCAGGGGAAATGGTCGTTGGCGAGGGTGCGGGTGTCGATCGGCATGGGGTGGCTCCGCAAGAGGGTGGACATTGCGGAGAGAATATAGGATTTTGATCCTTTTTGGGAGTTTTTTAGAATTTCGGGTGCAGAAGGGATATGTGAGTACCCGTTTTTGGCCCGAATTGGAATTTTGGCCAAGGCCGCTTCCTATGGAGACCTAACTATCAGGCTCCGGTAGGAATTGGACGTTCAGAGCTATAGGACGAGATAGTGGCGGGTATCGATAATCCCCTCAGCCAACCACCTTCAACGAAGCTAATTTGCAGTGCAGGAGTTGCCTATTCTGCCTAATCCGCTTACATTGTACCAGGAGGCACGTAATGAGACCATCGAAGCCATCCCATCTTACGCGGGCCGCCCTGACCAAGGCGATTGAAAGCAAGGTCGAGCGCATGCCCATGCATGACCTTGTCGAATTGGCTTCGACGCTGAAGGTGGCTGTGCCGGCCGTCGCGAAGGCGATCCGTCGGCGAGAATCGAAATCATTGTCGTCGTCGACCTCTTCCGAAGACAGTGTACTACAGGGCGACGGTGTCGGCCCGGTCGTCTCGGCGGCGGAGGGCGGCAGGCTTCTGGACGCAATCACCGTCGACGATGAAACGGCCGACTGGGTCGAGAGCGAACTCGTCGGGGCTGGAGATTTAGTCCAGAGGCTCAGCATCGCGCGGGGCACCCTTGACAACTGGCGTAAGGCCGGAAAGGTCATCGCCCTGCGAAAGGGGTTGCGGAACTTCGTATATCCCCTTCGGCAGTTTGATCGGTGCCGGCCTGTGGAAGGTCTCGCCGAGGTGGCGGAGCATTTCGCCTCAGCTGAAGAGACGTGGGAGTGGTTGATCGCGCCCAATCGGATAACGGACGGCAAGGCCCCAATCGACGCCCTGCATGCCGGCAACGTTCGTGGCGTCGTGAGCGCGGCGGCAGGCGCCTTTGATTACACGTGAAGCTCGTTGCGTCCAAACTTCGTGACCGGGTGATCACCGCGCGTCTCTCCGACTGGCCGCGTATCCTGCCCACAAGGCACCGGGCGACGCCGGCTGGCGCCGGGTTCGGCTCGAGCCGTTACTCCAGCCCGACCGACTCCTTCCGCGTGCTCTACGCGGCGGACAACTTCCCCACTGCGTTCGCCGAGGCCGTCGTACGGGACCGCTTTGAAGGCAAGTCACGGCGCTATCTCTATCGACCTCACCTGGAGCAGATGTGCCTAACCGCCATCAGCTCCAGCCGTGACCTCACGCTGCTCGACCTGCGAGGGGCGGCGGCCTACGAACTGGGCGTCGACACCGACGCAAGTCGGGCTCGCGACCACGCGGTCGGCCAGACCTTCTCTCAAGCTGTCCATGATCAGATGACGGACGTCGACGCTATCCTGTTCAACTCGCGCCTGACTACCGGCGCCTGCGTCGCCATCTACGATCGCGCCTTTTCCGCATTATCGGGAACGGTCCCGATCGGCCTGCTGCAGGCCGCATTGCTGCCGGCCGAGATCACCCGACTGGGAATCACGCTACGCCGCCAACGGGGCTATGCGCCATGATCAGGCGATCTCACTGCCCTCCCGCCCATCCCGGAGCCTGCTGATGGTCAAGCGGCTTCGCATCGTTTCGCCAAAGCGCAACAAGCGCCTTCAGACTGGCTGGGAGGGCTTCTTCCCCTACTACGCCGGTTACTCGGAGCTGTTTGCGCGCGAGCTGTTGCAGAGCGCCAAGCTGCCACGCAGCGCCGTCGTGCTGGATCCGTGGAACGGCAGCGGCACCACGACCTATACGGCGACGTCGCTCGGCCTGAACTCCATCGGGATCGATCTAAACCCAGTAATGATCATCGTCGCGCGCGCCCGCCTGCTGCCCCCTAGCGAGGCCGACCACCTTCGGCCCCTGGCCGCGACGATCCTGTCCCACACCCGCTCGGCGCCTCCAGCGCTGCAGCCTGATGATGCGCTCCTCGGCTGGTTCGATCCTGCGACCGCCGCGTTTGTCCGGGGCATCGAACAGAATATCCGCCGCAGCCTGATCGGCAGCATGACCAAGTCGCCGGACGGGGTTCACCTCGATCGGATCTCGGGAACGGCGGCGACGCTCTATGTGGCCTTGTTCGCCGCCTGCCGCCGGCTGGTGGCGCCCTTCCGGTCGTCAAACCCCACTTGGCTGCGCGCGCCCAAGGCTGATGAGGCCCGGATTTCAGCAACCCAGGCCACTATCGCACGCGGCTTCGGCGGCAATGTCCGCGGCATGACCGCGGCCCTGGCGGAGAAGCGCGAAGCGGACCTGCGCCTGAAAAAGGTTCCTCACTCCGGGGATTGTCGGGTCAGCTTGTCGGATACAGTCTCCATGGATCTCGCCGCCAACAGCGTCGATTTCGTGCTGACATCGCCGCCGTACTGCACGCGGATCGATTACACTGCCGCGACGCGCATCGAACTCGCAGTGCTGGCGCCGTTGCTGAAGACGACAGAGCGCGCCCTGGGTCGCCAAATGATTGGTTCGACGCAGGTCCCAGGCGTGGAAATCGAGGTTGACGAGGGCTGGGGCGAGACGTGCCTCAGCTTCCTCGACGCCTTGAAGTCCCACCCCTCGAAGGCCTCGGGCGGCTACTATTATCGCACCCATCTCGACTACTTCGACAAGATGTCTCGCTCGATGAAGCGGCTGGCCTTTGGCCTCAAGCCGGGCGGACGTGGGGTCCTGGTGGTGCAAGATTCCTACTACAAGGACATCCACAACGATCTGCCCAAGATCATCGCTGAGATCGGCGCGTATCACGGCCTGACGCTTGGACAGAGCAAGGCCTTCCACCTGCGCTCCATGTCCGACATCAACCCGGGCCGGCGGTCCTATGTGCGCCCGTCTGGTGCCACCGAATCGGTGCTCTGCTTCACCAAATAGACCATAGCTCGGGCGGCTGGGAAGGCGTGGATATCCTGCGGCGGCTAGGCACGGACGACCGCGGGCAAGCGTGGTATTGCATGGAAAAGCGTGGAATGCTATATGTGAATCATGTCTCGCACGGTGCCCATCGCTGAACGGCTTGCGCGGAACGCCTCGCGCTCGCAGGCGGCTTATGCCGAACTGACGAAGGCCTTAGCGGCGGGCAATACGGCTGCACGTGAACGCGCCCAGGAGAAGATCGCCGAGCTCACCGCAGAATATCAGAGGCTCACAGAGGCGCTGCGCTTCAGTGAGCTCGAGGCTCGCGAAATCGCCACCCCGCGGGCGCGCAAGCCGGGCAAGCCCCTGCGCGAACTGGCGCTGGATGCGCTCGATGATCTCGGCGTGCCGGCGGCGCCTGCGCTGATTGCCGACTTGGCGGCGGCGCTGACCGGGGTCCGACCGTCGCCGTCGCGGTTCGCCAGCCTCCGGCGCGACGAGGAGAACGCCGCGCGTCGCAACATCGCCGCGCGCCCCGCCTGGGTTGTGCCAGCGATCAGCGCCCAACAGCTGACGGCCATCCCGCGACTGCTCTCTAGTTCGTCCTGGGATCTTGAGCGTCGCATTATCGGTGCGCGCAGCATCCGGACCGACAATCTGCGGATCGCCATCAGCCTTGCCGGCCGCTTGGCGCACCTTCGCGAAGTCGGCGCCGGTGAGGCCAAGCTGGTCGAGCGCCTGCTCTTCCCCTTCGCCCGTTCGATCCCAGGATCGATCGACTACGGCAAGCCAATCGATCCTGCGCGCACCGTCGACGCCGCCCAGGCGGAGCTAATGTTGATCGAGGCCCCCGACCTGGAGGAACGGCGCGAGGCCGCCGCTAAGCTGGCGGCTAGTGGCCCGCAGATCCGCCTGTGGGGCCGTCCGGTGGTGATCGATACAGCGGTCGCTGAAAGGTCCATTCGGTGACGCCGGAGAACGTTCGCCTGGCCAACCTGCGCGGCGGCCTTGCGGCCGTGGAGGTCGGTGCGCGGGGTATCGAGAGCGTGGCGCGTAACACGGCCTGCACCCGCTTGCGGGCGATAGTCATTGTCGGGCTCACCCCGAGCGAGGTGATCAAGTCGGTCTTCAAGGCCGAACCCGACATCATGTCGCCCTTCGCCATGACGGTGACCCAGGGCTACGAGCGGCGCCTGCTGGGCAACGGCGGCTCCTCCCTCCTGACGGCCTATCGCGAAAAGGGATTGTTGACCCAAGCCGAGGTGAAGATCACCTCGGTGGAGGACATGGCCCCCGGCACAAAAGACCCCGTGGCGCGAAACCGCCGCGTGAGTGAAACGCAGCGGCTGATCGACATGAAACACAATGGCGATCCGCGCGCGCCGAACCTTATCCTTAACCCGCGGATGCCACTCGATATCGTTGGGGTCTCTCATCCTGTTGAGCTCGCCTACATGGTCGCGAGTGACGCCGAGCGCTCCTATCGGATTGGCGTGATCAAATCCTTCGCCGACCGTGGCGGCAAGACCGACAAGTCCGATATCCGCTCGGCCTGCCGCGAAGCCGCGGTCGGGACCCTGGCGCTTCGGCAGCACATCGCTCGCCGCGGCGGCGACCCGGAGATGGCGGAAGACCGTGTAGACATGGTCCTGCGCGCGCCGGGTTCGTTCAATCCGCGGCTCTTCCCGGCGATGCGGGCGGAATCTGAGCTGGCCTCGCTCGTGCGCGCGCTCTCGACCGCGCCGGCGGACCTGGAAGAGGTGGAGCGCCTGCTACCGGTCGGTGCGACCTTGGCCGATCCCCGCGTCATCGATCGCCTACCCAACAACTATCGCTCCAACTGCAAGGAGCACTGTGCGCTCTGGGAGCGATGCCGTGCCCAGGCGCTGGCGGCCGGCCAGCCGATCATCCTGGGCGACCTCGCCGCTGAACAGCTGGCCGCAGCGGGCTCCATCTCGCGGGCGATCGACCTTATGGACGGCCGCGGCCGTCCGCCGGACAACGAGGCCGAAGCCCGCTTGGCGGCAGGCCTGCGGGACGCCGGCCTCGTGCTCGATCGGATTGCCAATGGCTGACCTTCTCCACGTCGCCGCCCGCCTGCGCGCCCTTCAGAACGGCCAAGCCGTGCCGATCGTCTCCCAACGCCAAATGGTGATCCAGCCGCACGCCCGGATCCTTACCCTGCTGTCGATGGCCGGCGAAGACACGTCTGTCCATGCGGCCGCCCTCGGCCGCTTCGGCGAGCCCGCCCGGATCCGCGTCGTCGCCGATCCCCGCCGCCGCGATGACCAGTACGCCCTACTGCGCTGGTTGCTGCCATTCTTCGAAGAATACTACGCGCAGTGCCGCGCGGAGGGCACGTTCCCGCAGATCTGGGTCTCGTCGGCTGGCGCGCTCGGCCACCTGGACACCTTGGCCGATCGCCTGCGCTTTACCGACGAGGCCGACATCCAGCGGCTCGGCAACCTCTGGACCTATGCCGGTGAGCGTTCACCAGTTGCCGGCCAGCAGGCTTTGATCAGCGCGTCGGGCGCGCTGCGTCTGCACTATGCCACCGGCCAGCAGGAAGCCGAAGACGAGCACCTCTTGGCCCTCCTGACCTGGATCGAGCCGCCACCGGGGCGGGACATCTATGCCGCGGTCGCCACGGCCGAGGCGACGCCGATGGGGGTGAAAACCGACCCGCAGTTCGACCGTTTGCACCTGCAGCCGGCAATCACCGACTTCCACAATGCCGGTTCCGACGCAGAGCGCGCGTTCCACCAGACCCGCATCCAGCAGATGCTCGAAGGGGTCATTCGACCGATCTACACGGCGACCCAGCGGGCGATGGCCTTGCTGAGCGCGCCGCGCTGGCAGGCGAACCCGGCGCTGGAAGAATTGGCAGAGCAGGAAAGCGGCGAGTTCGCCCGGTTCATGCTCGCTCGCGACCAGGGCCACCGCCTGCCCTACCGCGATTCCCCCAAAGTCGGCGCCATGAAGATTGCCGCCCGCGAGCGCGCCATCGAGAACGTCAAAGCCGGGATGCTGCGCCATGATCGTGCCGCCCGCGAACGCGGCGTCGTGAAAGGCGGCGTCTTGCGCGGTCAACTGGCCGATGTTCGCGAACACCACCTCGGGCCGAGGTGGTTCGAATACGACCTGGTGCTCACCAGCCGCCAGGACGGCCTGCACTTGCGTCCTGGCGATAAGCTCTGGCTGATGGACGGGCGCAAACTCTCGCTGCAGATCACCGGAATCGAAAGGAACGGGCCGTTCACCTGGGTGACGGGCCGGGTCGGCGAGGGGAAAAACGCCGCCAAGAAGATGTCGGCGGGCCCGACCCTGGACTTTGGGCCGGGCGGGCCGGACTGGCGGGGCCTGGGGCGTGCGCTCGGCCAGATGAAAACGCGGCTGACGCATGCGCCATGGACCCACAGCGACGTCCTTCCGGCGGCGACCCCCAGCCGGCGCGCGATGCCGGCGAACCTGCGTGCGGCCGTCGAGGACCTGACATGAGCGTGACGCCCGATCCTGAAGCCGCCGCCAATACGGCCCTCGACGACGTCCTCGCCAGCCAATGGCAGGGCGTCCCCGCCCTTATCCTTCGCAGCCCGCCTGGGGCGGGCAAGACCGGTGTGGCCCAGCGGGTAGCGCTGCAGAGTGCAGCGCTATTGCATGAGCGTTGCATGGTTGTCACCCAGACGAACGAACAAGCCTTTGACCTGACACGCCGGCTGGTCACGAACGCCCGAGGCGTACCCATCCACATGTTCGCCAAAGAGGGGCTCAACCTGCCGGATGATCTACGTCAGCAAGCGAGGCTTGTAGTGATCCATAAAATTGAGGATCTGCCGCAGGGGCCCTCTATCACCATCGGCAATGCGTCAAAGTGGTCATGGACCGACACTGAGGAACCACTTTTCGACATTCAGATCGTCGACGAAGCTTTCCAGTTGCCAGACTACAAATTTCAGCTAATTTCGAACTTGGCTCCACGCCACGTACTGATCGGCGATCCCGGCCAGATCGATCCGTTTGTGAATTGCGAGATTGAGCGCTGGCGCTGCGATCCGGCCGGCCCGCAGGTCTCATGCCCCGCGGCATTGATCAAGCGCCACCCTACGATCTTGCAACTCGCCTTGCCAGTCTCGCGCCGGCTAAACGAAGATACGGTCAGCATCATCCAGCCGGCGTTTTATCCCGACATGCCATTCCGCGCGATGAGCCGGGATCGGTCGGTCCGCTTCGATATAGCCGGTATCATGCCTTTCGACGCCGCCTTGGATGGGGTCGCAGCCGGCGCCTCCATCGTCATGGTAGAACTGCCACCACAGATCACAGGAGAGGCGGACAGCGAACTGGCCCAGGAGCTTGTCGAGTCGATCCGGCGTCTGCTCCAGCGCCGCGCCCAGAAGAGTGACGACGGACGCGTCTCAGAGGTGACGCCTAGAGATATCGGCGTCGTCTGCGCTCATGTTAGTCAGGTCAATGCGGTCCGCGAGCGCCTGGGATATGGAATGGCGGACGTCTTCGTTGAAACCGCTAACCGCTTCCAGGGAATCGAACGGCCCTTCATGTTCGTGCACCATCCCTTGTCGGGGCGTGCTGATGCGACAGCCTTCCATCTGGACGCTGGGCGCCTATGTGTGATGCTGTCGCGCCACCGGATCGGCTGCTGGATTTTTGGTCGCCAAGGCATCATCGAGCAGCTGACCCGGTTTGCTCCCGCCGGTAATCGTGCCCTCGGGATCGACGAGGACCCTGAGTACCAAGGGTGGCGCGCCCACTTAACCCTTTTGGCAGCACTATCGGGGGCTAACCGGATGTTCCCCGCTGTTCACGGACTCGCGCCATCTAACGCTGCTTAATCTGCAGCCTGGAAATGAGCCGTATCTCATGCGGCGCTCCAGCCAGAGCATGACGGCATCCAAGCATAGCTTCACAAAGTCATGGATGCGCTAACTACAATTACTCAATAGAGCTTTCTGATGCTCGCTCCGGCAAAATGTATAGCTCCCTTAAAGTTCGCCAATCATTAAAATTTCTGGTTATCTGGGGAGGCTTGAGCCGATCATAGCCATTCGATCCCACTGATTGTCGCCAGAGAATCACCACTCGGGAATTTGTCGTGCGAAATAGGAGAGAGCACCACCCCGCGTCTGTGCCCCGCTCATCTTTTCCCATCGGAATCCACGGCCACACCAAGATCGAAAAAAGGGTGGAGCCTCCTCTCTCACCCCCTACCCCTCCACCCCGCCCCCCATCGCCCCCACCGCGCGGCGCGAAGCGACGCAGCGGACGACCTCGCTCAGCAGCAGGGCGCGGTCGATGGGCTTCGGCACATGGCAGTCCATGCCGGCCTCGTAGCAGCGGGCGATGTCGTCCGGGAAGGTGTTGGCGGTCAGCGCGATGATGGCGACACGGCCGGCCGGGCCGGGCATGGCGCGGATGATCCGCGTCGCCTCCAGCCCGTCCATCACCGGCATGTTGAGGTCCATCAGGATGGCGTCGAAAGCCTCGCGCTTCACCGCCTCCACCGCCTGGGCGCCGTCCTCGACCGCGGCGACGCTGTGGCCGGCCTGCTTCAGCAGCGTGACGGCCAGCAGGCGGTTCATCTCGACATCCTCCACCACCAGGACACGCAGGGAATCCGGCGAGGCGGAGGCGGGCGGCGGCGGCGGGGGCGGTGATGGAGGCGGGAGCACCGCGGCGGCGACGGCCGGCGCTGGCTCCGCTGCCGCCCCGGCGGCGGGCGGCGCCGGCGGGTGCAGGCGGGACAGCCGGTCGCGCAGCTCGGCCGGCTCGTAGGGCTTGGCGATCAGGTCGTAGCCACCCATCGCCACGTCGTCGGCCACCACCGCATGGGCGGCGAAGCCCGAGGCCAGCAGAACCGGCAGGTCGGGGCGCAGGCGCCGCGCCTCGCGCGCCAGCTCGGCGCCGTTCATGCCCGGCGGCATCACGATGTCGCTGAACAGCAGGTCCAGCGGCTCCGGCCCGCGCAGCACCACCAGCGCCTCGCCGGCGCCCGAGGCGGCGATCACCCGGTGGCCCCAGCTGCGCAGCAGGGCGGTGCCGTTCTCCCGGATATTGTGGTCGTCATCCACCATCAGGATCGACAGGCCCGACCGGCCGGCCGGCGACCGGGCGGGGCTGTCCATCCCGTCATCGATCCCGCCCTCGATCCCGTTGGCGACCCGCTCGGGCGGGAAATGGATGGTGACGGTGGTGCCCTGCCCCACCCGGCTCGCCAGGGTCAGCGTGCCGCCATGCAGCTCCACCAGACGGCGGGTCAGCGGCAGGCCCAGCCCGGCCCCCTCGGTCTGGCGGTTCTCGGGGGTGGCGACGCGGGCGTAGGCCAGCAGGACGCGGTCGAGATCCTGTTCGGGGATGCCGACGCCGGTGTCGCGCACCTCCAGCAGCAGGCCGCCGTCCGGCGCCGGGCCGGCGGTCAGCGACACCGTTCCGCCGGAGGGGGTGTATTTCACCGCGTTGGACAGCAGGTTCAGCAGGATCTGGCGGATGCGCCGCTCGTCGCCGCGCAGGTGCCGGGCGGCGGGCTCCACCCGCGCGTCCAGCGCGATGCCGGCGCGGGCGGCCCGCGGGGTCAGCAGCCGGACGGCGAAGGTGGCGACCGCGTCGAGGTCGACCGGCTCGTCGTCGAGAACCAGCTGCCCGGCCTCGGCCCGGACATTGTCGAGGATCTCGTTGATCAGCTCCAGCAGATGCTGGCCGCTGTCGCGGATGTTGACAGCGAAGTCGCGGTACTGGGCGTTGCCGACCGGCCCCTCCGCCTCGCGCGCGATCAGGTCGGCGAAGCCGATGACGGCGTTCATCGGCGTGCGCAGCTCGTGGCTCAGGCTCGCCAGGAACTCGGTCTTGCTGCGGCTGGCCGCCTCCGCCGCCTGGCGGGCGTCCTGCAGCTCCGCCTCCATGAACTTGCGGGCGGTGACGTCGCGCTCGACGCTGACGTAATCCTGCGGCGCCCCCCAGTCGTCGGTGACCAGCCGCACCGCCGCCTCGATCCACACCCAGCGGCCGTCGGCATGGCGCAGCCGGTAGGTCGTCTTCAGGGTCGGACGCTCCGGCGTCAGCCGCGCCAGCCCGGCGGCCACCGCGTCGCGGTCGTCGGGATGCACCCGCTCCACCAGCGGCCGGCCGACCAGCTCGGCCGGCGGGCAACCCAGCCCGTCGCGCGTCGCCTCCGAACAGAAGCGCCGCACCCCGTCCAGCCCGATGCGGCCGATGATGTCGGTGACGCTGCGGGCCAGCAGGCGGTAGCGCGCCTCGCTGGCGCGGATCGCCCGTTCGGCCTCGTGGCGCCGGGTGATGTCGCGGGCGCCGACCGACAGCATGACGACGGCGCCGGCCTCGTCGCGGATCGGCACCTGCGACACCTCCCACCAGCGGGTGACGCCGCCGTGGGTGTGCTGCTCCTCGAAGCGGGTGGGCGCGCCGGCATCGATGCAGGATTGCAGGTCCGCCATCACCTTGGCGGCGAGGTCCGGCGGCAGCAGCGCGTCGACCGGCCGGCCCTCCGCCTCCGCCGCCCGGTCGCCCATCATCCGGACGGCGGCATCGTTGGCGCGATGCAGGGTGAACCCGCCGTCGGCGCCGACCCGGATGATGGCGAGGCCGTCGGCGGAGCTGTCGAACACGGCACGGAACAGCGCCCCGTTCTCCTCCAGCGCGGCTTCGTCGGCGAAGCGCCGGTGCTCGCGCGCCAGCATGGTGCCGAGCAGGCCGATGCCGAGCGAGAGGAAGACGACCATCGGCAGCGCCGCCTCCTCCAGCACCCGCAGGGCGAGGTCCAGGTCGGGCAGCAGCAGGGTGGCGAGCAGCGGAAGCGGGGCGAGCGCCAGCCCGAACAGCGCCAGCAGCCCGAAGCCGAAGGCACCCCTTCCCGTCCTTGGCTCCGTCCTGGGCCCGGCGCCCTGCCTCGTCGCCTGTCCCCGGCCGCGGCCCCGGTCGCGGGACGCGAGGCGCTCCATCGGACGGGCGAGCAGCGGCGCCACCAGCGCGGTCAGCAGGATGCCGGCGATGCCGGTCGGCGCGCCCACGCCCCCCAGCCACAGCCGGACCGCGCCGGCCAGCGCCGCCGACAGCAGGGCGGCCGGCCAACCGCCGAACAGTGCGGCCAAGCCGATCATCGCGTTGCGCAGGTCGATCAGGATGCCGCCGGACACCGGATAGGCGTCCAGCATCGAAACCGCAGCCGCCGCCCCGAACAGCAGGCCGGACAGCAGGGCGAAGGCGGTGCGCCGGGATCCGAACCGCCGCAGCACGTAGCGGTAGGCAAGCAGGACCAGCGCCATCAGTCCGATGCCGTGCGTCAGGGCGATGATGATACCCGTTCCCATGGATCCGCCCCCCAGCAGCAGTACCGGTTCCGCTTCAACCCCGTCACGCCGACATCCCGCGCGAAGTTTTACACAGGCAATCAAACAAGAAGAAGAAACGATTCGAATCAGCCATACCGCCTTTTTTCCTACTACTGTCCCCGGCGGCGGCGGGAACGGCGGCATTACGCGGCTGTCGTGTTTGCCGGGCGATTCGGCTAGGATGCCGGGGCGAATTGTTCGTGGTCGTCGTGTTCTCGCAGGCTTCGGCATGGTCTTGAAGATCTTCTCACGGAACCTGGTCGCCCGGACCACGGCATCGGCGGTGCTGCTGGTGTCGGTGCTGGTCGCCGTGCCGCTGGTCGTGCTGATCCAGGCCGACGTGCGCAGCACGCGGGCCGAGCTGGCGATCCGGGCGGAGATGGCGACCCGCATCGTGCTGGACGACGTGACCAACGCCCTGTGGGATCTCGACCCGGAAGAGGCGATGACGGCGCTGACCCCGCTGCGGTCGATCGACAGCTTCGCCGAGGCGGTGATCCTGGGCACGCATGGCGAACGCTTCATCACCTACCGCAAGCCGGGGGCCGGTGCGGGCGCCAAGGGAGAGGACGACGCGGCCGCCACCGCCGCGGCGGTGCCGCTGACCCGCCAGGACCGCAACGGCACCGCCCGCAACATCGGCACCCTGCTGGTCAGGCTGGACACCGCGCCGACCGACGCGGCCATCCGCCACCATGTGCTGGTGCTGGGCGGGGTCGGCGCCGTGACGCTGCTGCTGGTGGTGCTGGGCGTCATCTGGGCGACGCGCGGCGTGACGCTGCCCATCGCCGGCATGACCCGCGCCATGGCCGATCTGGCGGCCGGCGACGTGACGGTGACGGTGCCGGTGCGTCACCGCGACGACGAGATCGGCCGCATGGCCAAGGCGCTCGACACCTTCCGCCAGAACGCCATCGACCTGCAGGTCGCCAAGGAGCGGGCGGAGCAGGCGGTGGCGTCGAAGGCCAAGTTCATGGCCGCCGCCAGCCACGACCTGCGCCAGCCGGCCCAGTCGCTGCTGATGCTGACCGCCATGCTGCGCGCCACCGCCCCCAATCCCAAGGTGGCGGACTCCGCGCGCAAGATCGAACAGGTGGTGATGACGCTGAAGCAGCTGCTGGACGAGCTGCTGGAGGTGTCGCGGCTGGATGCCGGCGGCGTCGCCGCCAACATGGCGGTGCATGAGGTCGCCGACCTGTTCGACGCGCTGGATTCGCAGTACGGCCCGGTCGCCCGCAACAAGGGGCTGTCCTTCTTCGTGCCGCAATACCGCGCGCCGGTCCTGACCGACCGGGTGCTGCTGCTGCGGCTGCTGGGCAACCTGATCGACAACGCCATCCGCTACACGCCGGCCGGACAGGTGCAGGTCGCCTGCCTGGAATCGGCCGGCACCCTGATCGTCGAGGTGCGCGACACCGGCATCGGCATTCCCGAGGACCGTCTCGACGCCATCTGGGAGGAGTTCCACCAGATCGGCAACCCGGAGCGCAACCGCGACAACGGCATCGGGCTCGGCCTGTCGATCGTCCGGCGGCTGGCGACGGTGCTGGACCACCCGGTCAAGGTGCGCTCCACGCCGGGCAAGGGCTCGGTCTTCTCGGTCACCGTGCCGCTGGCGCCGGTGGAGCCGGCCCTGCCGGGGGTCGCGGCGGCGGCCGAGGCCGTGCCGTCGCTGCCTTCCGTGCCGCCGCCTGCGCCGCCGCCTGGGCGCCAGCCGCGGCCGGCGGTGGTGCCGGCTCCGGTCGCCGCCCCTGCCCCCTCCGCTCCCGTTGCCCCTCCCCTTGCCGACCGCGCGGCGGTGGCGACGCTGGCGGACGCGCCGGCGCGGGAGGCCGAGATCGCGATCCTGGTGATCGACGACGACCAGTTCGTGCTGTCGGCCATCTCGATGTTCCTCACCAGCGCCGGGCATCGCGTCGCCGGCGCCTCCACCGTCGCCCAGGGTCTGCGCGCGGTCGAGGACGGCACCGTCCGGCCCGATGCGGTGATCGCCGATTACCATCTGTCCGCCACCGAGAACGGCTTGGATTTCATCGAGACGGTCTGGCGGCGGCTCGGCCTGCGCATTCCCGCCGTGCTGATCTCCGGCCGGCTCGACGGCGCGGTGACCGCCCGCGCGGCGGAGATGGGCGTCGTCGTCGCCGCCAAGCCGATCATGCCGGACCGCCTGTCGGTGCTGGTGGAGCAGATGACGGCGGCGCGGCCGGCGGCGGTTCCGGCGGCGGTCCGGGGCGATGCCGCCGCTCCGCATAAGACGGCGACCGACTGAGGTCATCGGTCCGGGAGCCAATGCTTAGGACCTAAAATAATCTCACATATCCCGCTGTGCTGTGGCACAACATACGGGCATCGCCCACGGACCGTCCTGCAACCCCGTCCCGGGGCGAAAAGAGCCAACCTCGGAGGATCCCATGCGCGGCGCCAACACGACCGACACCCTGCGTGCCCGTGACATCATCGCCGGTTTCGATTTCGGCTATGTGGTCGACCGCGCGATCGCCGCGGGGATGACCCGCCGCACGTCCGAGATCGCGCTCGGCCAGCTGAAGGCCTTCCTTCTGGCCTGTGCCGAGCATCCGGAGCGCGACATCGTCCCGCAATCCGCCGCCTGCGACGACCTGTGGCACGAATTCATCGTCGCCGACACCCGCGCCTATTTCCGCTTCTGCGAGGCGGTCTATGGCGAATACCTCCATCACAACGGCGTCACGGTCCCGGCCGAACGCATGGCCGCCGCCCGCACCGACAGCGCCGGCCTGTTCGCCGCCGCCGACTGCCTGCGCGAGGCCGCGAAGGCGGATTGCCTGCGGGAAGCCGTGAAGGCCGACTGCCTGCGTGAGGCGAAGGCTGCCGATTGCCTGCGCGAGGCCGCAAAGGCTGACTGCCTCCGTGAAGCCAAGCCGGCGGATTGCTTGCGCGAGGCGAAGGCTGCCGATTGCCTGAGGGAGGCCGCGAAGGCTGACTGCCTCCGGGAAGCCAAGCCGGCCGATTGCCTGCGCGAGGCGAAGGCCGCCGACTGCCTGCGCGAGGCCGCGAAGGCCGATTGCCTCCGCGAAGCCAAGCCGGCCGATTGCCTGCGGGAAGCACGGTCGCAGGGCGCCGCCTGACACCAACGCGTCGGTCGTGACGAAAAGCCCCTGTCCGGCAACGGACAGGGGCTTTTTTCATGCCAGACCCACCCTGCCCGGCCGCCGGCTCAAGCGAAATTCAGGCCGCCGAACGGGGTGATGAAGTTGTCGCTCAGCACATTGCCGCGCAGCGCCACATAGTCCGGCACCACCAGCGGGATCACCGGCAGATCCTTCATCACCAGGCACTCGGCGTCCTTGTAGAGCTCGGCGCGGCGGCCGGGCTCCGGGCTGGCCATCGCCTGTTCGATCAGGCCGTCGAACGGCGCGCTGGACCAGCCGACGGGATTGAAGCGGCTGCGGCTGCTGAACAGCTCGTCCAGGAAGTTCATCGGGTCGGGGTAGGTGGCGGTCCAGCCGAAGAGGAAGGCGTCGTAATCGCGCCGGCGGGAGCGGGCGATGAACTCCTGCCGCGGCGCCATCACCAGCTTGGCCGGGATGCCGGCGTTGTTCCATTGCGAGACGTAATAGACGAACTCCCGCCGGTATTCCGGCACGACCGTGACCTGGAAGGGCTCGATGCCGCGCCCCTCCGGATAGCCCGCCTCCTCCAGCAGCCGCTTCGCCAATGCCGGGTCGTAGGCCAGCGGCTCCAGCCTCTCGTTCGCCAACAGGGCCGGCGGCACGATGCCGTTGTGAACGGTCGCCACCCCGCGGAAGAAGCGTTCCGCCATGGCGGCGCGGTCGATCAGCAGCGACATCGCCCGGCGCACCCGCAGATCGGCGAAGGCCTTCACCCGGCGCGGGTCGAGCGCCACCACCCGCATCTGCATGCGCGGCACGTTCGACAGCGACCGCTTGAAGCCGGGATCGTCCATCACCCCGCGCAGCGCGTCGGTATCGACGAAGGTGAAGTCGACCTGGCTGTCGTTGAACAGCGTGATGCCGTCGTTGCCGATGCCGGTGGCGAGGAAGGACACGCGGTCGAACGGCAGCGTACCGCCACGCCAGCCAGGATCGGCCTCCACATCGATGCGGATGCCGTCGTTCGACTGGGCCAGCCGGTAGGGCCCGGTTCCGGCCGACAGGCGGCGGAACCAGTCGGGCCCGGCCTGCTCCGCCGCCTCCACGTCGACGATGTTGAGGCGGGCGAAGGGAAAGATGGCGCAGGGCTCGTCGCAGACCACCTCCAGCGTCCGGTCGTCGATCACGGTGATGCCGGACAGCTCGGTCGCGGTCTTCGCCCGCAGCTCGCGGAAGCCCCGCACCTTGGACAGGGCCAGCACCGCGAAATTGGCGCCGTCGCCGCCCAGCGCCGCTTCGAAACTGCGCTTGACGGCGGCGGCGGTCAGGGGACGGCCGGTGTGGAAGACGACGCCGTCGCGGATGGTCAGCCGCCAGCGCCGGGCGTCGTCCGACGCTTCCCAGGCGGTGGCGAGGCCGGGCAGGATGCTGCCCTTGGAATCGACCGCGGTCAGGCTCTCATACATCGAGCCGAGGACCTGACGGGCGACCAGATCGCTGACGGTCAGCGGGTTGAGCATGCCGGGCAGGGACTTCAGCCCGATCCTGAGCGCGCCGGCCGCCGCCGCCGGCCGCGGCAGCGCCCCGGCCAGACCGGCCACACCGAGCAGGCCAAGGAAATGTCGTCTCTGCACCGCCGGCATCGCTGATCCGTAACCTCGATGATCTTGCCGATCATCCTTAACACGCGGCGGGGCAGGCGGTCACCCTGCCCGACCGCCAAACACTTTCGCGTTCGAAAGCAACCCGTGGATGCGTTTTCATTGCAGTGCAACCGGGGCGGGCTTTCGCGTTCGAAAGCCGCAGCCGGTGGTCAGGCGTTCAGCAGGGCGTCGATGCGGTCGCGCAGCGCCTGCAGCCGCTCGCGGTGCTCGCGCTGCAAGGCCCGGGCGACGGTGTCGATGGCGGCCAGGTCCTTGTCCATGCGGTTGATCGCCTTGCCCAGCACCCGCATCGGTTCCGCCGAACTGGACGCCGCCGGACGGGCGGCCCGCACCGCGCCGACGGTCAGCCCGCCGGTGCGCGCCGTCTGCCAGAGCCGGCGCAGCTCCGCCTCGTCCTCAACGAAGGCCAGCTCGACCAGGGCGGAGCGCGACACCGCCTCGGGGTTGGCGCGGTAGTCGGCCAGGATGTCGTCGGGCAGGCGCAGCACCTTCAGGCGCTTGGACACCTCGGCCTCCGAACAACCGAGAGCCGCCGCCACCTCGGCCTGGGTATAGCCATGCGCCTCGATCAGCTGCGACAGGCCGCGGGCGAGGTCGATGGCGTCAAGGTCGACGCGCTGGACATTCTCGATCAGCGCAATCTCTTCCGGACGGCCCTTGGTGATGATCGCGGCGATGGTGCCGCGGCCGAGCAGCCGGTGGGCGCGCAGCCGCCGCTCGCCGGCGACCAGACGGTAGCGGCCCTTCTCCGCGGCTTCCTGGACGAGGACAGGTTGCTGCAACCCGTGGCGGGCGATCGAATCCGCCAGCGAGCGCAGGGACTCGTCGTCGAACACCGTGCGCGGCTGGCCGGGATTGGTCTCGACGGCATCGAGGTCGACCTCGACCAGCCGGGGCAGCATGCCGCTCAGCCCGAACATGCGGTCGGTCTCGGCGGCGAAGCCGGCCTCCTTGGCCTGGAGCACGGTGGCGGCGGTCTGCCGGGTCAGCTTCTTAGGCGGCATCGACGGTCTCCTGCAAACGGCCCATCGCGGTCAGCAGAGCCGAGGCGATGGCGGCATAGCTCTCCACCCCCGGCGCGCCGATGTCGGCATCCAGCGTGATGACGTTGGCGCCGGCCGCCTGGGCGTAGATGGTGGCGCGCGGCACCGGCGGGAACACGCGGCGGCTGTCGCCCCACAGGCGCTGGATGTCGTCGAGCGAGGAGCGGTCCTGGGTCTGGCGCGGGTTGACCATGGTCGGCAGGATGCCCAGCACCTCCAGCCGCGGGTTGAGGCGGCGCTGGATCTTGGCGACGGTGTCGAGGAAGGCGCTGACGCCGAGGATGGCGTGCGGTTCCGCCTGACAGGGCACCAGCACATAGTCGGCGGCGGTCAGGGCGTTGATCGTCACCGCGCCCAGGTTGGGGGCGCAGTCGATGACGATCACGTCGTAGCGCTCGCGCACGCCGTCCAGCATCTCGGCCAGCGCGGTCTGCGCGTTGGTCAGATTGCCCGGCAACTCGGTGTCGGCGCTCGCCAGCGCGATGCTGGAGGGGACGACGTCCAGCCCCTCGACGCCGGTGGGGCGGATCACCGCGTCGAGCGGCGTCTTGCCCATCAGCGCGTGGTAGAGGACCTTGCCCTGTTCGGTCAGCGCGACGATGTCAGCCTGCGGCACGCCGACATGGACGGTGGCGTTGCCCTGCGGGTCGGCATCGACCAGCAGCACGCGGTTGCCGGCCCGCGCCAGGATGAAGGCGAGGTTGATCGAGGTCGCGGTCTTGGCGGTGCCGCCCTTCTGCAGGCCGACGGCGACGGTGGTGCCGCGGCGGGGCAGGGGACTTTCCGGCCGTTCCAGATCGAGCAGCAGCAGCCGGCCCAGCACGTCGCGGGGCAGGGCCTCCTTGCCGGTTTCCCATTTGCTGAGCCGCTGCTTGTCGTATTTGCGGCCGGTCAACTCGTTGACGAACGCCGCCATCTGCGTCTGGGTCAGGCCGCGCCGTTCCCGCAACGCCTTCAACTGTTCCCCTGTCACGCCCCGTCCTCCTGCCCCGGCACCGGTCGGCAGCGACCCTATCAAGTCGTCGCGACTCCGGCAACGGGTGTCTACCGAACGGGCAGGGACGCGGCATATTGCTCCCGCCCCGGGAGAGGGAAGGGGCCCGCCGCAAAGCGGTGGGGAGGGTGAGGGGTATTGCAAGGAACCATGCGGTTCAGGATTCTTGGGCTTCCCCTCACCCTCCCCACTTCGTGGGTCCCCTCCCTCTCCCGAGGCGGGAGAGGGCGATTCTCACACCGTCTCGTCGTACTCCACCTTGGGGGCGTCGATCCAGTTCTCCGGCTGGCCCTGGCTCTTCTTCCAGAACAGGACCGGCAGGTCGGCGTTCAGCACGCGGCCGAGAACGGCGCCGCGCGCCTTCATCGTCTCCTTGTACTCCGCCGTCTCGACGATGCGCACGCCGTAGCCGGGGATGCGGTCGGCAGCCAGGACGGGATTCAGCGCGTTCTTGAACTTGCGCAGGTCGTTGTCGGAGCCGACGCGCTTGCGCAGCGGCTCCAGCGCCATCCAGAAGGCATGGCCGCGGGCAAGGTGGGCGCGCGCGATCTCGTAGAGGCGCTTCTCCACCGGCTTCAGCGCGAAATACTGGTCGTCGTAGCTCAGCAGATTGTGGCCCAGCGCCGCGCGGGTGACCCAGCCCGACAGCGTCAGCTTCAGCCCGCGCACCGCCCGCTCGCCATCCTTCTTGCGCTGGTAGAGCAGCTTGTAGTCGGAAATCCACGAGAAGGCGCCGCTCTCGCCCTCGCCGCCGGTTTCCAGGTTGGTCTTGATCTGCGTGCCCTGCAGCCGCTCCAGCGCCCCTTCGATCTTGTCGTAGGCGCTGCCCCCGGCGGTCTTGCCGACGATGCGCTGCAGGTCGCTGGTGGTGAAGTGCAGTTCGCCCAGCTTGGACGGGCCCTTGCCGGATTCCATCTTCTCGCGCAGCAGCGAGATGGCGTAGAGCAGCACCGCCTTGTCCCAGATCGTGGCGACGCCGACATTCTTCGGCGCCCGCACCTCAATCCGCACCTTGCCGTCATCATAGGTCGGCAGCGATTCCGCCTTGTCCTTCGACAGGCCGAACAGGCTGTAGACCATCATGTGGCGGTCGTTCTGGACATCGCCGGTCAGCGGGGAATCGAGCCGCAGAGCCAATTGCAGCGGCCGGTCGAGCAGCTCGGCGTTGATGGTCTGGGTCATACGATCTCTCCCGCGGGTCCTGTGCGGCTCCAAATGGTTCGAACCCATAATCCACGAGCCCGCCGCTCCGTTCCACACTGCCGGGCCAAACGTCGCCGTTCTGCCGAAAGATTCTCGCGGACGTGGCGGATTGACCGGCCGAACGTCGCCGTTCTGCCAGTTCGACCGGCCTGCGGCGGGCGGTGGCGGCCAAAGATCGCGGAGCCGGCTCAAGACGGCAGTCTGGCGGCCCGACCAACGCTCGATGGCGGCGCCAACGTCTGCGTTCTGCCGTGCCGGAGGAGGACGGGGCAGGAGTCATCCTGACCAACCCATTGTTTTCCATGGGATTTCACTCTCCGTTCCCGCCCGATTCCCGGCCCGATACCCCCTAGGATGGCCTTCGACTGGCAGAACGGCGACGTTCGGACGATCCGTCGAAGGGCCGATTCTCGCCCGATTCCCTGCCGATTCCACCCTGGCCGCGGTGGGGGAGGGGGAGGATTCGCTCCATCATTCGGCAGAACGGCGACGTTCGACGCCGCGACCCGGCAGCCGCAAGCAGGCGGACCTCAAGAATCTTTCGGCACAACGACGACGTTCGGACCCGAATCTCTCGGCATAACGGCGACACTTGCACCCGGCCGGCCGACGGAGCTTCGTGGCAAGTGCTTGATTCCGCCATGGGAATCCCGGCTTGCGTCCTCGAAATGCCGTCGGCCGGCCATTTTCCCAAGACCATGGACAGACGCGCAACGGCACGTACACATTTCAAAAAAGGGCGAAAACCGCCCTCACGCCATCGACACGCGCCCTTGCCGGTTTCCGGCTGGCGCCACGGGATTCTGCACCCGTGCTTCACTGAGGAGAGCGGCATGACGTAACGGAGGACCGACCTCCGCAAACACAAAAGGCCCGGATTGCTCCGGGCCCTTCGTGTCGGACGGAGGAGACCGAGGGAAACCCGGGCACCCCACATCTGGCTGTTTGGCGACTCCATGATGGCAGGGCAGGCCCGCAAAGCCAAGCGGATTCACAGCGAATCCGTTGACGCTCGCCCCTTGTCTCCGCCCGTCCACGGATCGACCGACAGACGGGTATCGCAATGAAGCCATACATCGACATGTACAGGCGCTGGATCGCCGTATCCGGAATCCAGGCCGCCGACATCGCGGTGTTGTCCGCGCTCTACGCCCATGCCGATCGCGACGGTGTCTGCACCGCCACGCAAGGCGAGCTGGCCGAGGAGCTGGGGCAAAGCCGCGCCTGGTTCAATGCCGTGCTGAAGGGCCTGCAGGAGAAAGCCCTGCAGGATTCGGCGGCGGCGCTGGTCTGCGCCAAGCCGCGGCGTGGCCTGCGCGGCTTCGCCTATCAGCTGGCGGGAATGGAGGGCGTCACCGCCGTCCTGTCCTGTCAGCCGGCTGACAGCAGCGGTTCGCCAGCCGGCTTCTCCTTGGACTCTCAGAATCCTGAATCCTCCTTCTCCTCGCCGGGTGGGGGCATGGTGGTCGGGAGCATGGCCGACGGAAGCATGAAGCGGCAGGACGAGGCCTTGCCGGCCGACTGGCAGCCGGAGGCCGCCGATCTGGCCTGGGCGGTGGCGGAGCGTCCGGAGGTCGATGCCGCCCGGGTGACCGCCAAGTTCGTGTCCTGGTGCCGCAAGGCGCATCGGCGCAACGGCTATCGTCCGCCGGATCCGGGGGCCGCCTGGCGGCGCTGGATCGCCCGTGAGCTGGTGGCCCCCGCCGAACCGGCCGCCGAACAGGCCGGCAAACCAGCTGCCGCTCAGCCGTCCGTCCATTCCACCGCACCCCAACACCGCCGGGAACCCCGCCATGACCGTCGCTCAAGCCCCTTGCGTGCCGGCCCCGCGTCCGATGCCGTCGGACGCAACCGTGAAACCCTCGCTGCCCTGCGCCTTCGCCTCGCTGGCCAGGCTTGAGGCCGCCGACCTGCGCTTCGAGACGCAGGATCTGGCGCCCGGCGAGATCGGTGCGCTGGCCGACCGGGTCGAGCAGGCGATCGGCGCGCTGACCCCGCCGATCGGCATCGAGAATGTGCTGATCGGGCTGGAGAAGCTCGCCGACCGCTTCACGCTGGAACTGCCCGACGCCGACCTGCTGGAAGCCGACGTGCGGGCGATGGCGGAGTGGCCGGCCGACCGCTGGCTGGCCGCCTTCGATGCGGTGTGGGCGGGTTTCCGCAGCGGCTGGAGCCGCTTTCCGACGCTGGGCGACTTCCGCGAGGCGCTGGGCGCCCTGCCGCCGGCAGCGGAAAGCCGCGCCGCCGACGATCTGCGCCGGCTGGCCGCCCGGCTGCGCCAGGAACAGACCCTGCGCGCCCGCACCGAAGAGCAGCGCCGCCGCACCCGTGCCCGCGAAGCGGCATTGGCGGGGCGGCAGCGCGACCTGGCGCTTGCCCAGGCAGCGACAGCCCGGGCGCCGGCTGGACGACCGCCGCTGTTGCAATCGGCACCGACCGGCCAGCATTATCCGCCGGACCATCAGAAAGCGCCGACAGCGGATGAAACCGAACCATCGCCCGACGGGACCCGCCGATGCACAGGCGCTGCTGACCCGTGCCGTCACCCTTCATCAGACCGGGCAGCTGGCCGAAGCGGCGACACTTTACGACCAGGTGCTGAAGCGGCTGCCGAAGCAGGCGGACGCCTTGCATCTGTCGGGCCTGATCAAGGCGCAGACGGGAGCGGTGGAGGAGGGGATCGAACGGATCCGGCGGGCGGTGAAGGCCGACCCGCGCCAGCCGATCTTCCATGCCAATCTGGGCCGGCTGCTGGACGCGGCGGAGCGGTGGGAGGCGGCGGCGACGGCCTTCCGCGACGCCGCCCGTCTGGCGCCGCTCGACCCGTCCCTGCCGCGGATGGAGGCGGCGGCGCGGACGCGGCTCTGCCAACATGGTCAGGCGGCGCAGGCGCTCCGCCGTGCGATGCTGCTGGAGCCGGCGGACGCCGAGAGCGCGGCGGCCTTGGGCGACGCCCTGTACGATGGCGGGCTGTTCCTGCCCGCGGCGGCCTGGTATGGGCGGGCGGCGGTGACGGAGCCGCAGCGGATCCTGGCGGCCTTCAACCGGGGGGCCGCCCTGCGCGACGCCGGCCGGGCGGATGGGGCCGTGGCGGCCTTCCGCGCGCTGGCCGACCTGGCGCCGCAGATGGCGGAGCCGCTGGAACAATGCATGCAAATCCGTCAGGGGTCAGGCGACGATGCGGGTGCCCTGACGGTGGCCCGCCGGCTGCTGGCGCTGGTCCCCGGCCATATGGCGGCGGTGCGGAGTCTGGGCATCGCGGAGACCCGTCCGACGGCGGATCCGCTGTGGCTGGCGCGGTTGGCGCGGCTGGATCCGATGGCGGCGGAGGTGGTGCTGGCCTTGGCCGGCCGGCTCTATGGCCGGCGGACGGCGGCGGCGGAGCGGCTGTACCGCCATGCCCTGGTCCTGGTTCCTGCATCGGGGCTCGCCCTGTCGGGGCTGGGACTGGCGCGGGCAACCTTGGGGCTGGAGGGAGCGGTGCCGGCGGTCCTGCGCGCGGTGCGGGTCGCGCCCGACGATGCGGCGCTGGCCGCCAATACCGGATCGGCCTTCCAACTGGCCTTGCAGCCGGACGCGGCGCTGTCCTGGCACCGGCGGGCGCTGGTTCTGAAGCCCGACGACATGGCCGCCTGGGTCAATGTCGGCACCCACCGGCTGGATGCCAACGCGGCGGAAGAGGCGATCCCGCCGCTCGAGCGGGCGCGGCGGCTGACGGGTGGGGACCAGGATCCGGGGCAGTTGGCGCTCGCCAACTCCAACCTCGGCGTCGCCTGGATGGCGCTGGGGCTGCACGGGAAAGCGGTGGCGGCCTTCCGCGCCGCGCTCGACCAGGCGCCGGGCGATGCGGCGATCCGTTCCAACCTGCTGTTCTGCCTGTGCTTCGACGATCAGGCCGATCCGGTGGAGGTCTTCCGCGAGCATCGCGCCTTCGAACGGCATCTGCCGGCCGTCGCCGCCGTGCCGCACAGGGGGAGGAGCCGCGATCCGGAGCGGCGCCTGCGCATCGGCTATCTGTCGCCGGATTTCCAGCGCTATCCGGGGCCCGGCTATCATTTCCTGCTGCCGCTGATCGAGGGGCACGACCGCCGGGCGGTGGAGGTCACCTGCTATCACAACGACCGCAGCCGCGACGCGACCACCGGGCGCTTCCAGGCGGCGGCCGACCGCTGGCGCGACGTGGCGGCGCTGTCGGACGAGGACCTCGACCGGCGGATCCGGGAGGATGGCATCGACATCCTGGTCGATGCCGGCGGCCACATGTCGCGCAACCGCATGCCGCTGGTGGCGCGCCGTCCGGCGCCGTTGCAGGTCAGCCTGCCGCTCTATCCCAACACGACGGGGCTGGGCGCCGTCGATTACCAGATCGCCGATCCCCGCTTGGCGCCGCCGGGGGCGGACGCGCTGCATGTGGAGAGGCTGATCCGGCTGCCGGGCTGCGTGCTGTGCTACCGCCCGGCGGAGTCCGGCTTCGCGCCGCCCGACCGGCCGCCGCTCGAGCGCAACGGCCATGTCACCTTCGGTTCCTTCAACAACATCACCAAGGTGAACGGCGCCACCATCGCCCTGTGGGCGCGGCTGCTGGCGGCGGTGCCGACCGCCCGGCTGGTGCTGAAATGGCGGGGACTGGGCAGCGGCGGCGGCGCCGACCGCCGCCTGCTGGCCGGCTTCGCCGACCAAGGCATCGAGGCGGAGCGGCTGGAGCTGCGCGGCATCACGCCCGACCCCTATCAGGATTACGTCACCATCGACGTGGCGCTGGACCCCGTCTTCGCCAATGGCGGGACGACGATCTGCGACGCGCTGTGGATGGGGGTGCCGGTGTTGAACCAGACCGGGCCGACCAAGATCGGCCGGTGGGGCGCGACCCTGCTCGCTGCCGTCGGCATGGGGGAACTGGTGACGGCGGACGACGAGGCGTATCTGGCGCAGGGTCTCCGGCTGGCGACCGACCGCGCGTTCCTCGCTGAGCAGCGGGAGAACTTGCGCGGGCGGATGCGGCGGTCGGCCCTGATGGACGAGCCCGGCTATGCCCGCGCGGTCGAGGCCGGCTATCGCACCGCGTGGCGCCGCTGGTGCGCCGGCTTGCCGCCGGTTGCCTTCGATGTGGCGGCCATCGATGCCGGGGAAGGGGAGGGGCGGGCATGAGCGTCCGCGATCTCGCCGCCGTCCGCAGCATCCTGGTCGTCAAGCTGGACGAGGCCGGCGACTTCGTGATGGCGACCCCCTTCCTGCGCGGCCTGCGCGCCGCCGCCCCCCAGGCGCGCATCCTGCTGGCGGTGCGCGAGGCGGTGGCGGATCTGGCGGTCACCTGCCGCTGGGTCGACGGGGTGGTGGCGGCGCGGCCGAAGGAAGGCGGCGGCATCGACTTCCGCGGCATCACCCCCGACGGGCTGAAGCTGTTCGCCGAGTGCTATCGCGCCGGCTTCGATCTGGCGCTGGTGCCGCGCTACGACTTCGACCGGCATGGCGCGACGACGCTCGCCGCCAACAGCCGGGCGCGGCTGGTCGCCGGCTTCTCCGAGCGGGTCACGCCGTGGAAGGCCGACGGCAACCGGGGCTTCGACCGCGCCTATGGGCTGGCGCTGGACCCGCCGCCCGGCCGGCACGAAGTGGAGCAGAACGGCGCCTTGCTGGATGCGCTCGGCGCCGCGCCGGATCTGGGGCCGCTGGAGCTGACGCTGACGGCGGAGGATCGGGAGGAGGCGCGCCGGCTTCTCGGGTCCGCGGATGGCCGGCCGCTGATCGCGGTGGCGCCGGGAGCGGCCAGCCCGCGCCGCAACTATCCGGCCGAGCGGCTGGCCGCCGTGGTCTCCGCCGTCGCCGGCACGCTCGACGCGCGGATCGCCGTGCTGGGCACCCTGGCGGAGCGGCCGGCGGCCAACCTGCTGGCGGCGGCGCTGCCGGGGCGGACCATCGACCTGACCGGCGCCACCCCGCTGCGCGTCGCCGCCGCGGTGATGACGGAAGCGGCGCTGGCGATCACCATGGATTCCGCCCCCGCCCATCTCGCGGCGGCGGCCGGGGTGCCGGTGGCGGTGTTCTCCTGCCATCCCCCAGGCGGCGATCCCAACCACATCCATGCGCCCGAGCGCTTTCGTCCCTGGACCGGCGGACGGGAGGAGCGGGCGCTGGTCCTGCGGCCCGAGGCGGCGGTGGCGCCCTGTGCCACGTCCTGTCTGGCGGCCGACGCCCACTGCATCGCCGCCATCGACCCGGCCGACGCCGCCTGGCGGATCGTGGCCCTGCTGGCCGCGAACAGAGGAGGGCGGGGATGACCGGCCCGATCAACCACGTCTTCCGCGGTCGCCGGATGCCTATTCGAAGACGCATCCCGGCGGCATCAACGGTTGATCTTGTGGCGCAGCGATAAAACGCAAAAGTTGCTTTCGAATTGGAAAGCCGAGAGAGGGAAACGGGACTGTCCGGCTCAAGCATGTCTTGCGTTGGCGTGTATCTCGAGTAGGCAGTTCGGTGTTACTTGAGCGTCAGGTGGTGCGTGTCGGCGCACGGTAGCGCAGACCATCGATAAGGAGCGCCACCAGCCAACGCGCCATGGTGGGATCACCCTTATTGGATGGCGCGCAGAGGCTGGCTGCAGCTCGAAGCAGATCGTAGGGTCGGGCATCGGCGCTCACCTCGCCCGAAGCGGCGGCCGCATCCAGAAGCGATTGCAGCGCGGGTTCGAAGCGACTGTCGAAATAGGCGGGCAAGGATTCGAACGACGGTCCGCCGGAGTAGAGTGCTGAAGCCAGACCGCGTTTGGCGATCAGGAAGTCGACATAACGCTGCATCCAGCGGTCAAGCGCTTCCCCGGGTCGATGCTGCTGGAGAAGGTCCGACGCTGCGTCGGCGCAGGCATCGACCTCGTGGCGGAATACCGCGGCAATCAGGTCGGAGCGTTGCGGAAAATGCCGGTAGATCGTCCCGACACCCACGCCCGCCTTCTCAGCGATCTCGCGCATCGGAGCATCCACTCCGGCGCTCGCGAACACATCGCGCGCTGTCTCCACGACCAGCGCCAGATTGCGCCGTGCGTCCGCGCGCATAGGGCGTTCGGCCGTCGCCGAGACCTCCAGTTCGCTTTTCTTGACGCTCATATCCGGAATCCCCTTGCTAAACGGAACGGTCGTCCGTATAAAGCGGAAGAACGTTCCGCTTATCTTTAGCCGAACGGCACGATGTTGAACAGGCCCCAACGCGATCGCGACGCGGCCTCCAGATCGAAAGGAACAATCATGGCCGACAAACTCATCAAGGATGCCGCCCTCATCCCGGTCGCCGCGCAAACCCCATTCATGGCCGTGACGCCGATTACGATCCCGGCACCTCAGCGCTATGCCGATATCGAACTGCGGGTGTCCGCCCCGACGACGGGAGACAAGTTGCCTATTATCCTCCTGTCGCATGGCCACGGAGCATCGAACTATCTGTCGTCCAACCGGGGCATGCTTCCACTTTCGGAATTCTGGGCCTCGCATGGATTTGTCGTTATCCAGCCGACGCACCTCAACTCCACGACATTGAGTCCGGATACGCCCGAAGCCCCTCTGTTCTACCGCTCGCGGGCGCAGGATATGGCTCTCATCCTCGATCGGCTCGCCCTGATCGATAAGGCGGTACCCGGCCTGGCCGGACGTCTCGATCGGGAGAAGGTCGCCGTCGCCGGCTACTCGTTGGGCGGTTTCACCGCAGGCATGCTGCTCGGCATGCAACTTCATGACATCGATGGGGAAGAAACGCTGGACTTGCGGGACGACCGCATCAAGGTGGGCGTCCTCATCGGTGCCCCCGGTCTCGGCGCCCGCCTGGACGGGCCAGTCGGGCAGCGCTACCCGGCACTGACGAAGAATAGCTTTGACGCGATGAAGGCACCCGCTCTCGTCGTGGCGGGGGACAGGGACTTCAACCCCAACTTCTCAACCCACGCGGACTGGCGCAGCGATGCCTACCGCCTGAGCCCGGCTCCCAAGAGCCTCTTGGCGGTAACCGACGCCGAGCACGGCTATGGCGGCGTTGCCGGCTATGACGCGGGCGAGACGACCGACGAGAACCCGGAGCGGGTTGCCTTCGTGCAGCGCATGACCTGGGCTTGGCTGTGGTCGGCACTTCATCCGGGCAGCGATGCCTGGGAGAAGGCTCAGGCCTCGCTCAATGGTGAGGCAGGACGGCTCGGTCACGTCGAGACCCGATAACGACTTCTTCCAGAAATGCGGGGTGCGGCGCCCGCCGCCCTGTTGCACGAATGGGGTGGGTGTCGTAGGTCAAAGCCGCCATCCCAATCCGGTTGCCGGCTATGATGCACAAGGCCAATGCCACCCGTCGCCATCCTATTCCCCGGCCGAAGTGCAAAGTGACGAATTGAACCGAGTATGACGCTGTCCTGCGCCAGCGTGGCAGCCTCACACTCCAGGTCAGCGAAGCGGCGATCGAACCGTGGAAAGCGGCGCCACGCCGAACGCCGGGCGGACATCGGATCCCTCACCCCCGAACAGGCCGACCCTGTCGCTTTTCAGAAAAACCGTCCTTTGACCCGGATCACCTTCACATGGAAGATGGCAAAGCAGAGGATCTTGAAGGGGATCGGTCCAATGAATGTAGTTTATGATCTTTGGATGGCTATTACGACCATGCCGATGCCCCACCGAGGGGCGAACCGCCTGGAACATAAGGCGGGCGCTCGCCATCCCGGTAAATTTCTACAGAAGTCACGAGCGCCGATCCCTCTACCATCCACACCCCTCCAGCCACCCGCTACATGGGCCGTGGCGCGTGCTGACGCACTCAGTACGCAAATGGAAACGGCCGCCCTAAGGGCGGCCGTATCAGAGTATATCACTGCTATGCTGCGAGACGTTGTCTGACCCTAAGGTCGAACTGGTTGGGGCGGGCGATAATCTTCTGTTTGCGCAGCCTGTAGAAGAATCCCTTATCCAATAGAAAATCTGGGTTTCCGGAAGGATCAGAGATTTCACATAGGCCTCCCTCCTCATCCTCAAAATCGAGGGAAAAAGGAAGTTGCGAAAATAACTTGTCGCTCGGACTTCCTATGTAAATATCAAGAGGAGTTATTCCTTTCGGCAGACCTACTTTAGCGAAAAATTTTAGAAGCCTTTCATAAATCCACTTCGGCCCCTTCTCATCTATCATTGAAGTTATGAGGTAAAACCGCCAAGCATTGGGTTCGGCAAGATGCAGCCAAGCCGCTGCTTGAGTTTCAAAGCCGACTTCATCAGCAAGCTTAAGGATGGTGCGGCCGGCAGCCTCCCGATCCTTATCGAGTGTTACGGTCCGATAATCCATTTCACCAGCCCCGATTCTCTCGACGAAACCGCTTCCACAATATCACGTGCGTCTCGTAGGCGCACATTTTTTGCGTAACGAACATCGATTGTCCAATCTTTGACGATCATCCATGCAACACCAAGTGGCGCCGCATTTGATATTTCTCTTAGGATTTCTGCATCAAGCCCTGCTTTCTTTAGTAACCCGTTCAGATCATGAATGTATAAATCGCGCCTGGAACTCTTATCTGGCCAGCAATTTAGGCGCTCGTGCTTCATGATGCGAGCTTTCAATGCACACTCTATTGCAACTCCTGCCGACTCGTATGCTGCCGAGAACTTCTTGATTTGCAATAGGTGAATGGCAGCCTCAACCTTTTCGTGGGCTGCGGATTCCCAATCGCTAGCGAAGTCTGGTTGTTCAAAAGGTGGCAATTTTGATCGCGCCCTAAGAGGCTGACCGGAAATAAAGTTGCGTAATTTCGCCGACCTGTGATTCGTTCAAGTTGC